>SCOX01000009.1 GCA_005503055.1 Lysobacteraceae bacterium P | reverse complement strand
GTCGCGCGGCATGCCGCAACCATCTTCGGATCGCGTCGGATGCCGTCCATGGCGATACGCATAGGCTCCGGATCGCCCGGCCCGGCCATCCATGGCCGGGCGTTCGGCGGGTCGCGCGGCATGCCGCGCAAACGACCCGACTCACCCGCGCAAACGACTCGTCTCACCCGCGCAAGCGGGCCGCCTCACCTCTACAATCCGCGCCATGACCTTCCCCGAGTCCCCCGCCGCCGCGCCGAACCGGCCCGCTGCGCCCAAGCCGAGCCTGCAAAAGCTCTTCCTCACCGGCCTGCTGACCCTGTTGCCGATCTGGCTGACCTGGGTCGTGGTCAAGTTCGTGTTCGTGATGCTGTCGGACATCAGCCAGCCGTTCATCACGCCGATGCTGCAGAACCTGGCGACGACCTTTCCACGCCTGCACTGGCTGGACGACCAGTGGGTGCGCACCGTGCTGGCGTTGCTGGCCACGCTGGCGGTGATCCTGTTCTCCGGCGTGATGGCGCGCTATGTGCTGGGGCAGCGCCTGCTGCGCTGGTTCGAGGCGCTGATCGGGCGCATTCCGCTGGCGAGCATCGTGTACAGCAGTGCGCGCCAGTTGCTCGACATCCTGCAGACCAAGCCCGACGGCACGCAGCGCGTGGTGCTCGTGGATTTCCCGCACAAGGAAATGAAATCGATCGGCTTCGTCACGCGCGTGATCCGCGAGCACGGAACCGGTCGCGAACTGGCCGCGGTGTACGTGCCGACCACGCCGAATCCGACCTCGGGCTATCTGGAAATCGTCCCGGTGGAGAAGATCACGCCGACCGACTGGAGCGTGGACCAGGCGATGAGCTTCATCATCTCCGGCGGCGCGGTCGCGCCCGACACCATTCCGTTCTCGCCGCCATCGCTGGACGACAAGCCGCAACACTGAGCCGACGCCCGCGCCATTGCCCGGCGCCGAAGGGGAGATGCGTACCGTGAGCGAACCTGTGTCCACGTCCATCGTCGCGCGCACGCTCGACGATCGTTCGGTGCGATTGTTCATCGTGCTCGCCGCGTTCTTCTGCGTGAACGCCGTGCTGGCGGAGTTCATCGGCGTGAAGATCTTCGCGCTGGAAGACACGCTGGGCATCGACCCGCTGCAGTGGAACCTGTTCGGCCAGACTGGCTCGCTGAGCTTCACCGCCGGCACATTGCTGTGGCCGGTGGTGTTCCTGATGACCGATGTCATCAACGAGTTCTTCGGACGACGCGGCGTGCGCATGATCTCGTGGCTGGCCGCGGGATTGATCGTGTACGGCTTCGTGTTCGCCTTCGCCGCGATCGCCATCGCACCGGCGGACTGGTGGGTGAAGGCCGCGCAGTCGCAGGGCGTGGCGGACTACCAGGCGGCATTCGCGGCGGTGTTCGGCCAGGGAATGTGGACCATCGCCGGCTCGCTGGTCGCCTTCATGATCGGCCAGCTGATCGACGTGGCGGTGTTCCACCGCATTCGCAGCATTACCGGCGAAAAATGGGTGTGGTTGCGCGCCACCGGCTCCACCGCCGTGTCGCAGCTGGTGGACAGCTTCGTCGTGCTCTACATCGCCTTCGTGCTGGGTCCGCAGAAATGGCCGACCTCGCTGTTCCTTGCGGTCAGCACGGTCAATTACGCCTACAAGATGCTGGCGGCGATCGCGCTGATTCCATTGATCTACCTGGTTCGCGCCGGGATCACGCGTTACCTCGGCCAGGCACGCGCGCACCAATTACGGGAAGAAGCGGCCGCGGCGTGACGGAAGGCGCGGCTGGAGCCTCGCCCCGCCCACGCATGACCTTCGGCCCATGCCGCCTTCGGGTGGGCAGGCGAGCCTTCGGGGTCGCCCGTCAACCCGGATTTCCAAATGCCGCATCCTGCGTGCTCGTCGCTTCGCTTGCCGCTCGCCATCGCCCTCGTCCTGGGCGCCGCCACCGCCCTGCCCTCCGCTGCGTTCGCACAGGCGCCGGCGGCCGCATCCGCCGCGCAGGATGCCAAGGCCACCCGCCTGAACGCGATGTACGAGCAGTACTGGGACGAGTTGCTCAAGCTCAACCCGCTGCAGGCGACGTTCCAGGGCGACAACCGCTACAACGACCAGCTGCCCAACACGCTGTCCGCGCCGTACCGCCAGCAGATGCACGAGTTCAACACGCGCTGGCTCAAGGCGGTGAAGGACGTCGGCGCAACCGGGCTGTCGGGGCAGGACTTGCTGAGCTACGAGATCTTCGTGCGCGATCGCGAGGATTCGCTGGAAGCGGAGAAATTCCCGACCTGGCAGCAGCCGGTCAACCAGTTCTACAACTTCGCCGCAACCTTCGTGCAGCTGGGTTCGGGCACGGGCGCGCAGCCCTTCAAGACGGTGAAGGATTACGACAACTGGCTCAAGCGCGCCGCGCAGGCGCCGGTAGTGTTCGACCAGGCCATCGCCAATTCCCGCGAGGGCATTAAGTCCGGCGTCGTGCAGCCGCGCGCGCTGATGGTGAAGGTGATCCCGCAGCTGGACGCGCTCATCAAGGACAAGGCCGAGGACACCCTGTTCTGGGGCCCGATCAAGAACTTCCCCGCCGACGTCAGCGACGCCGACAAGCAGCGTCTGACCGCGCAGTACAAAACGCTGATCGAAATGCAGCTGATGCCGGCGTACCGCGAAATGCGCGATTTCATCGCCAACGACTACCTGCCGAAGACGCGCACGACCTCGGGCCTGGACGCGTTGCCGAACGGAGCGGCGTGGTACGCGTTCAACGCGCGCAATTCGACCACCACCGACCTGACGCCGGCGCAGATCCACCAGATCGGGCTGGACGAGGTGAAGCGCATCCACGGCCAGATCGAGGGCGTGATGAAGCACGTGGGCTTCAAGGGTTCGATGCATGACTTCTTCAAGTTCATGCAGAACGACCCGCGCTTCTCGTTCGCCGACGAGCCGTCGCTGCTGGCGTTCTACCGCGGGCTGGAAGACAAGATCAACCAGAAGATCCCGGAGCAGTTCTCGCTGATTCCGAAGGCGGCGTTCGAGATCCGTCCGGTGGAACCGTTCCGTGCGCAGTCGGCGGCGGGCGGCTCCTACATGCGGCCGAGCCAGGACGGCAGCCGGCCGGGCGTCTTCTACGTGAACACCTACGATCTGCCCACGCGCAAGACCTGGGACGCGGAAGACCTGTATCTGCATGAAGCGATTCCGGGACACCACTTCCAGCTCGCGCTACAGCAGGAGTTGACCGGCCTGCCGAAGTTCCGCCGCTTCGGCAGCGAGATCGCTTTCAGTGAAGGATGGGGCCTGTATGCCGAATCGCTGGGCAAGGACCTGGGCGTATACAGCGATCCCTACAACTACTTCGGCTACCTGCAGAACGAGTTGTGGCGCGCGATCCGACTGGTCGTCGACACCGGTTTGCACAGCAAGGGCTGGACGCGCGAGCAGGTCATCCAGTACATGCTCGACAACTCCGCCGAGAGCGAAACCCAGTCCACCGCCGAAGCCGAACGCTACATGGCCATTCCCGGCCAGGCACTGGCGTACAAGATGGGCGAGCTGAAGATCAAGCAGGTGCGCGCGAAGGCCGAGAAGGCGTTGGGCCCGAAGTTCGACATCCGCCAGTTCCACGCCGAAGTGCTGAAAGACGGTTCGGTGCCGCTGGAAATCCTCGAAGGCAAGATCGATCGCTGGATCGCCGAGAAGCAGGGCACCTGACACCGGCACGCTGATTCTGGCGCGCTGAATCTGGCGTGCCGCCCCTGCAACCGGGACCGCGTTCCACCCCAACGCGCCCGCTTCGATTTACCCTCGTACCCCAACCCCTCCCCCGCCCAACCGGGAGGGACGTCGAATCCACCAGGAGAACCGCATGAAGCTCCGCCCGCTGCTGCTTGCCCTCGCCGTCTCCGCCGCGATCGCCGGCTGCTCCAAACCGACCACCGAAACTGCCGCGACCGACAAGCCCGCCGCCACCCAGAACGCGCAGGCCAAGGCCGACCAGCTCAACAAGATGTACACCGAGTTCTGGGACGCTTACCTCAAGCGCAACCCGGTGCTGGCGACCTTCACCGGCGACACGCGCTACAACGCCGAACTTCCCGATTTCGGTTCGCAGCAGTATCGCGACGAGTCGAAGAAATTCCTCGAGGACTGGCTCGCCAAGGTGGAAGGCGTGGGGTCGGACGGCCTGGCCGGACAGGACCTGCTGAACTACGAGATCTTCACCAAGGACGCGAAGGACCAGATCGAATCCTTCCAGTTCCCGTCGTGGATGACGCCGGTGAACCAGATGGACAGCACGGCGAGCCTGGCGGTGCAGTTCGGTTCGGGCAGCGGCGCGCAGCCGTTCAAGACGGTGCAGGACTACGACAACTGGCTGGCGCGCGGCGCGCGCATTCCGGTGCTGTTCGACACCGAGATCGCCAACATGAAGCAGGGCATCGCCGCCGGCGTGGTGCAGCCCAAGGCGCTGATGGAGAAAGTGGTTCCGCAGCTCGATGCGCTCATCACGGACAACCCGGAGAAGTCGCTGTTCTGGGGCCCGATCACCAACATGCCCAAGGACTTCAGCGACGCCGACAAGACGCGCCTGACCGACGCCTACCGCAAGATGATCGCCGAGCAGCTGATGCCGGCGTACAAGAAGCTGCGCGCCTTCATCAACGACGAGTACATGCCCAAGACGCGCGGCACCTTCGGCCTGGACAAGCTGCCCAACGGCCAGGCCTGGTACGCCTTCAACGCCAAGCAGAGCACCACCACCGACCTGACGCCGGCGCAGATCCACCAGATCGGCCTGGACGAAGTCGCGCGCATCCACGGCGAGATGCAGAAGGTGATGACGGAGGTCGGCTTCAAGGGCACGCTGCAGGAATTCTTCAAGCACGTGCAGTCCGACAAGAAGTTCGAGTTCAAGAACGAAGAGGAACTGCTCAAGTACTACCGCGGCCTGGAAGCGAAGATCAACGAGAAGGTCCCGACGCAGTTCTCGCTGATTCCCAAGTCGCCGTTCGAGATCCGTCCGGTGGAACCGTTCCGCGCCAAGTCCGCGGCCGGCGGCCAGTACTATCCGCCGAGCGAGGACGGCACGCGTCCGGGCATCTTCTACGTCAACACCTACGACCTGCCCTCGCGCAAGATCTGGGACGCCGAAGATCTGTACCTGCATGAAGCGATCCCGGGCCATCACTTCCAGATCGCGCTGCAGATCGAGCTCAAGGACCTGCCGGCGTTCCGCCGCTGGAGCATCCAGAGCGCGTTCGCCGAAGGCTGGGGCCTGTACGCCGAGTCGCTGGGCAAGGACCTGGGCGTGTACACCGATCCGTACTCGTACTTCGGCTATCTGCAGAACGAACTGTGGCGCGCGATTCGCCTGGTCACCGACACCGGCCTGCACAGCAAGGGCTGGACGCGCGATCAGGTCATCGCCTACATGAAGGAGAACTCCGCCGTCAGCGACACCACCGCCGTGGCCGAGGCCGAGCGTTACATCGCATGGCCGGGCCAGGCGCTGGCGTACAAGATCGGCGAGCTCAAGATCAAGGAGCTGCGCGCCAAGGCCGAGAAGGAGTTGGGCGCCAAGTTCGATATCCGCGAATTCCACGCCGAAGTGCTCAAGGACGGCGCCGTGCCGCTGGCCGTGCTGGAGCAGAAGATCGACCGCTGGATCGCAAGCAAGAAGGGCTGACGGCGCGCGGCAGGATTGCGCTCCCGCTACGCAACGGCCGGGCTGCAAAGCCCGGCCGTTCTCGTTTCAGCTGGTGCGGATCCCGTACGAGCTTCGTAACCCACATTCAGCTTTGGACACCTGAACGGGGATGTCCGAATCGAACGGCAAGGCTTGCCCTGCCTGCAGCCGGACCTATATTCGGCGTTCTTGCGCTCGTGCGGATTTTCGCATCGGGTGCCCACCAGAGCCCCGAAGCGACCCGTTATACATGCCTCTCGCATTACGTCTTTGCGCCGCCGCCGTCGCTCTCTTCGCCATCCCTGCCGTCGTGCGGGCGGATCGCAGCGTGGCGCCACCTCAAGCCATGGCCACCGCACTCGCTTCGCCGACGCTCGCATCGGGCGGACGCTGGTTGTCGCGCATGGCCCCCACTGCGGACCCACGGGTGCTGGATCTGGCCCTCGCCGCGATGCAATGCGCGCAGGCCAGCGGCGTGGGCGCCGATGCGCGCCGGCTGGCGGTGATCGACTATTCCCGACCCTCGCTCGTACCGCGGCTGTGGGTGTTCGACCTGAACGCCGGAAAGTTGCTTTACGAAGAGGTCGTCGCGCATGGACAGGGTTCGGGCGACAACCTGCCCACGCAGTTTTCGAACCGCGACGGCAGCCACCAGTCTAGCCTCGGGCTGTTCGTGACCGGCGATACGTATACCGGCAAGAACGGCTATTCGCTGCGCATGCGCGGACTCGAGCCCGGCGTGAACGATTCGGCCATGGCGCGCGCGATCGTCATGCACGGAGCGCCCTACGTCGATCCCGCGCAGGGCAAGCGGATGGGACGACTCGGTCGAAGCTGGGGCTGCCCCGCGGTACGCAGCGCCGTAGCCAAGCCGATGATCGACCTGCTCAAGGACGGGCAGTTCGTCTTCTCTTACTACCCCGACCAGGCATGGCTTGCGCGCTCGGCGCTGCTCAACTGCCCGGCGCGAGCGCGCGGCGGTACCGTCGCGCACCATTCGCCCGACGCGGGCCGTCCCGCTTCGGGCTGACGTCGGGCGCTCGTCCTCAGCCTGCTGCGCGCAGACGCTGGCGATTGGCCTGCCACTGCGGATCACGCTGAGCGCCCGGCATCGCTGCCCACTGCCGGCTGGCGGCGCCCCACAGGCCCGCGAGACCGCTGTCGAGTCGCCCACCGACCGACTGCGCTGCCGCCTCGCAATGCGCGCACGCGATCTGCGGCTGACCATTGCGCAATGCCGCGCGGGCCAATAGTTCACGCGCGCGCAGATCGAGCGGGATCGTGTCGAGACGTCGCGCGCACAGCGACGGATCGACGAGATCGTCGGATTCCAGCAGCCGGCCTTCGATGAGGGTGCTCAATGCCTGTCCGGCCAGCGCCGGACGACCGCACAGGGCGGCCGCCAGCGCTTCTGCCTGACGGCAGTCCTCCTGACGTTGGCCCTGCGGCAGCAGCGCTGCGCGCTGCAGCAGCACTTCGGCGACTTCCAGCGCGAGCTCCGGCGAATCGGCATGCTCCAGCGAGCTCTGCAGCGACTGCAGCGCGCTAGTCAACGCATGGATGCGCGCGGCACCGGTCGAATGCGAAGCGCGTCGGCGCAGCAGGCGCGACCGCGCATGCGCGACGTGGGGGTTGCCCGGGAGCATCGCGTCGATGCGTGCGAGGATCGCCTCGCCTTCGTCCAGCCGTGCATGCGCCGCGGCGCCGCGCAGGTGCGCTGTTTCCAGCGCGAGCAGTTCCAGCCAGGACAGCAGCAGGTCCGGCGTCGCTTCGGGGCCGGTCAGCACGGCGGCGTAGCGCTCGCGGAAACCGCGCAGGTGCAGCATCCGCGTGGCGCCTTCGGCGAGCGCGGCGTGCGTGAGTTCGTTCTCGACCCGAGCGGCGTACCAGGTGCGGCGATCTTCATGCGGCACGGCGTGCAGACCGGCATCGAGGATCGCATCCGCTTCCAGGTGCAGCTTCGATGCGGCTTCACCTGGAAGCAGGCGCGCCTGCGCTTGCAGCGCCTGCTGCAGCGTCCAGGCCAGCGCGGAACCTGGATTGCGTGCGGCGCGTGCGGCGGAACGCAGGATGTCCGCCGCCTCGGCGAGATACGCCTGCGCGACGTGTCGATCGTCGTCCATCCGTGCGCGGCGCATCAGGGCGTCGGCGAGTTGTGCCTGCACCTCGGACGACACCGCCTGCCCTTGCGCCTCGACGACATGACGCAGGGCCGCGATGCCCTGGTCCAGCGCCAGCCGCCGCGACGATCCGGTCTCGCGCTCGGCCTGCAGCAGGCGGCAGGAGCCGACCCGGCGCCAGCCATCGCGCTGCTCCGGATCTCGCTTGAGCACTTCCTCCATCCCCTCGGCAGCGCGTGCGTACGCGGCCGGCGCATCGCTGTCCTGGGCGATGCGCCACCATGCCCACGACGCGAGGACCCATGCGTCGATGCCCGCGCCCGGATCCTGCAGCACGCCACTCAGGCGGTCGATCGCCTCCTGGTGCGCGCCGGCGCCGAGCAGGGCGCGCGCGTCGGCCAGTGCGTCGGTGCGGGAGGAATTGGGCTCGGGGACGCTTGCGGGAGCTTCAACCTGCGCGGTTTGCGGCTGCATCGTCGAGGGCTCGCCCGGCATCGGCTCGCGCCGAGTCGATGCCGCCAGCGGCGTGTCCAGAAACGCGACATCGACCAGCGGCACCGCGAGAGGATGTCCCGCCACGTGTGTTGCGATTCGGGACGAAGGCTCGCGCGCGTTCTGGGCGTCGGCATTCTGGACCACAGCCTGGTCCGGCTCGATGCGCGACACGATGGGCTCGACGGAGTGCGCACCAGCGGAGGCATGTCGAACCGTTCCGGCATCCCGTGTCGCCACCGCGGGCTCATGCACTTCATCGCTGTGCGGTGCGGCGTGCTGCGCCTCGCTCGGAGGCAGGAACGTCTGCGGAATCGGCCGCTGCCCTTCCTCGCGCATGCCTGCGTGCACGGCATCGGCCAGAGCCGAGCGCTGCGGCATCGCCATCGTCACCGCGTCGTCATCGCCCTCGATTCCAGTGCCGACGAAAAGCAGGCCCGGCGAAATGTCGCCGCCGAGCTTGTACAGGCAGGCGAATGCTTCCGCGCTGGTCGGCGCCTCCCACGGTGCGCGATGCGAGGCATGGTTCGGTGCCCACACTTCGGACGCGGAAAGCACATGCACGCCCGTCGTGCTGCGCGATGGCATGAAACCATGGGCACCGCCAACCGGCACGGACAACGGCATGGCGTCGGGCTTGTGCGGGTCGTTCATCGGTGCACTCCAGCGTTTGTGCAGAAACGTCAGCAGAGATGGAATCGTGATCAGCAGGACGGCCACGAGGCCCTTCCAGTGGACAGGGACATGCCAGGCGTTGTGTTGCGGGCTTCTTTCCAACCTCGGGCGGGGCGAAGCCGAAGCGGACTGATCGGGTCCGCTCGCGATGGGCGCCGTCGCGTTGAGCGCGGTCGCTTGGTCTGTCGCGAACGCGTCGGCGCTCGGCACATCGGGAGCAGACGCCACTTGCTCGACGCCCTCGGCAACCACACCGCCGGCCGTGCCCCCCGATACGTCCCGCCGCATCGTCCGCGCGGCGGCCGGGCCTGCGCCGGGGAGCGGCATCGCCCGTTCACTTCGCAGCGCATCCGTCGTCGAAGCGCCCGCGCCGCGAGGTGGATTCGTCGCACCGGAAGCGAGCGCCAGCGATGCCGAGACGTTGCCGGCGTGCCTGCCCGGACTTCCCGCAGCGGGACCCGCATCGGCAGGCGGCGGTGTCGCCGTGGGCCGGTCGGCACGCCCCGGCATGGGCAAACTCGCGCAGGCCGCCAGCAACAGCGTCGCCATGCCGGCGTACCCCAGCCAGCGCCGCCGCCAGGACAGCGACGGATTCACGTCGCGCGTCGCACCCTCGACCGTCACCATGCCGAAGCGTCCAGGTGGCCGCGGTCGGACTTAAAGCTCGACCAACCGTTCGAAGCCGACGCCACCCTCCTGCGGAGTGGCGACCACGTTCTGGTAGACGCGACCCGGGAAGATGTTGAGGGTGTTGCCGACCTGGTTGTTCTTCGAATACAGGTACGGCAGGTGCGACCAGCAGCGATAGCCGAGATCCTTCACGCGGCGCACTTCTTCTTCTGCATCTTCCTGTTTGCCCATCCGGAAGTAGAGGTTCGGGCGCAGGCGGCGGATGGTCGCCGAACCGCCATCCAGCACCGGGGAAAGTTCACCCGGATAGTTGATCTTCAGCAGGTGCAGCGATTCCAGGCCGAGGTCGTCGAGCGTGCGCACCGCGACGCGCTCTTTTCGTTCGGCGGGATTGTCGAGGCCCGGAACCAGCGCATCCAATTCCGTGGCGCCCGAGGCACGGCCCAACCACATCGGATGCGTGTGCACGTTGAACAGGCCATTGAGGGCGACGTTGGCGCACAACTGCTGCATCACCATGCGGCGCGGTTCGATCACGTGCACCTGACCGCGATCGCCGACGGCGCGCGCGAACCACAGCGCATGGGCGCCGAACTCGCTGCCGAATTCGAGCACGTACTGGTCGTCGGAGACGAGCTCGCTGAGCAGGTCGAGCTCCTGCTCGATCCACTCGCCGTACTGGGCGAGCGAGCGCGAGGCGGGACACTTGCCCGGAACGGAATTCATGACGCCATAGCGCGTCTTCCAGAGCTGGGGGACGCCTTCGGTGGGGTTGTGGAGGTTGTTCATGGATGCGACTCGGATAAGCGGCGGGAAAGCGAAGCCGGCATGACGTGGCTATGGCAGCAAATACTGGATGTCGCGCGCACTGAGAAAAATGAGAACCGTCTGAAATCGCCCCGGTGGCGCGACCGGTGGCACGCGGGATCGCCTTCACGCTACGCTGGCCCGCCCGCCGAATGGATTTCGCGATGACACGCCTGCTCCTGGCTGTTTCCCTGTCGCTGTTGGCGTGTGCCGTGGAAGCGGCCGTGCCAGCGTGGGGGGCGCGTCAGTCAAGCCCCGCCGATATCCCGCCGTCGCGACTCAAGCCCGGCGAATGGATCTGGGGCGGCGACAATCGTGCCGGCCCGCTCGCGGTCGTGGTGAGCCTGTCGGACCAACGTGCCGTCGTGTATCGCAACGGCATTCCGATCGGAGTCAGCACGGTCAGCACCGGGCGCAAGGGATACGAAACGCCGACGGGCGTCTTCACGATCCTGCAAAAGGACAAGGACCATCGCTCCAGCAAGTACAACGCTGCGCCGATGCCCTACATGCAACGGCTGACCTGGGATGGCGTCGCGCTGCACGCCGGCGGCCTGCCGGGGTATCCGGAATCGCACGGCTGCGTGCACCTGCCCTCGGAGTTCGCGCGGCTGCTGTTCGACTCGTCCAACATGGGCATGGTGGTCGTGGTGTCGCAGGAAGGCCGTTCACCGGAAGACACGGCGCATCCGGGAGCGCTGATCCCGATCAATCCCAGCACCGGCGCCGAAGCGGCGATCCCGCCGCTGGACGCCGGGCAGAAGTACCGCTGGCGCCCGGAAGTGTCGACCGAAGGGCCCGTATCCATCCTGCTCAGCGCCGCCGACGAGCGCGTCTTCGTCTATCGCAACGGAATCGAGATCGGCCGCTCGCGCGTGTTGATCCGCAACCCGGACCAGCCGCTCGGCACGCACGCCTACATCGTCAAGGACGGCTTCATGGCCGGCGACAACCCGCTGCTGCCCGGCACGCAGATGCCGAACTGGAGCACGATCGGGATTCCGGGCAGCGGCGCGGCGGCCGGCCAACTGCTGGGCGCCCAGACCATCGACCGCGTGGTGATCCCGCACGATTTCGTCGCCGCGGTGCTGCCGCTGCTGACGCCGGGCGTGGTGATGCTGGTGACCGACGAGCGCGTGCGACCTGACACCACCGGCGGTGCGCCGGTGCAGGTGCTGGATTCGGATCCGCCCGAAACCTGATCGCAACCGGGGGCTTTCATGAACCGCAACAGCGACCCATTCCTGCAGACACTGCAGGCTTACCGCGATGCCGTGCTGGCGAAGGACGTCGACGCGTTCGTCGCCATCTACGACGATGACGTGCACGTGTTCGACATGTGGAACGACTGGTCGCTGCGCGGTACTGCAGCGTGGCGGCGCATGGCCGAAGGCTGGTTCGGTTCGCTCGGCGATGAGCGCGTGCGGGTCGAGTTCGACGATATCCACTCGACGATCTCGGACGCGATGGTCTGCGGCCACGCCACGGTGACCTACACGGCGCTGTCGGCGACGGATACCGCGCTGCGCTCCCTATCCAACCGGATGACGCTGGCGTTGCGGCGAACCGACGGCGGTTGGAAGGTGGTCCACGAACACACGTCGGCGCCGATCGAGCATGGCTCGATGAAGCCGGTGCTGCAGCGACCGCGCGCGGACTGAATCGCGTTACGTCGGCCTGAAAAAAACGAAGGCCCGGTCATTCGACCGGGCCTTTCGCATTTTCACGCGTTATCGGCGTGAATGGGTCGGCATGAATCAGCCGCCGGAGACGCCACTGCGCGAACCGCGCCCCTGGCCACCGGTGCGGTGCTGCTTCGGACCGGCATGCGCGTGGCGTGCCGCCGGCTTGCCGTGCGGGCGATGCGCGGGCTTGCGCGGTGCCTTCTGGCGCGGGTTGGGCAGCGGCGCGTTGAACTGGATCGCGCGGCTGGGCGCGAAGCCGTCCACCACCACCAGTTCCACATCCGTCCTCAGCATGTTCTGCACCTGACGCAGCAGACCGCCCTCTTCCGGCGCGACCAGCGACAACGCTTCGCCACTGGCGCCGTTACGGCCCGTGCGACCGATACGGTGCACGTAATCCTCGGCCACCATCGGCAGGTCATAGTTGATGACCAGCGGCAGGTTCGGGATGTCGAGGCCGCGTGCGGCAACGTCGGTGGCGACCAGCACGCGGGCCTTGCCGGCCTTGAACTGGTTGAGTGCCTTCTGACGCTGCGCCTGGCTCTTGTTGCCATGGATGGCGACAGCGACCAGGCCCGACTCTTCGAGCTGCTCGGCCAGGCGGTTGCAGCCGTGCTTGGTGCGACCGAACACGATCGCCTGGTCGGTGTGGCGCGTGCTCAGGATCTGCACCAGCAGATCGCGCTTGCGGGAAACATCGACCGGATGCGCGCGATGCGTGATCGTCTGGACGATGGCGTTCTGCGCGGCGACCTGCACCTGCTTGGGCGTGCGCATGAACTCCACGGCCAGCGCCTTGAGCTGCGATTCGAACGTCGCCGAGAACATCATCGTCTGGCGATCGCGCGGCAGCTTGGCGAGGATGCGCTTCATCGCCGGCAGGAAACCCATGTCGAGCATGCGGTCGGCTTCGTCCAGGACCAGCATTTCGATGGCATCAAGCTTGACGGTGCCGCGATCCATGTGGTCGATCAGGCGACCCGGCGTGGCGACGAGCACGTCCACGCCGCGGCGGAACATCTCCACCTGCGGGCCCATGCCGGCGCCGCCGAAGATGGCGCTGCTGTGCATGCGCAGGTGCTTGGCGTAGCCGCGCACGCTGTCGTTGACCTGCACCGCCAGCTCACGCGTGGGCACCAGGACCAGCGCGCGCGGGCGACGGAAGCCGTTGCCCGGGGTCTGCTTGGAAAGGCGATGCAGCAGCGGCAGGCCGAACGCGGCCGTCTTGCCAGTGCCGGTCTGGGCGCCGCCCAGGAGGTCGTGGCCGGCCAGTGCCAGCGGAATAGCCTGGGCCTGGATCGGCGTCGGCGTGGTGTAGTTCTGTTCGGCCAGCGCGCGCAGCAGCGCGGGCGAGAGCCCGAGACTTTCGAACGTCATTGCGATGTAGCTCCTTGTCGCGCGCCATCGCGCCGTGCCGGCTGAACGCGGGCGCGGACGTGACGTCGCGTGATGACCCCGGCGTTCCCTGGAACCGCGCCAAAGGTGATCTTGTTGGACGGCGCCGGATGCTCCGGGCCGTGTCGGCGCTACGAAAGACGTGCGGGATAGAAGCCGTTTGCTCGAACCGCAATGCGGTCCACGGCGGGCATACCTGGGAAACGTACCCTTGCGGGGAGGCAGCCGTGCGCTGAACAGGGCGGACTCTACGCGAAAGTGCCCGGTCGTGCCAGCCGTGTAGGCTGCCCTGGGCCGGGGCTATTCATACGGAGTGGGAAGAAGATGGCGGATGTCGGGTCGAACGATCTGGTCAAGGTGGTGACGCTGCTGGGCGCGGCCGTGGTGGCGGTGCCCATTTTCAGGCGCCTCGGGCTGGGCTCGGTGCTGGGCTACCTGGCCGCCGGGCTGGTGATCGGGCCGTTCGGGCTGGGCTGGTTCTCGGACCCGCAGGCGATCCTCCACGTGGCCGAGCTGGGCGTGGTGATGTTCCTGTTCGTGATCGGCCTGGAAATGCGCCCCTCGCATCTGTGGAGCCTGCGCAAGCAGATCTTCGGCCTGGGCACGCTGCAGATCGCCAGTTGCACCGCCGCGCTGACCGGCGTGGGCCTGTTGTTCGGCTACGCGCCCGTGGTCGCATTCATCGGCGCGATGGGTTTCGTGCTGACCTCCACGGCCATCGTGATGCAACTGCTGGCCGAGCGCGGCGACATCGCCCTGCCCCACGGTCAGAAGATCGTCTCGGTCCTGCTGTTCGAGGACCTGCTGATCGTGCCGCTGCTGGTGCTGGTGGCCCTGCTGTCGCCGGCCGAACCGAGCGCCGACACTTCGCGTTGGACGGCGATCGGCATCGCTGCCGGCGTGTTGGTCGCGCTCGTCGCGGCCGGCATCTGGCTGCTGAATCCGCTGTTCCGCCTGCTCGCCGCCGCCCGCGCCCGAGAGGTGATGACCGCCGCCGCGCTGCTGGTGGTACTCGGCTCGGCTTTGCTGATGCAGTTGGGCGGCCTGTCGATGGCGATGGGCGCGTTCCTGGCCGGCGTGCTGCTGTCGGAATCGACGTTTCGTCACCAGCTCGAAGCCGATGTCGAACCGTTCCGGGGCCTGTTGCTCGGCCTGTTCTTCCTCGGCGTGGGCATGGCGCTGGACTTGTCCGTCGTGCGCGACAACTGGATGCCGATCCTGGGCGCGGTGCTGGCGATGATGCTGGTCAAGGCGCTGTGCATCTACGCCGTCGCGCGCCTGATGGACTCGAGCCATGGCGAAGCACTCGATCGCGCCACGCTGATGGCGCAAGGCGGCGAATTCGCATTCGTGCTCTATTCCACCGCGGCCGCCAGCGGCGTGATCGCCGCTGGCCAGAACGCCAACCTCACCGCGATCGTGGTGCTGTCGATGGCGCTGACGCCGCTGATGGTGCTCGCCGTGCGGCCCTGGCTCAAACGCGCCGAGGTGAAGCCCGACGATGTCGACGCCGCCCACGACCTCAGCGGCAGCGTGCTGATGATCGGCTTCGGCCGCTTCGGACAGGTGGTCAGCCAGTCGCTGCTCGCGCGCGGCGTGGACGTGACCATCATCGACAACGACGTGGAGATGATCCGCAGCGCCAGCACCTTCGGCTTCAAGATCTACTACGGCGACGGCACGCGTCTGGACGTGTTGCGCGCATCCGGCGCCAGCAACGCGCAGGTCATCGCCGTGTGCATCGACGGCAAGGAAGCCGCCAATCGCATCGTCGAACTGGCGAAGTCGGAATTCGGCCAGGCACGATTGCTGGTGCGCTCGTACGATCGCGAACACTCGCTGGAGCTGATCAACGCCGGCGTCGACGTCCAAGTCCGCGAAACCTTCGAATCGGCCATGAAATTCGGGCACTCGGCGCTGTGCCAGCTCGGCGTGCCCAAGGACGAGGCGCTGGAGATCGTCGAGCAAGTACGCCGTCGCGACGCCGAACGCGTGCAGCTGGAACTGTCCGAAGGCCTGACCGCGGGCACCAGGCTGCTGATCGGCAACGTCGCGCCCGGGCCCACGCCCACGCCGTTCACGCGGCCGCGCCACGCCGCCACACCGCTCACGGCCGAGACCGCCGAGGCCACGCGCGAAGCGACGTGATCGCACAGCGAGCCGGGCTCACACCTCCAGCGTGACGCCCGGCCGCGCCAGCGTGGCCTGCACGCCGTAGGTGTCGCCGATCTCGCCGGCCAAGGCCTCGCGCGCACGGTCCTCGCCATGCACCAGCGCCAGCGGCGGATGTGCGACGCCGTTTCCCGCGATGGCGCCGTACCACGCCATCAGCCCGCGCTGATCGGTGTGCGCCGACAGTCCGCCGACGGTATGCCGCTGCGCATTGACGCGCACGTCGGAGCCGTGGATGCGTGCCCAGCGTGCACCGTCCACGAGACGTCGTCCGAGCGTGCCTTCGGCCTGGTAACCGACGAAGACCACGTGCGTCTGTCTGCGGCCCAGGCGATGGCGGAAGTGATGCAGAATGCGCCCCGCATTCGCCATGCCGGAACCCGCGATGACGATCGCCCCGCGCTCGATGCGATTGATCGCCATCGACTCCTCGCGCGTCTGCGTGAAGTGCAGGTTGGGCAAGCGGAACGGCGTGGGCTTGTCGCGCCACACCCGCTGCGCGTCTTCGTCGAACAGGTCGGCGTGGCGGTCGTAGATCGCCACCACCCTGGCCGCCATCGGGCTGTCGAGGAAGATGCTCCAGCGCGCCATGTTCCACTCGTCCCAATGGCGCGCGAACCAATACAGCAGCTCCTGGCTGCGTCCGACCGCGAAGGCCGGAATCAGCACATTGCCGCCGTCGCGCCACGCGGTGTCGAGAATGTCGCCGAGTTCGCGGATGGTCTCGGCGCGATCGCGATGCAAGCGGTCGCCGTAAGTGGATTCCATCAGCACCAGGTCGGCGCTGTCGATGCTGGCCGGGTCGCGCAGGATCGGCGTGCCCTTCGGCCCCAGATCGCCGGAGAACACCAGCTTGCGCCCATCCGACCAGATTTCCACGCTCGCCGACCCGAGGATATGCCCGGCTTCGCGAAAGGCGATGTCGACACCGGGCAGGATCGCGGTACGCGCGTCGTAGGGAAGCGGGCGAACGAGTTGCATCGCGTCTTGCACGTCTTCGCGGGTGAACAGCGGGAGCGCTTCAGGCTCGTTGTTTCGGCGGTAACGATTGTGGCGCTCGGCGTCGCCTTCGGAGATCGACGCCGCATCCATCAGCATCACGGGCATCAGGTCGGCCGTCGCTTGCTGCGCGTATATCGGCCCGCGAAATCCGCGCTTGACCAGCAACGGCACGCGGCCGATGTGGTCGATGTGCGCGTGACTGATCACCAGCGCGTCGATCCGCGAAGGCTCGAACCCGAATGGATCGCGATTGCGCGCTTCGGCTTCCGGGCTTCCCTGGATCATGCCGCAGTCGAGCAGCACGCGCCGCCCGGCCGCTTCGATTTCGTGCAGGGAGCCGGTGACCTCACCGGCTGCACCATGGAAATGCACGCGCATGCTGCGCCTCTTCTCTTTGTGGGCGCGACAAAGCTAGCACGGCATGAAGGCCGCGCTTACGGCGGCGGCGGAACGATCCGCTCTTCGCGCACGACCGTGCCATCGGCGCGCACGTCGCGGTACACCACGCTTTCGGTCGGCCGGTTGTAGTCGCGCGGGTATTCGCGCCAGGCGGCGAGCAGGTCGACGTTCTGCTTCTCGATCGCCTCCAGGCTGCGCGCGATGCGGCGCAGCAGACCCTTGATGCCGAATACCGCGAACGGCACCAGTATCCACAGGATCGACAGGATCAGTCCGAAGGCGAAAATGCAGAACCAGAGAAACGTATTGGCGCCATATGCGGCATTGGCGACGGTGCTGCTGTCCATCGTGCGCTCCGTGGTGGGACATGACGTGCGCAGTCTTGGCGAGCGCGCGTGAGCCTCACGTGCAGCATGGCGTGATTCATGCGTGACGAGGTGTGCCACGGTTCAGCGTTAAACAACGATCAACGGCCGGCATTGGTGAAGCTTGCGTTGCCCAGTCCCGTACCGATCGTCAATACGCCCCAGCGCGCGGCCCCGCGCATGCGCGGACGTTCGCTCAAGCCCTGCACGACCGCGTCGTTGTGCAGCGCGATCATCGGCGCGCGACCGCCGATGCGGTCCACGCGTCGCGCCAGCTCGCGCGGCAGGTGGAACGGTGGTGCCCAGTCGCCAGGCAAATTCTGCGCGCCTTGTGGAATGTGGCCATCGGCCTCGATTTGCCCCGGGCACGCGATGCCGATGAACGGCGCCAGCCGCAGCCCGAGCGTGCGCGAGAACGCGGACAAGCCGTTGAGCATCGCCGCCATTCGCGCAACCGCTTCGCCGCGATCGGGCGCATCGTCCGCGTGGCGCCATTGCAGGCTCTCGACGACGCGCGCCTTCGAACCGTCCGGCGCTTGCGACCAGCGCGGCTCGACGACACCGCAACGGATATTGGTACCGCCGACGTCGACCGCCAGGAAGGCTTCCTGACGACGGAATCGCGCCGGCAGCAGCTGCGACCAGCCGAGCAGTCCGCCTTCATCGGGATCGTGGCTCAGCACGTAAAGGTCCGCACCGCTGCGCGCGGTCTTGAGCATGCGCTGCGCGCGCCGGATCGCGAGCAGGCCGAACCGGCTTTCGGGCAGACCGCCGCCAAGCACGATGCGCTTCACGTCATGCCACGCAGGTTGCACGCGGAAGCACTGCACGACGTGCACGAGCCGGCGCGCGAACTCCTCCACCGCCAGATGCACCAGGTGCGAGGCGTCGGCACCGCCGCCGACCAGCACCAGGTCGATGTCCTGCTTCGATAGCGCCGCACTGGGCGTGCGCCCGAAAGGATCCTTTCCCGTCGCATGCACCTTGCGCGCGGCGTCGAGCACCTGCCGGAACGCGGTCTGGCTGGCGCGATCGCCCAGAAAGCCTTCGCCATCCGGATCGCGGATCGCCAGGTTGTAGCTGTCGATTGTCAGGCCGGGCAAGCGCGCGATGCCGTGGGTCGTGCCCGACGCATCGCGTGGCGACGATGAACGTCGCGCAGCCGACGTAGCCGGCGCGGAGCGTGCGCGCGATGAACGACGAACCATGCGAGGGACCCACGATGCATGAGGGTTCATCCTGCCCCGTGCGCCGGCTAGGGCGCGTCAACGCATGCGGTACGCGTCATTCCACCGCGGCGAGGGCCTGGAGGATTTCCTCCGCCCGCGAAGGCCGCACGACGCGCGCGACCTCCTCGCCATCGCGCAGCACGATCAGCGTCGGCCACAGCTTCACCCGGTACGAGCGTCCGAGCGGACGACCCGGTCCGTCCTCGACCTTCACGTGGCGGACATCGTCGCGCGGCGCCAACACCGCCTCGATGAACGGTTGCGCGCCGCTGCACCAGCCGCACCAGTTCGTACCGAATTCCAGCACCGACGCGCCGGGCCAGGCGTCGACCTCGGCGCGTGCGGGTTCGTCGGCGGTGTAGGTGCGGACGTAGGTCATCGTTGCGAGGGAAGCCGTGGCGTGCCGGGCCAAGCAGACGCGATGTCCCGTTACTTCGTCGTGACGCCGCGTTCGTCGCGCGCGAGCGGACGCGCGTACTGCACCAGGCTCAGCAGCAGTTTGCCCGACTCCTCCCACGGGATCATGTGCGAGGAGTGTTCGAACCACACCCCCTGCTTGTACGGTGCCTTCAGTTGCTTGAGCCAGGCGTCGGTCGGCTGCGAAGGCGTGGTGTAGTCGTGGCGGCCCATGAACATCAACACGGGAATCGGGAATTCGCGCACGCCGGACATGTCGACCGCGAGGAACTCCGGCAGGATGCGGCCCAGCGTGAACACGTTGCCCTCGTCCACCGCGCAGCGTTCGGCATCGGTGTATTCCGGCGATAACAGCGGTGCGCGGTAGAAGTAGGTGGATTCATCGCGGTATGCGGTGAGGCCGCCGTAGTACTGCGCCCACTTGCGCGCGGCGATGATGCGTTCGCGCGTGATCGGCTGGTCGCCCGGGTACGGCGCGATGGCTTCCATCTCGCGCACCGCTTCGGCGTTGTGCTTGGCCTTCGCGGTGGCCATCGCGTAATCGAAGCTGACGCGTTCGTTCTCGCGAACGTTGATCACCTGGCCCACGCCGACGTACGCATGGAACAGGTCGGGCCGTTTCAGCGCCGCCTGCATGCCGACGATCGTGCCCCAGCTGTGCGCCATCAGGATGACCTTGCGCTTGCCGTAGCGCTTGCGTAC
This sequence comes from Lysobacteraceae bacterium P, assembly GCA_005503055.1. Taxonomy (GTDB): domain Bacteria; phylum Pseudomonadota; class Gammaproteobacteria; order Xanthomonadales; family Xanthomonadaceae; genus Lysobacter_J. The sequence goes on along the minus strand of SCOX01000009.1, from coordinate 149,905 downwards.
GTCCTGCGCCATGGCGATGAGGTCATCGACGTAGTTCGGAATGTGGATGGTGTCGGCGACCTTCGCCTGGTCGTTGGCGACAAAGGTCTTGCCCGCGCCGCGCTGGTCGTACGTCACCATCGTGAAGTACTCCTCCAGCGGGCGCTGGAACTGCCACAACGTCGGCGTCAGCGGCGACGCCGGCCCGCCGTGCACGAACAGCACGATGGGGTTGTCGCGGTCCTGGCCGCGCACGTTCACCCACTGCTCGACGCCGTTGATGTCGACCTTGTACGACTCCTGCACGCCGTTGGGCGTCACGATGCGGCCCAGGTCGGCGACGATCCTGCGCGCTGGCTCGTAGGCGGCGGTGTCGCGGCAGGTCGTTTGCGCATGTGCGGCGAAGGCGGTCGTGGCAAGCAGCAATGCCAGCAGGAGTTTCTTCACGTTGGGTCCCCGTTCGAGTCGGCGGAGCTTAGGAATGCCCCGGTCCGTGCACAAGGGATACCTGCGAGGCGCCCGTCGTTGCACGTTCGTCCGCCCGTGACGGCGCCCTCCCGCGAGCCCGCGCGTGGCCAATATCTGACCCGTCCCTGACCGCGGACTTTGCGCGTCCGGGCGGCCCGGCCGGGCCCACCCCAGGGTTGTGCGACCGCCCCGTCAACGTGACCTTCGACACCCTCGGCTTGGGACAATCGGGTCTAATGTCGCCCGATGCCCCGCTCCGGGGCCTGTCCCAACTCCCTGATGCCTGTCCGGCTGGAGCCTTCCGTGAGCCTCAACAAACCTCAAGTCCTCGTTCTGTCCCTGGCCGTCGCCGCGGCGCTGTCCGCGTGCGGCAAGAAGGACGACGCTGCCGCACCGGCCGCCGACACCGCCAAGCCGGCGCAGGCCGCCGCCTACACGCTCGACGAGAGCAAGCTGCCCGGCGTGAACCGTTTCGCCGCCGCCGACCTCGATACCACCAAGAACGCGTGCGACGACTTCGGCGGCTACGTCAACGGCAAGTGGCTGGCGGCCAATGCGATTCCGGGCGACCGCACCTCGTGGGGCGCGTTCGAGATGCTCGATGAGCGCTCCACCGCCGTGCAGCGCCAGCTGGCCGAGCAGGCCGGCGCCGACACCAACGCCAAGGGCGTGGAGAAGATCGTCGGCGACTTCTGGGCAACCGGCATGGACGCGGCCAAGATCAACGAGCAGGGCATCGCCCCGCTGAAGCCGCAGCTGGATGCCATCGCCGCGCTCGACAGCCAGGAGAAGATCGCCGAGTACCTGCGCACCAGCGCGGCCAAGGGCGAGAACGTGCTGTTCGGCTTCGGACCGGAAGCGGACTTCAAGGATTCCAAGAACAACATCGCCTACGCCTCGCAGGGCGGCCTCGGCCTGCCGGACAAGCCGTACTACTTCGACGCCGACAAGAAGGACAAGCTGGCCGCTTACGAGCAGCACGTCGCCAAGGTGCTCGAGCTCAGCGGCATTCCCGCCGCCGATGCCGCCAAGCAGGCCAAGGACGTGATCGCGTTCGAAACCCGCCTGGCCAAGGCGTCGATCGACAAGAAGACCATGCAGCGCGACGTCTCGCTGTACTACAACCCCATCAGCCCGGCCGAAGCCGACAAGCTGGCGCCGAACTTCCCGTGGACGAAGTTCTTCGAATCGCAGGGCGTCGCCGCGCCGGCGATGTTCTCGCTGGCCATGCCGGCCTTCCACGAGGAAGTGAGCAAGATGCTGGCCGACGTGCCGGCCGAGCAGTGGCAGTCGTACCTGCGCTTCCACACCGTCGATTCGGCCTCGCCGTACCTGTCGGATGCCTTCGTCGAAGAGAACTTCAACTTCTACAGCAAGACCCTGCGCGGCCAGAAGGAACTGAAGGAGCGCGGCAAGCGCGTGCTCGACGTGATCGAGAACGAGGCCGGCGAAGCGCTGGGCCAGATGTACGTGAAGGTGGCCTTCCCGCCGGAATCGAAGGCGCGCATGGAAGAGCTGGTGAAGAACCTCTCCGGCTCGCTGAAGACCCGCATCGAGCACCTGGCGTGGATGGGCGACGACACCAAGAAGAAGGCGATGGAGAAGTGGGCCGCCTTCACCCCGAAGATCGGCTACCCCGACAAGTGGCGCGACTGGAACGGCCTGGAAACCAGCCGCGACAGCTACATCGGCAACGTGCTGGCCGCCAACGAGTTCAACTACAAGTGGCAGCTGGGCAAGATCGGCAAGCCGGTCGACCGCACCGAATGGGGCATGCCGCCGCAGATGGTGAACGCGTACTACAACCCGCTGCAGAACGAGATCGTCTTCCCGGCCGCCATCCTGCAGCCGCCGTTCTTCGATCCCAACGCGGATGACGCAGCCAACTACGGCGGCATCGGCGCGGTGATCGGCCATGAAATGACGCACGGTTACGACGACCAGGGCAGCCGTTTCGGTGCCAGCGGCAACTTCGAGAACTGGTGGACGCCGGCCGACGCGAAGGGCTTCTCGGGCCGCACCGACAAGCTGGTGCAGCAGTTCGACACCTACCGCACCGATGCCGGCGGCAAGGTCGACGGCAAGCTGACGCTGGGCGAGAACATCGCCGACCTCGGCGGCTTGGCTACCGCCTACGACGCCATGAAGAAGGCGACCGAAGGCAAGCCGGATCCGATGACCGACGGCCTCACGCGCGACCAGCGCTTCTTCCTCAACTGGGGCACCGTGTGGCGCCGCAACTTCACCCCGGAAGAGCTGAAGCTGCGCCTGGCCACCGACGAACACGCCCCCGCCACCTTCCGCGCGGTCGGCGCGCCGTCGAACCTGCCGGCATTCGCCGCGGCGTTCTCGTGCAAGCCGGGCCAGCCGATGCTGCGCGAAGGCGACAAGCAGGTCGTGATCTGGTAATCGCGTAAGGCTACACGCAGGACACGGCCGTACTCGTCGTCGGCCGCGAAGGCCCGGGGCTCCCCCGGGCCTTCTTTTTTTGGGCCCCGCCCCTCCCCCGCCACCAACCCGTGGCCCGGATAAGCGAAGCGCACCCGGGATGCTCCGTCCGCATGAAAGCCCGGGTGCGGCCTTCGGCCTTACCCGGCTACGCACCTGCGCGCCGACGGGCGTTCGAGAGGCGCGCAGGATCCGCGTGAACGGTCCGCCTCACCCCCGTTGCTAGACTCCGGCCACCCTGCCCTTCCCCAGGTACGGAGCCGCGCCATGAACCTTCGCCCGCTCGCCTGCGCCCTCGCCGCCGTGCTCGTCGCCGGCCTCGTATCTCCCGATGCAGCGGCCCAGAAGAAGCGCGCCGCCAAACCCAAGGCGCCGGCGGCCCCGACGGCGTGCAGCGACTTCTACGCCAGTGCGAACGCCGACTGGCTGCGCAGCAACGCGGCAGCGCCCGCCTCCGGTTCGGTCTCGGCGCTGGAGCAGCTCGGCGCCCGCGCGCGGCAGCAGCAGCTGGATTTGCTCGACGGCGCCTCGAAATCACCGCAGGGCAACGTGCAGAAACTGCTCGGCGACTTCTGGGCGAGCGGCCTGGACGAAGCGGCGGTCGAACGCGACGGCGCACAGCCGATCGCGCCGCTGCTCGCGCGCATCGACGCGATCAAGAACGCCAAAGACATTCCGCCCGCGATCGCCGCGCTGCACCAGGTCGGCATCCCGGTCGTCTTCAACTTCGGCGCCGACGTCGACCTGGACGACCTGAACCGTCACATCGGCTATTTCGCGCAGGGCGGGCTGGGCCTTCCCGATCCGGCGTACTACACACGCAACGACGCCGACACCCAGGCGCTGATGGGCCGCTACCGCAACTATGTCGAAACCATTCTGGCATTGACGGGTACGCCGCAGGCGCAGCTCAAGGCCGATGCACAGGCAGTGCTCGACCTGGAGACGCGCATCGCAAGCGCATCCAAGTCCCTGCTCGACCTGCGCGATCCGCGCCGGAACTTCGCGCCGGTCGACACGAAGACGCTCGCCAAACAGTACAAGCGGTTGCAGCTGGGCGACTTCCTGAAGGTTCAGGGAGTAACGGACGATCGCGTGTCGATGGCGAACCCGCAGTTGTTCTCGCAGCTCGACGGGCTCGTCGGCAGCCTCAAACCAGCGCAGTGGAAGGCCTACCTGCGCTGGCGCATCGGCGATGCGATGGCGCCGTACCTGGCCAAGTCGTTCCGCGATGCAGACTTCGAGTTCCGTGGCCGCGTACTGCGCGGCCTCAACGCGCCGCCCTCGCGCCCGCAGCAGGTGCTCGACGCGATCACGCTCGCCGCGGGGCCGATGGTCGGCCACGAGTACGCGGCGCGTTATTACTCCGCCACCACCGACAAGCGCGCCGAAGAAATCGCCGGCAAGATTCGCGATGCGCTCGGGGAGGCGCTCGATCGCGACACGCGTTTCAGCGCGGCGGCCAAGGCCGAGGCCAAAGCGAAGCTGGACAAGCTCAAGATCGAAGTCGGCACACCCAATCGCGACCTCGACTACACCGTGCAGCCGATGGGACGCGGCAGCTTCGGCAGCAACATGCTGATCGCCTCGACGTGGCGACATCGCGAGGAAATGAAGCGCATCGGCCGCGGCAATGCCGACCGCCGCTGGGACGTGCTCCCGCAGGATCCCTCGCTCGCCTACGACATCACCCAGAACCGCCTGATCGTGACCGCCGCGATGCTGCAACCGCCGGTGTTCGACACGTCGAAGGACGCGGCCTGGTTGTACGGTTCCTACGGCGCGCTCGTCGGGCACGAACTCAGCCACGGCTTCGACAACCGCGGCCGTTTTGTCGATGCGAAACAGGAACTGCGCGACTGGTGGACGCCTGCCGAAGCCAGCGCGTGGGACGCGCTGGGCAAGCGCGTCGCCGCGCAGTACTCGGGTTTCGACTATCCCGACCTGAAGGGAACCAAGGTCAACGGCGCGCAGACGGCCGACGAGAACATCGCCGATCTGATCGGCGTGGAGCTCGCCGGCGACGCGCATCGCAGCGCCGAAGCGTCGGCGACGGCGGAGGCGAACCAGTCGTTCTACAAGGGTTGGGCGTCGCTATGGCCCCAGCGCATGACGCCGGACGTCGCGCGTCAGCGCGCGGCCACCAGCGTGCACGCCCCCGGCCAGTGGCGCACGAACGGGCCACTTCGCAACGAGGCCACGTTCGGCCAGGCCTTCTCGTGCAAGGCCGGCAACGCGATGCAGCTGGCGAGCGACCAGCAGATTCGGCTGTTCCCGTGAGAACGTCGTAGCGCGGGTAAGCGAAGCGAGCACCGCCGGGGTGCGTGTCGGTTCCCGGGTGCGCTGCGCTTACCCGGGCTACGGATCATGAAATGGCGCGCTATCTCACTACGCGCATGCGCGGCGGTCCGCCCTTGCGGCGGAACGGCGGCTGCCCGCGCCAATAGCGAATCAGCAACCAACCGAACAGCATCCCGCCCAGATGCGCGAAATGCGCCACGCCCGGCATCGCATTGGTGACGCCCAGCAGCAGTTCGATCGCGCCGTAGACGATCACCAGCGTGCGGGCCTTCATCGGGATCGGCGGAATCAGCAGCATCACGCGCTGGTTCGGGAACAGCATGCCGTAGGCGAGCAGCAGGCCGAAGATGCCACCGGAGGCACCGACCGTCGGATACGCCGCGTCGCCCTGCGATACCGTCCACATGCCCACCGCGAGCTGGCACAGCGCCGCGCCGACGATGCAGACCATGTAGTACGTCAGGTAACGGCGATCGCCCCACACATGCTCCAGCGGCGCGCCGAACATCGCCAGCGCGAGCATGTTGAACAACAGATGGGCGAAACCGCCGTGCATGAAGCCGTAGGTGACCAGCTGCCACGGCATGAAATCGACCCCGTAAAGGTCGGCATCGTTGTGCGGCGGCCACAGCATGAACTGCGCGAGCGCCACGTCACCGATGATCAGCTGCAACACGAACACCAGTCCGTTGGCGATCAGCAGGGCCTTGGTGACGGGGGGAAGGTTGGAGAACATCGCGACTCCTTGGGTGCGCTACATGGTAGCCGCTGCCTCGCCGAAGTGCGTTCGCAGGCGACACGCGGCATCGGGCGCGTCCGACGCAGGCTCAGCCTCGCGTGGTGCGGGTCGGCGACGCGGCCTTGGCGACGGGCTTTGCGGGAGCGGTTGCCGTGGCGCGGCGGGTCCTGGCGCGCGGCGCAGGCGCGTGCATCGGTGCTCCCCACATCTGCTCGTCCAGCGTCGCGGCTGCGCGCTGGCCCTTCACACGCCCGGACTCCACCCGCACGCCCTCCGCGCGCAGGCGCTGGCTCTGCTCCCGGAATCCGCGCGATCCGTCCGGAAACGCGATGCGCCCGTCCGAGCGCAGCACGCGGTGCCACGGCAAGTCCGGATCTTCGTTCTGCCCGAGCAGACGCGCCACCAGCCGCGCGCGACCCGGCAGGCCTGCGCGCCGAGCGACTTCGCCGTAACCGGCGACCTCGCCTGCGGGGATCGCGCGGATCGCGGCGAAAATGCGTCGATGCGATTCGTCGGCAGGCGCCTTGCTCATCGCGGTAGCATAACGGCTTCCCCCGGAAGGAGCCGCCCGTGCGCAACTTCGACTCGATCCGCCATCACCTGCAGGCCGCGAAATTCCGCCTGACCGAGCACGACGTGGACGTGCTGTGCATTGAACTGTCGCTCGAACACGGCACGCGCCACCAGGCGATCTTCCTGTCCGAGCTCGACGACGACGACGGCCGTCCCTACCTGCGCGTCAGCACCGCGGTCGCGCCGATCACCGGCCTGGACGCGAAGAAGGCACTGATCTTCAACTGGCAGAGCCGCGTCGGCTATCTCGCCATCGGCGACCTCGACGGCGTGCCACACCTGCAACTGTGCGAGAACCGCCCGTACGAAGGCCTGGACGAAGCCGAGGTCGATCGCCTCGTGCTGGAGATCGGCGGCCTGGGCGACCGCATGGAGCGGATGCTGTCGGCGGGCGGCGATCTGTTCTGAAGCTGGGATTCGGGATTGGGGATTGGTGATTCGTAACGGCGCAGGCGCGCCTGCTTCTACGAATCCCGAATCCCGCTTCTCCAATCCCCGCGCTTCACGCCCAGCCGAAGAAGCGGAACATCTCGAAGCAGAAGTAGGCGATGCCGCCGGCGGCGGGGATCGTGAGGATCCACGCCCAGATCATCTTCTCGACCACCGTCCACTTGATGGCGTTGAAGCGCTTCGCCGTGCCCACGCCCATGATCGCCGACGAGATGTTGTGCGTGGTCGACACCGGAATGCCCAGGGACGACGCGGCCATGATCACCGCAGCGGCACTGGTCTCCGCCGCGAAGCCGTTGATCGGATGCAGCTTCACCAGCTTGTGACCCAGCGTCTTGATGATGCGCCAGCCGCCCGCGGCGGTACCGGCGGCCATCACGATGGCGCAGGTCAGCTTGATCCACAGGTCGATGTCGTTGTTTTCCAGCGCGTTCTGCGAGGGATGCAGGAACGCCAGCCACGCCGGAAGATTGTCCAGCGTGCCCGCCGACTGCGCGCCGACCAGCGCCAGCGCGATGATGCCCATCGTCTTCTGCGCGTCGTTCATGCCGTGCGCAAAACCCATGCCGGCGGCCGACGCCAGCTGCGCCTTGCCGAAGAACGCGTTGACCCAGCGCGGCCGCGCCATGCGCGCGAGCACGCCGCCGCTGCGCGCCATGAAGGAAATGATCGCGAACAACAGGCCCATCACCAGGAAGCCGGTGGCGAAACCCAGCAGCGGCGAGGAAAACATCGGCACGACGACTTTCCAAAGCACGCCGGCGCTCTTGTACCAGGGGTCCGCAGGATGCGACCAGATCACCGAATGGAAGTTGTTGCTCGCCGCGGCGACCGCCGCGCCGCACAGGCCGCCGATCAGCGCGTGCGAGGACGAGGACGGCAGGCCCTTCCACCACGTGATCAGGTTCCACACGATCGCGCCCAGCAGCGCGCACAAAATCAACTGCGAGGTCACCTCGACCACGCCGGTGTCGAGCAGGCCGGAAGCGATCGTCTTGGCGACCGCCGTGCCCCACAACGCGCCGAGCAGGTTGGTGATGGCCGCCAGTGCCACCGCCTGCATCGGCGAGAGCACCTTCGTGGCGACCACCGTGGCGATGGAGTTGGCAGTGTCGTGGAAGCCGTTGATGTATTCGAAGGCGAGCGCCGCGAATACCACGACCAGGACCAGGGTCAGCATCGGCCCGGCCTCACGAGTTCTTCAGGACGATTTCGTAGGCGACCACGCCGGCTTCGCGGCAACGGTCGATGGCCTTCTCCAGGATCTCGAAGAACTCCTTGAGCAGGAACATCTGCAGGTTGTCGAGGCGGCCGGAGTAAATGTCGCGGTACAGCTCCAGCATCAGGCGGTCGGCTTCGTTCTCCAGCGAGCGCAGCTGGTCGTTGAGCGCCTTCATCGGCTCGAGCTTGAGGTGGCGCAACTGCTGAACCATCTGCACGACCACGCCCGAGGCCTGCTCCAGCATCGCCGCGCGCGGGGCGAAGTCGATGTGCTCCAGATGGCGCGTGGCCAGCGAGTAGCGGTCGGCGAACTTCTCGACCTGCTTGGGGATCTTGTACAGCGCCGAGGCCAGGGCCTCGATGTCTTCGCGCTCGATCGGGGTGATGAAACTGTTGACGAGCTCGTGGCTGATCTTGTCCGAGGCCTCGCGCTCGCGCTGGCGGGCCAGCTTGAACGCGTCCAGCGCGGGCTGGCGGTCGGCCGTCTTGAGCATGGCGTGGAGCGCCTTGGTGCTGTCGTGGGCGGCGACGGCGGCCTCTTCCAGCAACGTGTAGAACTGGTTGCCTTGGCCAAAGATCGTTTGCAGGGAGAACATGCGGAGGGGGCCTCGTGGTGCCGGAACGCCCGGCGCGGTGGGTCTGCGGGGCGAATTATGACGGTTTGGCGTCAACGGCGCGCGCCCGGCGCGAAGGGTTGAATTGGCCCGGCCTGCTACCATCCCTTCGCTCTACCTCCCAGACCACCCTTCAGACCTGATGGACGACGACCCAGAACGGCCGCCCACCGCCTTCACGCCCCCTCACGGTGCGTGTGCTCCAGCCTGCCATCCTGAGGTAAGGACCGCATGCTGGAACTGCTGATCGTCATGGCCCTGATCGTCATCAACGCCTTCTTCGCGATGTCGGAGATGGCGCTGATGACCTCGCGCAAGATCAAGCTCAAGCAGATGTCCGAGACCAGCCGCGGCGCGCGGGTGGCGCTGGAACTGGCCGAGCATCCGGACAACCTGCTGTCCACCGTCCAGGTGGGTATCACCTCCATCGGCATCCTCACCGGCACGTTCGGTGGCGAGTCCATCGGCCTGGCCATCGCCAGCTGGGTGCAGGGGGTATGGCCGAACGCCGCCCAGTACGCCCGTGGCATCGGCCTGGGCACGGCGGTCACGCTGATCACGGCCGCCTCGGTGATCTTCGGCGAGCTGATCCCCAAGCGTCTGGCCCTCACCGCATCCGAGCGCATCGCTTGCGCGGTCGCGATTCCGCTGTACTGGCTCTCGCGTGCGGCGCGTCCCGCGGTCGCGGCGCTGGGCGCGATCAACCGATTCTTCCTGCGCCTGTTCGGGGTGAAGGACGACGCGCGTTCGGCGATCAGCGAAGAGGAAATCCGCCTGCTGGTGAGCGAAAGCCACGAGCAGGGCGTCATCGACGCCGACGAGCGCAAGATGATGAACCGCGTGCTCGGCCTGGGCGACCGCACGACCGAGAGCCTGATGACGCCACGCACGCGCATCGCCTGGCTCGACGCATCGGCGGATTTCGCGCAGAACCTGGAAGCCATGCGCGAAACGCCGTTCTCGCGCTACCCCGTGTATCGTCACAACGACAGCGAAGTGCTGGGCATCCTGGAAGTGAAATCGCTGCTGGATCGCCTGGACCAGAAGGCGCCGGACCTGTTCAAGGAACTGCGCGAGCCGTTGTTCGTGTCCGAGTCCACGCACGCCATGAAGCTGCTGGAAATCTTCCGCGAGGAACAGCAATCGCTCGCCCTGGTGGTGGACGAATACGGCGACATCAGCGGCGTGGTCACCATCGCCGACCTGATGGACGCAGTCGTCGGCCGCGTCCACGCCATGGGCGGGCCGATCGGCGAAGCCGAGGACGACAACAACGCGCCGGTGGTGGAACGCCCCGACGGATCGTTCCTGCTCGACGGCTCGCTGCCGGTGGAAGACCTGCGCGAAATCATCGGCGGCGGTCGCCTGCCCGACGAGGACGAGCACGATTTCCACACCACGGCCGGCATGGTGATCGCGCACTTCGGTCGCATTCCCTACGTCGGCGAGTATTTCGACTGGGCGCAGTGGCGCATCGAGGTCGTCGACCTGGACGGCCCTCGCATCGACAAGCTGCTGCTTTCGCGACGCCCCGAACCGGAGCCGGTGACGGATGACACTTCGGGCTGATCGCGAGCACGAACCGCGCGAGGCGGGCACGCGAGCCCTGTTGGACGTGTTCGCAGCCGGCGATCCGAACGAACAACTGCGCATGGCCGACGTGCTGCACGGCCTGGGCGATCGTTCGTTCGGCATGCTGCTGTTCGTGTCCACGATCCCGGCGTTCATTCCGATTCCCGGCCTGGGCGGCGCGATCAGCGGCCCGTTGGTGATCCTGATCGGCCTGCAGTTGCTGATCGGTCTGCGTCAGCCGTGGCTGCCGAAATTCCTTGCGCGGCGCGGGCCGCATCGTCAAGCGATGGCGCGTTTCCGCGACCTGCTCGCGCCGTGGCTGACCCGGCTGGAGAAACTGGTGAAGCCGCGGTTGCCGGTGCTGCTGGACCATCGCGCGGCGGACTTCTTCACCGGCTTGCTGCTGTTGCTGCTGGGCCTGCTGCTTTCGCTGCCGATCCCGTTCACCAACTACCTCTTCGGTGCGCTGCTGTTGGTGTTCGCGTTCGCGCTGCTCGAACGCGACGGCTGGCTGATGGGCGCAGCCTGGGTCGCGGGCACCATCTCGATCGCGGTGTTCGGCGTGCTGTCGGGAAGCCTGGCGACCGCGGCGGCCGGCTGGATCGACATGCTGTTCTGACGGGTTCGGCGCGCGACCGCTCCGCCCTGCTGCAATCCCAAACGAAAAGGCCCCGCGATGCGGGGCCTTTCATGCGATCGCGAGGCGGGTTACGCGAACGGATCCTGCAGCACCATGGTCGCGTCACGATCCGGACCGGTGCTGACGATCGCGATCGGGCAGCCGGCCAGTTCTTCCAGCGCGCGCAGGTAGGCGCGGGCCGCGGCGGGCAGCTTGTCCCACTCGGTGACGCCGTGGGTGTTCTCTTCCCAGCCCGGGAATTCCAAATACACCGGCGTGCACTCTTCCCAACCGGCGGCGTCGAGCGGCGCGTACTCGGTGCGCTTGCCGCGGTACTCGTAGGCGATGCAGATCTTCAGCTTCTCCATGCCGTCGAGCACGTCGAGCTTGGTGATGCACAGGCCGGTGATGCCATTGACGGCCACCGCGCGACGCAGCGCGACGATGTCCATCCAACCGCAGCGACGCGGACGGCCGGTGGTGGCGCCGTATTCCTGGCCGCGATCGCGCAGGCCTTGGCCGATGTCGTCGTTGAGCTCGGTCGGGAACGGACCACCGCCGACGCGCGTGGCGTACGCCTTGGCGATGCCCAGCACGTAGTCGACCGCATCCGCGCCCACGCCGGTGCCGGCGTACGCGCCGCCGACCGTGGTATTGGACGAGGTCACGTACGGGTACGTGCCATGGTCGATGTCGAGCAGCGAACCCTGCGCGCCTTCGAACAGCACCTTCTTCCCCTGCTTGCGCAGCTCGTGGAGGATGCCGGCGACGTCGGACTTCATCGGCTCGACGTACTCGCCGAAGGCCAGCGCCTCGTCGAGCGTCTGTTGGAAGTCGACGGCGTCGACGCCCAGGTATTTGGTCAGGACGAAGTTGTGATAGTCCATCGTGCTGCGCAGCTTCTCGGCGAGCTGCTGCGGGTAGTGCAGATCCGCCACGCGGATGCCGCGACGAGCGACCTTGTCTTCGTACGCCGGTCCGATGCCGCGACCCGTGGTGCCGATGGCCTTGCCGCCGGCGGCCTTCTCGCGGGCCTGATCCAGCGCGATGTGGTACGGCATGATCAGCGGCGTGGCCGGGCTGATCTTCAGGCGCGAGCGGACCTCGACGCCATTGGATTCAAGCTCGGCGATTTCCTTCTGCAGCGCCGCCGGCGACAGCACGACGCCGTTGCCGATCAGGCACAGCGCACCTTCGCGCAGGATGCCCGACGGGATCAGGTGCAGGACGGTCTTCTTGCCGCCGATGACGAGCGTGTGGCCGGCATTGTGGCCGCCCTGGAAACGCACCACCGCCCCGATGTCCTGCGTGAGCAGATCGACGATCTTGCCCTTGCCTTCATCGCCCCACTGGGCACCGAGAACGACGACTGACTGACCCATTTCGAAGCTCCTGACTCCGTTGCATTAATGGCCTGAGAAGGCCGGGCTGCCGCGGAGAACTCGCCTATGAGCACCCGCAAACAGCAAGAAAGCCGGCGGGGCGCTGGGCCCCGTCCGGCTTTTGTGCATTATCCGGGTTTTGGGTGGGCGGGACCACCCCGGCGGGCGGATTCCCGTTCACTTCACGCATTCCCGACCGATCCGGTCAGGCCGGCGCGCGTGAAGGCATCAGGAGCGCACCCACCACAGCGACAGCAGGCCCAGCCCCACCGCCACCGCGCCGACCACGCGCAGTTGCCGGTCCGGCAGCGCGTGGAGTTGCTCGGCAGCCCGTTTCCAGCCGCGCGGAGCGACGAACAGGAACAGGCCTTCCAGCACCGCCACCAGGCACAGGGCCGAGACCAGCTCGAACATGCGGGCCGATCAGCGTTCCGAGCGCAGGTATTGCAGGAACGGGTCGTTGCGATCGAGCACGATCACCGTGTCGCCGTTTCCGAACGCCTTGCGATAGGCATCCAGGCTGCGCTGGAACGCGTAGAAAGCCGGGTCCTTGTTCGCGGCCTGCGCGTACAGGCGCGCCGCCTCGGCATCGCCCTCGCCGCGCAGCTTCTGCGCATCGCGTTCGGCTTCGGCGACGATCACCTGCTTCTCGCGGTCGGCCTGGGCACGGATGGCCTGCGCCAGCTCCACGCCTTCGGCGCGCAGTTGGCTGGCCACCTGCAGTCGCTGGCTGCGCATCTGGTTGTAGACCGAACCGACCACGTTGCTGTCCTGCGGCAGTTCGATGCGCTTGATGCGGATGTCGACGATCTTCACGCCCAGCGTCTCGGCGCCCTGGTTGATCGCCTCGAGCTGCCGACCGATCACCGCGTCGCGGTCGCCCGACACCACCTGCTGCAGCGTGCGCGAGTTGATCTCGTTGATCAGCGAATCGCGGATGATCGGCGCCAGGCGCTCGACCGCGATCGTTTCGTTGCCACCCGTGGCGCGATAGAACGTGCGCAGATCGTTGATACGGCCCAGCGCGAAGAAGTCGACGCTGACGTTCTGCTTGTCGGCCGTGAGGTAACGCTCCGGCTCGGCGTCGAGCACCTGCAGGCGGCGATCGAACACGCGTGCCGACTCCACCAGCGGCCACTTGAAGTGCAGGCCCGGACCGATGTCGGAACGCACCACGCGTCCCAGGTTCAGCACGATCGCGTTATGGCCTTCGCTGACCACGAACACCGAACCGAGCAGCGCGAACAGGGCCGCGACGGCGGCGGCGATCCACAAGGAGAATTTCATCGGCTCACCTCTTCACGGCCGCTGGGCCGGGGCGAACGGGTGGGACGTCCGGCGTCGGCGGGTTCCGACCCCAGCGGCGGCGCCAGCAGGTCCGGCGTCAGCAGCGGCGAGGGGACGGCGGAAGGCGCGGTGCGCTTGTCGCCCATGGGAACGTAGATCAGCTGGCGCGAATCGCCGCCGATGATGGTGCGGTTGCCGGCGACCACGTCCTGCACGGTGTCCAGCCACAGCCGCTTGCGCGTGACATCGGGCGCACTCTTGTACTGGTCGACCAGCAAAGAGAATCGCGTCGCGTCGCCCTCGGCGCGGGCGATCGCGGCGGTCTTGAAGCCTTCCGCGCCGGTACGCACGCGGGCGGCTTCACCGCGCGCCTCAGGCACGACCTGCTTGGCGTACGCCTGGGCCTGGTTGATGGCGGTGGTCTTGTCGGAGGCGGCGCGCTGCACTTCGTCGAACGCGTCCTTCACCTCGTCCGGCGGACGCGCGTTGGGCAGGTTGAGCTCGGTGACGACCAGGCCGGTGCGGTACGCCTCGAGCGAGGCCTGCAGGCGCTGCCTCACCGTGACCGTGAGTTCCGAACGCGCATTGAGCACGGTGTCCAGGTCGGAGCGGCCGACCTGCTCGCGCACCGCGCTCTGCGCCGCTTCCTTGAGGACGCGGTCGGCATCGCGCGTACCGAACAGGTAGGTCTGCGGATCGCCGATCTTGTACTGCACGTTGATCTCGACGTTCACCATGTTGGCATCGCGGGTGAACACCGGAACGGTGTCGCTATACGCGTTGCTCTGCGTGGCGTTGACCTTGGTCACGCGCTCGATGGGCCACGGCGCCTTCAGATGCGGGCCGGGTTCGAGCACGCGCGAGAACTGGCCGAAGCGCAGCACCACGCCGCGCTCCTGCTCGGTCACCAGGACGAAGCAGTTGAAGACCAGCCACAGGCCGAAGACGATGCCGACCCAGCGCAGGATGTTGCCGCCTCCCCCGCCTCCAGCACCGCCGCCGAACAGGCCGCGTAGCGGGTCGAGCAAGGCGTCCAGGCCGCGGCCTCCGGGCCTGCGGCGCGGGGTTCGTCCGTTCGAACCGCCAGAATTGTCACTGCCAGGGGTGTTCCAGGCCATGCCTGCTCCAAGGAGGGGATCCGCGTCCGCGTTCAGCTGCGCGGACGTGCGTCGATTCTAGGTGGGGGTGCGGTGCGTCTCAAGCAAGCCGACGCCGGATGCGTTCAGGCCGCTCAGGCCGCATCTTCGTCGTCCTGCTCCGGCAAGATCGGGCGCAGGGCTTCGCCGTGTGCCTGCACGAACAGGCGCTGCGCGTCGGCCAGGGGCAGGTCCACGCGAATGCGCCAGCCGTGTTCATCGTGTTCCTCGCCGCGAACCGCACCCAACTCGTGCAGGCGGGCGCGCAGCTTGGCCGCCTGCGCAGGCAGGCGGACCTCGCCGACCACGTGGCGCAGTTCCAGCGCTTCGGCCAGCGCCTGCCGCAGCAGGTCAAGGCCGCTGCCGTCGCGAGCCGACAGCCACGCGCGCACGCGACCCTCGGCGGGACGGTCGATGCGCGGCGGCACCGTCTCGCCATCGTCGCCAAGACGGTCGATCTTGTTGAACACCAGCAATTGCGGCAATTCGCCCGCGCCGATGTCCTTCAGCACCTCGTCGACCTGCGCGATGCGCTCGTCCCGCAGCGGGTCGGCGGCGTCGACGACGTGCAGGAGCAGATCGGCTTCGCGCGACTCGGACAGGGTCGAACGGAATGCGGCGACGAGCTCGTGCGGCAGATCGCGCACGAAGCCGACCGTGTCGGCCAGCACCACGCCACCGCCGGAAAGCTCGATGCGCCGAACCGTCGGGTCCAGCGTCGCGAACAGCTGGTCGGCGGCGTACGCATCCGCGCCGGTCAGCGCGTTGAACAGCGTCGATTTGCCGGCGTTCGTGTAACCGACCAGCGCCACGCGCGGCAACTCGCTGCGCACGCGCGCACGCCGCATCTGGGTGCGCTGCACTTCGACCTTTTCCAACCGCTTCTGCAATTGCTCCAGACGCTTCTGCAACAGTCGGCGGTCGGTTTCCAGCTGGGTTTCGCCCGGGCCGCGCAAGCCGATCGAACCACCGCGCTGGCGCTCCAGGTGGGTCCAGCCGCGAACCAGCCGCGTGGCCATGTGCTTGAGCTGCGCCAGTTCGACCTGCAGCTTGCCGTCGTGGCTGTGCGCGCGTTGAGCGAAGATGTCCAGAATCAACCCGGTGCGATCGACCACGCGGCGTTGCAGCGCGCGCTCGAGGTTGCGCTCCTGCCCGGGCGAAAGCGGATGGTTGACGAGGATGAGATCGGCGCCGGTCGCCTCGGCGGCGGCCTTCACTTCTTCCAACTTGCCGCTGCCGATCAGCATGGCGGCGTTGGGACGGTCGATGCGCGCGGTGAGCACCGCGGCGACCGTGGCGCCCGCAGAGCGGGCAAGATCGGCGAACTCCTCCAGCACCCCCTCTTCCGGCGGGCCGCCGGCGTGGGGTTGGATCAGGAGCGCATGCTCGCCTTTGCGGGATCGTTCGAACAAACCGGGTCAACCTGTGCAGGGACAGGAAGACAACATGGGCGCCACCCCGCGGCCACACAAGGGCCGCAGGTCATCGACCGGACACGGGGCGGGCGCCGGCCGTTCCCGGACCGGGGTCATTCCGTCTCTTCGACATCCTCGCCGTCTTCGCCACCGGATTCGGACGACTGGACGTAACCGCCGCCAGGCCCCACTCGCACGTTGCGCGCCGGCACGACGGTGGAAATGGCGTGCTTGTACACCATCTGGCTGACGGTGTTGCGCAGGAGCACCACGAACTGGTCGAAGGATTCGATCGTGCCCTGCAGCTTGATCCCGTTGACCAGGTAGACCGAAACCGGCACGCGTTCGCGTCGCAGCGCGTTCAGGAAAGGATCCTGCAAAGACTGTCCCTTGGACATGTGTAGCTCCCCAACTCGTTCTAGTTATAAGGACGGCGCGGTGGAGGCCGCCGCATCGCCGGCCGTCCCCACGGCGGCGACCGCCCGATGGTAGCGCAAACGCGAGGTGCTGCACGCGCACCGGATTCAACCCTTCGTCGAATCCCCTGCGCCGTCCATGAAGGCGGCCCGCGCGACGTCGAGCGCCTCGCGTTGGCGCTGCGGATCGAACCAGCGGGCATCGAGTTCGCCGCGCAGCCAAGTGAGCTGCCGCTTCGCGAGTTGGCGGGTGGCGTACACGCCGCGATCACGGAACTCTCGCAGGTCCGTCGCGCCGTCCAGATGCTCCCAGGCCTGGCGGTAGCCGACGGCGCGCAGCGCGGGCAGGTCCTGCGGCGCGCGATGGTCGCGCAATTCCGGGATCGCCCGCAGCGCACGCACTTCGTCGAGAAACCCACCGTCCAGCATCAGGTCGAACCGGCGGGCGATGCGCTCGTGCAGCTCTGCTCGGTCGGCCGGCGCCAGCACCAGCTTGAGCACCCGCGCCGGCGGGCGAGGATGTTGCGAGACCTCGCCACGCCAATCGGTGATCGTGCGACCGGACAGACGGTAGACCTCGAGCGCACGCTGGATGCGTTGCGCGTCGGTGGCATGGATGCGAGCGGCCGCTGCGGGATCCACCGCCGCCAGTTCCGCATGAAGGGCGGCCCATCCTCGGGCCTGCGCCTGCGCTTCCAATTGCGCGCGCGTGTCCGCATCAGCCTCCGGCATTGGCGACAGGCCATGCAGCAGCGCGTGGAAATACAGACCGGTGCCGCCGGCGAGGATCGGCAGCCGTCCACGGGCGAGTATGTCTTCGATCGCGCGCCGCGCGTCCTGGGCGAACTCTGCTGCCGAGTATGGCTGCCAGGGCTCGCGCAGATCGATCAGGTGGTGCGGTGCGCGGGAACGCTCGGCCGTGGTCGGTTTGGCCGAACCGATGTCCAGCCGCCGGTAGACCAGCGCCGAATCGACACTGACGATTTCCCCGCCGAAGCGCTCGGCCCAGTCCAGCGCGAGCGCGGTCTTGCCCGAGGCGGTCGGGCCCATCAGGGCAATCGCGATGGGGCGCGTATCGGCGGGCATGTCGGGCACGGCGGGTCGGGGTCGTAGCCTCGCACACGGACCGACGTCGGGAAACCTCGCGCGCCCATTCGTCCTTTCCACAAAAGGTGTGGAAAACCTCTGGGGCAAGGCTGTTGATAACGTGCTGCAGGCCATGCGCCCCAACGGGCGCCGGCTGTATGGCGATATTTTGACCACCCCGTACGAGCTATCCACACCGCCTGTGGACAAGCCTGCGGACAGCGATGTGGAGAGTGGCCTGAGAGCTCGGCACAGCATGGCTCCGCGCGGAGTGGCTAAAAAATCACCAGCGATTTCGCTTGACTCGGCCGACGTTTCCGGCATCGCCGACGCGGTGGAATCCCGATGGTTCGGATGCGACGAACACGACTATCCACACGGGCTGTGGACAAGCCTGCGGACATCGATGTGGAAACATGCCTGAGCGCCTTGCGACATAAGCATTGCAAGGGGGTTGGCTAAAAATTGACCGCACAAATCGTTTGACTCGCGCGGCGATTTCGGCGTCGGCGCACACGCTATCCACACTTCCTGTGGACAAGCATTTGGACAGCGCTGTGCGTATCGCAGCGCACGCCTTACGCACCAAGGCGCTTGGCGTGATTGGTCAAAAAAACGCCAGGCGACGCATTACTCGTCGTCGGGCCAGGTCGGCATCGAAGGCGTGGACTTCGCACGCGGGGTCGCCTGTGAGGCGACTGCATTCCACACCTTCAACGCATCCACCGTCGCGGCGACATCGTGCACGCGCAACAACTTCGCTCCGCGCTGTGCGGCGATGAGATGCGCGGCGACCGAACCGATCGCGCGATCGCGAGGTTCGTTGCGTCCGACGATCTCGCCGATCGTGCGCTTGCGCGACAGCCCCGCGAGCAATGGGACGCCCAGCTCGGCAAATCGCTCCAGCTGCGCAAGCAACGCGAGATTGTGCTGCGTGTTCTTGCCGAAACCGAAACCCGGGTCGACGAGGATCTTCTTCTTCGCGATGCCCGCCATCTCGGCGGCGAAGATGCGTTCGGCGAGGAAGCGATGCACCTGCGCGACGACGTCGTCATAGTGCGGAGCCTCCTGCATCGAGCGCGGCTCGCCCTGCATGTGCATCAGCACGACGGGCACGCCCAGCGCGGCGGCCGCATCGAGCGCGCCATCGCGGCGCAGCGCGTAGACGTCGTTGATCATGCCCGCGCCTGCCTGCACGGCGGCGCGCATCACCTCGGGCTTGGACGTGTCGATGCTGATCGGAAGCGACGTTTGCTTCGCCAGTCGTTCGATCACGGGAATCGTGCGGCGCAGTTCGTCTTCCACCGTTACGTCGGCCGCGCCGGGACGCGTGGACTCCCCGCCGATGTCGAGGATGTCGGCGCCCTCCTCCGCCAGCCTCAGGCCGTGCGCCACCGCGGCGTCGAGCGTGTCGTGGGCGCCACCGTCGGAAAACGAATCGGGCGTGACGTTGACGATCCCCATGACGCGCGGACGGTCGAGCACGAGCGGGCGACCGTTGCAGTCGAGGGTGGGCGTGGTGTCGAACATGGGAGCTGGGATTCGGGATTCGGGATTCGGGATTCGGGATTCGAAAAGTAGCGGAATCTCTGACGACGTTACAACGAAAAACGGCGCCGTTGCCGGCACCGTTTCTGCGAATCACGAATCACGAATCACGGCGCTTAAGTCTGCGCCGCAGGCCCGCCGATCGCGCCCGGACTCGGGCCGTCGTCCTTCGAGGTCTTGCCCGACTTCGACCAGTCGGCCGGCGGACCCGGCACGCGGCCGGCCATGATGTCGTCGATCTGGTGCGCGTCGATGGTCTCGTACAGCAGCAACGCATCGGCCATCGCGTGCAGCTTGTCGAGGTTGCCCTTGAGGATCTCGGTGGTGCGTCCGTATGCCTTGTCGAGGATGCTGCGCACGACTTCGTCGATGCGGCGCGCGGTCTCGTTGGATACGTTCTTGTGCTGCGTCACCGAACGGCCGAGGAACACCTCGTCCTCCTCCTCGCCATAGGCGATCGGGCCGAGTTCGTCCGACAGACCCCACTTGGTGACCATGTTGCGCGCCATCTTGGTGGCACGCTCGATATCGTTGGAAGCACCGGTGGTGACCTTGTCGACACCGAAGATCAGCTCCTCGGCGACGCGGCCGCCGTACAGCGAGCACAGCTGCGATTCGATCGCGGTGCGGTTGTAGCTGTACTTGTCGCCCTCGGGCAGGTACATGGTCACGCCCAGCGCGCGACCGCGCGGGATGATCGTGACCTTGTAGACCGGGTCATGCTCGGGAACGACGCGACCGACGATGGCGTGGCCTGCCTCGTGGTAGGCGGTGAGCTTCTTCTCGTCCTCGCTCATCGCCATCGAGCGACGCTCGGCGCCCATCAGGATCTTGTCGCGCGCCTTGTCGAAGTGCTCCATGCGCACGTCCTTGGCGTTCTCGCGCGCCGCGAACAGAGCCGCCTCGTTGCACAGGTTGGCCAGGTCCGCGCCGGAGAAGCCCGGCGTGCCGCGCGCGATGGTCATCGGCTCGACGTCGTCATGCAGCGGCAACTTGCGCATGTGCACGCGCAGGATCTGCTCGCGGCCCTTCACGTCCGGCAAGCCGACCACGACCTGGCGGTCGAAGCGGCCCGGACGCAGCAGCGCCGGGTCGAGTACGTCCGGACGGTTGGTCGCGGCGATCACGATCACGCCCTCGCCACCCTCGAAGCCGTCCATCTCGACCAGCAACTGGTTGAGCGTCTGCTCGCGTTCGTCGTGTCCGCCGCCCAGGCCCGCGCCGCGATGGCGGCCGACCGCGTCGATTTCGTCGATGAAGATGATGCAAGGTGCGTGCTTCTTCGCCTGCTCGAACATGTCGCGCACGCGGCTGGCGCCGACGCCGACGAACATCTCGACGAAGTCGGAACCGGAGATCGAGAAGAACGGCACCTTGGCTTCGCCGGCGATGGCGCGCGCGAGCAGCGTCTTGCCGGTGCCCGGCGGGCCGACCATCAGCACGCCGCGCGGAATCTTGCCGCCCAGCTTCTGGAACTTGGAGGGATCGCGCAGGAACTCGACGAGCTCACCGACTTCTTCCTTCGCCTCGTCGCAGCCGGCGACGTCGGCAAGGGTGACCTTGACCTGGTCTTCGCCCTGCAGCTTGGCGCGCGAACGGCCGAAGCTCATCGCGCCCTTGCTGCCGCCCTGCTGCATCTGGCGCATGAAATACACCCAGATGCCGATGAACAGCAGCCACGGCAGCACGTTGATGATGATGTACAGCAGCGACGGCCCGCTCTGCGGCGGCGCCTGCTCGATGGCGACCTTGTGGTTGATCAGGTCGTTGACCAGATCCTTGTCGCCCGGGCTGTAGGTGGTGAACTTGCTGCCGTCCTTGCGTTCGCCGGAAATCGTGGTGCGATCGTCGGCGATCTTCACTTCCTTCACGCGATCCTGCTGGACCTGCTGCACGAACTGGTCGTAGGCGAGCGTTTCGCTGCCCACCGCGCGCGGCCCGAATGCCTGGAAGACCACCATCAGCACGACGGCGACGATCACCCAGAGCAGCAGATTCTTGGCCAAATCGTTCATCTAGTTCCTACCTGGCGCCCGGTGGCGCGTTGCAGCGGGGGCGGCGCCCTGCCATTCATCGACGGTCGCCGTACAACCTGTGTGTTCCATCGAACCTTACTTCATTACCGCACGCTTGCCCTGTGCCAGCGCGTACACCTCCGGCGACCGCTTGCGCGAGGCCTCCGGCTTGCGAATCACGACCTTGTCATAGCGCCGGCGCAGCTCTTTCACGTATTCGTCGAAGCCGACTCCCTGGAACAGCTTGATCAGGAAGTTGCCGCCGGTGCGCAGGTGCCGGTCGGCGAAATCCATCGCCAGCTCCGACAGGTACATCGCCCGGGGCATGTCCACCGCGTCCACGCCACTCTTATTGGGGGCCATGTCGGACAGGACAAGGTCCACGGTCTGGCCATTCAGCGCAGCCACCAACTGGGATAGGACCGCATCCTCCCTGAAATCCCCATGAAGGAATTCCACTCCGGCCAGCGACGGCATTTCCAGGATGTCCAGTGCGATGACCCGGCCCGGGCGGGCGGCGTCGAGGCGGTCGAGTTCCTGCCGGATCCATTGCGACCAGCCCCCGGGGGCGGCGCCCAGGTCGACCACGACCATGCCCGGCTTGAGCAGGCGGTCGCGCTCGACCAGTTCTTCCAGCTTGTAGGCCGCACGCGAGCGCAGGCCCTCCGCCTTGGCCTTCTTAACGAAGGGGTCGGAAAAGTGTTCCTTGAGCCAGCGCTGGCTGGATTTACTGCGGCTCGCCATCGGCCGGCGTCGGGAATAAAGGGCGTGTGGGCCGTCATGATACCCTGCGCGGCCCCCCTGAGTTTTCAGTATCCCGATGCAAACCGTCCTGACCGCCTCCCAGACCCGCTTCCTGCGGGGCCAGGCCCACGACCTGAAGGCGATGCTCCAGGTGGGCGGCAAGGGCATCACCGATCCGCTGGTGGCCGAAATCGACCTGGCCCTGGAACACCATGAGCTGATCAAGGTGAAGGTCGGCGCCCAGGACCGGGACACCCGGGACACGATGATCGATGAACTCGCCCAGCGCACCGGAGCCGCCTTGGTCCAGCGTATCGGGCACACGGCCGTGCTCTACCGGCCGAGCAAGGAACGGCGCCAGATCGTCCTGCCGCGAGCCTGATACCGGTTCGCGATGCGTCCGGGTTGGTGCCCAGCCGCCTCGTCCCCAAGTCGTCGCCATGCAACTCAACCTCGAACACCCCGATCACGAGTTCTTCCTGCGCGCCGCCGACGGTGCTTCGGCGCGGGTGAACGACCGCGTGCTTTCGGCCAGCTTCGTGCTGTCGCCCAACCGGCTCGTCGAAGACTGGCCCGCGCGCGATGTGCGGACGATGGCACCTGAGGATCTCGACGTCGTCCTGGCGATGGAACCCGAAGTGGTGCTGCTTGGCAGTGGCGCGACGCAGGTGTTCCCGCCGGCGTCCGTGCTCGCCGCCTGCCTCAAGCGCGGGATCGGCCTGGAGACGATGACCAATGCCGCCGCCGCGCGCACGTACAACGTGCTGGCGAGCGAAGGACGACGCGTGGTCGCCGCTTTCGTGCTGCCGGGCTAGTTGCCGTTTCCCGGCGCGAAAGGCAGCCGCGCCCAGACCCCGTAGTGATCCGACGCCCAGCGGCCGTCCGCATCGGGCGCATCGAGGATACGCCGTGCTTCCGGCACTCCGAACGCGCCGGCCTGCACATGGATGCGGTCGATGCGCACCGGCGGATTGAAGCGCGCATTGAGCGTGGCATGCGTGTCGCTTTCGACGGCGATACCCGCATGCGCAGCCGCATAGGCGTCGATGAAACCCTCGCGCAGCGGTGCCATTTCCGGCGTGTCCGCGGCCGTATTGAAGTCGCCGGCGATCACCACGGGGGAGTCGCCGCGCGTGGCTTCGACGAACGCCATCAGGTCGGCAAGCTCCCGGGCACGCGTCGCGCCACTTCCATCTTCGAAGTCCAGATGCACGACATACAGGTTGAGCGAGCGTCCGTGCGCGCTCGTGCGCACCCAGCCGGCGATCCTGTAAGCATCGTCGGGGCGCAGGCGGCGGAAGCCGCGCAATGTCGCCGGCTCGCGCGTCAGGATCGCATTGCCGTAGCGACGCGCGTGGTCGGTGGCGTCGACCGATACGAAGAACGCGTGGTAACCCAGCGCGTCGGCGAGCGCCTGTGCCTGATTCGGCAGGCCCGCGTCCTGCAGCACTTCCTGCAGCACGATCGCATCGGGCGAAAGACGGCGCAGTTCGGCTTCGATCATCGCGCGCCGATGCGGCCAGTCTTCGCGGTCGTGCCAGAGGTTGAGGGTGACGATGTCGAGCGCGGGTGCGTCATCGCGCACGGCCGGCGATGCGCAGGCGGCGAGCAGCAAACCCATCGCCAGCACGGATGCCCACGCCCCCCTGCCCCGCGCGGGACCCGCGCGACAAAGCCACCGTCCGCAGCGCGCGGACGCTACGCTCATCGCTTGGGCAGGTACTGCAGCGGATCGACGGGCTTGCCGTTGTAGCGCACCTCGAAGTGCAGCATCTCGCGCGGCGCGCCGCTGCGGCCCATCTCGGCAATCTGCTGGCCCGATCGCACCAACTGGCCTTCGTTGACCAGTCGATTGCGGTTGTGGCCATAGGCGGACAACCACTGCTCGTTGTGCTTGATGATGATCAGCTCGCCATAGCCGACCAAGCCCGAACCGGAATACACGACGACGCCATCGGCCGCCGCGCGCACCGGCGCGCCGCTGGCACCGCCAATGTCGATGCCCTGCTTGGTCGGCTCGCCCGTGACGTAGCGGCCGATCAGTTCGCCGTCCGCGGGCCAGCGCCACTTGATGTCGCTGGCCACCGGCGCCGCGGGCTTGGGCGCGGGCGTCGCGGCGGGCGGCGGCGTGCCGCTCGCGGGCTTAGACGGGGTCGTTGCCGGCGGACGCGACGCGGCCGTGCTGCTGCCCTTGCCCGCGGGATACAGGCGCAGGCGCTGCCCGGGGTAGATCGTGTACGGCGGCGCGAGGCCGTTCCATGCGGCCAGGTCCTGCACCCGGACGCCGTTGCGCGAGGCGATGGCGAACAGCGTGTCGCCGCTCCTCACTGCGGTGCTGACGCCCGGCCTCGGGCGCGAAGGGGCCTGCGACGACGCGCCCGGCTCGCGATAGACCTTCGCGCTCCCGCAGCCGCCCAGCAGGACGGCGATCAACGTGGCGGCAACGACCCGCGATGTTCCGGTCATGCGTCCTCTCATCCGAACTGCGCCTTCCACACCAGCCAACCCAGCGCGACCACCAGCAATGCCGACGCGATCCAGCCGATCGGCTCGATGTAACGCCGCAGCGCCGCTTCCGCGCGCACGCCACCCAGGCGGATGGCCAGCGCGACCAGGTACACGCGTTTGCCGCGTCCGATGAACATGCTGGCCAGGAACGGCCCGAGCGGCACACCGACGATGCCCGACGCCCAGGTGAATATCTTCAACGGAATCGGCGTGAACCCGGCGAGAACCAGCAGCCAGAACGCCTGCCACGGCGACTGGGCGGCGATCTCGCGCAACTGCTGCACCTGCGCGTCGATGCGTTCCATCCAGCCCAGCGCGGCCAGCATCGGCTTGACCAGTTCGTAGGCGAAATGGCCCAGCGCATAGCCGACCACCGCACCGACCAGCGAGCCGGCCAGGCTCAGCGTGGCAAACCAGAACCCGCGCTTGGGCTGCGCCAGGCACATTGGCGCCAGCATCACTTCCGGCGGAACGGGGAAGACAACGGCTTCGGCGAAGCTCAGCCCGGTGAGCAGGGAGGGCGCATGGCGATGGCGCGCCCAGGTGATGGTGCGCTCGTACAACGGTCCGAAAATCTTCAACGCGGGCCCCTGTCCTTCAAATTGTGCGGTATTTGGCGGGCGCTCAGTCGACCATGCCCGACAGCAGCGGTACGAATACCACCGGTGCGAGTGTCTGCTGGGTGATATTGCCGTCCGCGTCCTTGCGCAGCTTCAGCAACGATTGGGATCCGGCGCCACCGACGGGCGCGATGAGCGTGCCACCGGGCGCGAGCTGCCCGGTCAGCGCCTCGACCAGGGCGGGCGCGGCCGCGGTCACGATGATCGCGTCGAAGGGGCCGTTCTCCGGCCAACCGATGCGGCCGTCGTCGTGCTTGCTGCGCACGTTCATGCCCAGCTGGCGGAAGCGCTTGCGCGCGGTGCGCAGCAGTTCGCCGATGCGCTCGACGGTGTGCACTTCCAGCCCCAGCGCGGCGAGCACCGCGGCCTGGTAGCCCGAGCCGGTGCCGATTTCGAGCACTTTCGACGGCCCGGATTCGAGCAACGCCTCGGTCATCTTCGCCACCACCCAAGGCTGCGAGATGGTCTGGCCGTGGCCGATCGGAAGCGCGGTGTCCTCGTAGGCGCGCGTCGCCAGCGCCTCGTCGACGAACAAATGACGCGGCACCGTGCGGATCGCGTTGAGCACGCGTTCGTCACGGATACCCCCGCTTTCGTGGTGGCCTTCGCGCAGGCGATCGACCAGGCGATCGCGCACGCGCTGCGAAGTCATCCCGGAGCCGATGGCTTCCGGCTGCAACCGCATGCGCAGCGTCATGCCACGCGCTCCGGCTTGTGCCCCAGCGACGTGGCCAGGCCATCGACCCAGCTGGCCACCTGTTCCAGTGCGTGATAACGCGTCAGGTCGACCTGGATCGGCGTGATCGAAATATGCCCGGTACGCACGGCGTGGAAATCCGTGCCGGGGCCGGCGTCCTGCTCGGCGCCGGCCGGGCCGATCCACCACCACTGCCGTCCGCGCGGATCGTGCTGCGGAATGCAGGCTTCGGCGCGATGGCGGTTGCCCAGGCGCGTGACTTCGAAACCGCGAACTTCGGACCAGGGCACGTCGGGCACGTTCACGTTGAGGATGGTGTCGGCGGGCAGCGGATCGACGCGCAGGCGGGCAATGATTTCCACCGCCGCGCGTGCCGCGGTTTCGTAGTGCCTGCCGGTGTGGTCCACGGTCTGCAACGACATCGCCACTGCGGGCAGGCCGAGGAAACGGCCTTCCATCGCTGCGGCCACGGTGCCGGAATAGATGACGTCGTCGCCCAGGTTGGCGGTGTTGTTGATCCCGGAAACCACGATGTCGGGCTCGACCTCGAACATGCCGGTGATGGCCACGTGCACGCAGTCGGTCGGCGTGCCGAACACGCGCCAGGTGGAATCGTCTAGCTGCTGCACGCGCACGGGCGCGTCCAGGGTGAGCGAATTGCTGGCGCCCGAGCGGTCGCGGTCGGGCGCCACCATCAGGACTTCGTGGCCCGCCGCTCTCAGGCCTTCGGCCAGGACGCGGATGCCCGGCGCGTCGACGCCGTCATCGTTGCTCACCAGAACTCGCATGGACTCCCTTGCTGACGCTTGCCGGATCGAGAAGACGCGTGGGGTCGGGCCCGCGCCGCGCGAAGTCCCATGATAGCCGATGCCGCCGGCCGCTCCGGCGACCCACGGCACGGCTTGCGATCGAGGCCGGCGACGCTAGGCTTGTCGCATGCCCGAACGACGTGACGATGACGAAGACGACGGCGCGCTGTTCCGCTCAGCGATCGGACCGGTGCGGCCGATTCGCGAGACCACGCCGCCGCCCGCGGCGCCCAAGCCGCGCCCGCGCGCCCGCATGGCCGAGCGCGACGAGGCGCTAGCGCGCGAGCAGTTCCGCCACGCACTGGACGAAAGCCCGCTCGAAGCCGGCGATGCCCTGAGCTATCGACGCGAGGAAGTGACACCGCGCCTGCTGCAGAAACTCAAGCGTGGCGAGATCTCCGTGCAGGAGGAACTGGACCTGCACGGTGCGGACACGCGCGAGGCCGAACAACTGGTGCGCGCCTTCCTGCACGACGCCCGCCAGCACGGGGTTGGATGCGTGCGGATCGTTCACGGAAAGGGGTTGCACGGCGCCGCCTCGATCGCTGCGGGCGGGCTGCCGGTGCTGAAGAACCTGGTGGACCGCATGCTGCGGCATCGCGCAGACGTGCTGGCCTTCCACTCCGCGCCGCCTGCACAGGGCGGCACCGGTGCGGTATTGGTGCTGCTCGCGCCCCGCCGCCTCCGCTCGTCCTGAGCCGGTTAGAGGCCGGAGGGCGCCGAGCAGGGATTACTTGGGCTGACCGCTTTCCTGCGCGATCTGAGCCGGCGTCTTGCGCGGCACGTTCACCCAGACCACTTCGAGGCCGCGGCGACGGGCGACGCGCTCGACATATGCCATGTATTCCTCATTGGCATCCATGATCGAGGGTGCCTTGGGCTCGGGAACATAGGTGGTCTTGGATTCCATGCCCGCGCAGGCCGACAGGCCCACGACGGACAGCAACACGGCCATGCGTAGCGATGCGTTCATGACGACATCTCCATGACGGTCGCCGAGCCTGGTGACACGGCGGCAGCGCGTTGGACGCTGCAATTCCGGTATACGCCGCCGTCCAAGGCAGGCCAGTGCCGGCAGGTGCTTTCCGACGAACGGCGGGGTTATCGGCCCGATGTGTGCGTCAGCCGGGGCGTCCGACCGTACGGACGTCGCCCAGTTCGTCCAGGACCACGGTCGCGTACGTCCCCGGCGGCAACGCGAAACCGAGTTCCAGCGCGTCCTCCTCACGCCACGTCCACGCGAGGTCGGCGGGCTTCAGGCGCAGGGAACGGCGCTCCTGCTTCAGCCCTTCCGCCTCCAGTCCCGCCCGCAGCGCGAGCGCTTCCTCGCCATCCAGCGTTGCCTGCTCCAGCCGCGCCGATTCGCCAGCGCTGCGCAACTCGCCCTTTCCCCACAGCGGGCCGGTGGGATGGATGTCGAAGGCGTGCAGCCGTTGCGCCAGCGCGTCGTCGAAAGGCTCCGGGCCGAACACGCTGCGGCTGCCGTCGAGCATCCACACCTCGCCGTCGAGCGGCGCGTCCCAACAGCCCTCGCTCACGCGTGCGGCCAGCACCCGATTGAACAGTTCCGAGCGCGCAGCCGAGATCAGCAGCGTGCGCTGTTCGCGGCGCACGCGTCGCCCGGCGAACATGGCGCGCGCGTTGGCGACGTTGTCGCCGTCGCGTCCGAAACGCTGCTCGCCGAAATAGTTGGGCACGCCGCGTTCGGCGATGGCGCGCAGGCGCGCCTCGATCGCCGCGCGTTCGCCTTCGACGCCACGCAGCGTCAGCACGAAGCGGTTGCCCGCCAGCGCGCCGCGCGGCAGTTTCTTCGCGTGCCAGGTGTGTTCGATGACACGCAGCCGTTCCTCGCCTTCTGCGAAATCCAGCGGCGCCAAATCCGGCGCGACTTTCTTCGGCAGGTGCACGCTGAAACGCTGGCGCGTGACGGCGTGGCGATCCTTCAGGCCCGCGTAGCCGATCGCGACTTCGCCCACGCCCGCCCATTGCGCGATGCGCCTGGCGGCGAACGCGGTGTTGATGCCGCGCTTCTCGACGGTAAGCAACAGGTGTTCGCCGCTGCCGGTCGGCTCGAAGCCGGGAAGTTCCTCGACGAGGAAATCCTCCGGCACGCTGCGCATCTTCGCGCTCAGCACCGCTGAACCGTGCGCGCGCGGCAATACGGGCTGGCGATCGTTCACGGCGTCACCAACAGGCACACGGCCATCGCCGCGATGCCCTCTTCGCGGCCGGTGAAACCGAGCTTCTCGCTGGTGGTCGCCTTGATGCTGATGGCGTCGACCTCCACGTCCAGGTCCTGCGCGAGCAGTTCGCGCATCGCCGATGCATGCGGGCCGACCTTGGGCCGCTCGCAGATAACGGTCACGTCGCAGTTGCCCAGCCGCCAGCCGCGTTCGCGGGCCAGCGTGCTGCAATGGCGCAGGAAGGCGCGGCTGTCGGCGCCTTTCCACTGCGGATCGCTGGGCGGGAAATGCTTGCCGATGTCGCCCAGCGCGAGCGCGCCGAGGATCGCGTCGCACAGCGCATGGATGACGACGTCGCCGTCGGAATGCGCGACGACGCCGCGATCGTGCGGCACACGCACGCCGCCGAGGACGACGTGGTCGCCTTCGCCGAATGCGTGGACGTCGTAGCCCTGGCCAATGCGGACGTTCATTGGGACAGCAGTGCCTTGAGGATGCGTTCCTGGTCGATCATGCCACCCAGGCGTGCCATTCCGGCTTGCACGCCCTGGTCCTCCACGACGCCGCCCATCGCCAGTTCACCCAGCGTCTTGAACGCATTGCTGAAGCCTTCGGAGCCTTCGCTGACGATGGTCTGGCGAGCCAGTGCGGTGCAGTCCACGGCGATCAGCCGCTCGAAGATGGCCGCCGATTCCTTTTCGAGCTGCGTGCGCTTGGCCGCATCGATGCGGGTCATTGCCTGCAGGTCCGGATGGGCGGAAATCGCGGCGTAGATCCACTGCACGAGCGTGCGGCGGTCGTCCTGAGTGGCCGACGACTTCAGGCATTCGGACAACGCCTGTCCGGACGTGCCTGCGTGTGCCGCGCCGAAGCTTGCCAGCGACAGCAGCAGAAGGACGATGATTCGTGTCATGCGGAATTCCCCTGTTCCGTTGTGCGTTGTTCGATCAAGGCGAAGAGCAGTTCCATCAACCGCAGGTCGGCCGGCGTGGTGATCTTGAGGTTGTCTTCGCTGCCTTCGACCAGGCGCGGCCGGAACCCGGCACGCTCCATCGCCATCGCTTCGTCGGTGACGAGCACGCCATCGGTACGCGCCTGCAACAGCGCGGCCGTCAGGGCGCCGCGAGGAAACGCCTGTGGGGTGAACGCGCGCCACAGCCGGTCGCGCGGCTCCGTCGCCTGGATGCGTCCGCATTCGTCGGCGCGCTTGAGGGTGTCGCGCAGCGGCGCGCCGAGGATGGCGCCGTCGTCCCGTTCGGCGGCGACGATCAACCGGTCGAGATCCATCGCGTGCAGGTTCGGGCGGGCGGCATCGTGGACCAGCACCAGCGTCTCGTTCGAGACCTGCGCGGGCAGCGCCTGCAACGCGGCCAGCACCGAATCGGCGCGTTCGCCGCCGCCGGTACAGCGCAGCAGCGGTTTGCCAAGCAGCGTCGTCCAACCGGGCCAATGCGCGTCGCCATCCGACAAAGCCACCATCGCGCCCGCGACACGCGGATGCGCGAGCAGCGCCCGCAACGCATGTTCGATCAGGGGCTTTCCGGCGAGTTGCAGGTACTGCTTGGGAATCTCGCCGCCGAAACGCGTGCCGCGACCGGCGGCGGGAAGCACCGCCCAGATCACGGCGCCGGTGCCTGCGCGTCGTCCGTGGACGGCGCGGGCTCGGAGGGCGGAGTCGAACCTTCGGGCTCGACCACGCGGTAGAACGTCTCGCCGGGCTTGATCATGCCCAGCTCGTTGCGCGCACGCTCCTCGACGGCGGCTTCGCCGGACTTGAGGTCCTCGACTTCCGCCGCGAGCGCGTCATTGCGCTGCTGCAGCCCCGCGTTCTCGCGCGTCTGCTGCTGCACCTGCTGCTCCAGGCGGGCGACCGAGCGGCTGCCGCCCTCGCCCACCCAGAGCCGGTACTGGAGAAACGCCAGCAGCCCGGCGAGCACCACCAGCAGCAGTCGCAACCAGCGCATGGGCCCGGGCTCCGTGCCTTAGCGCTTGAGCGAGACGAAGGCGTCGCGGCCGGCGTACTTCGCGGCCGAACCGAGTGCTTCCTCGATGCGCAGCAGCTGGTTGTACTTGGCGACGCGATCGCTGCGGCACAGCGAACCGGTCTTGATCTGCGTGGCGGTCGTGGCGACGGCGATGTCGGAGATCGTCGTGTCCTCGGTTTCGCCCGAACGGTGCGAAACGATCGCCGCGTAGCGGTTCGCATCGGCCATCGCGATGGCTTCCAGCGTCTCGGTCAGCGTGCCGATCTGGTTGACCTTGATGAGGATGGCGTTCGCCACGCCCAGGTCGATGCCTTCCTTGAAGATCTTCGGGTTGGTCACGAACAGGTCGTCGCCGACCAGCTGCACCTTCTTGCCGAGCTTGTCGGTGAGCTGCTTCCAGCCGGCCCAGTCGTCCTCGGCCATGCCGTCCTCGATGGTGATGATCGGGTACTGCGCCGCCCAGTTGGCGAGGAAGTCGACGAACTGCTCGCTGGTCAGGCGCTTGCCTTCACCGGTGAGGTTGTACTTGCCGTTCTCGAAGAACTCGCTGGAGGCGACGTCCAGGCCGAGCAGGATGTCCTCACCCGCCTTGTAGCCGGCCTTGCCGATGGCTTCCAGGATGGTTTCCAGCGCTTCCTCGTTGCTGCGCAGGTCCGGCGCGAAGCCACCTTCGTCGCCGACGGCGGTGCTCAGGCCGCGGCCCTTGAGCACGGACTTGAGCGCGTGGAACACCTCGGTGCCGGCGCGCAGCGCCTCGGCGAAATTGTCCACGCCGACGGGCAGGATCATGAATTCCTGCAGGTCGACGTTGTTGTCGGCGTGCGCACCGCCGTTGATGATGTTCATCATCGGCACGGGCAGCACGGCCTCGCGGCCACCGGCCAGGTACTTCCACAGCGGCAGCTTCTTCGATGCTGCCACCGCGTGCGCGTTGGCCAGCGACACGCCGAGCAGCGCATTGGCGCCCAGGCGGCCTTTGTTCTCGGTGCCGTCGAGGTCGATCATGCGGCGGTCCAGGCCGGCCTGGTCCTCGGCCTCGAAGCCCTCCAGCGCCTTGGCGATCGTCGTATTGACGTTCTCGACGGCCTTGCGCACGCCCTTGCCCAGGTAGCGGGTCTTGTCGCCGTCGCGCAGTTCCACCGCTTCCTTGGTGCCGGTGGAGGCGCCGGACGGCACGGCTGCGCGACCGAAGCTGCCGTCGCTCAGGGTGACTTCGGCTTCGAGGGTCGGATTGCCGCGGCTGTCGAGGATCTCGCGGGCGTGGATCTTGGCGATGGTGGTCATGGAGTCTTCGTCTGGATGGGCGAAAGGCGCTTGGACACGGATGACACGTTCGAACACGGATTAAAGCAGAACCTGAACGACTGGGCATGGCGCCCGCACCGGTGCGCGACCGATCCGGGCTTCGTCCGGATCAAGGTTGCCCGGGATTCAAACGGTGGATTCGAGGAAGCCGTGCTTCTTGGTGACGCGATCGATCTCCATCAGCGTCTCCAGCAGCGCGCGCATCTTCGGCAGCGGCCAGGCGTTGGGGCCGTCGGACAGGGCTTCGTCCGGCACCGGATGGGTTTCCATGAAGATGCCGTCGATGCCGACCGCCATCGCCGCGCGCGACAACACCGGCACGAACTCGCGCTGGCCGCCGCTCTTGCCGCCGGCACCGCCGGGCAGCTGCACCGAATGCGTGGCGTCGAAGACGACCGGGCAGCCGGTGTCGCGCATCACGCTCAGCGAGCGCATGTCGCTGACCAGATTGTTGTAGCCGAAGCTGACGCCGCGCTCGCAGGCCATGATCTGCGTGTTGCCGGTGGCCTTGGCTTTGTCGGTCACGTGCTTCATTTCCCACGGCGACAGGAACTGGCCCTTCTTGATGTTCACCGGCAAGCCGGCGCGGGCCACGTTCTGGATGAAGTTGGTCTGCCGGCACAGGAAGGCCGGCGTCTGCAGCACGTCGACGACCGAGGCCACCTCGTCCATCGGCGTGTACTCGTGCACATCGGTCAGCACCGGCACGCCGATCTGCTTTTTCACCTCGGCCAGAACCTTCAGGCCTTCCTCCAGCCCCGGACCGCGGAAGCTGGTGCCCGAGGTGCGGTTGGCCTTGTCGAAGCTCGATTTGAAGATGAAGTTGATGCCCAGCTCGGAGGTGATCTCCTTGAGCTTGCCGGCGGTGTCGAGCTGCAGCTGCATCGACTCGATCACGCACGGACCGGCGATCAGGAAGAAAGGTTGGTCCAGGCCGACTTCAAAACCACACAGGTTCATGCGTTGCTCCCGTTGATCGTCATCCCGGTGCGTTCCGGTTCCAAGTTGCCGTCGCTTACGCTTCGTGCAACCGGCGGATCCCGAACTTCAAGGGAATGTCGCTGCAAACTCAAGATGGAACCCGGCTTGCGCCGGGATGGCGGGCAGGCGCGCGGCGCTGCCCGACGTTCGGTCACGCAGTGGCTTCCTTCAGCAGCCGGCCGCCGGCCTGCGCCTTGCGCTCGCGCGCGGCGCGGATGAAGCCGACGAACAGCGGATGGCCGTCGCGCGGGGTCGACAGGAATTCCGGGTGCGCCTGACAGGCCAGGAACCACGGGTGCTTGTCGCGCGGCAGTTCGACCATCTCCACCAGCAGGTCGTCCATCGACTTGGCGCTGACGACCATGCCGGCGTCTTCCAGCTGGGTGCGGTAGCGGTTGTTGAATTCGTAGCGATGGCGATGGCGCTCGGCGACGATGTCCTTTCCGTACATGTCTCGCGACAGCGTGCCGGGCTTGAGGCGCTGTTCCTGCAGGCCCAGGCGCATGGTGCCGCCCAGGTCGCTTTCCTCGTTGCGGCGCTCGATTTCGCCGCTGGAGGTGCGCCATTCGGTTATCAGGCCGATCACCGGATGCGGGCTGGCCTTGTCGTTCTCGGTGCTGTTGGCGCCGTCCAGGCCGGCGACGTGTCGGGCGTAGTCCACCACCGCCGCCTGCATGCCGTAGCAGATGCCGAAGTACGGCAGACCGGTCTCGCGCGCGAACTTCGCCGTGAGCACCTTGCCTTCGAAACCGCGGTCGCCGAAGCCGCCCGGGACGAGGATGCCGTCGACATCCTTGAGCACGTCCACACCCTGCTGCTCGATGTCGGTCGATTCCAGCCATTTCAGCTTCACGCGCGTGCGCTGGCGCAGGCCGCCGTGCTTGAGCGCCTCACCGACCGACTTGTACGCGTCCTGATGGTCGACGTACTTGCCGACGAGGGCGATGGTGACGGTGTCGACCGGATGCTCGCTGGCATCGACGACCTCGTCCCACTGGGACAGATCGGCGGGGCCGGCGGTGATGCGCAGGCGGTCGAGGACGATTGCGTCCAGTCCTTCCTCGTGGAAGCGGCGCGGCATCTTGTAGATGTTGTCCAGATCGACGGCTGAGATGACCGCGCGCTCGGGCACGTTGGTGAACAGCGCGATCTTGCGGCGCTCGCTGTCGGGCAGCGGCTGCTCGCTGCGGCACAGCAGCACGTCGGGCTGGATGCCGATGGAGCGCAGTTCCTTCACCGAATGCTGGGTCGGCTTGGTCTTCAGCTCGCCGGCGGCGGCGATCCACGGCACCAGGGTCAGGTGCATGAAAAGCGCCCCTTCGGGGCCGCGTTCGCTGCGGATCTGGCGGATGGCTTCCAGGAATGGCAGCGACTCGATGTCGCCGACCGTGCCGCCGATCTCGACCAGGCCCACGTCGAAGCCTTCGGTGGCTTCGATGATGCAGCGCTTGATCTCGTCGGTGATGTGCGGGATCACCTGCACGGTGCCGCCGAGATAGTCGCCGCGGCGTTCCTTGCGGATCACGTTGTCGTAGATCCGGCCGGTGGTGATGGAGTTCTTGCGGCTCAGGCGCGTGCGCAGGTAGCGCTCGTAGTGGCCCAGGTCCAGGTCGGTCTCGGCGCCGTCGTCGGTGACGTACACCTCGCCGTGCTGGAACGGGCTCATCGTGCCCGGATCGACGTTGATGTACGGGTCGAGCTTCATCATCGTCACGCGCAGGCCGCGCGCTTCGAGGACGGCCGCCAGCGAGGCTGCCGCGATGCCCTTGCCAAGAGAGGACACCACGCCGCCGGTGACGAAAATCAGGGGAGTCATGGTTTTGCTGCCACTGGAAAGCCGTAGTTTACCGGCTCGGCCGGTTCAGGGCGAGCCACGCGACGGTCCCGACGGCAACCCCGTCGGTGCAAATGCTTGCGCTGCAAGGACGGCACGGGAACGAAGGGCGATGGATGGAAGGCTTCGTTCCGTTCCCGCCGACCACCGGCCGCGCGATCGGAATAAAAAACGCCCCGCGGATGCGGGGCGTCGGATCGGGGTCTGGGATCGAGGCGCCAATCAGAAGATCAGCGCTCGTCCTCTTCCTCGGGCTCGCGGGTCGGATCGGCCTTGGCCTTCTTGCCGGCCTTGGACTGATCGGCCTTGGCTGCGTCGGCCTTATCGTCGGCCTTGCGCGAATCCTGCGCCTGCGCGCGCTTGGCGGCGTCGGCCTGCGGAGCGGGCTGCTGTTGGGCGAGCGCCGGCGTGGCCAGGGCTGCGGCGATCAGGGCGGGAAGCACGAGTTTGCGGATATTCATTACTAAACGACCTCCAGGAACGGAAGAACGGCATATCGCCGGTGAGGCCCGGGAACGCCAGGCGGCACCCTACCCTTGCCGCGCCCAGCCTGCACTGAACGGGGCGCCAGGGTTCAGATGGGGTCACCGGGCGATCGCGCAAGGCGCGCGGGGCGAGTACAACCGGTTCCATGGCACACAATCGATCCGACCCGGCGTCGACGCGGTTGTATTTCCGGCGCCGGCCACCGACCATCCCCGCTCCCGCCTTCCCCGTAGCCGAAGAATGAGTTCCCGCTACA
This sequence comes from Lysobacteraceae bacterium P, assembly GCA_005503055.1. GTDB lineage: Bacteria > Pseudomonadota > Gammaproteobacteria > Xanthomonadales > Xanthomonadaceae > Lysobacter_J. Next base: position 114,228 of record SCOX01000009.1, on the reverse strand, counting down.
ACGCCGCAGACATCGAAGTCCTTTCCGGCCTTGACCCGGTCAAGCGCCGCCCCGGCATGTACACCGACACATCGCGCCCGAACCACCTGGCGCAGGAAGTCATCGACAACGCGGTCGACGAGGCCCTGGCCGGCCACGCGCGCACCATCGAAGTGACGCTGCACGACGACGGCAGTTGTTCGGTTTCCGACGACGGCCGCGGCATGCCGGTGGACATCCATCCGGAAGAGAAGATCCCCGGCGTCGAGCTGATCCTCACGCGCCTGCACGCCGGCGGCAAGTTCAGCAACAAGAACTACACCTTCTCCGGCGGCCTGCACGGCGTCGGCGTGAGCGTGGTGAACGCGCTGTCCAAGCACGTGGAAGTGCGCATCAAGCGCGACGGCAACGAATACCGCATGACCTTCAAGGACGGCGACCGCGCCACGCCGCTGGAGGTCGTCGGCACGGTCGGCAAGAAGAACACCGGCACGCGCGTGCATTTCTGGCCCGACGGCAAGTACTTCGACACGCCAAAGTTCAATCTGCGCGCCCTGCGCCACCTGCTGCGCGCCAAGGCGGTGCTGTGCCCTAGCCTCACGGTCAAGCTGCACGACGAATCCAGCGACGAACGCAACGAGTGGTATTACGAGGACGGCCTGCGCGACTACCTGCGCGGCGAACTGGCGCAGCGCGAACTGCTGCCGCCGGAGCTGTTCGTCGGCAAGCTCACCAAGGACACCGAGACCGCCGACTGGGCGGTGGCGTGGGTGGTCGAAGGCGAACTGGTGCAGGAAAGCTACGTCAACCTCATTCCGACGGCGCAGCACGGCACGCACGTCAACGGTCTGCGCACCGGCTTCACCGATGCGCTGCGCGAGTTCTGCGACTTCCGCAACCTGCTGCCGCGCGGCGTGAAGCTGGCGCCGGAAGACGTGTGGGACCGCGTAGCCTTCGTGCTCAGCATCAAGATGACCGACCCGCAGTTCAGCGGCCAGACCAAGGAGCGCCTGTCCTCGCGCCAGGCCGCGGGCTTCGTCGAAGGCGCCGCGCACGATGCGTTCTCGCTGTGGCTGAACCAGCACGTCGAGATGGGCGAGAAGATCGCGCAACTGGCCATCGAGCGTGCCGCCGCGCGTTTGAAGACCGAGAAGCAGGTCATCCGCAAGAAGATCACGCAGGGCCCCGCGTTGCCGGGCAAGCTGGCCGACTGCGCCAGCCAGGATCTCTCGCGCACCGAGTTGTTCCTGGTGGAAGGCGATTCGGCAGGCGGCAGCGCGCGCCAGGCGCGCGACAAGGATTTTCAGGCGATCCTGCCGCTGCGCGGCAAGATCCTGAACACCTGGGAAGTCGCCTCCGGCAGCGTGCTCGCCTCGCAGGAAGTGCATGACCTCGCCGTCGCGATCGGCTGCGATCCCGGCAAGGACGATTTGTCCGGCCTGCGCTACGGCAAGGTGATCATCCTAGCCGACGCCGACTCCGACGGCCTGCACATCGCCACGCTGCTGAGCGCGCTGTTCCTCAAGCATTTCCCGTCGCTGGTCGCGGCCGGACACGTGTTCGTCGCCATGCCGCCGTTGTTCCGCGTCGACATCGGCAAGCATGTGTTCTACGCGCTGGACGAAGAGGAAAAGCGGATCCTGCTGGAGAAGATCGAGCGCGAGAAGGGCGATCGCAAGAAGGGTTACACCGGCCAGGTCAACACGACCCGCTTCAAGGGTCTGGGCGAGATGAACCCTTCGCAGCTGCGCGAATCGACCATCCATCCGGACACGCGCCGACTGGTGCAGCTCACCGTCGACGACGACGTGCAGACGCATTCGCTGATGGACATGCTGCTGGCCAAGAAGCGCGCCGGCGACCGCAAGCAGTGGCTGGAAACGAAGGGCGATCTGGCGACGCTGGAGGTGTGATTAGGTAATACCGGGGCTCGTCGCCGCCAACCAGACTTCGGTATGCGCGACGCTCATGCATTGCGCGATCCGACGAGTATCAGGACGAAAGCGTCGCCAGCAGCAAATTTCGGATGACGGCCTGCAGCATCGACGCCTTGCCGGCGTCATAGGCGAAGCTGTCCTCGTCCATGTAGTTGCGCTGGCTGATCTCCAGTTGCACGGCCTCCACGCCGCGCGCCGGTTCGCCGTAATGGCGCGTGATGTAGCCGCCTTTGAAGCGGCCGTTGACGACGTGGTCGTAGTCGATCTGCCCCGCCAGCACCGCTTCGAGCCGCTGTTGCAGCGCGGGCGAACAACTCGCGCCGCTGGAGGTGCCCAGGTTGAGATCCGGCAGCCGCCCGTCGAACAGGAACGGCAGGTTGCTGCCGCGGATCGAATGCCCTTCCCACAGCACGACGCGGCCATGCTGCGCATGCAGGCGTTCGATCTCGCCACGCAGCGCGTCGTGGTACGGGCGCCAGTAGAGCTGCACGCGCTGCGCGATCTCGGCCTCGTCCGGCGCCTGGCCATCGAGATACACCGGCTCGCCGATGAACTGCACCGCCGGGCACAGGCCGGTCGTGTTCTGGCCCGGGTACAGCGAGGTATCGTCGGGCGGGCGGTTCAAATCGACGACGTAGCGCGAATGCCGCGGCACGATGATCGACGCGCCGAGTTGGCGGGCGAAGTCGTACAACACCGAGACGTGCCAATCGGTGTCAGGCGCGCGTCGCGCCGACGGCACCATGCGCGCGGCAAGTTCGTCGGGAATGTGGCTGCCGTCGTGCGGCAGGCTGACCAGCAGCGGCGCGTTGCCGCGATGCAGGCTGAAGATGTCGGGATCGTGGGGAGTGTTCATCGTGCTTGCTCGATGTGCCGTGCTCAACGCATCAGCACGATTTCTTCGGCGCTGGTGGGATGGATGGCGACGGTGTCGCGCAGGTCGTCCAGGGTGATGCCGCGCTTCATCGCCACGGCGAAGCCCTGGAGTATCTCGTCCGCCGCATCGCCGAGCAGGTGGATACCGACCACGCGACGCTCCTCGCCTACGCACACCAGCTTGAACAGGCTGCGCTGTGGGACGTCGGCCAGCGCCGCGAGCATCGGCCGGAACCCGGCACGGTACACATGGACCTCATCGCCGTGGACTTCGCGCGCTTCGTGTTCGGTCAGCCCCACCTGCCCGACCGGCGGATGCGAGAACACCACCGTGGGAATGCCGCGCAGGTCCAGCAGCGCCGTCGCGCCGCCGTACAGCCGATCCATGAGCCGGCGCGCGGCCGCGATGGCGACCGGCGTCAGCGGCGGGTTCGGCGTGATGTCGCCGACGGCGTAGATGCCCTCGACGTTGGTCGCATGGCGTTCGTCCACCGCAACGTGACCTTCGGCGTCGGCCGCGATGCCGGCGCGTTCGAGCGCCAGCCGTTCGCTGCTGGGCCTGCGACCGGTCGCGAACAATACCGTGTCGAAGAACTCGCTGAGCGAACCGTCCTCGCAACGCACGCGCAGGCCATCGCCGTCCTTTTCCAAGGCCGCGACCGAATGGCCGAAATGCAGGCGGATGCCGGACTGCCGATAGTCCTCGGCCAGTTGCGTGGCCAGTTCGTGGTCGAAGCCGTTGAGCAATCGCTGGCCACGCACGAACAGTTCCGCCCGGCTGCCCAGCGACTGCAGCAGGCCGGCCAATTCCACGGCGATGTAGCCCGCGCCGATGATCGCCACGCGTTCGGGCGCAGCGCGCCACTGGAAGAAGTCGTCCGACACCGTGCCCAGGTCCGCGCCGGGAATTTCCGGCCGGACAGGCCGACCGCCGGTGGCGATGAGAATGCGCTTGGCCCGCAGCAGCGTCCCGTTCTCGCATTCGACCGTGCGCGCGTCGACGAAACGGGCGAAGCTGGGGATCACCATGATGCCCGCCGCGTCGAGGCGCCGTCGGTAGCTGGCGTGGATGCCGGCGATGTAACGCTCGCGATGGACGATGAACTCCGGCCAGTCCAGCTTGCAGGTGCCCGACGCCGGCAGTGCGACATGGAAGCCCAGCGTCGGCGCCAGGCGCAGCCGGCCCGCGACTTCGGCCGCCAGCCACATCGCCTTCTTCGGCACGCAGCCGACGTTGACGCAGGTGCCGCCCAGCAGGCTCGGCTCGAGCAGGGCGACGCGCGCGCCGTGCTCGGCCGCGCGGAATGCGCCGGCCAGGCCGCCGGAGCCACCGCCGATGACGATCAGGTCGAAGCCGGAAGCGTCGGCGCTCATGCGAAACGCTCGATGCCGTACGGCGTCGGGTCGATGTCCGGCGTGCGGCCGCCAATCAGGTCGGCGACGAGTTGCCCCGTCGCGGCGCTCATGCTCACGCCCATCATGCCGTGGCCCGTGGCAACCACGACGCGCGGGTTGCCCGGCACGCGGCCGATGATGGGGATGTCGTCGCAGGTCATCGGCCTCCAGCCGAACCACTGCTCCTGCTTCTGCGCGCCATAAGGTTCGTGCAGATATTCGGCGGCACCGCGCTCCAGCGCGGCCAGTCGGCGCGGGTTGAGCGTGTCGTCGTAGCCGCTGAATTCCATCGTGCTGCCCAACCGGAATCCGCTGTCCCACGCGGTCACGCAGACCTGGCGTTCGCGCAGCACCAGCGGCCGACGCGGTACGAGCGCGGGACTGGAATACGTGATCGAGTAGCCCTTGCCGGGCTGGATCGCGCCCTTCAGCGCAGGTGCGCCGATGGCGTCGGCGAGCTTCGGCGACCATGCGCCCAGCGCCATCACCATCTCGCGCGCGTGCACGTCACCATGAGCCGTGGACACGCGCACGCCGTTCCTGTCCTCACGCACACCGGTGAAGGCGCAGTGCTCGACGATGGTGCCCCCCCGGGCGCGCACCACGCGCGCGAGCTCGTCGACGTAACGGTCCGGACGCAGCACGGCGTCGCCGTCGAAGCGGATCGCGCCGGCGACGCCGGGCTTCAGTGCCGGCTCGATCATTTGGTAGGTCGGCCCGTCGAGGACATCGACGCGCACGCTCAGCTCGCGCAGGAAGCCGACTTCGTCCTGGAAATGCTCGAACTCGCGCGGATCGCGGAAGACGTAGTCCTCGCCCGAAGGGGCGAACTCGCAAGCCAGGCCGTAGTCGCGGACCCAATCGGCCAGGCGATCGCGCGAGTCGTTGAGGATCGCCGATTTGGCGCGCGCACTGCTGCGCCAGTCGCGGTCGTTGCAGCGCACCGCGAAACGCAGCAGCCACGACCACAGGCGCGGGTCGAATCGCGGCGCGACGTACAGCGGCGCATCGGGCGTGAGCATCCAGCGCAGCGCGCGCAGGACCACGCCGGGCGCAGCCAGGGGCGGCGCGTGGCTGGGCGTGATGGTGCCGCAGTTGCCGTGCGAACTTCCGCCGCCCACGCGGCCGGCGTCGATCACGCGCACGCCGCGTCCGCTCTCCAGCAGCGCCAGTGCGCTGGCCAGACCGATCACGCCGGCGCCGACGATGACTACATCTTCGCGCTGTTCCATGGTCATGAGTTTAGAGGCTGTGGGCGGCCGCGGGCCGCATCGGAGGAAATCGCCCGTAGCTGCAAGCCCGCCACAGCCACTCCACGGGTCCGTACCGGAAGCGCGCCAGCCACCAGTGGCTGGCGAGCACCTGCAGGGCGAACACGACGAACACGCCGCATACCTGCCAACGGCGCGGCACCTGGCCCCACAGGCCAAGGCCGTAGCCATAGAACACCAGCGTGCCGACCACCGACTGCAGCAAATAGTTGCTGAGTGCCATGCGCCCGGCCGGCGCCAATGTACCGAGCACGCGGGCACCGGTGGAGGTGCGCAGCGCCCGGATCGTCCAGGCCAGGTAACCCAGGCTCATCAACGGCGCGGCCAGCAGCATCAACGACGTCGCCAGCAGGGATCGCGTGCCATCGTTCTCCCAGTCGAACCGGACCGCGATCGAGGCGCTCGCCAACGCCAGCAGCAAACCTGCGGGCAGGACGATCCAACGCAGGCCACCGTGCAGCCGCGCATGCATGTCCGGATTGGCGATCGCGCCTATGCGCAACAACCATGCGCCCACCAGGAACATACCCAGCGCGAAGACCTCGAACACCAGCGTTTCGTCGAAATGTTCGATGAAATACCGTGCGCGCACCTGCACCGCCTCCCACCACGAACCGCTCGAATACGCGGCGATCTCCGCCGCCCGCCGCGACTGTTCGACGGCCCGTCGTGCCGTTTCGGCGGGATCGGCGGCCGCCGGCGTGGATGGTTCCAGTGCCGACATCGACCAGGCCATCAGCAGCAGCGCCAGGCACGGCACGCCGTACAGTGCCGCGCCCCAACGGCCCTGCCGATCGGGATCCATGTTGCGGAACCACAGCAGCAGGAACGCACCAATGGCATAGCTGACCAGGATGTCGCCGGCCCAGATCAGCAGCGCATGCAGCAGGCCGATCGCGAGCAGCCCGGCGGCGCGGCGCGCATGGATCGCGCGGAAGTCACGACCAGTCGCGCGCATGCGCGCATCCATCAGCGCGAAGCCCATGCCGAACAGCAGCGCAAACAGGATCCAGAACTTGCCCTGCACGAATACGTAAACCAGCCAGGACAGGGCGTAGTCCGCGGGCGACTGCGACGGCTCCAGGCCCTGCCCCATGTCGCTCAGCGGCCGGTCGAAATACTCCACGTTCATCAGCGCGATGCCGAGCAGCGCCAGGCCGCGCAGCACGTCCAGCGATGGCAGGCGTGCGGTCGCCGCAACCTGCTTGGACTCACCCTGATGCGATTGCGTCATCCCCACCGCCCCTGCCTCCCTCCTCGCCACGGGAGGACCGGATTAAAGCACGCGCGTTTGCGACGCTTGCGCTTCCGGTTGTTGTCGCGAGGCCGGAAGAAGGCGCCTTCGAAGGCGACCCGCGTTCCCGCCCGACCAAACGCGAACGGCCCGCTTGCGCGGGCCGTCCTGTGTCGCTCGAGCCAAGGCTCAGTGATGGTGGCCGCCATCGCCGTGCACGTGGCCGTGCTCGATTTCCTCCGCCGAGGCTTCGCGCACTTCCACCAGTTCGATGGCGAAATGCAGGTCCTTGCCGGACATCGGGTGGTTGAGGTCGACATCGACCACGCTCATGCCCACCTTCTCGATGGTCACCGCGCGCGGGCCAAAATTGGTCGGCAGCACGGCCTGCATGCCCGGCTCCAGGCGTGCGCCCTTGAAGTGCTTCTTCGGCACGCGCTGGGTCAGGCCCTCGCGGCGCTCGCCGTAAGCGTCGGCGGCGACGACGTCCACCTCGAACTTCTCGCCCGCCTCGCGCCCGTCCATCGCCTTCTCCAGGCCCGGGATGATGTTGCCGTGGCCAATCAGGATGGCCAGCGGCTCGCGGCCCTCGGAGGTTTCCAGCGGCTCCTGGCCGACTTCGGAGACGGTGTAGTGGAAACGGACGACGCGGTCTTTCTCGATCTTCATTGAATGTGACTCGGCTGGTGGCCGCGACGGCGGCGGCCCGGAGGCCGCGGCGGACTTGCCGGCGGCGACATGAACGGCCAAAGTACCGGCCGTGACGAAAGCTCGGCATTATCCCGGCAAGCACATTCCCGCGCCAGCACGTGGCGCCGGCTTCTTTGTTCTGATCATCGCGATATCGGCGCTCGCCGGCTGCGGCGGTGGGCGCGAGTCCGTACGCCGTGCCCCGCCTCCCGCGCAGCGCGTGTGGCCGGTCGTGGAGCCGGCCAATCCGGCCGCGGCCAATGCGGTGCTGATGCGGGCGATCAGCCTGGTCGGCACACCTTATCGGTATGGCGGCAACACGCCCGAGAGCGGGTTCGACTGCAGCGGGCTGGTCAATTACGTCTACCGGGACACCCTGTCGCTGAACCTGCCGCGGACCTCGCGCGACCTGGCCGCGTTCCAGGGCCCGAAGATCGTCCCGCAGAGTCTGACGGCAGGCGACCTGGTCTTCTTCGGCCAGGGTGGCGGGGTCAGCCACGTGGGCATTTACGTAGGCGAAGGCCGTTTCGTTCACGCGCCCAGCACCGGCGGGACGGTGCGTCTGGACCACCTAGACGGCAGCTATTGGCGCGACCACTACACCGGGGCCAAGCGGGTCCTGCGGTGACGCCGAGGTGAAGTCCTTGGCACGTTTTGTGACACGCCGCGAATTCACTTAACGAAAAAATTACGAAATACGAACGACATTCGTCGCTCAGGCAGGCATCATCCCTCGCGATCCATTTGTGATGACCGCGTGATGCCCCAATCGCCCTCAGGCGCCAACTTCGCTCCGACCTGCCGCAACCGGCGCTCCACCCGGTTTGGACTTGCCGTCGCGTTGGCCCTGCTGGCCGCACCGGCCCTCGCGCAGCAGATGCCTTCGTCGTCCCTTGCGGGCGATTCGGCGGACGGCCCGGCACCTGTCGCCCATACCGCGCTGCCGGAGGCGATGAGCCTGTCGGACCGCGCGTTGCTGCTGGCAACCGACCTGAACCGCCTACTGGTGCCCGCCGCGTCCGGCGATCCGGTGGCCCAGTTGCCGATCGAGAAGCAGAGCAAGATCAAGAACGTGCTGCAGCGTGCGATGGCGCTGCTCGGCACGCCGTACCGCTGGGGCGGCAGCGAGCCGGACAAGGGCTTCGATTGCAGCGGCCTGGTTGGCTATGTATTCCGTAACGCCCTGGGCATCGAGCTGCCGCGCGTCTCGCGCGAGATGGCCAAGAGCGGCGAGCTGATCGCCGATCGCGCCAAGTTGACCGAAGGCGACCTGGTGTTCTTCGGCCGTCGCGGTCGCGTCGATCACGTCGGCATCTACGTGGGCGAAGGCCGTTTCGTGCACGCCCCGAGCCGCGGCAAGGACGTGCAGGTCTCCAGCCTGGAAACCGGCTACTGGAGCCAGAAGTTCATGGAAGCGCGCCGCATCGAAGGCATCTGAGCCGGCGAGCGCGATCCGGGTGAGAGGCCGCCTTCGGGGCGGCCTTTTTTGTTTCAGGGGGTTGCTGTCGAGGGGACCCCTGGCGCCGGGCCTCACTTCGCCGCCCCGCCTCCTCGCTCCAGCATCAAAGCCGCCATCCATGGCGCGACGCTCCCGGCTCCGGAATGCCATGGCCAGGCGCTCGGCATGCCGCGCAGTGCGCGCTCTTCGGTTAGGAAGGGATGCCCTCCTTGGCGATACGCGTCAGGCTTCGGATCGCCCCACCCGGCCATCCCTGGCCGGGCGTTCGGCAGGCCGCGCGGCAGTGCCGCGCAAGCGGCCTGCCTCACCCACGCAAGCGGCCTGCCTCACCATTACCCGCCCTCGTTCACCGCGGACAGGCGCTCGACGGTCTGTTCGATGCCCTTGCTGAGCTCCATCACCTTGAGCGCGTATTCGCCCAGGCGCTTGTCGTCCTCGTTGACGGGCGTCCAGGCGGGGACCGGCGTGGGCTTGCCCTCCACCGCGTCGAGCGCGACGAAGACGATGATGCAGTGGGTGCACAGACGCTCCTGCTCCGGCCCTTCCATCGGGTCGCGCGCTTTCACGTCCACCGCGAAATGCATGCTGGTCGTGCCGGTGTGGACCAGCTTGGTGTGAACCGTCACCAGGTCGGAGATCCGGATCGGGGCGACGAAACGGATGCCGCCCACCGCGACGGTGACGCTGTAGGTGCCGCTCCAGCCGACCGCCGCCGCGTAGCCGGCCTGGTCGATCCACTTCATCACCATCCCGCCGTGCACCTTGCCGCCGTAGTTCACGTCGGTCGGTTCGGCGAGGAAACGAAGATTGAGTTCGCGCTGACGTCCGCTCATGCCGCTGCTCCCGTCCGGGTGTTCGAGGATGCGCCATTGGAAAGCACGCCGAGATGCCGCACCACCGCCGCGCCGACGTTGTGCACGCCGCTGCGCAACCGGTCATCGGTAAGAACGCCGTAATCGGGCAGCTTGTCCGCCGCCTGCCCCACCGCGACCTGCTGCGGGACCACCAGCAGACCGAGCTTGGACAGCGCGTCTCGCAGCACCAGCAGCGAACGCAGCCCGCCCAACGGCCCCGGCGAAGCCGAGACGATCCCCGCGATCTTGTCCTGGAACAGCGACACGCCCGAGCGCCCGGACTCGATCGGTCGCGAAATCCAGTCCAGCGTGTTCTTCACCAGGGCCGGCATCGAGCCGTTGTACTCCGGTGTGCTGATCAGCAGCCCGTCGTGCTCGGCCATCAAGGCCTGCAACTCGCGCACGGTCACGGGAACGCCCGCCGCCTCGATATCGCCGTCGTAGATCGGCAGCGGGTAGTCGCGCAGCTCGATCAACGTGACCTGCGCGCCGGCCGCGCGGGCCCCCTCGGCCAGCACGTGGACCAGGCGTCGGTTGTACGAGCCCTGGCGCAGGCTGCCGGCGAAAGCGAGCAGACGGGGCGGGGTGTCGGGCATCGCGGGCTCCATCGCGGCGGGGCGTTCGATTATGCGCGGACCGTGCGCGCTTGAGGCAGGCGCGCTTGCGACGAGCCGCCATGCGCGCCATCCTCGCGACCAACGCAAGGGCGACGGACGGAGACGCCGCGATGGGACGCACCATCCTCGGGATGCTGGTCGGTGTGGTGGTGGCGATCGCAGTAATCGCGGTGGTCCAGATGCTGGGCCACCAATTCTGGCCACCACCGGCGGGGCTGGACCCGACCGATCCGGCCAGCGAAGCCGCCTTCGCGGCCTTCATCGTGTCGATGCCGTTCGCGGCCAAGCTGATGGTGCTCGTCGCCTGGCTGCTCGGCACGTTCATCGGCGCACTGGCGGCGGCGAAGATCGCGCGGCACCAGACCGCGGCGGCACTGCTGGTCGCGCTGGTGGTGCTCTCGGGCGTGGTCGGGATGATCGTGAAGGTGCCGCACCCGATGTGGCTGGCGGCCTCGGGCCTGCTGCTGCCCATTCCGGTCGCGCTGCTGGCCGTTCGCCTCGTGTATCGCCGCACGACCTTGCCGCGCCTGCCGTAACGCGAACGGCCGCACGCAGCGGCGACTCGGGCGTCCCGGGAGCGGCTTACACTGTGCGCTCCCCTCGCGACACCCACGACGCATCCATGCGCCTTTCCGCTGCGCCTTTCGTCCTGCTGACCGCCCTCGTCCTCTCCCCGTCGCTGCACGCCGCGCAGCCGCTGCTGCCGGAAGCCACGGCGTATACCTCGCGCGATTCCTGGCGCCAACCGATCGCGCCGTTCGCACTGGCCGATCGCACCTGGTACATCGGCACCGAAGGCCTCGGCGCGGTGTTGGTGAAGACCGATGCAGGCGCCGTGCTCATCGACGGCGGCCTGCCGCAGGCGGCCGACATGCTGCTGGCGAACATGCGTCAGCTCGGCGTCGCACCGTCGGCCCTCAAGCTGATCGTGCACAGCCACGCGCACATCGACCATGCCGGGCCCATCGCCGCGATCCAGCGCGCGACCGGCGCGCGGCTGGTGACGAACGCCGAATCGGCCGTGCTGCTGCAACGCGGCGGCTTCGACGACCTGCATTTCGGCGACGACATGCTGTTCCCGCCTGCGCATGCGGACCGCATCGTCATGGACGGCGAAGTGGTCGAACTGGGCGGCATCGCCTTCACCGTGCATTTCACGCCGGGGCACACGCCCGGCAGCATGAGCTGGACCTGGACCGACACGAAGAACGGCAAGCCTGTGCGCATCGCCTACGTCGACAGCCTCAGCGCACCGGGCTACACGCTCATTGACAATCCGCGCCAGCCGCGCATCGTCGACGACTACCGTCGTGCATTCGCCGTCGTGCGCACGCTGCCGTGCGACCTGCTGCTCACGCCGCATCCGGATGCCTCGGGCTGGAAGCTGGGCGAGTCGAACACGCCGACGACGCTCACCTGTCGCGCCTACGCCGATCGCGCCGAAAGCGCGTTCGACAACACCTTGCGCGAGCAGCGCGACACCGCCGCGAAAGGCAAGCGCTGATGCCGTACACGCCCATCGTCGCCACGCTCGGCTACGTGCTTTCGGCCGACGGCCGCCAGGTGCTGATGGTCCACCGCAACGCGCGGCCCGACGACCACCAGTTGGGCAAATACAACGGCCTGGGCGGCAAGATCGAACGCGACGAGGACGTCGTCGCCGGCATGCGCCGCGAGATCCTGGAGGAAGCCGGCATCGAGTGCGAGGCCATGCAACTGCGCGGCACGATCAGCTGGCCTGGCTTCGGCAAGCACGGCGAGGACTGGCTGGGCTTCGTGTTCGTCATCACCGGCTTCAGCGGTGTGCCGCATGCGAGCAATCCCGAGGGCACGCTCGAATGGGTGCCGATCGAGCGCCTGGACGAACTGCCGATGTGGGAAGGCGACCGCAACTTCCTGCCGCTGGTGTTCGACGACGACCCGCGCGCCTTCCACGGCGTGATGCCGTACCGCGACGGGCGCATGCAATCGTGGTCGTATTCGCGGATCTGAGGCGCTACAACGCCATCCGCACGCTGCCGCGACCATCGCGCTGCTCGAACACGAAGCGGTACGTCAACGTCACCGCTTCGGGCACTTCGGTGTAGCCGCCGCAGCTTCCCACCGTGTCTTCCTTCGTCCTCGCATCCGGAAACACGCAGCGCAGTCCGGGCTCGTAACGCCAGCGGCTCACCGCGCGCTTCACTGCGTCGAAGAATGCCGGATCGACCGCGCCCGGCGCCGGGCAATCCGGCGGAGCAATCGCTTCCGACGACGACACGACGCGACCGTCGCGCTCGATTCCCACGCGAAAGCACACCGCCTGCGGCGCAAGTCCCTGCGCGAGCAATGCGGCCGGATATTCCGGCAAGGCGTTGCCATCGTCCTCCAGCGGCACGAGGAAGGATTCGTTTTCGGCCAACTGCATGCGCGAAGGCTGCGCGATCATGCCGCTGATATCGCGCATGCCGACCTGGCCCGAGTGCGTGTCATGGTGGTCGTTCGTCGCGACCGGCGACCGCGTCGCGCATCCGGCGAGCAGCGCCGCGCACAGTATCCAGCAACGTTTCGACATCCCCTTCCTCCCTGAAGCGTTGGCGGTCTATTGGACCTGGTATTCCATGTTGACCGAATGCGGCGTGGTCTCGACGAAGCCGTACTTGGCGTAGAGATACTTGGCATCGCCATCGGCCACCAGCGAGACGACCGCCGACGGTGGCGCGTTCGCGCGCAGCCATGCGTCCAGCGCATCCATGATGCGGCGGCCGAGGCCGCGCCCCTGGTGCTGCGGCGCCACCGCGATGTCGACCACGATGAAGAAGGACCCGCCGTCGCCGATCACACGGCCCATGCCGACCACCTGCCCTTCGTGCAGAAGGCTCACGCCGTAAAGCGTGTTGGGCAGGCCGCGTCGTGCGGCATCGAGCGTACGCGTCGCCATGCCCGCGTCCGCGCGCAGGCGGCAGTAGTCCTCCGCATCGGGGAACTGCTCCACCAGTTCCACCGACGAGGCGACCATCAGCCCGCGTCCCGCACGGTGCGCACTTCGGCCTTCTCGCCTTCGGCGATGCCAAGATTGCTGGAAGCCGCTTCGTACACGTCGCGATCCAGCAGGCCCGATTCCTTCGCCACCAGCACCGGCACCACCATCTGCCCGGTCACGTTGGTCATCGTGCGCATCATGTCGAGTACGCGGTCGATGGCGACCAGGTAACCGATGCCTTCCAGCGGCAACCCCGCCGCCGACAGCACCAGCGTCACCATCACGATCGCCGTGCCCGGCACGCCGGCGGTGCCGAAACTGCCGAGTACCGAGGCGATGAGGATCGTCACGTACTGGCTCGGTTCCAGGTGCAAGCCGAAGTACTGCGCGACGAACATCGAGGTCAACGCAGGGTAGATCGCACCGCAGCCGTCCATCTTGATGCTTGCGCCCAGCGGCACGGCGAAGGCGGCGTAGTCCTTGTCCACACCCAGGTTGTGCGTGACCGAACGGATCGCCGCCGGCATCGCCGCGAAACTCGACGAAGCCACGAACGCCACCTGCATGCCCGGCGCCGCGCCGCGGAAGAACTTGAACGGATTGAGCCCGTGCAGCGCGAGCAGGCTGCCGTACACGAACACGATGTGGATCGCGCACGCCAGGTACAGCGCGAACACGAACGTGCCCAGCGGCAGCAGCTTCTCGAAACCGTAGGCGCCGACCAGCGAGGCGATCAGGCCGAACGTGCCCAGCGGCGTCATTTCCAGCACGAAGCGCGTCACCTGCACCATCACGTCGCTGGCCTCGCCGACCAGCTTGCGCAGGCCGGCGGTGCGCTCGCCCAGCTTCACCAGCGCGAAGCCGACCAGCCCGGCGAACACGATCACCTGCAGGATCTTGCCGTCGCTCAGCGCCTTGAACGGATTGGCCGGCACGACGTCCAGCAGCACCTGCAACGGCGAGGGAAGTTCGCGCACGGTGTAGTCCGGCGCGACGGTCAGGCCGGTCAGGCCCCTGCCCGGCTGCAACAGCCATCCGATCAGTAGTCCCACGCCGACGGCGAGCGCGGCGGTAATCGCGAACCACAGGAACGTGCGTCCGCCGAGCGCAGCCACCGACTTCTGCCCGTGCAGGCTGCCGATCGCGTTCATCACCGCGAAGAACACCAGCGGCACCGCGATCATCTTGATAAGCGTGACGTAGAGGGTGCCCAGCGGCCCGAACCAGACCTCGGCCGAATGGCCGAATGCCCAACCCGCGAGCGCGCCCAGCACGAACCCGGCCAGCACGCGCTGCCAGAACGGGATTCGCAACCAGGTCGACACCACTTTCATCCGGACCTCTTTACACAAACGGGCGACTTGGCACGATAGCCCACGACATTTGGGGTGGCGACCCCGTGAATGCAACGCCGGTGTCCCAGAGCTGCAATAACGCGCCCCATAATCGCGCTTTGCCCTTCCGACGACGCCTCCCGAATGTCCCGAGCCACCCGCACCGTCCTGGCCTTCGCCACCACCCTGCTCGTTTCCGCCTGCGCCAGCACCGGCAGCGCGGCACCCGATCCGGCAAAGTCGACCGCGCTGGAAGTCGATGTCCCGACGATCCGCCGTCCCGCCGGCGAAACGCCGCAGTGGTGGTTCCGCGACGGCGCAGCACAGGCGGCGCATCGCGGCGCGATGTCGGGCCGGGCGAAGAACGTGATCCTGTTCGTCGGCGACGGCATGAGCCTGACCACCGTCGCTGCCGCGCGCATCCTCGACGGCCAGCGCAAGGGCGGCCCCGGCGAGGAGAACCGCCTGAGCTGGGAAAACTTCTCAGGCACCGCGCTGAGCCGGACCTACAACACCGACTCGCAGACGCCCGACTCGGCCGGCACGATGAGCGCGATGGCCACCGGCGTGAAGACGCGCGCCGGTGTGCTCAGCATCGGTCAGCAGGCGGCCCGCAAAGATTGCGCGCAGGCGCAGACCGTGCCGATGCTGACGCTGTGGGAACTGGCCGCCAGCCGCGGCTTCGCCACCGGCGTGGTCACGACCACGCGCGTGACGCACGCGACGCCCGGCGCGACGTTCACGCATACGCCAGAACGAAACTGGGAGAACGACACCGAACTCAGCGACGAGGCACGCACCGCCGGCTGCATCGACATCGCGCGCCAACTCGTCGAAACCCCGTTCGGCCAAGGCCCGGACGTGCTGATGGGCGGCGGCCGCAAGAACTTCATGCCGGTGAGCGAGCGCGATCCCGAATACGACGACAAGGTCGGCGAGCGCCTGGACGGCCGCGACCTCATCGCGCAATGGAAGCACCGTCACGCCGACGGCACCTACGTGTGGAATGCGCAGCAACTCGCCGACGCACCGGCGACGGGGCCCCTGCTCGCGTTGTTCGAACCCGACCACATGCAGTTCTCGGCCGACCGCGCGCAGGACGGCGCGGGCGAGCCCACGCTGGCGGAGATGACGCGTGCGGCGATCGCGCGACTGCAGCAGAACGACAAGGGCTACGTGCTGCTGGTGGAAGGCGGCCGAATCGACCACGCGAACCACTACGGCAATGCGTATCGCGCGCTCACCGACACCATCGCCTTGAGCGAAGCGGTGCAGGCCGCCGCGGATGCGACGTCGGCGCAGGACACGCTGATCCTGGTCACCGCCGACCACTCGCACACGTTGAGCTTCGTCGGCTATCCCAAGCGCGGGAATCCGATCCTCGACAAGGTGCGCGGCAGCAGCGGCGAGGACGACGGCAACGGCAGCTACGCGTTGGACCAGCTGGGCCTGCCCTACACCACGTTGAGCTACAGCAACGGCCCCGGCTATGTCGGCGCGAGCGCGCAGCAACCCGAAGGCCCGAAGCGCTTCCTGCACACGGTGAGCGGCGTGCAGATCCCGAAGAACGGCCGCCCCGACCTTCGCAACGTCGACACGCAGGATCCGGATTACCTGCAGGAAGCGCTGGTGCCCACGGCTGCCGAATCGCACGGCGGCGACGACGTCGGCATCTGGGCGCGCGGCCCGGGCAGTGACGCGGTGCGTGGCAGCGTCGAGCAGAACACCATCTTCCACTTCCTGCTGCAGTCCATGCCTGCGCTGCGCGCGGAGCTGTGCAAGGCCGGCGACTGCGACGAGCACGGCGTACCGGTGACGTTGCCGGACCCGGCGAAGTTCCGCTGACTCTTGCGACAACGCACCCGGAAAGCCGCCCTCGGGCGGCTTTCTCGTTCATGGCGGCGCGTTGCGCCGCGCGGACGAAGGGTACGCGCGTCCACTGGGTGCGCTGCGCTCCCGGACTCCGAGGTTGCGCCCCGCCTCCCTCGACCCGTTCGTCCTGAGCGTAGGCGCATGGTGCCGAAGTCGAAGGATGTGCGTGTCGGGCACTGGCCCGTCCATCCTTCGACTTCGCCCTTCGGGCTACGCTCAGGACGAACGGTGGAAGTGCGGCGGTGAGCGCTGCCATGGATGGCGAACCGCGGACGCGCCCTTGTGCTATCCGGTCGTAGGACTGCGTTGGGCCCACTGCCCTTTCGTTGGGTTACTTTCTGACCGAAAGGAATCCAGTCGGACTTTGGGCAAGCAAAGAAAAGTGACCCGAGCGGCGCAGCCGATCGGAAGCCTTGCTGCTGCTTTGTTGTTTCATCTGTGCAGAAGCAAGGCCAGGATCAAAATGGGTTCCAGCTTTCGCTGGAATGACGAGATGGGGCGGATAGCGTGACGGCCTGGATCCCGTCCTTCGCCGGGATGACCACTGATCGCATGATGATTGCGCTTACGCCCAAGCCTGCTGCCGGGCAACCACCCGCCGCATCAGAACGGCTTGGCCAACACCAGATACACGATCGCGATCAACAGAAACACCGGCAACTCGTTGAACCACCGCAACGCCTTCGACGAAGGCAACGCTCGTCCCGAGTCCAAATGCTTGAGCCAACGACCGCTGACGACGAAATGCAGCAGCATCAGCACCACCAGCGTCAACTTCGCGTGCAGCCAACCGCTGCCGGGCGCCACCATCGTCGGGAAGCTGGACACCACGCGATACCCCAACCACAGCACCAGGCCGAACACGAACGCCAGCCCGAACATCATGTGACCGAAGCGATACAGACGGCGCCCCATCAGCACCAGCCGCGCACGCACCGCCGGCTCGTCGCCCGCCTCGGCCAGGTTCACCAGGATGCGCGGCAGGTAGAACACCCCGCCCATCCAGGCCATCACGAACACGACGTGGGCGGTCTTGATCCAGAAGTAGGCGGTCATGAAGTCCTCGGAGTGTCGGGCGGTCGTCGCGGCGCGATAGCATGGCACGGCCTTCGCATCGAGCCCACCCGCCGTCCATGAGCAAGCAGTACGACCAGGCCTATTTCGAACGCTGGTATCGCGACCCGGCGAAGAAGGACCACGCCGTCGGCAGCACCGCGCGGCTCGCACGCAAGGTCGCGCTCGCCGTGGCCACCGCCGAATACCATCTGGAACGACCGATCCGCTCCGTGCTCGACATCGGCGCCGGCGAAGGCGCGTGGCGCGCGCCGTTGTCGAAGCTGCGGCCCAAGGCCTCCTACCTTGGCTTCGACAGCAGCGAGTACGCCGTCCGCCGCTTCGGCCCGCGCCGCAACCTGCACTTCGCGCGGTTCGCCGACTTCGCGCAACTGCGCCCCTGCCCGCCGGTGGACTTGCTGGTGTGCAGCGACGTCATGCACTACCTCGATACGCGCGAACTCGATCGCGGCCTGCCCGGCCTGGCCGAGCTGTGCGGCGGCGTGGCATTCCTGGAGACCTTCACCGGCGAGGACGAGACCGACGGCGACAACGTGGGCTTCCACGCCCGACCCGCCCGCTTCTACCGCCAGCGCTTCCAGAAGACGGGGTTCGTTCCGCTGGGCTCGCACCTGTGGTTGTCCCCGGCGCTCGCCGATCGCCTGGTCGCACTGGAACGGCCCGCCTGAGCGCCCGCCGCCGGATTCAGCCGGCGCCCGGCCCGATCCGCTATGCTGCGTCGCAGCATGCGGCCACTACCGGCCCCGCAACCGGATTCAAATCGATGCTCTATCAGATGCACGAGCTGGGCCGCGCCTGGATGGCCCCGATGACGTACTGGGCCGAAGCCTGCGCCAAGATGTTCGGCCAGCAGAACGGCGGCTGGCTTTCGAACCTTCCCGGCGCCGCGCAGGCGGCCGCGGGGTATGAGCTGCTGTACCGCATCGGCAAGGACTACGAGAAGCCCGAGTTCGGCATCCACTCCATCGACATCGACGGCACCGTCTACCCGGTGATCGAGCGCGAGATGCTGCGCAAGCCCTTCTGCCGCCTGCTGCGCTTCAAGCGCTACGCCGACGATGCGGGCAACCTGCGCGACCTGAAGGACGATCCGCCGGTGCTGGTCGTCGCGCCGCTGTCGGGCCATCACGCCACGCTGCTGCGCGACACCGTGCGCACGTTGCTGCGCGACCACAAGGTCTACATCACCGACTGGGTCGACGCGCGCATGGTGCCGGAAGGCGAAGGCGCGTTTTCGCTCGACGATTACGTCGAATACGTGCAGGAATTCATCCGCCACATCGGCGCCGAATCGCTGCACGTGGTCAGCGTCTGCCAGCCGACCGTGCCGGTGCTCGCCGCGATTTCGCTGATGGCCTCGCGCGGTGAAACCACGCCGCGTTCGATGGTGATGATGGGCGGCCCGATCGACACGCGCGAGAACCCGACCAAGGTCAACGACCTGGCCACGCACAAGCCGCTGTCGTGGTTCGAGGACAATCTGATCCAGCACGTGCCACCGAACTATCCGGGGCACGGCCGTCGCGTGTATCCGGGCTTCCTGCAGCACAGCGGTTTCGTCGCGATGAATCCGGAACGGCATTTCCAGTCGCACTGGGATTTCTACACCGACCTGGTGAAGGGCGACCTGGAAGACGCCGCCGCGCACCGCCGCTTCTACGACGAATACAACGCCGTGCTCGACATGCCCGCCGAGTACTACCTGCAGACGGTGCGCATCGTGTTCCAGGAACACCTGCTCCCGCGTGGCCTGTGGGACGTGCGCGGCGAGCGCGTGAACCCGGCCACGATCCACCAGACCGCGCTGCTGACGATCGAAGGCGAGCTGGACGACATCTCCGGCCAGGGCCAGACGCGCGCGGCGCACACGCTGTGCACGGGCATCGCCGAAGAGCACCGCGAGCACCTCACGGTGCAGGGCGCCGGGCACTACGGCATCTTCAGTGGCCGCCGCTGGCGCACGCAGGTGTACCCGCAGGTGCGCGATTTCATAGCCCGCCATGCTGAACGAGGCGGCAGCCCGCCGTCGGCTTGATTGATGCGCCGTGCGCCCTGAGATCATTGGTTACCCCGACCAAAGGAACCGCGCATGGATTGTCCCGTCTGCCGTGACGTGAAACTGGCGATGACCGATCGCCAGGGCATCGAGATCGACTACTGCCCGCAATGCCGTGGTGTCTGGCTCGATCGCGGCGAACTCGACAAGCTGATCGAGCGCGCCTCCGCCGACGCGGCCCCACCCGCGCCGACACGCGCCGCACCACCGCCGCCGCCATCGCACGATCCGCGCGCCTACGGCCATGGCGAGCAACACCGGTCGGACCACTACAAGTCCGATCAGTACAAGTACAAGAAGAAAAAGAATCTGCTGGGCGAGCTGTTCGATTTCTGACGCATCGCCGTCGCGCGAATCATGCCCGCCAGAACGACGAAGCCCCGCAAACGCGGGGCTTCGTCCTCAAGTGGCCAGAACGCTCAACTCGACGCGCGGCATCCCTGGATGAACACCTTGTTCTGCGTCTCCACGCCCCAGCGCCCGTCCAGCTCCCGGCAGCCCGCCGTCCACGAACCGACCAGTGCGCCCTCGTCGTCGTAGTACAACCACGTGCCCTGCCAGCTCGCGGTGGCGCTGAACGACGTGGCCGACATGAGGCCCACGACTGCGGCCAGGGCGAAGATCCTGATACGACGCATGCTCATCTCCTTTGATGTCGCGGCAAGCTTCCGCCCGCGCAACGTAGGCGATGGGACGCGCGCGTTCTGTTAACCAGTCCGCATTGCGCGCGTGAATGCGACGTTCACGCGAGGCTGCGCGCTCAGCTGTACTGCGCCGTCTTCACCAGCATGTGCTTGGCGAGCAGTCCGTGCAGCCGCCCCACGCCGCGTGCCAGGTGCAGCGTCGCGAACAGCAGGACCACCCCGACCAGCACCGCCAGCGGCCACATCCACGGCTGGCCATCGATGAAGAAGTTCCAGTCGTCGAACACCAGGTTTCCGCCCAGGCCCAGCACCAGCGCGACCGGCACCGCGATCAGCGACAGCGACACGCTCAGCCCCGTCACCACGATCGTGAAGTACGCGATGCCCAGCGGCAGCATGAAGAGGAAGTACAGCTGCGTGGCCCAGATGCGCGGATCGGTGAACAGCTCGCCGATGCGCTTGAGCAGCGGCTGCCCGCGGCTGCTGTACAGCGGCCGGCGCGGCATGCGCTCGCCCAGCATCACCTCGACGATGCGGCCTTCGACCAACGACAGCAGGCGGATCGATCCGAAGTACAGGATCACGAACGGCACGCCGATGATCAGGATCGCCAGCCCGCCCGACAGCGACAGGCCCGTCACCACCCAGGTGAAGTAGAAGATGCCCGTGGCCAGCGACAACAGCATGTAGAACAGCGCGCCGTAGGTGCGCGTGTCGGCGATCACGCCGAAGAACTGGCCCAGCGCCGACTTCCTCGGCACGGGCGCCGGCGCACGCAGCGCGGTCTGCACTTTCACTTCGGTGTCGCGGTAGATGTCGGCGACCTCGTCCGGCGCGCCATAGCTGCCGGCGACGGCGACGATCACGTCCGCTTCGCTCCGGCCCGGATTCTCCGCGAGCTCCGAACGCAGGTATTCCTCGGCGTCGTACAGCGCGTCCTGCACCAGCGCCGGATCGGCGCCGGCCAGCGAACGGCGCAGGTGCTCCAGGTATTCGGGAATCGTCGTCGGCAGGCCGCCGGGACGGGGGGCATTGCTCGCATTGAACGCGTTCATGGCAGGAGTCCTTCCAGGACGGAATCGACGGAATCGCGGGTCGCGCGCCAGGCGGCGGCCCATTCGTGCAGGACCGAGCGGCCGGCATCGGTGATGCGGTAATAGCGGCGCGGCGGGCCGGCCATCGACGGTTCGACGTGACTGTCGAGCAGGCCGGCGCCTTCGAGGTTGCGCAGGACCGGATACAGCGCGCTCTGCTTGCCGGCCAAGACGCCGCCGCCGATGCGCTCGAGCTGCTTGGCGATCTGGTAACCGTAGAGCGGTTCACCGGCCGACCCGAGCACGGCCAGGAGCGCCAGCGAGACGGTTCCGGAGCTGAGCTCCTTCTGGAATTTCCGCAGATGGCTGTCGAGGTCGGTCATGGCGTGGGCCCGCTAGGCTGGACTCAACACTACTGTTTAGTTCGATATAGGGAACCTGCCATTAGTCACGCGCCTTGCCGCGTCGTGCACTTGCCGGCTGCTAATAGGGGTCCGGTGCCGCGACCCGTCCCGCGGCGAGGAACCCGCCATGCCCCGGGGAGACAAATCCGCCTACACCGACAAGCAGAAGCGCCAGGCCGCACACATCGAGGAGAGCGAGCGCAAGGAGGGCCGCTCGGAGAGCGCCGCCGAACGCATCGCCTGGGCGACGGTGAACAAGCAGGACGGCGGCGGCCTGCGCAAGAAGGCCACGAAGAAGGCGGCCAAGAAGACGGCCAAGAAGGCGACCAAGAAAGCCGCGAAGAAGGCTGCGAAGAAATCCACCGCGAAGAAGACCGCCAGGAAGACCGCAAAGAAGGCGGTCAAGAAGACCGCCAGGAAAGCCGCCAAGAAAACCGTACGCAAGACCACGGCGCGCAAGGCGGCCAAGAAGACCGCGCGCAAGGCGCCTGCACGCAAGACGGCGAAGAAGGCGGCGAAGAAGACCGCGCGAAAGTCGCCGGCGCGCGTCGCGGCGGGCAAGAAGGCCGCACGCACCCGTGCGCGGCGCTCCGGCCGCAACGGCGCCTCGGCCTGATCACTTGGAAGCCGGTTACCACCGGCCTTCGTGTCCGGTCCACGGACGGTCGTCACGTTCCCAAGGCGGAGGACTGGCCGCACCTGCGTGCGTTACGCCAGAATCCTCCTGTTCAGCGAACCGGATCAAGGGGAAATCCGCCGTGCCCAAACCGACCGCATCCAAGTCACGCAGGTGGTCGCCTGCATTGCTCTGCGCCGCCCTGCTGGCGGCCGCGACGACCGCACACGCCGTCGGCGAGGACGCCACGCCGGGCGCCAAGCCCCGCTCGATGCAGGAGATCCTCGACGCCTCACAGCCGGCTGACTGGCGCACGCCCGACAACAAGAACCTGCTGTACCTGGACCTGGATTCCGGCCGCGTCCTGATCGAACTGGCGCCGGCGTTCGCGCCCGCGCATGTGGGCAACATCCGCGCGCTCGCCAAGACGGGCTACTGGAACGGCATGAGCATCAACCGCTCGCAGGACAACTTCGTCGTGCAATGGGGCGACCCGGCGCAGGACGACAAGGACCGCAAGCCGTTGGGCCGGGGCGCGAAGGCCAAGCTGCCGGCCGAGTTCGCGCGCAAGGCCAAGGGCCTGGCTTTCGATCGCCTGCCCGACATGGACGGCTGGGCGCCGGAAGTCGGCTTCTCGACCGGCTTCCCCGCCGGCCGCGATCCGGCCGCGGACACGGCATGGATGGCGCACTGCTACGGCGCCGTCGGCGCGGGCCGGGACGTCGCCGCCGATTCCAGCAACGGCACCGAACTCTACGTCGTGACCGGACAGTCGCCGCGCCAGCTCGACCGCAACATCACCGTCGTCGGCCGCGTCCTGCAGGGCATGGAGCTGCTGTCGGTGCTGCCGCGCGGCACCGGCCCGCTGGGCTTCTACGAGCAGCCGGCGCAGCGCACGCCGATCCGGTCGATCAAGCTCGCCTCGGAAGTGCCGAAGAAGGAACGCGTGGGAATCGAGGTGCTGCGCACCGACACGCCGCTGTTCGCGGAACTGGTCGAAGCGCGCCGCAACCGCCGCGACGAGTGGTACAAGCACATGGCCGGCCACATCGACCTGTGCAACGTGCCGCTGCCGACGCGCGCGACGCCGCCGAAGGCCGCCGCGGAGAAGGCCAAGCCGAAGCCGAAATCCAAATCGAAGGCCAAGCCGAAGGCGAAGGCACAGGGCGGCCCCGCCAAGCCCGCGACGACTTCGCAACGCTGATACGGATCAGGGCGGCGCGGTGCGTTCGGTCACCGTGCCGACCACCGTGTCGCCGGGCTCGCGCCGCAGCGCCTCGCGCTGGAACAGGCACATGCGCACCACGTCGTGGTAGCGCCCGTCGCTGAAGAACTCCTCGATCAGCACGCCCTCGCGCCGGAAGCCCGCGTCCTGGTAGATGCGGATCGCCCGCGCGTTGTCCACGTCCACCAGCAGGTAAAGCTTGTAGAGGTTGAGCACGCGGAAGGCGTAGTGGATCGCCAGCCGCGTCGCCGCGCGCGCATAGCCGCGGCCCTGTTGCTCGGGCGAAATCATGATCAGGAATTCCGCGCGCCGATGCAGGTGGTCGATTTCCACCAGCTCCACCAGGCCCACGCGCTCGTGCGCGCTGTCCTCGACGATGAAGCGTCGTTCGGACTGATCGTGGATGTGCTTGCGGTACAGCTCCTCCAGTTCGACGAACGATTCGTATGGTTCCTCGAACCAGTAGCCCATGACGCTGCGGTTGTTGTTGAGCACGTGGACGAAATGCAGATCGCCGCGTTCGAGCGGTCGCAAGCTGACGCCGGGGATGGGGTCGTTCGCATTCATGCCGCCACCCTACTCCAGCGTCGTGACAGGCGCACGCGTATCGCGCGGCGCCGTCACACGGCCTTGCCTGCAAGCTCAATAGCCTGCCGTGGCCGCATTCCATCCAGAACGAAAGGTTCGTGACCATGCCCCTGATGCGCCTGCGCGTGACCGGTAGCGACGACGACGTCCGCGCCATCGCCAACCTGCTCACCAGCCTGGACGGCATCGAGCACATCGAAGAAGTCGATGACCTGATGCCGCACATGGACGACGACGATTCCAGCTCGGCCGGACTGCCCGACGACCAGGGCCCCGGGCAGCATTCGCTGGAGATCGATGCGCCGAATCAGGCCACCGCGAACCGCGTGCGCGATGCGATCGAGGCACTCGCATTCGACCTGGACGTGCTGGTGGAATTCGACAGCGACGAAACCTGATCGCCCGCTTGCGCCGGCGTTACCGCAGCGCGGTGGGCCGCAACCGCCGCATCGTGAAGCACACCCGCCACAGTCCCTGGTCGATCACGACCAAGTACGAAGCGAAGCGGGTCGCCAGCGCGATCCGCCATTTGCATGCGGGATAGGTGAAGCCGCGCAGCGTCGAATACGGCGCTCCGTGCTCGCAGACCAAGTCGGCCAGCGTGCGCGAAGTGAGTTCGAGCGCTCCCACCAGCGTCGCGTTGCCCAGCATCAGCAACACCAGCGTCTCGACCACTTCCTGCTCCGGCTCGGGCAGGGCGTCCAGGCAACTGAAGCCGTCCATCCTGCCGTCGGCATCCAGCGTCGCTTCCTGCACGTCCTCGTAGCGGTAGCCGCACTTCGTGCACTGATGATGCCGCACGATTTCGTCCGACAGGCGCAGGCTGCGCACACGCTCGCCGCAGCGCGGACATGCCTCGCGGCCCTGGAGGTGGAAAGACATCGGTCGCGCCCCGCTTCGAGAACGAGGCGACATCGTCGGCAGATCGAGCGGTCGCTTGAATCGGAACCTTCTGAATTGCGCCGCCTTGCGTCAGGCGAGCGCCTTGAGCGCGGCGACCACGCCGGGCAGCAGCATGCGTACGCGCTTGTCGGTGGACTGATCGGCCTCGACGTAGATCGCCTGCAGGAAGGCCACCAGGTCGTGCCGCCGTGCCAACCACTGCGGGTCGCGCCAGGCCTGCGACGGATCGCCCATGCGCGGCACAAGCGCGGCGAACCACGCGGTCCAGCCGGCCTCGTCGCGAATACCACGCTGCGCGGCGAAGACCACCGGCGCCGCCAGCCGCTGCGGCTCGCCGAACACGTACGCCACGCCCGCCGTCGGCACCGCCTGCGTCGCCACCGCATCGACGATGCGGTGCAACTGGGGACCGTCCAGCGCCGGATTCAGCGTGAGCTGCATGAGCCAGTCGGCCCCGTGCGCGACACCGTGGCGCCAGCCTTCGTCCGGCTCGAAGCCGCGGTAATCGCGCACCGATTCCAGATACGTCACCGCGCGCAGCACCATCGTCGAGCGTTCGGCCGGCGTCATCCAAGGCGCGACGCGATCGGTGCGCGCGACTTCCGCCAGCGCCAGTGCCGCGAACGGCCAGGCGTAGCCGGCCGTGTCCGGCCCGGCGAGCTGCGCGTACAGGCGATCGCGCAGCGCACGCAGCGTGTCCGGCGGCAGTTCGCCCTTGCGCATCCAGTTCGACAGCGCCTCGTACGCGATGCCGTCGCGCAGCCGTGCGTCGGCCGCGCCGAGGCATTCGGCCAGGGACAACGCAAGGTGCCCGCGTTCGTTCGCATCGACCACGGAGAAGCTGGCTTGCTTCAAGGCGTCCAGCCGCTCCATCGGCCAGCCATCGGGCGGGCACGCAGGTTGCGCGAACGCGCTCGCGCATAGCGGCAGGCACAGGCAGATCGCCAGGAACTGCATCGGCGGGTGGCGCATGTCACGGTTCCTGCGTTGATGCGCCGATGGCGCGGCCCGGCGACTATGCCACCGTCGTCGGCCGCTTTCATCCGCGCTCATCGCCGCATGGCGCGGGCGGGCCTATGATGCGCGCATGCCGGCCGCAGGCCGTCCCCGCCGCAACGCGATGTCCGACAAGAAAACCATCGAGCACTACCTCAAACCCGCCGGCGGTTGGGACGCGCTGCGCAGTTCCTGGCAGGCGTTGCGCGACCAGCAGGTCGTCGTCAAGGGCGCCAGCACGTTGTTGCGCGCCAATCAGCCGCGCGGGTTCGACTGCCCCGGCTGCGCCTGGCCCGACCGCAACGCGCACTCGACCTTCGAATTCTGCGAGAACGGCGTCAAGGCCGTCGCCAACGAATCCACCTCGAAGCGCGTCACGCCCGCGTTCTTCGAGCAGCACACCCTCGCCTGGCTCGACGAACGCGACGATCACTTTCTCGAAGCACAAGGCCGCCTGACAGAACCCATGGTGTACGACGCGGCCCACGATCGCTATCGACCGATCGCGTGGGACGACGCGTTCGCGATGATCGCGCAGGCATTGAACGCGCTCGCCTCGCCTGACGAGGCGGTCTTCTACACCTCCGGGCGCACCTCCAACGAGGCGGCGTTCCTGTACCAGCTGTTCGTGCGCGAGTTCGGCACCAACAACCTGCCCGATTGCTCGAACATGTGCCACGAGGCTTCGGGTGTCGCACTCACCGAGCAGCTCGGCAGCGGCAAGGGCTCGGTGACGCTGGAGGACTTCGAGCACGCGCGGGCGATCTTCAGCTTCGGCCAGAACCCGGGCACCAACCACCCGCGCATGCTCGGCGAACTGCGCAGCGCGGCCAAACGCGGTTGCCGCATCGTCGCGTTCAATCCGCTGCGCGAACGCGGGCTGGAACGCTTCGCCAACCCGCAATCGCCGGCCGACATGCTCGGCGGCGCGGGTACGCAGCTGGCCTCGGAGTACTACCAGCCGCGCATCGGCGGCGATCTCGCCGTGGCGACGGCGCTGTGCAAGGTGGTGATCGAGAGCGGCGCGGTAGATCGCGAATTCGTCGACGCGCATACGCACGGCTACGACGACTTCGCCGACACCCTGCGCGCGACGGGCTGGGACGAACTGGAACGCGAGTCGGGCCTGTCGCGCAGCGACCTCGAACAGGCCGCGCGCACCTACCTAGACAGCACCGCGACCATCCTGTGCTGGGGCATGGGCATCACCCAGCACACGCGCAGCGTGGCGACCATCCAGATGCTGGCGAACCTGCTGCTGCTTCGCGGCAACATCGGCAAACCAGGCGCGGGGCCGTGCCCCGTGCGCGGTCATTCCAATGTCCAGGGCGATCGCACGATGGGCATCTACGAGCAGCCCTCGCCCGCCTTCCTCGACCGCCTCGGCGCCGTGTTCGACTTCGTCCCGCCGCGTGCGCACGGTTACGACACGGTCGCCGCGATCGAGGCGATGCACGATGGCCGCGCCAAGGTGTTCTTCGCCATGGGCGGAAACTTCGCCGCCGCCACGCCCGACACCGCGCTCACACACGAAGCACTGCGCCGATGCGAACTCACCGTGCACGTCAGCACCAAACTCAACCGCTCGCACCTGGTGCACGGCAGGAACGCACTGATCCTGCCGTGCCTGGGCCGCACCGAGATCGACCTGCAGGCCGACGGCCCGCAGGCCGTGACGGTGGAAGATTCGATGAGCATGGTGCATCTGTCGTCGGGGATGAATCCGCCCGCATCGGAGCAGCTGATGTCCGAGCCGGCGATCATCGCGCGCCTGGCCGAAGCGACGTTGACGACCAGCCGCACGCCGTGGCGCTGGCTGGTGGAGGACTACGACCGCGTGCGCGACCGCATCGCGCAGGTCATCGATGGCTTCGACGATTTCAACGCGCGCGTGCGCACCGACGGCGGTTTCCATCTGCACCATCCGGGCCGTGAGCGCGCGTTCCCGACATCGACGGGCAAGGCCGGATTCTTCGCGCACCGCCTCGGGGATCGCGCGACGCGCGAGGACGTGCTGCAATTGATGACCGTGCGCTCGCACGATCAGTACAACACCACCGTGTACGGGCTGGACGACCGCTACCGTGGCGTGCACGGGCTGCGCCGCGTGTGCTTCATCTCCGCCGCCGATCTGTCGCGACTCGGTCTTCGCGATGGCGAGCACGTCGACATCACCTCGGTCTGGCACGACGGCGAGCGCACGGTGCGCGATTTCCGCTTGGTCGAATACGACATCCCGCCGGGCTGCCTGGCCAGCTATTTCCCCGAAACCAATCCGCTGGTGCCGCTGGATCACCACGCCGAACGCGCACGCACGCCCGCCTCCAAGTCGATTCCCGTGACGCTGCGCCGGAGCGCGGGCGCATGAGCGACGACGACGCGCTCGCGTTGCTGCGCCTGTTGCAAGCCGAAGACGGCCAGTCGATCCACCGCGTAGCCAAGCGCCTGCAGTTGGGCCTGAGCGAGCTTCAACGCCTGCTCGCCGCGCTGGGCGACGATCCGCGTTTCGATGGGCTCGATCTTGTCGAACGCCGACAGGACGGCGAGCGCGTCGTGTTGTGGCTCACCGACAAAGGCCGTCGCCTGGTGGACGCGGCATGAACGAGCCGTTGCAGGCCGTACAGGTGCTGCGGCTTCGCGCGGACGATCGTGCGCCGCACGCGGACCGCGCGCCGCACCTGGACCGCGTGATCGTCGAGGCGCCCGTCGCCCTGCTCTACAACGGCGATTCGTTCGCCGTGATGATGGCTACCCCCGAGTCGCTGGAAGACTTCGCGCTCGGCTTCGCGCTCAGCGAGGGCATCGTCGCCAGCGCGCAGGAATTTCGTCTCGTCGATGTCGTGCGCCACGAAGAGGGCGTCGCGTTGCATGCGGCGATCCCGCAGGCGCGCTTCGATGCATTGGCCGAACGCAGGCGCGGGCTCGAAGGCCGCAGCGGCTGCGGCCTGTGCGGCGTGGAGAGCCTGCAGGCCGCGCTGCGCCCGGTGCCGCGCGTGGCGCCGGGGCCGACCGTCGGCGTGGAGGCGATCCGCATCGCGCTGGCGGAACTGGCGAAGCGACAGCCGCTCAACGCACTCAGCGGTGGCGTGCACGCGGCCGGCTTCGCGCATGCGGACGGCCTGCTGGTGCGCGAGGACGTCGGCCGGCACAACGCGCTCGACAAGCTAGTCGGCGCGATGGCGCGGCATGCGCCGCCGCTTGCGGGCGATGCCGGCTTCCTGGTCATCACCTCGCGCGCCTCCTACGAGATCGTGCACAAGGCGGCGACCGCCGGCATCGGCCTGGTCGTGGCGATTTCCGCCCCGACCGACTTGGCCATCCGCACCGCCGAGGCGGCCGGCCTCACCCTGGCCGCGTTCGCGCGCGGCGACTCACTCAACCTTTACAGCCACCCTAGGCGCATCCGCATCGCCGACTGATCGCGTAGAAGCGCGGCGCGGGCGCCAGATTCGGCAAGCCCTTCGCGACCATCGGCCCATGCGACGGCGGCCGCGCAGGCGATATCCTCGGCGGACCGCGGCCATGCCGCCTGTTCCGACCCTTCGAGACCCGTCCATGCCGTCGTTCCGCCCTACCCTGCTCGCCGCCGCCGTGCTCACGGCGAGCCTGGCCGCCTGCCAGCCGCAAACCTCGCCCACTCCCGCCGACACCAAGGCCACGGCCGCCGCGCCCGCCTCCGATGCCGCGGTCGATGCGCGATTCGCCGAGATCTCCCAGCAATGGCTCGACGGCTGGCTGCGCCTGAACCCGGTGTCCGCCACGCAGATCGGCAAGCACGACTTCGACGGTGAGATCGACGATCTCAGCGCCGCCGGCCGCCAGGCGCAGGTGGATTTCGCCAAGAAGATCCTCGCCGAACTGGACGGGATCGACACCGCCAAGCTCTCGCGCGAGAACCAGATCGACGCGGCGATCCTGCGCAACCAGGTGCGCGGCGACATCTGGAGCACCGAGACGTTGCAGAGCTGGGCATGGGATCCGCAGGTGTACAGCGGCCTGGCCGGCGGCGCGATCTACAACCTGATGGCACGCGAGTTCGCACCGATGCCGCAGCGCCTGAAGTCGGCGACCGCGCGCATGCAGAAGATCCCGCAGGTCTATGCGCAGATGCGCGAGAACATCGACCCGGCACGCGTGCCGAAGATCCACGCCGAGACAGTCGCCAAGCAGAACGCCGGCATCCTCAGCCTGATCGACACCTTCATCGTTCCCAACGCCGGCCAGTTGCAGGGCGAGGACCGCAAGCAGCTCGACGCCGCCGTCGAAGGCCTGCGCAAGGCCGTCGCCGAGCAGCAGACCTGGCTGGACAAGACGCTGGTGCCCAACGCCAAGGGCGACTTCCGCATCGGCCAGAAGATGTACGACGAGAAGCTGCAGTTCTCGCTGAACTCGTCGCTGTCGCGCGCGGAGATCAAGCAGCGCGCCGAAGGCGAGCTCAAGCGCGTGCGCGGCGAGATGTACGCCATCGCGCAGACCGTGCTGAAGGACAAGCCCAATGCGCCGCAGATGCCGGCGGACCCGACGCCGGAACAGCAGCAGAAGGCGATCGAAGCCGCGCTCGAACTGGCCTACGCCGACAAGCCTGCGCGCGACCAGGTGGTCGACTTCGCCAAGAAGACGCTCGCCGACGCCACCGACTTCACCCGCAAGCACGATCTGGTCACCGTGCCGAACGATCCGGTGAAGATCATCCTGATGCCGGAGTTCCAGCGCGGCGTCGCGGTGGCCTATTGCGACTCGCCCGGTCCGCTCGACAAGGGCCTGGACACCTATTACGCGATCTCGCCGATCCCGGACGACTGGAGCGCCGAGCAGGTCGATTCGTTCCTGCGCGAATACAACAGCCGCATGATCCACCTGCTGTCGATCCACGAGGCGATGCCGGGCCATTACCTGGAAGGCGCGCATTCGGTGAAGTCGCATTCCACGCTGCGTTCGGTGCTGCGCTCGGGTCTGTTCGCCGAAGGTTGGGCGGTCTACACCGAAGACATGATGGCCGACGCGGGTTACCTCGATAACGACCCGCTGTTCCGCCTGGTGCAGCTGAAGTTCTACCTGCGCACGATCGCCAACGCGATCCTCGACCAGGGCGTGCACGTGGACAACTGGACGCGCGAGCAGGCGATGGAACTGATGACCAAGCAGGCCTTCCAGCAGGAGCGCGAGGCCGCCGGCAAGTGGGTGCGCGCGCAACTGACCAGCGCGCAGCTGCCGACGTACTTCGTCGGCGCGCAGGAGCACTTCGACATGCGCAAGGCGGTGGAAGCCAAGCTGGGCGACAAGTTCAACGCCAAGGCCTACCACGACCAGGTGCTGAGCTACGGCGCCCCGCCGGTGCGCTTCGTGCGCGAGATGATGCTGGACGAACCGATCCAGTAAGGGTCGGGCCGCGCGTCCCACGCGCGGCTTCGTCGGGCGCCCGATCACGGATGTCGGGCGCTGCCGGACGGCATCGAGAAACAAAGACTGGCGCGTCAGGCACACCGACCTGGCGCGCCAGTTTTTTTGCCTGGCGTTCCCGGCTCAGGAGCCTGACGCGCCAGGCTCCGAACCTCGGGCTCCAGTCTTTTTGCCTGGCGCTCCACGCATTTTTACTGGAGCTCCTGGCCCGTTTGCCTGGCGCCCCAGGCCGGCGAACCTCGACGTCCCGGCAAGACCGCTGGCGATCCAGGCAAATCCTCTGGCGTGCCGAGCAAAAAGACTGGGGAGCGAGTCTCTGCCACTCGATCGTCAAGTTCAGACCTCGTAGCCCGGGTAAGGCCGCACCCGGGAGAACCTTCCGCGCCTCCAACCCGGGTGCGCGTCGCTTACCCGGGAGCTCTTACCGCGACCCCGAACCCGGGTGCGCTTACCCGGGCTTCGGTGCGTCCGTGAGGTGTGATGCGTCGGACCGCTGGATTCCCGCCTTCGCGCGAACGAACGCGCCGACCGCCTACCGGCTGCGTCCGTCGTACTGCACGATCTTCAGCGAGGAAGGATCCACACCCTCCAGACAACGCGCGTTGATCGCGGCGACCGCCGTGCCGTCGGGCGCGGTGCCGTCGGTGAACGGCGAGATGCCGCAAGTCGGGCAGAAGTGGTGCTGCAGCTTGTGCGTGTTGAAGGTGTAGGTGCGGTAGTTCGATTCGGGTGTCGTCAGCTTGAACGCCGTGCGCGGCACGAACCACAGCAGCCCGCCCCGCTTGCCGCACATCGAGCAATTGCAGTCGAGAACCTGATCGATCTCGCCGTCGACTTCATAGGCGATGCCGCCGCAATGGCAGCCTCCGGTGTAATGCGTCATGGCCTGCTCCCTTCGTGGACACGGATGTCGTGAGCGCCAATTCTGCCCCAGCCGCGAGAGGCGCGATGTGCCCGAACCGACATCGGCTTAACCGCCCGGCGCTATGCTTCGCCTCCGCACCGCCCGGAGTCCGCCATGCCCGCTCCCCGCCACGGCAGCACCGTGATCCCCACGCTGAGTTACCGCGACGCGCCGGCGATGATCGAATGGCTGTGCCGCGCGTTCGGGTTCGACAAGCAGGCCGTCTACATGGACGGCGAGGTCGTGCTGCATGCACAGCTGACCTGGGGCGACGGCATGATCATGCTCGGTTCCGCAGGCAAGGACGGCGATTGGGCGAAACTGATGGCGCAGCCCGACGAGATCGGCGGTCGTTCCACGCACGGTGTGTGCGTGATCGTCGCCGACGCCGACGCGCACTACGCGCGCGCCACGGCTGCCGGCGCGACCGTCGTCATCGACATCGCCGACCAGCCTTACGGCGGCCGCGGATACGCCTGCCGCGACACCGAAGGCTACGTGTGGTGGTTCGGCAGTTACGATCCTTGGAATCCCGAAGCCGGAACGCCTTGAGCATGGACCTCCTCGAAGAACACCCGCGCCCCGTCGACGGCATCCGCGTCGGTATCGGCGGATGGACCTTCGCGCCGTGGCGCGACAACTTTTATCCCAAGGGTCTCGTGCAGCGGCGCGAGCTGGAATACGCCAGCCGCAAACTCACCGCGATCGAGGTCAACGGCACCTACTACGGCGCGCAAAAACCGACCACCTACGCCAAGTGGGCCTCGGAGACGCCGGACGGTTTCGTGTTCTCGGCCAAGGCACCGATGCGCATCGTGCAGGCGCGCGCACTGGCGAAGACCGGGCCGCAGATCGACGATTTCCTTGGCGGAATCGCGTCCCTGGGCGACAAGCTGGGGCCGATCGTGTGGCAGTTCGAACAGCGCCTCGAGCGCGACAGCTTCACCGAGTTCCTGCAACTGTTGCCCGCCTCCGTCGAAGGCCGGCCGCTGCGGCACGTGCTCGACGTGCGCGATCCGAACTTCGTCGATGCCGATTACATCGCGCTGGCGCGCAAGCACGGCATGGCGACCGTCTTCACCGATTCGGACGAACACCCGTCCTTCGGCGATGTCACCGCCGATTTCGTCTACGCGCGGCTGATGCGCGCGCGTGCCGACGTTCCCACCGGTTACACCGACAAGGAACTGGCGATGTGGTCGCAGCGCGCGCACGAGTGGGCGCAAGGGCGACAGCCCGATGCGTTGCCGTACCTGTCGAAGGAGGCCGCACCGGTACGCAAGCGCGACGTGTTCGTGTTCTTCATCAGCGCGGCCAAGGAGCGCAATCCGGCCGCGGCGATGGCGCTGATCCAACGGCTGGGCGTGTGAATCCGGCAACTGGTCGCACGAACCGTGCCGAACGGCACTCGCCTACACGACGTGTGGCCACTATCAACGGCATAGTCGGCATTCCCGTCGCCGTGTAGAGAAAACCACCATGACCAACCGTCGTGAGTTCATCTCCACCGCCACCCTGGCCGCCGCCGGAGTGGCGCTGTCGCCGTTGGCCGCATGCAGCCAGGAAGCGCCGCCCGCGAAGGCCGCCGCCGCGGCCGCAGCGCCCAAGCCGTTCAGCGGCACGCTGATCACCCGCGCCATTCCGTCCTCGGGCGAGAAGATCCCGGTGATCGGCATGGGCACGTCGGGCAGTTTCGAAGTGGGCGCACAGGCCGCCGAGCGCGCACCGCTGCGCGAGGTGCTCGATGCCTTCGTCGCCGCCGGCGGCAAGCTCATCGACACCGCGCCCACCTACGGCACCGCCGAGGACGTGCTCGGCGACCTGATCGCGGACAGCAACGCGCGCGGCAAGCTGTTCATCGCCACAAAGCTGTCGGGCGTCACCGGCAAGGACGAAGGCCTGGCGCAGTTCAACGACACGCTGCGCCGGCTGCGCACCGACAAGGTCGAACTGCTCCAGGTGCACAACCTGCGCGACACCGCCACGCAGATCGCGCTGGCTCGCGAGCTCAAGGCGCAGGGCAGGACGAAGTACACCGGCCTCACCCACTACCGCGAGGACGGGCAGGCGCAGCTCGCCGACGAGATGCGCAAGCACAAGCCCGATTTCATCCAGATCAATTACTCGCCGGTGTCGCGCGGCGCGGAGAAGACCGTGTTTCCGCTCGCGCAGGAACTGGGTTGCGCGGTGATGATCAACCGCGCCTTCGAGGACGGCCGCCTGATCTCGCAACTGCGCGACAAACCGCTGCCGCCGTGGGCGAAGGAGGTCGGCGCCGATTCGTGGGCGCAGCTGATCCTGAAGTTCGTGGTCAGCCACCCGGCGGTGACGGTGGTGATCCCGGCGACTTCGAAGCTTCGCCATCAGGTCGACAACCTGCGCGCCGGCACCGGATCGCTGCTCGATGCGAAACAGCGCGAAGCGTTGATCGCGGCGATGGCGTGAGCACGTTGGCCTTGGGCACGTTGGCCTTGAGCATGGAGCCTTGATGAACTGGCAAGCGCGCATCGCACGCGTCTTCGGCGTCGCCGAAGGCGAAGTCCGCCCGGTCGTGACCGGCGCCCTGCTGTTCTTCGTGATGTTCGCCGGCTACTTCATGCTGCGGCCGGTGCGCGAAACGATGGGCGTGGCCGGCGGCGTGGACAACCTGCAATGGCTGTTCACCGGCACCTTCCTGGCGACGCTGGCGGCAATGCCGCTGTTCGGCTGGATCGCCTCGAAGGCGCCGCGCCGGCGCATCCTGCCGTGGACGTTCGGCTTCTTCGCGGTGAACCTGGCGCTGTTCGCGATCGGCTTCCAGAGCGATCCGGAGAACCTGTGGATCGCGCGCACGTTCTACATCTGGATCTCGGTGTTCAACCTGATCGCGATTTCGGTGATCTGGAGCGTGTGCGTCGATCTGTTCCCCAACTCGCAGGCCAAGCGGCTGTTCGCGCTGATGGCCGCCGGCGCGAGCCTGGGCGGACTGGTCGGGCCGTTGCTCGGCATCGCCCTGGTCGGGCCCATCGGCCACGCGGGCCTGCTGTGGCTGGCGGCAGCGCTGTTGCTGGTCGGCATCGGCATCGCGCGCAACCTGCAGCGCTGGCGCGATGCGCAGCCGGTGCGCGACGAACTCACGGCTGCGGCGCGCGCGCGCCCGCTTGGCGGCCACCCGTTCGCGGGCATCACCACCGTACTGCGCTCGCCGTACCTGATGGGCATCTCGCTGTTCGTGCTGCTGCTGGCGAGCGTGAGCACGTTCCTCTATTTCGAACAGGCGCGACTGGTGGAACTGAAGTTCCCGGACCGCGTCGACCAGACGCGCGTGTTCGGCACCATCGACTTCATCGTGCAGAGCCTGACGATCCTCTCGCAGTTGTTCATCACCGGACGGCTGGTGCAGCGGCTCGGCCTGGCCGCGCTGCTGGTGGCGGTGCCGGTGGTGACGATGCTCGGCTTCGTGTGGCTGGCGTTCGCGCCGACGTTCGCCGTGCTGGCGGTGGTGATGGTGGTGCGCCGTTTCGGCGAGTACGCGTTCGTGCGGCCGGGTCGCGAGATGCTGTTCACCGTCGTCCCGACGGAGGCCAAGTACAAGGCCAAGAACTTCATCGACAGCGTCGTCTACCGCGGCGCGGACGCGGTGAGCGGTTGGGCCAAGACGCTGGTGGACATGCTGGCGCAACAACCGGCGATCGCCGCCCTGCTCGGCGCGGCCATCGCGCTGGTCTGGGCGCTCACCGGCGCGGGCCTGGCGCGCGCGCAGGCGCGCATCGCCGATGCGGAACCGATGCCGGAGGGGTTCGATGTCGCGGGTGAGGGGTTGCGGCGGTAGGTTGCCGATCACCGCGCGCGCGTGGGAAGCGGCGCCTCCGCGCCTGCCCATCGCGGCCAGGGTTCGTCATCCCGGCGAAGGCCGGGATCCAGGCTGATGGCGCGAGGGCAGTCCCCTCGCAATCACCGTCCGGTCACCGTGATTCCAGCGAAAGCTGGAATCCATTTTGCCGTGGCTGTCGAGCGGAACACGGTTTCCAGGGAAAAGCGACGAGCCAGATGGATTCCAGCTTTCGCTGGAATGACGAGACAGGTCGGAGCGCGCGACAGCCCCTACCGCAACCGCGCCATCGCCCGAACCGGGAACGTTCCGGCGCCGCGTACCTTCGGCGGCATGGCGCTGAATTCGAATCCCTCGTCCGGCAACGCAGCAAGATTGCACAGGTGTTCGACGATCAGGATCTCGGCGCCCAGCAGCACCGAATGCACCGGCCGCGCCTTGCCGCTCGCGCCGTCGTGGCCCGTGTCGTCGATGTTCATCGAATCGATGCCGACCAGTTTCACCCCGCAATCGCGCAGGTATTCGGCGGCGTCGCGCGTGAGGAACGGGTGCCCCACGGCGTAGGCCTCCTCGCGCCAGTACGCATCCCAGCCGGTGTGCACCAGCACCGCGCGGCCGCGCAGTTCGCGGTCCTGGAACCACGAGGCGTCGATCGCGCGCACCTGGCGGTGATCGGCGCGGATCACCAGCGCGTCGAGGTCGCAGAACGCCTCCGGTCCGATCTGCGACAGGTCCTTGCCGTCTTCGTAGCGATGCGACGGGCAATCCAGGTACGTGCCGGTGTTGGCGACGATCTCGATCCTGGCGATCTGGAACTGCGTGCCTTCTTCGTAGATCTCGCGCGAACGCTCGCGGCTGAGGTAATCGCAGATGCGCGCCGCCGGCAGGCCCGGATACGTCACCATGCCGTCTTCGATGTCGTGACTGAGCTCGACATACACGCGACGGCCACCGTCCTGCTTCGCCTTGCGCTTGTGCGCCTCGACGATGATCTTCTTGTTGAGGATGCGCGCCGGACCGACCATCAGCAGGCGCAGGTCGCGCACGATGTAGTCGACGAGCGCGGCGTCGTCGATGTCGTCGCCCTCGATGTCGAGGCGGAAATCCTGGCCCTGGATGCCACCGCCGTTGGTGAACTGGAAGTCGAAGTCGAAGACGACGCGTTTTTCGGTCATGTGCTGGTCCTGATGCAGGAAGAATTGCGCATGGTTTCGACCGGACCAGGACGCTCGCAGCGTCCAGCCCGATTACGACAATCCCGCCACCGTTCGTCCTGAGCGTAGGCGCGAAGCGCCGAAGTCGAAGGATGGACGGGACGACCCGTCCGCCCTTCGACTTCGCTTCGCTACGCTCAGGAAGAACGGTGGCGGGTGGTGCTACGCGAACGACCCCGGCCCGTCACTTCGCCGTGCGCTGGCTCAACGCGACGCTGCCCAGGATCATCGCGCCGGCGATGCCCATCTTCAGCGTCAGCGGCTCGTCGAGCAGCATCCACGCCCAGGCGACGCCGAACACCGGGATCAGGTACGTCACGGTGGACGCGCGGCTCGCGCCGATGCGCGCGATCAGCCGGTAGTACATGACGAACGCCAGTCCGGTGCACACCACGCCCAGCAGCGTCGCGGAGAACCAGGACTTCATCGGGATCGAATGCGTCGGCCAGTTCGCGATCGCGAACGGCAGCGTCAGCAGCGCCGCAGTGCCCAGGGTCGCCGAAGCCACCGCGGCCGGCGGCAATCCGGTCAGGTGCCGGCGCACCAGGTTGATGCCGATGCCGTAGAGGAACGACGCCGTCGCACCCGCGGCCACCGCCCAGCCGACCTGCTCGCCGCCGGCGGTCTTGTCGCTGGCCAGCACCACCACGCCGACGAAACCGGCGACCAGTGCGATCGCGCGGCGCGCGCCGATCTTCTCGTGGAAGAACAAAAAGCCCACCAGCGCGGTGAACAGCACGGTCATCGCATTGGCGATCGCGCCGATGCCCGCCGGAGCACGCTGCGCGGCCCAGGCGAACAGCATGAACGGCAAGGCCGAATTGATCGCGCCGATGATCGCCAGCTTCGGCCACAGCTTCAGCGGGAATTGCGCCCGCGCGCGCCACAGGAACGGCAGCAGCACCAGCGAACCCAGCCCCAGGCGCACTTCGACCAGCGCTATCGCGCCGAAGTCGCGCGCGGCCACGCGCATGAAGAGGAACGAGGCGCCCCAGATCGCGCCCAGCAGCGCCAGTTCGAGCGGCGTCAGCCAGCCGCGTTCGCGCGTGTCGGGCAGTCCGGAAGCGGAAGCAACGGTGTTCATCGAAGACCTCGTGGGGAGGAGCGAATGGGGAAGGAACGCGGTCAACCCTGCGTGGGGTGGTAGCAGTGCGTGATCGATTCGACGCTGCCGCCCGCCGCGAGGAACGCGGCGTCGGCCAGGTTCATGCCGATCAGGCGCACGCCGGTTTCGGTGTGCGGGCGATGGCGGCTGTCGGGCGCGAAGCAGACGTAGGTGCCGGCGCCGAAACGCGCGTCGCCTTCGATGATCTCGCCGCTGATGACGTAATACGACTCGCCCGTCTCATGGTGGTTGAGTACCGGCCACTGCGCGCCGGGCGCCATGTCGACCACCCACACGCGCAGGCCGGGACCGGCGGGCAGGTCGCGACGCGTGCAGCCCGCGCCGACCTGCACGGCGGGGACGGAGTCGACGTTCCAGGCCTGCATCGCGGCGCGGTCGCGGGTGTCGGGTTCGATGGCGAAAGGACGGCCCATGCTTGGCTCCCATGACGCCGCGCCGGGGGGGCGCGGCGGCTATCAAGAAATATGGCTTTTGCCAGGACGTCTATTGTGGTTCCGGCACGGAGCCTTGCAAGCGCATACTTTCAAGGCCAGACACAAACCATATTTGAGGCTCGCATGGCCCTTCGCGCGGACTGGCTCCCGGCTTTGACGGCATTCGAATCGGCGGCCCGCCACCAGAACTTCGCCCACGCGGCCGAAGAGCTGCATCTGACCGCCAGCGCGGTCAGCCACCACGTGCGCAAGCTGGAGTCGCGCCTGGGCGTGGCCCTGTTCCAGCGCCACGCGCGCGGCGTGTCGCTGACGCTGGAGGGCCGCCAGCTGGCCGACGCCGCCGGCACCGCGCTGGCCGACGTGGACGGCGTGCTGCGCAGCCTGCGCGGCGCACGCGACGACGAGGGCCGCGTGCGCCTCACCACCCTGCACTCGCTGATGTACACCTGGCTGCTGCCGCGCCTGCCCGCCTTCGTCGAGGCGCATCCGGGCATCCGGCTCAATGTGGATACCGAGATCGCCCTCACCCGATTCGACGAAGGCGGCCCCGACCTGGGCATCCGCCATGGCCCGGGGCACTGGCCCGGGCTGACCTCGCATTTCCTCATGGACGAGTCGCTGTTCCCGGTCGTCTCGCCCGAGTACGCGCGGCGCGAGCGCATCGACACCGCCGCCGACATCGCCCGCCATCCGCTCATCGCCGACCACGCCCGCCAGGGCTGGCACGACTGGTTCCGCGCCGCGCACGTGCACGGGGCCAAGTTCGAGGAGCGCTACACCTTCAGCGACACCACCGACGCGATGCAGGCCGCGGTCGCCGGCCTGGGCATCGCGCTGGCGCGCTCACGCATCGCCGCGCCCTACCTGGAGCGCGGCCAGTTGCAGGGCCTGCCCGTGCCGGCCCTGCCCGCCCGCTGGGGCTACTACATCGTCTATCCCGCGCACCGGCGCCTGCGCCCGTCCGCACAGGCCTTCGTGGACTGGCTGCTGGACAGCGCCCGCGGCTGAGCCGACCGCCGGTCGGAAAGTTTTTCGAAGGGCATGTCGATTCG
Source organism: Lysobacteraceae bacterium P (assembly GCA_005503055.1). Classification (GTDB taxonomy): domain Bacteria; phylum Pseudomonadota; class Gammaproteobacteria; order Xanthomonadales; family Xanthomonadaceae; genus Lysobacter_J. The sequence goes on along the minus strand of SCOX01000009.1, from coordinate 74,267 downwards.
GCCCGTCGTGGTTCGTCGTTCCCACAAGAGCGCGGGATGGGCCCGCGGCACCACCGGAGAGACGACGATGAAGTTCATGGTGATCGTACATGCCACGCCCGAAAGCGAATCCGGCGCGATGCCGGACGAAGAGATGCTGGCGCAAATGGGCCGCTACAACGAGGAACTGGCCAAGGCCGGCGTGATGCTGGACGGCCAGGGCCTTTACGCCAGCGCGAAGGGCGCGCGCGTACGCTTCGACGGCGACCGCCGCAGCGTCATCGACGGCCCCTTCGCCGAGACCAAGGAACTCATCGCCGGCTACTGGCTGTTCCGCACCGCCTCGCTGCAGGAGGCGATCGAATGGGTCAAGCGCTGCCCGAATCCCGGCGGCGGCCAGAGCCAGATCGAGATCCGCCAGGTCTACGAGGACGGCGCCTGCGGCGGCGACCTTTCGCCGGAACTGCAGGCGCAGCACGAACGCATCCGCGCGCAGTTGCAGGAACGCGCGCAGTAACCACGCCGACAAGGAACGCCACCATGCAACTCAATGCCTACCTCAGCTTCGACGACCAGTGCGAAGCCGCCTTCCGTTTCTACCAGCAAGCACTGGGCGGCACGCTGGAAACGCTCATGCGTTTCGGCGACACGCCGGCGTGCGACCACGTTCCCGAATCGCACCGCGATCGCATCATGCACGCGCGGCTGGTCGTGGGCGACGCGGCGATCATGGGTTCGGACTCCGTTCCCCAGCACCCGTTCGAGGGCATCAAGGGCGTGTCGATCGCGATCAACGTCGACTCCATCGCCGAGGCCGAGCGCGTTTACAACGCGCTGTCCGAAGGCGGCCAGATCATCATGCCGCTCGGCCAGACCTTCTGGGCCGCGCGCTACGGCATGTTCATCGACCGCTTCGGTGTGGCGTGGATGGTGAATTGCGAGAAGGACGGCTGACGCCGTTCGCTTCAACGCGTCGCGCCGCACCGCTGCCGTCATTCCCGCGAAGGCGGGAATCCAGCCGTCCGAGCGTCACGCCCTCCGGAATGCGCAATCGTGTCCGGTTCGTGGATTCCCGCCTTCGCGGGAATGACATCTCAAAAACAGACTCAGGAAACCATCCATGTCCACCCAGATCTTCCTCAACCTCCCCTGCCGCGACCTTCCCAAGTCGAAGGTCTTCTTCGAATCGCTCGGCTACACCTTCAACCCGAAGTTCACCGACGACAAGGGCGCGTGCATGGTCGTCAGCGACACGATCTACGTGATGCTGCTCACGCGCGAGTTCTTCGGAACGTTCACCAAGAAGCCCGTCGCCGACGCGAACGCGACGCTGGAAGCCATCACCTGCCTTTCGCTCGACAGCCGCGAAGCGGTCGACGACATCCACGCCAAGGCATTGAAAGCCGGCGCGAAGAGCGCGGGCGATCCCCAGGACTACGGCTTCATGTATTCGCGCGCGTTCGAGGACCTCGACGGCCATCAGTGGGAGTTCGTGCACATGAGCGGCGAACCCGACCAGGCCGGCTGACCCGTCACATCGAACCGGAGGAACCGACATGCGCTTCATGATGCTGATGATCCCCAAGGGCTACGAATCCGCGCAGCCCGGCACGATGCCGCCCGCCGACCGCGTGGCGGCAATGATGAAATTCAACGAATCGCTGCAGAAGGCCGGCGTGCTGCTCGCGCTCGACGGATTGCATCCGCCGTCGATGGGCGCGCGCGTGAGCTTCGAGGGCGGCAGGCCGCACGTGGTCGACGGCCCGTTCGCCGAAGCGAAGGAAGTCCTCGGCGGCTACTGGATGATCCAGGTGAAGTCGCGTGAGGAAGCCATCGCCTGGGCCTCGCGCTGCCCGGGTTCGGACAACGAAGTGATCGAAGTGCGCCAGGTGCAGGAGTTCGACGACTTCCCCGCCGATGTGCAGGAAGCGGCCGCGGGCTTCGAGCAGATGCAGCAATCCACCCAATCCAACAAGAACTGAGGACGTCGAATGTTCAAGATCATCGGACTGATCGTGCTGGTGCTGGTCGTCGCCGTGCTGCTGTTCGCGGCGACGCGCCCGGACACGTTCCGCATCGAACGCAGCATCGTGGTGAAAGCGCCGCCGCAGCGCGTGCTCGCGCAGCTGGATGATTTCCACCGCTGGCGCGAGTGGTCGCCGTTCGAGGCGCTGGACCCGGCCATGAAGCGCGAGATCGCCGGTGCGCCGCAGGGCGTCGGCGCGGTCTACACCTGGGACGGCAATTCGAAAGCCGGTGCCGGGCGCATGGAGATCCTCGAATCCACGCCGTCGTGCGTGCGCATCAAGCTCGACTTCAGCCGCCCGATGACGGCGCACAACACGGCCGAGTTCCTGCTCCAGCCCGAAGCCGACGGCACGCGCGTGACGTGGGCGATGCACGGCCCGCAGCCCTACATCGGCAAGCTGATGAGCCTGGTGTTCAACATGGACAAGATGGTCGGACCCGATTTCGAGCGCGGCCTGGCGAACCTGAAGCGGCTTGCGGAAGCCTGAAGCGCACGAAAACTCCCTCCCCTGCCTGCAGGGGAGGGTCGGGGACAGCACCGCGGCGAGTTCGACGCTGCGCGTCTCGCCTCTCCCAGCCTCCCCTGCAAGCAGGTGGAGGAGCATCCTCACTTGCACGCCGCGCCCTGCGATGGTCTGATCGGCCGCCTATGACGGCGACCGACCTACATCGAACCATCGATGCCGTGTGGCGCATCGAATCCGCCCGGCTCATCGCCTCGCTCGCGCGCATGGTGCGCGACGTCGGGCTGGCCGAGGAACTGGCCCAGGACGCTCTCGTCGCGGCGCTGGAGAAATGGCCGCACAGCGGCGTGCCCGATCAACCCGGCGCATGGCTGATGGCCACCGCCAAGCATCGCGCCATCGACCGCCTGCGCCGCAGCAAGCTGCAACAGCGCAAGCACGAGGAGATCGCGCGCGAGCTCGAGGACGAACAGGCGCACGCCGACGATGCGCACATCGACGCACTCGACAACCCGTTCAACGACGACCTGCTGCGCCTGGTCTTCACCGCCTGCCATCCTGTGCTGCCCACGCACGCACAGGTCGCGCTGACATTGCGCCTGCTCGGCGGGCTCACCACCGACGAGATCGCGCGCGCGTTCCTGGTGCCCGAGCCGACCATCGCCCAGCGCATCGTCCGCGCCAAGCGCACGCTGGCGGAAAAGCAGGTGCCGTACGAGATTCCGCGCGGCGACGAACTCAACGAACGCCTGTCGTCCGTGCTCGCGGTGATCTACCTGGTATTCAACGAAGGCTACGCGGCCACCGCCGGCGACGATTGGCTGCGCCCGGCCCTGTGCGACGACGCGCTGCGTCTGGGGCGCATGCTCGCCGAACTGATGCCGGACGAACCGGACGTGCATGGGCTGGTCGCACTGATGGAAATCCAGGCCTCGCGCGCCGCCGCCCGCGTCGACGCGCATGGCGAGCCGGTACTTTTGCTTGAGCAGAACCGCGCGCGATGGGACCAGCTGCTGATCCATCGCGGGCTGAGCGCGCTCGAACGCGCGCAGAAACTGGGCTTCGCGCGCGGTGCGCCGGCGGGCGGGCCGTACACGCTGCAGGCGGCCATCGCCGCGTGCCACGCGCGTGCGGTGACGGCCGGGGAAACCGACTGGGCCGCGATCGTCGGCCTGTATGGCGCACTGGCGCGCCTCACGCCTTCGCCGGTGATCGAACTCAACCGTGCGGTGGCGTTGTCGATGCTGTTCGGTCCGGCATCGGGCCTGGCGGTGGTAGACGCGCTGACCGACGAGCCGGCGCTGAAGGACTACCACCTGCTGCCGGCGGTGCGCGGCGACCTGCTGAAGAAGCTCGAACGCTGGGACGAGGCACGCGTCGAATTCGAGCGCGCCGCCGGACTCACCCGCAACGCGCGCGAACAGACGCTGCTGCGCCGACGCGCCGCCGAATGCGCAGCGGCGGCCGGCGCGGACGAGACGGTCAGTCGGCCGTCATCGAAACGATCGGCTTGAATCCGCCCCAGAACATGCGCTTGCCGTCGAACGGCATCGTTTTGGGATCCATGCCGGCGATGCGCGGATCCTTCATGACCTTGGCGTTGATCTTGTCGCGCGCGGCACGCGACTTGTAGGTGATCCACGAGAACACGACGACCTCGTCCGGCTTGAGCTTCACCGACTGCGGGAACGAGGTGACCTTGCCCGGCTGCACGTCGTCGGCGACGCACTCGTGGTACTCCAGCGCTCCGTATTCCAGCCAGACCTTGCCTGCGGTGCGCGCGATCTTCTTGTAGGCGTCCACATTGTCTTTCGGAACGGGGACGACGAAACCATCGACATAGAAAGCCATCAGTTCACTCCTTAGCGTGGGGCGGTGGTCGCGGCGGAAGCCGCAGGATGGAACACGGTGTGTTAGCGCAAGGTCTGCTTCACGGCTTGCGCGCGGCTTCGACCTGGATGCGCAGCGCCACGTTCATGTCGAAGCCGTAGTCCTTGCCTGCGTCGATGCCGAATTCGTCGCGGCGGAATTCGCCGTGGGCATCGGCGCCGCAGAGCTCGCGCTTGTGCAGCGAATGCGGGACGCACTTGAAGCGCGTGATCGCCAGCTCGACCGGCCGCGTGACGCCGTGCAGCGTCAACTGGCCCTTCACGCGCGTCGGCGCGCCGTCGCGGAAATCGACCAGCGTGCCGGTGTAGGTGGCCTGCGGGAACTTCGGGGTATCCAGCAGCGTGTCCTTGCGGGCCTCATCGTTCATCGCATCCAGCCCGTAATCGATGCTGGCGGTGTCGATGACCACATTCACGCTGCCCGTGCCCGCGGCCTTGTCCAGCACGATCTCGCCCTGGCTGCGATTGAACTTGCCGCGCCACACGGAAACGCCCATGTGGTCGGCTTCGAAGCTGGGGTAGGTATGCGCGGGATCGATCTCGTAGACCGCCGGTGCGGCGCTGGCCGCGGCAGTGGCGGCGAGAAGCGCGGCGGCGAGCAGCGTCGGGGGCAGCGTCGTGAGCAGCGAAAAACGGCGTGCGGACATCGGGATTCCTCGTCGTGGTGGCCTGCGTGTTTGCGGCCTTCAAGGGAACGACGAACGGGAATCGGTGAAATCGACATGGCGGCCACGAATGACGCGGATCGCGGTGGCGTGACGGCCTGGGTCCCGGCCTTCGCCGGGAGGACGTGAGTTGTCTCGCCTAGGCAGGAGCAAGAGCCAAATCAAGATCAAAATGGGTTCCAGCTTTCGCTGGAATGACGTGATGGGGCGGAACGCGTGACGGCCTGGATCCCGGCCTTCGCCGGGATGACGGCCTGTGGAAGACGGCCGGGGAGTGACGGTCGGTGTGACTGTCGGTGAATGACTGTCGGTGAATGACTGTCGGTGAATGACTGTCGGTGAATGACTGTCGGTGAATGACGGTCGATGAGTGACGGTCGGGGAGTGACGGCCGGAGTGACGGCCGGAGTGACCGCCGGAGTGACGGCCGGTGTGACTGTCGGTGAGTTGCGGCCAGTCGGTGACAGCCGGCCGATGGCGGCATGACGCGTCCCCGGGTGCGCTTCGCTTACCCGGACTACGAAGACTGGGACCCGGCCTTCGCCGGATGACTACGAAGCTTTCGGCTTGCGCCCGGCACGTTCGGCCGCCGCGAGCGCGAGTTGCGCCCACGGCCGCATCGCCTCGGCCGATTCCATCGCAATCTCGGGCACCGACCAGTAGCTCATCGTGATCGGCTCGGCCTGCCCCAGATAGACGTAGGGCTCACTGCCGATGGCCTCGAAATGCAGGCGCGTCTCCGCATCGACCTTCAGGTACAGCGCCTCTTCCATCACCACGCCGATCAGCGCACCGTCCACGTACACGCCATGCCCGCCGAACATCGCGCGCGTAGTGACCCCGCCGAGCGGATCGAGCAGGTCGTGCAGGTGGGCGATGAGTGCGTCGCTCATGGCGGGAACCCGTTGGAACTCAAGCCATCATTACCGCTGAAGCCGCATCACAACACTTTTCCCCTCCCCTGCGTGCAGGGGAAGGGTTGCGGAGGGGGCGCGAAGTCGCATCGCGACGAGCTCGGCGCTGGCGCACCTCACTCCCCCTCCCATCCTCCCCCCGCACGCAGGGGGAGGAGCAGAGCGCGGGTTGCCCCGCTCAGAACTTGTGCCACAACCTCACGTACCATGCCGCGCCGTTCAGGCCGAACTGCACGCTTTCGTAGATATGGCCGTTGTCGGTCTCGTCGGGGTTCTGGCGCGTGGGGAACTTGTCGAACACGTTCGCGCCGCCGACGGTGAACTTGGTGTTGTCGGTGAAGGAATACGTGAGGCTGACATCGGCCGAGGCCTTGCTCGCGTAATGCTGGTTCGGCACGCCGGACTCGGTACCGGAGAAGGTGCCCAGCTCCTGCTCGCCGAAATAGATGCCCTTCACGTTCGCGTCCCACTTGCCGCGCGAGTAGTCCACGCCCAGCACCGCCTTGCTGCGCGGCGCGCCGTTCTCGATGAACAGGCGATCGCGCTCGGGCAGGATCGTGTCCTCGCGGCCGGCCAGTTCGGGCGGCGTGTTCACCTGCGTCACTTCGGTCTTGTTCCAGTTCGCGCCCAGGTAGGTGCTCCACTTCGCGTCGGCCCAATCGAAGTCGTAGGTCACCGTGACGTCCGCGCCTTCGGTGCGCGTGTCCACCGCGTTGAAGAAGAACCGCGCCAGGCCCACGTCCATCGCTTCCAGGATCGGTCCGATCGCCGGGTCCGTGGTGTCGAAGTCGCCGCTGAGCACGATGCGGTCGTCGATGTCGATGCGGTACAGGTCGACGGTGAGCGACAGGTTGTCCTGCGGCGTCCACGTCAGGCCCAGCGTCGCGCTCTGCGAGGTTTCCTCGGTGAGGTTGGGCACGCCGGCCAGCCGCGCCAGTTCGCTGTCGTTGGAGGCGATCACCACGTCCACCGGCTCGCCGCTGATGAAGTCGGTGATGGTGGAGGAGAAGTACTTCTGCTGCAGCGACGGCGCGCGGAAGCCGGTGCTCACCGAACCGCGCAGCAGCACCTCGTCGGTGGCGCGGAAGCCGGCGGCGATCTTGCCGTCCAGCGTGGTGCCGAAGTCGCTGTAGTCCTCGTAGCGCACCGCGTAATCCATCATGAATCGGTCGGTGAAATTGACTTCCACGTCCGCGTACGCGGCATAGCTGTCGCGCGACTTGTCGGTCTCGTCGCCCGGCTGGAAACCCGGAAAGCCCTGGCTGCCTGGATTGCCGCCCTCGCCCGCGCCGTCGTAATCCAGGTACGAACCTTCCTCGCCCTGGCGGATGCGGTAGCGCTCCTCGCGTCGCTCCAGACCGAAGGCGACGTTGATGCCGCTCAGCGGGCCGTCGAAATAGCGCGACACGTCGAAGTTGCTGGTGTTCTGCTCGAACGAGAATCCACCCGCGTCGAAGCCCGCCGGGCTGATGCCGGCACCGCCGTTGAGCAGATCGAGATTGGCCAGAGAGGCATTGAGCGTGTTGTTGATCGTGTAGCGCAGCTCGTTGTAGCCGTAGGTGTGCGACAGGTCCCAGTGCCACTGCGCGATATCGCCGCGCACGCCGATGATGCCGAAGCGGTCTTCCAGCTCGCCGTCGATGAAGGGCACGAAGCCGTCGGGGTACATCGCCGCCGAGTTGCGCGACGGGATATCCTCCGAGCCGATGCCTTCGCGCGCGAACGCCGCCGAGGACGCGTCGCGCGACTGCATGCCGGCGGTGAAGTAGACCTCGGTGGCCTCGCCGATCGGCGAGTCGCCGTTGAGGAAGACGGTGCGGTTGGTGACCTTGGAGTCGCCGATGATGCGCGGGCTGCCCTTGGGCACCGAACGGTCGGAACGGTCGCGGTCCTGCCATTCGCCGGTGACCGTGAACATGCCGCCGGTCGCGAGCTGCGCGCCGCAGTAGGCGGTGGCGAGCCAGTTCTCGCCGTCGCCGCGGGTGTATTCGCCGTAGCCGGCCACGGCCTCGCAGCCCTTGTCGCGCTTGAGCGAGATGTTGATGACGCCGGCGATCGCGTCGGAGCCGTACTGCGCCGCGGCGCCGTCGCGCAGCACTTCGACCGCGTCGATCGCCATCAGCGGGACCGAGTTGAGATCGGTACCGGTGTTGCCGCGATTGCGCGCGCCGTAGATGTTCACCAGCGACACGGTGTGGTGGCGCTTGCCGTTCACCAGTACCAGCGTCTGGTCCGAACCCAGGCCGCGCAGCGCGGCGCCGTCGATCAGGTCGGCGCCGTCGGCGCCGGTCTGGCGGGTGGAGGTGAACGAGGGCGAGGCGTACTGCAGCGTCTGCGCCAGGTCGAACTGCGCGCCTTCCTCGACGGCCTGGTCCATCGGCAGCACGTCGACCGGCGACATCGAGGTGGTGTCGGAGGAACGCTGCACGCGGCGCGAGCCCAGGACGGAAACGGTCTCCAGCGTGCGGGCGCCCGTATCTTCGGCGCGGGCCTCCGCGGTCGTCTGCGGCTCGCCGGTGGTCGGCGGTGCCTGCTGGGCCTGGGCCGCGGCACTGGCGAGCAGCCCGCCTCCCAGCCAGAGCGCGGTGGACACCGCAGTGGACAGACGGGCACGGAACGGACGGCTGCGGTGCTGGCTCATAGGCTCTCCCTGCGGTGGCGAATGGCGTCCAGCCTAAAACGAAATGTTAAGAATTTGCCAATTTTTTCGCCCGAGTCGGCAAATGTGACGGAATTGTCGGAACAGCGGGTTCCGGCCCGGCGGCCGGTTGAGCCGAGACGTCGGGTAATGCCGTCATTCCCGCCAAGGCGCTGATGACGGGGCTTCGATTGCCGTTGGTGTTGCCGTTGAACAGCCAAACAGATCGCTGGCCCCGAAGGGCGCCGCACAGGATGTGCGGCGGTGAGCGCTGAGCCATGGAAGGCGAATCGCGAACGCGCCTTTGCTCAATCTGGTCGTGGGATTGGTTTGGGCCCACTGCCCTTTCTTTGGGTTACTTTTTGACCGAAGGGAATCCAGTCGGACTTTGGGCAAGCAAAGAAAAGTGACCCGAGCGGCGCAGCCGATCGGAAGCCTTGCTGCTGCTTTGTTGTTTCATCTGTGCAGACGCAAGAGCAGGATCAAAATGGGTTCCAGCTTTCGCTGGAATGACGAGATGGGGCGGATCGTGACGGCCTGGATCCCGGCCTTCGCGGGGATGACGTGCCGGAAAGCCTGACGGCCTGGATCCCGGCCTCCGCCGGGATGACGGCAGGCGGATGGAGTCCGACGACGTCGGCACGGCGGCGGGGAACGCGTTCCGGCGACAATGGCGCCCTCTTCCTACCTGCTTCCATCGCATGACCCCGACCGGCAAGGCGCAACTGCAAATCCATTTCTGCGTGCTGCTGTGGGGCTTCACCGCCATCCTGGGCAAGCTCATCACCCTGCCCGCGCTGCCTTTGGTGTGGTGGCGGATGTTGCTGGTGGTGGTTGCGCTGGCCCTGGTGCCGCGCGTGTGGCGCGGGCTGCGCGCCATGTCGCCACGCACGATGCTCGCCTACGCCGGCATCGGCGCGCTGGTCGCGCTGCACTGGCTCACCTTCTACGGCGCGATCAAGTTGTCGAACGCCTCGGTCGGCGCGACGTGCATGGCGCTGGGCACGGTGTTCGTGGCGATGATCGAACCCTGGCTCACGCGCACGCGTTTCTCCAAGCGCGAACTCGCGTTGGGGTTGATGGTGCTGCCGGGCGTGGCGATGGTGGTGGGCGGCGTGCCGGGCGGCATGCGTGCGGGCATCGCGGTGGGCGCGTTGTCGGCGCTGCTGGTGGCGGTGTTCGGTTCGCTCAACAAGCGCATGGTCGAACACGGCGACCCGCTCACCGTGACGGCGCTGGAACTCGGCGCGGGCGTGCTCGTGCTGACCCTGCTCGCGCCGCTGATGCCGATGATCTTCCCGGCCTTCGCCGGCCCGTTGCTGGTGACGCCATCCGCGCACGACGGCGCCCTGCTGCTCGCTCTGGCGCTGGCCTGCACGCTGCTCCCGTTCAGCCTGTCGCTGGTGGCGCTGCGCCACATGAGCGCCTTCGCCCAGCAACTCGCGGTGAACCTGGAACCGGTCTACGCCATCGTCCTGGCGGCCCTGCTGCTGGGCGAACAGCGCGAACTGACGCCGCTGTTCTACGCCGGCGTGGCCGTCATCCTCGCCGCCGTGTTCATCCACCCGCTGCTGGGCCGGCCGCGCCCGTTGCAGCGCGAAGTGCTGGGCACGGCCGAGGCGAAAGGCGCGGCGGAGTGATCCGTCCCGCCGGGCCCGCCGTTTTCGTGGCAGGCTAGACGCCTCACCTCCAGCTGGCAGCGCATGTATCTCGAGCACTACGGCCTGAGCGAGCCGCCGTTCTCGATCACGCCGGATCCGCGTTTCGTGTTCCTCAGCGAGCGCCACCGCGATGCGCTCGCGCACCTGCTGTTCGGGATCACGCAAGGCGGCGGCGGCGGTTTCGTCCAGCTCACCGGTGAAGTCGGCACGGGCAAGACCACGCTGTGCCGGTTGCTGCTGGAACAGGTCGCGCAAATGGAAGACAGCGCGCCCACCCGCGTCGCCCTGGTGCTCAATCCGCGCCTGACGCCGATCGAACTGCTGGAAACGGTCTGCGAGGAATTGCACATCGACCTCGACGACGCGTCGGGCGCGAGCCGGCGCGGCAGTGCAAAGGCACTGGTCGACGCGCTCAACGCGTACCTGCTCGACGCCTATGCGCAGGGCCTGCGCGTGGTGCTGGTGATCGACGAGGCGCAGAACCTGTCGGTCGAGGCGCTGGAACAGGTGCGCCTGCTCACCAACCTGGAAACGCCCACGCAGAAGCTGCTGCAGATCGTGTTGCTGGCGCAGCCGGAACTGCGCCGCATCCTCGCGCGCGAGGACATGCGCCAGCTCGCCCAGCGCATCACCGCACGCTTCCATCTCACGCCGCTGGACGCCGCCGAGACCGGCGAGTACCTGCGCCACCGTTACCGCATCGCGGGCGGGACGCGTTTTCCTTTCGACGCTTCGGCGGTCAAGCGCATCCATGCGCACGCCGGCGGCGTGCCGCGCCTGGTCAACGTGATCGCCGAACGCAGCCTGCTCGCCGGCTATGCGCACGACGTGGCGATGCTGGATGCGCGCTGGGTCGATCGCGCCGCCGCCGAAGTGCTGCCCGCGAGTCCGGCCCGCACGCGCCGTCGTTGGGCGATCGCGGCGCCGGCGGTCGCGCTGGTGTTTGCGGCGGTGGCCGTCGCCGCCTGGTGGTGGACGCGTGCGCCGGCGCGCGCCGAAGCCGCTGCGGTCGCGCCTGCGGTGTCCGCCGCACCCATCGCGAAGGCCCGGCCGGCGGCACCGCGGGCGACGGGACTGGACGCGGAAGCCTTCGCCGCGGCGCTGCGTGATACGCCATTGCGCCCCGGTGCGACCGGCGCGGTGGTGGAATGGATCGCTCATCGCCTGCATCCCGCCTACTTGCCGACAGCGCAGGCGCCGGCGGTGTTCGATGCGGCCATGCAGGAGGCCGTGCGCCGCTTCCAGCGCGATCACGGCCTGCACGCCGACGGCGTGGTCGGCCCGGCCACGTTGATGGCCCTGGCGGCGCGAGGCGACGTGCCGCAGTTGCTCGGTTCGCTGGGCGAACCCGACCAGGGAGTGAAGTGACGCGATGTCGCTGATCCTCGACGCCCTGCGCAAGTCCGAAGCCGAGCGCCGTCGCGGCCGCATGCCGGACCTGCACGCGGAACTGCCCCCGCTCGTCCATGCCACGGCGCCGCGCAAACGCGCCTGGTCGTGGTGGTTCGCCGGCCTGGCGGTGTTGATGGCCGCCGCCGCGCTGGCATGGAGCCAATGGGCGATCCGGTGGCCGTCTGCGGCGACCGCTCCGGCCCAGGCGCGCAACGTGGCGATCGATCCCGCGCCGGGGACGATCGTGGCGCCCGCGGTTGTCGCGAACCCGACTCCGACCCTGCCGCCCACCGGCGTGCCTGTCGCGCCGGTTCCCGAATTGCTCCATCCCGCGCCACAGGCGGCCGCACCGCAGCCGGCAGCGCCTGCGATCGTGCGCGAGCCCGTCGCCGAGGGCCCGCCGCCGCGCGAAGCCTCCGTCCCCGCACGAGCGATCGCGGCCGAAGCCTCCATCGAAGCCACGCCGTCAATGCCCGCGCCATCCACGGCGGCGCCTGCGCCGGCCATCGGACTGCCGCTTCCGGCTGCGGCCGCCGCCTCGGGCACGGTCCGCCTGGCCGACCTTTCGCCCGGCGAACGCGAGCAACTTCCGTCGCTGAAGATCAGCATGCACATGTGGGGCCCGACCCCGACCGAGCGCTTCGCGATCATCGACGGCGCCCGCGTCGGCCAAGGCGACCGGGTCGGCGATGCGGTCGTGGAGGAGATCCTTTCCGACGGCGTGGTGCTCAACTGGCACGGGCGCCGGCTGTCCCTGCCCTTGCGCTGACGGTTGCGCCGGACGCGGCGGCGCGTGACCATCCGCCTGTCCGACCAACCCGGGGTACCGCCAATGAACAGCAGCACCCAGCAAGACATCGGCAAGCTGATCCTCCGCATCACGCTCGGCGTACTGGTTTTCCTGCACGGCATCAGCAAGCTCGAAGGCGGCCTGGACGGCATCTTCAAGCTGGTCGAGACCCAGGGCTTTCCCGGCTTCTTCGCCTACGGCGTGATCATCGGCGAGGTCATCGCGCCCTTGCTGGTCATCACGGGGTTCTTTTCGCGCATCGGCGGCATCGTGATCTGCATCAACATGCTGTTCGCGCTGTATCTGGTGCACCAGGGCGATATCGGCCGCCTCAACGAGCAGGGCGGCTGGGCGATCGAGCTGCAGTTGATGTACCTGTTCGGCGCGGCGGCGGTTGCGCTGCTGGGTCCGGGCAAGTGGGCGTTCAACCAGCGCTGATCGCGCTTCAGCGAGGTTTTCCGGATCGCCCGGGGCCGGTTTCGGTCCCGGGCGATTTGCTTTTTTTTGTGCCGATGTTCCCGGGTGCGCTTCGCTTACGCGGGCTAAGTGGCTACATGGCTGCGTTGCGTTGTTGTTGCTGTTGTTGCTGTTGTTGGTGTTGTTGCTATTGAACAGCCCGACAGCTCGCTAGCCCCGAAGGGCGACGCACAGGATGTGCGTCGGTGAGCGCTGAGCCAAGGATGGCGAATCGCGAACGCGCCCTTGTGGATTCCGGTCGTAGGACTGGGTTGGGCCCACTGCCCTTTCTTTTGGTTACTTTTTGACCGAAGGGAATCCAGTCGGACTTTTGGCAAGCAAAGAAAAGTGACCCGAGTGGCGCAGACGATCGGAAGCTCTGCTTCGTTCTGCGAACTGGACTTGGCTACTTGCAAAAGCAAGACCAACAGCTTCCGCTCGTGGACGGGCGGCTCACTTTTGTCTTGTCAAAAGCAAGCAAAACCGCTCGCTCGAAGTCGCTGACAGGTCAAAAGCGATAAGTCACGGCAACGACAACGGCATCAGCAAAGACAAGGGCAAGGGCAAGGGCAAGGGCAAAGACAAAGACAAAGACAAAGGCGACAACACCGATCAAAGCCGGTTCACCCGGAACTTGCGCCCCTTGATCTTGCCTTCGCGCAAACGCGCCAACGCCTGCGTCGCCTGCCCGCGCGCGACAGCCACGTACGAACGCGTCGGGAATACATCGATCTTGCCCACCGCATCGGCCTTCAGACCCGCATCGCCGGTGAGTGCGCCGAGGATGTCGCCCGGGCGCAGCTTGTCGGTGCGACCGGCGTCGATCCGCAGCGTCGTCATCGCCGCCGGCGGTACGTTCGAAGGCTTGCCCGTCAACGGCGTCGCCTTGTACCAGTTCAGCGTCGTGCCCAGACGCTCCTCGATGGCCGCCACGCGGGTCTGCTCGCGCCCGCTGCTCAGGGTCAGCGCCAGCCCCGTGCTGCCCGCGCGACCGGTGCGGCCGATACGGTGGACGTAGGTGTCGGCGTCGTGGGGAACGTCGAAGTTCACCACCATCGCCAGTTCCTTCACGTCGAGCCCGCGCGCGGCCACGTCGCTGGCGACGAGCACGTTGCAGCTGCGATTGGCGAAACGCACCAGCACTTCGTCGCGGTCGCGCTGTTCCATGTCGCCGTGCAGCGCCAGTGCGGTGAAGCCGTAGTGCGCCAGCGAGCCGGCAACGTCGTCCACGTCGCGGCGCATGTTGCAGAACACCACGCACGACTCGGGCCGTTCCTGCAGCAGCAGCGCGGCGAGCAGCTGCGTCTTGCGCGGCGGGTCGATCTCGTAGAAACGCTGCTCGATCGCGTCGTGGCGCTCGCCTCCTTCGACCGTCACTTCCACCGGTTCGCGCAGCATCGCGCGGCTGATCTCGCGCACGCCCTCGGGGAACGTGGCCGAGAACAGCAGCCCCTGGCGCGAGGCCGGCGTGGCGCGGACGATCTCGCGGATCGGTTCCTCGAAGCCCATGTCGAGCATGCGGTCGGCCTCGTCGAACACCAGCGTGCGCAGTTTTTTCAGGTCCAGCGCGCGCTTGCGCAGCAGCTCCTGGATGCGTCCCGGCGTGCCCACCACCACCTGCGGCGCGTGCTGCGCCAGCGAGTCCAGCTGCGGCGCCAGGGGCGTGCCGCCGTACAGGATCGACAGTTTCATGTTGGGGATCGCGAAGGCCAGCTTGCGCAGCTGCTTGCCGACCTGGTCGGCGAGTTCGCGTGTCGGGCACAGCACCAGCGCCTGCACGGTGGTCTGCGCGGGATCCAGGCGGTGCAGCAGGCCCAGGCCAAAGGCCGCGGTCTTGCCGCTGCCGGTGGGCGCCTGCGCGATCAGGTCGCGGCCGTCGAGAATGGCCGGCAACGCCTGCGCCTGCACCGGCGTCATCTGCGTGTAGCCCAGCGCCTGCACGCCTTGCAGCAGCGCCGGCGTGAGGGGAAGGCGGTCGAATGCGGCGGCCTCGAGGGTCGGCGCCGCGGAATTCGCGGGCCGCATGGATTCAGGAGATTCGGTCATGCGCCATGATCGCAGCGCGCGCGTGCAGGCGCCATGCCGCGGGGCGATGGCCTATCCTGCGGGCACCGGCCCCCGGCCGTTCAGGACCCGCTCGCGCGCTCCATGGACACACCCGCCGTCGCCACCGAACCGCTGTTCGTCCACATCCGCATCGTCCTGGGCATCGTCCTGGGCCTGGCGCTGACGACCCTGCTCAAGGGCCTGGCGAAGTTCGTCCAGCACCCCGGGCGCGACCGCATCTACGGCGTGCACCTGGCCTGGGCGCTGTCGATGTTCATCCTGCTGGTGCATTTCTGGTGGTGGGAGTTCGGACTGGTACGCGTGCATCCGTGGACGTTCACGTCCTATGCGTTCCTGATCCTCTACGTCGTCGTGCTGTTCCTGCTGTGCACGTTGCTGTTCCCGGACGACCTGGCCGACTACAGCGGCTGGCGCGATTACTTCCAGTCACGGCGCAGCTGGTTCTTCGGAATCATGGCCTGCCTGTACGTGATCGACTTCATCGACACGGTCATCAAGGGCAAGCCGTACTACCACCATTTCGGCATCGAGTATCCGATCCGCAACGCGGTGTACGTCGTGCTGTGCCTGGTGGCGATGAAGGTGAAGTCCGAGCGCTTCCACCGTGCCTTCGTGGCCTTCGCGATCGTCTACGAGCTGTCGTGGATCTACCGCCTGTACGATTACCTGGAATGAGTGCGACCTGGTTCGTCTACCTGCTGGAATGCCGCGACGGCAGCCTCTACACCGGCATCACCACCGATGTCGCGCGCCGCTACGCGCAGCACGTCGCCGGCAAGGGCGCGCGCTACACGCGCTCGCGTCCGCCGGTGCGGTTGCTGGGCCATTTCCCGCATCCGGACCGCGCTTCGGCCAGCCGCGCGGAGCACGCCATCAAGCAGCTTCGCCCGGAACAGAAGCGGGCGCTGTGCGCGGCGACGGAATGACGGCGTATCCTGACCGCCCCCGCCCACCGGCTCCGTCCATGCAGCACATCGATTTCGAACTCGACCGCGACCACGTCGAACTCAACCAGTTGCTCAAGCTGGTCGGGCTGTGCGACAGCGGCGGTGCCGGCAAGGCCATCGTCGCCAGCGGCGCGGTGACGGTCGACGGCGAAGTCGAGCTGCGCAAGACCTGCAAGATCCGCGCGGGCCAGGTGGTCGTGCTGGACGACGTGGAGATCCGCATCGTCGATGCGTTCGCCTGATCGGCCTCAGGCCATCACCGAGAGCAACTTGTCGAGGATCTCGTCGACCGGCATCACCAGCAGCACCAGCGGCAGCAGAGGCGCGGCGGACGCGGCGATGAACGAGATCAGCACGTAGCGCTGCATCGGCAGCACCACCATCGTGCTCACGTTCGCGTAGATCGAAGTGAAATCCGCGAGCGCCGAAGGGTCGCCCGAGTGCAGGATCGGCCGCGCCTCGCCGCGTGCGCGCTGCGTCCACGTGGTGTCGAACTGCTCGGCGCAGTCGGTGCCGATCACGCCGTAGGCCATGAGGCCGGCACGCTTGACGGCAGCCAGGCGCGGCACGAACAGCGCCAACGGCGCGATCATCACCGTCAGCGCGAGCACCACATAGCCCAGCAGCACGTAACGCAGGCTGTGCAGGGACACGCCGAGATACTCGATCTCCATCGCCAGGCTGCCGCACACGAGCAGCGCGCCCACCGTCGGCATCACGATGAAGGCCGCCTGCGCGAAGCCCAGGAATGCGAGCCCGCCGCGACCGTCGGGATGCGAGGCGTAGAGGGTCAGGTGCAGGCGCGAGAATCGCCACAGCAGGCTGACCCACAGCACGAAGCGCCACAGCCACAGCAGGCTCAGGAAGCGGAAGAGCGTCATCCCGACCCAATGCGCCCACAACCCGGCGGGACTCAGTGCCTGGCCGTCGCCACGCCAGTCTGTGACGTGCGCGAACACGTCCAGCGCCGTCAGGTTGAATGCCCCGCCGATCGCGACCAGGAACAGCAGCAGTTCGGGAAATACCGAGTCGCGCCAGCGACGCACGCGCTGCAGGTCCTTTTCGAAACGTCCCTGGTCCTGCGGCGTCACCAGGCCGTGCAGGTGGTGTATCGCGCGCCACAGGCGCTCGTCTGCGACCGGAACGGCCAGCACCAGCATCGGCATGGCCAGCACGAAGCGCGCCCAGACGGTGTAGTCGTGCAGCAGCGGCACCTGCACGCCGTCGACCAGCGTGCCGGCGCGCGCGGCGAGTCCGATCGTGGGAACCAGCACGATGGCGAGCAGGCCTAGCGCCAGCGGCATGGCCATCCCGTCCAGCGTTTGCGGGCGGCCGAAGCGTGTCAGCCGGTACACCATTCCGCCGCGCAACAACGAGTAGCGCTCGTCGAACATCCGCCTGCTCCCGAGGGGATTGCGGCGACACTAGCACGAGGGCCGTCGCCGTCGGGTTTCGTCGACCGTTACCTCAGCTGTCCCCGTCGCGCTTCGGCTCGGACCGCTTCGACACACTCTGCGTCCCCTGCGGCGGCTCAAGCGTCGCCGTGTCGCGGTCGAATTCCGACAGCGGGCTTTCCGCCGGGCAGGCACGGTCCGGGAAGCCGAAGTCGGTGCGCAGCGTCAGGCCGCAGGCGTTGAGCGCGTCCAGGTCGATGTCGGGCGTCTTGCAGCGCTTATCGAAGGCGCGCACGAACGAATCGCGGCGGCTGACGAAATCCTCGCCGCACTTGCGCATCAGGCGCAGGCGGTCGAGGTCGTCCTGCGCGGGGTTCACGCCGTCCAGGCCGTACAACTGCAACTCGTCCGGGGTGAGCAGGCGCAGGCCGCGGTTCGGCACGGCCATCATCAGGTCGGCCACGGCCACCGCCGCGCCGTTGCGTTCCAGGTAATCGCGCACGCGTTCGTACACCACGCGCAGTTCGGCGTTGAGCTGGGCGCGCGTGGTCGCCGTGGAGCTCATGCGGATGATGCGGTGGATGCCGACGCGGCCGGCGATCATGCGCGTGTCGCCGGCACTGAGGATGAAGACGCAGGCGCTGTGGCAGATCGCGCCTTCGCGCACCCAGATGGTCCAGCGCGACTCGGCGATGAAGTCGCCGACCTGGATCGCGTCCTCGACCTGGCCGCCTGCGGAGTCGACGTCCAGAACGCGCTTGCCGATGTCCAGCTCGTCGGCGACTTGCGTCACGCGCTCGACCAGCGCGCCGAACTCGGCGTTGATCTTGCCCTTGTAGCGCAACCGCGCCACCCCGCCCTGCTCGCACGGCGACAGCGCGGCCTTCAGGCCTTCGCGGTCGAACTTCGCCAGCACGTCGCCGTCGCCCAGTTGCACGTAGTCGAGTTCGCAGCTGATCGACGCCTCGCCGGCGCTGAGTTCCAGCGGCGCATCCCACAGCTTCTTCGTCGGTTCCGGGTCGGGCCGGGCGATGTCGCGGATCGAAGTACGCGCCTGGCGCGTGCCTTCGGACTTCACTGGCGCGACCTTCACCGGCTCGGTACTGATGGCGCCGCCTTCCTGCGGGCTCGCCACCTCTTCGATCACCAGCCCCTGGGTCACCGGTTCCGGGCGCTGGCAGGCAGCCAAGGTGAAGCAGGAGGACAGCAGGAGGACGAAACGAAACGACATGTCAGGCGCGGGTCTCTCTGTGGGGGGAAGCCCCGCGTCGCCACATGAACAGGGCGTCGCGAACCGGAGCTTCGTCACAGCTTACGGCGTACGCGCTGACTCGTGGTCGAGTCGGCCGGCGCGGGCTGTCAGGGACATTCAGGGTTCCTTGGCGAGGCGGAATGGGGCCGCGCGTGCGCACGATCGCGTGCGCCCGGGGCGCCCGCCCCTACCCGGGAGCGGGCGCGTGCCACGTCACCTGCGTTGCAGGCTTTCGCGCAGTTTCTCGCGCGCCAGGCGCATGGCGTCCTCGCGCGACATCGTCTGCGGCTGCGGCGCCGACAACGGCTGCGCTGCTTCCACCGACACGGCCGAAAACGCGCCGCCGGTGCCCGGGACCGGCTCGATCACGAAAATGTCGCCGTCGAAATCCACGATGTAGAGATTGTTCGCCGTGTCCACACCGAAGCTGGCGACGTTGTTGATCGCGCCCGCGTTGGGGGTGAAGTCGGCGTTGCGCAGCTGGAAGCGCGCGGACGGAATGGTGGTGCCCTGCAGCACGACCCCGGTGTTGATCGACCAGACGTTGGGCTGCACGAAATCGGCGAACACGTACTGGCCGCGCAGCGATTCCAGCGTGCCGCGATAGACGTAGCCACCGGTGACCGAACTGCCCTCGCGCGGGCCGGCGCCGTGCAGGTACTCGGCGATGGGCGGCGTGAGGCCCGCAGTGGAACCGCCGCGGAACGGCTGGGTGCCTTCCATGATCGGCCAGCCGAAATTGGCGCCCGCGTCGGAGGGACGCATGAGATCGATCTCTTCCACCGCGCCCTGCCCCACGTCGCCGATGTAGAGGTTGCCGGTCAGCGAATCGAAGCTGTTGCGGAACGGATTGCGCAAACCCCATGCCCACACTTCCTGCGCGCCGTTCGCGGCGGAGAAGGGATTGCCGGCCGGGATGGCGTAGTCGCGGTTGGGATCGCTGGGGAACGCATCGCCGGACGGATCGACGCGCAGGATCTTGCCGAGCAGCGAGAAGCGGCTCTGCGCATTGCTGTCCGGATCGCCGGAGCCGCCGCCATCGCCCAGCGCGATGTAGAGCATGCCGTCGGGGCCGAAACCGAGCCAGCCGCCGTTGTGGTTGTTGCGCGGATGCGCGACGCGAAGGATGACGTCGGCGGACGCGGCGTCGGCCTGGTCGCGGTTGTTGTTTAGCGTGGTGTAGCGGCGCACCTCGATCGTGCCGTCGGCCACCGTCAGGAACACGTAGAAGCGTCCGCTCGTCGCGAAGTCCGGCGCGGTCGCCAGGCCCAGCAGGCCACGTTCGCCGTCGGTCGCCACTTGCCCGGTGACGTCGAGGAACGGCGTGGCGGCGATCGCGCCCGTCGACGGCGTGACGATGCGGATGCGGCCGGCACGCTCGACCACGAACACGCGTCCGGTGGTATCCGGCACGGGCGCGAGGAACAGCGGGAAATCCATGCCCGACACCACGCGGCGCACGCGCAGCTGCGCGCCGGTGACATCGGTGACGGTGACCGTCAGTGCGAGCGTGGCGGTCTGCGCGCCGTCGCTCGCCGCGATGACGACCTGGTAGACGTTGTCGTTGTTGGCGTCGGTCGGACCTTCGAAATCCGGCGGCGACAGAAACTGCAACGCGCCCGCCGGGGTGATGATGAAGCGCGCCTGGTCGACGCCACCGTTGAGCGTGAAGGTGACCGGCCGGCCTTCCGGATCGCTGGCGACCGCGGTGTAGAACACGCCGGCGGTGCCTTCGGGCACGCTGGCCGACCCCGGCGAGGTGAAGGTAGGCGGCCGGTCGGTGGGCGCGCCGGGCAGCGGTTCGCTTCCACCGCCTCCGCCGCCGCCGCCGCATGCCGCGAGCATCGCGGCCAGGACAACGGTCATCGCCCGCACTGCGCGTCGTGCCTGCACCATGAGCTCGCTCCCTCGCCGCCGCGACACGCCGGAACGACGCGCCTGCGGGCGGTCGCTAGGGTGTCAGAGGCCGGAGCGCGGATGTGTGAAGGCTCGCGCAGTTCGCCCCGCGCCGATCGGCAAAACCCCTCCGCCGGTCGGCGCGCGATGCCGTGCTTCACACCCCCCACAAGCGCCGCGCCTCTTCGGCGATGAGGTCCGGGAATTCCTCCGGAAAGAACAGCTTCGCGCCTTCCACGCGACGCACGCCGCGCGACACGCCGAACGCACGGTCGAGGTGCTCGGCGCCCGTCGTGGAGAAGATCGGATCGCCCGTGCCCCAGACGATGCGCGTCGGCGCGCGACTGGCGGCCAGCGCCGGGCCGATGCCGTCGAGCCAGTTGCGCTCCAGCGCCACGGCGAAGGCGTTGGTGCGTCCGGCATCGCGCACGAGCGGGCCGAGGTAGACCTCGATCGCCTGATCGCCCGGGTTCGTCGCATGCGTGAACGTCTGCCCGCCCAGGCCTTGCGGCGATCGCGCCAATGCCTTGTCGGCCAGCCACGGCGCGAGCCACTCCTGCGCGAACCGGCCTTGCTTCGCCAACGCGATCACCGGCTGCAATGCCGGCGGCGGGCATTCGATCTGCGAATCGCAGTTGCTCAGCAGCAGCGTGCGCACGCGTTGCGGGTACGTCGCCAGGAACAGCTGCGCGGCCTGCCCGCCGCTGTCGTTGGCGATGAGGTCGACGCGGTCCACGCCGAGGCGATCGAGCAGCTCGGCGAGCATGCGCACCTGCGCATCCGGCGCCAGGCTCTGGCCGGCGGCGACTTCGGTGTAACCCAGGCCGAGGAAGTCCGGCGCGATGCAGCGCCGGTACGGCGACAGACGCGACAGCGCACCGCGCCACTGGAACCCGTTGAGCGGAAAGCCGTGCAGGAACAGCGCCGCCTCGCCGCTGCCACGCTCGACATAGGCGATGTTGCCGGCGCTGGTGCGGACGAAGCGGCGCGCGGCGAGGAACGCGGCCGCATCTTCGGCGTCAGTGGGCGCTGCGGGCATCGGCGCCGCGCTTGCGAAGTCGATGCCCTGGACCATGCCGGCGGCCAATGCACCGACGCCCATCCCGAGGAACTGCCTGCGTTGCATGCGAAGTCTCCACGCCGGGACCGTCCCGGCTTGGCGGCATGATTCGCCTGCGCGGTCATCGTCTCAACGAGGCGGGAGGTCATGCGGCCATGACCTGGGAGGTCATGGTGGCGCGGCGAGGCGCGCCTTATGCTCGCCGCATGAACCGCGCCGCTTCGCCCGTCAGGACGTCCGAACCCCGCGCGTCGCAGCTGGGCGTGCTGCTGCGCGAATGGCGCGCGACGCGTCGGCTGAGCCAGCTCGACCTCGCCCTCGACGCCGGCGTCTCGCCGCGCCATCTGAGCTGCGTGGAAACCGGCAAGTCGCAGCCCAGCCGCGACATGATCGCCCGCCTGGCGGACGCGCTCGACATGCCGCTGCGCGAGCGCAACGCGCTCCTCGTCGCGGCCGGCTATGCGCCGCGCTATCCCGAAACCGCGCTGGCCACGCCGGAGCTGGCGCAGGTGCGGCGCGCGATCGAGTTCATCCTCGCCCAGCAGGAACCGTATCCGGCGTTCGTGCTGAATCGCCACTGGGACGTGCTGATGGCCAACGCCGCGGCGATGCGCGTCAACGCCTTCGCGATGCACGGCCGCGCGAGCCGGCATACCAACATGATCCGGCAGATCTTCGATCCCGACGATCTGCGCGCCGCCGTGGACAACTGGGAGGAAGTGGCGGGCGACCTCATCCGGCACCTGCACGGTGAAGTCGCGGCGGCGCCCTCCGACACGGCGGCACGCGAACTGCTGAACGAAGTGCTCGCCCAGCCCGGCGTGCCGGCGCGCTGGCGGTTGCGCGATGTCGAATCCGCGCCGACGCCGCTGCTGACCACCGTGCTGCGTCGCGACGAACACCGCCTGCGCTTCTTTTCCACCATCACCACCTTCGGCACGCCGCGCGACGTCACGCTGGAAGAACTGCGCATCGAGTGCTGTTTCCCGGTGGACGAGGCCACGGCCGCGCTGTGCCGGCAGCTGGCGAGCGACGCCGCGTCGAGCTGAATCCGCAGCGCTCCTTTTCCGCTTGAGAGCGGATGCGGGGTCCGCGCGCAGCGCGATGGATCCAGGCAAGCGCCACGCTGCGCGCCACCTTTTGCCCGGAGCGTGCGGCTCGGGACTCGGAACGCCGGGCCTGAAGCTCCGCATGCGGGCGGGTATTTGCCCGGAACGCCGGGCTCGGAGCTCGAAGCGCGGGACTATTTGCTCGGTGTGCGGAGCTCGGAGCCCGGAACGCCGGGCTCGAAGCTCGGAGCGCGAGACTATTTGCTCGGCGCGCGGAGCTCGGAGCCCGGAACGCCAGGCCCTGAGCTCGGAGCGCAGGCCTATTTGCTCGGCGCGCGGAGCTCGGAGCCTGGAACGCCGGGCTCGGAGCTCGGGACGCGGGGCTATTTGCTCGGCGCGCCGAGCTCAGGGCCCGGACCGCCGAGCTCCGAACTCGGCGTGCGGAGCTATTTGCCCGGCGCGCCGAGCTCCAGGCACCGCAAGGCGCAATGCCATTGCGCTTGCCCCACATGCCGCCCGCCAGTGACGCAGCCGGTGACGCGTCGCGCGCCTCAGTCGATGCGGTAGACGCGCGCCTTCGGCATGCCGTCGACGACCTGCAGGAACCAGCGTCCGGCCACGCCGGGAACGACCACGATCTCGGGCGCATCGAGTGTCCTGGGCAACTTCAACGCGCCCTTGAGCACCTTCCACTGCTGGCCGTTTTCCAGCTCGAACACGGTGCCCGGCTCCCAGCCGCTCACCGTGCCTTTGAGTCGGCTGTGGATCGGTTCGTCGTTGAAGCCGACCAGCGAGGAGCGGTCGCGACCGGCTTCGTCGTCCTGGCGGACGGCATGCGCCGCAGAGGCGGCGACGCTGTCGGCCGGTACGGCCGGCGCTGCGGCCGCGTCCGGCGCCTGGCCGTGCTGCGCCTCGCGCAGCATGCGGTTGAGCTGGGCCAGCTGCTCGCTCGTGATACCCACCGAACGCAGTTGTTCCGGTGTCAGGCGTTGCTCGATATCGACGTAGGCACTCTGGGCGAACGCCGACGGCGACCACACGGCCGCCACCCACCACAGCACGGCGAAGGAAAGAATCGACTTCATCGGCAACGACCCTGGGATTTCGACGTCGCCACTTTGCTACGGTTTCGTGGCAACCACGTGACAGCGCCCGGGCCGCTCAGTCCGTCCGCTGCAGCGACCAGAACGCGATGTCGCGGCGGATCGAAAAACCACCGCGCAGGTACAGGTCCACCGCGCGCTGGTTCTCCTGTGCGACGTGCAGGTACGGTGTGCGTCTGCGCGCCAGGATGTCGTTCCCCAGCATCGCCAGCATGCGGCGCGCGTAGCTTCGCCCGAGGAAATCCGGATGGGTGCACACCGCGCTGACTTCCTGCCAGTCGTCGGTGCCCATGCGCTCGCCGATGATCGCGGCCAGGCGTCCGTCCTGGTAGATGCCGAAATAGCGGCCCAGCTGCATCGTGTACGGACGGAAGTAGTGCGGATACACCAGCGCGGTGAGCTCGAGCACGTCGCCGCGATGCGCCTCGCCCAGTTCGATGATCTCCGGCCCGTCCACTTCATCCACCGGATGCGGGCACACCATCTGCGCCAGCATCGCCAGTTTCTTCAGCTCGAAACCCTCTGGCACGGCCGGCACTTCGCCGAGCAGCAGCGTGGTCTCGCCCGGCTCCATCAGTGCCGGCAGCGCCTCGCGCGTGTCGACGTCGGTGTGCGTCACGCCCAGGAACGGCGCGATATGCGCCGGATAGCGCGCGACGTCGCCATGCGTGCGCGCGATCCCGCGATGACGGGTGCGCAAGGATTCCCAGATCGGGTTGTCGAGCACGTTGTCAGGAGCCTGATCGGCCATCGTGGATGCGCCTGCCGGAGAGGGCTCCAAGCAAACGCATCCACGGCGCCGTCGTCAAGTGACGTCAGACCTGAACCGTCTTCCATTTGCCGCGCGAGAACAGCCACAGCGTGAACAACCCCACCGCCGTCTCGGAAACGAACACGGCCCAGAACACGCCCAGATACTGCCAATCCAGGCTGATGGCCAGCACATAGGCCAGCGGAATCTGGATCAGCCAGAAGAACACCACGTTGATCTTGGTTGGCGTGACGGTGTCGCCGGCGCCGTTGAACGCCTGCACCGACACCATCCACCAGCCGTACACGAAGTACGAGTACGACAGGATCCGCAGCCATTCGCCGCCGACCGCTATCACGCCCGGATCGCGGGTGAACAATGCAATCAGCTCGTGATGGAACGCGAAGAAGGCGATCGACACGGCGGACGTGAAGGCCATGTTGTACCAGCCGATGCGCCAGACGGCCGCTTCCGCGCGCGCGGGCTGGTCCGCGCCCAGGTTCTGTCCCACCAGCGTCGCGGCCGCGTTCGACATGCCCCAGGCCGGCATCAGCGTGAACATCATGATGCGGATGGCGATGGTCGCGCCGGCCACCGCGTCGCTGCCCAGGCTCGACAGGATGCGCATCAGGAAGATCCAGGACGTCATCGACACCAGCATCTGGCCGATGCCGCCCAATGAGGTGCGCACGATGTTGAAAAGCACCGCACCGTGCCAGGCGAGTTGCGACAACGCCACGCGGATGTGCTTGCCGCCGCGGAACAACATGTACAGCTGCAATGCCACGCCCGCGCCGCGGCCGATATTGGTGGCGATCGCGGCGCCTTCGATGCCCAGCGCCGGTATGGGTCCGAAGCCGAAGATCAGCAGCGGGCACAGCACGATGTTCAAACCGTTCGCCAGCCACAACACGCGCATCGCGATGGCCGCGTCACCGGCGCCGCGGAAGATCGCGTTGATCACGAACAGCAGCATGATCACCGCATTGCCGCCGAGCATCCACTGCGTGTAGCGATAGCCGTGCTCGATGCTCCACGCGTCGGCGCCCATCAGCCGCAGCAGGTCCTTGGCCCAGACGATGCCGACGATCGCGAACGGCAACGACACCAGCAGCGCGATCAGGATCGCCTGCACGGAGGTGATCGCCGCCTCCCCGCGTTTGTTCTCGCCGATGCGGCGCGCGACGATCGCGGTGACCGACATCGCCAGTCCCATCGCGATGGAGTACAGCAGGAACAGGTAGGTTTCCGTCAGTCCCACCGTCGCCACCGCCGACGGCCCGAGCTTGGCGACGAAGAAGATGTCGACCACCGCGAAGGTGGATTCGAGCACCAGCTCCAGCACCATCGGCACCGCGAGCAGGAACACCGCGCGCCGCAGCGGGATCTTCGTGTAGTCCGCGTTGGTGCCGCGGATGGCATCGCGCAGCTCGGACCAGAGTGAATGCGGGGCGTCCGGTGCCGTCGTGCGCGCGTCGATGGCGGTGTCGTGCTCGTTGCTCATGCGCAAAGCGTCCTGTTCACGAGGATTGGGAGGTTAACGCAGCACTGGGTGCGCTGTTCTCCATCGACGAACGGGCCGGGACGAATTCGACATTCATCGCCGGCGTTGCGCACGGGCCTGAGCCGCAGCGACGATGCGCGCCGCCGGCAAGGCCTTCGAGGCGGAGGTGCCGTAATCGCGGCGCAACGCTAGCTCACGCCAGCGGCAACCCGCCCCACCAGCGCGCGAACGCCTGCCAGCCCTCGGTGCGCGGCACGACCTGCAGCAGCGCGAAGTTGATCGCGAACACGACCGTGAGCACGACGAAGGCGCGCTGGCCGTGGCGGCCGCGGTCGCGCCAGATCAGCACGCCGAGGATGACGAACAGCAGCCCGTAGCTGATCCATGGCACCCATGGACCCGGATTGGGCATCGTCGCGATGAGCAGGCGCGCCAGCGCCGGATCGATCAGCGTCAGCGCCGTGCCCACCATGTAGCGTGCGTGCAAGGCGGTGTCGCGGCGATGGCGGATCGCCAGCGCCCACGACAACAGGAAGATCGCCGACGCGGCTACGCCCAGGTAGAGAATGAAGCTCTGGAAGTCGAAGCTCTGCGGCGTCGCGCCGGCCATGCGGATGCGCGACAGCCACAGGCACGACAGGATGAGCACCGGCACCAACGCATACGAAAGCTTGCCGACGCTGCGGTGCAGCGCGACTCGCCGCGAGCGGATCAGCCAGGGTTGGACGAACAGCATCGCGAACCACGACAGCATCAGCGCGGCATGCAGGTGCGTGACCGCGTCGGCCTCGCCGATGCGGCGCACATAGCTCGGCCAGAACCCCGCGACCGCCAGCGCCAGCAGCGCCCAGATCCACACCGTGCTGCCCGTACCCCACAGGCCGGGGCGACGCGTCGCCGTCGCATTCGAGATCACCGCCATGTTCACGCCTCCATCACCGTCGTAGGGCAAACGACGGCAAGGGTCGGAAGCGGACACCGTCCGGCGATCAGGACGCCTGCTGCGTCCGCTCGCGAACCGCGAAGGCCCGTGCCGGATTGCGGACGAACAGCGTTGCGATCTCGTCTTCGTCGAAACCGTTCGCCTGCAAGGCCGGGATCAATGCGGTAAAGATCGGATGGAAGGGCTTGAACTCGCCACCGCGCGGTTGGCCGGCGTTGTACCAACCCGCGTCCTGCGAGACGAGCACGCGATCCAGCAGTCCCTCCTCGCGCATTCGCTCGATCAGGGCGACATAGTCCGTCGCCTGCTCGGGGCGGAAGCCGTCGAACGACACCCAGGCGCCACGCCGTGCCGCGCGGACGTGGTGGCTGCCGAGGGCCTCGTTCTGAGCATGGACCCAGATCCAGGCGGAAGGCGCCACACCCGCTTCTTCCAGCAGTGCCAGCTGCGCGAAGGCGCACCGCGCATTGCGCCCCGGCTCGACCTCGCTCCAGGGACCCGTGTGGGCGGCGATGACGAGGCCCGTCTCCAGATGCGTGCGCGCAGCGGCACGCAGCACCTTGCGTTCGATGTCGCTGAGCGGGTCTCCCTCCAGGCCCAGTTTGATCAGCCCCGGACGTACGCCGGTGTCCCCAATCCCGTCCCGCCATTCGCCGATCCAGCGCGCGGCGAGTTGTTCATCGGTTTGGTCGCGCACGTAGGGAGGAATGAAGCGGCCGTCGGCGGCGACGTAGGCCCCGGTCACGGTGAGCATGTGCAGGCCACTGGCCTCCGACAGACGACGGATCAGCAACGGATCGCGACCGAGGGTCGTCGCGGTGCAGTCGATCAGGGTGCGGCAGCCGTGACGCCGGATCTCCTGCAGATACGGCAGCACCACTGCGACGACGTCGTCCATATCGGGCGGCAGGGGCTTCGCTGCCTGCTCGGCGTAGGGACGCACATCGGCGTAAAGGTGCTCGTGGGTGAGCGTCATGCCGAGGTCGGCGCGATCGACGGGGCCGCGCACCGTCATCACGGATCCGCCCGCTTGCCGGATGCCGCGGCCGGCACAGCCGACCAGGGCACACGCGAACGAGGACGCCGCCAAGGCGCCGATAAATTCCCTGCGGTCCATCGGATGGCTCCTCCCGCGGACGGCGGGCGTGGCGATCTTAGCGTCCGCCATTGGTTGCCGCAGAAACGAAACGGCCCGGTCGCCCGGGCCGTCTTCGCATCGCGAATGCGCGAAACCTCACGCCATCGGCAGCTTCAAGCCCTGCTCCTTCGCGCACTGCCTGGCGATGTCGTAGCCCGCATCCGCGTGGCGCATGACGCCGGTGGCCGGGTCGTTCCACAGCACGCGCGCCAGGCGCTTGTCGGCCTCTTCCGAACCGTCGCAGACGATGACCACGCCCGAATGCTGCGAGTAACCCATGCCGACGCCGCCGCCGTGGTGCAACGACACCCACGTCGCGCCGCCGGCGACGTTGAGCATCGCGTTGAGCAGCGGCCAGTCGCTGACGGCGTCGCTGCCGTCCTTCATCGCTTCGGTCTCGCGGTTGGGCGAGGCCACGCTGCCGCTGTCGAGGTGGTCGCGACCGATCACCACCGGCGCCTTGAGTTCGCCGTTGCGCACCATCTCGTTGAACGCCAGTCCCAGCTTGTGTCGCAGGCCCAGGCCGACCCAGCAGATGCGCGCCGGCAGGCCCTGGAAGCTGATGCGTTCGCGCGCCATGTCGAGCCAGCGGTGCAGGTGCTCGTCGTCGGGGATGAGTTCCTTGACCTTCGCATCGGTCTTGTAGATGTCCTCCGGGTCGCCGCTCAGCGCGACCCAGCGGAACGGGCCGACGCCGCGGCAGAACAGCGGCCGCACGTACGCCGGCACGAAGCCCGGGAAGTCGAACGCGTTCTCGCAGCCTTCGTCCTTGGCCATCTGGCGGATGTTGTTGCCGTAGTCGAACACGGGGATGCCCATGTCCTCGAAGGCGAGCATCGCTTCCACGTGCACGCGCATCGACTTCATTGCCGCATCGCGCACGCGGCCCGGATCCTCGGTCTGCATGCGCTGCCACTGCTCCACGGTCCAGCCGATCGGCAGGTAGCCGTGCACCGGATCGTGCGCGGAGGTCTGGTCGGTGACCGCATCCGGACGCACGCCGCGGCGCACCAGCTCCGGCAGGATGTCCGCCGCGTTGCCCAGCAAGGCGATCGACTTCGCTTCGCCCGCCGCGGTGTACTTTTCGATGCGCGCCAGTGCGTCGTCGAGGTCGGCGGCCTGCTCGTCGACGTAACGCGTGCGCAGGCGCATGTCGATGCGGCTCTGCTGGCATTCGATGTTGAGCGAGCACGCACCGGCCAGCGACGCCGCCAGCGGCTGCGCGCCGCCCATGCCGCCCAGGCCGGCGGTCAGGATCCACTTGCCCTTGAGGCTGCCGCCATAGTGCTGGCGGCCCATCTCGACGAAGGTCTCGTAGGTGCCCTGCACGATGCCCTGCGAGCCGATGTAGATCCACGAACCGGCCGTCATCTGGCCGTACATCATCAGGCCCTTCTTATCGAGCTCGTTGAAGTGTTCCCACGTCGCCCAGTGCGGGACGAGGTTGGAATTGGCCAGCAGCACGCGCGGCGCGTCGGCGTGCGTGGGGAAGATGCCGACAGGCTTGCCCGACTGCACCAGCAGCGTTTCGTTGTCTTCCAGTTCGCGCAGCGACTTGAGGATGGCGTCGAAGCTTTCCCAGTCGCGCGCGGCGCGGCCGATGCCGCCGTAGACGACCAGTTCGGTCGGGTTCTCGGCCACTTCGGCGTCGAGGTTGTTCTGGATCATCCGGTACGCGGCTTCGGTCAGCCACGATTTGCAGGACTTGTCGCTTCCGCGCGGTGCACGGATGACGCGGGAAGGATCTTTGCGGGTCGACATCGGAACGCTCCGTCGGCAAGGGCGCCGCGTTGCGCGACGCACGAGTGGTGCATGCCGGAATTATCGCGCCGGCTTCGGCGCGCGGACGCACCGATCTCTGCCGGCGGACGCGATTGGGTACGAATTCCCGCCTCCGGGCGGCGTTTTGTATACGCTGTATACATGAGCCGCACCCACGCCACTGCCGAGCGCATCCTGCGTGTCGCGCGAACCTTGTTCGAACGCGAGGGCGCCGCCGGCGTGAGCATGCGCCGTGTGGCCGCGGCGGTGGGGCTCACGCCGATGGCGATTTACCGTCACTTCCCCAATCGCGAGGCACTGCTCAAGCGCATCGGCGACGACAGCTTCGACGCGATCGTCAAACATTGGGACGCGCGCGGTCGCGGCGGCGACGTGCTCGAACGCCTGCTCGCCGTGCAGCGCATCTACCTGGACTACGCGCTTGCCCACCCGCACCTGTTCGACCAGGCGTTCTCGACGGCGCGCGACGATGCGCGGCGATTCCCGGAGGATTTCCACGCGCGTCGTTCGCCCACGCTCAATGTGGTGGCCGATGCGGTGCAGGACGCGATGCGCGCCGGCGTGCTGCGCGAGGACGACGTGTGGGACGTGGCGATGACGCTGTGGGCGCACACGCACGGACTGATCGCGCTGTACCGCGCAGGCAGGTTCACCCTGGATGACGCGGCCTTCCGGCGCTATTACGAGGCCTCGTTGCAGCGGTTGCTGCGGGGCTTGTTGGCGTAGCCGAGCCCGTGCGGTGAGGCGGAAACTCAGCGCCCCGGCTGGATCGCGGGCGCCTTCACTTCATTCGGCGGCGGTGGCGGCGGAAGGCCTTCGACCTCCAGCCGCTGCACCTGCTGTTCCTTGCCTACGCGCCAGGCCTCATGGCTGGCGCGACGCGTGTCGAACTCCTGCTGCAGGCGCGCCGACTCCTCGGGCGGGACGGCGGCGCGGCGCGCGTCGGTGCGGGCGCGGTCGGCTTCGATCAGTCGATCCTGTCGCTGGATCTGGTTGCGCAGCGTGTCGGCCTGCACGCGGCGGCTGGATGCATCGAGCTGCCGGTTCAACGTGTTCAGCGATCCCGAGTCGCGCGAGGTGTCCACGCCGACCGGTAACGGCGGTGATGTGGTCGGCGAGATCGGCGGCGGACGCGGCGGCTGCAATGTATTGGGCGGCTGTGCGAACGCGGTGGGCACCGACCCGAGGGTCAGCGCCAGCGCGACGGCCCACGCCTGCAACGCCGCCTTCATGCGATCAGCGCACCGACGGGTCGAGACGGCGCAATGCGTCGGCCAGGTCGGTCTGGCCCGTGCGGTCGATCTGCTCGCGGCTGTAGCTGCGACCCGGACCGATGCACAGCGCCTTGCCGGTCTTGGGATCGCGCGGGCGGATATTGGTGCCGGTTTCCTTCACGCAGCCGACGGACGACCGATTGGCGTCGTTGCGCCCATCGACCGATGCCTGTGCGTTGGCGGCGACCTGCGCGTCCACGTTCGCGGGCGCGACCACGGTATCGGCCTGCGACTGCGCATCGACCGAAACGGCCTGCGCCGATGCGCTGCCGAGGCCGAGCACGAGCAGACCGGCGACCAGAAAAATGCGGTGGTGGGACATGCGATCCATGACATCACCCGGGGCAAGCGGCGTCATTCGCCGCAAGTCCACGATACGCCGCTCCACCTTTGTCGAAAGTGAGCGCGGCCGGCATGTTTAGGCCGTCGTCAGGCTTGTGGACACGTGGCCTGGCGGCCCTGCCGGAAGGCATCCGCCTCGGCTTGCGTGGCCGGCCGGGGATCGACGCCGTCGTCGAACAGGACGCGCCAGGTACCGTCGGCGCCCCGGTGCCAGACAGAGTGGAAGGCGCCGATGCGGAATCGCTGCGTGGATTTTGGATCGAGATCCTCGAACAGCGACGGCCCACTCGACCAGGCGATGTCGCCGACGCCGGACGCGTTCGTCGCGCCGATCGTGGTGCGCGTGGGATACCAGGACAGCTTGAACCGCTTGCCTTCGACGATGCCCGCCCAGCGCTTGGCGATCTCGTCGCGACCACGGGTGGGCTGCGGCTGGCTGGCCCCGAAGGCGGCCTGGGTTTCCAGATGCGCGGCGAACGCGGCCGCGTCGTGGTCGGCGACGGACTGGGCAAAGCTGAGTTCGCGCGCCCACACCTCGCATTCGGCGGCACTCATGCGCGCCGGCTCGGGCTTGGGCGGTGCCTGCGCGGCGACGCCGGCGGACACGTTCGACAACACGACGGCGAGGACGATCGCGAGGCGCTTCATGGCGGGCTCCGTGCCGGCGACGTCCCGCCGGGATCGTGGCCACTATTGGCAAGGCCGTGCGCCACCGCCAGCGACTAAAGTCATGCCGCAACATGCGCTCGCTATCATCGGCCGATGCACTTGAACCGTACCGCGGTCCTCGCCGCCTCCTTCTTCCTTTCCGCCTGCAGCACGCCCGCCCCTCGCGCCCCCGATTCTCCGGCGCGACCGCAAGCGGTCGTGATCGTTTCGATCGATGCCTTCCGTGCGGGCTACCTTTCGCCACGGACGACACCGAACCTGGCGCGCATCGCCCGCGAAGGCGCGCAGGCGGACTGGATGAACCCGTCCTACCCTTCGCTCACCTTCCCCAACCACTACACCCTGGCGACCGGCCTGCGTCCGGACCGCCACGGCATCATCCACAACCGCATGAACGATGCCGACATCGGCGACTTTGCCGTCGCCGACCGCGGCGCAGTGGACGACGGACGTTGGTGGGGCGGCGAACCGATCTGGGTGACGGCCGAGAAACAGGGAGTGCGCAGCGCGAGTTGGGCCTGGCCGGGCAGCAGCGCGGCGATCGGCGGCGTGCGCCCCAGCCAATGGGTCGCCTACGACGAAAAGGTGCCGCCGGCGCGCCGCGTCGACGACGTGCTCGCCTGGCTCGACGCACCGCCGGCGCAGCGCCCGCGTTTGATCTCGATGTATTTCGAACAGCTTGACAAGGCCGGTCACGATTACGGCCCGGACTCGCCGCAGGTGCGCGAGACGCTGGCGCGGCTGGATGCGGTGATCGGCCGGCTCTACGACGGGCTGGCTTCGCGTGGCCTGCTCGATCGCGTGGACCTCGTCGTCGTGTCCGACCACGGCATGGCGGAAGTCGGTCCCGGCCACGCGATCGGCGTGGACACCATGATCGACCCTTCGATCGCGAGCGTGGTGTCCGACGGCCAGTCGATCGGCGTATCGCCCAAACCCGGTCGCGAACGCGAGGCCGAACGTCGCCTGCTCGGCACACACGCGCAGTACGATTGCTGGAAGCGCGGCGCCTTGCCGGCACACTGGCACTACGGAACGAACCCGCGCGTGCCGCCGATCGTGTGCCAGATGCACGAAGGTTGGGATGCCCTGTATCCGGCCAAGCTCGCCAAGCGCCCGCCGCACGCGACGCGGGGTTCCCACGGCTACGACCCGGCGCTGCCGTCGATGCGTGCGCTGTTCGTGGCGCGTGGCCCGTCGTTCGTGCCGGGGGCGCGCCTGGCGCCATTCGACAATGTCGATGTGTACCCGCTGCTCGCGTACCTGCTCGGCCTGGAGCCCGCACCAAACGACGGCGACTTGACGCCCCTGCTGCCGGCTTTGCGGCCTTCGCGCTGAGACGAACCGCGCCTCAACGCACCTCGATGCGCCAGCTCTGCGTCTGCACGGGCGCGACTTCGCTTTCCCACGGGCGGCGGTAATCCAGGCGCAATTCGCCCGTGCCGGACTTCGCCGCACGGAAGCGCCAGGTTTGCGTTCCGCCGGCGCCGACGAGTTGGGGGCCGGTTTTCTCGGCCATCACCGGTGCGCCGTCCTGCGCGAGCACGCCGGCCGCGGCAGTTTCATTCCACGCCCAGCTGTATCCGGTCGTCGGGTTGGCCGCGACGCGCACCACCAGCACCTGGCCCAGTGGTACGCGGACGACGTCATGGGCTGCGCTCAGTTCGCGCTCCGGCAGCACGTCCGATCGCACCGCCGTCCCGCTGGAGCAGGCGGCGATCGCCAGAATGGAAGCCAGCACGAAGGCGATGCGCATGGCGCGCTCCTGGAGGGCGATGGGCCGATTGTAGGCCTCGTCATACGCGGCGCCGGGCGTCAGGTTCGCGCGCCCGCCGCCGCGAATCCGGGCTCAGGACCTTTTCGGTTTACCCGGGGCACGCCCCTCGCTTGCGGCCTTCGCTTGCTTGGCAGGCTTGGCCTGCGGCGGCGCCTTCGCGGCGGCCTTCGGGTTCGACTTCGATGCCTGGGCAGACTGCTCCGCGGCATCCGATGCCGAAGCGGTGGCGGGCGCAAGCAGCGCGTTGCGCGCGAGCCAGTTCAGCGATCGCCCCGTGAGTTCGGCGGCCGAGGCGGCGATGTCGGCGGGATCCTGCAAGGCTTTGCCGTCGCGCGTCAGCGACAGCACGCCGTCATGGATCGCGGTCGCCACCGCATCGATCAGCTGCGTCGCGTCGGTGCGACCGTCCAGGCGGGCCAGCAGGAAGCGCTCCAGCGCACCGGGCTCCACCGTGCGATGCCACTCGTTGAACAAGGCCACCGGCATCTCGCCGGGCACCGACAACGCGCGCACCTCGGCACGGGCTTCGGGGCATTCGCCCAGGGCGGGCGCGGCCACCGGCTCGCAACGGATCTGCACGGCGTTGCCGACGATCAGGTTGGTGACGAAGGTCAGCACGGCCTCGGCGGCATCCGCGCCTGCGGCGTCGAGCAGGACCCGCACCGGCACCGTGGCCGGCCACGCGGCGTTCAGCGCGGCGATCACGCCGCGCGTGGTCTCCATGCCGGCGGTGACGGTAGCCCGGCCAAACGCGTACTGCCATTCGTCCTGCGCCTGCCCGTTCGGCACGTAGTGGCCGGCGACGTGCATGTTCGCGATGCGTCCGCCGTCGAGCTGGTAACGGATGGCTTCACTCCGTTCGCCGCGCACCAGCAGCGTCTGCCGGAACGTGCGGTTGTTGAGGAAGTCCAACAGCTGTTCCAGCACCACTTGATCGCCACCGCATTCGCTGAGCAGTGGTTGCGCGGCGCGACCGTAGTTGGACGCGAACATGCTGCCGACCGTCGCGTCTCCCAGGTACTCGAGCCCGTGCGACCGGGCCGCGCCGACGAAGTCGCGGAAGTAGCACGGCGCGTTGCACAGCTCGAAGTATTCGTGGGCGAGGTAGTAGTCCTGCGCGTTGCGCACGATCTCGATGTCGTCCGCTATCGCCTTGGACAGCAGGCTGTCGGCGGGGGCCATTTCGTGCAGGAATTCGATCATCCCGCGGCCGTAGGCGATCTGCTCGCCCGCGGTCCCGTGATGGCCGCCGCGCAGCAGCATCGCGTCGCGCACGATTTCCTTCGCCTTCCAGCCGGGGTAGGCGTTGTAGCTCACGTACGCCACGCCGTTGGGCGTGAGCAGGTCGCCCAGGGCGCGCAGGATCGCCTCGCGCACGTTTTCCGGCACCCAGCTGTAGACGCCGTGGCACACGATGTAGTCGAACTTTCCCAGGCCCGGATCGAGCTCGGCGATGCTGCCCTGGATAAGGCTCACGTTTTTCAGCCCCATCGTGCCGACGGCGCGCTGGCCGGCCTCGATCTGCACCGCCGACAGGTCGATCCCCACGACCTGCGCCTGCGGATGACGCGCCGCGAACGGCACGAGGTTGCCACCGGCGGCGCAGCCCAATTCGAGCACGCGGGCGCGATCGACCGCCGGGGCCTCCAGGCCGAACAGGTGGGCCACCGCGCGCAGATGCTCCGGCGCGCTCTGCCAGAAGGGGTGGGACGTGTAAGGCAGCTCGTCGTAGGTGCGGCCGATGCGTTCGATCAAGGGGACCATGGAGAAGGTGTCTGAGGGAAAGCACTCATTCTCGGCAGCACCACATGGCACCGGAATCAGACCTCTCCG
Source organism: Lysobacteraceae bacterium P (assembly GCA_005503055.1). Classification (GTDB taxonomy): domain Bacteria; phylum Pseudomonadota; class Gammaproteobacteria; order Xanthomonadales; family Xanthomonadaceae; genus Lysobacter_J. Next base: position 38,610 of record SCOX01000009.1, on the reverse strand, counting down.
ATTTCCGGCGGGCCGCCGCAACGCGGCCTCCACGTTCATGTCCGAATCCGGCGAGTTCGTCGCCTGCCCCGGTGCTAGCCTGCATCCATGCCCGCCTCCACCGCTCTCCACGTCCACGCCGACGACCTGCCCGCCTGGCAGGTATGCGAACAGGCCCGTCTCACGCGCGACCCGCGCTTCGACGGCCTGTTCTTCACCGCGGTACTGAGCACGCGCATCTACTGCCGACCGGTCTGCCCGGCGACGGCCGCCAAGCGCGTCGTCTATTTCCGCCATGCGGCGGCGGCCGAAGCGGCCGGCTATCGGCCGTGCCTGCGCTGCCGACCGGAACTGTCGCCCGACGACGGCAGCTGGCGACGCGGCGATGCGGCGCTTGCACGCGCGCTCAAGCTGATCGACGACGGCGCGCTCGCCGATCATTCGCTGGCCGCGCTGGCGCAGCGTGTCGGCCTGGGCGAACGCCAACTGCGGCGCCTGTTCGTCGAACGCATAGGCGTCGCGCCGATCGGCGTGCACGGCACGCGGCGGCTGCTGTTCGCCAAGCAATTGCTGACCGAGACCCGCCTGCCGATCACCGAAGTGGCGCTGGCTTCCGGATTCGCCAGCCTGCGCCGTTTCAACGATGCCTTCCGCGGCGCCTATCGGATGGCCCCGCGCGAGCTGCGCAAGAGCCGTCGCGAAACGCCCGTGTCCGAAGCCGGCGACGTGCTGACGCTGCGGCTGGGCTACCGCCCGCCCTACGATTTCGCGGCGATGCTGGATTTCCTGCGCGGGCGCGCGCTGCCCGGCGTGGAAGTCGTCGATGAGCACAGCTATTCGCGCGTGATCGGGCCGATCGATCGGCCCGGCTGGTTGCGCGTCAGCGCGTGGCCCAATGGCGAGCACGCGCTGAAGCTGGAATTGCACGGCCCGTCGACGACGCGCCTGCTGGAGATCGTGCAACGCCTGCGCCGCATGTTCGACCTGGACGCCGACCCGCAGGCGATCGCCACGGCGTTGTCGTCGGATGCGCGCCTGGCGCCGCTGCTCGCACAGCGTCCCGGGCTGCGCCTGCCCAGCGGCTGGGACGGCTTCGAAATCGCGGTGCGCGCCATCATCGGCCAACAGGTCAGCGTCGCCGCGGCGCGCACGCTGGCTTCGCGGCTGGCACAGAAGTACGGACAGGCCCTGCCGCAGCCGTTCGCACCCGGACTCGCGCATCTGTTCCCGACGCCCGAGGCGCTGGTGAATGCGGAGCTGGAATCGATCGGCCTGATCCGCTCGCGTGCGCAGACGGTGCGCGGCGTCGCGCGCGCATTGCTGGAAGGGCGGGTGGACTTCCGTGCCGAGCACACGCTGGACGACTTCGCGGCGCGCTGGGTCGCGTTGCCCGGCATCGGCCCGTGGACGGCGCAGTACATCGCGCTGCGTGCGTTGGGCCATCCCGACGCCTTCCCGGTGGAAGACCTCGTGTTGCAGAAGGCGCTGCCCGCGGACGGCACGCGGATGACCGCGAAGGCGCTGGCCGCGCGTGCGGAAGCGTGGCGGCCGTGGCGCGGTTACGCGGTGATCCATCTGTGGAGCGATTCGGTGCCGGTGCCGGTCGTTCGCGCGGCGAAGGCCGTGCGCCCGACGCGCGACACGCGCAAGGAACCTCGAGCGGACGCAACGGCATGATCCGTTACGCCTACATGCCCAGTCCGGTCGGCCCGCTCCTGCTCGCGGCCAGCGACGCGGGGCTGCACCTGATCGAATTCCGGAACCCGCGTCATCCGATGGCGCAATGCGCCGACTGGGAGGCGCGCGAGTGCGACGTGATCGGGCTCGCCGTGTCGCAGCTGGGCGAGTATTTCGATGGCACGCGCCACGACTTCGACCTGCCACTCGCGCCGCGCGGGACGCCGTTCCAGCTCGGCGTGTGGCGCACGCTGGCGTCGATCCCGTATGGCGAGACGATCAGCTATGCGCAGTTGGCGCAACGCATAGGCAAGCCGTCGGCGATGCGTGCCGTCGGCGCGGCGAACGGCCGCAATCCCTTGCCGCTGGTGTTGCCATGCCATCGCGTGATCGGCAGCGACGGCAGCCTGACGGGTTTCGGCGGTGGGCTGCCGACCAAGGAGTTCCTGCTGCGAATGGAAGGCGCATTGCCGGCGGCCGCGGACCTTTTCGGCTGACCGCCGCCGCCCCGCACGCCGTCAGTCCGCCATCAACGTCGCCATCGCCGCGCGGTAGCGTTCCGCCACCGGCCCGCGGTGCACGTGATGGCCGTTCTCGACCACGCGTCGCCCGCCCACGTACACATCGCGCACCAGCGCGCGGTTGCCGCTGAAGATCCAGCGATCGATCGCGTCCTGCGCGGTCAGTCCGAAAAGCTGCGGCGCATCGGTATCAAGCATCACCGCGTCCGCGTACTCGCCCACGGCGAAGGTGCCGATGGCATGGCCGGTCGACTGCCGCGCACTGCGCGCCACGTCGCGCAGCAGGGTTTCGCCGACGCTGGGCGATTGCGGCTGCACGGCGATGTTGCGATGGCGGGTGACCAGGCGCTGGCCGTATTCCAGCCAGCGCAGCTCTTCCACCGGCGACACCGAAATGTGCGAGTCCGAACCCACGCCCCAACGGCCGCCGGCGTCGAGGTAGTCGCGCAGCGGGAACAAGCCGTCGCCGAGGTTGGCTTCCGTCGTCGGGCAGATCGCCACGGTCGCGCCGCTGCGCGCAATGCCCAGGGTTTCCGCCGAGGTCAGATGGGTGGCATGGACCAGCGTCCAGCGCGCGTCGACGTCCGCGTTGTCCAGCAGCCATTCGACCGGTCGCGCATTGCGCAGCGCCAAGCAGTCCTGCACCTCGCCGATCTGCTCGGCGATGTGGATATGCACCGGCATCGCCGGCGGCAGCGCGGCGAGGACCGCGCGCATCGCATCGGGCGGCACGGCGCGCAAGCTGTGCAGTGCGCAGCCGACGTGCAGCGACGGGCCCGCGTCCTCGCACAGCGTGTCGATCAGGCGCAGGTAGGCATCGACGTCATGGCCGAAGCGGCGCTGGCGTTCGCCCAGCGCGCGGCCGTCGAAACCGCCGGTCATGTAGAGCACGGGCAGCAGGGTCAGGCGGATGCCGGCTTCGCGCGCGGCGGCGACCAGCGCGCGCGACATCGCGGCAGCGTCCTCGTAGGGGCGGCCGTCGGGCGCATGATGCAGGTAGTGGAATTCGCAGACCGTCGTGTAGCCGGCTTCGAGCATCTCCACGTAGAGCTGGGTGGCTACCGCCTGCAGCAGGTCCGGCGTGAAGCGCGCGGCGAAGCGGTACATGGTCTCGCGCCAGGTCCAGAACGAGTCCGCGCTGTCGCGCGCGCCAAGGCGCGCGGCTTCGGGGGTGGCGCGCTCGGCCATGCCGGCCATCGCGCGCTGGAAGGCGTGCGAGTGCAGGTTCGCCACGCCCGGCACGATCCAGCTCGAACTGGCGGTCGGTTCGGCCGGCTCGGCCGCGTGGATGCGACCGTGGGCGTCGATGTCGAAGCCGGCGTCGGGGCGCCAGCCGTCGGGAGTCCAGAGCATCGCGGCGTCGAGGGTCTTCATGCCGGCATTGTCGCCCGGGGGCGCGCTCGTGACGATGGCCCCGTCGAGATGCCTCGACGCCCCCGCCCGGTGGCCGGCTAGAATCGCGCCCATGACCTCCAACCCGCATCCGGCCTGGGACGGACTGATCCTCGGAGCTTCGCTCGCCACGCTCGATGCGCCGCAGGGGTATGCGGACATCCTCGACGGTGCGCTGGCCTGGAAGGACGGAACGCTGTCGTTCGTCGGCCCACGCTCCGCCCTGCCGGAGGCGCCGCAGCGCATGGCGCGCGAAGTGATCGAAGCCAAGGGCTGGATCACCCCGGGGCTGGTGGACTGCCACACCCATCTGGTCTTCGCCGGCGACCGCGCGCGCGAGTTCGAACTGCGCCTGCTCGGCGCCAGCTACGAAGACATCGCGCGATCCGGCGGCGGCATCCTGTCGACCGTGCGCGCCACGCGCGCGGCCGACGAAGGCGAACTGCTGCGCCAATCGCTGCCGCGCGCGCATGCGCTCATCGCCGACGGCGCGACGACGGTGGAGATCAAGTCCGGCTACGGCCTGGACTTCGACAACGAACGCAAGATGCTGCGCGTGGCGCGGCGGTTGGAGCAGTTGGGCATCGGCGTGCGCACTACCTACCTGGCCGCGCACGCCCTGCCGCCGGAGTACGCCGGGCGCGCGGACGACTACATCGACGCGGCGATCGAATGGCTGTCGGCCTTGCATGCCGAAGGCCTGGTCGATGCGGTGGACGCGTTCTGCGAAGGCATCGGCTTCACGCCCGAGCAGACCCGTCGCATGTTCGACGCTGCGCGTGCGCTCGGGCTGCCGGTGAAGCTGCATGCCGACCAGCTCAGCGACCTGGGCGGCGGCGCGCTCGCGGCGGCGTTCGATGCGCTGTCGGCCGATCACGTCGAGCACACCAGCGAGGAAAGCGTGCGCGCCATGGCGCAGCGGGGCACCGTTGCGGTGCTGCTGCCGGGGGCGTTCCATGTCCTTCGCGAAACCGCGCTGCCGCCGCTGGATGCCTTCCGCGCGCACGGCGTGCCGATGGCGGTCGCCACCGACTGCAATCCCGGCACGTCGCCGCTGCAGTCGCTTCGCCACGCGATGCAGTTGGCGTGCACGCATTTCCGACTCACGCCCGAAGAAGCGCTGCGCGGAGCGACGGTGAACGCCGCGCGCGCGTTGGGCTTGCACGATCGCGGCGTGCTGCGCGTCGGCGCTCGCGCCGACTTCGTGCTTTGGAACATCGGCCACCCGGCCGAGTTGTGCTATTGGCTCGGCGGCCGCCTCGCGCAGGCCGTGCATGCCGGCGGCCATCGCGTCACCTGACACGTCAGAAACATCAATCCACGGGGAAAACACATGCGCTTTCGGTTCGCCGTTCTTGGCCTGTCTCTGTCGCTGGCCGCCCTTCCCGCATCGGCCGCGAGCGACGCGGCGCAGAAGCTCGCGCAGGACGCGATCATCGTCGACACGCACATCGATGCGCCGGGCGAACTGCTTTCGCACTGGGACGACCTGGGCGTGGCGACGCCGGGCAAGGAATTCGACTACCCGCGCGCACGCCAGGGCGGTCTCGACGTGGCGTTCATGTCGATCTACACCTCGCCCGACGAGGACGCCGCCGGCACTGCATGGCAGACCGCGAACACGCAGATCGACGCAGTCGAGGCGATGGTCGCGCGTCATCCGGACAAGTTCGCGATTCTGCGTTCGCCGTCCGACGTCGAGAAGCTGCGCAAGGGCGGCCGCGTGCTGCTGACGCCCGGCATGGAGAACGGCGCGCCGATCGGCGACGACCTGTCGAAGCTGGCGGCCTTCCACGCGCGCGGCGTTCGCTACATCACCCTGGCCCACAGCGCCAACAATCGCATCGCCGATTCGTCCTATTCGCTGGACAAGAAGTGGGGCGGCCTGAGCCCGTTCGGCGAACAGGTCGTGGCCGAGATGAACCGGCTGGGCATCATGGTCGACGTCTCGCACATCTCCGACGACGCCATCCGCGACGTGCTGCGCGTGACCGACGTGCCGGTGATCGCATCCCACTCCGGCATGCGCCACTTCACGCCGGGGTTCGAGCGCAACATCAGCGACGAACTCGCTCTGGCCGTGGCGAAGGAAGGCGGCGTGGTGCAGCTGGTGTTCGGCACGGGCTTCGTCAATCCGAAGGCGGCGTTGGACACGCAGGCGTATTTCGTCGCGGCGGTGGCGTTCGAGCAGGAGAACGCGAAGCTGGCCGCCGCCGGCAAGCCGGTAAAGTCCAAGGACGCGTTCGAGAAGGCCTGGCAGGACGCGCACCCGGTGCCGGAGACACATATCGATGCGGTGCTGGATCAGATCGACTACGCGGTGAAGCTGATCGGCGTGGACCACGTCGGCATCGGATCGGACTTCGACGGCGTGAGCGGTCATCTGCCGGTGGAGCTGCGCTCGGTGGCCGACTATCCGAACCTGGTCGAAGGCCTGCAGAAGCGCGGCCATTCCGATGCGGACATCCGCAAGATTCTCGGCGGCAACCTGCTGCGGGTCTGGGGGCAGGTCGCGAAGGCGGCCAAGCGTTGATCCGCCCGATCGCCGTTTCCTGACCGCAAAAAGCAAAAGCCCCGCCAAGGCGGGGCTTTTTGCTGCCTGGCGGGAGTCCCGCCGAAGCGCTTATTCCTTGGACGCGGCCTTCTTCACAGCGACCTTCTTGACGGCCGGGGCCTTGGCCACGGTCTTGGTCGCCTTCTTTGCGACCGGCGCGGCGGCGGTGCCGGCGGCCTTGGTCGTGGCCTTGCTGCGGGCATTGCCGTAGCTGGAGTTGTAGCGCTTGCCCTTTGCGGTCTTGCGGTCGCCCTTGCCCATGTTCTGCTCCTGAAACTGTTCAATTCCGCACGGGATGCGGAGGTTACGAAAATACGCGGTCGCGTCGCGCGAGGTCGCGAAGTCTAGCACGGGGACGCGCCCCGCTCGGCCCCCGGGGCAAACTCCCCCAGGCCACCCCGGCGGCGATCAGTGCGCGCAACTGGCGTCGTGCACGTGTCCGTGGTTCAGGCGCAGGTTCGCCATATGAGCCAGGCCCACCAGCGTCCCGCCAATGGTCATCGCGATCGCATGTGGGACCACGCTCTGGTGCAGCGGCTGGTAGAGCACGCCGATCCACAGTACGGCCAGGCCCGGGACCATCAGCGACAGCGCCTGCACGGCGCGATGGCGGCGATACCCCCAGACCATGCTGAACAGCCCCAGCGTCGTGGCGAACAGCACGAACGCTTCCTCGAAACTCGAGCCGAGCCATGCCGCCACACCCAACGACGGCAGCACAGCGATCACCAGTGGCAACAGGGCGCAATGGATCGCGCACAGCAGCGAGCCGTAGGCACCGATTCGGTCGAGCAGACTTCGGGGGCGAAGAGGCGGCATGAGCGGGGCGTGACTTCTGGGAGGGTGCGGGACCGTCTTCGTTATAATATAACATTACGCAACTTCCGCCACCCACTTTACCTCGACCGATGTCAAAGCGCCTGCTGCACCGCCGCCTCCCGCTCGCCCTCGCGCTCGCCGCCGCCCTGCCCTTCGCGGCCCAGGCCGATCAGGACCACGATCACCAGCCGACCGACCTGACCGGCATCGAAGTGAAGGCCACGCCGCTGGTCGGGACGGCCGAGGACCTGGTCCGCCCGGTCGATGTCCTGGCTGGCGAAAGACTGGACGAGGTCAAGGCCAACTCCCTGGGCGAAACGGTCAGCAAGCTCGCCGGCGTGCAGTCGTCCTTTTTCGGCGCCGGCGTCGGGCGTCCGATCGTTCGCGGCTTCGACGGCGCCCGCGTGCAGGTGCTGAGCGACGGCCTGGGCTCGGGCGACGTCTCTACCGTCAGTGTCGACCACGCGGTCAGCATCGAGCCGTTCCTGGCCGACCAGATCGAAGTGCTCAAGGGCCCGGCCACCCTGCTTTACGGCAGCGGCGCGATCGGCGGCGCAGTGAACGTGGTCGACGGCCGCATCCCCGAGGCCGTGACCGATCAGCCACTGCAGGGGCGCGCCGAGCTGCGCGGCAACACCGTCAACGACGAGAAGACCGGCATGTTCCGCATGGACGGCACCTCGGCCTCGGGGAACATGGTCTTCCACATCGACGGCCTGCATCGCGAAACGGGCGATTACGACATCCCCGGCTATCCGGAAAGCCGCCAGCTCATGGAGCAGGAAGGCGAAACGCCGGATCCGTCTGAGAAAGGCACGCTGCCCAACAGCTTCGTGCGCACCGACAGCGGCGCGCTCGGCATGAGCTGGATCGGCGAACGCGGCTTCCTCGGCGTCGGCGCAAGCCTGTTCGACACCCGCTACGGCGTGCCCGCCGGCGCCCACGAACACGAAGACGACCACGCACACGAAGGCGAAGAGGAACCTGCTCACGAAGAGGAAGGTCCGGTCACCATTGCCATGACCCAGCACCGCTACGAGGTGCGCGGCGGGCTCGACGAGCTGGGCGTGTTCAAGTCGCTGCGCGCCAAGGTCGCGCGCACTGAATACACGCATACCGAATACGAAGGCGAACAAACCGGCACCGTCTTCGACAACACCAGCACCGAAGCGCGGCTCGAGCTGGTGCACGAACCGCTGTTCGGCTGGAACGGCGCATTCGGACTGCAATGGGGACAGCGCGACTTCGAGGCCATCGGCGAAGAAGCTTTCGTGCCGCCGTCCAAGGGCAAGGACGCCGGTCTGTTCTGGCTCGGCGAGCGCAGCTTCGGGCCGGTGAAGACCGAGTTGGGCGCGCGCGTGGACCAGAACAAGATCGACGTGAACGAAGCGCAGGCGATCGGTCCGGACCGCGATTTCCACACCAGCAGTCTGTCGGCCGCGTTCAAGTGGGACATCAACGAGGCCTTCCACCTGAGCTTTGGCCTGGATCGCGCCCAGCGTGCGCCGACGGCGGAAGAGCTGTATTCCAACGGCCTGCACGTGGCGACGGCGAGCATCGAACTGGGCTCCCCGAACATGGATGCCGAAACCGCGAACCGCGCCGAGATCGGCCTGCACTGGCACGGCGGCCCACTCAAGGCGAGCGCCTCGCTGTATCACGTGCGCTACGACGACTTCATCTACCTGGCCGACACCGGCGTGGTGGAAGACGGCAACCCGGTGCGGCTGTGGACGCAGGACAACGCACGCTTCAACGGCGCCGAGGCCGAAGTGAACTGGAACTTCGCCGACAACGACAGCGGCCGCTGGGACCTTCGCGTATTCGGCGACATGGTACGCGCCGAGCTCGCCGGCAGCGGTTCGCGCGAGGTCAGCTTCGCCGTGCCGCACGGCGATCATTCGCACGACTATACGGTCGACCTCACGCGCAGCGGCAACCTGCCGCGCATCGCGCCGCATCGCGTCGGCGGCGAAGTGCGCTGGGAACTCGGCCAGTGGCGCGCCTCGGTCGGCGCCGTGCGCTACGCCCGCCAGGACGACGTCGCTGCGTACGAAACGCAAACGCCGGGCTACACCCTGGTGGACGCTCACCTCGCATGGCACCGCGACACGTCGGCGGGCAACGCGTGGGAACTGTTCGTGGATGGCAGCAACCTGCTCGATGAAGAAGCACGTGTCCACACGTCCTTCCTCAAGGATGTCGCGCCGCTTCCGGGCCGCGGCGTGGGGTTCGGTGTGCGCGCGTTCTTCTGATACCTGGGTGTCGTCCTGCCTTGGCCGGGACGACAGCGCAATACCGGGCAAAACCCTGAACAGCGCCGGCCGCCAACCGGCGCTTTTCTTTTCCGGAAATAGGTGTATATACACGCTTATGACCGATCCCAACGCCCCCCACAGTCTTTGCACCTGCTTCCGCCTGCGCAAGCTGGCGCGCCAGGTGACCCAGCGATACGATCGCGAACTCGCCGCCGCTGGCGTCAACCTCAACCAGTATTCGATCCTGCGCCGCGCCGCGCGCACCGCGCAGACCGTGAGCGCGCTGGCGCGCGAGATCGGCATGGACCGCACCACGCTCAGCCGCGACCTCAAGCCGCTCGTCGCGGCGGGTTGGATCGAACAGATCAGCAGCGAAGAGGATGCACGCCAGCGTCTGGTACGCATCAAGCCCGCCGGCAAGCGCGTGCTCGAACGCGCGCAGCCGCTGTGGCGCAAGGCGCAGGACGACATCGACGCCCGCCTCGGCGCTACCGGCGTGAATGCGTTGCACACCCACCTCGACCGCGCGATGGCGCGACTGGACGCGCAATGAGCGTTCTGCCCCATCCCGCCGCCCCGCCCCAGCCCGCCATGCGCTACTGGCCGCTGGTGCTCGCGGCAACGGCGATGCTGATGATCACCATGGGCGTGCGCCAGTCGATGGGCCTGTTCGTCGCCCCCATCGGTCGCAGCACCGGGCTCGGCATCGCCCAGATCAGTTTCGCGCTGGCGATCGGCCAGTTCGTCTGGGGTGCGGTGCAACCCGTATTCGGCGCCATTGCCGACCAGCGCGGTCCCGGTCGCGTGCTCGTCTTCGGCGGCATCCTGCTGGCGACCGGCATGGTCCTCGCGCCGACACTGCCGTCCGAATGGGGGCTGTTGCTCACGCTCGGCGTGCTCAGCGCCGCGGGCGCGGGCGCGGGCAGTTTCTCGATCCTGATCGGCGCGACCGCGCGGCACATGCCGGCGGAGAAACGCTCGATGGCGGCCGGCGTCATCAACGCCGGTGGCTCCTTTGGCCAGTTCCTGTTCGCGCCGCTGGTGCAGGCAGTGATCAGCTTGGCGGGCTGGGCGGCGGCGATGTGGACGCTGGCGGCGTCGGCACTGATGACGTTGCCGTTGGCATGGCCGTTGCGCCGCAAGAACGAGCCGGAACGAATAACGCAGGTCGCCACGGCGCCCGGAATCGGCCTGCGCGAACAGCTGCGCATCGCGATGCGCGACCGCAGCTACTGGATGCTGCACCTGGGATTCTTTACCTGCGGCGTCCACATCGCCTTCCTCGTCACGCATCTGCCGGGCGAGATCGCGCTGTGCGGATTGCCCGCCAGCGTCTCGGCGATTTCGCTGGCGCTGATCGGCCTGTTCAACGTCGCAGGCAGCCTCGGCGCGGGCTGGCTGGGACAGCGCTGGCGCATGAAGTACCTGCTCGCGGCGATGTACGCCAGCCGCGCGCTGATGATCGCGATCTACCTCGTTTCGCCGCCCACGCCGCTCACGTTCTTCCTGTTTTCCGCGGGTCTGGGCCTGACGTGGCTGGCGACGGTGCCGCCCACGGCGGGACTGGTCGGCAAGCTGTTCGGACCGCGCTACCTGGGCACCCTGTTCGGCCTGACCTTGCTGTCGCACCAGCTCGGTGGCTTCTTCGGCGCGTGGGTTGGCGGGCTAGTACTCGAGCGCTTCGGCGACTACACCTGGATGTGGTACGCCGACATGGTGTTGGCGTTGCTGGCTGCCGCGGCGAACCTGCCGATACGCGAAGCGATTCCTTCCCTGGTCCGCCCACAGACGCAGACGGAGCCGACGTGAATACGCAATCCAAAGCGATCAACCTCGCCGACAAGCTCGCGACGTTCGACGACCACTGGCAACCGCGCACGGTCGCGACCTTCAACGGACACGACATCATGGTGGTCAAGGTGAAGGGCGAGTTCGTGTGGCATCACCACGACGACACGGACGACCTTTTCCTGGTCTTGAGCGGCCGGATCAGGATCGAGCTGCGCGACCGCAACATCGAACTCGGCCCGGGCGAGTTGTTCGTCGTCCCGCGTGGCGTCGAGCATCGACCGGTGGCGGTCGAAGAGGCGCATGTGATGCTGATCGAACCCACGGGCACGCCGAACACCGGCGATGCCGATACCGCAGCGCGGCGGCAAGTGATCTGAGGCATTGCGCGTCGCGACCTGCGGGTCGCGGCGCGGCACCGCATCAGGCGGCGTCGGCCTTCGCGCAAGCCGCGCAGACGCCGTGCACTTCCAGCGTCTGGGCCTGCGGCGTGAATCCGAGTTCGCGCGCGCGGCGATCGAGCGTCTCGACGATGCGCTCGTCTTCCAGTTCGGTCGCGGACTGGCAGCGGTCGCAGATCAGGAACGGCACCGCATGCTGCGCCGAACCGGGATGGTGGCAACCGACGAAGGCGTTGATCGAGGCGAGCTTGTGGATGAAGCCATGCTCGAGCAGGAAGTCGAGCGCGCGATACACCGTCGGCGGCGCGGCGGCGTCGTGCGTGGCCTTCATCTGGTCGAGCAGTTCGTAGGCCTTCACGGGCCGACCCGCGTCCGCGATGAGGCGCAACGCATGCGCGCGGATCGGCGTGAGTCGCAGGCCGCGCGCCTCGCACGCGCGCTCGACCTCCTGCACGAAGGCGTCGCCGTCGTGGACGTGGTGCGAGGGGTCGGTGCAGGCGTGGCTGTGATTCATGGCGGTGTGTTCCCGTGACCGGGCTCCTTCCGATTTAGGCGCCGGCGGGCGCTTTTGCAAGGGCCGCATCGATGCGCGCCAGCGCCTCGGACTGTCCGGCCAGGTACACCGTGTGCGAGATGTCCGGCGAAACCTGCGTGCCGGTGATCGCCACGCGCATTGGCTGGGCCACCTTGCCCATGCCGATGCCCAGTGCCTCAGCGGTCGCGTGCAGGGCCTGCGAGACCGACTCGGCGCTCCATTCCGGCAGCGCGGCCAAGCGGTCGCGGGCGTCCGCCAGCGGTGCGCGCGCGGCGGCAACGAGGTGCTTGGCGACGGCCGCGTCGTCGTACTGCGTGAGCGGGCCGAACCACACCGCGGCGCGCTCGGCCATTTCCTTCAGCGTCTGCACGCGGTCGCGCAGCGCGACGACCAGATCGGCTGCCTTCGGCCCCTTCGACAGGTCGTAACCCTGCGCGAGCAGGTGCCACTCCAGGTGCTTGCCCACGTCGGCCGGATCGTCGCTCTTGAGGTACTGCTGGTTGAGCCAGCCGAGCTTGGCCGGATCCAGGCGCGAGGCCTTGGCGTTGACGTCCTTCAGGTCGAACAGCTGCGTCATTTCCGCGATCGAGAAGATCTCCTGATCGCCATGCGACCAGCCCAATCGAACCAGGTAGTTGAGCAGCGCATGCGGCAGGTAGCCCATGTCGCGGTACTGCATCACGTCCGCCGCGCCGGTGCGCTTGGACAGCTTGGCGCCTTCCGGGTCGAGGATCATCGGCAGGTGCGCGAAATGCGGCACGGTCGTGGCCATGCCCATCTGCATCAGCGCGCGGTAGATGTTGATCTGCCGCGGCGTGTTGTTGATGTGGTCGTCGCCACGCACGACATCGGTGATGCCCATGTCCAGGTCGTCGACGACGACCGCGAAGTTGTACGTGGGGTATCCGTCGGAACGGAAGATCACCAGGTCGTCGAGTTCGCTGTTGGCGAACTCGATGCGACCCTTGACCTTGTCTTCCCACACGACCGTGCCGTCGACCGGGTTCTTGAAGCGGATCACGCGGTTGGGATCGTCGCGGAAACCTTCGCTGCGCTCGCGGTACGCGCCGTTGTAGCGCGGCTTGTCGCCGGCGGCCATCGCCTTCTCGCGCATGGCCTCCAGCTCGTCCTTGGTCTCGTAGGCGTAGTACGCGGTGCCGGCCGCGACCATCTGCTCGGCGACTTCGCGGTAACGGTCGAGGCGCTGCGTCTGGTAGATCGGGCCTTCGTCGTAGCCCAGGCCCAGCCATTCCATCGCCTGCAGGATGGCGTCGATGGCCGCCTGCGTGCTGCGCTCGCGGTCGGTGTCCTCGACACGCAGGATGAACTGCCCGCCGCGGCGGCGTGCCTCCAGCCAGCAGTACAGCGCGGTGCGCGCGCCGCCGATGTGCAGGTAGCCGGTGGGACTGGGAGCGAAGCGGGTGCGGCAGCTCATGGGGGATGGCTCGGGACGGCGGAAACCGGCGATTTTACCGAACCCGGACGTCGGGACGCGTCGTGGCCGTCGGCAGCCCCTAGAATCGCCGCCATGACGACGCTTTTCATCTCCGACCTCCACCTCGACGCCGAGCGCCCGCAGATCACCGAGCTGTTCGGCCGTTTCATCCGGTCGGAGGCCCACGGCGCCGACGCGCTGTACATCCTCGGCGACCTCTTCGAGGCCTGGGTCGGCGACGACGACCCTTCCGAGGCCGGCGCCGTCGTCGCGCACGAACTGCACTCGCTGCAGGCTTCGGGCGTGCCGACGTTCTTCATCCGTGGCAATCGGGATTTCCTGCTGGGCGACGCGTTCGCGCGGCGTGCCGGCATCACGATCCTGCCCGACCCGGCCGTGGTCGTGCTCTACGGCCAGCCGACGCTGATCATGCACGGCGACACGCTGTGCACCGACGATCTGGCCTACCAGCAGTTCCGCACGCAGACCCGAAATCCGCAGTGGCAGGCGCAGTTCCTCTCGCAGCCGCTGGCGGTGCGCGTGGCGTTCGCGCAGCAGGCGCGCGCGGCGAGCAAGGCACACCAGAGCGGCCTCAAGCAACAGGGCACGATGGAAAGCATCACCGACGTAGCGCCGGCCACGGTGGAAAGCACCTTCAGTCGCTATGGGCTGGACCGCATCATCCACGGCCACACGCACCGTCCGGCCGTGCACGAGCTGCACGTCGACGGCCGCGCGTGCGAGCGCATAGTGCTCGGCGACTGGTACGACCAGGGCTCGGTGCTGCGGGTGGATCGCAACGGGTTCGAGTTGCGCGGCTTGCCGCTCTGATTCAGCGGTTGGAAACGTAGCCCGCTGACGCAGTTGCGCATCGACTGCCGCGCCCTCAACCCGCCAACTTCTCCAGCGCCGCAAGCTCATCCTCGTCAAACCCCGCCGCGCTGCGCGCCTGGTGATTGAACGGGCCGTAGAGCACCGCACGCGCGTACTGCGTCAACAGTTCGCGGAAACGTGGCGCGGGATCGACGCCGGCACGGTCGCAATACCAGCGGAACCAGCGCGAACCGGCGGCGACGTGCGCCACTTCCTCACGCAGGATCACGTCCAGGATGTCGGCGGTGGCGTCATCGCCGAGCGAGCGCAGCTTCACGATCATGCCCGGCGTCACGTCCAGCCCGCGCGCTTCGAGCACGCGCGGCACCAGCGCCATGCGTGCGAGGCCATCGTGCGCCGTCTTCTCGGCCATTTCCCACAGACCGTTGTGGGCGCCGAAATCGCCGTAGTCGTGACCCAGGTCGTTCAGGCGTGCGCGCAACAGCGTGAAATGGCGCGCCTCGTCGTTCGCGACGCCGACCCAGTCGAGGTAGAACTCGCGCGGCATGCCGCGGAAGCGGTACGCCGCGTCCCACGCCAGATCGATGGCATTGAACTCGATGTGCGCGATCGCGTGGATGAAGGCCGCGCGGCCTTCGTTGCTGCCGAAACCACGCCGCGGCAAGTCCCGCGGGTGCAGCAGGAGCGGGCGCTCGGGGCGGCCCGGCATGCCTATCGGATCGGGTTCGGGCGCGGCGTCCGGAATCGCAAGCTCTCCGCGCGCGAATGCTTCGGCCGCGACGAAGGTGGCGGCCACCTTGGCCTCCGGCGTCGCCGCATCGAGGCAGGCGCGGGCTGCGTCGAACAGCGAAGCGCCCATGGTGCTCAGTGCGGGCGATCGGCGGGCGAGCAGCCCCAACCATCGGCGTATCCGCCGTACGTTTCCGCGAGCGCGCCGAGTTGACGCTCACTTTCGGTGATCGCCGCGTGCTGCGGTGCCATGACGCGGATCACGCAGACCTGCCACACGTCTTCATCGTCGACTTCCGGCTCTTCCACCGCCACCGACGGCATTTCCGCCGCGGCGGCCGCGAACGCGTTCGCCTGCTCTTCGTCGGCGAAGACGTGGAAGAACTCGACGGGGCGTTCCAGCGTGAGATCGTCGCCGTCCTCGACCATGCGCTTGAGCACTTCGCCGTTTTCGTCGTCGGGGATCAACCCCAGTTGCAGCGAACGCATGCTCATGCCCTCCGCGTCTTCTTGGCTTCGTCCGAACGCAATTGCTGGATGCGCTCGAAATAGCCCGGCTCCACGCCCGTCACGTACTCGCCGTTGAAGCAGGACGAATCGAAATGGTCGATGCGGCGCTTCGGACCGGACACGGCCTCTTCCAGGTCCGCGAGGTCCTGGTAGATCAGCCAGTCGCAGCCGAGCAGCTTCTGCACTTCGTCATCGGTGCGGTCGTGCGCGACGAGTTCCTCCGCCGACGGCATGTCGATGCCGTAAATGTTCGGATGCCGCACCGGCGGCGCGGCGGAGGCGAGGTACACCTTGCGCGCGCCGGCATCGCGCGCCATCTGCACGATCTGCCGCGACGTGGTGCCGCGCACGATCGAATCGTCCACCAGCAGCACGACGCGGTTGCGGAATTCCAGCGGAATCGGGTTGAGCTTGCGACGAACCGATTTCGCGCGTTCGCCCTGCCCCGGCATGATGAAGGTGCGGCCGACGTAACGGTTCTTGATGAAGCCTTCGCGATACTTCACGCCCAGCACGTTGGAGATTTCCAGTGCCGCGTCGCGCGAGGTGTCGGGAATCGGGATCACGGTATCGATGTCGTGGTCCGGACGCAGGCGCAGGATCTTCTCGCCGAGTTTCTGGCCCATGCGCATGCGCGCCTTGTGCACGGACACTTCGTCCATCATCGAGTCCGGGCGCGCGAAGTACACGTACTCGAAAATGCACGGCGTGTGCTGGCGCGGCTCGGCGCACTGGCGCGTGAAGAGCTCGCCGCGCGGCGTGATCACCAGGCCCTCGCCGGGACGCACGTCGCGCACGCGTTCGAAACCGAGCAGATCGAGCGCGACCGATTCGGACGCGACCGCGTATTCGTCCTGGCCGCCGCTGTTGCGCTTGCCCAGCACCAGCGGGCGGATGCCGTTGGGATCGCGGAAGGCCACCAGGCCCAGGCCCAGCACGGTCGCGACCACGGCGAAGCCGCCGACGCAGCGGCGCGTCACGCCTTCGATCGCACGGAACGCGGCATCGGGATTGAGCGCCTTCTGCGTGTCCAGCTCGTGCGCGAACACGTTGAGCAGCACTTCCGAGTCGGATTCGGTGTTGACGTTGCGGCGGTCCTGTTCGAACACCTCGCGGCGCAGCGCGTCGGTGTTGATCAGATTGCCGTTGTGCGCCAGCGCGATGCCGAACGGCGAGTTCACGTAGAACGGCTGGGCTTCGTCGGAACCTTCGCTGCCCGCGGTGGGATACCGGCAGTGGGCGATACCCACGCGCCCTTCCAGCAGCGCGATCGAGGCGGCGTCGAAGACATCGCTCGCCAGGCCGTTGCCCTTGTGCACGCGCAGCTTGCTGCCGTTGGCGGTGGCGATGCCGGCGGCGTCCTGGCCGCGATGCTGCAGCACCGAGAGCCCGTCGTAGAGCTGGGCCGCGACGTCGTTGTGGCCGACGATTCCGAGAATGCCGCACATGGTGATGAGTCCTGCTGTGAAGTTGTTTGTTGCGCGCGGGCCGGAAGGCCCGCTTGATTGCTACAGCCGTAGGGCTCGCGGGATTGCTGCAGCCGTCAGGCCTCGCTGACCGGCGCCGGCAAGGCCGGTCCGGCATCCGGCGTCGCCACCGGAGGAAGTTCTTCATCCTGGCCCTGCATGCCGCTACCGTCGAGGTCGACATGCTCGGCCGCCCACTCCGGCAACCATGCGCGCATCCACTGCGCGCCCGGTACGAACACCGGCACCACCTGCGATCGCTGCCATGCCGGCTCGTGCGGCATCGCAGTCAGGCCCAGCAGCAGCACCAGCGCACAGGCGACGAACGCGCCCCGCGCCAGGCCCAACGCCAGGCCGAGCACCCGGTCCAGCCCGGAGAGGCCGACCGACTGCACCAGCTTGCGTACCAGCCAGCCGACCAGACCGACCACCACCAGCACGCCGATGAAGCAAAGCGCGTAACCGCCGAAGAGTTCACCGGCGCCAATCTCACCGTCTCCGGAGAGCATCAGGCCGACGTCGGCGCCAAAGTGCAGCGCCGCCCAACCGGCCAGCAGCCAGGCGATGAGCGAGGCGAGCACGCCGACGAAGCCGCGCATGAGCCCGAACAGCGCCGATACCGCGACTACCGCCAGCAGCACCCAGTCGATCGCGCCCATCTTCTGCCCGATCTAGATGGGGTCAGGGATGCGGGCGGACAATGCCGCTCACGCCCAGCCGGGACGCCACCTGCGCCTTGAGCTGGTCGGCATCGGCGCGGCTGGCGACGGGACCGACGCGGACCCGGTTCAGCACGCCCTTGTCGGTGCGGACCTGTTCGACGAATGCGCTGAAGCCGGCACCGCGCGCGCGATCACGCAGCTTGTCGGCCTCGGCGGCGCTGCCGAAGGCGCCCAATTGAACGGCGAAACCCACGCCGGCGGCCGCCGGTGCGGTCGGGGCCGGCGCGGCAGGCGTCGTCGCGGGCTTCTGGACCGGCTTCTCGACGACCTTGGCGACAGGCTTGTCCTGGACGGGAGCCGGCGCCGACTTCGTCGCGGCCGGCTTGGCCGGTTCCGGCGGCAGCGGCGCGGCGGCCTGGGCCGGGCGGGATTCGGCCAGCGGCACCGGGGCAGACACGGATGCGGTCGGCGCGGGCGCCGGCTGGGACGCGCTGGCGACCGGCTCGGCCGCATCGGCATCGAGCACCACGACCTTGGCGCCGGCATCGCTGCGCACGCGACCGGACTGCAGGCGCGCGGCCTCGGCCTCGGCCTGCGCGGCGAACGGACCGATGCGCACGCGATGGAGCGTGCGGCCATTGCCCGGCACGGGTTCCTGGTAAGCGGACAGTTGCGCGCCCTGCAGCGCCTTGATGACCCGGTCGGCGTCGCCCGTGCTGGCGTAACTGCCGAAGCTCACGGCGAAGTTGCCGCCGGCGGTGGCGGCCGGAAGCGCGCCCTCGGGCGCTGGCGCCTGCGTTGCGGCCGTGGTGTCCACGGTGGGCAGCGTGTCGTTTCCGTTCGCCTCGGCGTTCATTCCCAGCGCCCCGCCCTCGGGCGCCTGGCCCGGGCTCACCAGCGGCAGCTCGCGTGTTTCGAAGTCGCCCTGCGGCGCCTTGGGCAGTTCCAGCGGGACATTGGATGCTCCGCTTTCGGGGGCCGGCCCCTTGATCAGCATCGGCAGAAAGATCACCGCCAGTGCGATCAGGACGACCGCACCGATGACGCGCTGTTTCAGGGCAGGTTCCATCGGTTCTCGATTACCGCAGGCGAATGGCCGCGCGAATTATACCCTCGCGATCCGTCGCGACCGGCACGGTGTTCGCAACGTTCAGTCGCGGGCGAGCGACTCCAGCGCCGCCGCCGCGGTATGGAAGGAGCCGAAGGCGAGCACCAGATCGCCTGGCAGCGCCCGCGCGCGCGCCGCCGCGAGCGCCTGCGAGACCGTGGCGTGACGGATGCCCTCGCCCGCCCGCGTCCCCGCCAGCCGCGCCGCGAATTCTTCGACATCGCCGCCGCGCGGGCCCGCATCGGTCAATCCGGCCAGGTGCCACTCGTCGACCATCGGCGCCAGCGCCTCGACCACGCCGGCCACGTCCTTGTCCGACAGTGCCGCGTACACGGCGATCGAGCGCCCACTCGCCGGAGCCGTGCGCAACCAATCGGCCAGCGCACGCGCGGCCTGCGGGTTGTGGCCGACGTCCACGACGATCCCGACGCCATCGCGTTCGAAGCGCTGCAGCCGGCCGCCGACGTGCGCGCGGGCGATGCCCTCGGCAATCGCCGGACGCGGCAGCGCCCTGGGCAGGCGCGGCAGCGCGCGCAGCGCGGCGATCGCAACGGCGGCATTGCGCAGTTGCACCGGCGCAGCCAATCGCGGCAACGGCAGTTCCATGCGTCGACCGATCTCGCGCCAGCGCCACCGCGCGGACTGCGCCTGGCCGTCCGCGTCGAGCGCGGGCGGTACCGGTTCGAAGAAGAAATCGTTGGCGATGCGCCACGTCGGCGCGCCAATGCGATAGGCGTGGCCGAGCACGCTGGACGGCGGGTCGTCGTCGCCCAGTACCAGCGGCTTCCATGCGCGCGCGATGCCGACCTTCTCAGCACCGATGGCCTCGCGGTCGTCGCCGAGATAATCCTGATGGTCCAGATCCACCGTCGTAATCACCGCGACATCGGCGTCCACCAGGTTGGTCGCGTCCAGACGCCCGCCCAGGCCGACTTCAAGAATCGCCAGATCGAGCTGCGCCCGCTCGAACAACCACAGGGCCGCGAGCGTGCCGTACTCGAAATATGTCAGCGCCGTCTCGCCGCGCGCGGTTTCGATCGCCTCGAACGCCTCGATCAGGGCGGCATCGTCCACGTCGCTGCCGTCGATGCGCACGCGCTCGTTGTAGACCAGCAGATGCGGCGAGGTGTACGCGCCGACCTTCCATTCTGCGGCGCGCGCGATGGCCTCGATGAAGGCCACCGTCGAGCCCTTGCCGTTGGTGCCGCCGACCGTGATCACCGCCTTGCCCGGCCGGCCCACTTTCAGCCGCTGCGCGACTTCGCGGATGCGCTCCAGCCCCATTTCGATGGACTTGGGATGGATGCGTTCGATGTATTGGAGCCAGTCGGCCAGCGTGCGGTTCATGCGGGCATTATCGCCTGTCGCCCGCGCCGATCGGGGACGCCGTCTGCTGCCCGCTCCCGGGTCGCGGGCAGCCCGCGAGCTACAACGCCCGATGCACCGCCTCTCCGAAGAACGGCGTGTGGTGGCTGCAATCGTTGAGGCGCACCACGTCGAGGTGATCGACATCCGGGCCTTCGAGCAGGTTGATCGTCGTCGGCGCCTGGCGGAACGTCCACAGCCGCGCCAGCGGAATGCCGAGCACGTGGCACAGCAGCACACGGTTCACGGCGTCGTGCGCGACCACGAGCAGCGTGTCGCGTTCGCCCAGCCCCTCGGTGGCTCGCGCGAAGGCCGGCCACGCGCGATCGAACACGTGCTGCAGCGATTCGCCTTCGGGCATCAGCACTTCGTGCGGCGCATCGCGCCAGGCCTGCAGGCGCTCGCCGTCGCGCTCGCGGATCTCGCTGGCGAGCAGGCCCTCCCACGTACCGTGCGCGATCTCCATCAGGCCCGGATCCAGCGTGAGCGGCAGGTCGCGATCGCCCAAGGCGAATTCCGCGGTCTGGCGCGCGCGGCCGAGCGGTGAGGCGACGGCCCGCGTGATCGGAACCTCGCGCAGGCGCTCGCCCAGCGCGCGCGCCTGGGAGATGCCGACTTGGGACAGCGGAATGTCTTCCTGGCCCTGGTAGCGGCCTTCGGCGTTCCACGGCGTTTCGCCGTGGCGTGCAAGCAGGATGCGCATGTTCGGATCCGTGTGGGGCGGCGGGACCGTCGCGTCGCGCCGAAGCACCGCAGCCTAGCAAAAGCCGCGGCCGGTACAACGGTTGCACTGGCAACCGCCGCGCCGCTGCGGGACGATGCGCGCTTCCCACATGGAGCAATCGCGATGCCACAGGTCAAGGGCGAGTTCGACGTCAAGCGCACGCCGGAAGGCGGGCTCGAACTGGGCGGAGGCGCCGTCGCGGGGCATTTCCGTTTCGACAAGCAATTCCACGGCGCGCTCGACGCCACCAGCGTGGTGCACATGCTCGCGGTCGGCACGCCGACGGACGGTTCGGCGGCCTATGTCGCGATCGAACGCATCAGCGGCGCGCTCGAGGGCCTGAGTGGTGCCTTCTGCACTCAGCACAACGGCACGCTGGACCGCGGATCGCCGACGCTGTCGGTGACCGTCGTGCCGGATTCGGGCACGGACGAGCTTGCCGGTTTGCGCGGAAGCATGGTCATCGACATCGTCGACGGCAAGCACTACTACACGTTCGATTACGAGATCGACGACGCCTGACGACACCGCAGGCATCGAACCGCAAGGCGCCCCGACTTCACCGGGACGCCTTTGGCGAAGCCGCTGGTCGGCGTCACCGCTTTTCGGGAACGCCCATCTCTTCCAGCAACTGCGGCGCCGGGAACACCTCCTGCATGATCCAGCGCATGTAACGCTGGTCGACGGCGATCATGCGCGTCATCGCAGGGTCGAACACCCAGTTGCTGCTCACCGATTCCCAGTTTCCGTCGAACGCCAGGCCGACCAGCTTGCCGTACGCATCGAGCACCGGCGAGCCGGAATTGCCGCCGGTGATGTCCAGGTCCGAGAGGAAGTTCACCGGCACCGTCTTGAGCTTGCGATCTGCCAGGCCGCCGTAGTTCTTCGCGGCGATGGCGTCGAGCAAAGGCTGCGGCGCGTTGAACGGTTCCTTGACGGTGGCCTTCGCCGCGACTTCCTCAAGACGCGTGAACGGTACCTGCTTGCTGCCGTCGGTCTTGGTGTAACCCATCACGTTGCCGAAGGTCAGGCGCAGCGAAGAATTGGCGTCTGGGTAGACGAATTGCTTCCTGCTCTTCTTGTAGTCGGCCACCGCCTGAAGATAGAGCGGGCGCGCCACCAGCGCATCGCCTGCACGCGCCTTGCCTTCCTGCTCTAGCTGCATCACCGTCGGCATGATCGCCACCGCGAACTGCACTGCCGGATCCTTGCTCTTCTCGAACGAAGCGCGATCCGTTTTCATCAGCGAGATGCGCTGGTCGGTGCTGCCGAGCTTGGTCTTCGACAGCTTGTCCAATGCGGCATTGATGGCCTTCTCGTCGCTGCCGCCGAGCCACTTGTCGAGCGCGGGCACGCGCTGCGAGTCGGGCAGCTTCACGTATTCGCGCAGCCAATACGCCTGCAACTCGCGGTCCATCGCCGGCACGTAGCGCCGTTCCATCTGCCGCATCGCACCTTCGATGGTCGGCAGGTCGCGCTCCTGATAGCCCTGCTCGCGTTCGGCATCGGGCTTGGCGCGTTCGAGCGAGAGACGGTACAGCTGCGTCGCTGCGCCCAGCGTGCCGGTGCTGCGCAACTGGCCGAAGACGAGGTCGCGCTCGCGATGCGTGCGCGCGGCTTCGTCCAGCGACACCACCTTGGCGTGCGCCGCCAGCGCCGCTTCGCCTTCACTACCCTGGCCGCGCAACCACTCGAGCACGGCGGCCTCGTCGGCATGCTTCGTCTTCGCCGCATCGATGCGCTTGAAGCCTTCCAGCTGGCCGTCGTAGTTCTTCATCACGTTCTGCCAGCCACGCACCGTGCTGGCGTACTTCACCGCGATGTCGGGATTCTTCGCACCCTGCGCCTGCACCAGCGCGACGAGCTTCTTGTAGTGCGCGCCGATCGCCGGATACGTCCAGTTCGCGGTTTCGTCGAACTCCTCCGCCAATGCGTAACGCGCGGTGCGGCCGGGGTATCCGGCGACCATCACGAAGTCGCGTTCGCCCAGCGGCTTGTCGGCCAACTTGAGGAAATGCCTTGGTTCGTACGGCACGTTGTCGGGCGAGAACGCCGCCGGCCTGCCGTCCTTGCCGACGTAGGCGCGGTAGAACGCGAAATCGCCGGTGTGGCGCGGCCACATCCAGTTATCCACTTCGCCGCCGTAGTTGCCGATGCTGCCCGGCGGCGCATAGACCAGGCGCACGTCCTTGATTTCGATATTGCGGAACAAGCGGTAGCTGTTGCCGCCGGAGAAGCTGTACAGGCGGCAGCGGAAGCCGGCCTCGCGTTCGCACGAGGCGACCAGCTGCTTCTCGACGCGTTCCAGCGCTTGCGTGCGGCCCAGCGCATCGGGCGCGGCGGCGATCGCCGACTGCACCTGTTGGGTCACGTCCTGGATGGTATCGAGCGCGTAGATGCGCGCATTCGGCCCAGCCGAGACTTCCTGCGCCTGCGTGGCGGCATTGAAGCCGTCCTGCATCAGGTTCTTCTCGGGCGTGGAATTGAGTTGGATCGCGCCGTACGCGCAGTGATGGTTGGTGACCACCAGGCCCTGCGGGGAAACGAAGCTCGCGGTGCAGCCGCCGAGCGAAACGACGGCGGCCATCGGATCGCCGGTGAGGTTGGCCAGCTGCGAGGGACTGAGCTTGAGGCCGGCCTTCTTCAGCGGCCCGGCGATCTCCGGCAACTGCTGCGGCACCCACATGCCCTCGCCCGCGTGGGCGATGCCCGCCATCGTCGCGATCGCTCCGAAAACGGCCGCAGCCAACCCCGTATGTCGCATGCTCAAACTCCTGGCAATGAAAGAACGTCAGCGATCGAGTCTAGCCCGGCGCGTGGGTGAGGCAATGATGCGGTGCACAGCAACACCCGTTCCTTGCCGCATCCGGCCTGTGCCGATCACTCGGCGGGCAGGTTCATTTCCTTCAGCAGGTGCGGCGCCGGATACACCTTCGCCAGCAGCCAGCGCAGGTAACGCATGTCGACGTGGATCGCACGCTTGAAGCGAGGGTCGAACATCCAGCTCGCGCTCACTGCTTCCCAATTGCTGTCGAAGTTCAGGCCGATCAGCTTGCCTTCGGCGTCCAGCACTGGCGAACCGGAATTGCCACCGGTGGTGTCGAGGTTGGTAAGCAGGTTCACCGTCTGCGCCTTCAGGCTCGGCTCGGCGGTGCTGCCGAAGTCGCCCTTGGCGATCGCATCGAGCAGCGGCTTGGGCGCATTGAACGGCTCTTCGCCCGTGTGCTTCTCGACGATGCCCTGCACAGTCGTCAGCGGCCGGTAGTGCACGCCATCGCGCGGGTCCATCGCGCTGATGCGACCGTAACTGACGCGCAAGGTGGAGTTCGCGTCGGGATACACCGCACGCCCCTGCGACTGCCGGTAGGCGATGAGCGCGCGCATGTACGCCGGGCGCAGACGCAGCAGTTCGCCGGCACCGGTCTTGCTTTCCTCGTCCATGCGCAGGATCGCCGGCATCAGCGCGGCGGCGGCCTTGAGCATCGTGTCGTTCGACGCGGCGAGCGTCGCGCGGTCTGCCTGCATCGCGGCAAGCCGCTTGGCTTCGTCGGCCAGTTGCGTGCCGGCGTACATCGCATCGAGCTTCTGCTTCAGCTGCGCGGGCGTGGTGCCGAACACGGCGTCGAACTCGGCCACGTGCTGCGCGGCCGGCAATGCCAGGTATTGCGACAGCAGTTCGGTGAGCAGCGCCTTTTCGACCTGCGGCGCATAGCGTCTCTGCGCCTGCTTGAGCTGGCCGGTGATGAGGATCTCGTCGCGCTGTTGGTAGCCCACTTCGCGCTGCGCGTCGGGCTTGGCGCGTTCGTTCGCGAGGCGCTGCACGGTCAGCGCGGCCCGCAGCAGCTGCGTCTGCGACTGGACCAGCGCGAGCAACTGGTCGCGTTCGCGCGTGGCCACGCCCTTGTCGAGCACCGCCTGCGCGGCGGCGATGTCTGCGCGCGTGGCGGCGGCGTCGGGCTGCTTGTCGAGCCAGGCGAACAGCGCCGTCTCGTCCTCGCGCCGCACGCGCGCGGCGTCGCTGCGGCGCAGACCGTCGAGTTCTCCCTGCGCGCGCTTGAGCGTGTTCTTGAAGCCGCGCACCTGCGAGGCGTACGCGACGCGGGCGGCTTCGTCCTTCGCTGCGGTGCCTTCGACCACGTCGATCATCTTCTGGTAGACCGCCACGCGCGAGGGCAGTTGCCACTCGATCTGGTTGGCGAACTCCGACGCCATGCGATGGCGGAACGTCACGCCGGGGTAGCCGGCGAGCATCGCGAAATCGCCCTCCTTGACGTTGCGCGTGGACACCTGCAGGTGCGACGGCGGAACGTACGGCACGTTGTCGGGCGAATAGTCCGCGGGCTTTCCGTCCTTGCCGACGTAGGCGCGGAGCAGGGTGAAATCACCGGCGTGACGCGGCCAGACGAAGTTGTCGACTTCACCGCCGAAATTGCCGATGTCGTTCGGCGGCGCATACACCAGCCGAACGTCGCGCAGTTCGAGTTGCCGCACGAGGTAGAAATCCGTGCCGTAGTACATGTTCGCGACGCTGCACCGATAGCCGGGATCGCGCTCGCATTGCGCGACGGCTGCCTTGCTCGCGGTGTCGACCGCGTCGTAGTAGGCGCGCCCCTGCTTGCCGCGCGCATCGGCCAGGATCCGGTCGGTGATGCGATCGAAGCCGGTGGTCACCAGCACGCGGTAGTCGGGGTTGGCCGGCAGTTCGGCGGCGCGATCGGCGGCGATGTAGCCGTCCTGGATCAGGTCGCGGCCGGGCTTGGCGTTGTACTGGATCACCCCGAAGGCGACGTGGTGGTTGGTCAGCACCAGGCCGTCCCCGGACACGAACGCACCGCTGGCGCCGCCGACCTTCACCACCGCATTCATCGGCGGCTTGGCCAGTTCAGCCAGGTCCTGGGCCTTGCCGCGGAATCCGGCCGCCTTGAGCTGCTTGGCGATCTGCGGCAGCTGCGAGGGCATCCACATACCTTCGTCGGCGTGGGCGGCATTGAGGCACAAGGCCAGCGGGACGGACAGGGACAGGGTCAACAGACGGCGGCGCATGGTATGGCGGGGCTCGCGGGACGGCTCGGGAGCCGGCGACGATAGGCCAAGCCGGCCGCCTGCGGCAAACCCCGGCCACCAGTGCGGACGGGGGCGCGGCGTATAATTCCCGCCTCTTTACGCACTCCCGCTCCGCGGACGACGATCCCCTATGACGCAAACGATGAAGGCCCTGGTCAAGCGCGAAACCGGCAAGGGCATCTGGATGGAAGAGGTGCCGATCCCCTCGCCCGGCCCGAACGAAGTGCTGATCAAGCTGGAGAAGACCGCGATCTGCGGCACCGACCTGCACATCTACCTGTGGGACGAGTGGAGCCAGCGCACGATCAAGCCGGGTCTGGTGATCGGCCATGAGTTCGTCGGCCGCGTGGTCGAACTCGGCGCCGGCGTTACCGGCTACAAGCTCGGCCAGCGCGTGTCGGCCGAAGGCCACATCGTCTGCGGTCACTGCCGCAATTGCCGCGCCGGTCGCCAGCACCTGTGCCCGAACACGACCGGCATCGGCGTGAACCGCCCGGGTGCGTTCGCCGAATACATCGTGATGCCGTCCAGCAACCTGTGGCCGATCCCGGACCAGATCCCGTCCGAACTGGCCGCGTTCTTCGATCCCTACGGCAACGCCGCGCATTGCGCGCTGGAGTTCGACGTCGTCGGCGAGGACGTACTCATCACCGGCGCGGGCCCCATCGGCATCATCGCCGCGGGCATCTGCAAGCACATCGGCGCGCGCAACGTCGTCGTCACCGACGTCAACGATTTCCGCCTGAAGCTGGCCGCCGACATGGGCGCCACGCGCGTGGTCAACGTCGCCAACACCTCGCTCAAGGACGTGATGGCCGACCTGCACATGGAAGGCTTCGACGTCGGCCTGGAAATGAGCGGCAACCCGCGCGCGTTCAACGACATGCTCGACTGCATGTACCACGGCGGCAAGATCGCGATGCTGGGCATCATGCCCAAGGGCGCGGGCGCCGACTGGGACAAGATCATCTTCAAGGGCCTCACCATCCACGGCATCTACGGCCGCAAGATGTACGAGACCTGGTACAAGATGACGCAGCTGGTGCTGGGCGGTTTCCCGCTCGGCAAGGTGCTCACGCATCAGTTGCCGATCGATTCCTTCCAGGAAGGTTTCGACCTGATGGAAGCGGGCAAGGCCGGCAAGGTCGTGCTCAGCTGGAACTGAGGATCGCGTGACAGGGCGGGATCACCGCCCGCCCTGTTCGAGACGGATCCGGATGCCTTCGCGCCACCAGCGCCAGGCGAGCACCGCGAACATTGCGGTCAGCCACAGGCCCAGGTGCCACTCCAGCGTGTTTTCCCAGCGATCGAGCGTGAGCGCATCGCTCACGGTGTAACGCACCGCCACGCTCGCCACGCCGAGCGCCATGAAGCCCAGCGCGACTACCAGCAGCGGCCGGTATCCCGGTGCTCGCGGCCCCGACTGCGACAGCGCGTGCAGCGTCGCCAACAGGGCGAAATAGGTGAATGCGAAATACAGGCTGATGCCGTAGCGTCGCATCGCTTCGTACGCGCGGCCGTCGGTGCCCAGGAACGTCGCGTAGAGCGCCAGGAACACGCCAGCCACCAGACCCAGCCATGGCAGCATGCGCACGCGCGCAGGGGTGCAGCGGCGCAGCCACAGCGTCGCGCCCAACCAGCACAGCACCTGCACCGTCGCGCACGGCAGCATCACCAGGCGGAACAGGTGATTTCCCAGCCCGAAGCGCGCGGCGCGGCTGATCGACACGCAACCATCCCAGTACAGGTTGCAGTGGGGAATCAGGCCGTCGCTCACCGACAGCCACCACGACAGGTGCCCCACGCCGAACGGCATCACGGCCGCCAGCAGGGGCAGCGGCCACAGCGGCACGGTCGTGCGGGGCGGTGCGGCGGGGATCATGGCGGCCGATGCTAGGCCATCGCGCGGGGGTGCGCGTCAACGCACGTTGCACCGGCGGGCCGGCGACGCGCCCCAAACGCTAAACTGCGCACCTCGTGAAAGCCCCCGGATGAACCTCGCCATGTCGACCGCCGCTCCCCTGACCGAACGCTACGCCCGGACCCTCGCCGAAATTCGCGACGCCGGGCTGTTCAAGTCCGAACGCATCATCACCAGCCCGCAGTCGGCGGAGATCACGCTGGCCGATGGTCGCAAGGTGCTGAATTTCTGCGCCAACAACTACCTGGGCCTGGCCGATCACCCGGACGTCATCCAGGCGGCGAAGGACGCGCTGGACACGCACGGCTTCGGCATGGCGTCGGTGCGCTTCATCTGCGGCACGCAGGACCTGCACAAGCAGCTGGAAAAGACCATCGCCGACTTCTTCGGCACGGAAGACACCATCCTCTATGCCGCCTGCTTCGACGCGAACGGCGGTCTGTTCGAGCCGCTCCTCGACGAGAAGGACGCGATCATCTCCGATGCGCTCAACCACGCCTCGATCATCGACGGCGTGCGTCTGTGCAAGGCCAAGCGCTACCGCTACGCCAACTCCGACATGGCCGACCTGGAAAAGCAGCTGCAGCAGGCCAAGGCCGATGGCGCACGCACGATCATGATCACCAGCGACGGCGTGTTCTCGATGGACGGTTTCATCGCGCCGCTGGACGAAATCACCGCGCTGGCCGCGACGTACGGCGCGCTCGTGCACATCGACGAATGCCACGCGACGGGATTCCTTGGCAAGACCGGTCGTGGCTCGGCCGAAGTGAAGGGGGTGATGGAGAAGATCGACATCTTCACCGGCACGCTCGGCAAGGCGATGGGCGGCGCGCTGGGCGGCTTCACCACCGCGAAGAAGGAAGTGATCGAGCTGTTGCGCCAGCGTTCGCGCCCCTATTTGTTCTCCAACTCGCTGCCGCCGCACGTGGTCGCCGCGGGCATCAAGGCGTTCGAGATGCTTTCCGCCGCCGGCGACCTGCGCGAGCAACTCTCGGCGAACACGGCGTACTTCCGCGAACAGATGGGCAAGGCCGGTTTCGACATCAAGCCCGGCGTGCATCCGATCAGTCCGGTGATGCTCTACGACGCGCCGCTGGCGCAGAAGTTCGCCTCGCGCTTGCTGGAAGAAGGGATCTACGCGATCGGCTTTTTCTTCCCCGTCGTGCCGCAGGGCCAGGCGCGCATCCGCACGCAGATGTCGGCGGCGCACACGCGCGAGCATCTGGATCGTGCGATCGCGGCGTTCATCAAGATCGGACGCGAATTGGGCGTGATCAAGGGCTGAGTTCCTCGCCCGCGCACGCTGCAAAAGAAAAGGCCGGTCGATGACCGGCCTTTCTTGTTTGCGATTCCGCCAGGAAAGCGCGGCGTTACTTGCTCTTGGCTTCGGCCGCGACTTCCGTGCCTGCCGCCGCCGGAGCAGCACCGGCGGCCGGCGCTTTGCCCTTGGCCACGCGGAAACCGCGCGACTTCATCCAGGCATCGAATTCATCGGCGGTCATCTTCTTGCCGTTCTGGTGCATGTTGAAGCGGTACGGCGTGTTGTCGAACTGGGTCTTGGGCTTGTACTCGTCCGCGTTGACCGCCGTTTCCGTCTTCGCCGGCTCGGCGGCCTTGGGCTCTTCGGCCTTGGCGGCGGGCTTGTTCTTGCCGGCGAAGGCGAGGGTCTGCGCTGCATCGAACCGCACCAGCGAATGTTCCGACACCGCCGAACGCGTCGCGTTCATCTCGATCCCGGAATCGGTACTCGCCGCAGCGGCGGCCGACACGAGCAGCAGCGATACCGCCATCGTTACCTTGAGCATGTTCATTTCCCCCACGACGAAGTTGGCGGAAGTGTCTGCCCAATCCCATCTGCAGCGCAAGCAGAATCGTCGGAAAAACAGTGATTTCTCGCACACTCTTACATTGATCCCGCAGAGCACTCCATCAGTTCTTCACGTCGACATTGCTGAATAGCGCCGCGACCTCTGCGTCGTCGAGTTTTCGCCACTGCCCTTTCGCAATTTCGCCCAGGACGAGCGGGCCGATGGCCACGCGCACCAACCGCAACACGTCCAGGTCGAATGCGGCGAGCAGACGACGGATTTGCCGGTTGCGTCCTTCGTCGAGGACGATTTCCAGCCACGCATTGCGTTCCCCGGAACGCAGCAATCGCGCCGAAGCAGCGCGCAGACGCTCGCCTTCGACCAAGGCACCTTCCAGCAGCGACGCAAGCAACGCCTCGTCCGGCACGGCATCCACCTGCACGTGGTAGGTCTTGAGCGGTCCGCTGGCGGGATCCGTGATGCCTGCCGCCCACGCGGGGTCGTTGCTAAACAGGAGCAGGCCTTCGCTCGCCTTGTCCAGCCGCCCCACCGGCGCGAGCCATGGCAAGCCCGCTCCGTCGAAACAGCGGTACACCGTGTCACGACCGCGTTCGTCCTGCGCGGTGGTGACAACCCCGCGCGGCTTGTTGAGCATCAGGTACAAGCG
The DNA here is from genome assembly GCA_005503055.1 of Lysobacteraceae bacterium P. Taxonomy (GTDB): domain Bacteria; phylum Pseudomonadota; class Gammaproteobacteria; order Xanthomonadales; family Xanthomonadaceae; genus Lysobacter_J. The sequence goes on along the minus strand of SCOX01000009.1, from coordinate 8,390 downwards.
CGGCGCGGCATCCAGCGCGCGGCCATCGACGACGATGCGCTGGGCGCCATCCTGGACGATGGGGAATTCGGGATCGCGAACGATGCGCCCGTCGACTTCGACGCGGCCGGCCTGGATCCAGCGCGCCGCTTCGGTGCGCGAACACAGTCCCTGCTTGGACAGTACGCGAGCGAGACCGTGGCGCGGCGATTGCGCGGAAGTGCGGGTGAAATTGCGTCGCGCCATGCCTGGCGCGCGTGGAGCCCGGCTCACTTCTTCTCGGGTTCGGTCTTCGGCGGCTCGGCCACGGGCGCCGGCGCCGCGACCGTCTTCGCCTTCACCACGCGCACGCCCTTGGCCTTCATCCACGCGTCGAACTCTTCGGCGGTCATGCGCTTGCCGTTCTGGTTCATGTCGAAGCGCCACGGCGTGTTGTCGAACTGCGTCTTGGGCTTGTATGCCGCCGGGTCGTTCGGATTCGGCGCGACGGACGGCGCCGGCAACGCATTGGCGACCTGGCAGCCCTCCACGCGCAGACGGAAAAGCACCTGGTCGACCGAGAGGGATTCATCGAATGCCTGCGAAAGCACGCCGGTGGGCGCACCCAGTTGATGGCTGGGCACGGTGAGTTCGGGAGCGATCGGCGCGACCACGGTAGGACGGATCGGCAGCGACTTGGGTGCGGACATCGAACCGCATTGCGCACTCTGCGCCTGGGCGGCACCGGCAAGCAGCAGGCAGGACAGACCGATCAGGGCGCGCATGGCCGTTTTCCTCGAATCGCGGGCGTGCGCAGTGTACGCCCGTCGGACCGCGAGCCGCCGTGAACGCCGCATCCTTCGCGCCCGGAACCACGGAACGAAGAAGCCCGGCACGAGGCCGGGCTTCGACGTGGTCACGCGGAAGGCTTCCGCGTTCCCTGCAGTCCTCAGTTGAGGACGTTCAGCTCGGTGCGGCGGTTCTTCTCGCTCTTGCACGCCGGCATCTTCTGGCCCAGGTCTTCCAGCGGGCGGTTCTCGCCGTAACCGACCGGACCGGCCAGACGCGAGGCGTTGACGCCGTTGCGGGTCAGGTAGTCGTACACGACGCGGGCGCGGCGTTCGGACAGCTGCTGGTTGTAGCCTTCCTTGCCGCACTGGTCGGTATGTCCGGCCACTTCCGCGCGCAGTTCGGGATGGCTCTTCAGGATCGCCGCCGCCGACGCGAGCGTTTCGATCGATCCGGCGCGCAGCGTCGCCTTGTCGAAGTCGAAGTTCACGCCGCGCAGGTCGAGCGTCACCGGTACCGGGCAGCCGTCGTTGCCGATCAGCTCGCCGGCCTTCGAGTTCGGGCACTTGTCGTCGCAGTTGCTGACGCCATCGCTGTCGTCGTCCGCGCAGCCGGGCTGGACCGCCGGCGGTGGCGCGACCGCCGCGGCGGGAGCACCGAGCGGAATCACCACGCCGACCGAGGCCAGCAGATCGCCGAAGTGGTCTTCGCGCGGCGCGGCGACGCTGTTGTCGTCGAAGTCGGCGCGGTACGCCAGTTCGGTGCGGATCGCCGCACGCTTGCCGAGCAGACCACTCTGGATGCCGACGCCGACCTTTGCGGCCAGGCTGCCTTCCTCGCGCTGCCACGGCGAGTTCGCAGCCGAGACCGCAAACTCTTCTTCCGAGCGCTGGTATCCCAGGCCCATCAGTACGTACGGCGCCCAGTCGCGGCCTTCGGTGGCGAAGTGGCGACGCAGGTCGAGCGATACGCCGTACTGGCTCCAGTTGAGGTCCTGGTTATGGTCGTCGTTGGGGTTCTGGTAGTTCAGCTCGCCATCGAGCGACCAGTTGCGGTTGAGGAACGTACCGATGCCCAGCGTGCCGAACGGCGCGTTGCGCGTATCGCGGTCGTTGTCCTGGATGTTCATGCCGGCCGAACCGGTCACGTACCAGCGGTCGTCGAATTCCTGCGCGCTGGCCGCCTGGGCGAATGCGAGGCCGGCCATCACGGCGATGCCGAATAAACGAATCTTCAAAATGTCACTCCTTACAGCAGGGGAAGCAGCGGGATCTTCCTGAAGCGGCCGCCGGGCAAGGCTTCCGTTGCTGGCGCGCGTTCACGAAGCGCGCGAATGATAGGAAATTGTTAGTGCGAATCATCCGAGAAAGCTTCTCAGCAAAAACGACGAAGCCCGGCACGAGGCCGGGCTTCGAAGTAATGCCGCGGAATGCTCCGCGCAGCGTGCGCGTCCGTTAGTTCTGGACGTTGAGCTCGGTGCGACGGTTCTTCTCGCTCTTGCAGCCCGGGAAGGCCTGACCCATGTCTTCCAGCGGACGGCTCTCGCCGTAGCCGATCGGACCGGCCAGACGCGAAGCGTCGACGCCGTTGGTGGTCAGGTAGTCGTACACCACGCTCGCGCGGCGTTCGGACAGCTTCTGGTTGTAGTCGTCCTTGCCGCACTGGTCGGTGTGGCCGGCCACTTCAACCTTCAGCTCCGGATAGCGCTTCAGGATTTCCGTCGCCTCGGACAGGATCGAAACCGCGTCAGGACGCAGCGTCGCCTTGTCGAAGTCGAAGTTCACGCCCTTCAGGTCGATCGACACCGGCACCGGGCAGCCGTCCGGACCGATGGTCTGGCCAGCCTGCGAACCGGGGCACTTGTCGTCGCAGTTGTTGACGCCGTCGCCGTCGTCGTCCAGATCCGCGCAGCTCGGTGCGGCCGGAGCCGGCGGAGCGGCCACGGCGGGGGCGCCCAGCGGGATCACGACGCCGACCGAAGCCAGCAGGTCGCCGAACCAGTCTTCGTTCGGGGCACTGATGCTGCCGTCGTCGAAGTCGGCGCGGTAGGCCAGTTCGGTGCGGATGGCGGCGCGCTTGCCGGCCAGGGCGCTCTGGATGCCCACGCCGACCTTCGCGGCCAGGTTGCCTTCTTCACGACGGCCCGGCGAGTTCGGATTCGGGAACGCGTCGAACTCTTCTTCCGAGCGCTGGTAACCCAGGCCCATCAGCAGGTACGGCGCCCAGTTGCGACCTTCGGCCAGGAAGTGGCGACGCAGGTCCAGCGACACGCCGTACTGGGCCCAGTTGAGGTCCTGGTTGTCGTCGTTGTTCGGGTTCTGATAGTTCAGCTCGCCGTCGAGCGACCAGTTCGGGTTGAGGAACTTGCCGACGCCCAGGGCGCCGAACGGCGCATTGCGCGTACCGCGGTCGTTGTCCTGGATGTTCATGCCGGCCGAGCCGGTCAGGTACCAACGGTCATCGAATTCCTGCGCCTGGGCGACCTGGGCGAACGCCAGGCCAGCCAGCATCGCGGTACTCAACAAACGGATCTTCATCTGTCACTCCTTGAATCAGTAAGGAAACGGTTGGGGGGAACACGTCATTACTGCTGGCGGCGCACACACCCGGCAGCCCCTGAACGGGAGCCAGAGCGGCTCGCCGCGGGTCGCTGACGGCCGGAATGATACACCCGTCAATGCTGTTGTTAATACTAGTTAACGTTATTTCAGAAGAAAGTCTGCTAAACGACGAAGCCCGGCAACAGCCGGGCTTCGCAGTGCGGTTCCCCGCAACCGTCCGTTAGTTCTGGACGTTGAGCTCGGTGCGACGGTTCTTCTCGCTCTTGCAGCCCGGGAAGGCCTGACCCATGTCTTCCAGCGGACGGCTCTCGCCGTAGCCGATCGGACCGGCCAGACGCGAAGCGTCGACGCCGTTGGTGGTCAGGTAGTCGTACACCACGCTCGCGCGGCGTTCGGACAGCTTCTGGTTGTAGTCGTCCTTGCCGCACTGATCGGTGTGGCCGGCCACTTCAACCTTCAGCTCCGGATAGCGCTTCAGGATTTCCGTCGCCTCGGACAGGATCGAAACCGCGTCAGGACGCAGCGTCGCCTTGTCGAAGTCGAAGTTCACGCCCTTCAGGTCGATCGACACCGGCACCGGGCAGCCGTCCGGACCGATGGTCTGGCCAGCCTGCGAACCGGGGCACTTGTCGTCGCAGTTGTTGACGCCGTCGCCGTCGTCGTCCAGATCCGCGCAGCTCGGTGCGGCCGGAGCCGGCGGCGGAGCGACAGTCGGGGCGCCCAGCGGGATCACGACGCCGACCGAAGCCAGCAGGTCGCCGTACCAGTCGTCGCCGTCATCGGCCGTGACACCGCCCGGACGCGAGCTGAAGTCGCGATCGTCGAAGTCGGCGCGATAGGCCAGTTCGGTGCGGATGGCGGCGCGCTTGCCGGCCAGGGCGCTCTGGATGCCCACGCCGACCTTCGCGGCGACGTTGCCTTCCTTGTCTTCGCCCGGCGAATTCGGATCCGGGAAGTTGTCGAACTCGGCTTCCGAACGCTGATAGCCCAGGCCCATCAGGATGTACGGCGCCCAGTTGCGACCCTCGGCATTGAAGAAACGACGCGCATCGAAGGAGATGCCGTACTGCGACCAGTTGAGATCCTGGTTGTCGTCGAAGTTCGGGTTCTGATAATTCAGTTCACCGTCGAGCGACCAGTTGTCGTTGAGGAATTTGCCGACGCCCAGCGTGCCGAACGGCGCGTTGCGCGTATCGCGGTCGTTGTCCTGGATGTTCATGCCGGCCGAACCGGTGAGATACCAGCGGTCGTCAGCGACCTGGGCATTGGCGGCCTGGGCCAGGCTCAGACCACCCATCAGGGCGGCGCAGAGGAGTTTCTTATTCATGTATCAGCTCCTTGATCGGGAAATCGGGAACGGCGCCTGCGAGGTCCCCATGCGGGGGCATGGAAGACGGCCGCCCTATGACGCCATCGGGCGCAGGTTAAGTTTGCCAATGTGAAAGTGGTGTTAACGGCGAAATAACAAACACGTTAGTTCCCGCGCATTGTTTTTGGGCTTCACGGCGGTTCATTTCTCGAACAGTGCCATGAACTGCGTGATCGGCATTGCATCGAATCCGCCCGGGGAGGACGCCAGCGTCAGCAGCGTGCGGGCCTGCATTTCAGGCAGTTTCGATGCGATGGCGTCCTCGAACTTGCGCATCAGCACGGGGATGCCCTCGCTGCGTCGCCTGCGATGGCCGATCGGATAATCGACGGACACTTTCGGCGTTAAACTTCCATCCTTGAAGAACACCTGAACCGAATTGCCGATGTACCGTTTGTCGGGATCGAAGTATTCCTGGGTGAACCGGGGGTTTTCGACGACCGCAGTGCGGGCGCGCAACGCATCGATTCGGGGATCGGCGGCGACGGCGTCGGTGTAGTCCTGCGCGGTGAGGCGACCGAAAATCAGCGGCACCGCCACCATGTACTGCAGGCAGTGATCGCGGTCGGCGTAATTGTCCAAGGGGCCGGTCTTGTCGATGATGCGCAGCGCCGCCTGCTGGGTTTCGATCACGATCCGCTCCACGCTGTCGACGCCGCCGCGCGTCAGGCGCGACGCCACGTGCGGGTGCAGCTGCATCGCGCACTCCACCGCGGTCTGCGCGTGGAACTCAGCCGGGAAGCTGAGCTTGAACAGCACGTTCTCCATCACGTAGCTGCCGAACGGGCGCTCGAACTCGAACGGCTGGCCGCCGAAAGCCACGTCGTAGAACCCCCATGTCGGCACCGTCAGCGCACTGGGATAGCCGGTCACGCCCTTGAGCGCATTGAGTGCATGGATCACCGCGCGCCGCCCGGCATCGCCCGCCGCCCAGCTCTTGCGCGGACCGGTGTTGGGCGCATGCCGGTACGTGCGCAGCGCGCCGTTGTCGATCCAGCTGTGCGAGACCGCGGTGACGACCTGTTGGTGGCTGCCGCCGAGCATCGCCGTGGCCACGGCGGTCGATGCCAGGCGCACCAGGATCACGTGATCCAACCCGACCCGGTTGAACGCATTGCGCAAGGCATAGCAGCCCTGGATCTCGTGCGCCTTGATCGCCCAGCCGAGCACCTCGCGCACGGTCATCGCCGGCCTGCCCTGCGCCTGCGCCTGATGGCCGAGGTAGTCGGCCACGGCGAGGATCGCGCCGAGATTGTCGGACGGATGCCCCCACTCGGCCGCTAGCCAGGTGTCGTTGAAATCGAGCCAGCGGATCTGCGTGCCGATGTTGTAGGCGGCCTGCGCCGGATCGAGCCGGTGGCGCGTGAACGGCACGCGCGCGCCGTCGGACATTTCCGCTCCGGGCACCAGCGGACCCAGATGCTTCAGGCATTCGGCGTGGTCCATCGCCAGCGCCGCGCAGGCGAGCGAATCGAGCAGCATGTAGCGCGCGGTGTCGAAGGCCTCGCGCGAACCCACGCCGGGCTCGAGGACGTAGTCGGCGATTTCCGTCATCGCCGCGTCCGGCGGCGGCCGGACGGAGGAGCGGACCTGGGCGTGGCTCATGGGCGCGGCTCGATGGGCATGGCTCGATGGAGGTGTCCGCGACGGCAGGCCGCAATGGTGGTCCAGCCCACGCACGCCCGCCGTGAAGCCGCCGCCGACGGAACGCATCGAACCGCACGCCCCGCTTGGAAAAGCGCCTGCGCGGGCACACCCTTGTCGGCATGGACGCCCCGACCCACCTGCCCAGTCTGTTCCTGTCCCATGGCTCGCCGATGCTGGCCGTCCAGGACTCGCCCGCCGGCCGCTTTCTCGACGGCCTCGGCCGCATGCTTCCGTGGCCGAAGGCGATCGTCATCGCCTCGGCGCATTTCATGACCGACCGGCCGATGGTCGGCGGCCATGCGCAGCCGCACACCGTGCACGACTTCGGTGGTTTTCCGCAGCCGCTGTACGAGATCCGCTACCCCGCGCCCGGCGCGCCCGATCTCGCCGACCGCGTCGCACAGCGCCTGTCCGACGCCGGCGTGCCGGCGCGCTTGCGCGAAAACCATGGCCTCGACCACGGCGTGTGGGTGCCGCTGCGCCGCATGTATCCGGATGCCGACATCCCGGTGGTGCCGCTGTCGGTGATGCCGCACGGCAATGCCGCACAGCATCTGGCGATCGGACGCGCGCTCGCGCCGCTGCGCGACGAAGGCGTGCTGGTGATCGGTTCCGGCGGGTTCGTGCACAACCTGGGCGATCTGGACTGGCAGCATCCGGACGCGCCGCTGGCGCCGTGGGCGCACGAGTTCGCGCAGTGGATGCACGCTGCGCTCGAAACCGGCGACATGGACGCGTTGCTCGCCTGGCAGGCGCGCGCGCCGCACGCGCACCACGCGCATCCGACGGTCGAACACCTGATGCCGCTGTTCGTCGCGCTCGGCGCCGGCGGCGAGACCCCACGCACGCGAACGCTGCATCGCTCGCACGAGTTCGGCTCGCTGGCGCTGGATGCGTTCGCGTTCGAGTGAGCCAGGCCGTAACACGTAGCAGCCGCTATCGATGCCATTCCATGGCGGTACGGCATCGGCTCCGGAAACCCGGCCCGGCCATCCATGGCCGGGCGGTGGTAGGCGCGCGAGGCAGTGGCTCGCAAGCCGCGCCTACTCACCCCACGGCGGATCCGCGAACCGCTCCGCAAGGAAATCACCGAAGGCACGCACGCGCGGCGGCACGAGCCGCCGTTGCGGCATGACGGCGTAGATGCCGCTGTCCGCGAGCGGGTAATCCGGCAGCACCTGCACGAGACGCCCTTCGCGCAGATCGTTGCAGACGTGCCAGCTCGAATGCACGGCGATGCCCATGCCCGCCACTGCGCTGTCGCGCACGAGTTCGCCGTAGTTGGTCTCCACGCGACCGCGCACGCGCACCGCGATCTCGCCGCCGGCGCCGTCGCCGAAACGCCATACGTCCTGCCTGCCCTGGCTGCCGACCAGCAGCACGCATTCGTGATCGGCCAGTTCCTGCGGCGTGCGCGGCGCGCCGTGGCGGCGCAGGTAATCGGGCGAGGCGCACAGCACGCGGTGGTTCACCGCGAGCTTGCGCGCCACCAGCGACGAGTCGTCCAACGCACCGATACGGATCGCCATGTCGAAACCCGCGCTCACCAGGTCGACCATTTGGTCGGTTAGGTTGATGCTCAGACGCACGCGCGGGTGCAGCGCCAGGAACTCCGGCAGCAGCGGCGACAGGTACTGCCGCCCGAACGACGCCGACGCGGTGACACGCAGCGTGCCGGTGATCTCCTGCGCGGCCTGGCGCAGCCCGCCGGTGAGCGCTTCCAGGTCCTCCACCAGCGGGCGGCCCTGTTCGGCCAGCGCGGCGCCCTCGGGCGTGGCGTGCAGTCGACGCGTCGTCCGGTGCAGCAGGCGGACGCCCAGGTCGCGCTCCAGCCGCTTCAGGCGCTGGCTCGCCACCGCCACCGACAGGTCCAGGCTGCGCGCGGCGGCGCTGATGGAGCCCAGATCGAGCACGCGCAGGAACAGGGCGATGTCGCCGATACGGTCCATGGCCGTGGATTCTCAACAATCGCTTGAAACTGATTAGCCATCCTGCCCGTTTCCGAAGAAGATTCAAGCCCATAGGCTGCCGTCCTCCCTCCTGGACCTGCCGCCCATGGCCGCCCC
>SCOX01000008.1 GCA_005503055.1 Lysobacteraceae bacterium P | reverse complement strand
ACGTCGCCGACGGAGGTCAGGCCCTGCGCCGTGATGTCATCGCGGCTCAGCGAGAAGATCGGCTGGGACGTTTCGATGTCGGCGCGCTTGATGCGCGAACCGGTCACCTCGATGCGATCGAGGGTCGTGGCCTGCTGCTCGCCTTCCTGGGCGACGGCGATGCCGGTGCCAGCAGCGGCGGTGGTGCCCACTGCGAGCGCGAAAGTGATCGCGTCGCGGAGCTGGGTGGTCTTCAAGGTCATCTCTCTCTCCGAAAACAGGGTGGTACTTCCCATGGGGCCCGCCGACGGAGTCAAAGAAGACGCCAAAAACGGCAAGGCTTAACCCGATCCTAACCTCGCCATCAGAAAAGTGAAAGGTATGTTAACGACCGGTTATCGGATCGTGACAAAAAGGGGAGACAGCTGAATGGGCACGTGCTAGGGGCTTCATTCGGGCCGGTCGGAGGGGCCGCCTGTTTCGACCGGGCATCCACCGCGCACGGAATGTTCGGGTGGACGCAGCCTGGCCTGCTTCGGCTCAAGCGCTGGCGCGAGCCAAAAAAAAGCGGCCCCTTTCGGGGCCGCTCGAGTTGCTCCGCGCGAGCGGATCAGAAGCGCTGCTGGTACTTCATGTAGATGAAACGACCGATGTCGAACTGGCCCTGGTAGGACACGTTCGCGTTCGGCTGGCTGTACACGACCTGGCCCTCGTGGTCGAACACGTTGTTCGCACCGATTGCGACGGTCGCGTTCCACGGCGCCTTCCAGCGGAATTCCAGATCGTGGAAGGTGTTGGAGCCGAGCTCGTTGATCGGACGTGCCTGGGCCGGGTTCGGATTGGCCGTTGCGAAGTCCGGATCCGAGCACTCCCACGGGAACAGCGCGTTGGAGAGGCAGGTTTCCTTCATGCCCGAGTAGTAGCGCATGCCCCACGTCGCGCCCCACGAACCCAGATCCCACGTCAGGCTCGTGTTCGAACGCACGCGGAAGGTGCCCACGAAGCCCGGCGAGGTCGCGTAGCCGACGAGCTGCTGCGCCTTGGTGGTCGGGTTCGTGTCGGTCTTGATTTCGTCCTTGGTGGTGTAGGTCGTCTGCCAGGACAGGTTGAAGTTACCCCAGCTCTGCGTCGGCAGACGGTAGCTCAGGTCCATGTCCCAACCTTCGGCTTCGCGGTAACCGGCATTGATGCTGGCGAAGGCAAGGTTGTTGACGTAGCCCAGCGTCGCGTCACGCGTGAACAGTGCGCAGCGGGCCGGATCGTTCTGGATGTAGCAGTCGTTGAGGATCTGCGTCGGCGAGTCGGCGACGATGGTGTCGTCGATGCGGATGTTCCACCAGTCGAGGCTGACGTTCAGGCCTTCCACGAACTCCGGGCTCCACACCAGTCCCAGGGTCTTGGACTCGGAGGTTTCCGGGATCAGGTTCGGGTTGGCACCCGAGAAGAACGCCACCGGCGTCTGCGAGTTGGGTGCACCGGCCACGACGAAGCCCTGCGCCAGCTGGCGGAAGGTTGCCGGGTTCGGGACGCCCGGGACGCCTGCGCCACCAGCGCACGACGCGCGGACAGCCGCGTTCGAGCCTGCGGTGCCGAAGTTCGTGTCGCACGGATCCGTGAAGAACGAGAAGGTCTGCGAACCGCCGCCGTACAGGTCGGCGATGGTCGGAGCGCGGAAGCCCTCAGCGTACGTGCCGCGGAACAGCAGCGAGTCGAGCGGCTTCCACTTGAAGCCGAACTTGCTGTTGACCGTGTCGCCGAAGGTGTCGTAGTCCGAGTAACGGGTGGCGATGCTGAAGCTCAGCTCCTTCGCACCCGGCAGGTCGGCCAGCACCGGGATGAACAGTTCGGCGTACACCTCGTCCACGGTGTAGCTGCCCTGCGTCGGGCCGCTTGCCAGCGTGGTGGAGTTGCCCGTCACGGCCTGTGCGTCCGGGATGAAGCGGCCTTCTTCCTTGCGGTTTTCGACACCGACGGCAACGCCGAGGTCACCGGCCGGCAGCGTCGCCAGCGAACCGCTCAGGTTGGCCGCGTACACCGTGGTCGAGGTCTCGCCCGACGAATTCAGGCGCTGGAACAGCCAGTCCTGCAGGGGCTGGTTGCCCGTCAGGCCGCCGTCGCCGACGCGACCGTACGGGATGAAGGGATTCCACGGCACGCAGCCGAGAATGACCGCGCCCGGCGCACCGCACTTGACCACGCCGTCGGTATCCAGGAACGAGGCACCGGTCGACTGCTTGGCGCGCTCGATGTTGAGGTTGCCGTAGTTTTCCTGGTGGACCTTGTTGTTGTTGTAGAGGTAGTTGACGTCCCAATCGAAGATGCGATCGGAGACGTCGAAGCTGCCTTCCACGGCCGCGCTGAAACGCCACGTCGTGGACGACGGGCTATCGACGCGCGGCACTTCCCACGTACGGCGGGTGAAGTTCACGTCGTGCGGGTTGGCGTAACCCTGCTTGACGCCGACCGGGTTGTAGTAGCTGTCGCGCGACATCTTGAAGCCGCCCGGCACGACGCCGGCCGAGGCGCTCTGGAACGGATAACCGGCAACCTGACGCTCGGCATCGCGATCGGTGTAGAGCACATCGCCGCGGAAGCGGATGTTCTCGGTGATGTCGAACAGACCGTTGACGAACAGCGAGCGGCTTTCCAGCGGCGTGCGCAGGTGCGTCTGCTGGTTGGTGTTGCTCTTGTCGAGGGTCGAACCGTTCGGATCGGCCGCGGTCGTGCCGGTGTTGGTGTTCTGGGCGTGGTAGTTGGCGATGTTGCGCCAGTCCGCACCCTGGTTGAGCACGAGGTTGCCGACGCCGAACGGGTTCGACGTGGCGCTGCGCGTGTCGGTGATCTGGCCCCACTGCGATGCCGTGGTCCAGCCGCGGGTCGGGTGGTTGTAGCCCTGCGGGTACGCGCTGTACTCGCGATCGCGGGCGAAGACTTCCTCTTCCTTGCGGTACTCGACGGCGGCCGTGATCGAACCGCGGTCACCGGTGAAGCCGAGGATGCCCGAAGCGCGCGTGGTCTCGCCGTCGCCCTGGCTGTACTGGCCGTAGTAGGCGTCGACCGTGGCGCCTTCGAAGTTCGAACGGGTGATGATGTTCACCACGCCGGCGATGGCGTCGGAGCCATAGATCGAGGAGGCGCCGTCCTTCAGGACTTCGACGCGCTCGACCGCGACGGTCGGGATGAGCGAGACGTCCTGCAGGCCGCTGGTGCTGATGCCCAGACGCTTGCCGTTGACCAGGATCAGCGTGCGCTGGGTACCCAGGTTGCGCATGCTGATGAACTGGCCACCGACGTTTTCACCGGCCGACAGCGGCGATGCACGGCTGATCGCCGGTGCGCCAACGGCGGAGATGTTCTGCAGGATGTCGGCGACCGACTGGAAGCCCTGCTGTTCGATGTCGGCGCGGCTGATGGTGAGAACCGGTGCTTCGGTCTCGATGTCGACCTGACGGATGCGCGAACCGGTCACCTCGATGCGATCGAGGGTGGTCGTCGTCTGCTGCTGTTCCTGCGCCATGGCCGTGCCGGCCAGGGCGGTAGTGCCGACCGCGAGCGAATAGACGATCGCGTCGCGGAGCGGGGTGGTCTTCAAGTTCATCTCTCTCTCCAAGCGTGAGTCGGTGGATCCCATGGGACCTGGCCGGTAGCGACAAGACAGACGCCAAAAACGGCAAGGCGGTCCGATCCTAACCACGTTGAGCGAGAAGTGAAAGTGTCGTTAATACACAGTTTCGAACATGTGAACGCCGTACGCCTGGGTATCGCCCTAGGGAAGCGGCGCGCTGTGCAAGGGGTGTGCCCAAACGGCAGCGACGGCCGCAGAAATTCCGCGTCCGGCCTTTGCGTTCAAGGGATTGCGCGACCTCAGTCGCGCGGGAGCGTCACAGATCCTGCTCGTAGCGGACGTAGGGCACGGTGCCCTCGTCGGTGTCGCCGTTATCTGGCGCGAACGGATTCTTGCCGCGGGTGACGACGTTTTCCGCGCCCACGGTGAGCTGGCCGCTCCACGGCGTGCGCCAGGTCAGGCCGACGCCCAGTCCTTCCCACTGCCCGGGTTCGCCAGGGGTGTCGACCACGCGGCCGACGATGTTGGCGCTGAAATTGCCCATGCCGGCGCCGACGGTGAGGCTTCGGGTGCTCCAGCGATCGGCCAGCGCGGGCATCTCGCCGGCGGGGATCAACTTGGCGCGTGCCCAGGTGCCGCCGATGGACACCGTGGCCTCGCGGCCGATGTTCTTCTGTCCGTAAACGGTCAGTGTGTTCTGGTCGACCTTGCTGAACTTCGAGTTCGGGCTGAGCCAGGCGGGCAGGGTGTCCCGACCGGTGCCGAAGGCCATGCCGACCTTGCCGCCGGCGCGGCTGAGGCTGGCGCCGAGCGTGCCCTGGCGTGCGTCCACATGGTCGTCCTCGTCCATCGAAGCGAGCATGCAATGGTTGGCGAGGTTGCCGATGGCGCCCGCCAAGCCGGTCTTGCGGTCGCAGACCAGGCCGAGGGTATCGCCGGCTTCCAGGCCGAACGCCGCATCGAGCGTGTTGCTGCCCACGCGCCAACGGGCCCCGGCGACAGGTGCGCCGGTGGGTTCGAGCTGCAGGAGGTATTCCAGCTTGCCGCTGGTCTGGTTCCAGACCGGCAGGTAGGTGGTGTCCGGCGCCGTGCGCTTGCTGGCCGCCTGCGCATGAACGCCCGAAGCCACGCCAAGGGCGAGCATCAGGGTCAATGGCAGTCGAAGCAGGCGCGTGTTCATGGACTTTTTACGACCGGGTTAACCGGGCGGAGTTCCCCTCTCCTGAGTATCGCGACTATAGACCGTTTATGTTTATTTAACAATTCCCCGGGTGACGCGGAAGGGCTACTGCAGCCGCTCAGGGGCTGCCATTTCCGATGTCGCCACGGTGAACAAGCTAGCGATTTCCTCTGCGTCGAAACGGTAACTCTGTCCGCAAAACTCGCAACGGATATGGGCGGCGCCACCGGCCGCCTCGACGGCCGCTTCGGCCTCGGCGACCCCGAGCGAGACCAGCATCGAGGCCACCCGCTCCCGGGAGCAGGAGCAGGCGAACCGCAGCGGCCTGGCGCCGAGCACCTGGACTCCGTCCTCGTGGAACAGGCGCGTCAGCAGGTCGTTCGCCGAACATTCCAGCAGTTCCCGCGTGGTGAGCGTGTCGAACAGGGCCCCGGCGCGCGACCATCCGTCGTCGTCGCCATGATCCCCCGGCAGCTTCTGCAGCATCAGGCCCGCCACCTGCCGTTCGTCGGCGGCCAGCAGAAGCCGGGTCGGCAGTTGCTCGGACTGGCGGAAATAGTCTTCGAAGGCGCCGCTGAGGGAGTCCGACTCCAGAGCGACCAGGCCCTGATACCGCATGGGGTCACGGCCGTCGATGGAGGGGTTCTCGATGGTGATGGCCAGCACCGCGTCCGGGCCGAGTTGGCGCAGGTCCCGCGACACCTCGCCCGCATCCTCGCCGACCTGCGCTATGCCGCGCAGGGTGCCGGCCGCCGTGCATTCGGCGAACAGCGTGCGCAGCGCCCCGTGCCCTCGCAGTTGCACCGACAGTCGGCCGTCGACCTTGGCGTGGCCGGTGAACAGCGCCGCCGCAGCCGCGGCTTCGCCGAGCAGTTCGGCGGCGGCCTGCGGGTACTCGGCGCGGCTGCGGATCTGCTGCCAGGTCTCCTGTAGATGCACCCGAACGCCGCGCACACCGGCGGCTTCGATGAGGAAACGGGTCAACTGGTCGCGGTCGCCAGCTGGCGCGGTCGGAATGTCGGTCATGCGGGGGACTCGTGCGGTCGGCGCGCGTCGTTGGAATAATGCGCGCGGTAATGTGAAGAGGTCTGGACACAATGGGGATACAAGATTGTCCGTGCAAGGCATGAGCGCGCCCGAGCAGGCGCTGGCAACGAAGCCGCAGCCACGGCGCCGCTGGTTGCGGTGGCTGATCGCGCTGCCGGTCGGTTTGCTGCTGCTCAGCGTGGTGCAGGTGGCGACGCTCCGATTCGTCGATCCGGCCTTCAGTGCGTTCATGCTCTCGCGCCAGCTGGAGGCGTGGGGCGATGGCGACTGGGGCTTCCGCATCGCCTACGACTGGCGCGATCTGGATGAGATGTCCCCGTCCGTGCCGCTGGCGATGATCGCGTCCGAAGACCAGAGCTTCGCCGAGCATTTCGGTTTCGATCTGCAAGCCATCGAGAAGGCGCGCAAGAACAATGCCCGCGGGCGCAAGGTGCGCGGCGGCAGCACGATCAGCCAGCAGACGGCAAAGAACCTGTTCCTGTGGAGCGGGCGCAGCTGGGTGCGCAAGGGCATCGAGGCCTGGTACACCGTGCTCATCGAAGCGCTGTGGCCGAAGCACCGCATCATCGAGGTCTACGCGAACATCGCCGAGTTCGGGGACGGCGTGTACGGCGCGCAGGCCGCGGCACGCACCTATTTCCACAAGGACGCCGACCGCCTCGGCCCGGCAGAAGCCGCGCGCATGGCCGCGGTGCTGCCGAGCCCCCGCCGTTACAGCATCAACCGGCCGGGCCCGTACGTGCAGCGTAGATCGCAGGCCATCCAGCGGCAGATGCGCTACATCGGCGGCGCCGAATACCTCAAGCGGATCGAGTGATCCGCGGCCGACGCGGACGTCCCGCACGAACGGATACCATGGCGCCATGAGCCCGGACCGCCTTACCGTCGTCGTCGCCGCCTACAACGAGGCCGACAACCTCGCGTTGCTGCAGTCCCGCATCGGCGCGGCGCTCGACAGGCTCGCGCGCGAGGAGGGCATCGACGGTCAGATGCTCTATGTCGACGACGGCAGCACCGACGCGACATGGGCGGTGATGCAGCACCTCGCCAGCGTCGATCGGCGCATCGCGCTGCTGCGGCTGTCGCGCAATTTCGGCAAGGAGCTCGCGTTGACCGCAGGGCTGGATCGCGTCGAGGAAGGTGCCGCGTTGATCCTCGATGCCGACGGACAGGATCCGCCGGAACTTATTCCGCTGTTCGTCGCCAAGTGGCGCGAAGGCTACGACGACGTCCATGGCACCCGCATGGAACGCGAGGGCGAGGGCTGGCTGAAGCGTTCCACGGCGCATGCCTTCTACCGCGTGATCGGTCTGTTGTCGAATACGCCGATCCCCGCCGACACGGGGGATTTCCGCCTGCTTTCGCCGCGCGCGCTGGCGGGCCTGCGCCAGCTTCGCGAACGGCACCGATTCATGAAGGGGCTGTTCGGCTGGGTCGGATACAACCGTGTTTCCATCGCCTATCACCGCGAGCCGCGTGCGGCCGGGCGCAGCAAGTTCAACTTCTGGCGACTGTGGAACCTGGCGCTGGAAGGCATCACCAGCTTTTCCACCGCGCCTCTGCGACTGGCGACGTACCTGGGCCTGCTGACCGCGCTGGTGGCGTTCGTCTACGGCGTGGCCATCATCGTCAAGGCGCTGTTCTGGGGCGATCCGGTCGCCGGCTGGCCGACGATGATGTCGGTGATCCTCTTCCTCGGTGGCGTGCAGCTCATCGCTTTGGGTGTGATCGGGGAATACCTGGGGCGCTTGTACGACGAATCCAAGCAGCGCCCGTTGTATCTGGTGGACAGCTGGCAGCCCGCGCGGCCGACACGGGCCGGCATGGTGGGCGAGTCGCCGGGAGAGGCCGATCGCGTGCAGCGCCTGCGTGGTTCGGCGGTCGACTGAGCAGGTCCGCGTGCCTTCGCATGCGTTGACATGCCCTGGAGTATGCTCGGCCCCAAGCCCCCTGGCGGCAAAGGAGACGGCCATGCGCACCGTGCGGCAACTGCTCGAAGCCAAAGCGCCCGAAGTGTTCGCGATCGGCCCGGACGCGCCCGTCATCGATGCGATCAGGTTGATGGCCGAAAAGCGCATCGGTGCCGTACTCGTGCTGGACGCGGGACGGCTGGTGGGCATCCTTTCCGAGCGCGACTATGCGCGCAAGATCGTGCTCCAGGGACGATCGTCGGCCGACACGCTGATTCGCACCATCATGACCGGTGAAGTGGTCACGATCGGGTTGGACGACAGCACCGACCGCTGCATGCAGATCGTCACCGAACGACGCATCCGCCATCTGCCGGTGGTGCACAACGGGCAGGTGCTGGGCGTCGTGTCGATCGGCGATCTGGTGAAGGCCGTGATCGAAGACCAGCAGCTCGAACTGGACCAGCTGCAGCGCTACATCGCCAGCTGATCGACCCGGCCAGCGAATCAGCGCGCCGTTACTTGGCGTAACGTCCGCCGCAGCCCGAATCCTCGCCCGGCCCCAGCTCCAGCGTCGCCAGCAGCGCCGCCGGCGGCGTGATGGTCGCCAGCGTCAGGGCGATCGCGCCGCGAAGCCCCACGCCTGCGAGGTCCGGATGCACGCCCGGCTTCTTGAACGTGCCGTCCACGCGCAGCGGCGTGCGGAACACCAGCAGGCTGCGATCCTTCGGACGCGGGCGGATGGTGAGGTCGAGCTTCTCGTCTCGCAGGTTCACCGTGCCCGATCCGACCAGGATCGTGTCGCTGGTGTCGAACGCGAGCGACCGGGCCGTCATGAGGCCGTCGTCCACGCCGAAATCCGCGAACGCGCAGCGCACCGGGATCTGCCGGTCGCCGCCGAGCTTGAACTTGATGATCTCGGCCAGATCGATGCCGGCCATTTCCATGAGCATGTTGCTGATGCGCCCCTGGCCCATGCCGAAGGCCATGTTGCCGTCGCTGCTGCCGAGCATGGCCGCGATCGAATTGCCGGTGCCTTCGATGCCCACCTCGCCGCCGACCTTGCCGATGGCGTTCTGCGCCAGCTTCACCGTCGGCAGGAGCTTGCTGAGGTTGAGCCCGGCGAGCTTCGCGTCGGCGCGGGTGCGGATGGTGTCGGTGCGCGCGTCCATGCGGATGCGCGAACGGATATCGCCGTCGGCCACGCCGAAGTTGAGCGGATCGAGCTTCAGCATCCCGCCTTCGAGCAACAGGTGCGCGTCCATGTCGTCCAGCGGCAGGCTCGGCGCGTTGATGCGCATCGCGCGCAGGCGCACGTCGGCATCCATCGCGCGCAGCTTCGCCAGGTCGTAGGGCGTGTCGGGCAGCAGGCGAGCGCTCGCCTCTTCCTTCGCGGCCTCCGCCGCCTGTTGCGGGTTGGCGGTTTCGCCGCGACCGGTTTGCGGCGTGCCGCCGACGAAGCCGGCAAGGTCGTCGAAATCCAGGCGCTTGGAGGTCAGGTCGGCGCGAAGGTAGGGACGCTTGCCTCCGGTGGCGACACTGGCATCGCCATGCATGTCGCTATCGCCGATGCGGCCGTCGAAGTCGCGGTAGTGCCAGACATCGCCTTCGCGGCTGAACCGGCCATCGAGCGTATACGGCGGCGTGTGCGGGATCGCCAGGCCGAGCAGCGGATACAGATCGCCCAGATCGCGCCCGGACAACTTCATCTGCAGGTCGAACCCGCGCAGCCGCAGCGGATCGAGCAGGGTGCCGCGCGCATGAGCATGCGTGGCTCCGGCCGACGCGCGCACGTTGATGCGGTAGGGCGCTTCGCGGTCGCGGAGCAGGAGCGGCGAGGCCGCGCTGCCCTGCATCACGAACTTGTTGTTCTCCCACAGGCCACCGCCGACGATCGACACCGGCGCCGACGCATCGCGCGTGCGTCCGCCCTGGCTGCTCACGCCGATGCGGATGTCGGTGCGTTTGGGGGCATCGAGGAATTGCAGGAAGCCGCGCTGGATATCGACGCGGCGGAACTGCACGGTGGTGTCGCCACTCTGGTCGCCAAAGACCCAGTTGCCGTCGCCGCCCTTCGGATTGGTTTCCAGCAACAGGCGCGGGCGATCGAGGCGGATCAGCGGCAACAGCACCTGCCGACGCAGCAGTGGCCGCAGGGCGATACCGATCTCGGCGCGATCCGCCGATGCCATCACCGGCTCCTTCGCCCACCGTGCGTTGCCAAAGCGCACGCGTTCGGCCGACACCACCGGAGTCCAGCCCAGGTCGACGTCGAGGTTGCCATCGATGTGGAACTCGCGATCGGTACGGGCCTTCACCTGGCGCTCGATGGGGCCCTTGAACCAGTTCCAGTCCCAGATCGCGATCAGGATCGCGATGAGCGCGGCGACGATCGCCAGCGCCGTCATCACCGGATGACGGTGCGGCCACGCGCGCGCGTCGCCCGCGTTGCCATCGTGTCCATCGCGCCGCGACCCGCGCCAACGCATGGTGTCAGACGCGTGCGCCGCGGCGCACGCGTGGTGTGGAAGGACGGGGGGAACGCAAGCCGGTCACCGCAGATTCCGCGTGGGGTCGGCCCCACCTTCGGTGGCGCGCGGTCAAGCGAAAGTGAATACGTTGTGCGCAGTTCAGCTGGGCAGGATGCGACCGGGTGTTACGACCTGGGCCATCACGGCGACGTAATGGCAGACGCTGCCGGCGACCACGAACAGATGCCAGATCGCATGGGAGTAGGGCAGGGAAGGCCGGTGGTAGAACACCGTGCCCAGCGTGTAGAAGACGCCGCCGGCGAAGAGCCAGCCGATCGTCCATGCGTCCAGCGCGCCCAGCAGGGGCTCGATCG
This sequence comes from Lysobacteraceae bacterium P, assembly GCA_005503055.1. Taxonomy (GTDB): domain Bacteria; phylum Pseudomonadota; class Gammaproteobacteria; order Xanthomonadales; family Xanthomonadaceae; genus Lysobacter_J. Next base: position 223,229 of record SCOX01000008.1, on the reverse strand, counting down.
CCACGATCACCAGCCAGCCCATCGCGATGTAGATGCCGGTGGACAGCAGTTTGAATCGACCGGTGAAGAACAGTTTGAACACCACGCCGGCGAGGGCCAGCGTCCAGATCGCCGCGAACAGGCCCCATCCCCACGGCCCGCGCAGGCCGATGAGCGTGAAGGGCGTGTAGGTGCCGGCGATCAGCAGGTAGATCGCGCAGTGATCGAACACCTTCAACCGCGCCTTGGCGATGGGGTGCTGGATCGCGTGGTACAGCGTCGAGGCCAGGTAAAGCAGCAGCAGGCAGATGCCGAAGACGATCGCGCCGGCCAGCTGCCAGCCATCGCCGTGCAGTGCCGCCAGCGTGATCAGCACGGCGCCGCCTGCGAGCGCGGCCGTCGCGCCCAGGCCGTGGGTCAGGGCGTTGACGAATTCCTCGCGCACCGAATGCATGTCATGCGGCGCAAGGGACGCGGAACCGTCGTGGACGGAGCGGGCGGGGGACATGATGCGAGCATCGTAGCGCAAGCTGGAGCAAATGCTCGGAAACGGCGGCCATGATCCTGTCGAGGATGTGACATGGGCCTCAGGACGCACGCAGAGCCTTTATGATCCCGCCACTACCCACGCCGCCCGCAAACCCTCCGGTCCCGATGATCATTTCGCACCAGCACCGTTTCGTCTTCGCCGCCATTCCCAAGACCGGCACGCATTCGGTGCGCCAGGCGTTGCGTGAACACCTCAGCGAGGAAGATCTGGAGCAAGTCGGTCTGTTCGTGAACAAGCGGTTCCCTTTCGAAGAACTGGCGGCGATCAAGCACGGCCACATCACGTTGCAGCAGATCCGCCCGTTCCTCGGCGAAGAGGCGTTCGCCTCGTACTTGAAGTTCGCCTTCGTGCGCAATCCGTTCGATCGCTTCGTCTCGTACTGCGCCTTCATGACGCGCGCCGACGGCGCCTTCCTGAAGAATCCTCAGCAGGTGATGCGTTACATCCTGTTCCAGGCCCGGCCGACGCAGCACATCCTGTTCCAGCCGCAACACACGTTCGTCACCGGCGAGGATGGCGCGATGCTGGCTGACGTCGTGGGCCGCGTCGAGGACATGCAAGGCTCCTACGATGCCATCTGCGCCCGCCTGGGGCTGCCGAGCGCGCAACTTGGGCAGGTCAACAGTTCGCGCCGCGGCAGCTACCGGGACTACTATGACCAGGCACTGATCGATGGCGTCGCCGAGTTCTATCGGCGAGACCTGGAACTGTTCGGATACGGCTTCTGACCATGACGTCCACCGCCGCCTTCTCTCCCGCCGACATCCAGCCCAATCCGCGCAAGACCACGTCCGTGCGCCGCCTGGGCCACGTCGACATCGCCCGCTTGCGCGATGCGGTGCTCGCCCTTCCCGAAGCGACGTGGGACGCCGAGAACGCCGACAAGCCCAACCGGTTCGAAGCGCTCGATCGCACGCGCCACATCGTGTTCCGCTTCGTCAGCGACTTCCAGGATTGGCGCAAGCACTACGAGCGGCCGCTCTGGTCGTCCTGGCGCGAACTGCTGGAACCGGTGCTCGAGCAGGCCGTCGCGCCCTATGGTTACGCGCACGCCGAATTCCCGCGCGTGATGCTCGCGCGCATGCCGCCCGGTGGCGTCATAAAGCCGCACCGCGACGCGAATCCCGCGGCCAAGTGGCCGCACAAGATCCACGTGCCGCTGTCGACCAACGATGGCGTCGTGTTCTTTATCGATGGCACCGGCTACCACTTCGCCGAGGGCGAAGCGGTGGAGGTGAGCAACATGGCCGTGCACGCAGTGGAGAACAACGGCTCGACGGACCGTATCCACCTGATCTTCGAGTACTTCGACGCCGACCAGCCGCCGCCGGCCTGGGTGGGGAAGTTGCCGGCGCGCGGCTGACGATCCGCGGGCGCAGCCAACGCTTCGCTACGCAACCGACCGATACAACCAGGCCAGCACGACCAACTGCACCGCGACGATCAGGATCATCGCTCGCCGGAACCCCGGCTTGGCCGTCTTGTGGCGGAACAACCCCATCGCGAACAGGGCGCCCGGCGAGCCGCCGAGCAACGCCAGCGCGAGCAGCGTGCGTTCCGGGACGCGCCGACGCTTGCCGCCGGCGATCGCCTTGTCGTAACCGAAGACCAGCACGGTGGCGAGGTTGAGCGCGAGCCACCACGCCACCCATGCGCTCATCCGTGCGCGCTCATCAGTCGAACGCCGCCGCGTGCGCGTGCTCGCGCGTGGCCAGGAAGGTGACGTCCGGCGCGCGTTCCTGCGCCAGCTGCAGGTTCACGCGCGTCGGCGCGAGGTAGACCAGCTGGCCCGCCGCATCGAGCGCGAGGTTCATCGCGTTCTTGTCGCGGAACTCTTCCAGCTTCTTCTCGTTGTCGCAGCGGATCCAGCGCGCCGTGGCGACGGCGACCTGCTCGAAGCTGGCGTCCACGCCGTATTCGTCCTTCAAGCGGTAGGCGACCACGTCGAACTGCAGCACGCCGACCGCGCCGAGGATCAGGTCGTTGCTCATGAGCGGCCGGAAGAACTGTGTGGCGCCTTCTTCCGACAATTGCGCCAGCCCCTTCTGCAACTGCTTGAGCTTGAGCGGATCGCGCAAGCGCGCGCGGCGGAACAGTTCCGGGGCGAAGTTCGGGATGCCCGTGAAGCTCAGCGCCTCGCCTTCGGTGAAGCTGTCGCCGATGGAGATCGTGCCGTGGTTGTGGATGCCGATGACATCGCCCGGCCACGCGTTCTCGGCGATCTCGCGGTCGGACGCCATGAACGTCAACGCGTTGGCGAGTTTTACTTCCTTGCCGCTGCGCACGTGGAAGGCCTTCATGCCGGCGGAGAACTGGCCCGAGCAGATGCGCATGAACGCCACGCGGTCGCGGTGCTGCGGGTCCATGTTCGCCTGGATCTTGAACACGAAACCGGTGAGCTTGGGCTCGTAGGAGGCCACTTCGCGCGAGGTCGTCGCGCGCGGCCTGGGCGACGGCGCGTGGTCGACGAAGAAGTCCAGCAGCAGCTGGACACCGAAATTGTTGACGGCCGAGCCGAAGAACACCGGCGTCTGCTCGCCGGCCAGGTACTTGGCCATGTCGAAGGGATGGGAGGCGCCTTCCACCAGCTCCAGCTCGTCGCGCAGCTCGCGCAGCATCGGCGCGCCGATGCGCGCTTCCAGCGCCGGATCGTCGATGGAGGCGAAGATGGTCGAGTCCTGTCGGGTGAAGTTGCGACCCTGCTCGTACAGATGCACTTCGCCGGTGACCAGATGGACCACGCCCTTCAGGCGCTGGCCCATGCCGATCGGCCAGGTGATCGGCGCGCACTGGATGCCCAGCACGCTCTCCACTTCGTCCAGCAGGTCGATCGGGTTCTTGCCTTCGCGGTCGAGCTTGTTGATGAAGGTCATGATCGGCGTGTCGCGCAGGCGGCACACCTCCATCAGCTTGATCGTGCGCTCCTCCACGCCCTTTGCCACGTCGATGACCATCAGTGCCGAGTCCACCGCGGTGAGCACGCGGTAGGTGTCCTCGCCGAAGTCGGCGTGGCCGGGCGTGTCGAGCAGGTTGACGATGCGGCCCTCGTAGGGGAACTGCATCACCGAGCTGGTCACCGAGATGCCGCGCTCCTTTTCCAGCGCCATCCAGTCGGACGTCGCGTGCCGTGCGGCCTTGCGGCCCTTGACCGAGCCGGCCATCTGGATCGCGCCGCCGAACAGCAGCAGCTTTTCGGTGAGCGTGGTCTTGCCCGCGTCGGGATGCGAGATGATCGCGAACGTACGGCGGCGGGCGGCTTCGAGGGAAACGTCGGACATGGACGGCAGGCGCGGACGGGCCGGAGCGGTCCGCGGATCGGTAGTCGGGGAGGACCGGAATTATACGCAGCCGGAGCCTGCCGCTCTTGCCGGGGTTGAAAGGGTGGCGTTCCAGGCACGCGAGCCAGACGCGCGAGGCGAAAAGAGTGGCGTTCGAGGCTCCCGAGCCTTCCGTTCGAGGCGAAAGGCGTTGCGTTCGAGGTTCCGAGCCTGGCGTTCGAGGCTCCAGAGCCTGCCGTTCGAGGCGAAAAGCGCGGCGTTCGAGATGCCGAGGCTGGCGTTCGAGGCGAAAAGAGTGGCGTTCGAGGTTCCCGAGCCTGACGTTCGAGGCTAAAAGCGTGGCGTTCGAGATTCCGAGGCCGGCGTTCGAGGCGAAAGTGGTGGCGCTCGAGGCTCCGGGGCTGGCGCGCGAGGCGAAAAGCGTGGCGTTCGAGGCTCCCGGTCCGGCGCGGTCCGCCAGAAGTGTGCGCGCCCTCTCAGTTTTGGATTTCCCCATTCCGTGTCCCCTAAAGGGCGGCCGTCCGGTGCCGCTACCCGTCATGGATATCCGTAATGCCGGGGGTTGCAGTGCGCATCGTGATCGTAGGTGAGGATGCCGGCCGCGCCGGCGAATTCGAGGAGTCGCTGAGCTATTTCGACCTCGGCTGGGACGTGCAATGGCTCGCCGAGCCCGACGCCGCCCTGTCGCAGGGCGAGCCGATCGACGTCTTCCTGTGCGGCCTGCGCCCGGGCGCCGTGCCGGGCCCGGCGCTGCTGAGCCAGATCGCCGCGCTGCATCCGAAGGCGGTACGCGTCCTGCTGCTCGACCAGGGCGAGGACAGCGCGATGCTGCAGGGCCTGGACTGCGCCCACCGGCTGCTTTCGCGTCCGCTCGATGCGGGCGAGCTGATCGAGGCCGTCGACAGCGTCGCCGAGCTGCGCCAGGTCATGGGCAGCGAGGAACTCAAGCAGGCCGTGGGCCGCGTCGGCTCGCTGCCGCCGCCGCCGCGCGTGTACCTGGAGCTGAGCCGGCTGTTGCGCGATCCCGATGCGAGCAACGCGGCCATCGCGCAGATGCTCTCGCAGGACCCGGCGATCGTCGCCAAGGTGCTGCGCCTGTGCAATTCGGCGTATTTCTCCGGCGGTCGCGAGATCACCGACATCCGCGCCGCGGTCACGCGCCTGGGTCACCAGACGTTGCTGCGCCTGGTGCTGGCCAGCGAGGCTTTCGGCCCGACGCAGTTGGCCGGCAAGGAGCGCGAGGCGATCCAGGATCGCGCGCTGCGCACCTCGCGTCTGGCGCGTCGCTTGCTCGCAGGCCCGAGCGCGGAACTGGCCGCCACGGCCGGTCTGCTGGCGGAAGTCGGCAAGCTGCTGCCGGGCGTGTCCGACGGTTCGGAAGGTTCGACCGGTCCGCACTACGCCGAAGCCGGTGCGTACCTTCTGGGCCTGTGGGGCCTGCCGATGCCGATCGTCGAGGGCGTGGCGTTCCAGCACCGTCCGGGCCGTTTGAAGACCACGGGTTTCTGGGTCGCCGGTGCGGTGCACGTGGCGTCGTCGTTGGTCGCCGGTACGCCGGTGGACGAGGGCTATCTGCGCGGCGTCAACGTGCTCGATCGTTTGCCGCAGTGGCGCGACATGGTGGAGCCGGCGGCGCAGCAGGCAGCCTGATCGCTTCGCGTCGTTCCGCTCGATGGCCTGTCGTCACGGTGAAGCCCGGGATCCAGGCCTTCACGCGCTCCGAAACGTCATCCCGGCGAAGGCCGGGATCCAGGCCGTCACGCCATCCGCCCCATCACGTCATTCCAGCGAAAGCTGGAACCCATTTTGATCTTGCTCTCGCTCTGCTTCGAAACAGCAAAGCGGAAGCAAAGCTTCCGATCGGCTGCGCCGCTCGGGTCACTTTTCTTTGCTTGCCCAAAGTCCGACTGGATTCCCTTCGGTCAAAAAGTAACCAAAAGAAAGGGCAGTCGGCCCAACCCAATCCCACGACCGGACAGCAAGTAGGCGCGTTCGCGATTCGCTAGGCCCGCGCTTGCAGTGCGGGCGTTCGGGCGATGCGCGAACCGGTGGTTCGCAAGCACGCATCGCCCTCACTCCATGGCTCAGCGCTCACGGCCGGGGCTAGCGATCTGCTGGGCTGTTCAACAGCAACAGCAACAGCAACGTCAAATTCCAACAGCACCCGCGCTGCTCTCGTCCTCAGCCCCCGGAGATCCGCAGCGGCCCCTGTGGCCCCACCATGCGGAACGGGATCGACTCCAGTTTCATGCCTCGGTTCACCTGCACCGCGAAGTGGAGGTGCGGTCCGGTGGTGAAGCCGGTGTTGCCCGACAGGCCGATCTGCTGGCCCGCGCGCACGCGCTGGCCCACGCGCACCAGTGCGCCTTCGGACTTGAGGTGGGCGTACAGCGACATCGTGCCGTCGTCGTGCAGGATGCGCACGAAGTTCGCACGACCGCCATAACGCTCCAGGTTCAATCCGGCCTTGTCGAAGTCCGACTCCACCTGCATCACCACGCCCTCGCGCGCGGCCAGCACGGGCGTGCCGATGTCGGCGGCGAAATCCACCGCATACCGGTTCTGTTCGTCGCGATGGCTGAAGTGGCCGCCGTATCCCTGGTCGATGCGGAATTGCGCCTGCTGCAACGGCAGCAGGTAATCGACGTCGCGCGGCCGTGCGCCGGGATCGCCCGGCAGGCTGTCCATCTGCAGCTCGAAATCGAAGCCTCGATCGGGGTCGGCCGAACTGAGCACGGCGACGAGCGCGCTGCTGCGCGCCGCGACGGTCGCGCGCGCCGGCAGCACCGGTTGGCCCACCACGTTGTCGCTGCGGCTGAAACCCAGTTGTACCTGCACCGGTCCGGAGAGACGGTTGTCGGCGAAGGCGAGGAAGCGCCCGCCGTCGTTCTCGATGCGCAACTGCGCGATCGCGCTGGGTTCGCCCTCGACCGGGATCGTGCTCACCGGCGACGACGGTGCATTGGGAACGTGGTCGCCGTAATGCGTGATGCCGCTGCGGTCGGTCCAACGGTAGATCTTGGCCGCGCCCGCGCCGAAGGCCATCAGCAGCGCGGTGCCGCCGACGATCCATGCCAAATGGTGGCGCGCGCAGCGCATCACTGCGTGCAGGTGGGCGAGAGCTGCAGCACCCGCGCGACTTCTGCCAGGTCGAACGCCGCGACCGACTTGTCGTCGTGCACCGCGAACAACGCGCCCGACGGGAACGCCTTGGTCGAGGCCGCGTGCAGTGCGACGCCGTCGGTGTGCGCGGTGGTCTCGCCCTCGAAGCTGCCGCGCGGTTCGAGCGTGGCCCGGTCGAACAGGTGGAAGATCGTCAGCGGCGCGAGCTGGTCCACGGCGATCCAGTAGCCGCTGCCGTCGGCGCAGGTCCACAGCGCGACGCCTTCGGCTTCGGCGCCGAAGCTGTCCTGCGGCAGGCTGCGGCCGGTGTATTTGCCGCTGAAGCTGTACTCGCGCAGCGTGGACTCATGCCGGCGGTCCTCGTCGGCGATCAGCAGGCGATCGTTGCTCGGGTCGCCCGCGATGGATTCGACCATACGCAACGCCGCCTCCTGCGTGGTGTCGCCGAACGCGCCTGCATAGGTCACACGCAGGCGCCCGGCCTGGTCGAATTGCACGCGGAAGCGGCGCACGCGTTGGTCGAGCTCGGCCAGCGGCGGCACTTCGTCGAACTTCTTGCCGTACATGAAGCTGTCGGTGACGTAGACCTCCAGCTCCCCCGGCTCGGTCTCGGTCAGCCAGATGCCGTACGGGCTGCGAAGTTCCTTGTTGCCGAAGCTGCCCAGTGGCTTGAAGTCGGGCAGGGACAGCACCTGCACGCGGTGGTTGTCGCGCTCGACCACGAACACGTAGTCGCCGTAGACGGCGACGCCGTTGGGCCGGTCGAACTCGCCCAAGGCCGCGCCTTCGCCGCCCACATCGCGCAGTCGCTGCCCGCTGTCGGCATCGAACACGACCAGGCGATGCGTCGATTTGGCGGTGGCGATGAGCCAGGTCGCGCCGTCTTCGGTGGTCCAGGTGGCGAGCGAGTCGAGTTCGTCCTGCGCGCTCGCGGGCGAGACGTAGCGCTCCAGCACGCTGCGCGGTTCGGGCGTCGCAACGGGCGCGGGCGCCGGCGCGGCGGGTGGTCGGGTCGTGGTGCAGGCGGAGGCCAGGGCCGCCAGCCCGAGGGCGGCGGCGAGGGAGAGAAGGCGGGGAGTCATGGAGCCGAAGTGTATTCGGGCCGCCTTTGCATCGGGAGCCGAAGACGTGACCGAGATAATAAATCGCTATATGCGGATGAAGCGATTGACAGCGCCCCGGGGGCGGAGGCAGACTGCGGCCATCCATCGAGACCGGCAGAGGGACAGGCCCTTTGAAGCCGGGGCAACCCAACCCAGCGCGCAAGCGAGGGCGAAGGTGCCAATTCCTGCGACGGGGCGCTTCGCGGCGCCGGTCGGAAGATGGTTTCACGCGCATCCATGCGGTGCGCGTGCGACTCGCAGGCTCGATGGCCCCTTTGTCCAAGGATGCCGCCATGAGCTTCGCCCCTACCGCCCTCCAGTTGGATTCTTCCGCGACCTCCCTCGCTGCCGAGCGCGTCGATGTACTCGATGCCGTCGCCCGCGCAGTGTCCTCGCACTCGGTCCACGCACAGCGTGGCGAATGCGCGGTCGAACTCGACCTGCGCCATGCCGGCCGCCGTCTTGTCGTGCTGCGTTACGAAATCCTCGGCGACCGCGCGCTGCCGGCGGTGTTCGTCGCCGGCGGGATCTCCGCGCACCGCCATCTCGCCGCCAGCGCCGCGTTCGGGCAGGGCGGTTGGTGGGAGCAGCAGGTCGGCTCCGGCAAGGCGCTGGACCCACGCGAGCGCTGCCTGATCGCCTTCGACTGGGTCGGCGCCGATGGCGCGCTCGACGCGCCGCTGGATCCGTCCGACCAGGCCGACGCCGTCGCCGCGCTGCTCGACACGCTGCGCATCGCGCGGTTGCAGGCGTTCGTCGGCTGTTCCTACGGCGCGATGGTCGGTTTGCAGTTCGCGGCGCGGCACGGCGAACGATTGGGCCAGCTGATCGCGATCAGCGGCGTCCATCGCGCGCACCCCTATGCGAGTGCATGGCGCGCCCTGCAGCGTCGTGCCGTCGCGCTGGGCGCCCTGCAGTGCGATGAAACGCACGGCCTGGCGCTGGCGCGCCAGCTGGCGATCCTGAGTTACCGCACGCCGGAGGAGTTCGACGCGCGCTTCGAACCGGCGAAGGTGAGCGAAGGCCGCGTGCGCGTGGGCGCGGAGGACTACCTAGACCACTGTGGCGCCGCCTATGTGCAGCGCACCTCGCCGACGGCCTACCTGCGCCTGTCCGAATCCATCGACCTGCAGGACCTGGATCCGACCGCGATCCGCCTGCCGGTGACCGTCGTCGCCGTCGCCGAGGACCGCATCGTTCCGCTGTCCGACGCCTACGATCTGGTCGAGCGCCTGCGCGGCGAAACGCGACTGCGCGTGGTGCGTTCGCTCTACGGTCACGACGCATTCCTGAAGGAGGAGCAGGCCGTCGCCGAGATCCTCGACGAAGCCCTCGAGGACGTTCTGGAGGTGGCCGCATGAGCACGCGCAACCGCTGTACCGCCGCCGTGCGCGCGGGTATCGATCGCGACTCCGCCTTCGGCGCCGTCACGCCGCCGATCGTGCTGTCGTCCAACTTCAGCTTCGCTGGTTTCAACGAGAAGCGGCAGTACGACTACACGCGCAGCGGCAATCCGACGCGCGACCTGCTGGGCGAAGCGCTGGCCGAACTCGAGGGCGGCGCCGGCGGCGTCGTCACCGCCACCGGCATGGGCGCGATCACGCTGCTGCTTCACGCGCTGCTCAAGCCGGGCGATCGCCTGGTGGTGCCTCACGACGGTTACGGCGGCAGCTGGCGGCTGTTCAATGCGCTGGCGAAGAAGGGCGCGTTCGAGCTGATCACCGTCGATCTGACCGACCCGCGCGCGCTGACGGACGCATTGGCGAGCGATCCGACGGTGGTCTGGATCGAAACTCCGTCCAACCCGCTGCTGCGCATCACCGACCTGCGCTTCGTCATCGAGGCCGCGCAGGCCAAGGGCGCGCTGACGGTGGTCGACAACACGTTCCTGTCGCCGGCGCTGCAGCAGCCGATCGCGTTCGGTGCGGACTTCGTGCTGCATTCCACGACCAAGTACATCAACGGCCACAGCGACGTGGTCGGCGGCGCGGTCGTCGCGCGCGACGCCGAACAGCACCAGCAACTGGTGTGGTGGGCGAACGCGCTGGGTCTGACCGGCTCGCCATTCGACAGCTTCCTCACCTTGCGCGGCCTGCGCACGCTGGACGCGCGCCTGCGCGTGCACGAGGAGAACACCCGCGCGCTGGTGTCGCTGCTGGACGCGCATCCGGCGGTGCTCGCCGTGCACTATCCGGGACTGGAATCGCATCCGGGCCATGCGTTGGCCGCGCGCCAGCAGAGCGGTTTCGGCGCGATGCTGAGTGTCGAACTCGACGGCGGCGTCGATGCCGTGCGCGCGTTCCTCGACGGCTTGCAGTGCTTCACCCTGGCCGAATCCCTCGGCGGCGTGGAAAGCCTGGTCGCCCATCCCGCGACGATGACGCACGCGGCGATGTCGGCCGAAGCACGCGAAGCGGCGGGCATCGGCGAAGGCCTGTTGCGTTTGTCGGTGGGCATCGAGCACGTGGACGATCTGGTGATCGACATCGCCGCCGCGCTGGAACGTGCGGAGCAGGCGGTCGCCATCGCCGAGCGCGTCAAACGATGAATGCCGCCGCGGTCGGTGCCGTCCGCGACGCAGCCGTGCCGCGCGCAACGACGCGCGTGGCGCTGCTGGGCACGGGTACGGTCGGCGGCGCAGTGCTGGCGCGACTGGCGTCGTGGCGAGGCTCGTCGCTCGGCGACGGCGTGAGGTTGGTGCACGTCGCCAACTCGCGCGCCGCCGCCGGCGATCGCGCGGGCCTGGCGCCGGACGACGCGGCGGCGCGGCTCCGGCGCGCGCCACAGGGCAGTTCGCTCGAAGCCGTGGAGACGGTGCTGCACGGCGACGGTCCGCGCGTGGTGATCGACGCCACCGCCAGCGAAGCCGTCGCCGAGCGCCACGCGCATTGGCTCGCCCAGGGCATCCACGTCGCCACTGCATGCAAGATCGGGCAGGGCACATCGCTTTCGCGCTGGCGTGCGATCCGTACGGCATCGGCGATTGGCGGCGCCGGCTACGGGGACAGCGCGACCGTTGGCGCGGGTCTGCCGCTGCTGCGCAGCCTGCGCGAGTTGCAAGCGGGTGGGGATCGCATCCACGCGATCGCCGGTGTGCTGTCGGGCTCGCTCGCCTGGTTGTTCAACCAATACGACGGCATGCGCCCTTTTTCGACGCTGGTGCGGCAGGCGCGCGATGCGGGCTACACCGAACCCGATCCGCGCGACGACCTCTCCGGCGAGGACGTGCGCCGCAAGTTGCTGATCCTGGCGCGCACCGCGGGCGTGGAACTGGAAGCGGGCGAGGTGGAAGTCACTTCGCTCGTGCCGCCCGAGTTGGCGATCCTGTCGAAGGACGCGCTCGACGCTGCGTTGCCGGCGCTCGACACGCCGTTGCGCGAGCGTTTCGCGCAGGCCTACAAGCGTGGGGAGAAGCTGCGTTTCATCGCGCGCCTGAAGGACGGTCGCGCCAGTGTCGGGCTTGAGTCGCTTGCGGCCGATCATCCGCTCGCCGGTGGTGCGGGCACCGACAATCGGGTTGCGATCTGGTCCGATCGTTATGCGAGGCAGCCGTTGGTGATTCAGGGACCGGGGGCGGGGGCGGATGTGACTGCGGCGGGTTTGTTGGACGATGTGTTGCGGTTGACGCGTTGACGGTCGTTCATTCGACGGCCGCTTCGGCGTGCGTGAGCTGCCACTCATGAGGCGTGATCCCGGCGAAGGTCAGGACGCAGGCCATCGCGCTTCCGGAACGTCATCTCGGCGAAGGCGATCCAGGCCGTCACCTTATCCGCCCAATCTCGTCATTCCAGCGAAAGCTGGAACCCATTTTGATCTTGCTCGTGCTTCTGCACAGATGAAACAACAAAGCAGCAGCAAGGCTTCCGATCGGCTGCGCCGCTCGGGTCACTTTTCTTTGCTTGCCCAAAGTCCGACTGGATTCCCTTCGGTCAAAAAGTAACCAAAAGAAAGGGCCTGCGGCACAAACCAGTCGCACGACCGGACAGCAAGTAGGCAGGTTCGCGATTCGCTAGGTCCGCGCTTGCGGCGCGGGCGTTCGGGCGATGCGCGAACCAGTGGTTCGCAAGCACGCATCGCCCTCACTCCATGGCTCAGCGCTCACCGCCGCACATCCTGTGCGGCGCCCTTCGGGGCTAGCGATCTGTTCGGCTGTTCAAGAGCACCAGCACCAGCACTAGCTGCAGCCGAAACCGAAACCGTCATCCCGGCGAAAGCCGGGATCCAGGCCTTCACCCTGTCCGCCCCCTCACGTCATTCCGGCGAAAGCTGGAACCCAGTTTGAGCTTGCTCCTTTCTGCCCAAGGCCAAGAAACCAAGCAACTGCGACAAGCCGCAACGCCCCGCCCGCCCCGCTACCGTCACCGGGCCCCGCATTCACGAAAAGCCTGGACGTTTGGCCCATGCGGGGGTGCGCGGGGTTGGCTAGCCTCGGGCGCAGATTCCGGACGCGATACGCCTCGATGGATCGACCGACCACGCCCGAACCGCTCACACGCTGGCGCCTGGACGACACCGGCTGGTCGTTGCTCTGTCCCGATGGCCATGCGGTCGCGCTCACGCGTGCGGAGCGGCGGGTGGTCGAGCGCCTGTTGCTCGCGCCTGGCCGCCTGGTCACGCGCAGTGAACTGGTCCAGGCGCTGAGCGAGGGCGAGTTCGATCCGCATCGCCTGGACTCGCTGGTGTATCGCTTGCGCCGCAAGGTCGCCGATGGCTGCGGCGCGACACTGCCGCTGGACGCGATCCACGGCGAAGGCTACGTGCTCGACGACGCGCGTTGAGTGCGCGCCTTCCCGCGCGATGCGGGTGCGGCGCATAAAAAAGGCGCCGATCCTGCGATCGGCGCCGAGGGGAAAACCCGTCACCGGGTCTGGAGAGTGCCTATGTCGTGCTCATGCGCTCACTTGAGGCCGTTGCTGATGGTGTTGACCAGCGTGCCGGTCGCGTCGTCGCCGCTGAATTCCCAGAAGAACGCGCCACCCAGGTTCTGCGCTTTCACGTAGCCCATCTTCTCGGTGACCATCGCGGGCGTGTCGTAGCTCCAGAACGTGTTGCCGTCGTACTTCCACGTGGCGCGTGCGTTGGCGTCGGTGTAGACGGTGCCCGGGCGATCCTTCAGGACCCTGTAGTCTTCGTTGCCCGCCTCGTACGTGCCGGGAGCCGCCGATCCGTTTTGGTACAGGCCGTTGTTGACGTTGGCCACGCCGGTCCAGCCGCGACCGTAGAAGCCGATGCCCAGGTTGAGCTTGGACGCCGGGACGCCGCGGCTCAGGAACGCTTCCATCGCATCGTTGCTGTTGTAGAGCTTCTGGTCGCCCGTGGACGGATCGTTGGGCGAATCGAACAGCGCGGAGTGATGGTTGGTCTTCGCGTCCCACGTGCCGTGGAAGTCGTAGGTCATCACGTTGATGTAGTCCAGGTACTGGCTGTACGCAGCCGGATTGGTGACGCGCACCTTGTCCACGCCCGCGCCGGCGGCGATGGTCAGCAGCAGGCCCGGACGCACCGCGTCGAGCTGGCGGCGGAACTCGGCGAGCAGCGCGGTGAAGTTGGCGCTTTCCTCCGGGGTGCCGCAGGTCAGGCCGCACGCGGACGGGTACTCCCAGTCCAGGTCGATGCCGTCGAACACGCCCGCGGCTGCGCCCGCGCCACCCGCACCGTCGGTCACCGGCAGGTTGCCGCGGATGTAGGCATCGATGCACGAGGACACGAACGCCACGCGGTTCTCAGGACGCGCCGCGCTGGCGAAGCCACGCGACCAGGTCCAGCCGCCGAGCGAGATCAGCACCTTGAGGTTCGCGTGCTTGGCCTTGAGCTGCTTGAGCTGGTTCCAGTTGCCGCGCAACGGCTGGTCCCAGGTATCGGCCGCGCCGCTCACGCTTTCGCCCGCACCGAAGGCCTTGGTGTAGTCGGCGAACGCATCGCCGCCCACGCCGGTGGCCTCGTTGGTCGGCTGCGTGACGCCCACTTCGCAGCGGTTGTTGCGCACGTTGCCGAAGGCGTAGTTGATGTGCGTGATCTTCGCCGCCGAGCCGCTGGCGTCGATGTTCTTCACGCGGTAGTTGCGGGCGTAGATGCCCCACTGCGCGAAGTAGCCGATCACGCGCTTGTTGCCGCCGCCACCGCCCGGTAGCGTCTTCGCACTGACGGTCGCGCTCTGCGCCGAAGCGTTGGACGGGCTTGCGTTGTCGCGCGCCCGTACGGTGAACGAATACGTGGTGTCGGCCGCAAGTCCGCTGGCGGTGTAGCTGGTCGTCGTCGGCGAGCCGATCAGGCTGCCATTGCGATACACGTCGTAACCGGCGACGCCGGTGCCGCCCGCATTGTCGCTGGAGGCGTTCCAGCTCAACGCGATGCTGCTCGACGATTGCACCGTTGCCCCCAGTCCCGTCGGCACGCTCGGTGGCGTGGTGTCGGTCGGTGGATTGACGGTGGTGACCGTGATGGTGGCCGTGGCCGACGTCGTGCTGGCGCCCTGGTTGTCGGTCGCGACCGCCTTGAAGGCGTGGCTGCCGGCGGTGGCATTACTCCACGTCACGGCGTAGGGCGCGCTGGTGTCCACGCCCAGCGATGCCGTACCGCGGAAGAACTCCACGCGCGCGACACTGCCGTCGCTGTCGCTCGCATTGGCGGTGACGGCGATGCTGCTGCCGGAGTTGTAGCTGGCGCCGTTGCTGGGCGAGGTGAGCGTCACGGTCGGCGGTTGGTTGGTGCCTCCGGTGCCGCAGGCGCCCAGGTCGGTGTACCAGCCGCAGGTCGGACAGTGCGTGGGCGGAGCATTCCAGATCTGGATGTTCGCCTGATAAAGGCGACTTTGGTAAACGAGCTTGTCGCCGGGGTTGTAAATGGTCGACTGGTTCCACGCCGGTATCGCGGCGCAGGAAACGGTCTGCGCGTGCACTGCGGGGATTGTGGTCAGCGCCAACAACGTCGAAAGCGCCAACGCGACGGGTCTTGCGGCATTCCTGCTTGCATCTCTCACGAGCTTCCCTCCCATACGAGATTGACCGCCACACACATGCCGGACCCGTGATTGGGCCCGACGCCTAGTTCCTTTCAGTGCCGCCGGTGCTGGTCGGTGCGCGGTCGGATCAAGCCGATCTGGCGATTGCGATCCGACACGCTCACCTCCGGCGAGTGGGGCGACCTGGGCCGACGGCTTCATGCCGAGTTGGGTGGGCCGGGTCGATTGGTGACAACGTTGTCAGCGCCATCGGGGTTAATCCGTGACGTGACCCGCAGAATGCATCGACGCCTGGGACGTCGCCGACGAACGCGAACGTCCATCACGGCCAATCGGGCAGGAGATCACGGCCGATTAACGAATGTCCTGCAGACAAGCTGCTGGAGGCTCGGGACAGCGCCTTGTCCGAAGAGGGACAGGCCGCCGCGATTGCGGCTGAGCCCATGCACGCGACGCCGGCCTGCGCGCGCGAGTCGTGACGCCGGCCTAATGATGGTCGGCGTCACGCAGGTCGCGCACCGCCGAGGCCTGGACGGCGGAGTCCTGTCCGCCGTAACGCTGGCGCAGCCAGGTGGCGAGGGCCGCGATCTGCGCGTCGTCGAGTTCGTCGGCGAAACCGGGCATGTCCTGCATCCGGGCGATGCCGGGCAGCTCGTGCACGGGCAGGCCATCCAGGATGGCGACGATCAGATTGTGCGGGTCGGCCTCGCGCGGGCTGCTGTTGCCGCGCAGGTTCGGCGTGACGTTCGGCACGCCTTCGCCATCGCGTCCGTGGCAACCGGCGCACAAGTCGAAGTACGTGCGCCGTGCGGGTGCATCGTCGGTCGCCGCGGCCACGGCGAAAGGCTTCGGCGCGGGCGGCCGATCGCCAAGCAGGTAGGCGGCGATCGCTGCGACGTCGGCGGCGGCCAGCCGGCTCGTCGACAGGTTCACCACCTTGAGCATCTCATCCGATGCCACGGCGCGTGGGCTCACACCCGTCGCCAGATACTGCTGAAGCATCGTCGCGTCCCAGCCGCGTCCGGCCAGGCCCGCGGGCGTGATATCCGGCACGGCGAAACGCCCGAAGTCCGTGTTGCCGTGCAGCGTGCGATCGAACTTGAGTTGCCCGAGCACGCCGCGTGGTGTGTGGCATTCGCCGCAGTGGCCGAGCGTGTCGACCAGGTAGCGGCCGCGGTGCCATTGCGCGGACTGGCCCTGCGACGCAGGGTGGATGTCGCGCCGTGCGAACAGCAGTTTCCAGCCGTGCAGGAATGTGCGGATGTTCGCCGGAAACCGCACGTCGTTGCGCGGGTTGGGACGATTCACCGCGGGTTGCTGCATCAGCCAGGCGTACATCGCGTCGCTGTCCGCGCGCGCCATGTGCCGGTAGGAAACGTACGGCATCGCCGGATACAGCGGATGGCCGTCGCGCGCCTTGCCCGTCGTCAATGCATTGAAGAAATCGTCGGCGGTGTAGCGGCCGATGCCATGCTCGGGATCGGGCGTGATGTTGGTGCCATGCAGCGTGCCGAACGGCGATGCCAGCGGCACGCCACCGGCGAAGGGCGCGCCACCCTCGACGGTATGGCAGGCGGCGCAGTCGCCGGCCAGCACGAGATAGCGGCCGCGCTGGAGTTGCTCCGACGTGGCGGCGACCTTCTGCACCGGACCGCGCGCGTGCCACCAGCGGGAAACGGCGGTCGCCGCCATCACCAGCAGCACGATCACGACGATCACCGCCAGCCACGTCGCCGCACGTCTCGCGAACGGGCGCTTCATGGCACGTCCTCCCGCACCAGGCCCGGTGTTTCCAGCACCAGTTGCTTCACCGCTTCGTAATAGCGCACGTAACCGGTGCAACGGCACAGGTGTGGATCGAGTGCTTCGAGGATGGTCGCTTCGACGCGGGACTTGGCCACAGGACGCTTCGCTAGCGTTTCCAGCAGCACCGTGGCCGCGTTGACGAAGCCCGGCGTGCAGTAGCCGCACTGGAAGCTGAAGTGGTCGAGGAACGCCTGCTGCACCTTGGACAGTTCGACGATCCGTCCGGATTCGTCGCGACGCGCGTGGCCTTCGACGGTGCGGATGGGCTTGTCGGCGAAGTGGTGTGCACCGGTGATGCAGCTGCGCATTTCGCGCGGCCCGTGCGCGTCGTCGACGATGACCGTGCATGCGCGGCACTCGCCCTGCCCGCAGACGAAACGCGTGCCGGTGAGGCCGAGGTACTCGTGCAGCACATCGACCAGCATCATGTCCTCGGGAACCTCGATGGGCCCGTAGGTGCGACCGTTGACTTTCAGTGTGAGCGGGCGCGTGCGGATCGGCAGGGTGCTCATGGCGTCTGTTCCAGTACCGCGCGCACTTTCTCCGGCGTGACCGGCAATTCACGGAAACGGTGCCCGGTCGCGTGCGCGATGGCATTCACGATGGCCGGCACCACGGCGATCATCACCACCTCGGCCATGCCCTTGGGCGGGTCGGTGTCCGACAGTGGCGGCATGACCTCGCCCGTCTGTGCGAAGACCGCGACATCGCGCGCGCGCGGAATCGTGTAACGGTTGAAGTTCCAGCTGCCGTCGCCGGGGCCGTCCTCGTACAGCGGCAGGTACTCGTGCAATGCGTGGCCGATGCCCATCGCCAACCCGCCCTGCAACTGTCCGGAGACCAGCTCCGGCACGATCGGATTTCCGCACTCGAGCACGGAGTGGTGGTTGAGCAGTTCGACGCGGCCGCTGGCGATGTCCACGGCGACCTCGGCGATCGTGCCGATCGCGCTGTAGTACACGACGCCGGCGTTGTTGCGCTGCGTGGGCGGATAGTGCGCGCGGCTGCGCTCGATCATGCGATAGCCATTGGCCGTCTGCGTGCCTTTGCCTGCACCGCCGCCGTCGCCCCAGCGCAACGCGATGCCGTCCAGCGGAAGGCGCGCATCGTCGCCATCCAGCGGGAAATCCGCCTGCGCCCATTGCCAGCGGTTGAACGTGTGCACGACGGCGCCGGTCGCAAGCCCGAGTTCGTACGCCGTAGTCACCAGCGAGGCCAGCGGCAGCGGCGTCAGTCCGCCGGCGGTGAGCTCGCCGTCGACCCAGCGCGCCTCTTCGCGACGCACCGACAGCGGCGCCAGCTGGCCGCCACCGAAACCGCGTCCCCAGATCGCCAGCGCCGCCGGCCACAGTCCCTGCGTGAACAGCAATCGCGCCGCTTCGCGCGTGGCGTGGCTGAAGAAATAGGCGGAGTTGCTGGCGCTGCTCGGGCTGGTGAGGTGCGGCGTCCAGCGCGGATCGCCGACGTGGCGATCCTGCTCGGCCTGCGTCATCAGCCACGGGTCGCCGGTTTCGAACATCGGCAGCTCCGGCCATTCGGTCTCGCCGGTGCGCACCTCGTCGGCAGGGCGCCCGAGCCAGGGGATGCACACGGCCGTCTGGCTGGTCGCCATGCCGGTGCCCATCTCCACGCCGATGTGGCGCAGCAGTATGCGGCCGTCTTTCGCCAACGCGAGTTCCGCGAACGCCGCCTCGGCACCCGTGCCGAAATCCTTCTGCACGCAGCCGAATCCCACGCCGTAGCGACGTCCGGGATGGGCCGCATCGAACGCCTTCTTGCGCTGCTCGCGGCCGGTCCACAGCGGATGCGCGCGGCAGCGGGCGAGCACTTCGTCGGCGCGCTGCGCGCCACCGGGGATCGCGCCCTGCGTGTTCTTCATGCCCGAGGTGAACACGTTGCGCTGGCGCAGTTCGATCGGATCGACGCCGAGGTGCTCGGCGATCTCGTCGACCATCATCTCGGTCGCGCCCATGCTCTGCAGCGTGCCGTAGCCGCGGGCCGAGCCGGCGTCGAGCGCGCGCGAGGAAATCACCGTGCTGGCCAGATCGCTGCGCGGGAAGTAGTAGATCGACTGCGCCGCGGTCGCCGCCACCAGGCACACCGAAGGCGAGAAGTTCTGTCGGCCGCCGCCGTCGCCGACCATGTCGGCCTGGAATATCTGGAACTTCCCGCTCGCGCGATCCACCGACATGCGATAGCTCATGCGGAAACTGTGGCGCTTGAGGCTCGACTGGAACTGCTCGTAACGGTCGTTCGCCAGCCGCACCGGGCGGCCGTCGCCGTACAGCCCGGCCATCAGCGCGTAGAACGGAAACGAGTTGTGGTCCTTGGAGCCGTAGCCGACGGTGTAGCAGGGATGCAGCACCAGGTTGCGCACGCCCGTGCGGCTGTCGGCGAGCCTGATCTTCGACAACAAGAGCGCGCCGGCCTCGGCGACTTCCTGCGGCGATTGTGTCGCGCTGACCAGGTGCAGCGTCGCGGTAGCGGCATCGAACCAGGCATTGCCGTTGTCGAGTTCCAGCGCGGCGGTGTCGATGGATTGCGAGAAGTACTCGCGCTCCAGCACCAGCGTGGCGTCGGATGGCGAGGACAGGGCCTCGTCCATGCGCGCGGCGAACGCGGCGCCCTGCGCGTCCAGGCTGCCGGCCGCATTCGCCTGCGGCCACAGCGGACGCTTGCGATCGAAACCCGATGGGAACAGCGGCGTGTCCTTGAGGCTGGAATATGCGTCGTCGTCGAAAGCGGTGGCGCCGCCTACGCGCACGTAGCGGAACGCCGCCCACGGCGGGCGTTCCAGCGGGCCGCTGCGGGCGCCCCAGCGGATCACGTCGTCGCGGAAACGCAGCGCGTTCTTGCCGGCGCGGAAGCGCGCGAAATCGTGCCAGACCAGCAATGCCACGGCATGGCCAAGATAGGCGGGCATGCGGCCTTCCGGCAGCAGCATGTCCTCGCCGTAGAAGGCGGGGAACGCGACGCCGTCGCGCTGGAGGTCGGCGGCGGTGACGATCCGGTCGGGCCGCAGCGCATCGCCCAGCATCGACAGATCGAAACCGGCGTAGACGCTGTCTGCGCGCGTCACGCGCAGCAGCATCGCGTGCGATTGCGCATCGGGCCACCCAGGCAGGTCGCGCCCGCGCATGTCGAAGCTGAAGACCTTCTCGCCGGTGACCTTCGCCGTCGCATCGGTGCGATAGCGGATCGTGCCGCTGTGCGCGTCCCACGGCAGCGGCCGCAGGCGCTCGCGTTCGAACAGGGCCGCCAGCGCCGCGCTGCCGGGGGCGGCGACATACACGCCGATGCCGGCGATCACGCTGGTCTTGAGGAAGTCCCGGCGACTGAGTCGGGCTGGCATGGACGACGCTCCGGCGGGCCTGGGCCGGATGCTACGCGCCGGGGTGCGCAGACGGGATGAGGAATAACTCCGCGCCCGCGCGTTGCGCGCTCGCGTCAGGCCGGCACGGGCCGCAGCAATCGGCGTTCGAATTCCGCCGCCGACATCGGCGCGCCGAACAGGAAGCCTTGTACCAGCGCGCACTGGCTCGCCAGCAACGGCGCGACTTGCGCCTCGCGTTCCACGCCTTCGGCGACCACCTGCATTCCCAGGTTGCGGCCGAGTTCGCAGACCGCGCGCACGATCGCCAGTCCCTGCGGATCGCGATCGATCTGGTCGGTGAAGGCGCGGTCGATCTTGAGCTTGCGCAGCGGGAACTCGCGCAGATGGCTCAGGCTGGAGTACCCGGTGCCGAAATCGTCCAGCGCCATCGCCACGCCCAGCTCCGACAGCGCGACCATGGTGGCGATGCTCGATGCCGGGTCGTGCATGATCTGGCGCTCGGTGATTTCCAGTTCGAGCGCCTCGGCCGGATAGCCGTGGCGGCGAAGCACGCGGTCCACGGCATTGCGCAGACGGTGCGCATCGCGGAACTGCGCGCTGGACACGTTCACCGCCAGGCGCAGCGCGGGCAGGCCGCGCGCGCGCCACGCGGCGGACTGGCGCACGGCTTCTTCCAGCACCCATTCGCCGAGCGATTCGATCAGGCCGTGTTCCTCGGCCACCGGGATGAACGTGGACGGCGTGATGCGCCCGTGCCGCGGATGATCCCAATACACCAGCGCTTCGGCGCCCACGATGCGACGGCTGCGCAGCTCGATCATCGGCTGGTAGAGCAGGATCAGCTGGCCCAGTTCCTGTGCGTTGCGCAACTCGTTGAGCAGCGCGAAGCGTCGCGTCACCGAGGCTTCCATGTCGGGCAGGAAGCGCAGGTGCACGTTCTTGCCCGCACCCTTGGCCTGGTACATCGCGATGTCGGCGCGCTTGAGCAGTTGGTCATGGTCGCGCCCGTGTTCGGGATGGCGCACGCTGCCCAGGCTCAGCGTCACGCCGAGTTGTTCGCCTTCCATCCACATCGGCACGGCGACGCGACGGATCAGTTCCTCGGCGATGGCGGCATCGCGTGTGGGCGAACCGCTGGGCAACAGGATGATGAATTCGTCGCCGCCGAAGCGGAACACCTCGCCACGCTCGCCCACGCCTTCGCGCAGCCGATGCGCGATCTGCGCCAGCACGCGATCGCCGGCGCTGTGGCCGAGCGAATCGTTGATTTCCTTGAAGCCGTCAAGGTCAGCGAAGATCAGCCCGAAGCCGTCGCTGCCGGCATTGGCCAACGCCTGTTCCAGGCGCAGCTCGAACTTGCTGCGGTTGGGCAGGCCGGTCAGCGTGTCGAAATAGGCCAGCCGCGCGATGCGCTCCTGCGCCTGCTTGCGCTCGGTGAGGTCCATGATAGAGGCGATCACGACGTGGCGGCCCTGCACGACGAGCGGGCTCAGGCCCAGTTCCACCGGAATTTCGGCGCCGTCGCGACGCAGGCAGTGGAGTTCGTGCTCGCCGCCGCCCAGGTGCATGCGACGCTGCACCTGCAACAAGCGTGCACGCTCTTGCGGGCAGTGCGGCAGCAGCCGTTGCGGCACCAGCACTTCGATCGGCCGCCCGACCAGTTCGCCTCTTGCGTAGCCCAGCAGGCGCTCGGCCTCCACGTTCGCCAGCGAGATGCAGCCGTTCGCTTCGACGATGACCATCGCGCCCGGGGCGCCGTCGACGAGCGCGCGGAAGCGCTGTTCGCTGGCGTGCAGGTCGCGCTGCGAGCCGATGGTGATGGCCGCCAGGTAGAGCAGGGCGATGCTGACGATGACCAGGCTCAGCTGTTCGCCCGGCACCGCGCCCGGCGAGGTCAGGCAGAACGTGCCCGGTCCGAGCTGCAGCGCCGCCATTCCCGTGTAGTGGGTGCCGCACACACCCAACGCCATCAGCGCGGACGCGCCGACCTGTACGCCGAAGCGCGGTTCGTTGCCCACCCAGGAGAACCGCGTGAGCAGGTGCAGTGCGACCAGCGACACCGCCAGCGCGACCACGATCGAGGCCACCACCCAGAACGGCGCGTACGTCGCGACGGGGCTGAAGGTGATCGATGCCATGCCCAGGTAGTGCATGCTGCAGATGCCCATCGCCATGAACGCGGCGGCGAGCATCAGCTGCGCGAAGCTGCGCCGGCGCGTGCCGGCCACGTACAGCGCCAGCACGCACGAGAGCACGGCCGCGACCAGCGACACGGCGGTGGTGCGCACGTCGTAGTACATGGGCACCGCCAGGCGGAAGGCCAGCATGCCGGTGAAGTGCATCGACCAGATGCCCAGGCCGAAGGCCGCGCCTCCGGCCCATACCCAGGCCGGCAGTCGACGTCCCGAGGCGCTGCGGACGCGGCCGGCCAGTTGGATCGCGACGAAGGCCGCGAACCATGCGATGAGAAACGACAGGACGATCGCCCTGAGGTCGTATGTGCCCTGCATGCCGCTCCCCTCCCCAGAGAAGCAGACCTATGGTCTCAATGACCATCGGCAGGGATTCGGAGAACTTTAGGGTTGGAATCGGTTGATTCGACGAATGGTGGCGGGAGGCGAGCGGATGGCGGTTGCCTTGTCCGTCATTGCTCTCACTTCGTCATCCGGGCGCTGGCCGGGACCCTGGCTGTCACGCGGTCCGTTCCTATCTCGTCATCCCGGCGAAGGCCGGGATCCAGGCCGTCACGCCATCCGCCCCATCACGTCATCCCGGCGAAGGCCGGGATCCAGGCTGTCACGCCGTTCGCCCCATCACGTCATTCCAGCGAAAGCTGGAACCCATTTTGATCTTGCTCTTGCTCCTGCTTAGGCGAAACAACAAAGCAGAAACAAAGCTTCCGACAGGCTCCGCCACTCGGGTCACTTTTCTTTGCTTGCCCAAAGTCCGACTGAATTTCCTTCGGTCAAAAAGTAACCAAAAGAACGGGCAGTGGGCCCAACCCAGTCCTACGACAGGAATCCCCAAGAGCGCGTTCGCGATTCGCCAGGCCCGCGCTTGCGGCGCGGGCGTTCGGGCGATGCGCGAACCAGTGGTTCGCAAGCAGGGCATCGCACTCACTCCATGGCTCAGCGCTCACCGCCGCACATCCCTGTGCGGCGCCCTCCGGCTAGCGATCTGTTCGGCTGTTCAACGGCAACTGCAACTGCAACAGAAACAACGAACAACGATCAACGTGCCGCGCAGTCCAGGTGTTGGGTCCGGTTGCTCGGTCTGACTCAAACAAAACGGGCCGCTTGCGCGGCCCGTCGTCGTGCACATCGCGCTTGTGAATTCAGCACTCGATGACGTTCACCGCCAGCCCGCCGCGTGAGGTTTCCTTGTATTTGTCCTGCATGTCGCGGCCGGTGTCGCGCATGGTCTTGATGACCTTGTCCAGGCTCACCTTGTGCTTGCCGTCGCCACGCATCGCCATGCGACTGGCGTTGATGGCCTTCACCGCGCCCATCGCGTTGCGTTCGATGCACGGGATCTGCACCAGTCCGCCAATCGGGTCGCAGGTCAGGCCGAGGTTGTGCTCCATGCCGATTTCCGCCGCGTTCTCGATCTGGCTCGAGGTGCCGCCAATCGCCGCGGTCAAACCGGCTGCGGCCATCGAACAGGCGACGCCGACTTCGCCCTGGCAGCCCACTTCGGCGCCGGAAATGCTGGCGTTCTCCTTGTACAGGATGCCCACCGCCGCGGCGGTGAGCAGGAACGTGCGCACGCCCTGGATGTTCGCGCCGGGACAGAAGCGGTCGTAGTAATGCAGCACCGAGGGAATGATGCCCGCCGCGCCATTCGTCGGCGCGGTGACGACGCGACCACCCGCGGCGTTCTCTTCGTTGACCGCCAGCGCGTACAGGTTCACCCAGTCCAGCGTGGTGAGCGGATCGCGCATCGCCGCTTCCGGGCGCGAGGACAGTTCGGCGTGAAGCGCCGGTGCGCGACGCGAGACGTGCAGGCCGCCCGGCAGCGTGCCCTTCGCGCGAATGCCACGCGCCACGCAGGCCTGCATCGCGTTCCAGATTTCGTCCAGCCCGGCGTCGATCTGCACCGGCGTGCGCCAGACCTGTTCGTTGGCGTACATCAGCTGGGCGATGCTCAGCCCGCTGTCGCGGCTGCGCGCCAGCAGTTCGTCGCCGGAGTGGAACGGGTAGGGCAGGTCGGTGGTGTCGGCGACGATGCGGTCTTCGGCCGCTTCGTCCTGGTTCACCACGAAGCCGCCGCCGACGGAGTAGTAGTCGCGGGTGGCGATCACCTGGCCGTCCGCGTCGAACGCGGTGAAGCGCATGCCGTTGGTGTGGAACGGCAGCTTCTGGCGCTTGTTCATGATGAGGTCGTGCTTCTCGTCGAAGCCGATCTCGTGCCGGTCGAACAGGCGGATGCGCTTGCTGGCGCGGATACGCTCGAGCGCGGCCGGAATGAGGTCCGGGTCGATCTCGTTGGGCAGATGGCCTTCGAGCCCCATGAGCACCGCTTTGTCGGTGCCGTGACCGCGGCCGGTAAGGGCGAGCGAGCCGAACACTTCGGCGCGCACGCGCGCGGTGCGTGCCAGCTCGCTACCGTCGCCATCGCCGGCTTCCAGCAGCCAGCGCTGCACGAAGCGCGCCGCCGCCCGCATCGGGCCGACGGTGTGGGACGAACTCGGCCCGATGCCGATCTTGAAGAGGTCGAAACTGCTGACGGCCACGCACTGCTCCGTGATAAGGACAGCGCGCGCAAGACGGGCGCGCCGGGAATACCGCTATTCTACGCGCCCGGCGGGAGCCTCCCCGCCATACCGTGCCGCATTGCGATGCTAGATGCCGTGCCCGCCGTAGCGCCCGCCCTGACGCTGTTCCAGCGCGATGACTGCCATCTGTGCGATCTGGCGCTGGCGGTGCTGGCGCAGGTGCGCGCGCCAGAGTTCGAGAGTGTGTTCATCGACTCAGACGAGGTGCTGGAGGCGCGCTACGGGGTGCGTGTGCCGGTGCTGCGCGATGAGACGCGGGGGGCGGAGTTGGATTGGCCGTTCGATGCGCAGGCGTTGCAGTTATTCCTGGCGGGCGGCTGAGCGCAGTCGCGTCGCCGTTGTCGTCATCCCGCTGAAGCGCGGCCTGGGCTGTCACGCCTTCGACGCATACCTCGTCATCCCGGCGAAGGCCGGGATCCAGGCTGTCACTCCGTCCGAAGTGTCATCCCGGCGAAGGCCGGGACCCAGGCTGTCACGCCGTCCGCCCCATCACGTCATTCCAGCGAAAGCTGGAACCCATTTTGATCTTGGCTCTCTCACCGAAGGCGAACGCGTAAGCAAAGCCTCCGATCGGCTGCGCCGCTCGGGTCACTTTTCTTTGCTTGCCCAAAGTCCGACTGGATGCCCTTCGGTCAAAAGGTAACCAAAAGAAAGAGCAGTGGGCCCAACCCAGGCCCACGACCGGAGGACGAGTAGGCGCGTTCGCGATTCGCCAGGCCCGCGCTTGCGGCGCGGGCGTTCGGGCGATGCGCGAACCAGTGGTTCGCAAGCCCGCATCGCCCTCACTCCATGGCTCAGCGCTCACCGCCGCACAGCCGTGTGCGGCGCCCTACGGGGCTGGCGATCTGTTGGGCTGTTCAACAGCAACCGCAACCGCAACCGCATCGGGGCAACAGCAACCCCAACAGCAATCACGCAACAAGCCCGCGCAACGAATCAACCCATCGCTTGTGTTTACCGGCGCGTCACTTCGCCGCCGCGAACACCACCTTCGTGCTCACCGATACTTCGTTCGGGATCAGCGCGGTGTCGGCCCAGTCGCCGCCGCCGACGCCGAAGTCCAGGCGCTTCACCGTGGCCTTGCCGTTGAGTACCGGCTGCGCGCCGGGCGTCCAGGTGAAGGTCAGCGTGACCGGTTTGGTGACGCCGCGCAGGGTCAGCGTACCGTCGGCCGCGTACTGGTTGCCGCCGAGGCTGCGGAACTTCGTCGCGCTGTAGCGCGCTTGCGGGAACTTGGCGATGGCGAAGAAATCATCGCCGCGCAGGGTGTCGTCGCGATCGGTGTTGGCCGTGGTCGTGCCGGTCAGCGGGATGGCGACGTCCAGCTTCGACGTCGCAAGTTGTGCGGGATCGAAACTCAGTTTCGTCGCGAAGTTGGGAATCTTGCCGGTGAACACTTCGCCTTCGTACTTGGTGGCGAAGGTCAGCGAGGAACCGGCGGTCTGTACGTAGTCGGCGGCCAGGGCGGGGGCGGTCGACGCCAGCGCGGCGAGCGCGCCGACGAGCAGGACGGACTTGATCGACATCAACGGATCTCCGAAGCGGGGGGCAGGTCGGTGGGGGCGGTCGCGCGGCGACGCGGCAGCATGCGCGCCAGCGTGGCGTCGTGCTGGAAAAGATGGTGGTAGAGCGCGGCCGCCGCGTGCACGGCAACGAGCGCGATCAGCAGCCAGAACAGCCATTCGTGCGTGTCGCGCATCACCGGCGCGAGTTGCTGGCTCGGATCGGCGAGTTTGGGGACCTTGAATTGCCCGAACCAGCGCAGCGGGCGCAGGCCGCTCAGCGAGTCGTACAACCATCCCGACAGCGGCACGGCGAAGGTCAGCGCATACAGCAGTCCGTGCGTGATCGATGCCACGCGTTCCTGCCACCGCGGGGTGCCCGCGACCGGGCGGGGCGCACCGGCGAACAACCGCCACAACAGGCGCAGCGCGATCAGCGCCAGCAGGGTCAGGCCGAACGATTTGTGCAGGTCGTAGACCCAGAACCAGCGCGGCGATTTGGGTAGTTCGACCATGATCAGCCCGACGACGCCCAGGCCCAGGATGAGCAGCACGATCAACCAGTGCAGGAACTGGCTGACGGGGCCCCAACGGTCGACGGAATTTCTCAGCATCATGGTGTGGGCTCGGGTTCGGTCGTCCCAGGTTCAGTCGCAGCGGGTTCGCTCGAAGCGGGCTCCGCAGGCGGTTGCGTCGCGTCGGGCTCCTGCGTCCCGTCGCTCGCGGGCGGCGGCGCCTGCGTGCCGTTGCGCGTGCGCTCGGCTTCGGCTTCGATGCGCAGTTCCACCGTGTCGCCGATGACGTTCTTCCAGGTGCCCATGCCGTAGTCGGCGCGGCTCAGCGTGGCCGTGGCGGAGAAGCCGGCAGTGCGGTGGAACGGCGGCAGCGGGTGGCGTTTGAGCGCGTTGAGCGTGACGTCCATGCACAGCGGCTTCGTCACGCCGCGCAGGGTGAGGTCGCCGCAGACCCGGGCATGGTCGGCATCGGACGGTTCGACCGACGTGGAGACGAAATGCGCTTCGGGATGGCGCCGCGTGTCGAGCAGGCTCGCCGCGCGCACGGCGTCGGTCCACTTCGCGTCGCCCATGTCCAGCCGTTCCAGCGGCACTCGCACGTCGAGTTTCGCGCTGCGCCAGTCATCGCGGTCGAACACCAGCGTGCCGGTGCTGCCCGATACGGTGCCCAAGGCCTGGGAGAAACCCGCGTGGCTGATCGCGAACAGCACCCGCGTGTGCACCGGATCCAGCGAGAACGTCTCCGTCTCGGCGGCCTGTGCGGGCGGGAAGGCGAGGGCGGCCGCCAGGCCCAGCAGAGCCCATGCGGGCGAGGGGACGGAGCGGGCGAGCGTGCGATGTGCGGGCATGCGGCGCTCCCGGCGTGGACGATGGGCGATTCTAGGCGCAGCCGGGTGAACGGGGCGGGCGATCGGCGTAACGAACCGTTGCAGTCCTCGTCCGGCCGCGTCGGGTCGGCTTGCCAAGCCGCGCGCCTTCGTCGAGCCTACGCCGGGGTCACAAACGTTGGAACCGTCGCACATGCTGGCAAAGGGAATCGCGTGGCTGATGCTTGCGTGTGCGGTGGCGTCGCCTGCATGGGCGGGCCTGCCGGAGATGCCGCGACCTCGCCAGATCACCGTCGCCGACGGTCTGCCGTCCAATCGCATCAACGGCCTCACCGAGGACCGCAGCGGCTATCTGTGGATCGCCACCAGCGACGGCTTGGCGCGCTACGACGGCATCGGGTTCCGCATCTGGCGCAATGAGCAGGGGCTGCGCGACAACCACACCTGGGCGGTGCACGTGGATGCGAAGAACCGCGTGTGGATCGGCACCAACCAGGCGGGGCTGGCGGTGCTCGATGCCGACCGCAAGCACTTTCGCTATTTCAACCAGGCCAACTCGCCGCAGATGGGCAGCGACACCATCTGGTCGGTGGCCTCCACGCCGGACGGCGCCGTCTGGTTCGGTACGCCCAACGACGGGCTGCACCGCGTCAACGAGGACGGAAGCGTCACCCGCTTCATGCCGCGCGAAGGCGACCCGCGCAGCCTGCCGGATTCGCGGGTGTCGCAGCTGCTGGTCGCCCCCGACGGCACGCTGTGGATCGGCACGAAGGAAGGTGGCGTCGCACGCTGGACCGGCCGCGACTTCGAGCGCGTGCCCAGGAGCGCGCTGGTCTCGCCGATCATCAACGGCCTGAGCGCCGAGCGCGACGGCACGCTGTGGTTCGCCACGCCGCAGGGCGTCGGCGTGCGCCATCCGGACGGGCGCTACGTCGCCACGCCCTGGGCCGGCGCGGGCATCGCCGACAACATCCTGCACGTGTTGCTGCGTGACCGCGCCGGCACGTACTGGTTCGATGTCGCGCAGGGGCTGGGGCGCGAGGAGGACGGAAAGATGCGCGTGGTGCCGCTGTACAGCGGCATGTCGCAAGGGCTGGTGCGGCCGTCCTGGGTCATGGGTTACGAGGACCGCGAAGGTGGCCTGTGGTTCGCGAGCAGCGGCTACGGCCTGTGGTACCTGCCGGGCACGTGGCGCCAGTTCGCGGTGCTGTCGCGCCGGATCGACGATCCGTCTTCGATAGCGAACGCGTCGGTGCGGGGCATGGCGCCGGCACGCAATGGCGACATGTGGCTGGCCGGCAGCGGCGGCGTGCTCGATCGGCTCGATCCGGCCACCGGCGCGATCACGCACGTGGCGCGCAATGTCGGCGGCCAGTACTGGCTGTTCGACGTGGCGGAGGACGATCTCGGCGCGGTCTGGATCTCGTTCCATTCCGGCCTGGCGCGCGTGGATCCCGCTACCGCGCAGGTGCGTCGCTGGGCAGGGGGCGACGGCGCCGACGCTCCGCACGTGGGCGAAGCCAAGCTCGCTCTCTCGCGCGACGGCCTGCTCTGGCAGGTGACCGAGGAAGGCGGCGTGCAGGCGCGCGATCGCGATGGCCACGTGCGGCTCGACCTGCGCGCGGGCGATCCGGGCGGATTGCCCAGGGAAGTGTTCGTCACCCAGGTCGCGCGCGGTCCCGACGGCGCGCTATGGGTCAGCGGCTCGCAGGGGCTGTCGCGCTGGAACGCGCAGGCGCATCGCTTCGAACCCGTGCCGGGTTTGCCGGCGCAACGGCTGGACGGGTTTGCGGTGGGCGGCGACGGACGCGTCTGGGTGCTCCGTTTCGGCGCGGTCGAGGCCTACGCCGACCGCGGCAGCGGCCTGCGTCGCGAAGTGGAACTGGGTACCGCGGACGGCATCCCGCTGTTGTCGGCCAGCGGCATCAACGTGGATCGCGCGGGTGTGGTCTGGGTGTCGACGGTGCGCGGGCTGGTGCGCGTCGACCCGGTGCGGCGGTCCGTGCGCGTGTACGGCGTCCGCGACGGCTTGCCCAGCCAGGAATTCGGCGGTGCGCCCGCCGTGCGGCCCGCCGATGGCCTGATGCTGCTCGGCTCGCCCGAAGGCCTGGTGATGTTCGATCCGGCCAAGGTGCAGCCGAACACGCAGCCGCCGCCGTTGGTCGTGGAGGGCATCGAGGTCCGCCGTGGCGACCATCGCATCGCAGTCGACCCCGCGCGGCCTTTCAGCATCGAACCGGGCGACCGCGACCTGCGCATCACCGCACGCCTGCTCTCGTTCAATGACGCGCGCAATAACGCCTACCGGTTCCGTCTGGCCGGCTACGACCCGGACTGGGTCGACGTGGACGCCACGGGCGAACGCATCTTTTCGCAGCTCCAGCCCGGCGACTACCGCCTGGACGTCATCGCGCGCGCGGCCGACAACATCTGGTCGCAGCCGCGCAGCGTCGCCTTCAGCGTGCAGCCGCCGTGGTGGCGGACGCGGTTGGCGGTGGCGGCGTTCGCGGCCGCGGCGCTGCTGCTGGGCTGGTGGGCGGCGGACCAATACCGACGCAGGCTCAAGCGGCGCCACGCATGGCAGTTGTCCGAACACGAACGCGAGGTCGCCAAGGAGGCGTCGCTGGCCAAGACCCGATTCCTCGCCACGCTCGGCCACGAAGTGCGCACGCCGATGACCGGCGTGCTGGGCATGAGCGAGCTGTTGCTCGACACCTCGCTGGACCACCAACAGCGCGGCTACGTCGATTCGATCCGCCGCGCCGGCCGCCACCTGTTGCGACTGGTGAACGACGCACTGGACCTGGCGCGCATCGAATCGGGCCGGCTGGAACTGGCCGACGCTCCTTTCGACCTGCGCACCGTCGTCGATGAAGCGGCGTCGCTGATGGCGCCGCTGGCGCATCGGCGCGGACTGGCTTTCCTCATCACGGTCGATCCCGATGTGCCGGGCGGCCTGCGCGGCGACGTCAATCGCGTGTGCCAGATCCTGCTCAACCTGCTCGCCAACGCGATCAAGTTCACCGAGCAGGGTTCGGTATCGCTGCGCGTGTCGGCGTTGTCGCCGCAGGGCGTGCGTTTCGAGATCGCCGATACCGGCCCGGGCCTGAGCGAAGAGCAGCGCACGCGCTTGTTCCGCCGTTTCGAACAGGCCGAAGGCGCACGCACCGCTGCGCGCTATGGCGGCAGTGGGCTGGGCCTGGCGATCTGCCAGGAACTCACGGCGGAGATGGGTGGCACGATCGAGGTCGACAGCGCGCCGGGCGAAGGCGCGCGCTTCATCGTCGACCTGCCGCTGCCGCAGGTGTCCGCGCCGCTCGCGCAGGACGGCGCCGAAGCGCTGCTGGCCACGCGCGGCGGACCGCTGAGGTTGCTGCTGGTCGAGGACGATCCGACGGTGGCGGAAGTGATCTGTGGCCTGCTGCGTGCGCAGGGGCACCGCGTCAGCCATGTGTCGCACGCGTTGTCCGCGCTGGCCGAAGCGGCGACGGGAGCGTTCGACGCGGCGCTGCTCGATCTGGATCTGCCCGGCATGGACGGGCTGGCGCTGGCGCAGCAGTTGCGCCTGCAGGGCTTCACGCGTCCGTTGCTGGCGATCACCGCGCGCGCCGACGCGGACGCGGAGCCGCAGGCGACGGCGGCGGGATTCCAGGGCTTCCTGCGCAAGCCGGTGACGGGCGGAATGCTGGCGGGTCTGCTGGAGAGCGTGCCGAGGCGGTGAGTTCGTGGCCGGCAGTCGTCGCGATCACGCCATCCGCCCGACCTCGTCATCCCCGCGAAGGTGGGGATCCAGGCCGCCACGCCTTCCGCACCATCACGTCATTCCAGCCAAAGCTGGAACCCGTTTTGACCTTGGCTTTCAAACCGAACCGACAAAGCAAAGCTTCCGATCGGCTGCGTCGCCCGGAAGCTTTGTTGGTGCTTTGTTGCTTCGCTTCGGGCAGAGCAGGAGCGACAACGACCGCAGTCGCGGCGCGCGCTGCTGCGAAACTCGCGAACCCTCAGCGCGCGCTCAACGCGTGCACCGCCTCCACCAGCGCGGCGACGTGGTCCGGGCTCATGTCGGGCGACATGCCGTGACCGAGGTTGAACACGTGGCCTTCGCGCGAACCGCCGTTGCCTGCGGCGTAGTCGTCGAGGGCGCGACCGACTTCGCGGGCGATCGCGTCGGGCTGCGCGTACAGCGTCACCGGGTCGAGGTTGCCCTGCACGGCGACCTTTCCGCCCGTGCGGCGCGCCGCGTCGCCCAGGCCGACGGTCCAATCGATGCCGATGCCCTCCGCGCCGGTGTCGGCCAGTTCCTCGAGATACGCGCCGTTGCCCTTGCCGAACAGGATCAGCGGGGTCTTCTCGTCGCCGCGCGGCAGGGCCTGGGCGATCTTGCGCAGGTAACGCAGCGAGAACTCGCGATACATCGAAGGCGACAGCACGCCGCCCCAGGTGTCGAACACCTGCAATGCCTGCGCGCCGGCCTGGCGCTGCGCGTCCAGGTAGGCGATGACGGCATCGCTGACGACCTCCAGCAGGCGATGCATCGCCGCCGGATCGTTGAGGGCGAGCGCCTTCACCTTGGAGAAGTTGTCGCTGCCGCCGCCTTCGATCATGTAGCAGGCCAGCGTCCACGGGCTGCCGGAGAAGCCGATCAGCGGCACGGCGCCGTCGAGTTCGCGGCGGATGGTGCGCACCGCGTCGGTGACGTAGCGCAGCTCGCGGTCCATGTCGGGCACGGCCAGCTTCGCGATGTCTTCGTGCGTGCGCACCGGGCGCTCGAACTTCGGGCCCTCGCCTTCGACGAAGTACAGGCCCAGGCCCATCGCGTCGGGCACGGTGAGGATGTCGGAGAACAGGATCGCCGCATCCAGCGGAAAGCGGCGCAGCGGTTGCAGCGTCACTTCGCACGCCAGTTCGGGATTCTTCGCCATGCCCAGGAAGCTTCCGGCCGCGGCGCGGGTGGCGCGGTACTCGGGCAGATAACGGCCAGCCTGGCGCATCAGCCACACCGGCGTGCGGTCGACGGGTTCGCGACGCAGGGCGCGCAGGAAACGGTCGTTCTTGGGGGGCGTGGCGGTCATCGGAGTCCTTCGGCGCGGGGGCGCACTTGAGCGCGAAACAGGGCGGCATTATCGCGGCTGTTGCCACGAGCGTCCGGTGGGGAGCGATGCACCGGACTGTTGCAGGAGGCCGGCTTTACTGGCCGGGCATGTCTACTTCGGGGCGTCGGCACCCTGCACGAACATCAGCTGGAACCCGCGCTTGAGCTGCTGGTCGCGTGCCGATTCCAGCGCGGCCATCGCGCTGGTCTGGTCGAGGAACTGTTCGCGCCGAAGCGTGCTGCGCCCGCCGATCTGGCCGCTCTCGCGCACCAGCGTCCAGCCGCCGAGCAGGTCGGGCTGAAGCATCAGTTGCACGAAGCGGGGCGCTTCGCGGCCGTCGGGCCGTTGTTGCAGGAGCAGGCGCATTGGATGGCTATTGTACGTGCCCGGCGCGACGCCCCGGCAAATCCGGCCCCGGCGCTGCGCAACGACGAGGGATCGGCCTCAGCGCCCCCGCAGCACGTCGAGTACACGCCCGTCGGGCACCCCGGATACCACCTTCGCCTGTCCCGCGCGCTCCCACAGGACGAAGCGCAGGCCGGCGGCGTCGGCCTTCTTGTCCAATCGCATGCGCGCGAGCAGGGCTTCGGGATCCAGTCCCGCCGGCACCACCGTTGGCAGGCCCAAGCGCTGCAGCAGCGCCTGCAGGCGTTGCGTGTCCGACGACGGCGCCCGGCCGAGCGCGGCCGACAGGCGCGCCGCCATCACCATGCCCACCGCCACGGCCTCGCCGTGGTTCATTGCGTCGCGACCGGAGCCGGAATAGCCCTGTTCGGCCTCGATCGCATGGCCGAAGGTGTGGCCGAAATTGAGCAGCGCCCGTTCGCCATGCTCGTAGGGGTCGCGCGTGACCACCTCGGCCTTGTAATGGCACGAGCGCGCGATCGCCTCCGACAGCGCCGCATCGTCGCCGGTGAGCAAGGCCTGCGCTTGCGTTTCCAGCCAGGTCAGGAATTCCGCGTCGAAGATCGCGCCGTACTTCACCACTTCGGCCAGGCCCGCGCGCAGTTCGCGCTCGGGCAGCGTGCGCAGCGACGTCGTGTCGGCGATGACCGCGCGCGGTGCATGAAATGAACCGACCAGGTTCTTGCCGGCCGGAAGGTCCACCGCGGTCTTGCCGCCGACGGAGGAATCCACCATCGCCAGCAACGTGGTCGGCACCTGCACCACGTCGATGCCGCGCATCCAGCAGGCCGCGGCGAAACCGGCCAGGTCGCCCACGACGCCACCGCCCAGCGCGATTACCGCCGCATCGCGTGTGGCGCCCAGCGCGGCCAGCGCGTCCAGTGCCTGGCAGAAGCGCGCCAGCGTCTTTTCCTGTTCGCCGGCGGGAATCACGAAGCAGGCGATTTCCATCGCCGGTCGCGCGGCGCGGAGCGTGGCCTCGACGCGATCGGCGTACAGCGGTGCCACGTTGTCGTCGCTCACGATCAGCGCATGGCGTCCGCGCAGCGCGTGCGCGAACAGCGCCGAATCGCCGAGCAGGTTCGGCCCGATGGAAATGTCGTAGCGCGCCTCGCCATCGACCTTGACCGTGCGGATCGTGCTCATCGTGTTTCCGTGTGGGGGGAGGCAGGGCCGGCGTCGGGCCCGTCCTCGCATTGTTCCGCCGTCGCGGATGAAGCCCGCGTGTCGGCCGTGCGATGCCAGTGGAGGTCGAGTTCCCGCGCCAGCCATTCGGCCGCAGCGGGTCCGTCGTGGCGATCGGTATCGAACACCAGATCGGCGACCTCCGCGTAGAACGGCGCGCGGCGGACGGAGAGATCGCGCAGCACCTGCTCGCGGTCGCCACGGGCGATCAGGGGACGGCTGCGGTCGCGCGCCAGCCGCGCGAGTTGCTGTTCCACGCTCACCTGCAGGTGGACGACGAAACCCCGCTCGCGCATGAGCCTTCGATTGTCGGGATCGAGCACCGCGCCGCCGCCGGTGGACAGCACTATGCCGTGGTCCTGCAGCAGCGTTGCGAGCACCGCGTGTTCGCGTGCGCGGAAGCCGGCTTCGCCCTCGACCTCGAAGATCGTGTTGATGCTCGCGCCGGCGAGGCGCTCGATCTCGTGATCGGCATCGACCAGGCGCAGTCCGAAGCGCTCGGCCATGCGGCGGCCGACGCAGGTCTTGCCCGCGCCCATGGGGCCGACGAGGACGAGGTTCGGGGCGGGATTCATGGTTTGGATTCTAACCGCGACATTCCCGTCGGGAGCCTCCGTCGGGCGTCGCGATGGCGCGCCTTCGCGCTCAATCGAGCGGCCGGCGCTGCGCATCCAGTCGCACCGTCCGGTCGGCGATGCCGGGCAGCGTCCGCAACGCCTGCCGGCTTACGCGTTCGAACAGCTGGACGAAGCGCTCCAGGCGCGGCCGGTCCATCGCGTGCGGGCCGGAGCGACGCGATCGCATCGCCTGCTCCTGCTGCCAGCGCCACTCCAAGACGGCCTCGAAGCCCGGCGGCTCGAGGAACAGCAGGCGGTCCAGTCGCGACCACAGCGGCGGGTAGTCGCGCGCGAGCGCCTGATTGCAGTAGCGACGCCAAGTGGCGTCGGGGTCTTCGTTGCGTTCGACAGCGTTGATCGGCTCGCGCAGTTCGTCCGGCGCCTGTGGCGGTGTCGCCAGGAACCAACCTTCGAAGATCGCCAGATCCACCGCGCCCACGCGCGGCCAGCGTGACGGTGCCAGGCGGGTGTCGGTGGGCTTGTCGAAGCGCGGCAATGCCACCGGCGTGCCCGAACGCAGCGCATCGAGCGTGGCGCAGGCCAGTGCCACGTCATGCGTGCCAGGCGGCCCGCGCGTGGCCAGCAGTGGATGCACGTGGCGGGCCAGGCGCTGGCGCTCGCGGCGGCCCAGATAGGCATCGTCCACCGACAGCACGGTCGCACGCACTCCGCGCGAGCGCGCCAATGCCACGACCTGCGACGCCAACGTCGACTTGCCCGAGCCCTGCAGTCCGCAGATGCCGTACACCTTCACGCCTGGTGCGAGCGCGTCGGCGAGCACGCGCTCCACCAGCGACGCATCGAATCCGGCGGCGGTGGGATGCATACGTGACGGCATCGGCCCACAATAGCGCAATGGACACGCCCGACCTGCTCAAGCAAGCCCTCGCCACGTTCGATGCGCTGTTCGATGAAGCGCGCATCGCCGGCGAGCCCGACCGCACCGCGATGACCCTCGCCACCGCCAATCTCGACGCTCGGCCGTCGGCGCGCATCGTGCTGCTCAAGGCGCACGACGCGCGCGGCTTCGTGTTCTACACGCACCTGGACGGGCGCAAGGGCCGCGAACTGCAGGCCAATCCGCATGCGGCGCTGCTGTTCCACTGGCCGCGCGTGCGCAACGGCGTGCAGGTGCGCATCGAGGGTCCGGTGGAGATCGTGTCCGACGACGAAGCCGACGCCTATTTCGCCTCGCGCCCGCGCGGCAGCCAGCTCGGCGCATGGGCGTCCAAGCAGTCGGAGACGCTGGAATCGCGCGAGCATTTCGAGCATCGCCTGGCGCACGCCGAGCAGGAGTTCGAAGGCCGCGACGTCCCGCGTCCCGCACGCTGGACCGGCCTGCGCGTGAAGCCGGACGTGATCGAGTTCTGGTTCGGTGCGGATTTCCGCTTGCACGAGCGCCAGGCCTACGAGCGCGACGTCGCCGGCGACTGGCATCGCCGGATGTTGTTCCCGTGAGGCATCCGTGGCGAGTGCGTCCGGCGCGCGAGGCCGACGTTCCGGCGTGGATCGCCTTGCGCTTGCAACTGTGGCCCGAAGAGGCGGATGTCGCCTCGCCCGACGATCTGCGCGCCTACCTCGACGAACCCGCACGCGCCATCGCCTTGCTGGCCTTCGACGGCGATGACGCCGTCGGTTTCGCCGAAGCGGAGCTGCGCACGGACTACGTCAACGGCACGGAAACCTCGCCGGTGGGGTTCGTCGAAGGACTGTTCGTGGCCGCCTCGCATCGTCGCCGCGGTGTAGGGCGCATGCTGATCGCGTGCGTGCAGGACTGGACGCGCGAACGCGGCTGCACGGAACTGGCCTCCGACGCACTGCTCGACAACACCGCCAGCCACGCGGCGCACCGCGCCTACGGCTTCGACGAGACCGAGCGCGTGGTGTACTTCCGCAAGCGGGTGGACGGCTGATGCACGGTCCGCGGCGCATCGTCTGCCTGACCGAAGAGCCCACCGAGGCGCTGTACGCGTTGGGCGAGCAGGACCGCATCGTCGGCATCAGCGGCTTCACGGTGCGCCCGGCCGTCGCGCGCAAGGAGAAGCCGAAGGTCAGTGCCTTCACCAGCGCCAAGATCGGCGAGATCCTCAAACTCAAGCCGGATTTCGTCGTCGGGTTTTCCGACATCCAGGCCGAGATCGCCGGCGAGCTGATACGCCACGGCGTCGAGGTGTGGATCAGCAACCACCGCAGCGTGGACGGAATCGTGAACTACGTGCGCCGCCTGGGCGCGCTGGTCGGCGCGGCCGAGCGTGCCAATGCCTATGCCGACGAACTTCGGCGCGGGCTCGATGCGATCGCCGCGCAGGCCGCCGCATTGCCGCGACGGCCGAAGGTGTACTTCGAGGAATGGGACGAACCGCTGATCAGCGGCATCCAATGGGTCGCCGAGCTGGTGCGCATCGCCGGCGGCGACGACATCTTCCCCGAACGCGCCGCCGAATCGCTCGCGAAGCAGCGCATCCTCGAAGATCCCTCCGAAGTCGTGCGCCGCGCGCCGGACATCGTGCTGGGCTCGTGGTGCGGCAAGAAGTTCCGTCCGGAAAAGGTCGCCGCCCGCGAAGGCTGGGACGCGATTCCCGCCGTCCGCGATGGCGAGCTGCATGAGATCAAGTCGCCGATCATCCTGCAGCCGGGACCGGCTGCGTTGACCGATGGTGTGCGGGAGATCGCGCGGGTGATACAGGCGTGGGGCGAAAGGCAACGCTGATCGGGCGCTCGGCGCTCGGCCCGTTGCTGGGATGACGGGCTCAGCGCGGATAGAAATCCCGCGAGAACTGCATCTGCGAAGTCGCGCCGCCCTCGCGCACGACCGTGATGTCGAAGCGCACCGTGTCCGGGGGCGAGATCTCGATCGTGCCGACGTAGTCCAGCAGATCGCCGCTGCGCAGTTCGCGCATCTCGATATCGTGGCGACGGCCGCGCAGGTCGGTCGCAACGGCGGTGATGCGCGCCGGCAGTGCCGTTTCCTGCGCGTCGCTGCCCTGGCGCACGCCGATGAGCAGCATCACCGTGTTGTCCGCGCGGCTGATGCCGTACTGCTTTGCGACCTGTTCGGCGAGCGTGGCAGTGGGGATCGCGCTGGCGCGGACGGTCACGTCGCCTATCCGGCTGACGGCTTCCTGCGAGACGTTCGCGTTGTTCGACGACGGCGCGGGCGGGGCGTTGCCACCGCAGGCGGCGAGGGTGGCGCACATCAGGGAAAGTACCAGGATGTGGCGCAGGCTGTGATGGCGCATTGGTTGACTCCAGTCAGTCGTTGGCGGCGGAAAGTTGGCGGCCGCGCTGCGTCGCCGCGGCGATCGCGCGGTCGACCAGATCGCGGAAACCACCCGCTTCGAAGGTTTCGATCGCCGCCTGCGTGGTGCCGCCGGGCGAGGTCACGCGGGCGCGCAGGACGTCGGCAGCTTCATCCTGTCGGGCAAGCATCGCGGCCGCGCCGAGCAGCGTGTGCCGTACGAGCGCACGCGCCGCTTCCGGCGGCAGTCCCTGGCGGACACCGGCGGCCTGCATGGCTTCGGCCAGCAGGAACACGTAGGCCGGCCCACTGCCGGACACCGCGGTCACGGCGTCCATCTGCGATTCCTCGTCGATCCACACGACCGGGCCGACGGCTTCCAGCAGCGCGGTCGCGGCCGCGCGCTGCGGAAGGTCCGTCCTCGCGTTGGCGAACAGTCCGGTGATGCCCATGCCGAGCAGCGCGGGCGTGTTCGGCATCGCGCGCACGACGGGCACGTCGCCGCCGAGCCATCGCTCGAGCTGCCCGGCGGTGATGCCGGCGGCGATGGAGATCACCAGCGGCCGTCGCGCCTGCGCCAGCGGAACCAGCGCGCTGCAGACTTCGCGCATCACCTGCGGTTTTACGGCCAGCACCCAGACGTCCGCGCCCGTCGCGGCAGGGGTGGCATGGTCGAAGCAGGCGACGCCGAAATCGCGTTCGAGCGCCTCGCGCAGCGCGGCCACGGGTTCGGCGACACGGATCGCATCGGTCGATTGGCCGCGCGCGACCAGTCCACCGATCAGGCTGCGGGCCATGTTGCCGCCGCCGATGAAGGCGACAGGGCCGGGATTCGGGATTCGGGAATCGGGAATGGTCATAAAGCGCCGCTCGCCATGGCAGGGGTCAAGAATACCGAGCGGAGCGCGCAAGAAGGCCGATGCCGTCATCAAGCGGGAAGTGCCGGAGCCCGCTCACGACTCCCGATTCCCCACTCCCGATTCCCGGCTTTTGCGGGCGCCGAACAAGGCTGTGCCGATCCGCACCATCGTCGCGCCCTCGGCGATGGCGACGGCGAAATCGTCGCTCATCCCCATCGACAGCGTGTCGGCGGTCGGATGGCCGGTGCGGAGCGCGTCGAACAGCGCACGGGTGCGGGCGAGGGCCGGGCGGCGCCGTTCCGGGTCCGCGTGCGGGGTCGGGATGACCATGAGCCCGCGCAGGCACAGGCGCGGTTGCGCGGCGATGGCCTGCGCCAACGCCGGGACGTCGTCGGGCTGGCAACCGTGCTTGCTGGCCTCGTCGTCGATGTTCACCTGGATGAGCACGTTCAACGGCGCCCGGTCGCCCGCACGATGGCGGGCGAGCGCCTCCACCAGTTTCGGCCGGTCCACGGTCTGGACCCAGTCGAACAGGTCCGCCGCCTCCCGTGCCTTGTTGGACTGCAGATGGCCGATGAGGTGCCATTCCAGGCCCCGGTCGGCCAGCGCGGCGCGCTTGGCCGCGGCCTCCTGCACGTAGTTCTCGCCGAAGGCCCGTTGGCCGGCATCGGCCAATTCCGCGACGGCGGTCGCATCCTGGGTCTTGCTGACTGCGAGCAGGCGCGGCTCTGGCCGACCGCTCGCGTCGGCCGCGTTCTTGAGCTGGAGCAGGATGTCCTTCAGGGCGCGCACGCGCACGTCTCAATTCCTAACAAAAGTGCTTGGTTGGGGGCAAGGAGTGAGGGCTATACTGCCGTGAGGGGTAATTCCGTTCCACCGCTTCACCTTCAGTAGTGTCCACTTCCAGTAGTGCAGGGGAGCACGCATGGATATCGCCGAACTTCTGGCGTTCTCAGTCAAGAACAAAGCTTCCGACCTGCACCTTTCCGCCGGCCTGCCGCCCATGATCCGCGTGGATGGCGACGTGCGACGCATCAACATCCCGGCATTGGACCACAAGCAAGTCCACGCGCTCGTGTACGACATCATGTCGGACAAGCAGCGCCGCGACTTCGAGGAATTCCTCGAAGTCGACTTCTCCTTCGAGATCCCCGGCCTGGCCCGCTTCCGCGTCAACGCGTTCAACCAGAACCGTGGCGCCGGTGCGGTGTTCCGTACGATTCCGTCCGAAGTGCTGACGCTGGACGACCTGGGCTGCCCGCCGATCTTCCGCGAGCTGATCGATCAGCCGCAGGGCCTGATCCTGGTCACGGGACCGACGGGTTCGGGCAAGTCGACCACGTTGGCGGCGATGATCGACCACATCAACAAGAACGAATACGGCCATATCCTCTCCGTCGAGGATCCGATCGAATTCGTCCACACCTCGCAGAAGTGCCTGATCAACCAGCGCGAGGTGCACCGCGACACGCACGGCTTCAACGAAGCGCTGCGCTCGGCGCTGCGCGAAGACCCCGACTACATCCTCGTGGGCGAGTTGCGCGACCTGGAAACCATCCGCCTGGCGCTGACCGCCGCGGAGACGGGCCACCTCGTGTTCGGCACGCTGCACACCTCGTCGGCGGCCAAGACCATCGACCGAATCATCGACGTGTTCCCCGCCGGCGAGAAGCCGATGGTGCGCTCGATGCTGTCCGAATCGCTGCGCGCGGTGA
Organism: Lysobacteraceae bacterium P; assembly: GCA_005503055.1. Taxonomy (GTDB): domain Bacteria; phylum Pseudomonadota; class Gammaproteobacteria; order Xanthomonadales; family Xanthomonadaceae; genus Lysobacter_J. The sequence continues at coordinate 182,364 of SCOX01000008.1, read as the reverse complement.
TTTCGCAGGCGCTGCTCAAGAAAGTGGGCGGCGGCCGTACCGCGGCGTGGGAAATCATGGTCGGCATCCCGGCGATCCGTAACCTGATCCGCGAGGACAAGGTCGCGCAGATGTACTCGGCGATCCAGACCGGCCAGAACTACGGAATGATGACGCTCGACCAGCACCTGCAGGACCTCGTCAAGCGCGGCCTGATCCTGCGTCCGCAGGCGAAGGAATACGCACGCGACAAGCGTCTGTTCGAGTAAGTGCCTGGTTCAGGATTGGGGATTCGGGATTCGGGTTTCGTAAAAGCCGCGGAGCAAGTCGGGTCGGGTGCGAGAGAGGTTGCTCTTGCGAATCCCGAATCTCGAATCCCGGCCAAAGGGGAGTAAGGAATGAACACCAGCACCACCGGCACTGCGTCCGCCGCCGCTTCCACCGGCGCCGGCAGCATCGACTTCACTTCGTTCCTGAAGCTGATGGCGCACCAGAAGGCGTCGGATCTTTTCATCACCGCGGGCATGCCGCCGTCGATGAAGGTCCACGGCAAGCTCTCGCCGATCACGCAGAATCCGCTGACACCGCAGCAGAGCCGCGACCTCGTGCTCAACGTCATGAACCCCCAGCAGCGCGAGGAGTTCGAGAAGACGCACGAGTGCAACTTCGCCATCGGCGTGGCCGGCGTCGGCCGCTTCCGCGTGAGCTGCTTCTACCAGCGCAACCAGGTCGGCATGGTTCTGCGCCGCATCGAGACCAAGATTCCCACGGTTGAAGAACTCAACCTGCCGCCGGTGATCAAGACGCTGGCGATGACCAAGCGCGGCATCATTATCTTCGTCGGCGCGACGGGCACGGGTAAGTCGACCTCGCTGGCGGCGATGATCGGCTACCGCAACCTCAACTCGACCGGCCACATCATCACGATCGAGGACCCGATCGAGTTCGTGCACAAGCACGAGGGCTGCATCATCACCCAGCGCGAGGTCGGCATCGACACCGACAGCTGGGAAGCGGCGCTGAAGAACACGCTGCGCCAGGCGCCGGACGTGATCATGATCGGCGAGGTGCGCACGCGCGAGGGCATGGACCATGCCATCGCCTTCGCCGAAACCGGCCACCTGGTGCTGTGCACGCTGCACGCCAACAACGCCAACCAGGCGATGGACCGCATCATCAACTTCTTCCCGGAAGACCGCCGCCAGCAGTTGCTGATGGACCTGTCCTTGAACCTCAAGGGCGTGGTCGCGCAGCAGCTGATTCCCACGCCCGACGGCAAGGGTCGCCGCGTGGCGATGGAAATCCTGCTCGGCACGCCGCTGGTGCAGGACTACATCCGCGACGGCGAGGTGCACAAGCTCAAGGAAGTGATGAAGGAATCCGTGCAACTGGGCATGAAGACCTTCGACCAGGCCCTGTTCGAGCTGTACCAGGCCGGCGAGATCTCGTACGAGGACGCGCTGCGTTACGCCGACTCGCAGAACGAGGTGCGCCTGCGCATCAAGCTGGCGCAGGGCGGCGACGCCAGGACGCTGGCCGCGGGCCTGGACGGCGTGGAAGTGGCGGAAGTTCGCTGAGTCGCGCGGTTCGCATATAAAAAAGCCCCGCACCTGCGGGGCTTTTTTGTTGCCTTTGCCTCAGCGCTTCGGCTCCAGCGCCGGCCGCTTCCAGGTGCGATCGACCACCTCGGGCTTCGGGCTGTAGTTGCGCAGCACCACGTAGAACGGTCCGTTCGGCGCAGGCAGCCAGTTGGCTTCCTTGTCCTTGCCGGGCGAGGCGTTCTGCATGTAGAGCGTGATCCCGCCGTCGGCGTCGCGCTTGAGCGAGCCCAGCATCGGCGAGTTGATGAGATAGCGATTCAACGGATTGTCCACCAGCAGCTTGGACTTGCCGTCGTACATCGTGACGGACCAGAACGCGTTAGTCGGCGGCAGGCCATCCTTCGGGAAGCGCAGCGCGTAATCGTGCTTCGAAGCGTCCAGCGGCTGCTCCTTCGCATCGACGAAGTACAGCTGGTAATCCGCTTCCGAGGCCGAGTTGCCGTAGATGCCCTGCTTGGCGCCGGCGAAGCGGTAGAGCGCGTTGCCCTTGAGCTGCGCGCGCGAGCCGAACAGGTCGGCGCTGTGCACCTTGTCGGTATTGATCTGCGTGGCGACGAAGTTCGCCAGTTCCTTGTTGGCGTCGCCGATGCCGTCGAGCAGCGCCTGGCGCATGGCCGGCGAAAGTGCGCTTTCGTCGAAAGGTTTGCCCGGTACCACGCCGATCTTCGCCAACCGGTCGCGCAGCGCGGCCTCGCTGTCGTTCATCGGCGCATACGGCAACAGGAAGGCGAGGTAGGAGAAGAAGCCCAGGTCGTTGGCCTTCTGTGCGTCATACGGCGGGAACTGCACGGGCGGCAGTGCGGGCGGTGCGGGCGTGCCGGCGAAGGCGCTCAACGGCTGCACCTTGTACTGCGCCTGCAGGCGTTTGACGTTGTCCAGATCCTTGGGGGAAATCAGCTGAGTGCGGAACAGCGCGTAGGCGAAGGGCGTCTCGGAGCGGAACACCTTGTCGATGCCCTTGGGCGTTTCGCCCTTCCAGTCCGGCCCGGCGATGAGGAACGTGCCCGCCTTGCCGTCGGTCACCGACTGGTTGATGTAGTCGAAGTTGTAGGTGTACAGGTCGATCAGTTGCACCGAGAAATACCGCTGCGTTCCCATTGCCGGGATCGAGAGGACCAGCGGCTCGGCGCGCAGGTCCATCCACAGGAACGAATACGGCGTGTCCGAGTTAGGCGTGACGATCGCCGTGTCCTTGGGCGTGGCGACGTTGTTCAGGCTGCCGATCCGGTTGAAGGGCGCGCGGTAGTTCGCGCCGCCCTGTTCCAGCGCCTGCTGGTAGAGCGTCTTGTAGTTCTCCACCACCGGGTAGCCCCAGATGTAGGCGTCCTTGGCGATGGCACGCGCTTCATCGGCGGTGGGTTCGCCGGGCGCGGTGGCGGCGCCGGCGGGTGCAGCCGCATCGGCGGCACGTTCGGTCGAAGGCTCGCGTTTGCAGGCGACGAGCGCCACGCAAAGCGTGGCCGCGATCGCGAGGAAAGGCATCGTCAGGCGGTTCATCGAGTACTCCCGGTGGCGTGGGGTTCGGGACGATCAGGACGCGGGCGCGGCGTCGGGGAATTTCCACGTGCCGTCGAGGATTTCCGCGCGCGGACGATAAAGCCGCACGAGGTAGTTCCAGCCAGGCGTGATCGGCAGGCAGTTGGAGACCTGGCCATCGCAGCCGCCGAACTGGATGCGCACGGAACCGTCGTCGGATTTCTTCGAGGTGAGGTTGTTGAGCGAATACGCGTTCTGCGCATTGGGCTCGAAATAGCCCTTGGCGTTGTACACGGTCACCGACCAGAAACCGTCCACCGGCACGTCCTTCACGTCGAGGTGGTGGACGGTGGTTCCGTCGTTCCTGGCGGGCACGAAGTTCAGATAGGTGGCGTCCTTGGCGGGATTGCCGCCCCACGCGGTGGCGACGCCGATCAGGCGACGCACCGGGTCCACGTCCTTCCTGCTGCCGAACATGCCGTTCTTGTCGGGCAGAGTGTCGCCGAGCACGGTCAGCGCGGCGGTGAGTTTCTCCAGGCTCGCCATGTCCCACTTCGGAATCTCGAACGTGCCGGGCCCGCCCGGCTGGCCGACCACCACCGCGTCCTGCAACGCGTGCACGGTCTTCACGTCGTCGGGATTGTTCGGATCGACCAGAATGCGCAATGCCACCGCCGCGTAGCGCGTGCCGATATCCGACTTGCGCAGCGTGTACGTGCCCGGCGTGTAGGCGATCCGGTGCGTGTACTGGTCTTCATCGAACACCTGCATCGACATGAAGCGCGGGCCCGGATCAGGCAACGTGATCGTCACCGGTCCGGCGTCGAGGTCGAACACGGCCGCGGAATACAGCGTGTCGCGGTTCTGCCGGACGACGACCTGCCTGTCCAGCGGCGTCAGTTCCCGGAAGTGATTGAATTTGCCGAACCCGTCCTTGACGATGCCGGCGAACGCGATGTCGCTGGCGGCGCGGCCGTAGTTGTCGGCCGTGACGGGGATCGAACCGGGTGCGGGTGCTGGCGTGGTCGCCGGTGTGTTCGTCGGCGTCGCGGCCGGCGGGGGCGACGCGCTGTCGGTAGTGGGCGCCGGTGTGGCGGGTGGCTGTTCGCGCTGGCACGCGGGCAGCAGCGCGGATGCGATCAGCAACGCAAGCAGCGAAACGCGCATGGCCCATCTCCTTGAACCGAACTGCGGAGATGCGCCCGGCAACGTGGAGGGGGTGTGAAGGCGCGTCGGCTCAGAGCTTCCGGCGCCAGGCCGGGTCGAGCGGCGGCTTCAGCTTGAGAATGCGCTTTTGCGTGGGACAGTCGTCGCGATGCGCGCCGGGCAGATAGCCCAGGCTCATCAGGAACTCGTTGGTGATTTCCCCGCCCGTGAAGCGGAAGGTCTTCTTGAACAGCTTGATCCAGCCGGCCTTGTCGCGACGCTCGCCGTTCTCGTCGATCAGGTGCGCATCGAGCCACTGCGCGAAACTGCCGTGCGACTTGCGCAGTTGCTGGATCACCTGCGCATTGTGGATCGCCGCGTCCACCTTCAGCCGGTTGCGGACGATGCCCGCGTCGTTGAGCAGGCGCTCGCGATCCTTCTCGCCGTACTTCGCCACCTTGTCGACGTCGAAGCCATGGTAGGCGCGGAGGAAGCCTTCGCGCTTGCGAAGCATGGTTTCCCAGCTCAGGCCCGCCTGGTTGATCTCGAGCACCAGGCGCTCGAACAGCACGGCCTCCTCGCGCTGCGGGAAGCCGTACTCGGTGTCGTGGTAAGGGCCGTGCAGCGGATGGCCGGGGGCGTAGTCGCAGTAGCCTGACATGGCGTCCTATTGCCCCGCGGTCTTCTGCGGGCCGGCGTAGGACTGCAATCCGAGGGTTTCCAGTCCCTGCTCGAAGCGGATGTCGACCGGGATCTTCGCGTCCTTGAGTCGTGCAAGGTCCGCCGCCAGTTTGGGGTTGATCGTGCCCATCGTCTCGGTCATGCGCTTGGCTTCGGCGTAGTCGCCGTCGCCCTGGACGGTCAGCAGCTTGGCGCTGAGCGCGTTCATCGCCTCGCGCATCTTGTCGAAGTCGACGCGATAGCGGCCGTCGGCATCGCGCGTGAACGCGCCATGTTCGGCGAAGAAGTTGAAGCGCACCATGTTCGCTTTGCCGTGCGCGTCGCTGGCGCCGAAGCGCACCGATCGCAGGATTCCGGCGAGGAAGGTGACGTAGCCGTCCATCAGTTTGCTCTCGTCCAGTTCGCCCTGGCGGCTGAGCGCGTCGATCATGTACAGCCCGAGGATGTCGGCCTTGCCTTCCTCGAAGCTGGACGCGTATTCCTTCAGCGCGTCGCCGACGGTGCCCTTGCCGTCCAGCGTCTTCTTGATGCCCAGCCCGTGCGCGACTTCATGGAACATCACGTCCTCGAAGAAAGCGTCGAAGGTGACGTGCTTGAGCTGGTCCTTGGCGATGAGCTGGTTGGCGATCGGCACCAGGATGGTGTCGAACTTCGCCTTCATCACGTTCTCCAGCTGCAGGCGCCGCGTGCCCTTCTTCAGCTGCACTTCTTCGTCGTTGGGCAGGTTGATCGCGATGGTCTTGCCGCCGACGTTGGCGTTGCCGCCGTAGTAGACGACCTGATACGCGTTGAGATCGGCATCGGAACCAGGCATCTCGGCCTTGTACTTGGCGTCCACCGGCAGGCCCTTCTGCAGCGCCGGCAGGAAGCTGGCGAAGCGCGCGAGCTTGGCGCTCCATTCGACGTCCTTGATGAGCACCAGGCCTTCGTAGGCGGCCTTGTAGCCGAACAGCTGGTCTTCGTAAGTTTCGATGGGGCCGATGACGATGTCGACCGGATTGGTCTTCATGTCCATCCACGCCATGTCGCTGGGACGGAAGTCGTCGCTCAGCAGCGCATCGGCGCGCATGTTGAGGTACTGGGCGAACGACTTGTCGGCGCTGAGCGTCGCGGCCTCGCGCAGCAGCGTGGCGATGCGCTCCAGGTCGGCCTTGTAGGCGACGTGGTAGGGCACGCTGACCAGCTTGCCGTTGTCGCGGCGCAGCAGGGTGTAGTTGGAAGTCTTGTCGGGAATTTGCGCGGCCTCGAACTCGGCCTTCGTCATGTCGGCCGGATAGAACGGGCCGCCCGGCGGGCGCGGGCCGATGCCGTCGATGATCGGCGTGTCTTCGTTGAGGCGGTCCCACGGGCCGAAGTTGATTTCCGCGAGCTCGCGCGTGGCGGCGTCGGGCGCGCGCGCCAGCAGCGCGGCGCGGTCGCCGTCCCAGGACTGCTTCCAGAACAGGTCGTTGGTGACCTCGCTGGCTTCCACCAGCTTGGCGATCATGCGCCGCGTGTTTTCGTCGAAGCGCGAGAGATCGGCCTTGAGCGGCACCACCGCGTAATCGCCGGTGTGGGACGCTGCGTATGACGTGGCGGCAGGCGCGGCCGGCGCCGCGGCCTGCGGGGTGGCTTCGGGCGGCGTGGCGCGCTGGCAGGCGGCGAGGGCGAGGGTGGCCAGGCAGGCCAGGCCGAGCGGGCGCAGTCGGAACGAAGAGGTTGACATGGCGGCGTGGGCGCGTGGGAAAGCCGCCATCGTACGCCCGCCCGGATGCGGGACGCATCACGCTGCCCGCGATAGAATGCGGCCCATGTCCGTAACGCCCACGCCACTGGCCAACCAGCTGCTGATCGCACTGCCGGCGCTCGCAGATTCCAACTTCGCGCGCAGCGTGGCGTTGATCTGCCAGCACGACGCGGACGGGGCGATGGGCATCGTGGTCAATCGCGCGTCGGAGTACACGCTGGGCGAAGTCCTGGGCCAGATGGGCCTGGACGGCGGCGACGAATCGCTGCGCGCACGGCCCGTGCTGGCCGGCGGCCCGGTGCATCCCGAGCGCGGCTTCGTGCTGCACGACGGCGGCATGCACTGGGATTCCACGATGGCGATCACCGGTCCGGATGCGCCCGAGCAGCTGTACCTCACCACCTCGCGCGACATTCTCGAAGCGATGGCGCGGGGCGAAGGCCCGCACAACGCGATCGTCGCGCTGGGGTGCGCCGGCTGGGGCTCGGGCCAGCTCGAGCACGAGCTGACCGAGAACGACTGGCTCACCGCACCGGCCGATGCCGAGCTGCTGTTCGAGCTGCCGCTGGACGCAAGATGGCAGGCCGCGGCCGGTCGCATCGGCGTCGATTTCGCGTACCTGGCCGACTACGCCGGTCACGCCTGATGGCGCCCTCCGAGACACCCCGGATCCGGCGTGACGGCACCGTCCTGGGCTTCGACGTCGGCGCGCGCCGCATCGGCGTCGCGGTCGGCAGCGCGTTCGGCCACGGCGCTCGCGCGCTGGCGGTGATCGACGTCCATGGCCACGGTCCGGACTGGGCCTCGATCGATCGCCTGCGCAGCGAATGGCGGCCTGACGGCCTGATCGTCGGCGATCCGATGGCGCTGGACGGGGGCGACCAGCCGATCCGCCTGCGCGCCCACGCCTTCGCGCGCGAACTGGCGCAGCGCTACGGTCTGCCGGTGGTGTTGATGGACGAGCGCATGAGTTCGATCGAAGCCGCGCAGCGCTTCGCCTCCGATCGGGCCGAAGGCCGCAAGCGCCGTCGCGATGCGGAGGCGCTCGACGCCGTCGCCGCCGCGGTCATCATCGAGCGCTGGCTCGCCTCGCCCGACGACGGGCTGGACCTTTCCGATCTCGAACGCACGCTCCGGCCGAGCACGCCCCCGACTGCATGAACGCCCCGCACACGCACCTTCCGCGCCACCTGCTCACGCTCGATGGCCTTCCGAACGACGCGCTCAATGCGCTGCTGGTGCGCGCGCAGGCGTTCGCCGAAGGCCATTACGATCGGCGCGCGCTGGACGGCATCGCGGTATGCACGCTCTTCTTCGAGCCCTCCACGCGCACGCGCATGAGCTTCACGCTGGCTGCGCAGCGCCTGGGCGCGGACGTATTGAACTTCGACGCTTCCACGTCGTCCACGCGCAAGGGCGAGACCGCGCTGGACACGCTGAAGAACCTGGAAGCGATGGGCGTGCGCGGCTTCGTCGTCCGCCACCAGGACGACGGCGCGGTGGCCGCGCTCTCGCAACACGTGGACGACGGCACCGTGCTGGTGAACGCGGGCGATGGTCGCAGCGCGCACCCGACGCAGGGTCTGCTCGACATGCTCACGCTGCGCCAGGCGAAGGGACACGATTTCGCCAGGCTGAAGGTGGCGATCGTCGGTGACGTCAAGCACTCACGCGTCGCGCGTTCCGATCTGCAGGCGCTGCGTACGCTGGGCGCGGGCGAAATCCGTGTATGCGGCCCGGCATCGCTGCTGCCGCAGGACGGCACGCTGCACGGCTGCACGGTGACGGACGACCTGGACGCGGCGATCGACGGCGCCGACGCGGTGATGATGCTGCGCCTGCAGCGCGAGCGGATGGAAGAAGGCCTGGTCGCCTCGCTCGACGACTATCACCGCGACTACGGCCTGACGGCAACGCGCCTGAAGCGCGCGGCGTCAGATGCCGTCGTGATGCATCCGGGACCGATCAACCGCGGCGTGGAAATCACCGATGAAGTGGCCGACGGCCCGCAGTCGCTGATCCTGCGCCAGGTCACCAACGGCGTGGCGGTGCGCATGGCCGTCCTAGAGGCGCTGCTCAAAGGGTGAGGCAGGCCGCTTACGCGGCGCTGCCGCGTGGCCTGGCGAACGCCCGTCGATGGACGGACGGGCCGGGCGACCCGAAGCCAAGTGCGTCGCGCCATGGATGGCAGCAATCCCACTCATCGAAGCGTTCGGCGCTGCCGCGTGGCCTGCCAGCGCTCCATGAATGACAGGCTTACCGCCTCTGCGCGAACGCCCAACCCCACAGCTCCGGCGTCGCGTACGCCGCATCCCAGGCGTTGTGGCCGGCGTCGGCGAACTCGGTGTAGCGCACGTTGCCGCCCAGCCGACGCAGGGCTTCGACCATGTGGCGGGACTGGTCCGGCGTCACGACGTCGTCCTTGGCGCCGTGGAAGGCCCACACCGGCAGGCGCTGCAGTTTCTGCGCAGCGGCGGCGAACGGATCGGGCGCCAGCGCGACGCTTTCCACCTGCAGATGTTCTTTCAGCCCCGGCGGCTGGGTGACGCCACCGCACACCGGAACCAGCGCGGCGAACATCCGCGGTTCCATGATGGCCAGTTCGAACACGCCATAGCCGCCGCGTGACATGCCGGTCAGCACGATGCGGTCGTCGTCGCCGTCGAACTCATCCAGCGACGCGTCGAGCGCGGCCAGTGCCACGCGCGCCTGCGTGCCGGTCCATGAAGTGCCATCCGGCGACTGCGGAAAGACGACGATGGCCGGGAAGTCGGCCGCGTGCGCGCGAACGTGCGGGCCGAGTCCGACTTCGACCTGACGCTGGTTGTCCGTGCTGCGCTCGCCCGAACCGTGCAGGAACAGCACCACGGGCGGATGCCGTCCGCCGGCCTTCTGCGAGGGCACGAACACCTGGTAGCGATGCGTTGCACCGTCCACGATCACGCTGCGCTCGACGAAACGGCCGGGCGGTTCTTCGTGCGGGGTCGTCGCGCAGGCGCTGAGCATCAGGACCAGCGCCACGGCAGCAAGGCGGAGTAGGGCGGAAACGGGATTGCGGAAGTGCATGCGAAGCTCCTGGCGACGGCCGGCATCATTCGCGTTCGTCCCGCGCGCCGCAATGGCGTGCGTCGCAGATCGAGCGTGTCGTGCGCGCTCAGCGCAACAGGATGACGGTCGCCAGGCCCAGGAACGTGAAAAAGCCCATCACGTCGGTCACGGTCGTCAGGAAGATGCCCGAAGCGAGCGCGGGGTCGTAACCGGCGCGCTTGATCGCCACCGGCACCAGCACGCCGGCCACCGCCGCGAACAACAGATTGGCGGTGAGCGCGACCCCGATGACCAGCGACAGCCCCAGGCTGTGGAACCAGATCAGCACGATCAGGGCCAACAAGGTGCCCAGGACCAGGCCGTTGAGCAGGGCGACGCGGGCTTCCTTCCACAGCAGCGTGCGCACGTTGGCCGCGCCGACCTGCCCGAGCGCGAGGCCGCGCACCATCAGGGCCAGTACCTGCGTGCCCGCGTTGCCGCCCATGCCGGCGACGATCGGCATCAGCACGGCCAGCGCCACCAGCTTGTCGATGGTGTCGGCGAACTCGCCCACCACGCTCGCGGCGAGGAACGCCGTGCCCAGGTTGATCGACAGCCAGATGAGCCGCCGCCGCATGGCGCGCCAGACCGGGCTGAACAGGTCCTCGTCCTCGTCCAGGCCGGCGGCGCTCAGCGCCTGGTGCTCGGCCTGGCTGCGGATGATGTCCACCACGTCGTCGATGGTGATGCGGCCGAGCAGGATGTTGTTCTCGTCCACCACCGGCGCGCTGAGCCAGTCGTGGTCGGAGAACTTGCGCGCGACCTCGTTGGCCGATTCCTCCACGTCGATCGCCGCCTGCTCATCGTCGACGAGCTTGTTGATCGGCGTGCCGGGTTCGTGGGTGAGCAGCGCCGCCAGTCCGATGCGGCCCAGGTACTGGTGGCGGCGACTGACCACGTACAGATGGTCGGTGTGTTCCGGCAATTCGCCGCGCAGGCGCAGGTAGCGCAGCACCACATCGATGGTGGTGTCGGTGCGCACCGTCACCACGTCGGGATTCATCAGACGGCCGGCGGTGTCCTCCGGATACGACAGCACCTGCTCGAGCCGCTCGCGGTTCTCGCGGTCCATCGACTTGAGCACTTCGTCGATGACCGTGTCGGGCAGGTCTTCCACCAGATCGGCGAGGTCGTCGATGTCCAGGTCTTCGACGGCCGCGATGATTTCATCCGGATCCATCTCGGCCAGCAGGCTTTCGCGCACGTCGTCGCCGACATGCACCAGCACTTCGCCGTCGTCCTCGGCATCGACCAGGCCCCAGACGATGGTGCGCTTGGCGGGCGGGAGCGATTCGAGGAGGTTGCCGATCTCGGCGGGCGAGAGCGTATTGACCAGGCGACGCACCGGCCCCAGGCGGCCGCTGTCGAGCGCGTCGGAAAGCAGGCGCAACTGACGCGCGGTCTTGTCGTGGCGGACGGCTTCGGCCATGCGGGGCTTCCCGGCTTCGTGAGAAGCGTGGTCGCGTCGAGCCGAAAGGGCACGACAGGGTCAGGTGTTCATCGAGACATTATCGCCTCGATCGCGTGGGATGCCCACCCCTGTGGGCGGAGATTTGGGATTTGGGATTCGCATGAGCGCGCGGTCGCCTTTCAGCGCTCGTACCCGCGAAAGGCGATCAAACGCGCATGTGTCACCGTCGATGCAGCGGTACTACGTCGGAATTCTGGATACCCGCCTGGGCGGGATGACATCTTCCCGAATCCCGAATCCCGAATCGGCATTCCCGCCGTCAGCCCACCGGCGGTGTGTTCTCGGCGATCCATTCCTCGATCGCCGCCCGATCGCGTGCCCGCAGCAGGGCCGCGGCGCGCGACTGCAACTGCGCAAGGTCGCAATGGCGGATCGTGCGGCGCAGTTCCAGCAGCGTGGCCGGATGCAGGCTGAATTCGGTCAGACCCAGCGCGAGCAGCATCGGCGCGAAGTGCGCATCGCCCGCCATCTCGCCGCACACGGCCACCGGTTTGCCGCGCTTGTGGCACAGCTGGATCACGCTGCGGACCAGGCGGATCACGGCCGGATGCAGCGGCGTGTAGATGTCGGTTAGCGCCTCGTTGTTGCGGTCCGCCGCGAGCAGGTACTGCACCAGGTCGTTGGTGCCGATGGACAGGAAATCGACGCTGCCGATGAACGTCGGCAGTGCGATCGCGGCCGCGGGCACTTCGATCATCGCACCGAGCGGTACGTTCTCGGCGACCTCATGGCCTTGTTCGCGCAGCTCGGCGGTGACGCGCTTGAGTGCGGCGCGCACGGTGCGCACTTCCTCGCGCGAGCTGATCATGGGCAGCAGGATGCGCAGCGGTCCGTAGCCCGAGGCGCGCACGAGGGCGCGCAGCTGTGATTCCAGCAGGCCCGTGCGCGCCAGCGACAGGCGCACGCCGCGCAGACCGAGCGCCGGATTGGGCTCGTCGCGCAGCGCAAGGCCCGTGCGGTCGGCCTTGTCGGCGCCCAGGTCCAGCGTGCGGATCGTCACCGCGCGACCGGTCATGCCGAGGACGACATCGCGATAGACGCGGAACTGCTCCTCCTCGTCAGGCAACTCGTTGCGTTGCAGGAAGAGGAATTCGGTGCGGTACAGACCCACGCCCGCCGCACCGAGCGCGTGCGCTTCGGCCACGTCCTCTCGCGATTCGGCGTTGGCGTAGAGCTTGATGTCGACGCCGTCGAGCGTACGCGTCGGTTCGCGGCGCAGGCGGTGCAGTTGCTTGCGCTCGCGCGCCAGTTCGCGCACGCGGCCGCGGTGGGCGCGCAGATCGCCCGCATCGGGTTCGAGGATGACGCGGCCGCTGGCTCCGTCGACTGCGAGCACGTCGCCGTCGTTGATCTTCTGCAGCGCCTTCTCGGCGCCGACGATCAACGGAAGATGCAGGCTGCGCGCGAGGATCGCGCTGTGCGAGAGCACGCTGCCGGTGGTGGTGACGATCGCCATCACGCCCTGCGTCTGCAGTTGTGCGATCTCGGCCGGGGCGATGTTGTCGGTGACGAGGATCTCGCCTGCCACGCCGAGCATTCCCGGATCGTGGCGGTGCAGCGCGGCGTGGACGCGACCGATCACCTGGTCGATGTCGTCCACGCGGCTGCGGAAATAGGCGTCGTCCATGTTCTGGAAGACGGAGGCGATGCGGTCGCGTTGCAGGCGCAGCGCGTAATCGGCCGAATACCGACCGGTGCGGATCAGTTCGTCCAGGCCCTGCAGCAGCTCGGGATCGTCGAGCAGCAGGCTGTGCAGGTCTAGGAACTCGCCGACCTCGTGCGCGAGCGCGCCATGCAGGCGCTCGCGCAGGGCGAACATCTCCTCGCGCACGGTGGCGATCGCGGCGTGCAGGCGTGCGATCTCGCCCTCGACGCGCTTGGCGGGGATATGTTCCTCGACGACCTCCAGCGCATGGGGCAGGCGAACACGGGCGCGGCCGAGTGCGCTTCCGCGCGACGCGCCATGTCCGGTGAACTCCTGCCTCATCCGCGCCTCAGCTGTCTTCGTCGAAACGGCGTTCGAACAGCGACACCACGGCCGCAGCGGCCTGGTCTTCGTCGTCGCCTTCCACGCGCAACTTCACCTGCGTGCCCTGGCCCGCGGCGAGCAACATCACGCCCATGATGCTCTTGGCATTCACTTCGCGGCCTTTCGCGGTGAGGGTGGCGCTGCTGCGATAGGCCGACAGCGTCTGCACGAGCTTGGCCGTGGCCCGCGCGTGCAGGCCGAGCCGGTTTGAGACTGTCAGGTCATGCTCGATCATCGCCGCGTCCTTCGGGTCGGATGCCAAACCCGTTTGTCCATTACTCCACTCATGCTCTATCCACTTCGGGCCCCGCCGGGCTCACGCTTCATCCACGATCACGCCATTGCGCGCGCCAGCGGCGGCCACCGCCGGCAGTTCATCCAAACCCAGGTCCGCGTAGTTCATCACGCGCAGCAGCATCGGCAGGCTCACCGCCGACACGCGGCGCACCGGCGTGCCGAGCCGGGCGACCTTGGCGGCCAGGTTGCTGGGGGTGGCGCCGTACAGATCGGTCAGGACCAGGACGCCGTCGCCGCCATCGACGCGACGCAGCGCGGCGCTGGCCTGCGGCAACAACGCGTCGGGATCGCCTTCGAACGGCACCTCCAGCGCTTCGGTGCGCAGGGGTAACTGGCTCAGCAGCCGACCCGCCACCGCGACGAGCGCGTTGCCGATGCCTTCGTGGGTGATGAGGAGGATGCCGACGGCCATGCGGTCAACTTAACAGGTCAGGGTGACGGCCCGGAAGTAGAAACTGCGCGTACGCATGCCGGTCGCGGCGCTCCGGATCCGGTAGGCCGAGGGCGGTCACAAAATCGAACCGGACCATGCAGACGGCCCGCTTGCGCGGGCCGTCGGTGGGGCGATCGCGTCGCGAGACCCGATCGAAGATGGCCGATCAGGAGCGCGGCGGCGTGGTCTGATCCGCAGGCGGCGTTTCCGTACCCTCGGCCGGCGGCGGTGTCGTCGGCGGCGCGGTGGTGTCCGTCGGCGGCATCGTGCTGTCGGTCGGAGGCGTGGTCGTTTCCGGCGGCGGCGGGGTGGGCTCCGGTGCGGGAGTCGTCTCGACCGGTACCGGGACTGCCTGGGTCTCGGTCTTCTGGCAGCCAGTCAGTGCCAGTGCGGACGTGACCAACACCAGCGCCAGCGCGGTAGTGAGTCGATGGATGCCGTGGTTGTTCATGGGTACTCCTCTTCTGGGGGAAGGCGACGATGGCGAGTCTGGTTCGCCGTCGACGGGGATCACTGCGGGGTGGTCGTGCCTGTGCGTTCGTGTCCCGCGGCGAATTCGGTCTGCGACAGCTGGCCATCGCCGTCGCGATCGACCTGCGCGAAGTGGCTGGTCAGTCGCGCATCCGCGGCGGCTTCGTCCTTGCTGACCTTGCCGTCGGCGTTGACGTCGAGGTCGGCGAAGGCGAGCGTGCGCGGCGTGGTGTCGGTGGTGCTGCCGGTCGGCGGCGCGGTGGGAGTAGGGGGTTCCGTCCGCTGCGCGAGGGCAGGCGATACGGCAAGCGCGCAGGCCAGTGCGAGCATCAGGGTCGAGGAATTACGCATTGCACTCTCCTGCGGGATGGGGCGCCACTGGTGGCGCAACCCGACCGTAGCCTTGGCGGCGCAAGACTTGTGCAAGCGTGGTGCGAAATTTTCGTGAGCCGGAGCGACGCGGCGAAAAGAGTCAGGACGCGTTCACCGCAACGGCGTCGTCACGTCGCGACGCCGTGAAGATGCGCGCGTGAAGCGCGGCAGTGGCGTCAGTCGAGTTCGCGGTGATGGACCGCGACCTCGTCCCAGCCTTGCGAGCGCGCATGCTCGGCAAAGCGCTCGGCCAGGTACACCGAGCGATGGCGGCCTCCGGTGCAACCGAAGGCGATGGTTGCGTAACTGCGCGTGCTGTCCAGGTGCAGGCGCGGGAGCCAGGTGTCGAGGAACTGACGGATCTGCTCGAAGAACAGGTTCACGTCGGCTTGCGATTCCAGGTACTCCCGAATCGCGGCGTCGCGTCCGGACAGCGGACGCAGCACCGGGTCCCAGTGCGGGTTGGGGAGCGCGCGTGCGTCGAAGACGAAATCGGCGTCGGCCGGCACGCCGCGCCGGTAGGCGAAGGATTCGAACAGCAGCGACATGCCAGTGTCGCCACCGATGCCGAACTCGGTGAGCACCTGGCGGCGCAGTTGATGCACGTTGAAGCTGCTGGTATCGACCACGGCGTCGGCGATGGAGCGCAGCGGCTTGAGCACCTGCCGCTCCAGCGAGATCGCATCGGCCAGCGAAAGCCCCAGGTGGCTCAACGGATGGCGCCGGCGCGTGTCTGCATAGCGTTTGAGCAGGGTCTCGTCGCCCGCGTCGAAGAACACCAGGCGCGGGTCCAGCCCCAGTGCGCCGACAGCCGACAGCCACTCGGGAATGTTGCTCAAGTCGCTATGGCGGTTCCGTACGTCGATGCTCACCGCCATCTTCGCCGGCGCGCCGTCGTCCGCGCGCTGCACACTGGCGACGAATTGCGGGAGCAGGTCGGCGGGCAGGTTGTCGACGCAGAAGTAACCCAGATCCTCGAAGGTGCGCAGGGCCACGGACTTGCCGGAGCCCGACATGCCGCTGACGATGACCAGATTGGAGGTGGGCGTTTCGCTCATGGGCGCGGTGGGCGTCGGTGTGTGCGGTCAGGAATCGCCGCGTTCGAGGAAGTTGCTGTGGCGCGCGATGAATGCCGCAGCCGGATCCAGGCCCTTCATGCGCAGGCTGTGCAGGCGCGTTGCCGCTTCGGTCAGCACGGCCAGGTTGCGGCCGGGCATCACGGGCAGGGTGATCATGGGCACGTCCAGGTCGAGCACACGGCGCATGCCGCTGTCGCCGGTGAGGCGCTCCATGCCCATCGGCTTGGGTTCGGTCATCGGCTTGGCCAGGTGCACGATCAAGCGCAGGTACTTGTTGTTCTTCACCGCGGTGTCGCCGAACATCTGGCGGATGTTGAGCACGCCCAGGCCGCGCACTTCGAGCAGGTCCTGGAGCATTTCCGGGCAGGTGCCGTCGAGCACATCGGGTGCGATCTGGGTGAACTCCGGCGCGTCGTCGGCAACGAGCCGGTGGCCGCGCGTGACCAGCTCCAGCGCGAGCTCGCTCTTGCCCGAACCGGACTCGCCGGTGATGAGCACGCCGATGGAGTAGATCTCCATGAAGACCCCATGCAGCGTCACGCGCGGCGCGAGGGTGCGCGCGAGGTGGTATTGCAGGTGATTGAGCAGTTCATGCCCGCGACGCGGCGACACCCACAGCGGCGTGTGACTTTCCTCCGCGGCGATGCGCAGATCCTCCGGGCAGGTCTGGTCCTTGCTGATGACCAGCGCCAGCGGGCGGAACTGCATGATCTTCTCGATCGTTTCCCAACGCAGGCGCGGCTCCAGCGCATCGAGCCAGGACAGTTCCTCGGTGCCGAGGATCTGCACTTTGTTCGGATAGATCGCGTTGAGATAGCCGGCCAGCGACGGACGGCGCGCGACCGTGTTGACCGATTCGAGGATGCGGCGGTCGCCCTTCTGCCCGGCTAGCCAGCGCAGGCCGAGACGATCGCGTTGTTGTTCGAACAGTTCCCCTGCGCTGATGCTGGTGCTCATCCGGGCCCTCAGGCGGCGCAGGGAAGGAAATCGGGACCGGGAGCGGGACCGGACAGCAGCCTCCGCAACTGGCTGGCATCGCGCGCCTCGCGCAATGCGTCGCGGTAATCGGCGTCGGCGAACCGTTCGGTGATCTCCGCCAACCGCCGCAACTGCCCATCGATGTCGTGCTCGGGAACCAGCAGCGCGAGCACCAGGTCGACCGGCCTGCCATCTGCGGCGCCGAAGTCCACCGGATGCTCCAAGCGCAGGAACGCCGCCCGGCACTCGTCTAGATCGGCGACGCGTGCGTGGGGAATCGCGACGCCGAATCCGAGTGCCGTGCTGGCGCGCGCCTCGCGTTCGCGCAATGCGAGCGCGATGGCGACGCCGTCGGAGTCGTCCGCCAGCAACCACGCCGCCGCAGCGAGCACGCGCGTGGCCGTCGAGGCGACGGCCTCATCGGCGGCGCTCGCCTCTATCGCGTGTCCATCGAGGATGGCGACACGTGCGCGGTTCAACAAATCGTGCAGCGGCATGGTGTCTGGCGGGATGGGTGCGTCAGCCGAAGCTGTCGTTGCGTGCGGCGCTTTCGCCGCGGTGGTGGTCGACGACCTTGCTGCGATGCTCGCGCAGGAGACGGTCGAGCTTGTCGCTCAGCAGGTCGATGGCGGCGTACATGTCGATGGCTTGGGCGTCTGCGACCAGGGTGCGGCCGGCAAGGTTCACGGTGGCCTTGGCCCGGTGGTTCGGTTTCTCCAGACTCAGCTGTGTGCGCACATCGATGGGTTGCTCACAATGCCGTTCCAGTCGCGCCAGCTTGCTTTCCACGTAATCCCGCAGGGCGGGGGTAACCTCGATCTGCTGACCGTAGGTTTCGATACGCATCGGAGACCTCCTTTACGTCGCGACGGGAAGACAGAATGGCACGCCCGGTGCGTTGCGCAAGGGGCGATGGTCCGCAGTTTGGGCGATCCGGACCGAACGTGTTGATCCGGCAAGGTTTCGTTCGAAACTTCTTCACGCGGGACTGCCGAATTCCTAACCGATCCTCACGCGATCCTGCGAAGAAGGGATGCTCATGGCCTCGCGGTACTTGGCGACCGTGCGACGGGCCACCGGCACGCCGGTGGCCTTGAGCGTCTCGGCCAGGCGCGCGTCGGACAGCGGCTTGCGCGGATTCTCTGCATCGATGAGGCGGCGAATCATGGACTGAATGGCCGTGCTGGAGGCTTCGCCGCCTGCGCCGGTGTCGATGCCGGAGGCGAAAAATGCCCTCAGCGGTACCGTGCCGCGCGGTGTGCGCGCGTATTTGCGCGCGATCGCGCGCGAAACCGTGGATTCGTGCAGTCCGACCTCGGCCGCGACTTCGCGCAGCGTGAGCGGACGCAGCGCGCTGTCGCCGAATTCCAGGAATGCCGCCTGTTGCTTGATCAGGCAGCGCGCCACCTTGATGAGCGTCTCGCCGCGCGCCTCAAGGCTCTTGAGCAGCCAGCGCGCTTCCTGCAGATGGCCGCGAAGGTAGCTGGCGTCGGTCCCGCTGGTGTGGCGCAGCATGTTTTCGTAGCCGCGGTGGATGGAGATGCGCGGGCGCATGCCATCGGCCAGCGCGACGCGCCACAGGCCGTGCTGGCGCCAGATCACCAGGTCCGGCGCGATGTAGGTGTCGCTGGCGATGCTGCCGATCTGCGCACCCGGGCGCGGGTCGAGCGAACGCAGCAACTGCACAGCCGTCTCGGCTTCGCACAAATCGAGCTTGAGTTCGGTCGCCAGACCCGCCACGCCGATGCGCGGCAGCCGTTCCAGCGGGCCATTGGCCAGCTGGTGGGCCAATGTCTTGCCAGGGGTCTCGATCGGGCACTGCGCCAACTGCAGACGCAGGCATTCTCCCAGAGAGCGCGCGCCGACGCCGACAGGATCGAACTGCTGCACCTGGTGCAATACGGTGAGAATTTCCTCGACGGAGCAGTCCATCGATGCACCGAGCGAGGCGGCGATCGATTCCAGCGGCTCGCGCAGGTATCCGTCGTCATCGATGGATTCGATCAGGGCCACGCCGATCGATCGATCGCGCAACGACAGCGGGCTCAGGTGCAGCTGCCACAGCAGATGGTCCTGGAGCGTGTCCGATTCGGCAACCTGCTCGGCGATCGGGGTGTCCTCGTCGCTGTCTGCCGGGCCCAACCGCTCGTACCAGGGCTCGCCGTCGGTGGTCCACTCGGCTTCCGGCGGCAGATGCTCGGTTTCGCCGCCGTTGCCATTGCCGGGATTCTCGCCACCGGATTCGCCGTTGGACAGGCTGATGGTGGTCTCGGTCCAGTCGAGCAGCGGGTTGCTTTCGACCGCTGCGGCCAGTTCAGCCTCCAGCTCGACGGCAGACAATTGCAGCAGGCGAATCGCCTGACGCAACTGCGGTGTCATCACCAGCTGTTGTCCGAGTGCGGCTTGAAGACGCGGTTTCATTGTCGAAGGCCAACGCGACCAGGGGGAACCGACGGCCGCTGCGCTCTGGTCGTGCGGACATGCCGCACCCTTCGACTACATCCTTACAGCCGGAAGGTTTCGCCCAGGTAGACGCGGCGTACATCGGGGTTCGCCAGCAGCGCATCCGGAGCACCCTGCGCCAGAACACCGCCTTCGTTGAGGATATACGCCCGATCGCAAATGCCCAAGGTTTCGCGGACGTTGTGGTCCGTGATGAGCACTCCAATTCCCCGATTCTTGAGGTGGCGCACGATCCGCTGGATCTCACCGACCGAAATCGGGTCCACGCCGGCGAACGGTTCGTCGAGCAGCATCAGCCGGGGACGCGCGGCCAGCGCCCGTGCGATCTCGACGCGGCGGCGCTCGCCGCCGGACAGGCTGGCGCCGATCTGTTCGGAGACATGGCCGACCTGGAGTTCGTCGAGCAGGCTTTCCAGCTCACGCTCGCGGCCGTTGCGATCCAGGTCATCGCGCAGTTCCAGCACCAGGCGGATGTTGTCGGCCACGCTGAGCTTGCGGAATACCGACGGCTCCTGCGGCAGATAGCCCACGCCGTACTTGGCGCGCGCGTACATCGGCTCGGAGGTGATGTCCTTGCCGTCCAGCACGATCTGGCCGGCGTCGGCGGGCACCAGGCCGACGATCATGTAGAAGCAGGTGGTCTTGCCGGCGCCGTTGGGGCCGAGCAGGCCGACGACTTCGCCGGCGTCCAGGGTCAGGCCGAAGTCCTTGACCACCTCGCGCGCACGGTAGGCCTTGCGCAGGCCCTGGGCGACCAGCATCAGCCGCCCCCCTGAGTGTTCTTGGGCACGATGCGGATCTTCACGCGACCCGCGTCCTGGCCGCCGCCCTGTACCTGTCCGGTCTTCATGTTGTAAACGACCCGCTCGCCGGCGATGGAGCCCGAGGGCTGGCGGATGTTCACGCCGCCGGTGAAGACGACGATTTCGCTCTTGAGGTCGTAATCGACCTTCTTGGCGACCGCGTCCATCTGCTTGCCGTCGTCGAGTTCCTGCTTGAGCGTCACCGGCGAGCCGGTGAGCACCGCTCGCACCGGGTCGCCATCGCGCGAGGTGATCACGGCCTGGTTGGAGCGGATGTCGAGGGTGCCCTGCGTGATGACGACGCCACCGCTGAGCGTGGTCGGGCGACTGTCGTCCATCGAGTAGTCGCTTTGGCCGGCATCGATGTCCATCGGCTTGTTCCGATCGGACGTGCGCGCCAGCGCGGCGGCCGGCGCGAGGGCCAGAACCAGCAGCGCGAAGCTAAGGGGCAGCACGTTCATATCGGGCCTTGACGTCGTTCTGTAGGGTGATGCGCTTGGCATCGAGGTCGGCTTCGAGCCCGCGGCCGTGCAGTATAAGGCCCGGCTGCGTGAGCGTTATCTTGGCGGTTGAGGTGGCGCGCTGGGCGTCGGGGAAAACGTTCAGTTCCTCGGTCGCGATCTTGATCGGCTTGCCGTCGGCGTTGGTGCTGTCGGCCAGCACCCCGCCGCGCAGCCGCACTTCCTCGCCCTTCTCGCTGACCCATCCGCTTTGTGCGCGGATCTCCCAAGGCGAGGCCTGGCTTCCTTCCTTCGGCGGCACGTGGAAGACGGGCGTGGTGATCTGCATCGTCTTCACGTCCGGGTCGCGCTCCAGGCGCGGCGCTTGGAGCGTGAAGGCCTCGCGGCCGGCCTCGTCGAGTACCGTGGTCTGAAAGTCGTGCAGCACGTAGTCCGGACGCTTGCCGATGGGGCCCGAGGTGCCGCCCCTGTCGCGCTGCTGCCAGAGCATCCAGCCGCTGAGCAGCGCGCCGGCCATGAGCGTGACCGTCAGCACCGCGCGCCAGTTCATATCGCGCCACTTCATGCGTTGCCTTCCACGCGCACGCCTTCGACGCGCACCAGGTCGGCGAGCAGAGTCTCGGCATGGCCCTGCGCGGCCAGCAGCAGATCGCAGAACTCGCGCACGGCGCCATGGCCGGCGCGCGCGCTGGTGCGCCAATGCACTCGCTCGGCGACCCAGCGATGCGCATCGGCCGGGGCGACGGCGAAGCCGGTCTGCAGCATCACGCGCAGGTCGGCCAGATCGTCGCCCATGAAGGCCACCTGCGCCATGTCCAGTTTCAGCCGCACGGCGATCTCCCGCGCGCAGGCCAGCTTGTCCTTCACGCCGACGTGGACGTCGGCGATGCCCAGGTCCGCGCCGCGTCGCTGGGCGATTGGCCCACCGCGCGCGGTGATGAAGGCCACCGCGATCCCGACCTTGCCCAGCAAGGTCAGGCCCTGGCCGTCATGCACGTGGAAGGCCTTGAGCTCGTTGCCCTGCCCATCGAAGTACAGGCGCCCGTCGGTCAACGTGCCATCGACGTCGAAGCAGGCCAGGCGGATGCGCGAGGCGCGTTCGCGGACGTCGGCGGGATAGTCGTTGAGGTGGCTGTAGGGCATTAACGGGATTCGGGATTCGGGATTGGAGATTCGGTATGGGGCGGGAGGAGAGGATCGGATTTTGCGAATCCCGAATCCCAGATCACGGCTTCTTAAACCACTCGCGCGCGCAACAGGTCATGAATGTTGAGGGCGCCGGCGACGCGGCCCTCGCCGTCCACCACCAGCAGGCCGCTGATCTTGTGCGCTTCCATCAGTTGCGCCGCTTCGATCGCCATCGCATCGGAGCCGATGGTCTTGGGCGAGCGCGTCATCACCTCGACGATACGCGTGTTGCGCAGGTCCACGCCGTCGTCGTCGAGGGTGCGGCGCAGGTCGCCGTCGGTATAGAGCCCGAGCAGGCGGTCGTCGGCGTCGACCACCGCCGTCATGCCCAGCCGCTTGCGGCTCATCTCCACCAGCGCCTCGCTGATGCTGGCATCGGCGCCTACTCGCGGCACGTCGTCGCCGGCATGCATGATGTCGGCGATGTGCAGCAACAGGCGCCGGCCGAGCGCGCCTGCCGGATGCGAGCGGGCGAAGTCGTCCGCGGTGAAGCCGCGCGCGTCCAGCAGCGCGACGGCGAGCGCGTCGCCCATCGCCAGCGAAGCGGTCGTGCTGGAGGTCGGTGCCAGCGCCAGGGGGCATGCCTCGGCCGGCACGCTGACGTCCAGATGCACGTCGGCCTCGCGCGCCAAAGAGGAATTGGTGCGGCCGGTCATCGCGATCAGCTTGTTACCTTGGCGCTTGAGCCCCGGCAGCAGCATCAGCACTTCGTCGCTCTCGCCGGAGTACGACAGGGCGAGCACGATGTCGACGTCGGTGATCATGCCCAGGTCGCCATGGCCGGCTTCGCCCGGGTGCACGTAGAAGGCCGGCGTCCCGGTGGAAGCCAGCGTCGCGGCGATCTTGCGCGCGATATGGCCGGACTTGCCCATGCCCGTGCAGACCACGCGCCCCTGCGAGGCGAGGATCAACCGGCACGCGGCGCTGAAGTCGCCGTCGATGCGCGATGCCACGGCGGACAGCGCCTGGGCTTCGATTTCGAACACGCGACGGCCGCTGGCCGCAAGCGTGGTCGGGTCGTCGGCGTAGGCCTGGACGTGGAGGGAGGGAGGAACGGGGAGGGTTGCCATGGGGCGTGCCATTTCGGACCGGGGGCCTTTCCGTTAGGCTAATCCATCCATTTTAGGCGGTTTGGCTGGCAAAAGCCCGTCAACGGCGGGTCGCCACCCGCGTGCGGGGCGCAGGACGCGCGGCGCACGATTCCGCCACCGCTTTCCCAAGCTCCGCGTCCCGAGGCATTCCCCTTTGAATCCCGACACCATCCGCCAGCTGATCGAACAGGGCCTGCCCGGCGCACGCGCCGACGTGCGCGGCGACGACGGCGTGCATTTCGAAGCCACCGTCGTGGCCGAAGCCTTTCGCGGCAAGCTGCCGCTGGCGCGCCACCGCCTGGTCTACGCCACGCTCGGCGAGCGCATGGGCGGCGAGATCCATGCGCTGGCGCTGAAGACGATGACGCCGGAAGAAGCCGGGATTCGGGATTCGTAATTCGGGGATTCGCCGAAGCGTTGCCCGTAGTCCGAAGCCATCCAGCGTCGTCCCGATCCAAATCCCAAATCCCAAATCCCAAATCTCGAATATCGAATCCCCGACATGCAGAAGATCGTTGTAGAAGGCGGCGCCGCGCTCAACGGCGAGGTGCAGATCTCCGGTGCGAAGAACGCCGTCCTGCCGATCCTGTGCGCGACGCTGCTCGCCGATGGCCCGGTGTCGATCACCAACGTGCCGCACCTGCACGACGTCGTCACCACCGCCAAGCTGTTGGGCGAACTGGGTGCCGGAATCACCGTCGATGAAGGCACGCTCGGCAGGGGACGGGGCATCGTGGTCGATCCGACCACCGTGCACAGCCATGTCGCGCCGTACGAGCTGGTCAAGACCATGCGCGCGTCGATCCTCGTCCTCGGTCCGCTGCTGGCCAAGTTCGGCGCGGCGGAGGTCTCGTTGCCCGGCGGCTGCGCCATCGGCTCGCGCCCGGTCGACCAGCACATCAAGGGCCTGCAGGCGCTGGGCGCCGACATCACCGTCGAGAACGGCTACATCAAGGCGCGCCGCGACGGTCGCCTGAAAGGCGCGCGCTTCGTGTTCGACATGGTCACCGTCACCGGCACCGAGAACGTGCTGATGGCCGCCGCGCTCGCCGAAGGCACCAGCGTGCTGGAAAACGCCGCGATGGAGCCGGAGATCGTCGACCTGGCCGACTGCCTCAACGCGCTCGGCGCGAACATCGAACACGCCGGCAGCGGCCGCATCGTCGTGCACGGTGTGGAACGCCTGCACGGCGGCACGCATGACGTGCTGCCCGATCGCATCGAGACGGGCACGTTCCTCGTGGCTGCGGCGATGACCGGCGGTCGCGTCACCGTGCGCCGCGCGCGCCCGGACACGCTGGACGCGGTGATCGACAAACTCAAGCAGGCCGGCGCGGAGATCAGCGTGGACGGCGATCGCATCACGCTGGACATGCAGGGTCGCCGCCCGCGCGCAGTGGACCTGACGACCGCGCCGCATCCGGCCTTCCCGACGGACATGCAGGCGCAATTCATGGCGATGAACTCGATCGCCGACGGCGTGGGCGTGATGAACGAAACGATCTTCGAGAACCGCTTCATGCACGTGTCGGAACTGCAGCGACTGGGCGCCGACATCCGCGTGGAAGGGCACACCGCCATCGTGCGCGGCGTGGAGCGCCTGAGCGGCGCGCCGGTGATGGCGACCGACCTGCGCGCGTCCGCCTCGCTGGTGCTCGCCGGCTTGGTCGCCGAAGGTACGACGACCATCGACCGCATCTACCACCTCGATCGCGGGTACGAGAACATCGAGGAGAAACTGTCCGGCCTCGGCGCGAAGATCCGCCGGATCGCGGCCTGATCCATGGCCCTCATCAAGCGCGCACCGTTCACGCCGCGTCGCCTGGCGACGCTGAGTTTCTTCGTCACGTTGCTGATCATCGTCGGCTGGCTGCATTTCACCGGCGCGGCGGGCACGCGCGGCATGGATCGCAAGGACATGGACTGGAACGGTGACGGCAACGTCTCGATGCAGGAGATGCTGCAGTCGTTCTACGCCGTGACGGTAAAGGTGACGAACGAGGGCGCGCGCGAATGCCGTGCCTATTCGTGGCGCGGTCGCAGCGAAACGCTGCGGGTGGATTGCCGCACGGTGGTGGAACCGGCAAGCAAGTAATCGCACCGCAATGAAAAAGCCCCGCTTTCGCGGGGCTTTCATTTTGCGCCAGGGCATCCCGCGCGAAGTCAGCGCACCGCCTGCACGCGCAGATCGATGGCGTCCTGGCCCTTGTCGCGCTGCAGGATGCGCGCCGGCACCGGCATGCCGTCCACGATCCACGCGATGGTCTGCTTGTCGCCCTGCGTGCTGACGACCTTCGTTGCCTGCTTGGATTGGCCGCCGACGTCGATCGGCTCCTTGCCGGCGATGGTGTAGGTGAGCTGCTTGACGCGGCCGTCCTCCACCATGCGATAGCTCATCGTCTTGCCGGCCTGCACGTCGCGCACGATCGCCAGGTTGATCAGCAGCGCGTCCATGTCGCCGGCCTGGAGCTTGATGGGGCCGGCGCGGTCGGGCTTCACGTCGCCGGTCCAGCTCGCAACGCCCTTGGACCAGTCATAGGTAGCATTCTTGTTCTGCTTCTTGGTGAGCACCTGCGAACTGTCCTTGCCCGAAACCGGGCGCCATTGGCCGCCGGCGTCCTCGAACACGGTCGACTGCCGCAGGTTGGCCAGCGGGCTGGTCACGGACAGGTCGTACTTCCAGCGATTGGCGCCATCGGCCACCAGCGTCATGCGGCCGTTGCCCTGCATGCCCATGTAGCTGGCGTGGTAGTCGGCGGTGAAAGGCTTGATCGCAAGCGCCGGAGCGCTGACCACGGCCAGCATCGCGGCGACCAGCAGCGGGCGCATCACGCGCTTGAAGAGATTCGACATCAGGGGGCTCCTTTGTAGTCGGTCAGGCGCAAGTCGAACGTATCGGCGCCGTTTTCGCGCTGCAGGATGCGTACGGGCGTGGGCACGCCTTCGACGATCCACAGTACCGTCTCGTCGTCGCCCGATCCCTGAACGCGGCTCACGCGCATCGCGTTGAATCCCATGCCGTCCACGCTCACGCCTTCGAGTTCCTGCGCCACCGCGTACTGGTGATCGCGCGCGCGGCCGTTGTCGACGAAGCGGTACTGCAATGTCTTGCCGGGCTGCGCATCGCGCACGATCGCCAGGTTGATCAGCAGCGCGCTCATGTCGCCGTCCTTGAGCGCCACCGGCAGCTTCCGGTTCTTCTTCACATCGCCCGTCCAGCGCGCGCTGTGGGTCGACCAATCGTAGGTGCCGGTGACCTCGCGGCCCATGAAGATCGCCTTGCGCACCGTGCTCTGGCTCAGCGGCCGGTAGACCTCATCGCCCACCACGTCGAACACGGTGCTCTGCTGCGCGTTGGCGTTCGCCAGGCCCATGAGCCCGCGCGTGCCGCGCATGTTGAGGTCGATGCGCCACTGCGACGGCGCATTGTCCGGCACCACCTGCATGGTCGCCTCGCCCAGCGGCTTGCCCTCGTTGAAGACCTGGTAGTTCGCCACGAACGGCTCCAGCGCGGAGGCGGGGGCGGCGAACGAGGCCAAGGCGAGGCAGGCCAGTAGCGGGGCGGTGGTGAGTATGCGGGAGAGGCGCTTCATCGACGGGAATGGCAGGAAAGAGTGCGGTTGCATGTCCGTGCCGGGCGGCCCTCAGACGGGGGCGTCGGTGTCGGGCGCGCGCAAGGCACCGGCGGAATCTAGGAGCAGGGGCGTAAACAGCGCATGACCGTCCAGGGTCGTGGTTGTTCCCTGTTCAGCCAACCGGCCCGCAACCGCCAGCCGGAGCACGGCGAGCAGCAGCGGATGTTCGATGCGCAGTACGCGCCCTGCCAACGTGTCGGGATCGTCGCCCGAAAGTACGGGAATGCGCGCCTGCGCGACGACGGTGCCGGCGTCCAGCTCGGTGATGACGAAATGCACGCTTGCGCCGTGTTCGGCCTCGCCGTCGGCGATCGCGCGCGCGTGCGTGCGCAGACCGGGGTACTTCGGCAGCAGCGAGGGATGGATGTTGAGCAGGCGGCCGCGAAAGCGTTCGACGAAGGCATCGCACAGGATGCGCAGGTAGCCCGCGCAGACGACCCAATCCGGCCGCACGGCTTCGATCGCATCGCCGAGCGCCGCGTCGAATGCCTCGCGCGACGCGAATGCTTTCGGGCTCGCGCTCCAGCGCAGTGCCGGCTCGACGCGCTCGAGCGCCGGTGCGTCCGGCTTGTCGGAGAACACCCCGACGATCCGTGCCCGCAGCGAACCGTCCTCGATGGCATCGAGGATCGCCTGGAGATTGCTGCCGCGTCCCGACACCAGCACGGCGATGCGGTCGGGAAGCGGGGAGGGCTGCGCCCCGCTCACGCGCGCGTTCAACCGATGCGGACGCGGCTGTCGACGGTCGCGTCGCCGTCGGCGGCCTTGACGACCTGGCCGATCGGACGGTGATTCAGGCCCAGGCGATCGAGGTCGGCATTGACCGCAGCCACATCGCCCGGCGACACCACCAGCACGAAACCGACGCCGCAATTGAACGTGCGCCACATTTCCTCGTTGGGAACCGCGCCTTCGCGTTGCAGCCAGTCGAACACCGGCGGCAGCACGATGGCCGACGCCTCGATGTCCAGGCCCAGGCCGTCCGGAATCACGCGGATGATGTTTTCGGTCAGGCCGCCACCGGTGATATGCGCCATCGCGTGCAGCTCATGCTTGCCGAGCAGTTCCAGCACCGGCTTCACGTACAGCTGGGTCGGCGCCATCAGCGCATCGATCAACGTCACGCCGCCGACGTCGAGGTCGGCCGGGCGACCGGCGCGGTCGTAGATCTTGCGGATCAGCGAATAGCCGTTGGAATGCGGGCCGCTGGAGGCGATGCCGATCAGCACGTCGCCCGCGCGAACCTTGGCGCCGTCCAGCAGCTTGGACTTCTCCACCGCGGCGACGCAGAAGCCGGCCAGGTCGTATTCGCCCGGCGGATACATGTCGGGCATCTCGGCGGTCTCGCCGCCGATCAGCGCGCAACCGGACATCTCGCAGCCCTTGGCGATGCCGCCGACCACGGCCACGGTGGTGTCGACGTCCAGCTTGCCGGTGGCGAAATAGTCGAGGAAGAACAGCGGCTCGGCGCCCTGGACCAGGACGTCGTTGACGCACATGGCGACCAGGTCGATGCCGATGGTGTCGTGCCGCCCCTGCTGCTGCGCCAGCTTGAGCTTGGTGCCCACGCCGTCCGTGCCCGAGACCAGAACCGGCTCCTTGTACTTGCCCGACAGGTCGAACAGCGCGCCGAACCCGCCCAGCCCGCCCATCACTTCGGGACGGAAGCTGCGCTTCACCAGCGGCTTGATACGTTCGACCAGCTCGTTTCCCGCATCGATGTCGACGCCGGCATCGCGATAGGTGATCGGGGTGGGAGCGGAGGGGGAATTCGGCACGGGCGGCCTCGGCGGTCGCGGGAGATGAAGTCGCGATTTTAACAGTCAGGCGAGCCGCGAATGGACGGACCGTGTCCGCTGCGGCACCATTTCGACTGATTACGCACCCAGGGACAGCGATGGTTCGGGCAATTCGCGCGGAAACGCCGCGCACGAGGTTCCTCCGGCAGGTTCAGCTGATGATCGCGGCCTTGGCCCTGCTCCTGGCGAGTTACGGCGCCGTCGCGCAGCGCGTGGAAGGCGACCGGGCACGGGCCGAGGGCATCTACGCCACCGAAGTCCAGGTGAACGGGCAGGGGGAGACCGAGCGCAACTCCGCCTTCGCGCGCGGGCTGGCGCAGGTGCTGGGCAAGCTGTCCGGCGACCGCGGCGCGGCCTCGCGGCCCGGTGTGGGTGCCGAGCTGCGCCAGGCCAGGACCTACGTGAAGGCCTACGACTACCGTCAGGACGAAGGCCTCGGCCCGACCGGCGCACCCAACTTCCGCACCACCCTGGTGATCCAGTACGACGAGGAGGCCGTTAACGACCTCGCCGCGACCCTGGGCATCCCGGTGTGGCCGCAGCCGCGTCCCAAGCCGGTGCTGTGGCTGGCCATCGACGACGGCAGTGGTCCGCGCCTGGTCGGGCTGCCGCAGGTGAATGCGGCGCGGCCGGCCCTGAACCGGGCGGTCGAACGCGGCTACAAACTCGGCCTGCCCACCGGCAACGCCGCCGAGCAGGCGGCGGTCGGCGCCATCTGGCGCGGCGACAGCGCCGCCGTGGCGCGCGCCTCGGCCCGCTACAGCCCGCCGATGCAGTTGATCGGCAAGCTCTACCGCGACACCACCAACGGCTGGAAGGCCGACTGGACCTTCGTCGACGCAGGCAAGGTGCTCGCCAACTGGTCGCAGACCGGTACCGATGCACGCCAGCTCATGTCCGGCGGCGCGGACGGCGCGGCCGACGCGTTGATGAAGCGCTACGCCAAACGCGCGACCACGGGCGAGCCGGGCGTGTACCACGTGACCTTCACCGGCATCGACAGCAGCGATGACTTCATCCGCCTCGCCGGCTACCTGCAGAAGTTGGCGGTCGTGCGTCGACTCGCGCCGGTGCGTGCGACACCGCAGGGCCTGGAATACGAATTCGAACTCGTCAGCGGCATGCCGGGCCTGAACCGCCTGCTCGCGCGCGATGGCGTCGTCGAAGTACTGGAAGGCCTGGAAGGCCTGGAAGGCCAGCCGCCGGTCTACCGGCTCCGCTGAGCGATCAAACAAGGACACGCATGCAATCGACTGCACTGGATGACATCGCACTGTTCCTGCGCCGCCTGCAATGGGTGGCGCTCGGCCTGGGCGTCTTCTGGCTGATCTGGCTGCTTGCGCCGATCCTCACTCCGTTCGTGTTCGCGCTGATGCTGGCGTGGCTGGGCGATCCGCTGGTCGATCGGCTGCAACGCGCGGGCCGTTCGCGCAATGTCGCCGTGACGCTGGTGTTCACCGCGATGGCGCTGATCGTGCTCGCGAGCCTGCTGATCCTGGTTCCCCTGATCGAACGCCAGATCTCCACCCTTGCCTCGTCGTGGCCGCACTACCGCGACTGGTTCATGCTCAGCGCCCTGCCGTGGGTGGAGCAGCGCATCGGCGTGGAGATCACCGACTGGCTGGATTTCGGCCATTTCTCGCAACTGGTGCGCGACAACTGGGACCGCGCCGGCGGCATCGCGAGCACGCTGCTGGGTTACCTGTCGCGCTCGGGCTTCGCGGTGATCGGCCTGGTCGCCAACGTCGCGCTGTTGCCGGTGATCACCTTCTTCTTCCTGCGCGACTGGGACCTGATCGTCGAGCGCGTCGCTTCGCTCATCCCGCGCGATCACCTGGACACGGCCAGCCGCCTGGCGCGCGAATCCAGCGACGTGCTCGGCGCCTTCCTGCGCGGGCAGTTCCTGGTGATGCTGGTGCTGGGCGTGATGTACGGCCTGGGGCTGTGGGCCGTCGGGCTCGACCTGGGCATCCTGATCGGCCTGATCGCGGGCATTCTGACCTTCGTGCCGTACCTCGGTCCGGCCAGCGGCATCCTCCTGGGCGTGATCGCCGCGCTGGTGCAATTCGGCGATTGGCAGCACGTTGCCGGTGTGCTGGTGGTGTTCGGCATCGGCCAGGTCATCGAAAGCTACGTGCTCACGCCCAAGCTGGTGGGCGATCGCATCGGCCTGCATCCGGTGGCGGTGATCTTCGCCGTACTGGCAGGCGGCCAGTTGTTCGGCTTCCTCGGCATGCTGCTGGCGTTGCCGGTCGCGGCGGTGGTGAACGTGCTGCTGCGTTACGCGCAGGAGCGCTATCGCCATAGCAGGCTGTACGTCGGCGCGCACCCGTTGCCGGAAGACGACGTGCCCGATCCGCTCGCCGATCCGCACCTGGCGCCGCCCGCGGAACGCAAGCCTGAGCAGAACTGACCGATCGCGAGCAAGAGTGATTCCGCAGTGAGCGTTCCACAATTGCCGCTGGCCTTGCGCTATCCGCCCGACCAGCGTCTGGACACCTTCGTGCACGCGCCGGACGGCGTGATCGAACAATTGCGCGCGCTTGCCGAAGGCACGGGCGACGCGCGCGACAACGCGCTGCAAGACAACGTGTTCATCGTCGGCCCTGCCGGTTTCGGCAAGACGCACCTGCTGCTGGCGACCTGCGCCGCGACCGAAGCCGCCGGCCGTCGCGCCGCCTACCTGCCGCTGGTCGCCGCAGCGGGCCGGATGCGCGATGCACTGGAATCGCTGGAGGGCAATCACGTGATCGCGCTCGACGGCGTGGACATCATCGCCGGCCAGCGCGAGGACGAAGTCGCCCTGTTCGACGCCCACAACCGTGCGCGCGCCGCTGGCGTGGTGCTGGTATATGCGGCGCGTGACATTCCCGATGCCATCGGCTTGAGCTTGCCCGACCTGCGTTCGCGACTGGGCCAGTGCACGCGCGTCACGTTGATGCCGCTGGACGAGGAGGGGCGCCGCGACGTGCTGCGGCAACGCGCGCAACGCCGAGGACTGGTGCTTGAAGAGGCGGCGCTGGATTGGCTGCTCAAGCGTGTGGATCGCGATCTGGGCGCGTTGACCTCGCTGCTCGACCGCCTCGACCGCGCTTCCCTTGCCGCGCAACGGCGGATCACGGTGCCGTTCCTGCGGCAGACGCTGGGAAGCGTCTGACGGCGGCGCGGCCCGCGAAGCCGCGCGCGAGTCCGGACCTGCTCGCGATACTCGTCATCCCGGCGTAGGCCTTACGCCACGCCGGCCAGCTCCCGCTCCAATCCCGCCAACCTTTCCGGCGTCCCCACGTCCGTCCAGCGTCCGCGATGGTGTTCGCCGGTGATCAGATCCTGTGCCATGTGTGCGCGCAGGATCGGCGCAAGGCGGAAACGCGGCGGGGATTCGTCCGCGCCCGCATCGGTCGTGCGCGAGCGCCATCCGTCGAGCAACTGCGGGCGGTACACGCCGATGCCGGCGTAAGTGAGCCTGTTCCCGCCCTCGCTGCGAACCCGTCCATCGTCGTCCAGTGCGAAATCGCCCTGCGTCGCCTGCGGCGGACGGTCGACCATCACCAGGTGCGCCAGTCCGGCCGGCTCGTGCGGCAGACGCGCGAAGTCGTAGTCCGTCCACACGTCGCCGTTGACCAGCACGAAGGGTGCCTCGCCCACAAGCGGCAGCGCGTGCAGCATCCCGCCGCCGGTTTCCAGCGGAGTTTCGCCTTCGTACGAGTAGCGGATCGACACATCCCACCGCGCGCCATCGCCGAGCGTCTGCGGGAACTGCGTCGCCAGCCAGCTGGTGTTGATGACGACCTCGCGGATCCCGATGCCGGCAAGTTTCTCCAAGTGCCATTCGATCAACGCCTTGCCGCCCGCGTGCAGCAGCGGCTTGGGCGTGTGGTTGGTCAGCGGACGCATGCGCTCGCCGAGACCGGCGGCGAAGATCAGGGCTTTCAAGGACGACTCCAGCGGTTCGTCACGGCGAGGGAAGGGCGATGCGTTCCATCGCCGGGCGGATGCGCACGTCCAGCACTTCGCGCAGCGCGACCAGCTCGCGGTAGCGCGGCAGCACCTCGTCGAGGAAGCGGATGAAGCGCGGCGCATCGGGCAGGTACCTGCTCTTGCCGTCGCGGTAGTGGAGGCGCGAGAAGATCCCCAGGATCTTGAGGTGCCTCTGCACGCCGAGCCAGTCCGCGTCGCGCAGGAACTCGCCCAGCGGCGGCACCGGAATGCGCGCCTTCACCGCGCGCTCGTGATAGCGCACCAGCCATTCGTCCACGCGTTCGATCGGCCAGCTCAGGAACGCATCCTTGAACAGGCTCACCGGGTCGTACGCGACGGGGCCCCATACGCAGTCCTGGAAATCCAGTACCGCCGGGCCGCCGTGCATCGGCATCAGGTTGCGCGGCATGAAGTCGCGATGCGTGAGCACGCGGGCCTGTCGCAGGGCGTTGTCCATCAGCCTGCGCTGCACGAGTTCCAGCCGGTCCAGATCGTCGCGATCCAGCTCCAGGCCGAGGTGGCGCCGCAGGAACCAGCCCTCGAACAATCCCGCGTCGCGTTGCAGCAGCGCTTCGCCGAACTCGCCGGTTCCCAGCGGTGGCTGTATCGCCTGCAGGCGCAGCAGTTGTTCAATGGCGGCGTCGAAGTGCGCGTCCGCCGTCTCGTCGTCGATCACCTGCGCCAATGTCGGCCCGCCCAGGTCTTCCAGCAGCAGGAAACCGTTGCCGATGTCTTCCACCAGCACCTGTGGCACGCGCACACCGCCGCTTTCGAGCAGCGCGCGCATGCGCAGCCACGGACGCACGTCCTCCAGCTGCGGCGGCGAATCCATGACGATCCGGCTGCCGTCCGCGGTGGCGACGCGCCAGTAGCTGCGATGGCCGGCATCGACGGACGCGCGCACCAACTGCAGCTCCGGCTCGCCCGTGGCGGCGCGTGCCCAGGCCAGGCGCGCGAGCTCGCGCTCCAACGCGTCAGGCGCAGGGGTGGGATTCGAACCGGGTACGACAGTCATGCAGGCTCCGCGCGGCGATGGCCGCCGCGCACAGGTTAGCCCGCGGGCCGTGCACGGTGGAATGCACGGCGGTCACGGCCCCGAATGGCGCGTCCCGAGCGGCGCGCCCCGGCGCGATGCAGCAGAACGCTCGTGCTCGGGATCTCGCGGAGATCAAGCCGCGACGGCGTCGCGCTCCAGCGAGGCCAGCCATTCGTCGTCGGAGCCTTCGGCCACGCCTTCGAACAGGAACGTCGACAGGTAGCGCTCGCCGGTGTCCGGCAGCACCGCCAGCAGCACCGAGCCTTCCGGCGCCTGTTCGGCGACCTTCAGCGCGGCGGCGACCGTCGCACCGGCGGAGATGCCGACGAACACGCCTTCCTCCGCGGCGAGGCGCCGGGCGGTGTCGCGCGCGAGCACGTCATCGACGGGGAGGATTTCGTCCGCGATCGTGCGGCTGAGCACTGCCGGCAGGAAGTCCGGCGTCCAGCCCTGGATCTTGTGCGGCTGCCATTCCTTGCCCGACAGCAGTGAGGCGCCGGCCGGTTCGCTGGCGATCACCTTCAGGTCCGGACGCGCGAGCTTGAGCACTTCGCCCGCACCCGTGATCGTGCCGCCGGTGCCCCAGCCGCTGACGAAGTAATCCAGCCGCTTGCCGGCGAAGTCGCGCAGGATTTCCGGTCCGGTGGTGCTGCGGTGATAGGCAGGATTGGCCTCGTTCTCGAACTGCCGCGCGAGGAACCAGCCGTGCTTGTCCGCGAGTTCCTGCGCGCGACGCACCATGCCCGAACCGCGTTCCGCGGCCGGCGTGAGGATGACCTTCGCGCCGTAGGCGCGCATCAGCTTGCGGCGCTCGACCGAGAAGGTTTCGGTCATCACCGCCACGAAGGGATAACCGCGCGCTGCCGCGACCAGCGCCAGCGCGATGCCGGTGTTGCCGGAGGTCGCCTCGACGATCGTCTGGCCGGGCTTGAGCAGTCCCTTGCGCTCGGCGTCGAGGACGATGGCCAAGGCGAGGCGGTCCTTCACCGAACCGCCGGGGTTGAACGATTCGACCTTCGCGTACAGCGTCACGTGCTTGGGCGCGATGCGATGCAGTTTGACGATGGGCGTGCTGCCGATGGTGTCGAGGATGCTGTCGTAAAGGGCCATGTGCGTGTCTCGTGTGTGGGGGCGTGCGTGCTTGGAAGGCCTGATCAGGCGGCCTCGGCGACGGCGGGCGCGGGTGCGCCAAGCGGCGGTCCGCCGAACCAGTGCAGCGTGTTGGCCAGGGCCGCGACTTCGCCGACGATCAACAACGCCGGCGACTGCACGGCGTGTATACGGGCAAGCTCGGCCAGACCGGACAGCGCGCCGGTGATCACGCGCTGGTTCGCGCGCGAGCCGTTTTCGACGATGGCGAACGGCGTCGTCGCCGCGCGGCCGTGCTCGATCAGGCGCGCGCTGAAGCGATCGAGCCCGGCGACGCCCATGTAGACGGCCAGCGTCTGCCGCTCCAGCGCGAGCGCCGGCCAGTCCAGCGTGTCCTGCGACTCCCTGCAATGCGCGGTGACCAGCCGCACCGACTGCGCATGCTCGCGATGCGTGAGCGGCACGCCGGCATAGGCGGCGCAGGCGAGCGCCGCGGTGATGCCGGGCACCACCTCGAAGTCGATGCCGTGCGCGCGCAGCACTTCCAGTTCCTCGCCGCCGCGACCGAACACGAACGGGTCGCCGCCCTTCAGCCGCACCACGCGCTTGCCGGCGAGAGTGTGTTCGAGCATCAGCGCGTGGATCTGGTCCTGCGTCGCGTGATGGTTGCCGGCCTGCTTGCCGACCTCGATGCGCTGCGCGTCGCGTCGCACGAGCTGCAGCACCTCGTCGCTGACCAGGCGGTCGTGCAGGATCACGTCCGCCTCGTTGAGCACGCGCAGCGCGCGCAACGTCAGCAGGCCGGGATCGCCGGGGCCGGCGCCAACCAGCGCGACCGAACCGCGCGCGGTGGAGGCATCGGCGTGGAGCTGCGCGCCGAACTCGCGTTCCGCCGCCAGGTGCTGGCGCCGACGCAGCAACGCGGGCACGGCGCCTTGCAGGAGGCGGTCGAAGAACCGACGTCGCGCGCCCATCTGCGGGAAGCGCGAACGGATGCGGTGGCGCTCGCGGCCGAGCAGTTCGGCCAGCTCGCCCAGCGAAGTGTCGAGCTGCGTCTCCAGCGTCTCGCGCAGATGGCGCGCGAGCATGGGCGCCGCGCCGCCGCTGGAGATGGCCACCTGCAACGGACCGCGGTCGACGCGCGCGGGAATCTGCACGCTCGACGCCCGCGCGTCGTCGACCACGTTCACCCAGACGCGCTGCGCCTCTCCGGCTTCGGCGACGGCGCGGTTGACCTCGTCGTCGTCGGTGGCGGCAATGGCGAGCCACGCGCCGTCGAGCCAGCGCGGCGCGAAGGTTCCGTGCAGATGTTCGATGCGCCCTTGTTCCACCAACCCCGCCAGTTCCGCGTTCAGCGCCGGGGCGCCGAGGCGCACGATCGCGCCGGCCTCCAGCAACGCCGTCGTCTTGCGCAGCGCCACGGTGCCACCGCCGACGACCAGCACGGCGCGGCCGCGCAGGTCGGCGAAAACGGGGAAGAGACGCGGGGGAGCCGGCGGACTGGCCATGGCATCGAAGCCGGGAAGCAGGGCGATACCGCGACGCTACGCAGGCCCCGGTGCGCGCGGAAATGATGCGACCGCCTGGGCTCATGCCGTTTCGGAATGACCTCGGTCCCGCCAGGAGCGAAGCCGCTCGGGGGGCGGCGCCCACGCTGGACAGGGCGGGCCGCGCGCGGTAGTTTTTGTTCATCCCTCTATTCGTATCGAGCGATATATATGAACGCGGCAGGCGCGCGTGGAGCCAGTGGCCGATGGCCGCCGGAACCGACTTTCGCCCGCCCGCCTAGGCCCGTACCGCCGCCACGAACCGCTCCCACATGACCCTTACCCAGCTCCGCTACCTCGTCGCCATCGCCGACTCCGGCCTCAACATCACGTTGGCCGCCGAGCGTGTGCACGCGACCCAGCCCGGCCTGTCCAAGCAGCTCAAGCAGCTGGAAGACGAGCTGGGCTTCCAACTGTTCACGCGCAAGGGCCGCAGCCTGGAGTCGATCGCCCCCGCGGGCGAGCGCGTGCTGATGCATGCGCGCCGCATCCTCGAGGAAGCCGGAAACATCCGCGCCTACGCCGCCAACGAACGCGGCCAGCACAGCGGGCGGCTGGTGCTGGCGACGACGCACACGCAGGCGCGTTTCGTGCTGCCCGAGGTGATCGCCGCGGTGAAGCGCGAATTCCCACAGGTCAGCATGCACCTGCAGGCCGCGGCCGATGGCGAAGTGCTGGAGCAGCTCGCGCGCGGCGAGGCCGACCTGGCCGTCATCAGCACGGCGGGCAGCGAGCCCGATGGCGGCGTCGCCGTGCCGCTGTACCGCTGGCGCCGACTGGTGCTGGTGCCGCGCACGCATCCCCTGGCCGCGCTGAAGCGTGCGCCGACGCTGGCCGAGTTGGCGGCGCATCCGCTGGTGAGCTACGAATCGTCCAATCGCGCCGAGTCGTCGCTGCGCCGCACCTTCGTCGAAGCCGGTCTGGAGCCGCAGCTGGCGATGACCGCGCGCGATGCCGACCTCATCAAGACCTACGTGCGCGCCGGCCTCGGCGTCGGCGTGCTGGCGGAGATGGCGGTGGGGGCGCGCGACGACGACCTGATCGCGCTGCCCGCGCCGGACGCGCTACCCGAGTGCATCACCTGGGCGGTAATTCCGCGCGCACGCGTGTTGCGCGAATATGCGCTGGCGTTGCTGCATGGCATCGCGCCGCAGCTGGATCGCCGCGACCTGCGCCGCGTGCTCGAAGGCAACCTGGAACCGCAATGGCCGCCGGCGCCGTCATGGCGCCAGCTGAGCCAGCCGATCACCACCTGACGACCGATCGCGCGGGACCGTCGCCTTCGACGCGTCGTCGTCAACGAGTCCTCATAAATCGGAGCAGCGCCATGCCACTGGTGACCCTCACCGTCCGCAAGCCCAAGACGCAGGCGTTCAAGACCTCGGTGCTCGACGCCGTGCATGCCTCGCTGGTCTCCAGTGGCGTGCCGCAGGCCGACCTGTTCCAGCGCGTGTTCGAACTGGACGCGGCCGACTTCCGCTTCGACCCGAGCTATCCTGACCTGGCCTCGCCGCGCACGGAGGACTTCGTGCTGATCGAGATCCTGTGGTCGGTCGGGCGCAGCGTGAAGGTGAAGAAGATGCTGCTGGCCGAACTGATGGAGCGCCTGGGCCAGACCGGGCTCGATCCGGAGCACGTCATGGTCGCCTTCAAGGAAACGACCTGGGAGAACTGGTCGTTTGGCGGCGGCAGGCTGATCCACACCTGACGCAACCGATCGGCGCGGGCCCGTATCCCCTCCTCGAATGCAGACGAGGAGAGCGTCATGAGGCAGTGGATCCTGTGCTGGCTGGCGTTGTGGCCGGCTTTCGCCTTGGCGCAACCGGTGGACACGGCCGCCTTCGTCGAGTCGTACGCGCGCGAGCATGCGTTCAGCGGCACGGTGCTGGTCGAACGCAATGGCCGCGTGGAATACGAACGCAGCTTCGACATGGCCGATCGCGCGTTCGCCGTGGCCAACACGCCGGACACGCGCTACTGGATCGCCTCGATCACCAAGCTGTTCACCGCCACGCTGGTGATGCAGCTGGTGGACGAAGGCCTCGTCGATCTCGATGCGCCGATCCGCGCGTACCTGCCCGATTACGCGGGCGAAGGGCGCGAGGCGACGGTGCGGCAACTGCTCAACCATACGTCCGGCATCGCCAATTTCGACACCGTCGCCGACGCCGCGACGGCATTGCGCGACGGGATCCCGGCCTACCAGCTGCCGCACACCAGCGACGATCTGCTGCGCCGCTACGCCAGCGGCAAGTTGCTTCATGCGCCGGGCACCACGTTCGACTACAACAACGGCGACTACGTGATCCTGGGCAAGATCATCGAACGCGTCGCCGGCCTGCCGTTCGAACAGGCGCTGTCGCGCCGCATCCTGGAGCCGCTGAAGCTGGCCGATACCGGCATGCTGCGGCAGGGCGAGATCCTGCCGCGACTGGCGAAGACCTACTTCGTGCGCGAAGACGACGGAACGCTCGTCAACGACCTGCCGGTCTATCCGGAGAACTGGTACGCCGCTGGCGGCATGTACTCGACAGCGCGCGATCTGCGCGTGTTCGCCGATGCGCTCTATGGCGGTCGGCTGATCGGCAAGCAGGGCCTGAAAAGCATGCTCGCGCCCGGATTGGACGACTACGGCTTCGGCGTGTGGAGCTATGAGTCGAAGATTGCCGGCAAACCGCATCGCGTCGCCAAACGCCCGGGCCGGATCATGGGGGCACAGGCACAACTGTACCGACTGCTCGACGACGAGGTCACCGTCGTGATCCTCGCCAATGTGGGCAATGTCGATCTCGATGAATTCGTCGCGCGCATCGGCCGCGTCGTGGTGAGCGGCAAGCCCGAGCGATGACGCGCGGTGCGGGCTCAGGCCGCGTTCGGCTCGCCGTCGAAATGCAGTCCGCACTCACGCTTCAGGCCGAAAAAACGCGTGTCTTCCTCGTTCATTCCCGGCTCCAGCCGACGCGTGGTGTGCACATCGCCAATGGAGACGTACCCCTGGTCCCACAGCGGGTGGTAGGGCAGATCGTGCTGCTGCAGGTATTGCCACACGTCGCGGTCGGTCCAGTCGGCGATCGGGTGCAACTTCCAGCGACCGTCGCGCAGTTGCAGGAAATCGATGCCGGCGCGACTGCGCGACTGGCTGCGGCGCAGGCCGGCGATCCAGGTGCGCACCCCCAGCTCGTCCAGCGCGCGCTGCATCGGTTCGACCTTGCGCATGCGGTTGTAGCGCTCCAGGCCGTCGAGCCCGCCTTCCCACAGTCGTCCCAGGCGCGCTTCCATCCACGCGATGCCGATCTGCGGGCGGTAGACCTTGAGGTTGAGATGCAGCCTCTCGGTGAGTTCGTCGATGAAGCGGTAGGTTTCCGGGAACAGGTAGCCGGTGTCGATCAGGATCACCGGGATGTCCGCGCGCTGCTGCGTGACAAGATGAAGCGACACGGCCGCCTGCGCACCGAAGCTCGACGACAGCGCGTGCTCGCCTGCGGCATGCTCCAGCGCCCAGGCGACGCGTTCGGGCGCACTCAATGCGCCCAGCCAGGCGTTGAGTTCGGCCAGCGCGCGGGGCGATTCGGCGGCGGTGACGGGATCGGGCGGGCTCATGCGGCGTTCTCGGTCTGCAGTTGCAGCGGTATGGCGGGTCTGGGCGGGACAACGGTGCCGGTGCGCACGAGGAAATCGCCGAAACCTTCGTCGACCTCACGCTCGGCGCCATAGCGCCCGAACAACGGATCGAGCGCTTCGAGGATCTGCGCCTCGGCGATGTTCTCGCGATACAACGTGTTCAAGCGCTGGCCGCGATGGTCGGCGCCGAGCATCAGGTTGTAGCGGCCGGGTGCCTTGCCGACGAGCGCGATCTCGCCCAGGTACGGGCGCGAGCATCCGTTCGGGCAACCGCTCAGGCGCAGGTGGATCGGCGCATCGCGCAGGCCATTGGCATCGAGCAAGGCCTGCACCTTGTCGGTGAACTCGGGCAGGTAGCGCTCGGCCTCCGCCATCGCCAGGCCGCAGGTGGGCAAGGCGACGCATGCCAGCGCATTGCGCTTGAGCGGCGTCGCGGTGACGTGCGTGTCCAGCCCGTACTGCGCAACGAGCGCATCGATGCGCTCGCGCAGCCGCGCGGGAACACCGGCGATCACGAGGTTCTGATTGGGCGTCAGGCGGAACTGCGCACCGGCGTCCGCTTCCTCCAGCACGCGCGCGATCTCGCGCAGGCCGCTCAGGTGCGTGGCGCCGTCGCGATCCCAGATGCGTCCGGCGACGATGCGCAGCGTCAGGTGCGCATGCCCGCCGTCGTTCGCACTGCCATGGGTGTCGACCCAGCCGAAGCGATCGCCATTGTGGACGAAGCCGAACGGACGCGCCGGGGAGAGCGCGAAGCTGGCGCGCCGTTCGACTTCGCCCTTGAACCAGTCCAGGCCTCGGTCGTCGACGGTGTACTTCAGCCGGGCGCGCTTGCGCAGGACGCGGTTGCCGAAGTCGCGCTGCGCGGTGACGACGGCCACGGCGATGTCGTTCACCTGTCCAGGCGCGACGAAACCGATCACGTCGCCCAGACGCGGATAAGTTTCCGGATCGCCGTGCGTGGCGCCCATGCCGCCGCCGATGCTGACGTTGTAGCCCAGCAGCTCGCCATCCTCGACGATCGCGATGAAGCCCAGGTCCTGCGCGAACACGTCGACATCGTTGTAGGGCGGTACCGCGAAGCCGATCTTGAATTTGCGCGGCAGGTAGTTCGCGCCGTAGACGGGCTCCTCTTCGCTGCCGCTGCCGGCAACGCGTTCCTCATCAAGCCAGATTTCGTAGTACGCGCGCGTGTTCGGCAGCAGGTGCTCCGACAGCGCGGCAGCCTGCGCGTGCACGTCGGCATGCACCTGCGACTGCAGCGGGTTGGCGGCCACCGCCACGTTGCGGTTGACGTCGCCGCAGGCCGCGAGCGTATCGATCAGTGCGGCGTTGATCGCCTGCATCGTCGCCTTCAGCTCGGTCTTGATCACGCCGTGGAACTGGAACGCCTGGCGCGTGGTGATGCGCAGGCCGCGTTCGGCGAACGTGACCGCGATGGCGTCCAGCTTGAGCCATTGCGCCGGCGTCACTACGCCGCCCGGCGTGCGGGTGCGGACCATGAAGCTGTGCGCGGGCTCCAGCTTGGCCAGACGACGTTCCTCGCGGATGTCGCGGTCGTCCTGCTGGTAGCTGCCGTGGTACTTGATCAGCGTCTGGTCGTCGTCGTTGAGCGCGCCGGTGATTGGATTGGCGAGCGACTCCAGCAGCGTGCCGCGCAGGCGCGCGCTGTGCTGCTTGATGTCTTCGACGGAATGGCTGCTCATCAGTACACGTCCCGCGCGTAGCGTCCCTGCTGCTGCAGGTCGTTCAAGTAGTGGTTGGCATCGTCGACGGACTTTCCGCCGTGCTGCGCGATCACCGCGAGCAGCGTCTCGTGCACGTCCTTCGCCATGCGCGTGGCGTCGCCGCACAGGTACAGGTGGGCGCCGCCTTCGAGCCAATCGAACAACTCGCGGCCGCGTTCGCGCAGGCGATCCTGCACGTAGATCTTGTGCGCCTGGTCGCGCGAGAAGGCGAGGTCGAAGCGGTGCAGCGTGCCGTCCTTCAACGCCTGCTGCCATTCGACCTGGTAGAGGAAATCGCTGCGGAACTCCGGATTGCCGAAGAACAGCCAGTTGCGGCCGCTGGCGCCAGTCGTCATCGGGCGTGTCGCTGCACGTTCCTGCACGAAAGCGCG
The DNA here is from genome assembly GCA_005503055.1 of Lysobacteraceae bacterium P. Taxonomy (GTDB): domain Bacteria; phylum Pseudomonadota; class Gammaproteobacteria; order Xanthomonadales; family Xanthomonadaceae; genus Lysobacter_J. The sequence goes on along the minus strand of SCOX01000008.1, from coordinate 140,708 downwards.
AAACGGTGCCACGCCCGTGCCGGGCCCGATCATGATCACGTCGCGCGAGGCGTCGGCCGGCAGGCGGAAACGTTCGTTGTGTTCGATGAAGACCGGCAGCCGCACACCTTCGTCGCTGCGCGCGAAATGGTTCGACGCCGCGCCCCAGCGCAGGCCGTCGCCGGCGTCGTATTCGACATGAGCGACGGTAAGGTGCACCTCATCGCCGACATGCTTCTGGCTGGAGGCGATGGAGTACAGGCGCGGGGTCAGCGGACGCAGCGCGGCGACCAGTTCGTCGGCGCTCCATGCGGCCGGATGCTGGCGCAGCAGGTCGAGTACCTGCGCTTGGTTGAGCAATCGGGTGAGCGCGGGCAGGCGATCGGGCGCGAGCACGCCGTTGAGTTCGTCGCTGCGCGCCTGTGCGGCGTGACTGGCGACGAAGGGTCGCGAGAGCTTGGTCAGCTCGCGCTTCTCGCCGAGCCATTGCCGCAGCGGCAGGCGCTGGCCACCGTGTTCGACGACGCCGCCTCCGTCGAGCCCGCTCGTGCGCAGAATCGCCTCGACCAGCGCGGGCGGATTCACCGGCCACAGGCCGAGTGCGTCACCGGGCTCGTAGCGCAGGCCTGAGCCCTCCAGCGACAGCTCGACGTGGCGCACGTCCTTCGTGCTGCCGCGGGCGGTGATGCGCTGGTTGGCGAGGACTTCGGCGGCGAACGGCGCTTCGCGCCCGTGCGCCGGCGCGGCGGGCAGCGGACGCAACGGCGTCACGGTGGCCAGCGGCGCGCCCGGCTTGAGCGCCTCCTTCGCCTTTGCCAGCGCCTGCACCAGCCACGGCTCGGCGACGGTTTCCAGGTCGAGGTCGGCATCGGCGCGCGGCAGCAGGCGCGTGCCGCCGAGTTCGGCCAGGCGCGCATCGAGCTTGTGCCCGATCGCGCAGAACTGCGGGTAGCTGGAATCGCCCAGACCGAGCACCGCGTAGCGCAGCTGCTTGAGCTCGGGCGCGCGCTTGCCGGCGATGAACTCGATCAGCGCACGCGCATCGTCCGGCGGGTCGCCGTCGCCTTGCGTGCTGACGACGAGGTAGAGCGTGCGCTCGTCCTTCAATTCGCGCGTGGGGTAGGCGTCTGCGCGCAGCACGCGCACCGGCAGGCCGGCGGCGTCGCTGTGGCGGGCGAGCTGCTCGGCCACGCGCTTGGCGTTGCCCGTCTGGCTGCCGTAGACGATGGTCAGCCGACCGGCGGGCTGCGCCTCCACGGCCGGTGCTGTAACCGTTTGCAGGGAGCCGCCGCTGCGAGTCGCCAAGCCCGCGGCGTAGCCCGAAAGCCACCACAGGCCGTGCGTATCAAGGCCGTCGGTCACCCGCGCGAGCGCGGCCAACCGATCTTCGGTGAACGGCGCGTCGGGCGCGGTGGGGACGTTGGGCTGGAAAGCCGACATGGGCGAAGGTGGACGACGGGGACCCTTGCAGGCTAGGCCCGCTGGATCACGATCTGAAAGGAATACGGGTTATGCGCTCATGCCGGTGGCTTATTTCCGCCGACAAGCGCCGCCGTTCCTACAATGTGGTCAACTTGCCGCAAGCGCCGGCGTGCCCTGAACCGGCCCCTCCAACCGCTCGCGTTTGCCGGCTATTCCGAAAGATCAAGATCCGATGACGCTGCCCCTGGACCTGAGCCATCTCGACCGCCTCGAAGCGGAAAGCATCCACATCCTGCGCGAAGTCGCGGCGGAGTTCCGGCATCCGGTGATGCTGTACTCCATCGGCAAGGACAGCTCGGTGCTGCTGCACCTGCTGCTCAAGGCCTTTGCGCCGGCGCCGACTCCGCCCATTCCGCTGCTGCACGTGGACACCGGCTGGAAGTTCCGCGAGATGATCGCCTTCCGCGATCTGCGTGCCGCGCAGACCCGCGTGGAGCTGCATGTTCACACCAATCCCGACGGCGTCGCGCAGGGTATCGGCCCGATCAGCCACGGCGCCACCGTGCACACCGACGTCATGAAGACGCAGGCGCTGAAGCAGGCGCTGGACAAGTTCGGCTTCGATGCGGCGATCGGCGGCGCACGCCGCGACGAAGAGAAATCGCGCGCGAAGGAACGCATCTTCTCCTTCCGCAGCGCACAGCATCGCTGGGACCCCAAGGGCCAGCGCCCCGAACTGTGGAGCGTCTACAACACGCGCATCCACAAGGGCGAATCGGTGCGCGCGTTCCCGCTGTCCAACTGGACCGAACTGGACGTGTGGCTCTACATCTACCGCGAGCAGATCCCCGTGCCGTCGCTGTACTTCGCCGCGGAGCGCCCGGTGGTCGAACGCGACGGCGCGCTGATCCTGGTCGACGACGAGCGCCTGCCGCTGCGCGAGGGCGAGTCGCCGCAATTGAAGCACGTGCGCTTCCGCACGCTGGGCTGCTACCCGCTGACCGGCGCCATCGAATCGCAAGCCGACACGCTGGAGAAGATCATCGCCGAGATGCTGGTGGCCACCACGTCCGAACGGCAGGGGCGCGTGATCGACCACGACCCGTCGGCATCGATGGAGAAGAAGAAGCAGGAGGGGTACTTCTGATGAAGCCGGGATTGGGGATTCGCGATTCGGGATTGGCGAAAGCGCAGGGCGCTTCGGAAGACCCGGCTTCGGCGTTGGCGAGCCCGGGATCCCCCGTGCCGGATCCTGAGGCCGTGGTCGCGGCCTATCTGCACAAGCACGAAACCAAGGGGCTGTTGCGCTTCATCACCTGCGGCAGCGTGGATGACGGCAAGAGCACGTTGATCGGGCGACTGCTGTACGAAAGCCGTGCGTTGTTCGACGACCAGCTCGCTGCACTGGAATCCGACAGCCGCCGTCACGGAACGCAGGGCGGGAACATCGACTACGCGCTGCTCCTCGACGGCCTGTCCGCCGAACGCGAGCAGGGCATCACCATCGATGTCGCGTACCGGTTCTTCAGCACCGACAAGCGCAAGTTCATCGTCGCCGACTGCCCCGGCCACGAGCAGTACACGCGCAACATGGCGACCGGCGCATCCACCGCGGACGTGGCCGTGGTGCTGGTCGACGCACGCAAGGGCCTGCTGCCGCAGACGCGGCGGCACAGCTACATCGCCTCGCTGCTGGGCATTCGCCATGTGCTGTTGGCGGTGAACAAGATGGATCTGGTCGACTACGACCGCACGGTATTCGACACGATCGAAGCAAGCTATCGCGAGCTGGCGGCGCAGCTGGGCATCGAACGCGTGCACGCGGCCCCGCTGTCCGCGTTGCAGGGCGACAACCTGCTGAGTCGTTCCGAGCGCACGCCCTGGTACGGCGGGCCGAGCGTGCTCGAGTACCTGGAAACCGTGGACGTTTCACGCGGGCAGGGCGACATCGGTTTCCGTATGCCGGTGCAATGGGTCAACCGACCGAATCAGGATTTCCGCGGTCTGGCCGGCACCGTCGCGTCCGGCGAAGTGCGTCCGGGCGACGAGATCGTCGCGCTGCCTTCCGGCCGTCGCTCGCACGTCGCGCGCATCGTCACCGCCGACGCGGACCTGGAGGTCGCGCGCGAAGGCCAAGCCATCACGCTGACGCTGCGCGACGAACTCGACATCAGCCGCGGCGACGTCATCGCCGAAGCCCGGCGGCCGGCGCAGGTGTCCGACCAGTTCGCCGCGCACGTGCTGTGGATGGGCGAGCAGCCGTTGCTTCCGGGACGCCCGTACTGGCTGAAGATCGGAACGCGCACCGTCAGCGCCAGCATCACCGAGATCAAGCACAAGACCGACGTCAACACGCAGGAGCCGCTGGCGGCCAAGCACCTCGAGCTCAACGAGGTCGGCTACTGCAACCTGTACCTCGACCAGCCGGTGGCGTTCGAAGCCTATGCCGACAACCGCACGCTGGGCGGCTTCATCCTGATCGATCGCCAGACCAATGCGACGGTCGCGGCCGGCACGTTGCAGTTCGCACTGCGTCGCGCGGGCAACATCCACTGGCAGCATCTGGACGTCGACAAGGCCGCGCGTGCGCGCATCAAGGGCCAGCAGCCGCGCGTGCTCTGGTTCACCGGCCTGTCGGGTTCGGGCAAGTCGACCATCGCCAACTTGGTCGACAAGCGCCTGCACGCGATGGGCTACCACACCTTCATTCTCGACGGCGACAACGTGCGCCACGGCCTGAACAAGGACCTGGGCTTTACCGACGAGGATCGCGTGGAAAACATCCGCCGCGTCGCCGAAGTGGCGCGATTGATGAGCGATGCGGGCCTGATCGTGCTGGTGAGCTTCATCTCGCCGTTCCGCGCCGAGCGCCGCATGGCGCGCGAGTTGTTCGCGCCGGGCGAGTTCGTCGAGGTCTACATCGACACGCCGCTGGCGGTCGCCGAGAAGCGCGACGTGAAGGGCCTGTACGCCAAGGCGCGCGCGGGCCAGCTGCGCAACTTCACCGGCATCGATTCGCCGTACGAAGTGCCCGAGGCGGCGGAACTGCAGCTCGACACCGTGGCCGATTCGGCCGACCGGCTGGCGCAGCAGGTGATCGATTTCCTCATCGATCGCTGAGGCGATTACCACGCGCAACGAAAAACCCCGGCGCGCGGCCGGGGTTTTTGGTTGCTATGAGCACTCGTTGGATCAGGGGCGCGCGGTCTTCTTCCGCACCAGTTCGTACAGGAACAGCAACAGGACCGCGCAGACGATGGAGATCGCGAAACCGATCACGCCGCCGCCGGCGTACAGCAGACTGCCGATGTAGGCGCCGACGATGCCGAGCAGGATGGTGAGGATCCAGCCCATCGGATCCGCGCCCGGCTTGAAGAAACGCGCCAGCACACCAATGACCGCACCGATGATGATCGTGTAGAGCAGACTGCCCATGGCGTCCTCCTGTGGTGGGTGATGCCGGCGCAGCGTAGCAGCGCCTGGGTTCGTCGCCGATCGCGCCGACGAACGGTCGGCATGATAGGTTCGGAAACAAAAAACCCTCGCCGAAGCGAGGGTTTTTCTAGTACGGCGTTGCCCGTGGATCAGCAGCAACCGTGCCCGCCATGACGATCGCCGCTGTCTGGCGAGACCGCCGCGCCCGACGTCTCGCCACGCTGGCTGGCGTGGTGATGTTCGGCGATCACGCGCGACACGCAGGCCGTCACGCGCTTGCCCATCGGGATGTGCAGGAACTCGTTCGGACCGTGCGCGTTGCTGTGCGGACCGAGTACGCCGGTGATCATGAACTGCGCGCCGGGGAACTTCTCTCCGAGCATGCCCATGAACGGAATCGAGCCGCCTTCGCCCATGTACATCGCCGGCTTGCCGAAGAACTCGCGGCTCGATGCATCGATCGCCTTCGTCAACCACGGCGATTGCGCGGGGGCGTTCCAGCCGGTGGAGGATTTCTCCAGGTCGAGCGTGACCTTGGCGCCGTTGGGCGGATCGCGCGTGAGCACGTCCTTGAGCAACTCGCCGGCCTTCTTGCCGTCGAGCGTGGGCGGCAGGCGCAGCGAGAGCTTCACCGAGGTGTAGGGACGCAGCACGTTGCCGGCCGAGGCCAGCGCGGGCATGCCGTCGACGCCGGTCACCGACAGCGCCGGACGCCAGGTGCGGTTGAGCACTAGCTCGGTCAGGTCGTCGGCCATCGGCGTCATGCCGGGCAGCAGCGGGAACTTGTCGAAGATCGCGGTGTTGAGGACCTTCGCCGCCTCGCGCGCCTGCGCCAGTCGTTCCTCAGGAACGTCCGAGTACAGGCCCTCGACGCGGACCTTGCCGGTGGTTTCGTCTTCCAGGCGCGAGAGCAACTGACGCAGCAGGCGGAAGCTCGACGGCACGATGCCGGAGGCATCGCCCGAATGCACGCCTTCTTCCAGCACCTTTACCGTGAAGTTGCCGCCGGCCAGGCCGCGCAGCGAGGTGGTGCACCACAGTTGCTCGTAGTTGCCGCAGCCCGAGTCCAGGCACACCACCAGCGACGGCCTGCCGATGCGATCGGCGAGGTGGTCGACATAGGCGGGCAGGTCGTAGCTGCCGGATTCCTCGCAGGCTTCGATCAGGATCACGCAGCGCGCATGCGGCAGTTGCTGTTCCTGCAGCGCGAGCACGGCCGTGAGCGAGCCGAAGATCGCGTAGCCGTCGTCGGCGCCGCCGCGGCCGTACAGGCGGTCGCCCTTGATGACCGGATTCCACGGGCCGAACTCCGGATCCCAGCCGGTCATCTCCGGCTGCTTGTCGAGGTGGCCGTAGAGCAGGACGCAGTCGTCGTTGCTGCCGCCATTGGAAGCGGGGATGTCGATGAAAATCAGCGGCGTGCGGCCTTCCAGGCGCACCACCTCGACCTGCATGCCGGGGATCGGCTGGGCCTTCGCCCAGGTTTCCATCAGCTTGACCGCATCGTCCATGTAACCGTGCTTGACCCAGTCGGCGTCGAACATCGGGGACTTGTTGGGAATCCGGATGTACTCGACGAGCTGGGGAATGATCTCGTCGTCCCATTTGTCGCCGACGTAGCGGTCGACCTTGCTGGTATCCATGGCGGGTGCGCCTCTCGTTCGGTGCGGGGGACGACAAGTTTACGCCTCGGTGCGTCCGGGCCGGCCCATTCGGGCCCCCTGCACGACCCTATGCCCGTCGCGGCGACCACCCACAGGCGCTGGGAACACGCCTACGCAGGGTCGCGGCCGCTTCCTTTGCGCAACCAGCGCATTGTCCGATAGGCCGCATGCGCCGCGGTACGGAGACTGTTCTGGCCGCCGCGCACCCTGCCGGCGGGGAAGGAATCCCACATCGACGGGCCCGCGCAGGCCCAAGGAGTCGCCATGAAGTCCCTCGTCATCCCGTCCATTGCAGCGATCGCCCGGACGCTGCTGCTGTCCCTGTTGCTCGCAGCGCCGGCGGTCGCCGCCGAGACCGTCAACGTCAACACCGCAGACGCGGCCACGCTCGACCGTGTGCTGGTCAACATCGGCCCCAGCAAGGCCGACGCCATCGTCAGCTACCGAAAGGCCAACGGCCCGTTCCGCAGCGCCGACCAGCTGGCGCAGGTGCCGGGGATCGGCCTGAAAACGGTCGAGAAGAACAAGGATCGGATCGTATTCGCGGGAGGAGCTGCGGCCGCACCCGCTGCCGCTGGTGCCAGACCCGCAACACCTGCCAATGCCGCGGCGGCAAGGAAGCCGGTACCGGTCAAACGTTAGGGGAGCGCCGCCGGTCCGGCGCAACCCCGTGCGCCGGGCCGGCCGTGCGATAGATCCTGCAGGAAGCCGACCGCTAGACTGTATGGCAACGACTATGCGGACGAGCCCATGGCTTCCGGACAACGCAGCCAATCGCGGGTGGTTCCCTCCAACGAGTACCGCCGCGAACGTTGGCGCAACCAACTGGGCTGGACGCGAGAGATCCATGCGGGCCATCTGCCCAACGCGTCGTCGCAATCGCCCTGGGATTGGCGTCTGTCCATCGCCGAGATCGAACGCGACTCGGAGTTTTCGGTTTTCCCGGGTGTCGATCGCGAACTGGTGCTGCTGACGGGCAATGGTGTGCGCCTGCGTTTCGAGGATGGCGAATCGCAGGAGTTGCTTCCACCCCACGACCGCCTGCGTTTCGAGGGCGAGCGCAAGGTAACCGGCGAACTGATAGATGGCCCCACGCACGACTTCAACCTGATGTGGCGCCGCGAGCGCGTGCGCGCCGCGCTCTGGCATCGGCCACTGGTCGGACCGATGGTGCTGTTCGCCGAGCCGGGCACGACGTGGGTGGCGCACCTGGTCGCAGGGCAGGCGGAATTCGCCGACGAGTCGGGATTGCCGCCGCTGTCGGCGGGCGACACGGCCTTCTTCGAGGCCCATGGCGAACGCCTGCGGCACGTCATCGACGGCGGTGGGGAATTGCTGCTGATCCGGATCGAACCAGTTATCCAGGGCGATTGAGGAATCAGTAAACGTCGCGGCGGTAGCGTCCGTCGGCCGCCATCGCTTCGAGTTCGTCGAGCCCGACGATCTCGCGCAGTACGGCGTCCACCGCCGGCGCCATGCCGTCGAGGCTGCCGCAGACGTAGACGGCGGCGCCCTCGGCGAGCCATTCGCGCAGGCGCTCCGATTGTTCGCGCAGGCGATCCTGCACGTAGGTGCGCTGCGTGCCATCACGCGAGAAGGCAAGGTCGAGGTGCTGCAAGTGACCCGTTTGCAGCCAGGCTTCGATCTCCTCGCGATGATGGAAATCGTGCTCACGCTGGCGCTCGCCGTACGCGAGCCAGTTGCGGTGATGGCCGGATATGGCGCGTGCCTTCAGGTGAGCGCGCAGACCTGCCAGACCGGTGCCGTTGCCGACCAGCACCATCGGCCGATCGTCCTGCGGCGGGTGGAAGGAGGTGTTGGACCGGATCCGCAAGTCGATGGCCGCGCCCGTGTCCGCGATCTCCGTGAGCCAGCCGCTGCCGCTGCCCAGGCGTCCATCGGTACGGCGCATCTGCCGCACCAGCAAGTGCAGGCTGCCGTCGGCGGGCAGTGAGGCGATCGAGTATTCGCGATGCGGCAATGGCTCCAGCGCTTCGGCGACCACCTGCGCGGATTGGCCGCGCGCGTTGGCGGGCTCGGGCAGCCGCGAGCGCAGGAGCAGGGTGGCCAGTTCGAGGTGTTCGCCGTCGCGCTCGACCTGCGCGGAGCCGTCCTGGCCTACGGACAACAGCCAGTCCATGACCTCCGACGGCGCATGACGTGGCCCCACCTCGGCGATGTCGCCGGCCTGCCAGTGCAGGTCGCGCGCATCCACGGGAATCAGCGCGACGTGATAGGCCGGACCGCCGACGCTGCCCGGATTCAACCAGCGACGCTCCTGCATGCGCCAGGGGCGGTACTTCGGCGCGCTCCAGTCGGCCAGCGCCGCATGCCCGGCCAGCTGCCCGAGTCGATGCTGCCAATGGCGCAACGCACCCGCATCGCCGGCGTCCACATCGATGCGATCGAACAACGGCTGCGCGCCGTTGTGGTGCAGCCACTGGTCCAGGCGTCGACCGAAGCTGCAGAACCGATCGTAGGCACGATCGCCCAACGCCAGCACCGCGTATTCCAGTCCTGTCAGCGATGTCGGCTGGCCCAGTACGTGTCGCGTGAACCCCAGCGCATGGTCGGGTGGGTCGCCTTCGCCCGTCGTGCTGGCGATGAACAGCGCACGCCGATGCGCGCCCAGTTCCTGCGCATCCACGCGATGCAGCGGAAGCATGCGCACGTGCACGCCTGCGCCGCGCAACGCCTGCGCGGTATGTTCGGCGAGCTGCTGTCCGAAACCGGTCTGGCTGGCCCATGCCAGCAACACGGCGTCGTCACCGCTGACCTCGTCGGCGCGCGCCGAGGCACGTTGCTCGCGTGCACTGATCCAGGTCGCCATGCACAGACCGATGAAGGCAAGTGCCACGACTGCCGCAAGTACCCAGGCCCCCGCACGCGGCGAGGCGACCCACCACGGCCCCGCTTGCCAACGTCCGAACAGCACGATGAAGGCGAACACGACCGCCAGCGCGAGGCCGTTGCCGAACCAGGCCTTGACCGAACGATCGGCGTTCATGCGTGCAGCAGGGCTTCGAAGGCCGGCGTCATGCGCTCATCCGGTGCACCGTCGCGCGCATCGATGAATCGCGCCGCAAGTCCGTTCGCGCATGCGGTTTCGAAACCGTCGCGCACGCCCAGCACGGTCAGCGCGGTCGCCCATGCGTCGGCATGCATGGCATCGTCTGCGGCAACGGTGACGGCAGTGGGCGCGTCGGCGACCGGATGCCCGCTGCGGGGATCCAACGTGTGGCTGATCCGACGTCCTTCGTGTTCGCGCCGATGCCAACGATCGCCCGACGTGGCGACCGCCAGACCGTCGAGTGCCAGCACGCGTGGCTCGTTCGCGTCGTCCTCGTCACCTTGCCAGCCCTCGACGATCACCCGCCATGGCGTGCCGTCGGGCTTGCGGCCGTAACCGTAGAGTTCGCCGCCCACTTCGACCAGCGCCGCGTCGACACCCTGCGCACGCAGGTGCGCGGCGACCGCATCCACACCGTAGCCCTTGGCGATCGCGCACAGGTCCAGGCGTGTGCCGCCGGGTTGCAGGGCACGGCGCTGCGACCGGTCGAGGATCACACGCTGCCATTGCACGTGCGACCGCGCGGCCTCCGGGTAGAACGCTGCGTGTCCCTGGCCGGGGCCGAAGCCCCAACCGTCGACCAGCGGACCCACGGTGGGATCGAACGCACCGCCGCTGGCGTACGCGATGTCGAGCGCACACGACAACACCGTCCAGAAGTCCTCGCGCAGCGCGTGCCACGAACCGGCCGGCGACACGTTGTAACGGCTCAGATCGGAGTCCGCTTCCCAATTGCTCATCTGCGCGACCACGTCGTCCAGCCGAGCCTGGATGCCGGCATGCAACGCGTGCAGGTCGGCCTTGCGCGGTGCGACGAACTTCGCCGACCAGCTCGTGCCCATCGTCGCGCCGCCGAGAATATCGACGGCGCGCGATGCGGACTGCGTTGCGGATACGGGCGTGGCCACGGTCAGGTGTCCGTTGATCGCGATTACTGCGGTAGCACTTCCAGCGTGGCGACGTAACCCAGGCGACGCTGCTTGGCCTGCTTCACGGTGGTCTTCTTGTCTTCGGAATTGGCTTCAACCCAGTACATGCCGGCTTCCGGCCAGGTCACGGTGAACTCGCCCTTGGCGTCGGTCTTCACCTTCAGCTCGTCCTGCGCGTTGCGATAGCGCGTGCCACCGCGGACGATCTCCACGTCGAGGTTCGCCGCCGGCTTGCCGTCGATCTGGAATCGGAACTTCGCTTCTTCGCCGGCGAACAGATCGTTGGGATGCGTCACCGGCACCAGTTCCAGGCCGACGCCGCTGGGCTTGAGCGCGGTCTCGTTAGGCGAGCCGTTGGTGACGAAGGTTTCCACGCGGCTCACGGACTGGCCGACCTGCAGGTTCTTGGCGTTCTTCGGTACTTCCGTGGCGAACGTCGCCTCGGTGCCGCGCCAGCGCTTTGTCTGGCCGTTCGCTTCTTCCCAGCTGCCGGTCACGTAGTTGTTCACCACGCCGATGCGATAGGTCCCGGCCTGCTTGAGTTCGACATCGAACACGGTGCGGTACTTGCCGGTCGCGGAATTCTGCGCGGCCACGTTGCTGCCGTCCGGCGCGGTGATGGCGAGGTTGTCCGTCTTCAGCGGCACGTGGTTGAAGTAGAACAAATCGTTGGAGACCGCGGCGTCTACCGTCACCCACGGATTGTTGCCGGCGAGCACCGTCTGCGAGGGCTGCAGCCAGGCCTTGTGCGCCTGCGCGGCGAAGGAAAGGGAAAGGGCCAGCGCGAGTGCGGCGAACTTCAGGGTCGGCTTCATGGCGATGCTCCGTGGTCTTTGATGTGCGTTCGTGTGCGATGTCATCCCCGCGAAGGCGGGATCCAGCGGCCAGGAGAGAGGGAGGCGCTGGAGTCCCGCATCGCGGTGATGAGGTAAGTGTTCGAGGCCTGCGGTCAGGGTTTGCTGGTCAGCGTGACCAGGCCCAGTTCGGAAGTACCCTGGACCTTGCCGGCGCTCGCGCCGCCCCACTTGAAGGGAATCTTCAGCAGTTCGCGGCCGCCGACTTCGCGCGCGGCTTCCACGACCAGCGTGTAGTCGCCCGGCGCCAATTTGCCCAGTTCCGGATGCTGGCTGCCGAACGTCAGCGCGTGCGTGCCAACCGGACGCGTCGGGCCCGTCACGCCATCCACCGGAACCTTCAGCGTGCGGCCGCTGCGGCGCCACCACTGGCGCAGGTCCGGAAGCCATTTGGTGCCGTGGCCTTCGGACGTGGATTTCTGCTGGTACCACACGGCGAGGTTGGCGGCGGCCTTCTGGTCCGCGCCTTCCACCCAGATCGCCACGTAGGGGCGGTGGTACTCGGCGACGTTGAGCTGAGGGATCTGCAGGTTGAGGTCGATCTCGGCCGAGTACGCCGGCAGCGCGAGCAGTCCGCTCAGCGCGATGGTCAGTTGGACGCGCATGGAAACTCCGTGGTCGGATCAGTGGATGAAGAGGAGGGCGAGCAGCACCGGCAGAACCAGCCCGAGCGCGACGTACGGCCAGGTCATGCGGCGCTGGCGCGCGTGCAACTGCAGCAGGAACAGCCCCGTGATGCAGAACAGCAGACAGGCGAGCGCGAACACGTCGATGAACCAGCGCCATGCGGCGCCCGCGTTGCGGCCCTTGTGCAGGTCGTTGAGATAGGCGATCCAGCCACGCGTGGTGCGTTCGTATTCCACCGCGCCGCTTTCGCGATCGATGCTCAGCCAGGCATCGCCGCCCGGTCGCGGCAGCGAGAGATAGACCTCATCGGCCGACCATTCCGCCGGCTGCGCGCCGATCGACACCGGCAGCACGTCGTTGAGCCAATCGCTGACCGTGCCGGGCAACGGCGCGGTCCCGTCCTCGTGCGCGCCCAGCGCACGCAGCACCGAGGCCGGCATTTCGACCTTGCGCGTGAGCGTCTGCGGTTTGGCCTCGATCGCGGAGGAATGATTGAGCGTGATGCCGGTGACCGCGAACACGAGCATGCCGACCAGGCAGATCGCCGAGCTGATCCAATGCCACGAATGCAGCGTGCGCAGCCAGAAGCCGCGGCGTTGCTGCTGCGCGGCGATGTCGGACGCGGTGGACGTGCGGTTCGGACTCACGGCTCGGCCCAGCGCCGCAGCAGGTTGTGATAGATGCCGGTGAGCTGCACGAGCGAGGCATGCTCGGGCACGTCCTGCGTCAGGCGACGGATCGACACATCCAGTTCGAACATGAGCCGGCGCTGCGCATCCTCGCGCAGCAGGCTCTGGATCCAGAAGAACGACGCGACGCGTTCGCCGCGCGTGACCGGCGTGACCTTGTGCAGGCTGGTGCCGGGATAGAGCACCAGGTCACCGGCGGCAAGCTTCACCCGCTGCACGCCATAGGTGTCTTCGATGACGAGTTCGCCACCGTCGTAATCCTCCGGCGCGCTGAGGAACAGCGTGGCGGAAAGATCGGTGCGGATCGGATCGGCACCACCGCGGCTGCGGTCGTAGCGGATCGCGTTGTCGACGTGGAAACCGAACGACTGCCCTCCGCCGTAGCGATTGAACAGCGGCGGATAGATGCGCTGCGGCAGCGCCGCCGAGAAGAACGTGGTGTTGCGCGCCAGGGCCTCCAGGATCAGGCCGCCGAGTTGGCGCGCCACCGGGTCGTTTTCCGGCAGCTGCGTGTTGTCCTTGGCCATCGCCGACTGATGGCCGGCGGTGATGCGGCCGTCGGCCCAGCCGGCCTGCTCCAGACGCTCACGGCAGTGCGCGACCTGTTCGGCGGTGAGGACTTGCGGGACCTGCAGCAGCATCGTGGGATCCTTCATGCGAGCGCCCGGCCCGGCCGGGCGTCGCGTGGCTCTGGGTGAAGCGCGATTAGAACCTGTAGGTGGCCGTGAGCACCACCTGGCGGGCATCGCCCGGCGTCGCCCAACCGTTGTTGCGGACGCGGGTGTAGTACTCCTTGTCGAACAGGTTGTTGGCGTTGAGCTGCAGCCCGAAGCGCTCGTTGATGTTGTAGGCGACCATCGCGCGATGCGCGGTGTAGCCCTTGGCTTCGGCGATGTTGGCACCGGTGCCGGTGTAGACGTCGTAGTTGCTCTGATACGTCACGCCGTAGCCGAAGGTCCACTGCTGCAGATCGTAGGTGGTCCACAGGCTGCCCGAACGTTCCGGCGTGGCGGAGATCGGCAGGCCCTTGAGCGGATCGGGATCGGCGGCCGTGTTGCCGCAGGCCGTCGACGGGTTGGCGCGACAGAAGTCGGACACACCCTGCAGGACCTCGCTGTCCAGCCACGTGACGTTCGCGAAAATCGACCAGTGCTGGGTGATCCGGCCGGCCGCACCGAGCGTGACGCCATCCACGCGCGCCTTGCCGTCGAGCTGCTGCTCGCCGATCGGATTGTCGGGATTGCCGGGGTCGGCGACCTTGTAGTCCTCACGCTCGTTGCGGAACACCGAGCCGGTCAGCGCCAGGCGGTCGTTGATGTCCCACTTGGCGCCGAACTCGACGTTGATGGCCGTCTCGGGGTCGACGTTGCAGTTGGCGGTACCCGTGGTGCTCGTGGCAGTGCACGAACCGTTCACCGATGCCTTGGACGGCGTCTTGCTGTTCGAGTACGCCAGGTACAGGCTCGCATTCGTGACGGGCTTGAACACCAGGCCCGCGCGGTACGAGAACAGGTCGTCCTGGTTCTCGCCGATGGTGACCGCGGTAGCGCGGCCCAGCAGCGGGCTGCCGGCGGTGGTGTTGAATGTGTACGCGATGGTGTCGCCTTCGTTGTGCTCGTAGCGTGCGCCCAGATTCAGCATCCACTGCGCGCTGAACTCCAGCGTGTCGAACACGTACAGCGCCTGATTGTCCAGGCTGCCTTGGGTGATGCCGCTGCGGATGTAGTCGATCGGGCCAGCGTAGAGCGAATTCGGATCGGTCAGCGACATCACCGGCAGCGGCACGACTGCACCGGTGGTGGTACGCAGAAGGTTGCCCGTATCCAGATCGAACTCTTCCTTCGAGATCGACACGCCCGTCACCAGCGAGTGCTGCACCGAACCGGTCTGGAAGTGCGTCGTCAGGTCGGTCTGGCTGATCGCGATCGTGTTCTTCGTGTCGCGGCTGTTTCCGCGCGGGCCGCTGGGCAGGTAAGTGTTGGGCGCAGTGCATGTCGCGCCGGTGGCCGGATTGACGCCACTGCCCAGGCACCAGGTGCCCTGCGGCGGATCGACGATGCTCAGCTGTTCGACCTGCTGGAAGCGCGCCAGGCTGCGCAGCGTGGTGTTCTGGCTGAAGTCGTGCTCGAACACGCCGGTCACCATGTCGACGTCGATCTTCTGGCGGTCGATGTTGTGGTAGCCGTAGTAGTTCTCGGGATCGACCCCAGGCAGGCCACCGCCGAATGCGCTGAAGTACGGCACGCCGTACTGCGGAATATTGTCGTCGCTCTGGTGGTAGTAGCTCGCGTAGAAGCGCGTGTCGCTGTCCAGGCCGAAGGAGACCGACGGCGCGAAGCCCCAGCGTTCGAAATTCTCGTAGTCGCGGCCGGGCGCGTCGTTCTGGTGCACCATCGCGTTGACGCGGACGGCTGTGCCATTGTCCAGGTCGGTGTTGCTGTCGACCGTGATGCGGCCGAAGCTGTCGGTGCCGGCGCCGGCCGTCAGCACGGTGAAGTCACCGGTACGGGCGGCCTTGCTGACCAGGTTGATGTTGCCGCCCACCGAGCCTGCGCCGGAAAACACCGAATTGGCGCCGTTGATCAGCTCGACCGATTCGAGATTGAAGTTGTCGGTTCGCGTGTACTGCGCGCTGTCGCGCACGCCATCGGTGGTGATGTCGCTGCTGGCATTGAAGCCGCGCAACGTGATGCTGTCGCCGTAGCCGCCGCCGCCTTCGCCCGCGCCGAAGGTAATGCCCGGCAGGGTGCTGAGCACGTCGCGCAGGCCGATCAGGTTCTGCTGGTCCATCACGTCGCGGGTGACGACCGTGATCGTCTGCGGCGTGTCGAGCAGCGGCTCGGTGTACTTCACCGAGGAAGGCTTCACCACGTACTCGCCATGCACTTCGATCTTGTCGAGGTTGCGCGCATCGGCGGGTGCGCCTGCCGGTTCGGCCAGCGCGGGCGCTGTGATCGCGAGGGCAAGGGCGCCGGCGAGCGGCGAAACGACGAACTTCCTGGTGTACATGGCACTCCTCGGGGGCAAAGGTCGGCGGCACGGCCGTGGTTCGGCGTTGAATGGTAATGAGAGAGATTCGCATTTGCAACGAAAAGTGAACGCGACCGGACAAGCGGCGCCACGAAGGAACGGGCTGGTGGGGTGGCAGCCATTCGGACTGCGAAGTAACGCGAAGCCGCCGCAAGGTCGCATCGGCTGTGCGATCGGCGGACTAAGGCATGGAATGCTGCGTGGGTGAGCCTGGAGACTCCGCGCGAGGGCGCGAGGGCGCGAGGGCGCGAGGGCGCTAGGGCTCTGGAATGCGTAGGCGCCGCGGTTAGGCCCGTGGCGGCGTTTCAGCGCTGGAGCGAAGCGAATCCTGGATTGCGCGCCTCGGGCGCAGCCGGTGACGGCATCGGCCGCGCAAATCTCAGCCGCGATCGTCCCGGGTCCAGACGCCGCCGTCTTCCACCTTCACCGGGAACTTCGGTACCGGCTCGTAAGCCGGAGCGCACAGCGGACGGCCGTCGCGCACGTCGAACTTGGCGCCGTGCAGAACGCATTCGACCGTGGCTTCCTCGCCGTCGTAGTTGCCGGCGGACAGCTCGAAATCCTCGTGCGAGCACTTGTCCTCGAGCGCGTAGTAGTCGCCGTCGTAGTTCACCACCAGGATCGGCACGTCACCGTCCCAGGCCACCGTGCGCTCGCCCGGCAAGAGTTGCGAGGTCGCGCAGACGAACACCCACGCCTCGCTCACAGCGCCTTCTCCAGCACCTCGAAGCGCAGGTCATCGCGCTTGGGCTCGCCGAAACGTTCGTCGCCGTAGGGGAATGGCTTCTTGATGCCTGTCCGGCGGTAACCGCGACGCTCGTAGAACGCGATGAGCTCATCGCGGATATCGATGACCGTCATGCGCATCGCGGTCAGGTTCCAGTCTTCGCGGACCAGTCGTTCGGCCTCGACGATCACCTGCTTGCCGATACCGCCGCCCTGCTGCGTGGGCACGACGGAGAACATGCCGAAGTAGCCGGCGCCGTTCTCCTCGGCGACATGGGCGCATGCGATCAGGTCCTCGCCAGCGGCGCCCGGGCGCTCGGCGATGAGGATGACGCTGCGCGGGCGGTCGATGCAGCCCTGGATGTCCTCGGGGCCGGTGCGCCGACCGCCGAGCATGTCGGCTTCGGTCGTCCAACCCCGCTTGCTGGCGTCACCGCGGTAGGCCGACTCGACCAGCGCGACGAGCGCGTCGATGTCGGCATGGGTGGCGTGACGGAACTTCAGGCCGGTCTGCGCCGGCGTCGCGACTGTCGTGTTCATGCGAGCAGTTTACGTACCTTCTGCAAGGCCGCGACGAACGCATCGACTTCCTCGTGCGTGTTGTAGAAGGCGAGCGACGCGCGGCAGGTGGCCGGCACGCCGAAACGCTGCATTAGCGGGTGCGCGCAGTGGTGGCCGGAGCGGATCGCCACGCCCTCCAGGTCCAGCAGGGTCGCCAGATCGTGCGCGTGCGCGCCCTCGATCAGGAAGCTCACCACCGCCGCTTTCTCGCGCGCCTGGCCGAAGATGCGCAGGCCCTCGATCGTCGACAGCGCCTGATTGAAATGTGCAAGCAGCTCCTGCTCGCGCGCTTCGACGTTGTGCATGCCCAGCGTCGACAGGTAGTCCACGGCGGCGCCCAGGCCGATGAAACCGGCGATATTCGGCGTGCCGGCCTCGAACTTGTGGGGCGCATCGTTGAAGACGGTGCCTTCGAAGCGCACTTCCTTGATCATCTCGCCGCCGCCGATGAACGGCGGCATCGCGGCCAGGTGTTCGCGGCGGGCCCACAGCGCGCCTGTGCCCGTGGGGCCGGACATCTTGTGGCCCGTGATGGCGTAGAAGTCGCAGCCGATCGACGCGATGTCGAGTGGGCGATGCGGGGCGGCCTGCGAGCCGTCAATGACGGTGACGATGCCGCGCTTGCGCGCTTCGCGGCAGATTTCGCGGACCGGGTTCACCGTGCCCAGCACGTTGGACACGTGCGTCAGCGACAGCAGCTTCACCTCGGGCGTGAGCAGCGAGTACAGCTGCGCCAGGTCGAGTTCGCCGCGCTCGTCGATCTCGGCGACCTTGAGCACCGCCCCGGTGCGCTGGGCGATGAGCTGCCAGGGCACGATGTTGGCGTGGTGCTCCATGCGCGTGAGCACGATCGCATCGCCGGGCTGCAAGCGCGGCAACGCCCACGAGTACGCGACCAGGTTGAGCGCGAAGGTGGTGCCGCTGCACAGGACCAGTTCGTCGCCGCGGACGTTGAGGAACTTCGCCAGCTTCGCGCGTGCGCCCTCGTAAGCCTCGGTCGCTTCGGTGCCGAGTGCGTGCACGGCGCGGCTGACGTTGGCGTTGTGGCGGCGGTAGAAATCGTCCACCGCCTCGATCACGCTGTCAGGCTTCTGCCCGGTGTTGGCCGAGTCGAAATAGATCAGCGGCTTGCCGTGGACTTCGCGCGTCAGCAGCGGGAAATCCGCGCGGACGCTGGCCCAATCTATGGCGGTTGCGGATTCGGCGACGGGCAGGTTCATACGGACTCCAGTCGGACCAGCGCGGCATCGAGACGGGCTTCGAGCGCTCCGCGCAGGGCATCGCCCGGTTCGAACACAGCCAGCGTCTCGCGGCAGAACGCTGCCGTCAGCAGCGCGCGCGCCTGTTCGGACGACAGGCCGCGGCTGCGCAGGTAGAACAACGAGGTCGGATCGAGCTGGCCGACCGTCGCGCCATGCGCGGCCTGCACTTCGTCGGCGTGGATCTCGAGCACGGGCTGCGTGTCGATCTCGGCACCTTCGCTCAACAGCAGGTTCTTGTTCGACAACATTGCGCGCGCGCCGTCGGCGCCTTCACGGATCAGGATGCCGCCGTGGAACGCCGCCTTCGAACGCCCGCCGGCCATGCCGCGCCAAGTCAGGTCGCAGGCGGTATCGCGGCCGACGTGGTCGATGCCCAGTCGCGTGTCGAGATGGCGCTTGCCTGATGCGAGCAGCACGCCATTGGCGTGAAGGCGCGCGCTGTTGCCGTGCAGTGCGGCGTTGAATTCGTGGCGCGAAAGGCCGCCGCCGAGTTCGAGGTCGAGCCGGCGATAGTAGGTGCCCTTCGCCAACACCGCATCCGTGCGCATCATTGCCGTCGCGGCCGGCGCCTCGTCCTGGATGCGCGCGTGGCGCAGCGTTGCGCCGGTGCCAAGGTGAACATGCATCAGACTGTTGGCCAGATGCGCATGGGCGCCGTGCGCGATGTGATGTTCGACCACGACCAGCGAGGCGCCATCGCGCAGTTCGACCAGATGACGCAGATGCCAGGCTTGGTCGGTGTCCGACGAGGCGCCGATGAAGACCAGGTGGATCGGCTCGGCATGCTGCGTACCGGCCTCGGCGCGCAGCACGACGCCATCGTCGGCGAGGGCCGCGTTGATGCGCGCGAATATCTCGTCGGCACGATCGAAGCGGCGGGCGAGGGAATTGGCCTCGCGCGGTTCACCTAGCGCAAGCACCTGCGACAGCGGCTGCAGCGTCACGCCTTCGGGCAGGCCGCGCAGGGCGCTATGCGCCGCATCGAATCGACCGTTGACGAAGACGATGCGCGGGCCGGAGAGACCGGCCAGCAGGGCGTCGTCGATGGCGGTGACGTCGACCGGCGTCGTGGCGAACGCGCGCCGTTCCAGCGAGCGCAGCGGCGTGTATTTCCATGCCTCGACGCGCGCGTGCGGAATGCCGTCGCGCAGCGCGGCATCCAGTGCGGCGCGGCGGCTTTCGCCCAGGCCGGCGGCGTCGCGCGTGGCGAGCGAATCGAAGGCGGTGGCGAAGGAGTCGAGCAGGGCGCTCATGTCAGGCACTCGCCGCCGGAGCGATGCGATCCTTCACCCACGCGTAGCCGTGCTCCTCCAGCTCCAGCGCGAGTTCGGGCCCGCCGGTCTCGACGATGCGGCCGTCGGCGAGCACGTGCACGACGTCGGGCTTGATGTAGTCGAGCAGGCGCTGGTAGTGCGTGATGACCAGGAACGCGCGGTCGGGCGAGCGCAGCGCGTTGACGCCGTCGGCGACGGCCTTGAGCGCGTCGATGTCCAGGCCGGAATCGGTTTCGTCGAGGATCGCCAGCTTCGGTTCGAGCAGCGCGAGCTGGAAGATTTCGTTGCGCTTCTTCTCGCCGCCGCTGAAACCTTCGTTGACGCCGCGGTGCAGAAGTTCGTCCTTCAGGTGCAGGACCGCCAGCTTCTCGCGTACCAGCTTGAGGAACTGCATCGAGTCCAGTTCCGCCTCGCCGCGCGCCTTGCGCTGCGCATTGAGCGCGGTGCGCAGGAAGTAGGTGTTGTTCACTCCCGGGATCTCGACCGGGTACTGGAACGCAAGGAACACGCCGCTGGCGGCGCGCTCCTCCGGCTCCAGCGCGAGCAGATCCTGTCCGCCGAACGTCACGCTGCCGGCCGTCACCTCGTAGCCCTCGCGACCCGCGAGCACGTTGCCGAGCGTGGATTTGCCCGCACCGTTCGGGCCCATCAGGGCGTGCACCTGGCCGGGCTGCAGGTCCAGCGTGAGGCCCTTGAGGATCTCCTTGCCGGCGACGGAGACGTGGAGGTTTTCGATCTTGAGCATGTTCGTTTCCGATTTTCCGATTGAGCTTCCTACCGACCTGGCAAGAAGCCACTTCTCTACCTGTCCCCGGGACTTCATTCCCGGCCCGATCGAATGGCGATCGGGCATTCACGAGCGCGCGAGGCGGTGCCTCGCAAGCTGCGCTCGTTCACCCAACGCTGCCTTCCAGCGAAACTTCCAGCAGCTTCTTGGCTTCCACCGCGAACTCCATCGGCAGCTCGCGGAAGACGCTCTTGCAAAAGCCGTCGACGATCATCGACACGGCATCTTCCTGTCCGATGCCGCGCGAACGGCAGTAGAACAGCTGGTCTTCGCTGATCTTCGAGGTGGTGGCTTCGTGTTCGACGGTAGCCGACGGGTGCTTCACTTCGATGTACGGGAAGGTGTGCGCGCCGCACTTCTTGCCGATCAGCAGGCTGTCGCACTGCGTGTGGTTGCGCGCGCCTTCCGCGCCGCCGAGCACCTTCACCAGTCCGCGGTAGGTGTTCTGGCCGCGACCGGCGCTGATGCCCTTGCTGACGATCTTGCTCTTGGTGCGCTTGCCGACGTGGATCATCTTGGTGCCGGTGTCGGCCTGCTGGCGGTGATGCGTCAGCGCGACGGAGTAGAACTCGCCGACCGAATCGTCGCCCAGCAGCACGCAGGACGGGTACTTCCAGGTGATGGCCGAACCGGTCTCGACCTGGGTCCAGCTGATCTTGCTGCGCGCGCCACGGCATTCGCCGCGCTTGGTGACGAAGTTGTAGATGCCGCCGACGCCGTTCTCGTCACCGGGATACCAGTTCTGCACGGTGGAGTACTTGATCTCCGCATCGTCCAGGGCAACCAGTTCCACCACCGCGGCGTGCAGCTGGTTCTCGTCGCGCATCGGCGCGGTGCAGCCTTCGAGGTAGGAAACGTAGCTGCCTTCCTCCGCAATGATCAGCGTGCGCTCGAACTGGCCCGTGCCCATCGCGTTGATGCGGAAGTAGGTGCTCAGCTCCATCGGGCAGCGCACGCCCTTGGGGATGAACACGAAGCTGCCGTCGGAGAACACGGCGGAGTTGAGCGCGGCGAAATAGTTGTCGCCCGTCGGCACGACGGTGCCGAGGTATTTCTTCACCAGCTCGGGATGGTCGTGGATCGCCTCGGACAGCGAGCAGAAGATGACGCCCTTCTCAGCCAGTTCCTTGCGGAAGGTCGTGCCGACGGAGACCGAATCGAATACCGCGTCCACCGCCACGCCGGCCAGCTTGGCGCGCTCGTGCAGGGGGACGCCAAGCTTCTCGTAGGTATCGAGCAGCTCCTGCGGCACTTCATCGAGCGAGGCGTACTTCGCCTTCGGCGCGGAGTAATAGCTCACCGACTGCAGGTCGATCGGCGCGATGTTGAGCTTGGCCCAGTGCGGCATCGGCATCGTCAGGAAGTGCCGGTAGGCGGCCAGGCGCCAGTCGGTCATCCACTGCGGCTCGTTCTTCTTGGCCGAGAGGGCGCGGATGACGTCCTCGTCCAGGCCCGGCGGCAGGCTTTCGGATTCGATGTCCGTGACGAAGCCGGCCTCGTACTTGCGGCCGAGCTGTTCGTGGATCTCACGGTTTTCAAGCGGACGGTTTTCTAGGATTTCGGTGGCCATGGGGGCTGCCTACTCGTCAAGCCAGGTGCAGGTCGATGCGCCTGCCGGGTGGTTCGTTGGGTGGCGGTGCGAGCATCTGCGCGAGGGTCACTTCGCGCAGCGCTTCCACCACCACATCGTTGATGCGTCGCCAGTTGGCGCGAACGCCGCAGGACTGCTCCAGGCCGCAGTTGCCCGTGTGGACGCTGCATTCGGTCATGCCCAGCGGCCCTTCCATGGCCTCGACAATCTCGATCAGGCCGATGTCGCCGGCCGGGCGTGCAAGGCGGTAACCGCCGTTGGCGCCGCGGAAACCCTCCACTAGCCCGGCCTGCGCCAGAGGCTTGAGGACCTTGGCCACCGTCGTGGCTTCCAGGCCCGCCCGTTCAGCCAGTTCCGAGGCGCTGAGCACGTCGTGTTCGCCATGGGCGAGGACCGTCATGACGACCGTCGCGTAGTCGGTGAGCTTGGTGACGCGGAGCATGGGATCCAAGGGGGAGGGTTCAATCCGTACCGGAATTGTACGGTTTCAGCCGTCCGCGGCCAAGGGTGCCGGTCGAGGCGTCGGTTCAGGTAGGCGGGCTGGGAAACCCCGTCGTCGAACCGGCGCGATCGTGTGCCCATCGCACGCCATCTTCGACCTGTGACGGACTCGCGATGGCGGTGTTGCGGCGATCCGTACAGAATGGCGGCTTTCCTCGAACCGGACCTCCGCATGCCGCGCAAGATTGTCGCCCGTCGTTCCGCCATCCACGGCAACGGTGTTTTCGCCGTCGCCCCGATCGCCAAGGGCGAACGCGTCATCGAATACAAAGGCCGCCGCCGCACGCACGAGGCCGTCGATGCCGACGTCACCGGGGACGTCGATTCCGGCCACACCTTCCTGTTCACGCTGAACGATGAATACGTCATCGACGCGAACCACGAAGGCGGCACCGCACGCTGGATCAACCACAGCTGCTCGCCCAACTGCGAAGCCGTGCTGGAAGAAGACGATGGCGACGATCGCACCCGCGACCGCGTCTTCATCGAGGCGATCCGCGAGATCAAGCCGGGCGAGGAGCTGTCGTACAACTACGGCATCACCCTGGACGAGAAGCACACCGCGGAGCTGAAGAAGATCTGGGAATGCCGCTGCGGCTCGCGCAACTGCACCGGCACCATGCTCCAGCCCAAGACGCCGGCGAAGAAGAAGCCCGCCAAGGCGGCGAAGTCGAAGAAGTCAGCGAAGAAGAGCGCCGCGCCGAAGAAGGCCGGCGGTGGCAAGAAGGCCGCCGTGAAGAAGGGCGCCAAGAAGGCTGGCGCGAAGAAGGCCGCCAAGCGCTGAGGCGGCATCCGCGGGAGGCGGGCTTGAACGCCGCGCTTCCCGCTCCCATCGCCTCCGCGGTTCTTCTGGTCATGTCATGAGCTTCCCGTACCATCGGGCAATAGCGCCGCGATGGTCGCGCCGACACAATGCGTCACGCGCCGTCGGCGCATTCCGGTCCGCATCGCATCAGGAGTCACGCATGAGCCCCCAGACCCGCGCGCTCGAAGGCCAGGCGGCCCTCGTCACCGGCGCCGCCAGCGGCATCGGTAAGGAAATCGCGTTCGAACTGGCGCGTGCCGGTGCTGCCGTGGCGATCGCCGACCTCAACGCGCAGGGCGCGCAGGCGGTGGCGGCGGAGATCGAAGCCAGCGGCGGCAAAGCGATCGGGATCGCGATGGACGTCACCGACGAGGCAGCGGTCGATGCCGGCGTGGCCCGCGCGGCCGAGGCGTTCGGTGGCGTGGACATCCTGGTGTCGAACGCCGGCATCCAGATCGTCAATCCGATCGAGCAGTTCGCCTACGCCGACTGGAAGAAGATGCTGGCGATCCATCTAGACGGCGCCTTCCTCACGACCAAGGCCGTGCTGCCGCACATGTACGGCAAGAAGGCCGACGGCACGAACCGCGGCGGCACCGTCATCTACATGGGCTCGGTGCATTCGCACCTGGCCTCGCCGTTGAAGTCGGCCTATGTCACCGCCAAGCACGGTCTGCTCGGCCTGTCGCGCACGCTCGCCAAGGAAGGCGCGAAGCATGGCGTGCGCAGCCATGTCGTCTGCCCGGGCTTCGTCCGCACGCCGCTGGTGGACAAGCAGATTCCCGAGCAGGCGAAGGAACTGGGCATCAGCGAGGCGGACGTGGTCAGCAAGGTGATGCTGGGCAACACGGTCGACGGCATCTTCACTACCGTGGAAGACGTGGCGCAGACCGTGCGCTTCCTCGCCGAATTCCCCACCGCCGCGTTCACCGGCCAGAGCTTCGTCGTCAGCCACGGCTGGCATATGCAGTAACGACCCGCCGGGCCTGCACACTGTCGTGATGCACGCCGGAAAGAAAGGGTTGCCATGACTCACGCCACTGCGTAGCGTGCGCTCCGCCCGCTAGTCTGCGCGTCGCCCGGGCATGGTGACGTGCCGCGGGCCAGCATGAAGCTGAACCTCCAGCACGGAACGCCGGCCGGTGCCCACGAACGCGTGGCGCCGAGAGCGCGACAGCTGGCCACATGGACCGCGAAGACACCCCCGACCGCATGCGCGCATCGCTGCTACTGGCCCTGCTGGCCGCCACCACCACGCCCACCTTTGCGGTGGAGATCGACGGCCGAATCGACCCCGCCGAATGGGAGGGGGCGCGCCACATCACCGACTTCCGCATGGTGCAGCCGCTGTCGCTGCAACCGGCCTCGTTGCCGACCGAAGCCTGGATCCTCGCCACACCCGAAGGACTCGCCGTCGCCTACCGCGCGACGCAACCGCCGGAAGTGCCGCGCACGCGCCAGCGCGTGCAGCGCGATTTCGAGGAGCAGGTGGACCGCGTCAACCTCGTCGTCGACTACGACGGCGACGCGCGCACCGGCTACAACTTCACCGTCGCCTCCACGGGTGGCATCGCCGACGCGGTGGTCACCAACGAGAACCAGTTCAACGACGACTGGGACGGCAACTGGCTCCACGCGGTAAGCGAGGACGAAGCCGGCTGGTCGGTGGAGATCCTGATTCCCTGGTACATCGCGCCGATGCGCGAGGGCCGCGACGGCATGCGCACGGTGAAGATCTACGTCGATCGCGTGATCGGATCGACGGGCGAGCGCTCCGCATGGCCGGGCGCGAGCTTCGCGCGTCCGCGCTACCTGTCGGACTTCGCGCCGGTGGAAATGCCGCAATACAGCCAGTCGCTGCTGGCCGTCACGCCCTACGTGTCGGGGCTGTACGACAACGTCAATGGCGACAGCAGCTTCGACGGCGGCGCGGACCTGTTCTGGAAGCCGAACGGCCAGTTCCAGCTCTCGGCCACGATCAATCCGGACTTCGGCCAGGTCGAAAGCGACGACCTCGTCGTCAATTTCGATGCCACCGAGACCTTCATCAGCGACAAGCGCCCGTTCTTCACCGAGAACCAGGGCATCTTCGAGTTCACCACGCCGTCGGACTACAGCCAGCTGCTCTACACGCGTCGTGTGGGGGGGCCGGCCGACGACGGCGACGGCGCCGGCGACATCACCGCGGCGGTGAAGCTCAACGGCAGCGTCGGCGCGACCAAGTACGGCATCTTCGCCGCCGATGAAGCGGACGAGGTCGGCCGCACGTTCGGCGCCGTGCGCGTGGTGCGCGACATGCCTGCGCAGAACCTCGGCGCGATGGTGACCTATGTCGACCGGCCGTTCCTGGACCGCACGGCGACCGTGATGGGCGTGGACCATAACTGGCGTCCCAGTGCGCGCGTGAGCGTGGAAACGCGTGTGATCGGCAGCCAGATCGACGAGTTCGGGCGAACCACCGACGACAACGGCGCCACGATGTGGGTCAACTACGAGATGGACCACGGCTGGCGTCAGCAGTGGCTGGCGATGCACTTCGGCAACGAGCTGGAGATCAACGATTTCGGCTACCTGCAGCGCGCCA
This sequence comes from Lysobacteraceae bacterium P, assembly GCA_005503055.1. Taxonomy (GTDB): domain Bacteria; phylum Pseudomonadota; class Gammaproteobacteria; order Xanthomonadales; family Xanthomonadaceae; genus Lysobacter_J. The sequence continues at coordinate 114,918 of SCOX01000008.1, read as the reverse complement.
GTACCAACTACCTCAACTGGGAAGTGAAGCGCCGCTTCACCGACCTGCCGAAGGAATCGCGCTACGCATCCAAGGACTGGCGCGGGCGCATCAGCGGCACCGACAACGACCACGGCGATCGCCTTCAGCGCCAGTTGCGCATCAGCCGCGAAGGCAACCTGCGCAACGGCAGTTACGAGTACGCGCAGATCAACATCAACAGCGCCGGCGTCGACGACCTGCTCACGCGCGGAAACGGTGTGGTCGACAAGCCGACGAACTTCAACGCGTACTTCGAGTACGAACGTCCGCGCAAGGGCGCCTGGGCGTGGGAGATGGAGTCCGAGGTGTTCAGCGGCGGCCTCGCCGGCAACGACAAGGTCGGCTACAACCTGCGCGTGCAGCCGACGTACTTCATCAACGACGCCTTCAGCGTCTACCTGGGCGGCTACTACGAGCGCATCCCGAGCTGGCTGGTGTGGCAGGAAGACAACCTGATCGGCGAGTTCGACGAGAAGATGCTGCAGATCGACGCCGGTCTGGATTGGAACATCACCAACAAGCAGGAGCTGCGCGTGAAGTTGCAGGCGATCGGCTTGGACGCCGGCATCGAGCAGGCGTATCGCATCGCGACGAGCGGCGCCGCCATCGCCTCCGACGATGCGGTAGACGATTTCAGCGTGCGCAACCTGGGGTTCCAGATCCGCTATCGCTACGAACTGGCGCCGCTGTCGTACCTGTATGTCGTGTACGGTCGCGGCGGCTACCAGCAGGACCCGTTCACCGAGCGGGTGGGCGACCTGGTGCGCGACAGCCTCGAACTGCGCGACGACGAACAGTTGCTGGTCAAGCTCAGTTACCGCTTCGAGCTGTAATCGTCGCTGCCGTCATTCGGGCGAAGGCCGGAATGACGGCGTCCACGCGGCGCACCAGTCACGCGGCGACAGGATTTCCAAGCCGTGCTCACGCTGCATGCGCCGTGCCAGTTTCAACAGCGCGTCATCGCGACTGAGCAGCCACCGCGCATTGCAGGCGGCCGCGAGCTCGAGAAACTTCTGATCGTCCGGGTCGGCGCAGCGGGGCAAGGCGATCGCTGGGCGCTCGGCGGCATGGCGATGCATCACCGCATCGTAGGCCTGCGACGGCGCCTCGCGCGCGTCATCGCCCAGGCCCAACACCGGGTATGCCAGCACGCGGTGCCATTCGTCGAGGCACGCCGCATCGGTCATGCCGATGACATCGCCGCGCGACAGGGCGTCGCGCAACACGGCCACGGCGGGATCGCCGAACACGAACAGGTCCAGGCACACGTTGGTGTCGAGCACGATGCGTGGCGTCGCATCGCCTTGCGCGGCGCTCACGTCACGGCGCCACTTCGCGGATGTCCGCTGTCCCGATGCGCCAGGCGCGCTGGTCCGGCGTCGCGCCATCGACCACCGCGCGGCGCAGCGTGTAGGCGCCGACGAAACGCTGCTGGCGGCCGTCCGCGTGCGATGCGGTCAACGCGACCGGCACTTCGATGTATCGCGAGCCGGCGGCGGCGTCGACCTGGCCGGGCGGCATGATCTCGACCGATACGCCGGTCGTGTCGGCGAAACCGGCGGCGAATTGCTCCGGCGTCTGATTGCTCGCGCGTCCGTTGTCGGACCACATGGCGTGCGCCTGCGCATAGTCGCGGCGATTGATCGCGGCGTAGTAATCGCGAATCACCGCGACGGCGTCCTGCGGCGTGGGTTCGGTCGCGCCGGCGTCGACGGGCGGCGCATCCGGATCGATCGGCGCCGCCGGGTCCGTCGCGGCTTCATCGGTCGGCAGGAGCGGATTGCCTTCCGCGTCGAGCGCGATGGCTTCGCCCGGCTGCGGCGGGCCGACCTGGCCCGGGCCGGGGCGGTCGGGCATGCCGGTGACGCTACCGCGCGCGCCGGCCGGTGCGGGCAGGGCTTCGGTGCTGCCGGCCTTGCTGCCGGCGGCGCCGGGCTTGTCGCCACCGCAAGCGGACAGCGCGAGCGCAACGGCGAGAACCGACATGGCGAAGCGAAGCGACGACATCGTCATTGATCCAGATGGACGACCACGCTGCCGTCTTCGATGGCGGTCGTGCCGATGCGGCGCGAACCCAGGCGGTCGAGCAGGCTGTTGTCGAAGCGGTAGACGGGTTCATCGCGCGCGTAATCGGCGAGCCATGAATTGAGCAGCGCACGCGAGCTGGCGTTCATGGCGCCGCCCAGCGCGGCCACGTCGACCTGTTCGATGCGCGGGTCCTTCAGGTGCAGGCCGCGCGTGCTCGGGTCGTAGCGCAGCGCGCTGGTCAGTGCGAAGTGGCCCGAAGGCCGGCTGCTGTCGCTGCCCAGCGCACCCAGGCCCAGATCGAAATCCAGGCGCAGGCGGTTTTCGTCCTGCGGGATCGTCAGCCGGGGATTCATCAAGGTCAGCGAGACCAGACCGCCAAGCTTTTCGTAGTGCTTGGGGAAATTGCGGTCCAGCGAATGCTGCAACTGCAGCGGCGTGAAACGCACCTCATCGCCCAGCAGCGCGCCCATCGTCGAGCAGGCGGCGAGGAACAAAGCGAGGGCGACGGCGACGAAGTATGGGAAGTAGCGGCGCGGGTACATCACGGGCTCCACGGGTATGCCGGGACGATACCCGCGCCGCATGAACAACACCACACGAGCCCGGCATGCCGCGATGCTATCGCCGCCTCGTCCACGCCGGGTGACGGGCCGACCGCTGGTCGCTCATGCGCGTTGCTGCATCGCCAGGCGCAGACCCAGGCCGATGAAAAGCGTGCCGGTGACGCGCTGCGTCCAGCGACCGCCGCCGCCGGCCATGCGCCGGCCGAATCGTCCGGCGGCGAAGCTCAGCACCAGGTCGTTGCAGAAGCCGATCACCGCCAGCAAGGCGCCCAGCAACAGGAACTGCAGCCAGACCCAGCCGCGCTCGGGGTGCACGAACTGCGGCAGGAACGCGAGGAAGAACAGCGCGACCTTCGGATTGAGCACGCCGGTCACCACCGAACGCAGGTAGACGCTGCGGGCCGAGACGCGCGGCTCGTCGCCTTCGGCCTCGGCCTGCGGACCGGCGGCTTCGCCATTGCGCCAGGCCTTGATGCCGAGCCAGATCAGGTAGGCGGCGCCGAGGTACTTCACGAATTCGAACGCCATCGCCGAGGTCGCCAGCAGCGCCGACAAACCCAGGCCCGCGGCAAGCGCGTGCAGCAGGGTCGCCGTCTCCAGCCCGAGGCCCGCCTGGATGCCGCGCCGCGTACCGCCGGCCAGGCTCTGGCCGACGATCCATGCCGTGCCGGGGCCGGGCAGGATCACCAGCACGACCGCGGCGGCGAAGTAGGTCAGCAGCGTCTGCAGGTCGAACAGGGCCATGGCACGCACACGTGGGGGACGGCGACAGAGTACGCGCCGTGCGTCGCGCGCGGCGATGCGCCCTCACGCGATGGAGCGTTCCATCGCGGTCTCGTGCATCCCGACGCGTCGCTCACGGCGCGGCGTCGCCCTTCGCACGCGCACCACGCGCCTGCACCGGCACCGGCGGCTGCCCGCGGCGCGAACCGGCGTAGCGGGCGTAATCGCGATAGAGCGCCTGCACCGTCGGCGTGCCGTCCAGGTCGTGCGCGACCTTCCCGCCCGCGCGCGGTTTGAGCACGGCGAACCAGCGATGCGCGCCGATGATGTCCTTATCGGACAACGGCTTTCCCTTGTTGTCGGTGGCGATCACCGACAGCGTCACGGCATGGTTGACGTTGCCGCCTATCGCGTAGAGGCGGTTGTGCTTGATGTCCGTCTTCACCACGAGGTCGCAATGCAGTGCGTTCGACGGGCTGTTGCCGGCGCGGAGGTCGGCGATGGATGCGAACGAACTCTCCCCACGCGAGGTGCAAAGCAGGTCGCCGGCGGCGGGCGTGGCTTCGCTGAGATCGTAGGCGACGAACATATGACCGGAATCCTGGCCATCGCGTGCGCGCACCGCCGCACGCACGTAATCGATGTGGCCGCCGCTGCGGCGGAACTGATCGGTCGAAAGCCCCGCCTCGCAGGCTAGCCACGAAATGAACGCCGCCGACCAGGGCATCGCCCAGCCGGCTTCGTGCCAACCGTAGTTGACGATGCTCTGCACACGCATCGCTTCCTCGCTGCCGGTAGCGGCCCAGTAGCCGGCGATCGCACCGCCGACGGCGTCGTCGTCCTCCATCAGGCCCAGCCGCGGAGCCTGACGCAGCACGCGATCGCCGATGGAGGCGTTGCGCTGCGGCGAGATGATCTCGACCACGCCCGACGGCTGGGGCACGCGCGGCACGATCGCAGACGGCTCCACCGCCATGTCCAGCACCGGCAGACCGAAGTAGGCCCATTCGGCGGCGGCCAGGTCGATCATGCGCGCGCGGTAGTCGCCGCTGCCGGTGGTGATGGAGGGGCAGGAACTCATTGCGATCCGATAGCCCGCCGCGCGCGCCGGTGCATACCCGTCGCCGGTGCGGCGGTACAGCGGCTCGAACGTGTTGGGGCCGGTGCGCACCATCATCGGCGGCGCTTCGTCGGCGCGCGCGTACGTCACGCGCAGCGCCGGATCGGGAAAACCGGCGGGCCGCGGGAACGCCGGGATCGAGCGGCTCGCCGAGGCGGCGGTCTGCGTCCACGCCGGGGCGCTGGCGAACAACCCCAGACCCAGGCCGAGGATGAGCACGGTCTGCAGCACGCTAGGTGACGGTCGCATCGGTGCGTTCCCGGGGGCGGAGCGCACAGAGTGGCCACAGCCGCGTGAAGCCGGCATCGCGTCGCGACGCCGGCCCGTGGCACGGGTGGGTCAGTCTTCTTCGTGGCGCGGCTTGTAGGCCTCGACCAGTTTGTTCTGGACGTTGGCCGGGACCGGCTCGTAATGGCTGAAATCCAGCGAATATCGGCCACGCCCGGCGGTCACCGATTTCAGTTCGGCTGCGTACCCTTCCAGTTCGGACAGCGGCACCTGTGCCTTCACCACGATCTCGTTGCCGCGCACGCTGTCGGTGCCGCTGATGCGCGCGCGCTTGCTCGCCAGGCCGCCGCTGACGTCGCCCATGTGCTGCTCCGGCGCGCTGACCTCCAGTTCGACGATGGGTTCGAGCACCTGCGGTCGCGCCTTGCCGATCGCATCGAGGAAGGCCTTCTTGCCCGCCGCAACGAACGCCACTTCCTTGCTGTCCACCGGATGATGCTTGCCGTCGTACACGATCACGCGTACGTCCTGGATCGGATAGCCGGCGACCGCGCCGCTGCCGAGCACCTGGCGCACGCCTTTCTCCACCGCGGGCATGAACTGGCCGGGGATCGTGCCGCCCTTCACCTCGTCGACGAATTCGAAGCCGGTGCCGCGCGGCAACGGTTCGACCCGCAGGAACACTTCGCCGAACTGGCCCGCGCCGCCGGTCTGCTTCTTGTGGCGATGGTGGCCTTCGGCCTTGCCACTGACGGTTTCGCGATAGGCGATGCGCGGCGGGCGCGAAGTGACTTCCACGCCGTAGCGCTCCTTCAGTCGTTCCACGTTGATGCGCAGGTGCAGGTCGGACAGGCCGCGAATCACCGTTTCGTTGGTTTCGGACTCGTGTTCGACGCTGAAGCATGGGTCTTCCTCGGCGAGCTTGTGCAGCGCGGTGGCCAGTTTCTGCTCCTGCCCCTTGCTCGCCGCTTCCACCGCCAGGCCGAACATCGGCTTGGGGAAATCCAGCGGAGCCAGGCGGATCTGATCCTCGTCGTGGCTGTCGTGCAATACCGCGTCGAAATGCAGCTCCTCCACCTTCGCCAGCGCGGCGATGTCGCCGGGAATCGCCTGTTCGATCTCGATGTGGTCCTTGCCGCGCAGCTTGAACAAGTGCCCGACCTTGAACGGCTTCTTGCCGTCGTCGACGAACAGCTGCGTGTCCTTCTTCACCAGGCCCTGATAGATGCGGAAGATGCCGAGCTTGCCGACGAAGGGATCGTTGACGACCTTGAACACGTCGGCGAGCACGTGCGCCTTCGCGTCGGGCACGGCTTCGATGCGTACCCGCTCGGGGCCCTTCTCGAACGGCGGGGCATTGGCTTCGGCCGGATTGGGAAACCAGCGCTCGGCCACGTCCAGCAGGGCCGATACGCCCGCGCCGGTGCGCGCCGAGCAGAACAGCACCGGCACCAGGTGGCCCTCGCGCAGGCATTGCTCGAATGCGTCGTGCAGTTCGTCGCCGGAGAGGCCGCCTTCGCCGACGTCCAGGTAGTGCTCCATGACCGTTTCGTTGATCTCGACGATCTGGTCGATGATCTTCTGGTGCCAGTCGGCGACCGGTCCGAAATCGCTGTCGCCGGTCGGATTGAGCAGGCAGTCGACCACGCGCTTGCCGCCGTCGGCAGGGAGGTTCAACGGCAGGCATTCACTGCCGAACGTTTCGCGAAGGTCGGCGAGCACGCCGTCGAGCGCGGCGCCTTCATGATCGATCTTGTTGACGACGATGACGCGGCACAGGTTGCGGCCCTTCGCGTACTCCATCATGCGGCGCGTGCCGTACTCCACGCCGCTGGCGGCGTCGACCACGATCGCGACCGTCTCCACCGCGCCCAGCGCCGACAGCGCCGGCCCGCGAAAATCCGGGTAGCCGGGCGTGTCGATGAGGTTCAGGTGGATGGACTGATTGGGAGCGGCGGCGTGGTCGATGCTGGCGATGGCGGCGTCGATGGAATGGCCGCGCTGCTTCTCGATCGGATCGAAGTCGGAAACGGTGCTGCCGCGTTCGATGGTGCCTGCCGTCTGGAGTGCGCCGCCGGCTTGCAGCAGGGCTTCGAAGAGCGTGGTTTTGCCGGCGCCGGGGTGGCCTGCCAGGGCCACGTTGCGGATGGATTGTGTGCTGTAGGACATGAGCGGCTTCTCCCGTGAGGGTGGGAAGGCCGTCATGGCTGTCCGGCGCTGCGCCTGCGCGGACGGCGCTCGGCGGGCGGTCATGGCGGGTGCCGGCTAGAGGGCCGGGAGCGAAAGCCTCGCGCAAGGGGCAGGGGTGGTCAAGGGCGCGATGGGCGAAGAATGCACCGCCGCGCACTTTCACGCCGCGCGTGAAGACGTGCTTGCGTGAAGATGCGCCGTTGGAAAGCCCGCACGAATCGCCATGCCGGGGTAACGGACGGCACGCTAGGCTGGCCGTCCGTCACCCCACGAATGGAGAAGCGACATGGCGTTCAAGCGCATTGCCGACGCGGTATGGCACGGCGACCTGCAGGGCGGAAAGGGCAGCATGAGCACGCCGCAGAGCGGTCTGTTCGCGGATCAGAACTACTCCTTCAAGACCCGCTTCGGCGACGAGAAGGGCACCAATCCCGAGGAATTGCTGGCCGCCGCGCATTCGGGCTGCTTCTCCATGGCGCTGTCGGCGGTGATGACCAAGGCCGGTGTCACGCCCGACACCATCCAGACCCGCGCCGAAGTGACGATGGAGCCCGGCGCCGACCCGGGCCCGACGATCACCGGCGTGAACCTCGTGGTCAGCGCCAAGGCGCCGGGCCTGGACGAGGCCCAGTTCAAGCAGTTCATCGACGCGGCCAAGGCCGGCTGCGTGATCTCGCGCGCGCTGTCGGTGCCGGTGACGGTGCAGGCGACGCTGGGCTGACCGTCGCGGTGGCGGCCGGACAGGGCATCGGCCGCGTCGTGCTGGTGCACGGCGCGGGCGGCGGCGGTTGGGAATGGAACGTGTGGCGGCGCGTGTTCGCCGCCCGCGCGATGGCGGCCGAAGCACCGGACCTCGCGCCCGCTGCCGGCGGGCTGGCGGCGACGGGCCTGGACGACTACGTGGCCCAGGTTCGAACCACGCTGGGGGACCTCCCGCGCCCGCGCGCACTGGCGGGCGCCAGCCTGGGCGGCCTGCTCGCGATGGCCTGCGCGGACGAAGTCGATGCGCTGGTGCTCGTGAACCCCGTGCCGCCAGCGCCGTGGGCCGCGCAACTGCCCGCGCGCGAATGGCCCGACATCGTGCCGTGGCGACGCGACGCCCGGCTCGCCTCGAGCCGCCGCGCGTTGCCGGATTCGGACGAGGCCACGGCGCTGTTTGCCTTCCGGCGCTGGCGCGACGAATCCGGCGCCGTCCTGCGCGATGCGCACGCGGGTGTGGTGGTCGATGCGCCGCCCTGCCGGACGCTCTGCATCGCCTCGGCGCAGGACGAGGACGTCCCGCCCGGGCTCACCGCCGAGCTGGCGCAAGCCTGGGGCGCGGACCTGCTTCGTGTCGCCTCGCCAGGCCACGTCGGGCCTCTGCTCGGGCGCGATGCGGCGCGTGTCGCGGGGCAGGTCGCGGACTGGCTGTCATTGCCGTAAACACCGACCCAAACGCCAAAACCTGAACCTCCGGGTTCAGCGCCCATTGCCCGCGCCGGCCCGACGATGCGCGCAACGCCATCCCGGCGTCGGAGCCGTCCCATGAACCGCCTGCTTGCCGCCTCCCTCGCGCTGGCCGCCGCCGCCGCGTGCGGTTCGGCGTACGCCCAGTCCTCTCCGCGCTATGGCTCCACCAGCAGCAGCGACTACGCGCGCGTGGTCCGCGTCGATCCGGTTTTAGACGGCTACGCCACTTCGTCCGCACCGCAGCAGCGCTGCTACGAACGCCCGACCTACGTCGGCAGCGACCCGTACCGGGACGACGGTTATTACGACCCCAACGGCAGCTACCGTCGCCCGGTCGGCGGCACCGATACCGGGCGCACCGTGTCCACCATCGTCGGCACCATCGTCGGCGCTGCGGTCGGCAGCCAGATCGGTGGCGGCAGTGCGCGCTATGCGACCTCGGCGATCGGTTCGATGGTCGGCGGCATGGCAGGTCGGCAGATCTACGAGCAGAACCAACGCCAGCGCACCGGCATGGTCCGCGTGTGCGATCCGGTGTACGAAGACGGCGGCTACGGCTCGCCCGAATACAGCTCACGCGACGCCTATTCCCGCGACGGCGCGCGCGCCTACGACGTGACGTACGAGTACGCCGGCCGCACCTACACCACGCGCACGAACTACGACCCGGGCGACCGCATCCGCGTCCGGGTAGACGTCATTCCCGAATAAGCACGGCGGGCAGTGGGCGCGTCACGGCCAGTCGATCGTGCCGCGTACCACGTTGCACACCTGGCCGCCCGACCAAACCTCGCCGTCGGCGTCCACGCGCAGTTGCAGGCGCGCGTCGAAGCCGACCTCGCGCCCCTGGCTGACGGTGTAGCGCGTGCTTGCTTCGGGATGCGACCGACCGGGCAGCGCGTCGTTGTGTTTGAGCCAGGCGGCCAGCGTCGCGTTCGCCGCGCCCGAGGCCGCGTCTTCGAACCGTGCCGGCGCTCCGACGAACGCGCGCACGACCAGATCGTAGTCGCGTCCGGCGTCGGCGCGGGCGAAGGCGCACAGGCCCATGGTTTCGGTCGATTCGGCCAGGTGTGCGATGGCATCCCAGTCCGGCGTGGCGTCGCGCAGCGCGGCTTCGCTGGCGACTTCGGCCAGCCACCAGCGCCGTCCGCCGTCCATCAGCGCCGGCGGCAGTGCGCCGGGCGGCAAAGCGGACAGTGGCGCGGCCAAGCGCGCATCGCCGACTTCGGCGACTTCGACCACGCGCGCGCGTGGCGTGCGGACCGAGATCGTGCGCGTTGCCCCGTCGCCTTCGACCGCCAGCGGCAGCGTGCCGACCGCGCCTTCCTGGACCAGCACGCCGTCGGCGAGAGTCGCCAGCCCGGCATCGAGGACGACGTGCGCCGTGCCCACGCTCGGATGCCCGGCGAAGGGCACTTCGCGGCGCGGGCTGAACATCCGCACGCGGTAGGCGGCACCCGGTTGCGTCGGCGGAAAGACGAAGGTGGTTTCCGGCAGGCGGGTCCAGCGGGCGATGGCCTGCATGCGGGCATCGTCGAGACCATCGGCGTCCAGCACGACGGCCAGCGGATTGCCGGCGCCGGGGCGGTCGGCGAACACGTCCAGTTGCAGATAGCGGCGAAGCGTCATTCGGTGGGTGTCCGAGTGGATTATTCGACTAGAATTGTGGAGTTTACGGCCGCGTTACTCGCCACTGCCGGCGAGGGGCGCCATTCTAGGTCCTGCGCGCGCGGCGCGCCGGCATGGTTTCGGCCGTAACGACCCGATCGAAGTTCTTCTCCTTTCTTCCCAATCATCTTCACGAGGGCAATTGCGGTGGCGGAAGCGAATCGCTGGGTAGTACTCAAGTTCGGCGGCACATCGGTGTCCCGCCGGAACCGTTGGGACACCATCGGACGCCTCGCCGGGAAACGCATGTCCGAAGAAGACGTCCGCGTCCTCGTGGTGGTTTCGGCGTTGTCGGGCGTCACCAACGAACTGCAGGCGGTCGCCAACGGCGACGGCATCGGCACGCGCATCGCCGCGTTGGTCGAACGCCATCGCGCGTTCTGCGTCGAACTCGACCTGGATCCGGATGCGGTGCTGGGCGAACGCCTGGCCGCGTTGCAGGCGCTGGAGTTCGACACGCGCGCCGCGCAGCGTCCGCTCGATTGGCAGGCCGAAGTGCTGGCGCAGGGCGAGTTGCTTTCGTCCACGCTCGGCGCGGCGTACCTGCGCACGCAGGGTTTCGATTTCGGCTGGTGCGATGCGCGCAACTGGCTCGACGCGGTTTCGCTGCCCAACGCCAGTGCGTGGTCGCAGCGGTTGTCGGTGAACTGCCGCCTCGACGGCGACGGTTTCGGCGAGCGCTTTTCCACGCAGGCCGCGCCGATGCTGATCACGCAGGGTTTCATGGCGCGCCATGGCGACGGCGGCACCGCGATCCTCGGTCGCGGCGGCTCGGACACCTCCGCCGCGTACTTCGGCGCGCTGCTGAAAGCGCAGCGCGTGGAGATCTGGACCGACGTCCCGGGCATGTTCAGCGCCAACCCGCGCGACGTGCCCGAAGCGCGCCTGCTTACGCGTCTGCATTACGCCGAGGCGCAGGAAATCGCCACTACCGGCGCGAAGGTGCTGCATCCGCGTTCCATCGCACCGTGTCGCGACGCGGGCGTGCCGATGGCGATCCTCGACACCGAGCGCCCCGACCTGCCCGGCACGCGCATCGACGCCACCGCCGCAACGGTGCCCGGCGTCAAGGCCATCAGTCGCCGCAACGGCATCGTGCTGGTGTCGATGGAAAGCATCGGCATGTGGCAGCAGGTGGGCTTCCTCGCCGACGTGTTCGAACGCTTCAAGCGCCACGGCCTGTCGATCGACCTGATCGGTTCGTCGGAAACCAACGTCACCGTCTCGCTCGATCCCAGCGAGAACCTGGTGACGACGAACGTGCTCGAAGCGCTGAGCGCGGACCTGGCCGAGATCTGCCGTGTGAAGGTGATCGCGCCATGCGCGGCCATCACGCTGGTCGGGCGCGGCATGCGTTCGCTGCTGCATCGCCTGTCCGACATCTGGGCGACGTTCGGGCGCGAGCGCGTGCATCTGATCTCGCAGTCGTCCAACGACCTCAACCTGACCTTCGTCATCGACGAGACGGATGCAGAAGGGCTGCTTCCGCATCTGCACGCCGAGCTCATCCGCTCGCGCGCGATGCCGGTACGCGATGCGACGGTGTTCGGCCCGAGCTGGCGCGAGATCGCCTTCGGTGCGCCGCAGCGAGCTCCGGCCTGGTGGCTGGCACGTCGCGAGGCATTGCTGGCGCAGGCGCTGCAGGGCACGCCACGCTACGTCTACGACCTGGCGACGGTGCGCGAGCGCGCGCGTTCGCTGAGCACGACGAATGCGGTGGATCGCTGCTTCTATGCGATCAAGGCCAATCCGCATCCGGGCATCCTGCGCACGCTGGTGGCTGAAGGCTTCGGTCTGGAATGCGTGTCGCAAGGCGAGTTCGAACACGTCTTCGCCACGCTGCCGCACATCACACCCAGCCGTGTGCTGTTCACGCCGAGCTTCGCGCCGCGTCGCGAATACGAAGCGGCGTTCGCGCGCGGCATCATCGTCACGCTCGACAGTATCGAAGCGCTGCAGCGGTGGCCGGAGGTGTTCCGTAACCGCACGATCTGGTTGCGCATCGACCTGGGCCATGGCGAAGGCCATCACGAGAAGGTCAAGACCGGCGGCGTCGCGGCGAAGTTCGGCCTGCCGATGACCCGCTTCGATGCGTTCGTCGAGGAGGCACGCAAGCTCGGCGTTCGCATCAGCGGCCTGCACGCGCACTTGGGCAGCGGCATCGAGGATCCGCAGCACTGGCGCGGCGTGTACGCTCACCTGGCGGGCCTGGCCGATGGCATCGGCACGATCGAGACCATCGATATCGGCGGCGGCTTGCCGATCCCGTACACGCCGGAGGCACCGCAGTTCGACCTCGCGCTGTGGCGTGCGGGGCTGGAAGAAATCAAGGCGGCGTATCCGCGCTACGGGCTGGTGATCGAGCCGGGACGCTATCTCGTCGCCGAGAGCGGCGCGCTGCTGCTGTCGGTCACGCAGGTCGTGGAGAAGGACGGCGTGCGCCGCATCGGTTGCGACGCGGGCATGAACGCACTGATGCGGCCGGCGATGTACGAGGCCTACCACGGCATCTTCAGCTTGAGCCGTGCCGACGACACGGACACCGCGGTGTTCGACGTCGTCGGCCCGATCTGCGAAAGCAGCGACGTGATCGGCCGGGGGCGCACGCTTCCGGCCGATACCATCGAAGGCGACGTGATGCTGGTCGCCGACGCCGGCGCCTACGGCATGGCGATGGCCAACACCTACAACCTGCGGGCCCTGCCTGCAGAGGACGTCATTGAATGAGTGAGTGGAAATTCAACCGCGACGCGATCCGCGCGTTCCGTTTCGTGCGCTGCGACTTCGACGCGGCAACGGGCGTGGCGCAGCTCGTGTACGCCTTCGACGACGGTCCCGAGATGATCGAGACCGTCACCGTGCCCGGCGCGCCGTTCGTACTGGACGATGCGCGCGCGCAGGCCGCCGAGCGTGCGTTGCGCCTGCTGCACCTGATCGCTGGCGTGAGCTACTACAAGGCGGCGGTGCCGGAGGAGATCCGCATCGATTCCTATGCGATCGATGCTGACACCGCGGCGTTGATCGAGCTGATCTACGTCAACGGGCTGGGTGAGTTCGCTTACCGCAATGGCCTGAACCTGCACGGGAAGATCAAGTTCCCGGTGGCGCAGGCGCAGAACACCGAGGCGCCGTCGCTGGGCCTGGCGCATCACGCGCTGGTCGCCATCGGCGGAGGCAAGGATTCGCTGGTGAGCATCGAGGCGCTGCGTGCGCAGGGTGTCGATCAGACGGTGACGTGGATCGGCGGCTCGCAACTGATCCGCGCCTGTGCCGAGCGAACGGGGCTGCCCACGCTCAACCTGGGCCGCGCGCTGGCGCCGCAGCTGTTCGATTACAACCGCGAAGGCGCATGGAACGGACACATCCCGGTCACCGTGCTGAACTCGGCGATCATGGTCTTCGCGGCCGTGCTGCTGGGCGTGGACCAGGTGGTGTTCTCCAACGAGCGTTCGGCCAGCTACGGCAGCCTGATCGAAGGCACCGGCGAGGTTAACCACCAGTGGTCCAAGGGCTGGGCGTGCGAACAGGCGTTCGGCGACTACGTGCAGCGCGAAGTGGCGGCTGACCTGCATTACTATTCGCTGCTGCGGCCGCTCAGCGAACTGGCGGTCGCCCGGCAGTTCGCGAAGACCGACCGTTACGACGCGCATTTCAGCAGCTGCAACCGCAACTTCCACATCCTCGGCGAACGTCCCGCAAGCCGCTGGTGCGGTGTCTGCCCGAAGTGTCACTTCGTGTTCCTCGCGCTGGCGCCGTTCATGCCCAAGCCGCGGTTGATGGGCATCTTCGGTCGTAACCTGCTCGACGATCCGGCGCAGATCCCCGGATTCGATGCGTTGCTGGAATACCAGAACCACAAGCCATTCGAATGCGTTGGCGAAGGCCGCGAATCGCGTGCGGCCATGGCCGCGCTGGCCGAGCGTCCGGAGTGGCGCGAAGATGCGCTGGTTGACCGCTTCGCACGCGAGATCCGTCCGCAGCTCGATGCAACGGAACTGCGCATCGACCCGCTGCTCGTGCTCGACGAAGAACACCGCATCCCGGCCGCGCTGTGGGAACGCCTGCGTGCGCAGTTCACCGCTTAGCATCGCCCAGCTCGACGGCCGCAAGGTCGCGCTGTGGGGCTGGGGTCGCGAAGGTCGCGCTGCGTATCACGCGATTCGCACGCGCCTGCCCGCGTTGCCGCTGACGCTGTTCTGCTCGACGCAGGAAGCGCAGGAGGTGGCGGCGATGGGCGATGCCAATCTCGTCGCCGACATCGACGCCAGCGCCGCGCGGTTGTCGGCGTTCGATGTGGTGGTGAAGTCGCCGGGCATCAGTCCGTACCGGCCTGAAGCCGTGGAGGCCGCCGCTTCGGGCACGCATCTCATCGGCGGGACTGCGTTGTGGTTCGCCGAACATACCGGCGCCGACCGCGTCGCCACGAACACCCTCTGCGTCACCGGCACCAAAGGCAAGAGCACCACGACGGCGCTGCTCGCCCATCTGCTGCGCGCCGGCGGCCACGTCACCGCGTTGGCCGGCAACATCGGCCTGCCTTTGCTGGAACTGCTGGAACCGGAAATCGCCCCGGAATTCTGGGCGATCGAGCTGTCGAGCTACCAGACCGGCGACGTCGCCGCGAGCGGCGTGCGGCCGCAGATCGCGGTCGCGCTCAACATTTTTCCCGAGCACCTGGACTGGCACGGTTCCCATCAGCGTTATGCCGAGGACAAGCTTCGCTTGCTGACGCAGGCGCAGCCGCGCATCGCGGTGCTCAACGCCAACGATGCGATGCTGGCCGAATTGGGCGCCTCGCTTTCGGGCGTGGACGTGCGCTGGTTCGGCGCGGGCGCAGGCTGGCACCTGCGCGACGACGACCTCTACCGCGGCGATGATTTCGTGATGGACACGCGCGCGTTGCCGCTGCCGGGTCGTCACAATCGCGGCAACCTGTGCGCGGTGCTGACGGTAATCGAAGCGCTGGGCCTGGACGCGATTGCGCTCGCACCGCACGCGGCGAGCTTCCGGCCGCTGCCCAACCGGCTGCAGACCGTCGGTAGGCGCGACGGAATCACCTACGTCAACGACTCCATCAGCACGACACCGCACGCGAGTCTGGCGGCGCTGGACTGTTTTGGCGGGCGCCGCGTGGCGATCCTCGTCGGCGGACACGATCGCGGCCTGCCGTGGGAGGACTTCGCCGCGGTGATGCGCACGCATGCCCCGGTTGCCATCATCACGATGGGCCAGAACGGACCGCGCATCCGTGCGTTGCTCGAACCGGTCGCGGCGCAGGTGGGCTTCGTGCTCGACGCGGCGACCGATCTGGCCGACGCGATGGCGAAGGCGAAATCGGCGCTGGGCGGGGAAGGCGTAGTCCTGCTCTCTCCGGGCGCGCCGAGCTTCGGCGCGTACAAGGACTATGTCGCGCGCGGCCGGCATTTCGCCGAACTGGCGGGCTTCGATCCGGACGTCATCAGCACGATCCCGGGCCTCGGCATCGCCTGAGCGACACGCGGCGGCGATTCACGCCTCGATGACGCGCGCCGGCTAGGCTCGCGCGACATCATCGCCGGGGAGCTTCGCCATGAAACGCCTGATGCTGGCCGCAATCGTCTTGCTGTGCGCGCAAGCCGCGAATGCCGAGATCGTGCAGAAACCTGTCGACTGGACGATTGGCAAGGACGCCTTCAGCGGCGTGCTGGTCTTCGACGCGACCAACACCATCCCGCGTCCGGGCCTGGTGATGGTGCCGAACTGGCAGGGCATCAATCCGTCGGCGATCGAGAAGGCCAAACGCCTCGCCGGCGACGACTACGTGGTGCTGGTCGCCGATGTCTACGGCAGCAAGGTGCGTCCGAAGAACGACGAGGAAGCCGGCAAGGTCGCCGAACCGCTGCGCAACGATCGTCCGTTGCTGCGCGCCCGAATCGAGAAGGCGGTGGCAGTGCTGAAAGCGCAGGCCGGAAAGGCGCCGGTGGATGCGACCAGAATCGGCGCGCTGGGTTTCTGCTTCGGCGGCACGACCGCGCTGGAACTGGTGCGCGGCGGAAGCGAGCTGGCCGGCGTGGTGAGCCTGCACGGGGCGTTGGCGACACCGCTGCCCGCCAAGGACGACGCCGTGCGTACGCCAGTGCTGGTGCTCAACGGCGCTGACGATCGCGGCATCACCGACGAGGACATCGCCGCGTTCGAGAAGGAGATGGACGCTGCCGGTGCCGATTGGCAGTTCGTCAACTTCAGCGGTGCGGTGCACTGCTTCTCGGAGCCCGATGCCAACAACCCGCCGGGGTGCGTCTACGACGAACGCGCCGCCAAGCGTGCGTACGAGATGATGTTCGACTTCTTCCGAGAACAGTTCGCCGCGAAGAAATGAGACCAGCACGGCGCGCTGCGCATTGGGCGAGCGCGCCGGATCGGCGGCCCGTCAGTGGTCGCGGCTGACCGCGTAACGCGCGAGTCCGCGCAGAGCCAGCGTGTATTCGTTCTCTGCGAGCCCGTCGAGCGCGCGTTCGGCCGCGTATGCGTATTCCTGCGCGCGCTTGCGGCTGTAGTCGAGGCCGCCCGTCGCGTGGATCGCTGCCAGCACCTCGGGCATCGCCTCGGTGTTGCCGTGTTCGACGGCGCTGCGCAGGCAAGCGCGCGTGGCATCGTCACTGTGCGCGATGGCGTGGATCAGCGGCAGCGTCGCCTTGCCTTCGGCCAGATCGTCGCCGAGGTTCTTGCCCAGCGTGGTCGCGTCGGAGGCGTAGTCGAGCACATCGTCGGCGATCTGGAACGCGTAGCCCAGGTTGAGGCCATAGTCGTGCAGCGCGTCGCAGGTCGCCTCGTCGGCGTCGGCCAGCAGCGCACCCAGGCGCGTCGCCGCGGCGAAGAGCACCGCCGTCTTGCGCTCGATCACGCGCAGGTACGCCGCTTCGTCCGTGTCGGGGTTGCGCACGTGCAGCAACTGCAGCACTTCGCCTTCGGCGATGCGATTGGTGGTGTCGGCCAGGATCTGCATGACCGCCATTCGCTCCAGCTCCACCATCAGCTGGAAGCTGCGCGAATACAGGAAATCGCCGACCAGCACGCTGGCCGCGTTGCCCCACACCGCGTTGGCGGTCCTGCGGCCGCGACGCAGGTCCGATTCGTCGACCACGTCGTCGTGCAGCAGCGTGGCGGTATGGATGAACTCCACTACCGCCGCGAGCTGGTGCGCGTCTTCGCCGATGCCCCGTCCGCCGCTGCCCCCGAGCGCGCCGTTGGCGAGGAGCAGGAGCATCGGCCGCAGCCGCTTTCCACCTGCGCCGACGATGTATTCGGCGACCTGGTTGATCAGCACCACGTCCGACGCGAGCCGGCGCCGGATCAGCGCATCCACCGCCGTCATGTCCTGACGGGCCAGAGCCTGGATGGTGGCCAGGTCGGGGATGGCCAGGATCTGCGGGCTGGGATGCATGGGCGAATCGCGTGGAAAGGGTCCTGGATTATACGTGGCGCTCCACGCCCGGGATTTTTTCGGACAGTTCCGATGTACGCGCCCGAAGTCGCGCACCAACCTGTGGTTTCGGTGCGCCGCATCGACCCGTCCTGCATTTTCGAGCGAATGCCCATGACCGCATGCCCAAACGACGCCGACCACGTTCCGGCGCCTCCGGTCGCCATGCCGCGCTGGCCGGGCCCGCGCAACGCCGATGCGATCGAGCGCACGCTGCGCCAGTTGCGCCCGCCATGCCGCGACGCGCTGCTCGACGCGCTGGCGCATGCGTTGGACCGGCATCTGGTCGCCGGTGCACAACGGTTCGGTGGTGCACGCGACGAACTGGAGGAGCGGCTGGACGAGGTGCTGCGCCGCCTCGGGCCGCTGGCAGTGCGCCGTCTGCCGCTATTCGACGGAGTGTCCGGCTGATGGGGAGCCGCGGCTCCAGACGCAGCCCTGCCGCACGGTCGCTCGATGCGGAGGCGCTCGCCCTGCCAGAGGGCACGCGGGAGGATCCGGTGGCCTTCGAAGTCCTCCGCCTCTGGGTGGTGGACCGCCGACTCGCCATGTCGCTGTGTCCACAGGTGGATGGCGATCCCTCGGATTTCGGCGTACTCCTCGCCGACCTGTTCAGCCACGCCTGCGAACGCCATGCCCGACAGTCCAACATGGTGGAGGCCGACGTCCGCGCCAGCATGTTTCTGGCCTTCGCCTGCCGACTGGGCGACATTTCGCGCCGGTAAGTCCCGACCCCACGGCGCCGCGGCCGCGTCGGCGGCAGACGTCGGCCGGCTGTTATGATGCCGCTTCCGCCGGCCCGGCCGCTTCGCGCACCGCGCCCGGCACACGACAGTGGCACACAGACGAAGAGGGGCAGGCACATCCCATGGCACGCGGCATCAACAAGGTGATCCTGGTCGGCAATCTTGGCGACGATCCTGAAACCAAGTACACGCAGGGCGGCATGGCCGTGACCAAGGCCCGCCTGGCGACGACCAGCGTGCGCAAGGACCGCGAGGGCAACACCCAGGAGCGCACCGAGTGGCACCGGGTGACCTTCTTCGGCAAGCTCGGCGAAATCGCCGGCGAGTACCTGCGCAAGGGCAGCCAGGTCTATGTCGAAGGCTCGATCCGTTACGACAAGTACACCGGTCAGGACGGTGTCGAGCGTTACTCCACCGACATCATCGCCGACGAGATGCAGATGCTCGGCGGTCGTGGTGAGGGTGGCGGTGGCCGCAGCGAATCCCGTGGCGGCGGCGAGCGTAGCGAACGTCCTTCGCGTCCGCCGATGCGCCAGGAGTCCGCGCCGCGTCGCGAAGCCCCGCCGGCCAAGTCCAGCAGTTTCGCTGACGACTTTGCCGACGACGACATCCCGTTCTGAGGGATGTCTTTGCGGCCTTGTCAGGTCGCGCGTAGGCAAGCGCCTGATCTGTTTGACTGGTCAGGCCAGACAGGCAGGGGGAAACGTCCCTGCCTGAAAACGTCCGCATTGGACCTTGGCGGCCGATTGAAGGATCTGGAAGCGCGGCAACGCCGCCCTCCAGGACAGCGCCTTGCAAGGTGAGCGCTGCAAGGTGCCGGAGTCGCCCCTAGTTGGGCGCCCCATCCGGCCATCGCATGGCCGGGTTTGCCCGGCGCCTTCCGCCGAATCGACTCCCGCGCGCGGGTCCTTGCCCGCCGGGCGATGACCGAGCATTCCTCGTGAGCCGGGCGTCGCTTATGGATCGCCACACGCTTGACGGGTCGACCTTCGTGCCCGGACAAGCGTGCGGTCGCCGCCCGGCCGGCTTGGATCTCGGCGCGACCGGGAAGGGCGCTCGGTCCCTCGGCCGCTACCGACGCCGCCGAAGCACTACCTCGTGCCGGTGCCCTGCGTCTCATCGCCGTGCAGCGTCATCAACGATTGCATCAGTTGTTCGTCGCTGCTGGAACACACGCCAAGCAGGACGACCTCTTCGCAGCCTTCGGCGGCGACATAGGCATGGCCCATGTTGGAGTCGATGTACACCGACTCGCCGGCCTCCAGCACGATCGGATCGTAGAACTCGGTGTGCACTTCGGCGCGCCCTTCCAGCACGTAGATGTATTCCTCACCCGAGTGGCGCACCAGGTCGCCGAACTCGCCGATGCTCTTGGCCCGAACGCGCGTGACCACCGGAATCATGCGTTTGCGGCGCAGTTCCGGACACAGATAGAAGTAGTCGTAGTTGGGCGTATTGACGCGGATGGCGTCATCGATGCGGCCAATGCTGCGGCGCGCGGTGACGGCCGGCTCGGAAGCCTCGTCGGTCTCGGCGAACAGTTCCGACATGCGCATGTTCAGACGCTGACTCAGCTGCAGCAACTTGTCGTAGGTCAGCGTGAGGCGGTCGTGCTCGATCTTGGACAGCGTCGACAGCGGGATGCCGCATTTGACGCTCATTTCCTTGAGCGTCCAGCCATTGCGCGCGCGCAGTGCGCGCAGCAGTCCGCCAATCGTGGGGTGTTGCGAATTCATGTAGGTCAGGCTCCTGCCACTGCTCCGGGTGTTCGCCTGGTGGTGGCCCGGGACTGATGGCCATGATCCTGCCTTTTGCCGAAATTGGCCAGAACGGGTTGACAATTCTCCGATTAGGATCATTCTTGCCGTAACAGGCCGAATCAGGCTTGACTGCGCCCGGTTAGGCCGGATGAGCTTGGGGTATCCGCCCATAGGGCAAGAACTTGGGGAGTACGTGTCGATGCGTCTGACCGCCGTCTCGTGCCTGATCGGAATGCTCCTGGCGCTGCCGGGTTCGCCGGTGCAGGCCCAGCAAGGACAGGAAATCAAACCGGCCGTGCCGGTACCGGACGCCCCGGCGGTGACTCAGCCCCAGGCGCCGGCCGTGGCGACCGACGTCCCGGTCCCCGGCGTGGCCGCGCTGAACCGTGCCGACGTGGAGGCCTGGCTGGACGGCTTCATGCCCTACGCCCTCAAGCGCGGCGACATCGCCGGCTCGGTGGTGGTAGTGGTCAAGGACGGCCAGGTCCTGCTGCAGAAGGGCTACGGGTACGCCGATGTGGCGTCGCGCAAGCCAGTGGATCCGGAGACGACGCTGTTCCGTCCCGGCTCGGTGTCCAAGCTGCTGACCTGGACCGCGGTGATGCAGTTGGTCGAGCAGGGCAAGCTCGATCTCGACGCGGACATCAACCAGTACCTCGACTTCGAGGTTCCCGCGCGCGACGGCAAGCCGGTCACGCTGCGCCAGGCCATGACCCACACCACGGGCATGGAAGAAACCGCTCGCGCGTTGATCGCCAACGACGAGAAGGGCCTGATCCCGCTCGAGGCCTACCTCAAGCATTGGGTGCCCACGCGCATCTACGACCCGGGCGTGACGCCGTCGTACTCCAACTACGCCACCGCACTGGCCGGTTACGTCGTCCAGCGCGTGTCGGGCGTGTCGTTCGACGACTACATCGACCAGCACATCTTCAAGCCGCTGGGCATGCAGCACTCCAGCTTCCGCCAGCCGCTGCCCAAGCACCTGCAGCCGCTGATGTCGAGTGGCTATTCGCAGGCGTCCGAAGGCAAGGCGAAGTCGTACGAAATCGTCAATCCGGCCCCGGCCGGCAGCCTGGCGTCGACCGGCGCGGACATGGCCAAGTTCATGATCGCGCACCTCAACAATGGTGCCTACGGCGATGCCCGCATCCTGTCGGAAGCGACCGCCCGCCAGATGCACGACACCACGCTGACGATCCTGCCGCCGCTCAACCGCATGGCGCTGGGCTTCTACGAGGCCAACATCAACGGTCACCGCTCAGTCGCCCATGCCGGCGACACGCAGTGGTTCCACAGCGACCTGCATCTGTTCCCGGACGACGGCGTGGGCCTGTACATCTCGGTCAACTCCGGCGGCAAGGAAGGCGCGGCGCACGTCGTCCGCACCGAGCTGTTCCAGGAATTCGCCAACCGCTACCTGCCGGGTCCGATCGCCGAAGGCAAGGTCGATGACGCCACCGCGAAGCAGCACGCGGCGCAGATCGCCGGGCGTTACGACAACAGCCGCCGCTCCGAGGATGGCTTCGTCGCGCTGGCCTATCTGCTGGGCCAGTCGACCGTGGTCGCGAACGAAGACGGCACGATCACCGTTCCCGACCTGCTCGGCGCCAACGGCGCGCCGCGGAAGTGGCGCGAGATCGCGCCTTACGTCTGGCGCGATGTCGACGGTCCGGACCGCATCGCCGCGAAGGTGGTCGACGGCAGGGTGGTGCGTTTCAGCACCGATCCGATCTCGCCCTTCATGGTCTTCGACCGCACGCCCTGGTACCGCTCGGGCGGTGTGTTCCTGCCCATCCTCGCCATCGGCCTGGGTGCGCTGCTGGTGACCGTGCTCGCGTGGCCGATCTCCGCCGTCGTGCGCCGCCATTACAAGGTGCGCTACGCGCTGACCGGCGCCGATGCGTCCTGGCACAAGCGCATCCGCATCGCGTCCCTGGCCGTGCTGGTGTCGCTGGGCGCCGCGGTGGGCCTTGCGATCTGGATGTTGAGCAGCCTCGACATGCTCTCGCCGAGCAGCGACAAGTGGGTGCACACGCTGCGCCTGCTGAACCTGGTGGTGTTGCCGCTGGGCGCGCTGGTCGGCCTGGGCAATGCCTGGCATGTGCTGCGCAGCGATCGTCGCTGGTCGGCGAAGCTGTGGAGCGTGGTGCTCGCGCTGTCGATGCTGGGGCTGCTGTGGTTCGGCATCTCCCAGAACATCCTCGGCTACAGCGCCAACTATTGACGGCAGCGAGACGCCCACAGTGACTACCGCCGTTTGTGTCGACATCCGCAACGAACTGCTGCGCCTCGCGAAACCCTTCCGCATCTCCGGCCACGTGTTCCGAGATTCGCCGGTGACCGTGGTGACCCTGAGTCACGGCCCTCACGAGGGCCGTGGCGAAGGAGCGGGGGTCTACTACCTGCACGACGAGCCGGCCGACATGCTCGCGACGCTGGAATTGCATCGCGAGGTCATCGAGTCCGGCCTCAGCCGCGAGGAACTGCGCGCGCTGCTGCCGCCCGGCGGCGCCCGCAACGCGCTCGACTGCGCGCTGTGGGAACTGGAAGCCAGCCGCGCCGGCGTGCCGGTTTGGCAATTGGCGGGGCTGGAATCGGCGCGGCCATTGCTGACCACCTACACGCTGGGCGCCGACGATCCGCAGGTGATGGGGGCCGGCGCGGTGGCCTATTCGCATGCACGCGCGATCAAGATGAAATTGACCGGCGATGTAGACATCGACATCGAACGCGTCCGCGCCGTGCGCGCCGCGCGTCCGGAGGTGTGGCTGGGCGTGGATGCCAACCAGGGTTACGCGGCCGATACGCTCGAGCGCCTGATCCCGGTGCTGGTCGACGAAGGCGTATCGCTGCTCGAACAGCCGTGTGCTCGCGGCAACGAATCCTGCCTCGACGGCTTCGACTGTCCAGTGGCGATCGCCGCGGACGAGAGCGTGCAGGGGTTGGGCGAAATCGAACCGCTGCTGGGCCGCTTCGACGTGGTCAACATCAAGCTAGACAAGTGCGGCGGACTGACCGAAGGCCTGCTGATGGCGCAGCGTGCGCGCGAGCTCGGGCTGCAGGTGATGGTCGGCAACATGATCGGCACCAGCTGGGCGATGGCCGCGGGCTTCGTGCTCGGCCAGCATTGCGACATCGTCGACCTCGATGGCGCCCTGTTTCTCGCGCAGGACCGCACGCCGCACGTGATCTACGCCGACGGCCAGGTCGACTGCCCCGGCAACGTATGGGGCGGCCGCTGAGGATGGCCACGATCGCGCGCAGCCGGGACCTCTTCGGCCAGCCGCGTGGCCTGACCGTGCTGTTCCTTACCCAGATGTGGGAGATCTTCTCCTACTACGGCATGCGTTCGCTGCTGGTCTATTACATGACCAAGCAGCTGCTGATGGGGCAGCAGCAGGCCTCGCTGGTGTACGGCGTGTACACCGCGACGGTCTACTTCACGCCGATCATCGGTGGTGTGATTTCCGATCGCTGGCTCGGTCGCCGCCGCGCCGTGATCATCGGCGCCTCGATCATGGCGTTCGGCCATTTCCTGATGGCCTCCGAAAGCCTGTTCTATTTCGCCCTGGCCGCGATCGCGCTGGGCAACGGCCTGTTCCTGCCGAGCCTGCCCAGCCAGATCGACGGCCTGTATGCCAAGGACGATCCACGTCGCGGCTCGGCTTACAACGTCTACTACGTCGGCATCAACGTCGGTGGTCTGCTGGCGCCGCTGGTGTGCGGGACGCTCGGCGAGGTGTACGGCTGGCATTACGGATTCGGCGCTGCCGGCATCGGCATGCTGGCCGGTCTTTTGATCTACGTGTTCGGCGCGCGCCATCTGCCGCGCGAGGAATCGAGCGCGCGTTCCGTCGACACGACCGCGCAGCCGGCGGTCGCTCTGCAACGCCATGAACTGTGGCAGCGCGTACGCGTGCTGTTCGCGATCGGTTTGACGGTGATGCTGTTCCGCGGCGCTTACGAGCAGCTCGGCAATACCATCGCGTTGTGGGCGGACACGGGCGTGGACCGGATGGTCGGCGGGTTCTCGATCCCGATGACCTGGTTCCAGTCGCTCAATCCTTTGCTGGTGATCGTCCTGACGCCGTTGTTCGTGGCGCACTGGACGCGGCAGGCGCGCAACGGCCGCGAGCCCACGCCGGCACGCAAGATGGCGATGGGCGCGGCGGGCGTCGCCTGTGCGTACCTGTTGCTGGCCGTGGTCAGCGCGACCGTGCCGGCGGGGCAGGCGAGCTGGATCTGGCTGGCGCTGTTCTTCCTCGTGCTGACCTCCGGCGAGCTGTTCATCCTGCCGATCGGGCTGGGTCTGTTCGCGAGGCTCGCGCCGGCCGGCCACGGTGCCACCACCATCGCGGCGTGGTTCTTCGCCACCTTCGGCGGCAGCCTGCTGGCGGGCGTGCTCGGCACGTACTGGACGGCGCTGGGACCTTCTTCCTTCTTCGTACTCATGGGCGCGGTCGGCATCGCCGCCGGCGTCCTGCTGTGGCTGCTCGACCGTCCCACCCGCCGGGTGGAAGCGGTCGCGCAGTTGCCCGCCGCGGCCCTGGGCCCGGCGACTTCTTAGTCCGCACCACCAGACCATCAGGGGAACGACGACATGCATCACGTTGACGCAAGCAGCAATCAGAGTGTCCTCAAGCGCGCGTGTGTGCGTTCGATGCGTCGCAGCCCGCTGGCCGTGGTCATCATCGGTACGCTGGCGATGGCCGCGGCCGGATCGGCCTTCGCACAGGAGGCCGCCGCACCATCGGGCTCCGGCGCCACCGACCTCGACAAGGTCGTGGTCACCGCGAACAAGCGCTCGGAGAACATCCGCGAAGTGCCGTCCTCGATCAGCGTGATCACCGCCGAGAGCATCCAGAACCGCGGCGCGACCCAGCTGAGCGATTTCCAGGCGACGGTGCCCGGTCTGTACATCAACAGCAACGGATCGCCGGGCAAGACCCAGGTGTCGCTGCGCGGCGTATCGCCGTTGTCGTCCAGCGCCACCGTCGGCACGTACCTGGACGAAACGCCGTTGGGCTCCAGCGGCATCTACCAGGCCGCCAACTTCTTCGCCCTCGACCTGCTGCCTTACGACATCAGCCGTATCGAAGTGCTGCGCGGACCGCAGGGCACGCTTTACGGCGCCAGCGCTATGGGCGGTCTGGTCAAGTACGTCTCGGTGGCGCCGGATCTGGAGAACCAAGAGTTCCGCGTCGGTGGCGGCCTGTCGAGCGTGGAAGGCGGCAGCGACCTGGGCTGGAACGCGCGTTTCGGCGCGAACCTGCCGCTGGCCGACAATCGCCTCGGCCTGCGCGTGAGCTACGCGCGAAACGAGATTCCGGGCTACATCGACAACGCCGTGAACGGCGAGAAGGACATCAACTCGGGCGATCAGACCAGTGCGCGTGTCGCTCTGCGCTGGCAGGGAGAATCCGCGACGCTGGACCTGACGGCGATGCGGCAGACCATCGACAGCGACAACAACGCCCTGGTCGCGCTCGACCCGGAAGGGCAGAGGCCGTTGTTCGGCGACCTGACCAACAACGTCTACGTCGATGAGCCGTTCTACAAGGACGTCGATTACTACTCGGCGACGGTGAACTGGAATGTGGGCTGGGCGGAC
This sequence comes from Lysobacteraceae bacterium P, assembly GCA_005503055.1. Taxonomy (GTDB): domain Bacteria; phylum Pseudomonadota; class Gammaproteobacteria; order Xanthomonadales; family Xanthomonadaceae; genus Lysobacter_J. Next base: position 89,346 of record SCOX01000008.1, on the reverse strand, counting down.
ATCGTGTCGGCCACCGGGTATTCCGAGTCGCGCAGCAACCAGCGCCAGGACTCCACCATCCAGTTCGGCGAGGTGGCCAACCTGCTGCTCGAATTGCCGGAGCCGGGCAGCTCGTCCTTCGACATCGGCCTGGACCTGGACAAGTTCACGCAGGAATTCCGCCTGGTCTCGAAGGAGAACGGTCCGTTCGAGTGGATGGCCGGCGTGTTCTACACCAAGGAAGACGCCGTCCAGACGCAAACGGCGAAATTGAACCAGCTCGACGGTTCACCGCTGCCGGCGCCGTTCGACGAAATCGCCGGCACCCTCGCGGTGTTGCAGATCCCGAGCACCTTCGAGGAAACTGCGTTCTTCGCCAATGGTGGCTACCGCTTTACCGATGCCTTCAAGATCAGCGGCGGTGTGCGCTGGTCGCGCAACGACCAGGATTTCTCGCAGATCGTCACCGAGGGCATCCTGCTCGACGTTGGCACCACGCATAACAGCTCCTCCGAAGACGTGTTCACCTGGAGCCTGAGCCCGCAGCTGCAGCTCAGCGACGAGGCGATGGTCTACGCGCGAGTCGCCACCGGCTACCAGCCGGGCGGTCCGAACGTGCTGGTCGAGGGGCTACCTTCGCAAGTCGATTCCTCGACGCTGACCAACTACGAACTCGGCCTGAAGTCGCTGTGGGCGGACAACCGTCTGCAGTTCGACCTGACCGGCTTCCACATCGCATGGGAAGACATCCAGGTCGCCTCGGTCGTCAACGGCATATCCGGCCTGGTCAACGCCGGCGAAGCCAGCAGCACCGGCGTCGAGGTGGCGTTGATGTTCCATGCGACCGACAGCTTCGACATCGGCCTCAATGGTTCGTATACCGATTCCAAACTGGATGAAAGCTTCCCGGTGATCTCGGCGCAGTCGCCGCCGTACCTGGTGGAGATCACCAGCGGCGCCAAGAACGACGCCCTGCCGTACGTGCCGGAGTGGTCGTGGAACGCGACGGCCGACTATTACCTGCCGCTCTCCAGCGGTTGGACCGGGCACTTCGGCGGCGCCTTGCGTTACGTCGGTGCGCGCCGCGCCGGCACCACCTTCCGCCAGGACGTCCTGGACCCGAGCACGACGCCGCCGACCGTGCTGCAGAGCGAGGTCACGCCGCCGCTCGAACTTGACGACTACGCCGCGCTCGACGTCAACGCCTCGGTCGGCAACGACAACTGGACCTTCCGCGCCTACGTGAAGAACGTCAGCGACGAACGCGGTTACCAGACCATCGGCGACATCACCAGCGAAGTGACCGACGTCACCGGAAAGCTGGTCGCCGCGCCGATACTGCCGCGCACCGTCGGCGTCGAGGTGGACTACAGGTTCTGATCGCAGATGCACGCCGCCCCGTTTGTGCACGAACCCCAGTCGCCCGCGCTGCCCGCGCCGTACCTGCTGTTTCTGGGGGACACGGTGGAGCCCGGTTACGCCAAGACCGCCTTCGGTCTGCGTGACTGGGCACCGGAGCGCTGCGTAGGCGAGTACCTGCTACCCGGGGCCCGTGTCAGCACGGGGCTGCCGGCGATGTCGCCGACGCAGGCGCACGCGGCCGGCGCACGCGCGCTGGTGATCGGCGTGGCCAATGCCGGTGGTGTCATACCGGAGCACTGGGTGGCGGCACTGGTCAGCGCGGCGGAAGCCGGCCTCGACATCGTCAGCGGCATGCACATGCGCCTGGCGGAATTGCCTGCGTTGCAGCGCGCCGCCACGCGCCATGGTCGTCGACTGATCGATGTGCGGCGCCCGCCGGACAAGCTGCCGATCGCGTCGGGTCGCAAGCGCAGCGGCAAGCGCCTGCTGACGGTCGGCACCGACTGCGCGCTCGGCAAGAAGTACACCGCGCTGGCGCTGGCGCGTGCGTTCGCATCGCGCGGCGTGGATACCGACTTCCGCGCCACCGGGCAGACGGGCATCCTGATCGCCGGCGGCGGCATCCCGATGGACGCGGTGATCGCCGACTTCGCCGCCGGTGCAGCCGAGTTGCTCACGCCGGATGCGGCCGCCTCGCACTGGGACGTGATCGAAGGGCAGGGTTCGCTGTTCCATCCGGCCTATGCGGGCGTCTCGCTGGCGCTGCTGCATGGCAGCCAGCCGGACGTGGTCGTGGTCTGCCATCAGCCCGGGCGAGATCGCGTGCTCGGTCACGCGCACTACGCGTTGCCCAGCATCGAAGACACGATCGCCCTGAACCTGCAACTGGGCCGCCGCACCAATCCGCACATCCGTTGTGGCGGCGTCAGCCTCAACACCGCGCACCTGGACGACGCCGCAGCGCGGCGATTGCTCGCCAGCGAAAGCGACCGCCTGGGTTGCGCCGTCGCCGACCCGATGCGGAGCGGCGTCGAACTGGAAGCGCTGGTCAACCAATGTCTGGAATGAACATGTCAGAGAGACCGATGCACACGCGAACCCTGTTGCAACTGGTGCCGGCCGTGGCCGGCGTCGCCTTCAGTCTTTGCGCATGGGCGGCGCCATCCGCCGACCTGGATGCGCGCGTGAATGCGGTGATCCGCGAGCAGGGCGTGCCGGGCATGGCGGTCACCATCGTCGAGCAGGGCAGGGTCGTGCATGCCAAGGGCTACGGTGTGCGCAGGCTCGGTTCGAGCGAACCGGTCGATGCCGATACGATCTTTCCCACCGGATCGACCGGCAAGGCGATCACCACCGCCGCGCTGGCGGTGCTGGTGGACGAAGGCAAGATCGGCTGGGACGACAAGGTCATCGATCATCTGCCCGGCTTCCAGATGTACGACGCGTGGGTGACGCGCGAGATGACCATCCGCGATCTTCTCGTGCATCGCAGCGGCCTGGGCCTGGGCGCGGGCGACCTGATGTTCGTGCCGCGTTCCTCGCTCAGTCGCGCCGAGACCGTGCGCCGCCTGCGCTACATCAAGCCCGCGACCAGCTTCCGCAGCGGCTACGCCTACGACAACCTGCTGTACGCCGTCGCCGGCCAGCTGATCGAGGAAGTCAGCGGCAAGGATTGGGAAACCTTCGTGCTCGAACGCGTGCTCAAGCCGGCCGGCATGCGCACCTCGACGACGCGCGACGCCGACCGCTTCGCCACCGCCAATCGCGTGCAGCCGCACGCGCGCATGGACGGCGGGTTCCGCGGTGTCGGCAAGCAGGAAGTGCTGGACGAGCGCCAGAGCCTGGGCACCAATGCCTCGCCCGCCGGCGGCGTGTCGTCGAGCGCGAACGATTTCGGCCGCTGGCTGTCGATCCAGCTCGCACACGGCGCGCTGCCGGAAGGTGCGCAGGAAAACGGCAAGGCCCGTCTCTTCAGCGAAGACGCATCGCGCGAGATGTGGACGCCGCAGGTGCTGATGCCGATCAACGCGTACCCCAAGCCCATCGCCGAAGCCACGCCGCAATTCTCGGCCTACGCGTTGGGCTGGGACGTGCGCGACTACCGCGGCGTCAAGCTCATCGAGCACGGCGGCGCGGTGTTCGGCGTGCAGACGATGGTGGTGCTGATTCCGGAAAAGCAGGTCGCGTTCTCGCTGCAGATCAATTCCGAGGACGGCGTGGTCCTGCGCGGCCTCACCTTCGAACTGCTCGACCACTACCTGGGCGCACCCAGGCGCGACTGGGTCGCCGACTTCGCCGCCTACAAGAAGGCGCGGGTCGAAGGTGCGCTGGAGTTCCTCGCCAAGAGCAAGACGGAGAAGAAGCCGTCACGCCCGTCGCTGCCGTTGAGCGGCTATGCCGGCAAGTTCGCCGACCCGTGGTACGGGCCGATCGAGATCAGTGTCGGCAAGAGTGGGGACGAGAAGGGCCGCCTGCGCCTGAACTTCGAGCAGACGCCGAACATGCTCGGCACGCTGGAGCACTGGCAGTACGACACCTTCCAGGTGCGCTGGGACGACCGTACCGCCGAACCGGCCTACGTGAGCTTCGGCATCGATGCCGACGGCAAGGTCGACCGGATCACGATGAAGGCCGTGTCCCCGCTGGCGGACTTCAGTTGGGACTACCACGATCTGCTGTTCACGCCGCAAAGCGCGAACTGAGGCGAGTGCGGCGCCGGCGACTGTCGGCGCCGCGACGATGACCCTGCGCCGCTACGTGGCGGCCGCGTGGGCCAGGCCTGTCACCACGCCCAGCGACGCGTTCCCCGCGACCAGCTCCGCATCCGGGAAGATTTCCTTGACCAGCAGCGGCACGTAAGGCGAGCGCGACATGCCGCCCGTGAGGTAGACCGTCTCCGGCGGTTCGTTCAGTTCGGCCCTGGCGTGCTCCATCAGCGAGCGCAGCTGGTGCAGGAACGGCGACGCCGCGTCGCTCAACCGCGCCGCGTCGATGGGCGCGCGCAAGCCTGGCTCGATGAAGTCGAGCTCTAGCGCCGCGCTCGGGACCTCGCTCAGCCGGATCTTGGCGTGTTCGACGGCGCGATTCAGGCGCACCGTGTGACCCGAGCCCTTCAAGGCCTCGAGGCGCTGGCCATAAGGTGCCTGTACGTGCTCGAACGAGGCCTCGCGGAATTTCGCCTGGCGTTGCAGATCCTGCACCGCGGACGCTTCATAGAACCGATGCACCGGAGTGTTGGTCACGCCCTTGCCGAACAGCGGCATGACGCCGCGCATGCTCAGCTCGATGTCCACATCGGTTCCGCCCACCGGTTCGCCCCATGAGGCATGCACCACCGGCGCAGCAGCGGCGCCCCCGATGTCGGCAAGGGCCATGTCCGTGGTTCCGCCGCCGATGTCGAGGATCAACGTCCGGCGTGGGCGTTGCGTCTGCTTGTGAAAGCCGTATGCCGCCGCGGCCGGCTCTTCGAGAAACTCCACCTCGTCGAACCCGGCGGCGTACGCCGCGTCGGTGAGGATCTCGAGCGCCTGAACGCCGCCGGCTTCCTTCATCGAGCTGCGGAATCGCACGGGGCGTCCGAGAATGGCCGCCCTCACGTCGCGACCGAGCTGGGCGCTCGCAGTGAGCCGGATGTGCCTGAGCAATTGCGTGGCGATGCCCAGCAACGTGTCGCGCGCGCGCGCTTCCAGCTTGTAGCCCAGCATGGACTTCGGCGAGACGACCAGCTGGCCCGCGCCGCCCTCGATGAAGGCATCCACGGCCTCTTCGCCATACAGCGCCCGCTGCAGGTCCACGCCCTCCAGCATGGCCTTGCGCATTTCCTCGGCGGCCCAGCGCCGGCGCACCAGCGCCCGTGCGTCCCGTTCCAGTTCCAGGTCGGTTCGAATGCGTGGCGAGGGAATCATGCCCAGCTCACTGGACCGCTGAGGTTCCGTCCGCTTCATCGCCTGCTCGCGCCGGGCGCGAAGCTCCGCGTGCAGCCTGGTCTGGTCCCTCCTGAACTCACCGGTCAGCTTCCGGATCTCGTCGTGCAGAGCGTCGGTGAGTTCGAACTCGGACAGGTCCGGAAGCCGCTGCGGGAAGAACACCGTGGTACGAAATTGCTGATCGGTACCGAACCGGATCAGCTGCAGCTCCCCCTCCACGACAGCGCCGGCAGCCGAATAGCTCGTGCCGAAGTCGATTCCAATGCGCATGTATTACCCGAACCAAATAACGACCGATCCCATTGTCTCGCGAACCGGGCCGCGTTGACCATCGAGTGCCTGGTCCTTGCTCCGTTACCACCGCTCCAGTCGGTAACGACCGGCGTGGATGCGAAGAATCGACGAGACAGTGCTCGATCGCGCTGCGCGCGCAGGTTGCTTTCGTCCCGACAAGTTCCGCGCCAACGCTCAAGATCGTCCCTCGCCGCTGCCATTCGTCGGATAAAAGACCGACGAGGATAGCGATGCTGCCTCGACATCCGTCGCCCGAGTCGGCCGCGGATAATGAAAATGTCCTTGCGTGTCCCTGCATTTGTCCAACGTCAGCAGTGGCTTGGGCCACCCGACGGAATTCACGCGGCTCGATGGATGCTTCGCGCCATCGGTTGATTGGCGATGGGCTGACGTGTCCGCGTCACGGTGCATGAACTCGTGAGCGACCACTGTCCGAGTCATTGCGGACAAGTCTCCGCCCTTGGGAGTGCACCGATGAAGCGCAAGTCGAAAATCTTGGCCGGGGTCGTGGTGGGGATTGTCGGCGGCATCATTGCGCCGGAACTGTTGGCGGTGGAAATCATCACGAAGGAAGACATCGTCAACAACGTGGTGAAGACGAACCAACTGGAGAAGGTCGCCGACAACGCCATCTTCCTGCTCGACACCTCGTCTTCGACCAACCGCAAGTTCGGCGATACCGGACTGCCCGTGGTCAAGGTGGTCAAGAACGAGCTCAAGAGCCGGAATTCCTACTTCCCGGATCTTGGCTACAACGTGGGTATCTATACCTACACGGACTGGCAGGACAACTATCCGGTGCAGCCTTACGACCGCGCCAAAGTCGATGCGGCGCTCGACGGAGTGCGCGAGAAGGGCAGTGGCGTCACGCCGCTCAACACCGCGCTGGTCAAGCTCGATCCGATCCTCAAGCCGCTGACGGGCAGGACCGCGGTGTTCGTGTTCTGGGACGGTGAATACACCGGACGCAATCCCGCCGAAACCGCCAGGGAGCTGGCCAAGAATCACGACGCGTGCTTCTACGTGATCAGCAGCGCGAAGCCCGCGCGGGAGGCCAGCCTGGCCAAGGATGTCGCCAGCCTCAATGCCTGCTCACGCGTGATCCCGCTCGCCGATTTCTTCAATCGACCCGAATACACCAGCGGCGCGCTGTACGACGTCAAGGTGAACGAACACGTGGTCACGACCACGGACTCGAAGATCGTCGGGTTGAAGGCCGACAACATCAACTTCGCCTTCAACGAAACCGCGTTGGCCGACAAGGACAAGGCCGAGCTGGACAAGGTGGCCGAGTTCATGAAGACCAAACCGGCGTCGTACGCCGTCATTGCCGGCTATACCGACAACGTCGGTACCCGCGACTACAACGAACGCCTGTCGCGTGACCGTGCCCAGATGGTCGGTGGATACCTGAAGGAAAAGCACGCCATCGACGATTCGCGCATGGTGCTTTTCTGGTACGGGCCGAAGAACCCGATCGCGCCCAACGACACCAAGGAGAACCAGGCGAAGAATCGCCGCGTCGAGATGAACGTCGGACTGGGTGAATCGAGCGCAGTAGCCGCCCGGTGAGGCATCACGGTCGCCGCTGAGTATCCGTAGCCCGCGTAAGGCCGCAAGGCCGCACAAGGGTGCGGCCGGTTCCGATGTGGTGACACCGTGTGTCCAGGCAGGTGATGCGCGCTGGGCGTCCGGCCCGTCACGCCTTGCGCCGATACCACCGCTCCAGCCACGGCCGGCGCGACGTCCGATGACGCGCGTATGCGGCTGCGGCGGGCATGCGCAGGGCGACCTCGGTTCCGGCGCCGGTGCGCGAAAGCACGTCCAGGCGAGCGCCCAGGCGTTCGGCGCGTTCGTACATGCCATCCAGTCCCCAGTGACCCGGTCGGTTGGGCGTGTGCTGCGTCATGCCGACGCCGTCGTCGCGTATGCGCAACCTCAGTTCGCGCTGATGGTAGGTCAGCTCGATCTCCACGGCGCGCGCGCGCGAGTGCTGAAGCGCATTGAGTACTGCCTCGCGTCCGATCAGGTACAGCTCTTCGGCGACGCCGGGGAGCAGCGCACGCGGCTTTCCTTCCTCGATCAACCGCATGTCCGGCAGCGGGCGGGCCTGGATCTCGTCGCTGACATGCAGCAACGCACTGCCCAGGTCATGCCAGTACTGCACGTCGCCGCGCAGGCCGCGCACGCGATCGCGCCCTTCCGCCAGCGCCTGTTCCGCCAGGTCCATGGCCTTTTCCAGATCCTCGCGGACCGGATCGTCCTCGCTCAGTTCCTGGCTGGTCGCGTGCAGTCGCAGGATGAGCCCCTGCGTACCCTGGAGCAGCGTGTCGTGCAGTTCGCGCGCGATGCGTTCGCGCTCCATGTAGCGCTCCTGCATGCGCAGGCGGATCTGGCTGGCCAGGTGGCGCAGGCGGAGCAGGTAGGCGATCCACAGGACCGACATCGCCAGAAGCACGCACAACAACCGGAACCACGCGGTCTGGTAGTAACGGGGGGCGATGGTCAGCAACTGCGAGGCGCCCACCTCATTCCATACGCCGTCGTTGTTGGCGGCGATGACGTGAAAGGTGTACGTGCCAGGCCCCGGGTCGCTGTAGAAGGCGACGCGCCGCGTTCCCGCGTCCTGCCAGTCCTGGTCATAGCCTTCCAGCTTGTAGCGGAACCGGACCCGTTCGGGCACCGACAGGCTCAGCGCCGTGTAGGCGATCTGCAGGTTCTTCACCCCGGCGGGCAGTTGCAGCGCCTGCGCACTGGCGGCATGCGTGCGCCCATTGGCGAACACCGAACGTATCCGCACCGGCGGCGGGATCGGGTTGCGCCTGATCGCGGCCGGATCGATCGCCACCACGCCGCTGGTGGTGGCGAACCACAGCCGACCGTCGTCGGTCGTCGTGGCGGTGGGAATCGGGCGGAACTGCGCGGGAATGCCCGGAACGCCGTCGAGGAAATCGAACCGTTCGTAGACAGGCCTGGCGAGTGGATCGAACAGACGTTCGACCTGCTTCGACGGTATGTGGACGATCCCGCGCGCGCCGTTCAACCATAGATCGCCCTTGCCGGTTTCGACGATGCCCGAGATACCCAGGAGCGGGCTTTCGCCGGTGCGCACGCTGCGCAGACGACCATCGCGGTAAAGCGCCAGCCCGCGTTCGCCGCCGATCCAGATCCCGCTCGCGCCCTCGAACAGCGCGGTGACGTTGCCGACATCCAAACCCTGCGCGGCGTCCAGCAATCGCAGCGCGCCGCCTTGCATCAGCGTGATCTTGTTGCGCGCGAAGCCCATCCACAGCGTGCCGTCCGACGCGGACAGAAGCGTGAGCGGCGAGGAACCTTCCGGCATGCCGTCCGGATCCTGCAGATGCCGCCACTGCCCTTGCGACAGCCGATAAACGCCGGGCGTGTTCAACGAGACCCACAGCGCTCCGTCGGCGTCCTTGGCGATGGCCTGCACGCCGGAGTAACCGCGCAGTGGCAATTCGGTGACCTCCGAAATCCGCCCCTGGCGCAGGGTCCACACGCCGTGCGGGCCTCCCAGCCAGACGATTCCGTCGCGGTCGCGGTGGACGGCCGTGATGGGCGGTGGCGGCAGATCGAGGAAGGTCAGCTGCTGCCCTTGCAGGCGCATCAGCGGCCGGTTGCGGGTGCCCGCCAGCAGCGCGCCGGCGATGCCCGGGGCGATGGCGAAATCCTGTGCGCCTTCCGGGAACATGGCGGGCACGACGTTGGAGTGGCGGAAGCGGTCCAGCCCGCGGCTGGTGCCGACCCAGAGCGTGCCCTCGCGATCTTCGAGGATCGGATGGGCATAGTCCGAACTGAGTCCGTCCACGCGCCGGAAGCCGTCGAAGGCATTGCGATCCGCCGCTTCGCCTTGCGCGCGCGTGGCGGTGGAATGCGGCAGGCGGAAAACGCCTTCACCCAGCGTTGTGGCCCACAGCGCGCCATCGCGATCGAACAGCAAGCCCGCCGAAGGCAGCCGTAGTTCCGGCGAGGCCTTGCGCCCGTCCAGCGGCAACTGGCGCACGGCGCCGTCGGATTCGGCGATCCAGATGCCGCCGTCGGGCGCCTGGGCGATCTGGCTGATCCGGCCCACCGACGCAGGCACGCTTTCGAACGAGGTCGCGCCCTTGCGCAGGAATGCCACGTTCCGTTCCGTCGCCGCCCACAAGGTTCCGGCGGCGTCCACGAACACCGTGCGCGCCTGCTGGCCGGGGAATCGCCATTCCGGACCCAGGCGTTCCCAGCGTTTGCCGTGCAGGCGGGCCAGGCCGGTGAACGTGGCCGCCCACAGCGTGCCGTCCGGGCCCTGCGCGAAGCGGAACACGGTGCTGGTGGGCAAGCCATCGGCTTCGCCGTAATGGGTCAGCTGGCCGTCGTGCAGGAAACTCACCGCGCCGTAGCGGAAGCCCACCCACAGTCCGCCGTCGGGCGGCGCGTACAAGGTCGATATGCTGGCGGCGGGAAATGCGCTGGAATCCGGCGACTCGAAGCGTTCGAACTGGACACCGTCGAAACGGAACAGGCCGATCTGGGTGGCCAGCCACAGATAGCCGTCCTGCGTCTGCGCCAGTGCCGTGACCTGGCCGGGCGCGCCTTCCTTGACGGTCCAGGCGGTGTGATGGAACTGGCCGATGCGCCGCTGCGCATCCAACGCATGCGCGGCATTGGCGATCGCCAGCCACGCGACGCAGCACAGCATCGCCAGCGCGATGCGGACACGCCTGCGCGCCAGGCAGGCCTTGCGGCCTTGTTCGTTGGACGCGTTGGCCAACCGGATCTCCCTTGCGAACGCTGCTGCGGACTGCGCGTTTCCCCGCGCGGCAAGAGGACCGCCCATGGCCCTGCGGGCGACGATGATCGCTCATGCGAACCCGCCCGCAAGTGCATTGTGGCCCATCCCGGGGCGAGGCATCGGTTCGTGCTCGCCCGCATACCCGATTAGGCATGCGCGAGGCGGCATCGCGCACGTGGCCAAACGCCCGTCCCCGTGTCAGCGCGGGCAGGCATTCCGGGCTGTTATTCTTGCCTCCGGCTGCGACCGGAACCCCATCCAGGGCGCGGTCGACGGCCCCCAGATGGGAAGACTTTCGAGGAGTGCGCATTGGCAACGTGGCTGGTCACCGGCGGCGCCGGTTTCATCGGCGGTAATTTCGTGCTGGAAGCCGTGCATCGAGGCATTCGGGTGGTGAACCTCGATGCGCTCACCTACGCCGGCAACCTGGACACGCTGCGCTCGATCCAGGGCCATCCGAACCATGTATTCGTGCACGGCGACATCGGCGACGCCGCGCTCGTCGAGCGCCTGCTGCGCGAGCATCGCCCCGATGCGGTGGTCAACTTCGCCGCCGAAAGCCACGTCGACCGTTCCATCGATGGCCCGGCGGCGTTCGTCCAGACCAATGTGGCCGGCACGCTCAACCTGCTGGAGAAATCGCGCGACTACTGGAAATCGCTCGATGCGGCCGGGCGCGACGCGTTCCGCTTCCTGCACGTGTCCACCGACGAGGTGTACGGCTCGCTCGGCGAAAGCGGGCGCTTCACCGAGCTCACGCCGTACGCGCCCAACTCGCCCTATTCGGCGTCGAAGGCCGCGTCCGACCATTTGGTGCGCGCGTTCCACCACACCTATGGGCTGCCGGTCCTGACGACCAACTGCTCGAACAACTACGGCCCGTACCAGTTCCCGGAGAAGCTCATCCCGCTGGTGATCGCCAAGGCGCTCGCCGGCGAGCCGCTGCCGGTCTATGGCGATGGCCGCAACGTGCGCGACTGGCTGTTCGTCGGCGATCACTGCGCCGCGATCCGGCGCGTGCTCGAAGCCGGCCGTCCCGGCGAAACCTACAACGTCGGCGGCAACGCCGAGCGCGAGAACATCGACGTGGTGAAGGCGATCTGCCGCCTGCTCGACGAGCGCCGCCCGCTCTCCGACGGCCGCGCGCGCGATTCGCTGATCACCTTCGTCGCCGATCGCCCGGGCCACGACCGGCGCTATGCAATCGACTCGGGCAAGATCCAGGGCGAGCTGGGATGGGCGCCGACGGTGACCTTCGAACAGGGACTCGCGCAGACGGTGGACTGGTATCTCGAACACCAGCCGTGGGTGCAGCGCGTACTCGACGGCAGCTACCGCCTCGAACGCATCGGCCAGGCGTGAGGAGCAACGCATGACTCGCAAGGGCATCATCCTCGCCGGCGGCAGCGGCACGCGGCTGTATCCGATCACCCAGGGCATCAGCAAGCAGCTGCTGCCGGTGTACGACAAGCCGATGATCTACTACCCGCTCAGCGTGCTGATGCTCGCCGGCATCCGCGAGGTGCTGGTGATCAACACCCCGCACGAGCAGCATCTTTTCCGCACGCTGCTCGGCGACGGTTCGCAATGGGGCATGCGCATCGAATATGCGGTGCAGCCCAGCCCAGACGGTTTGGCGCAGGCTTACCTGATCGGCCGCGATTTCGTCGCCGGCCAGCCCAGTTGCCTGGTGCTGGGCGACAACATTTTTCACGGTCCCGGCCTGACGACGATGCTCAAGCGCGCCGACGAGCGTCAGTCGGGCGCGACCGTGTTCGGCTATTGGGTGCGCGATCCGCAGCGCTACGGCGTCGCCGATTTCGATGGCGAAGGTCGCGTCATCGGCCTGGAGGAAAAGCCCGCGCATCCGCGTTCGAACTACGCCATCACCGGCCTGTATTTCTACGACGGGCGCGCCAGCGACTTCGCTGCAGACCTCGAACCGTCCGCGCGTGGCGAGCTGGAAATCACCGATCTCAACCGTCGCTACCTCGACGAAGGGTCGCTGCACCTGGAGCAACTCGGCCGGGGCTACGCGTGGCTCGACACCGGAACGCACCAGTCGCTGCTGGAAGCGTCCAACTACATCGAGACCATCGAGGCACGCCAGGGGCTGCGCGTGTGTTGCCCCGAAGAGATCGCCTGGAACAACGGCTGGATCAGCGCGGCACAACTCAACGAACTCGCCCGTCCGCTGGCGAAGAACGGCTACGGCGAATACCTGCTGAGCCTGGTCGAGCGGGGCCCGGTGCCGTGAAGGTGATCGAAACCGACCTGCCGGGCTGCCTGGTCATCGAGCCACGCGTGTTCGGCGACGACCGTGGTTTCTTCTTCGAATCGTTCAACCACGACAAGCTCGCCGACCACGGCCTGCGTCCGGCGTTCGTGCAGGGCAACGTGTCGTCCTCGCGCCAGGGCGTGTTGCGCGGGCTGCACTACCAGTGGCCAAAACCGCAGGGCAAATACGTATCGGTGGTCGAAGGCGAGGTCTGGGATGTCGCGGTCGACATTCGTCGTGGATCGCCGCACTTCGGCCGCTGGACGGCGGTGCTGCTCAGTGCGGAGAACAAGCGCCATTTCTGGATTCCCGAAGGCTTCGCGCACGGCTTCGTCACGCTCAGCGAGCGCGCGGTGTTCAGCTACCTGTGCACCGCGACCTACGACGCAGCGGGCGACGCGGCCATCGCCTGGAACGACGCACGGCTGGCGATTGACTGGCCGATCACGCAGGTGACGCTGTCGGACAAGGACGCGCGCGCGCCCTTCCTCGATGACATCGCGGAAGACCGCTTGCCGGTCTACGTGCCGTGAGGTCTTGCGCTTGAAGGTGCTGCTCGTCGGCGCGAACGGTCAGGTCGGCCACGCGCTGTTGCGCGCGCTGCCGGCACTGGGCGAGGTGGTCGCGACCACGCGCAATGGCGTGCTCGGCAATGGCACGACCTGCGAAGCGCTCGACCTGGGCGAACTGGACACCATCGCGCCGCTGATCGAACGCATGCGTCCCGACGTCGTCGTCAATGCCGCCGCGTATACCGCCGTCGATCGCGCCGAGGATGACGCCGCGCAGGCCCTGCGCATCAACGCGCATGCGCCCGCGCGGATTGCCGCCGCGTGTGCGGTGCTGGGCGTCGCGCTGCTGCATTACTCGACCGACTACGTATTCGACGGTCGCGCCACGCGGCCGTACCGCGAAGACGATCCGACCGCGCCGCTGGGCGTGTACGGCGAAAGCAAGCTCGCCGGCGAACGGGCCATCGCCGGCAGCGGCGCGCGCCATCTCATCCTGCGCACCGCCTGGGTGTACGGCCTGCACGGAAGCAACTTCCTGCGCACGATGCTGCGCCTGGGCGCCGAACGCGACGAACTGCGCGTCGTCGCCGACCAGCGCGGCTGTCCGACGCCGGCATGGCTCATCGCCGATGCGAGCGCGGCGATCCTGCGACGCGGCATCGCCGAATCCGGCGTGCGCCATTTGGTCGCCCGGGGCGAGACGACGTGGCACGGGTTCGCCGAGGCGATCTTCGACGAAGCGATGGCCTCGGGGCGCATTGCGCGTCGCCCGGTGGTGCAGCCCATCGCCACTGCCGACTATCCAACCCCCGCGGCACGGCCCGCGTACTCCGTGCTCGACACCGCGCGTTTGCGCGACGACTACGCCCTGGACCTGCCGGAGTGGCGCGCCGCGCTTGCCGACACGCTGGGTGCCGCGAGGGCGGCGTTGGGCTAATCTTGCCCACGCGCCGGTTAGGCCGGGGGCCAGGACGGCGCGGAACCAAACTAGGGAAGGGGACCGATGAAGCGATTCGTTCTGGCCGCCGCGTTCGCGGCGCTGTCATCCACTGCAATGGCCGGGGGCGTGGACGTGTCCGCCTACGTGCGCAAGGACCAGTTCACCGAACTGAAGATCTCGCCAGGCGGGCAGTACCTGGCGGCCATCGTGCCGCTGGAGGACCGCAGCGTCTTGGTGATGATCCAACGCGGCACCAACAAGATCACCGGCCAGTTCAACATGCCGCGCGACAACTACGTGGGCGACTTCAAGTGGATCAGCCCCGAACGCGTCGTGATCAGCGCCGAGGAAAAGTTCGGCTCGCTCGATGAGCCGCAGTACACGGGCGAGCTGTTCGCCATCGACGCCGACGGCGGCAAGGCGCAGATGCTGGTGGGCTATCGCATCGACGACGGCGGCCTGGGCACGACCATCAAGCCCAAGAAGGGCAACGACGACATCTGGGCGTACCTCGTCGATGCGCCGCCGCGCGACGACGCGATGGTGCTGGTGTCGGCGCAGAGCTACCGCTCGGCCGATCCACACTCCAGCGCCGAACTGCTCAACGTCTACAACGGTCGCATGGCACGCGTCGCCACCGCGCCGATGCGGCGCGCCCGCTTCGCAACCGACAACAAGGGCGTGGTGCGCTTCACGTGGGGATCGGCGTCGGACAACATCCAGCACCTGTACTACCGCACCGGCGACGATGCGCCGTGGGATCTGCTGAGCATCGAGAAGAACGGACGCTCCGAGTACCCGATCGGCTTCTCGGCCGACGACAAGACCGCATACCTGCGCGTCGACCAGCCGCGCGGTCCCGACGCCATCGTGGCGCTGGACCTGGAAACGCGGCAGCGTTCCGAAGTGCTGCGCGACGCCAACGTCGACCCGCAGAGCATCATCTACCGCAATGGCACGCGGATTCCGATCGGCGCGTATTTCATGGACGGCCGCCTGCGTTCGGCATTCTTCGATGCGAAGGATCCGGAGGCGCGCCTGCAGAAAAGCCTCGAGGCAGCATTCGCCGGCAACTCCGTGGTCATCACCTCGCAGACTGCCGACGGTGGCGTGGCGCTGGTGCGGGTGAGCAGCGACCGCAACCCGGGCGACTACTACCTGTTCGACACCCGCGCCAAGAAGGCCGAGCACGTGGTCGCCGGGCGTGAATGGTTCGATCCGGAAGTGCAGGCGCCGATGGAGCCGATCAAGTTGCAGGCGCGCGACGGCCTGACCCTGCACGGTTACCTGACGGTGCCGAATGGAAGCACCGGCAAGAACCTGCCGATGGTCGTCATGCCGCACGGCGGACCGATCGGCATTCGCGACACCTGGGGCTTCGATAGCGACGCGCAGATGCTCGCCGCGGCCGGCTACGCGGTGCTCCAGCTCAACTACCGCGGATCCGGCGGCTACGGCGCGAGTTATCGCGACGCCGGCGCGCGCGAATGGGGCGGCAAGATGCAGGACGACCTCACCGACGCGACGCGCTGGGCGATCGCGCAGGGCGTGGCCGACAAGGGACGCATCTGCCTGTTCGGTGCGAGCTACGGCGGCTATGCGTCGCTGATGGGCGTGGCGAAGGAGCCGGAGATGTACAAGTGCGCGGTGGGCTACGTCGGTGTGTACGACCTGCCGAAGATGGTCGCCGACGACACGCGCGACAGCCGCCGCGCCGGCAACTGGTTGCGCGAGTGGGTGGGCGATGCGGCAACGCTGGGCGAGGTATCGCCCAACCGCCTCGCCAGCCGCATCAAGGTGCCGGTGTTCCTCGCCGCGGGCGGGCAGGATCGCGTCGCTCCCATCGAACACAGCGAAATGATGGAGCGCGCGCTGCGCCAGGCGGGCGTGCCGGTGGAGACGCTCTACTACAAGACCGAAGCGCACGGCTTCTACACCGACGCGCATCGCCAGGAGTTCTACTCTCGCCTGCTCGCGTTCCTCTCGCGCAGCCTGGGTGGCGCCGTGGCGAAGACCGGTACCGGCGGTGGAGACGCGAAGGCGGCGAAGTAGATCGCGGCCTTCACGGGGCACGACGAACGGCGCCTGCGGGCGCCGTTCGTGTTTCCGGAACGATCACTTCACACCGTGCATCAACCGTCGCAGCAGCGGCGAGGCGATGAAGGCCAGCACCGCCCAGCCCAGACCAATCCACATCATCAGCCAGAACAGTCCCGCGTACTTTTCGCCCGCGACGGCGAAATCGAGCGCCGCGCCTTCGGGCATGTCCAGCGCAGCGAGCTTGCCGAACAGCGCCGCCAGCGTTTCGGAAAACGCGGTGGCGAGGAACCAGGTGCCCATCATCAGGCTCATCACGCTCCTGACCGAAAGCTGCGTCACGGCCGACAGGCCCACCGGCGCCAGGCACATCTCGCCGATCTCCAGCACCAGGTAGGCCAGCACCAACCACCACACGCTGGCGAGTTGGCCGGCGTCGCCGGCGTGTTGCGCGGCCCATGCCAGCGGGATGAAGCTCAGGCCCGCGAACAGCAGGCCCAGTGCGGATTTCGTCGGCTTGGAGGGATCCAGTCCGCGCCGATCGAGCGCATCCCACAGCCGCCCGAACAGCGGCGCCAGCAGCACCAGGAACAACGCGCCCAGGTAGGTCAGCGAGCCGGCCGTCTGCGGCAGCACCACGCAATCGCGCAGCAGGAACACCAGCATCAGCACGATCGAGCCGGCGAACAGCAGCTTGGGCATGCGCGAATCCGGACGACGGTCCGACAGCGTCGCCGCCGCGACGAACGCCGCCGGCGCCAGCACCAGCGAAATCGTCGACCACGGCCACGGCGTACCTTCCTGGATGACCAGCGACGGAAACACGTCCTTGGTCAGCATGCGGTCGGTGAAGGTCACCCACGAACCGTAGGTCTGCTCGTACAGGGTGAAGTACACCAGCGCCATGAAGATCAGCGCCAGCAACGCGATCATCTGCTGGCGCTGTTCGCGCGTGCAGCGCGTGGTGGTGAACCAGACGAACCACGCCAGCACGGCCAGCATCACCAGCAACATCAGCACCAGCGCCAGCGAGATCTCCCCGCCCAGCGCGAAGCGGCCGTTCGCGACCGCCCACATCAGCGATGCCAGCGGCACCAACGCGAGCAGCGCGCCCAGGTAGATGGCCCATTCGCGCGGCAGGCCGAACACGCGCTCACGCAAACGCGCCGGATCCGGCGGCTCGGCGTGACCGTGCAGGTACTTCTGACCCCACAGGAACTGCGCCAGTCCCAGCAGCATGCCGATGCCCGCCGCGCCGAAGCCCCACTTCCAGCCCAGCGTCTGCCCGAGGTAACCGCACACCAGCGCCGAGAACAGCGCGCCCAGGTTGATGCCGGCGTAGAACAGCGAGAAGC
The DNA here is from genome assembly GCA_005503055.1 of Lysobacteraceae bacterium P. Classification (GTDB taxonomy): domain Bacteria; phylum Pseudomonadota; class Gammaproteobacteria; order Xanthomonadales; family Xanthomonadaceae; genus Lysobacter_J. The sequence continues at coordinate 71,871 of SCOX01000008.1, read as the reverse complement.
CCGAATCGCGGCGTGGATCGTTCTGCGGATACAGGCGGCCGACGATGGTGGAGATGTTCGGCTTGAGGAAGCCGACGCCGACGATGATCAGCGCCAGCGAAAGATAGAACACGCGCAGTGCGCCTTCGTCGCGCACCACGGTGCCGCCGCTGACGCTCGCCGCATGGCCTTCCACCGCCATGCCCAGGTGTCCGGCGACCAGCAGCAGCCCGCCGAACACCACCGCCTTGCGCATGCCCAGGAAGCGGTCCGCAAGCAGCCCGCCGACCACCGGCAGGCAGTACACCAACCCGCCATAGGCGCCGAGCACGTCCAACCCCGGGCCGTCGCCGAACCGATGGTGCTGCAGCAGGTAGAGCAGCAGCAGCGCCTTCATGCCATAGAAGGAAAAGCGCTCCCACATTTCGGTGAAGAAGCAGACGTAGACGCCCTTCGGATGGCCGAAGAGCTCGTCGCGCGGATCGCGGGCGAGGGGAGCGGCGTGGTCGTTCGCAAGCTCGATGGCGGCCACGCTGGGCTCCGCGGTAGGACGTCGCGAGTATAGGGACCGGCGCCGCGCGGCGCGGGGCGGGCAAGGGAATGGCGCCTCGACGATGCCCGAGGCTCGCAGCTCGGATGGCGGAGCTGTTTGCTCGGCGCGCGGGGTTCGCTGCTCGGATGGCGGAGCGTTTTGCTCGGTGCATGGGCAACGTAGCCCGGGTAAGCGAAGCGCACCCGGGTTGAGTGGCGTCACCCCGGGTGCGGCCTGCGGCCTTACCCGGGCTACGGACCGTAGCGAAGCCGCGAGCGACGCCACCACCCCGCGGATACCCCGGCGTATCGCTGCACCGCCGCATCGATTGCCCGTCCTGTCCGTTCGTTACCCGGTTTTTACAGGCGCGCCCAGCGGATGCGATGATCCGGGACCGCTCGGTCCACCGAGTCCACCTGGAGCTGCCGATGGCCTCGCCCGCGACGCCGCAATTAACCATCCGAGCCGTGCTGCTGGCCGTCGTGCTGGCGGTGATCCTCTCCGCCGCCAATGCCTACCTGGGCCTGTTTGCGGGCCTGACCATCGCCACCGCCATCCCGGCGGCGGTCGTCTCGATGGGCGTGCTGCGCCTGCTCGGCGGCGGCAGCATCCTGGAGAACAACATCGTCCAGACCGGCGCCTCGGCGGGTTCGTCGATCGCGGCGGGCGTGATCTTCACGATTCCCGCGCTGATCATCATGGGCTACTGGCCCGACTTCAAATACTGGTGGGTCGTCGGCATCGCCGGACTCGGCGGCCTGCTCGGCGTGCTGTTCTCGGTGCCGCTGCGCCGTTCGATGATCGTCGAGGAGCCGCTGCCGTTCCCGGAAGGCAAGGCCGCGGCCGAAGTGCTCCGCGCCGGTGAGAACCCCGGCCCGGGCCTGAAGATCCTCGGCGTCGCCGCCTCGCTGGGCGCGCTGGTCAAGCTCGCCGCCGAAAGCGGCCTGCGCCTGATCCCCGACAACGCCGTCGCCTCGGGCTTCATCGGCAAGTACCTGGGTTACATGGGCACCAACCTGTCGCCGGCCCTGCTCGGCGTCGGCTACATCGTCGGCTTGAACATCGGCATCGTGGTCGTGTCCGGCAGCATCCTGTCGTGGCAGTTCGCCATTCCGATCTACCACGCGTTCTTCCTGCACACCGATCCGGCGCTGGCCGCGCAGATCGCCGGTGCATCGGCGGCCGATGCGGGCGGCGCGATCTGGTCGGCGAAGATCCGCTACCTCGGCGTCGGCGCGATGCTGATCGGCGGCATGTGGACGCTGTTCTCGCTGCGCAACTCGCTGGCCTCGGGCATCAAGAGCGGCCTGGCCGCGGCGCGCAAGGGCGGTGGACTGGCAGTGGCCGAAACCGAACGCGACCTGCCGATGAAGTGGATGCTCGTCGCGCTGGCCGTCTTCGTCGTGCCGCTGTGGATGCTCTACCACGCGATCGTCGACAGCTGGGGCGTCAGCCTGACGATGACGATCATCATGATCGTCGCCGGCTTCCTGTTCGTGTCGGTGTCGGCGTACCTGGCCGGCCTGGTGGGTTCGTCGAACAACCCGGTCTCGGGCATCACCATCGCCACGATCCTGTTCGCCTCGCTGGTGCTGATGCTGCTGCTGGGCCGCGATTCGGCCATCGGCCCGGTCGCCGCGATCATGATCGGCGCGGTCGTGTGCTGCGCGGCGGCGGTCGGCGGCGACAACCTGCAGGACCTCAAGGCCGGCTACATCGTCGGCGCCACGCCGTGGAAGCAGCAGCTGATGCTGGGCATCGGCGCGTTCTCGTGCGCGCTGATCATGGCGCCGGTGCTGAACCTGCTGGCGCAGGCGTACGGCATCGGTCCGCCGACCGCCGCGCATCCCAACTCGCTCTCCGCGCCGCAGGCGACGCTGATGGCGTCGGTGGCCAAGGGCCTGTTCGGCGGCAAGCTGCCGTGGGGAATGATCGGCATTGGTGCGGTCATCGGCGCGGCGACCATCGCCCTCGACGAGTGGCTGAAGTCGCGCAAGTCGCACTTCCGCGTGCCGGTGCTCGCCGCGGCCATCGGCATCTACCTGCCGCTGGAACTGATGGTGCCGATCTTCCTCGGCGGCCTGCTGGCCTACATCGTCGAACGCCGCCATGGCCTGACCATCGACAGCGACGAAGCCGAGCGCGATCGCGTGCACCGTCCGGGCACGCTGTTCGCCGCCGGTCTCATCACCGGTGAAGCACTGACCGGCATCCTGATCGCGATTCCGATCGTGGTCTCGGGCCGCGCCGACGTACTGTCGCTCGGTGCGCATCTGGGTCCGTGGGTCGGTCTGGCCGTGCTGGCCTTCGTCGCCTGGCTGCTGTTCCGTTCCGGCGCAGGAAAGAACGCGTCCCCGGGCAAGGCCTGATCCACCTTCGCAACCGCGGCCCGGCCCTGCGCCGGGCCGCATGCCGTTTCGAACATCGCAATCGCAATCGAGAACACACCATGACGCCACGCCACGCCATCCTCCCGCTCGCACTGATGCTGGCCTGCAGTTCCACGTCCGCACTCGCCGCGCGCGGTTTCGAGGTGCGCGACCTCGCCGCGCTCGAGCGCGTCTCCTCGCCGACGCTCTCGCCGGACGGCCGCCGCGTGGTGTTCGCCAAGCGCGTGGTGGACCTGGCGGCGAACAAGTCCTCGACGTCGTTGTGGATCGAAGACCTGATGGCGCGCGACGCCGCACCGCCCAAGCGCCTCACGCCGGAAGGCTGGAACGTCAACTCGCCGGGCTTCTCGCCCGACGGCAAGACGGTGTATTTCCTCAGCGCCAAGTCCGGCTCGATGCAGCTGTACGCGATTTCCGCCGCGGGCGGCACGCCGAAGCAGGTCACCGATCTTTCGACCGATGTCGGCGGCTACAAGCTTTCGCCCGACGGCAAGCGCGTGGCGGTGAACCTGGAAACCTTCGCCGACTGCAAGGCCGACCTGGCCTGCTCGAAGAAGAAGCTCGACGAGCGCAATGCGCAGAAGAACACCGGCGTCGTCTTCGACCGCATGTTCGTCCGCCATTGGGATGCATGGAACGACGGTCGCCTGAACCGTTTGTTCGTGGCCACGCTGGGCGACAAGCCCGCGACGGCGGCCACGCTGGTCAGCGGCGGCGTCAACGGCGACGTGCCTTCGCGTCCGTTCGGCGACAGCACCGAATACACCTGGGCGCCGGACGGCATGTCGCTGGTGTTCAGCGCACGCATCGCCGATGCGAAGGAACCGACCTCGACCAACTTCGACCTGTACCAGGCCAGCGCCGATGGCACGGGCGCGGCGAAGAACCTGACCGCGTCGAACCCGGCCTGGGACACGGGCGCGACCTTCAGCAGCGACGGCAACACGCTGTACTACCGCGCGATGAAGCGCCCGGGCTTCGAAGCCGACCGCTTCGCCCTGATGGAAATGGACGTCGCCAGCGGCAGGACGCGCGAGATCGCGCCGAAGTGGGACCGCTCCGCCGACGGCATCACCCTGTCCGCCGATGGCAAGACCATCCTCACGCCCGCCACCGACATGGGCGAACACCCGCTGTTCGCCGTCGACATCGCCACGGGCGAGGCGAAGAAGCTCATCGGCGAAGGCAGCATCTCGGCGATCGACCTGGCCGGCCCGACGCTGGCGCTGACGCGCAACACGCTCAAGAGCGGCGACGTGCTGTACACCACCAGTGCCGATGCCGCCGCGCCGCTGCGCGCGATCACGCAGACCACGGGCGAGCGCCTGCCGGACGTCACGTTCGGCGATTTCGAACAGTTCGAGTTCAAGGGCTGGAACGGCGACACCGTGCACGGCTTCATCGTCAAGCCGTGGAACTACCAGGAAGGCAAGACGTATCCGGTCGCGTTCCTGATCCACGGCGGCCCGCAGGGCAGCTTCGGCAACGGCTGGAGCTACCGCTGGAACCCGCAGACCTACGCGGGCCAGGGCTATGCGGTGGTGATGATCGACTTCCACGGTTCCACCGGTTACGGTCAGGCGTTCACCGATGCGATCAGCCAGCATTGGGGCGACCGTCCGCTGGAAGACCTGCAGAAGGGCTGGGCCGCGGCGCAGAAGCAGTACGCGTTCCTCGACGGCGACAAGGCCTGTGCGTTGGGCGCGAGCTACGGCGGTTTCATGGTCAACTGGATCGCCGGCAACTGGAACCAGCCATGGAAGTGCCTGGTCAGCCATGACGGCGTGTTCGACCAGCGCATGATGGGCTTCGCCACCGAGGAACAGTGGTTCACCGACTGGGAGCAGGGCGGCAGCGCGATCGACAAGCCGGCGAACTACGAGAAGTTCAACCCGGTCAACCACGTCAAGAACTGGCGCGTGCCGATGCTGGTCGTGCACGGCCAGCAGGACTTCCGCATCCCGGTCGAGCAGGGCATCGGCGCGTTCACCGCGCTGCAGCGCAAGGGCGTGCCCTCGCAGTTCCTGTACTTCCCCGACGAGAACCACTGGGTGCTCAAGCCCGCCAATTCGATCCAGTGGCACGACACGGTCAACGCCTGGCTGAAGCAGTACATCGGCCAGGGCCTGCCTTCCAACGGCACGTCCAGCCAGAGCACGCCGTAACCCCCGTCATCGCCCCACCACGCAACGGAACGACACGATGCCCAACGACGCCCCGAGTACCGCGCTGATCACCAACGACATCGTGGTACTGGGGCTGATCGCCGCCACGCTGGGGGCCGTGTTCTGGACCTCGTCGCTGCAATCGTTCCGCAAGTTCTACGCGGTCGTTCCGGCGCTGCTGCTGTGCTACTTGATCCCGGGACTGTTCAACACCTTCGACATCATCGACGGCGCGAACAGCAAGCTCTACAACCCCGTCGCCAGCCGCGTGCTGCTGCCGGCGGCGCTGGTCCTGCTGACGCTGTCCATCGACCTGAAGGCCGTGCTGCGCCTGGGCCCGAAGCTGGTGGCGATGTACGCGACGGCGTCGATCAGCGTGATGCTGGGCGGCATCCTCGCCTTCCTGCTGTTCAAGGCGGTGCATCCGGAAACGGTCGCCGGCGACACCTGGGCGGGCATGACCGCGCTGGCCGGCAGCTGGATCGGCGGCGGCGCGAACATGCTGGCGATGAAGGAAATCTTCCAGGTCGATGCGACGACGTTCGGGCAGTTCGCGGTCGTCGATGTCGGCGTGGGCTACGTGTGGATGGCCGCGCTGATCTTCCTCGCCGGTCGCGCGGCGGCGATCGACGCACGCAGCGGCGCCGACACGCGCGCCATCGATGAACTGAAGGAAAAGCTCGCCGCGTTCAAGGCGCAGCATAGTCGCATCCCGACGCTGACCGACCTGATGGTGATCGTCGGCATCGCCTTCGGCACCGTGGGCCTCGCGCATGCGCTGGCGTCGCCGCTGTCGGTTTGGTTCGGTGCGAACGTGAGCTGGGCGCGTGCGGTGAGCCTGCACGAACCGTTCGTGTGGGTGGTGTTGTTGTCCACCTTCGTCGGCCTGGGCCTGAGCTTCACCCGCGCGCGCACGCTCGAAGGCGCGGGCGCGTCCAACGTCGGCACGCTGCTGCTGTATTTCCTGATCGCCAGCATCGGCATGCAGATGGACATCCTGGCGTTGTTCGACCGCCCCTGGCTGTACCTGCTGGGCCTGGTGTGGCTGGCGATCCACATCGTGCTGCTATGGATCGTCGGCAAGCTGCTGAAGGTGCCGTTCTTCTATTTCGCGATCGGTTCGCAGAGCAACATCGGCGGCCCGGCGTCGGCGCCGGTGGTGGCGTCGGCATTCCATCCGTCGCTGGCACCGGTGGGTGCGCTGCTCGGTACGCTCGGCTATGCGACCGGCACGGGGCTGGCGTATGTGATGGGGTTGATCCTGCGGTCGCTGGCGGCTTGATGCAGAGTCCAGGGTGAGCGGCGTTGCCACGCGATGACGCCCCACCATAGGTCGGCGCTCGTCCGGCCCCGTTCGTCCCCGCGCGACCAAACGATCGCGCACACCCGGCCCCGTTCGTCCTGAGCGTAGCGAAGCGAAGTCGAAGGATGGACGGGTAGCGCCCGCCCCTTCGACTTCGGCGCTGCGCGCCTACGCTCAGGGCGAACGGTGCCGGGGCTTACGACGTGGCGACCCCCCGGGTGCGCTTCGCTTACCCGGCCTACGGATGGCGGCGGCGAATATTCGAGACAAGGAAAAGGCGCCTCGCGGGCGCCTTTTCTTCGTTGCGCAGAAGCCTCAACAACAGCGGCTGCGCCCCTTCCCGTAGCGAGCGTCCATGCGTTCGCGGAAGAACTCGTCCCGCGTCATCGGATCGCGGTCGGGATGGGTGCGACGCACGTGGGCGACGTAGACGTCGTAGTCGGGAATGCCGATGGCCAGGCGCGCGGTCTGGCAGCTCGCACGCCACCAGCGTGCGAGCAGATCCAGGCCAATGCGCTGAACGTCAGCGAGCGACGGCATCGAGCGCGACATAGTCGGTCTCCTTCGCGGTCGGCATGTTGGTGCGGCGCGCGGCGAACGCGGCGCGCAGGCCGAAGAACACCGTCGCCACCACCACCGCGACGAACAACGCGCACAGGCCCGCGTCGAGGTAGTTGTTGAAGATCACGCGCGACATGTCGTCCATCGACTTGGCGGGCGCCAGCACCTCGCCGCGCGCGGCGGCGTCGGCGAACTTGCGCGCGTTGGCGATGAAGCCGATCTTCGGATCCGGGTGGAACAGCTTCTGCCAGCCGGCGGTGAGCGTGCAGATCAGCAGCCACGCGGTCGGGATCAGCGGGATCCACAGGAACTTCTCGCGCTTCATCTTCACCATCACCACGCTGCAGAACACCAGCGCGATGCCCGCGAGCATCTGGTTGGCGATGCCGAACAGCGGCCACAGCGTGTTGATGCCGCCGAGCGGATCGACCACGCCCTGGTAGAGGAAGTAGCCCCACAGCGAGACGGCAATCAGCGTGCAGACCACGTTGCTCACCCAACTCTCGGTCTCCTTCATCGGCGCGTAGGCCAGGCCCACCAGCTCCTGGATCATGAAACGCGCCACGCGCGTGCCGGCGTCGACGGTGGTCAGGATGAATAGCGCTTCGAACAGGATCGCGTAGTGGTACCAGAACGCCATCATTCCTTCGCCCGGGATCAGCCCGTGCAGGATCTGCGCCATGCCCACCGCGAGCGTCGGCGCGCCGCCGGTGCGCGAGAGGATGGTCTGTTCGCCGATCTCCTTGGCGGTGGCGGTAAGCACGTCAGGCGTGAGCACGAAGCCCCAGCTCGAAATCGCCGCGGCCGCGGACTCGGCAGTGGTGCCGATCAACGCGGCGGGCGCGTTCATCGCGAAGTACACGCCCGGCTGCAGCACGCAGGCGGCGATGAGGGCCATGATCGCGACGAAGGCCTCCATCAGCATGCCGCCGTACCCGACCATCGGGATGTCGGCTTCGCTGGAGATCATCTTCGGCGTGGTGCCCGAGCTGATCAGCGCGTGGAAGCCCGACACCGCGCCACACGCAATGGTGATGAACAGGAACGGGAAGAGCTTGCCCGAGAACACCGGGCCGGTGCCGTCGATGAACTTCGTCATCGCCGGCATCTGCAGGTCGGGCATCGCGAAGACGATCGCGATGGCCAGCACCAGCACGGTGCCGATCTTGAGGAACGTGGACAGGTAGTCGCGCGGCGCCAGCAGGAACCACACCGGCAGGACCGAGGCGACGAAGCCGTAGGCGATCATCAGCCACGCCAGCGTCGTGCCCTTGAGATGGAACACCGGACCCCAGGTCGGGTGCGCCGCCACATGGCCGCCGCCCCAGATCGCCAGCATCAGCAGCACGAAACCGATGATCGACACTTCCAGGATGCGGCCCGGGCGGAAGTAACGCAGGTACAGGCCCATCAGGATCGCGATCGGGATGGTCATCGCGACGGTGAACGTACCCCATGGGCTTTCCGCCAGCGCCTTCACGACCACCAGCGCCAGCACCGCCAGCAGGATGACCATGATCATCAGGATGCCGACCATCGAGATCACACCCGCGGCGGGGCCCATCTCGGCGCGGATCATCTCGCCCAGCGAGCGGCCGTCGCGGCGCGTGGAGAAGAACAGCACCAGCATGTCCTGCACCGCGCCGGCGAAAACCACGCCGAACAGGATCCACAACGTGCCGGGCAGGTAGCCCATCTGCGCGGCGAGCACCGGGCCGACCAGCGGGCCGGCGCCGGCAATGGCGGCGAAGTGGTGTCCGAAGACGATGCTCTTGGCGGTCGGAACGTAGTCCAGGCCGTCGTTGCGGCGCCAGGCGGGCGTCGCGCGGCTGCCGTCGATCATCAGCGCGTTGCGCGCGATGTACAGGCCGTAGAAGCGGAACGCGACGGTGAAGGTCGCCACCGCTGCGACCACCAGCCATATCGCGTTGATGGTTTCACCGCGATGCAGGGCGATGGTGCCGATGCAGAACGCTGCCAGTACCGCCAGGGCGGCCCAGCCGATCCAGGACAAACCTTTCATGACATCCCCTCCGGAAGGATCACCGAAGAGTCGCGCCGGCGCGGGCGCCGGGTCAATGCGCAATGCGGCAAGTCGCCTGAGACTTTCGTCTAAAGCGGAACGGAAATCCCAGGGTTTACAGCCACTTGGCCCGCTTGAGCAGCACGTACAGTCCCGAGCACGCCACCACCACCAGCCCGATGAGGACCCAGTAGCTGTAGCGCCCCTCCAGCTCGGGCATGTGCGTGAAGTTCATGCCGTACCAGCTGGTGATGAGGGTCGGTGCCGCCAGCAGCGCCGCCCAGCCGGCCAGTCGCTTGACGACCTCGCCCTGGTGGATCGTCACCAGCGACAGGTTCACGCTCATCGCGGCGGTCAGCATTTCGCGCAGCGTGTCGGTGGTTTCGTTGAGGCGCACCGCATGGTCGAGCACGTCGCGGAAGTAGAGCTGGCTTTCCTCGTCGATGAGGTTCGTGCGCGTGCGCGCGAGCTGGCCGAGGATGTCCTGCAGCGGCGCCACCGCCATGCGCAGGCGCGTGAGTTCGCGCTTGAGGTCGTACAGGTGGCGCACCGTCTCGCTGCGGTATTCCTCGGCGAAGACATCCTGTTCCAGCTCGTTCAGGTCCTGGCTGAACTCCTGCACGATCGGCTGGAAGTTGTCGACGATCAGGTCCAGCACGGTGTACAGCGCCGCGCCCGGGCCGTGGGCGAGGTCGTCGGCGTCGCGTTCGTAACGTGCCCGTGCCGGCGCATAGCTGGCCGAGGCGCCGTGGCGCACCGTCACCAGGTAGCGCGGGCCGACGAAGATGTGCGTCTCGCCGAAGCGGATGTGGCTGTCCACGCTCTGCGCCGTGTGCACGACGATGAAGAGCGAGTTGCCATAGGTCTCGATCTTCGGCCGCTGGTGCGCGTTGCGGGCGTCCTCGACGGCGAGGTCGTGCAGGCAGAATTCTTCCTGCAGCTTGTCGAGGATCTCCTCGGCCGGTTCGTACAGGCCGACCCAGATGAAGTTGTCGTCGTCCTTGGCCAGGACTTCGCTGATCTCGTCCAGGCCGATTTCGCGCCGCGTCGTGGTGGACGGACTCCCGCCGCGTTCGTACACCGCGCAGTTGACCACGCAGGACGGCAGGTTGTGACGATGGGTTTCGGCGGCGGGCGGGGTCTTGGCGGGCGTGCTCATGCGTCGAATCCTGCGCCCGACATCGCCGCGCGGCAAGACTCATCGCCGCGCGCGGAACGCCTGCAACAAGCCCAGGTGGATCGGGAGAAGCAGCGCGATCCAGTGCACGTTGCGCTGCGGGTGCACCGGCAACCAGTACACGAACAACGCCACTACGGCGCCCAGTGCGATCACCGCGAGCACACCGCGGAACCAGCGGCCCGGATCGCGCCCGCGCAGCACGCGCCACGCGCCGGGCAACAGCAGCCAGCACAGCGGACTGAGCAGCAGCAGGTTGGCGTTCGCCCAGCCATAGGTGTGCTGCGTGCCCAGCCAGAGGAACAGCATGAGCGCGCCGAGCACGCCGGCGACCGTCCAGAACGGCAGTGCGATGGCGGCGGCGGCGCGCGGTCGCGCGCGTCCCAGCCACGCCATCGCGATGCCGATCGCAATGCCCGCCAGGGCCCACGGCCACCAGCGCACCGGGCCGTCCTGCGGTTCCGGCGGCAGTCGGTGCGGCAGGATCTGCTGCTCTTCGAGCACGAGCGGGCGGCCCCGCGTGTTCTTGGCCTCGCGCAGCGCGGCGGCCAGGCGCATCGGCACGTAGGACTCACGCCACACCGGCATCGGCTGGTCGGCCGACGGACCCAGGCCGACGTCGAAGCCGAGCCACATCCACCACGCGGGCGAGGCCAGGCGCACTGCTTCGCTGCGTGCGGTGGAGCCGTGCGAGCGGCCTTCGATCTGCCGCCGCAGGCCGCCATCGAGCGCGCGGTCGAGCGCGTCGCGCACGCGCGTGGAGCAGTTGTCGTCGAAGTATTCGTACTTGTAGAAGGCGTTCTCGGGCTTGGCGTTCTCGGCCAACGCAGCAGCCAGGCCCTGCGCCTGCGCGTCGTCCAGGCCAAGCCATTGCACGCTGACGCCGCGGCCTTCGTCGCGGTACTGCATCAGGTCCTGCTCGAAGGGCAGCGCCATCAGGCGGTAGCGCATGTCGCCCTTGACGAAGCGGCTGATGAAGTCCGGTTCGCTCGGGTCGAAAAAGCCGTAGTTGTAGGAGATCGCCTGGCCGGTATCGGGATCGACGACGACGATCGCGTTGTGGCCGAACCGTTCGAAGAAGATCTCGCCCGGCTGCATCGTCGCCACGCCGATGCGCGGCGTCGCCGCGAACGCGGGGAGGGAGATCAGGGCCAGCAGGAGGAAGGCGACGGCCTGGACGCGGCGCAGCGCGTTCGACACGCGCGACTCAGGCGTCACCCAGCACCCCGACGTGGAAGGCGTGCACGCGGCGCGCATCGGCGCCGGAGACGCGGAACACGAAGCGCCCCAGCGTGAGCTCCTCGCCGGCTTCGGGCAGGTGGCCGATCGCGGCCGTGACCAGGCCGCCGATGGTGTCGTATTCATCGTCATCGAAATCGGCACCGAAGCGCTCGTTGAAGTCGGAGATCGGCGTCAGCGCGTCGACCACGAACTGGCCGTCGGCCTGCGCGGCGATCAGCGCGCTGGGATCCTCGGCATCGTCGTGCTCGTCGTCGATCTCGCCGACGATCTGTTCCAGCACGTCCTCGATGGTGACCAGGCCGGCGACGCCGCCGTGTTCGTCGATGACGATCGCCATGTGGTTGCGCGACTGGCGGAACTCGCGCAGCAGCACGTTCAGGCGCTTGGATTCGGGAATGAGCACCGCCGGACGCAGCAACTCATGGACGTTGCCGGGGCCGAAGTCCGCGACGACGCCGCGCAGCAGGTCCTTGGCCAGCAGAACGCCCAGGATCTCGTCCTTGTCCTCGCCGTGCACGGGGAAGCGCGAATGGCCGGATTCGACCACCTGCTTCATCAGGTCCAGGAACTTGGCCTCCGCCGGCAGCGAAACCATCTGCGAACGCGGGATCATCACGTCGCCCACCGTCAGGTCGGAAACCGCGATGGCGCCTTCCATCATGCGCAGCGTGTCGGCGGCGATCAGCCCGTCGGCCTGCGCGTCGCGCAGCAGCTCGACCAGGTCCTCGCGGGTGGTGGGTTCGCCGGAAAGCGCGGAACTGATGCGTTCGAGCCAGGAGCGCGGCTTTTCATGCCCGCGCCGCTCGGCGCGCTTTTCCTGGGTCTCGGGCGAATGGAAGCTACTACTGTCGTCCTCGGACATTGCGATTTGTCAGGCGTCCCGGGGGGAAGGGGCGTCGACGCAGTCTAGCGCGGATGGATGACCAGCGCTTGGCAGGCCCTGCCGGGCGAGGTCACTCCCCGTAGGGATCCTCGATGCCCATCGCCGAGAGGATTTCGCGTTCCAGTTGCTCCATGCAGACGGCTTCCTTCTCGTCCTCGTGGTCCCAGCCCAGCAAGTGCAGGACGCCGTGCACGGTGAGGTGGGCGTAATGGGCGGCCAGCGCCTTCTTCTGCTCCTTGGCCTCGCGTGCGACGACCGGCGCGCAGATCACCAGGTCGCCCAGCAGCGGCATCTTCACGCCCGGCGGCAGGCCTTCGGGCAGGTCGGCCGGAAAGCTGAGCACGTTGGTCGCGTAGTCCTTGCCGCGGTAGTGATGGTTGAGCGCCCGCCCTTCCTTGGTGCCGACGATGCGGATCGCCAAGTCCGCTTCCCGGATCCGGCTTTCCAGCGCCGCGGCGACCCACTTCCGAAAGCTCACCGCGGCCGGCACGCCCGTGCGCGGCACCGCGTAGTTGATGACGACATCGAGTCGGATCGGGCCCTTGGTCATATCGCATCCAGGCTCAGGCAGAAGGGCCGCTGGCCGCGTCCTGCGCGTCGCGGGCATCGTAGGCAGTGACGATGCGCGCCACGAGCGGATGGCGCACGACATCGCGCGCCTCGAAGAAGGTGAAGCTGATGCCGTTGACGTTGCGCAGCACGTCCAGCGCGTCTTTCAGGCCGGACTTCTGGTGCTTGGGCAGATCGATCTGGGTCAGGTCGCCGGTGACTACGGCCGTGCTGCCGTAGCCGATTCGGGTAAGGAACATCTTCATCTGCTCGATGGTCGTGTTCTGTGCCTCGTCGAGGATCACATACGCATCGTTAAGCGTGCGTCCGCGCATGTAGGCCAGCGGCGCGATCTCGATGACGTTCTTCTCCAGCAGCTTGACGACCTTTTCCACGCCAAGCATTTCGTACAGCGCGTCGTAGAGCGGGCGCAGGTAGGGATCCACCTTCTGGGTCAGGTCGCCGGGCAGGAAGCCGAGCTTCTCGCCCGCTTCCACCGCCGGGCGCACCAGGATCAGGCGTTGCACGCGCGCCTCGTTCAGCGCTTCCACCGCACTGGCGACGGCGAGGAAGGTCTTGCCGGTACCGGCCGGACCGATGCCGAAGTTGATGTCGTGGGTGGCGATGGCGTGCAGGTATTTCGCCTGGTTCGCGCCGCGGCCGCGGACGGTGCCGCGCTTGACGCGGATAGCCACTTCCTGCGGTTCGACGTCGTCGTTGGCGACGGCGTCGGCATCGATCTCGGTCAGCCGTAGGTGGATCGCGGGTTCCGTGAGCGTTTCCTCGGCGGCGTCGCGCCACAGGTCGCGCAGCAGCCGTTCCGCCTTGCCGACCGCATCCTGCGGACCGACGATGCGGAAGACGTTGCCGCGGTTGGCGATCTCCACGCCCAGGCGCAGTTCGATCATGCGCAGATGGCCGTCGAAGGGACCGCTGAGGTTGGCCAGGCGCTCGGTTTCCGCCGGCTCCAGGACGAATTCGGACGTGGTGCGTGAAGCCATCGTGAGGACAGGGGGAAGTCAGCGCGGGAACGAAAGCTTGCGCCTGTGCCGGCGTTTTCGCAAAGGCGGTGCGCAGCGGCTTAGCGACGCAGATCGCGGCGCACGATCCACAAGCCGAACGCCGCGGTGATCGCGCCGCCGAGGATGTCCCAGCTGTAGTGCTGACCGGTGGCGACCACGCTGGGCGCCAGCAGGATCATCAACGGCCATGCCCAGCGACGGGCGGCCGGATGCTGGGTGCAGTAGCCGGCGATGGCGATGAGGGGCGCGGTGATGTGCGCCGACGGAAAACAGTTGATGTTGCCGTCGAGGAAATGCAGCAGGCGCCACGCCGCACCGGTCGCGCCGTCGAGCCCGGCGGGAACGTCGCGACGCACCAGGCACGTTGGCCAGAGCAGCCACACGCTCGCGTTGATCGCGATGGCGATCGCGTAGGCGCGCAACGTCGCGATGAAGATGCGTCGGTCGCTGATGGCCAGGATGAAGGCAGGGGCGATCACCAGCAGCAGCCAGTAAGGCCAGATGGCCCAGGCGTGCCAACCGATCAGGCGGTCGACGGCGGTGAACGGCAGCGGCTGCGCGACGCGCAGCGGGAAACGGTTGCTGGCCAGGTACACCACCGTGATCGCCGTTATCACGATGGCGGCGATGAACACGCGTGTCGATGCGGGCAGGCGACCGGGTGCGGAAGTGGAGGCGGACAAGCGCGACTCGGTCGTGGCGGAATGCGCGAGGATGCTATCGATGCGTCACGTTGCCAAGGACGAACGTTCCGGTGTCACCGCGACCATCGCGTCCGCCGGTGCGTCACGAACGAGTGGACGAGGCTGTAGGCGCCGATGACGGCGATCGCCAGCGAGCCCCACAACCAGACCTGCATCACCGTGTCGGACACGGCGCGCGCATCGCGCGCATAGCGCATCCACCAGCGCACCAGCCCAAGTGCGCCCAGTCCCAGGAACCACAGTCCGAGGGCGCAGCGCTGGAGCAGGGTAGGCGAGGTCGGGGCCATGGCGGGACTCGGGCGAGGATGCCCACACGATAGATCAGCGCGGCCGCACCGGCTTGCCATCCCCATCCGTTGGCACCGTTCGTCGGCTCGGGGTTGCGATCTAATTAAGCGTCCAATTAAATAACTCCCATGACGGCAGCGACCACCCCCAAGCCCCGCAAGGGCCGCCCCATCGGCGCCGGCCGGCGTTCTCCCGGACGCCCGGGCGCCGACGGCCCCGACCTGCGCGAGCGCCTCCTGGACGCGGCGATCGCCTGTTTCGTGCGCGGGGGCATCGCCGCCACGCCGCTGCGCGCCATCGCCACCGAGGCCGGCGTGACCCCGGCGTTGCTCCACTACTACTTCGGCGACAAGGCGCAATTGCAGGAGGCGGTGATTTCCGAGCGGGTGCTGCCGGCCTTCGCCCAACTGCGCGAACCGATCATGGCGGCGGGCGATGACGTCGCGGCGCTCATCGCCGGTTTCGTGCAGGGCGTGGGGTGCGTGGTGGCCGCGCACCCCTGGTTGCCGTCGCTGTGGGTGCGCGAGGTGCTGTGTGAAGGCGGCGCGCTGCGCGACGTGCTGTTCGAACGCATCGGCCCGGCGCTGCCGCAAATGATGAGCGCGCGCTTCGCCCAGGCGCAGGCGAACGGCGAACTCAACGAAGACCTCGACCCGCGCCTGCTGATGGTGTCGCTGGTCGGGCTGACGCTGTTCCCTGCCGCCGGTGCGCCCATCTGGCGCCGCCTGCTGCAGGCGGACGATCTCGATTTCGACGCGCTCCGCCGGCACACGCTGGCGTTGCTCGATCGCGGCCTGGGTGTGGGGTAATCGAATGAACAACCATCGCAAGACGACGCGCGGTCCGCTGCTGCTGGCCATCACGCTGGCGCTTTCCGCCTGCCGCGACGATATGCCGCAGGCGCTGGGCACCCTGGAGTGGGACCGCATCGCATTGCCCGCGCCGGCGGCGGAAAAGATCGTTCGCATCGACGTGCGCGAAGGACAACGGGTCAAGGCCGGTACGCCGCTGCTCCAGCTGGAAGTGACCCGCACGCAGTCGCAACTGCAGACACTGCAGGCGCAGGCGCAGCAGGCCGGCGAAGCCTTGCAGGAACTCGAACACGGCCCGCGCACCGAAGAGATCGCGCAGGCGCGCGCCAACGTGGCCGCCGCGCAGGCCGAAGCCGTCGACGCACGCGCGTACTACGCGCGACTGCTACCGCTTGGACGTCAGCAGCTGGTGGCCGCGTCCGACGTGGACCGCGCGCGCGCCACCGCCGGCAACGCCGACGCGCAGGTACGCGCCGCCCAGGAAGCCTTGCTGGCACTGGAGCGCGGCACGCGCATCGAACAGGTCGAGCAGGGCCGCTCCGCAGCGGCCGCCGCCAAGGCGCAGGCCGCGACGCAGGCCGTGACGCTGAGCAAGCTCGACCTCGTCGCCCCGCGCGCGGGGGTCGTCGACAGCCTGCCGTACAAGCTCGGCGACGAAGCGCCGGTGGGCGCACCGCTGGCGATCATGCTGGTCGGCGAGCACCCCCATGCGCGCGTCTACGTGCCCGAACCGATCCGCGTCAACGTCAAGGTCGGGCAGCCCGCGCGTGTCTTCATCGACGGCCGCGACGGCGCGCTGCAGGGCCGCGTTCGCATGATTCGCAGCGAGCCCAGCTTCACGCCGTACTACGCGTTGATCGGCGAGGACGCGGCGCGGCTGAGTTATCTGGCCGAAGTCGAGATCACCGACGCGCCCGAGTCGCTGCCTGCGGGCCTGCCGGTGCGCGTGGAATTCGCGCCGTGAGCGCGCCCGACGGCGAGCTCGCCATCCGCGCGCGCGGTCTCACCAAGCGCTTCGGCCAGCTGGTCGCGGTGAACCACGTGGACCTGAGCGTGCCGCGCGCGAACGTGTACGGCTTTCTCGGGCCCAACGGCTCGGGCAAGACCACCACGATTCGCATGCTGTGCGGCCTGCTGACGCCGACCGAAGGCGACGTGGAAGTGCTCGGCCTGCGCATTCCCGAACAGGCCGAGGAGCTGCGCCGCCGCATCGGTTACATGACGCAGAAGTTTTCGTTGTTTGAGGATCTGACCGTGCGCGAGAACCTGGAATTCCTCGCCGCCGTCCAGGACATTCCACGCGCGAAAGCGGCCAGGCGCATCGACGAGCTCGTCGAGCAGTATCACTTCGCCGATCGCCAGAAACAGCTGGCCGGGACCATGAGCGGCGGCCAGAAGCAACGCCTGGCGCTGGCCGGCGCGGTGATCCAGGATCCGGAGCTGTTGTTCCTCGACGAGCCGACCAGCGCCGTCGATCCCGAATCGCGTCGCGATTTCTGGGAGAAGTTGTTCGACCTGGCCGACGCCGGCACGACGATTCTCGTCTCCACGCACTACATGGACGAGGCCGAACGTTGCCATCGCATCGCCATCCTCGACAAGGGCGTGCTCGTCGCCGATGGCACGCCCGACGAGCTCACGCACGCGCTCGCCGGGCGCACGCTGGAGGTGCTGGCCACGCAACCGCGCCGCGCGCAGCAGTTGCTGGTGAGCGTGCCGGGCGTGCTCAGCGTGGCGCAGATCGGCAACACCTTGCGCGTGCTCAACGAGCGCAATGGCGATGCCGCCGCACGCGTGGAAAGGGCGCTGGCCGAGGCGGGTCTGGAAGCGCAGGTCGCCCAGTCGCATCCGAACCTGGAGGACGTGTTCGTATCGGCCACGCGCGGGCGGGACGACGAGGCGAAGGAGCAGGCCGCATGAACCTGCGCCGCATGTTCGCCATCGTCATGAAGGAGCTGCGGCAGATGCGCCGCGACCGCATCACGCTGGCGATGATCGTCGGCATTCCGGTCATGCAGCTGGTCCTGTTCGGTTACGCGATCAACCTCAACCTGCGCGGCCTCGACACGGGCGTGGCCGACCAGGCCAACACGGCGGGCTCGCGGGCGTTGGTCATGGACATGGTCGCCACGGGCGTCATCGATCCCTCCATGAGTGCGACTTCGCCCCAGGAGCTGATGGAAGGATTGCGCCGCGGCGAGATCAGCATGGGCGTGGTGATTCCGCCCGATTTCGAACGTCGCCGCTTCGAAGGCCGCGAAGCGGTGCAGGTGCTGGTCGACGGCAGCGATACCGTCGTGCAGAGCGCGGCCGTGCAACTGGCGCAACTGCCGCTGCACACGCAACCGACCGTCAACACCTCGCGCACCATCGGTGGAACCGGGCAGGTGAGCCCGGGCCAGATCAGTGTGGTCAGCTTCTACAACCCGCAGCGACGCTCGGCGATCAACATCGTGCCGGGACTGATCGGGGTGATCCTGACGATGACCATGGTGCTGTTCACCGGCGTCGCCATCGTGCGCGAACGCGAACGCGGCAACATGGAACTGTTGATCGCCACGCCCTTGAGCAGCAGCGAGCTGATGATCGGCAAGGTGCTGCCCTATGCGGCGATCGGCCTGATCCAGACCACGGTGATCCTGGTGCTGGGCGTGTGGCTGTTCGATGTGCCGATACGCGGAAGCCTGCTCGATGTCTATCTCGCGGGCGTGCTGCTGATCCTGGCCAACCTCGCATTGGGCCTGCTGATCTCGACGAAGGCGCAGTCGCAGTTCCAGGCGATGCAGATGACGTTCTTCGTGTTCCTGCCGTCGATCCTGCTGTCGGGTTTCATGTTTCCCTTCGCCGGCATGCCGAAGGTGGTGCAATGGCTGGCCGAAATCCTGCCGCTCACGCATTTCCTGCGCCTGATCCGCGGCATCATGCTGCGCGGCGCCGGGCTTGCCGAACTGTGGCCGGAGGTGCTCGCCCTGCTGGCGTTCATCGCGGTGATGATGACGCTGGCGATCTCGCGCTTCCGCAAGCGGCTGGATTGAATCGCGCGGTTTCGATGCGCCGACACTTGCCTGTCGCGCCGCGTTTGCGCACAGTCCGGGCTTCGCATGTGGACGGGGATCGGGGAATGCGCAAGCTGGGTTGGGTGTTGTCGGCGACGCTGGTCGCGATGTCGGGGCAGGCGTTCGCCGCGAAGGTGACGGTGCTCAGCGCCGCGCGAATCCACACAATGGAGACCGCGCAGCCGAAGGTGCAGGCGCTGGCCTTCGACGAAACCGGTCGCATCCTCGCGCTGGGTACGACGGCCGAACTGCTCAGGCGTTACCCGAAGGCGCAGCGCATCGACGCCGGGCAGGCGACGGTGATTCCCGGCCTGATCGATGCGCATGCGCACGTTTCGGGCCTGGGCATGACGATGCTCAGCGCCGATCTCGTCGACGCCGCCAGCAAGCAGGACGTGTTGCAGCGGCTGCAAGCCTTCGAGAAGCAGCTGCCTGCCGGCGTGTGGCTGGTCGGTCGCGGATGGGACCAGAACGACTGGCCGGACAAGGTGTTCCCGACGGCCGCCGATCTCGATGCTGCATACCCTGACCGTCCGGTGTGGTTGGAGCGCATCGACGGCCATGCCGGTTGGGCCAACACCGCGGCGATGCGCGCGGTGAAGCGCGATCTGTCCGGCGATTGGCAGCCCGATGGCGGACGCATCGAACGCGACGCGCGCAAGCAACCGACGGGCATCTTCATCGATGGCGCGATGGCGCTGGTCGACCAGTCGCGCCCGCCGCTCGACGAGGCCACGGCCGAGCGCGCGCTTACGCTCGGAATGCAGTCTGCGGTCCAACACGGCCTCACCGGCGTCCACGATGCGGGCGTGAGCCTGGCCGAACTCAAGCGCTACCAGCGCCTGGCCGATCGCGGCGCGATGCCGCTGCGCATCACGGCGATGGCCGACGGCAACAGCGACGCGCTGGAGTCGCTGTGCCGCAACGGCCTGTACGCGCACCCGTCCGGGCGGCTGGAGATGCGTACGGTGAAGCTGTATGCCGACGGCGCGCTCGGCAGCCGCGGCGCGGCGATGCTCAAGGATTACAGCGACGACCACGGCAACCTCGGCATCATGGTGACCTCGCCGGAGCAGATCGCGGTCGCCGTCGACAAGGCCAAGCGCTGCGGCGTACAGGTCGCCACGCACGCCATCGGTGATCGCGGCAACCACGTCGTGCTGGAGGCCTACGCGAAGACGCTGGGCAACGACGCCACGACCACCGATCATCGCTGGCGCATCGAACACGCGCAGGTGCTGTCGCCGCAGGACCTGCCGCGACTGGCGCAGCTGCACGTCATCGCATCGATGCAACCCACGCACGCCACCAGTGACATGCCGTGGGCGCAGGACCGCGTCGGCCCGCAGCGCATCATCGGCGCGTATGCCTGGCGCCAGCTGCGCGACAGCGGCGCGCGCCTCGCGCTGGGCTCGGATTTCCCGGTGGAATCGGTCGATCCGCGCTTCGGTCTGTTCGCCGCCACCACGCGCGCCGACGCACAGGGATTGCCCGCCGGCGGCTGGTATCCGCAGGAGAAGCTCACCGCGTTCGAAGCGCTGCGCGGCTTCACGCTCGACGCGGCGTATGCCGGTTTCGCCGAGGCGGACGTGGGAAGTCTCGCCGTCGGCAAGCGTGCGGATTTCGTCGTGCTCACCCAGGATCCGCTCGCGATCGCACCGTCCGGCCTGCGCGATCTCACCGTGCAGGCGACGTACGTGGATGGGAAGGCGGTGTATCGGGCGAAGTGAGGGTGGCCGTTCCGGGCCCGATCCGGTAACAGGCACCCACCATGGGCGATGGTTGTCGGCAGGCAGTGCCTCCCACGCTGACGTTGCTGGCCCTCGATCAGGCGACGCTGGCTACTTCCGTCGTCGCCACGCGTCCGCGCAGCGAGTTGGGCATC
This sequence comes from Lysobacteraceae bacterium P, assembly GCA_005503055.1. GTDB lineage: Bacteria > Pseudomonadota > Gammaproteobacteria > Xanthomonadales > Xanthomonadaceae > Lysobacter_J. The sequence continues at coordinate 51,300 of SCOX01000008.1, read as the reverse complement.
GCCTCGGTGATGACGACATCGACGAACTGCCCGATCAGGCGCGGGTGGCCGGGGAAGTTCACCGAGCGCATGTTTTCGGTCTTGCCCGTCAACTCGTTCGGATTCTTCTTCGACGGCCGTTCCACCAGCACGGTCTGCGTGCTGCCGACCATCGCGTCGGAGATCGAGCGCGCGTGGCCATTGATGTGCGCCTGCAGGCGCGACAGGCGCGCGTGCTTTTCCTCGCTGGTGACGTTGTCTTCCAGGTCGGCGGCGGGCGTGCCGGGGCGGCGCGAGTAGATGAAGGAGAACGACTGGTCGAAGCCGACGTCCTCGATCAGTTTCATGGTCTTCTCGAAGTCCGCATCGCTCTCGCCGGGAAAACCGACGATGAAGTCGGAGCTGATCGAGATGTCCGGACGCACCGCGCGCAGCTTGCGGATCTTCTGCTTGAACTCCAGCGCGGTGTAGCCGCGCTTCATCGCCGAGAGGATGCGGTCGCTGCCGGCCTGCACGGGCAGGTGCAGGTAGTTGGCGAGCTTGGGCACGTCGCGATAGGCCTCGACCAGCGAGTCCGAGAACTCAAGCGGGTGCGAGGTGGTGAAGCGGATGCGGCCGACGCCTTCGATTTCGGCGATGGCACGGATCAGCAGGCCGAGGTCCGCGACTTCGCCATCGCCGCCGTCTTCGGCGGGCGCGATCGGGCCGCGATACGCATTGACGTTCTGCCCCAACAAGTTGATCTCGCGCACGCCCTGCGCGGCCAGGTCGGCCACTTCCACCAGCACGTCCTCGAACGGGCGGCTGATTTCCTCGCCGCGCGTGTAGGGCACCACGCAGAACGAGCAGTACTTGCTGCAGCCTTCCATGATCGAGACGAAGGCGCTGGGGCCTTCGGCGCGCGGTTCGGGCAGGCGGTCGAACTTCTCGATTTCCGGGAAGGAGATGTCGACCTGCGGCAGGCCGGTGTCGCGACGGGCCTGGATCAATTCGGGCAGGCGGTGCAGGGTCTGCGGGCCGAAGACCAGGTCCACGAACGGCGCGCGCTTGACGATCGCCTCGCCTTCCTGCGACGCGACGCAGCCGCCGACGCCGATCACCACCGGCTTGCCGTCGCGCTTGAGCGACTTCCAGCGACCGAGCTGGCTGAAGACCTTCTCCTGTGCCTTCTCGCGGATCGAGCAGGTGTTGATCAAGATGACGTCGGCTTCCTCGACGTTGTCGGTCAGCTCCAGGCCATCGCTGGCGGCGAGCACGTCGGCCATCTTGGCCGAGTCGTACTCGTTCATCTGGCAACCGTGGGTCTCGATGAAGAGCTTGCGCGGCGCGGTGGTCGCGACGGCAGCGTCGGTGCCGCGCTCGGCGGGGTGGGGCGTGGTCTGGCTCATCTGGCTCGATCCGGGAGGGGCGGCGGTTAATCCGCGCCGGAGGGTGCGCATTCTACAGGCCGGGACGGGACGCGGATCGCGTTTGTTCCAGGCAAGGGCAGCACAGGAGGGCGCGCGGGTCGCGCCGGCAGACCCCCACGCACGTGAAGCTCCAGAGGGTTGGCGTTGCATCGCTGGGGTTGGCGGGACTGCTGTGGGCGGTTCCGCTGGCCGTATCCGCTCAGTCCACGCTCGGTACGCTGGCTCAGCCGAGCCGGCCCGCCGTGCCGGGAGGGGCGCTGGGATTCCCGGTAAGCGCAATGCCCGGGATGTCGCCCGGCCCGGTCGTGAAGGAAGTGGGCCCGGTCGGCATCGCGCCGCCGGTGCGTGTCGCCCAGGGGCAGGTGTACCGCTACGTCGAGAACGGCGCCGTGCATTACGCGAGCCGGGCCCCGACGCCGCGCGCGGGGGTGGGATCCGTCAGTCGGGTCACCTACACCTACATGGAGACCTGCTACGCGTGCGCCCTGCGAACGGACGTGGACTTCGCCACGATCCGCCTCAACACCGAAGCCTATCGCCAGGAAATCGCCGCGGCGTCGCGCGATTTCGGCGTCGACGAGGCCGTGGTTCGGGCGATCATCCATGCCGAATCGGCCTACAACCCCAACGCCATATCGCGCGTCGGGGCGCAGGGGCTGATGCAACTGATGCCGGCCACCGCGCGCCGTTTCGGCGTGGCCAACGTATTCGACATCGGCCAGAACATCCGCGGCGGGGTGCAGTACCTGGCCTGGCTGCTGCGGCGTTTCGACGGCAACCTGACCCTCGCCGCCGCCGGCTACAACGCCGGCGAGGGAGCGGTCGACCGGTACCGCGGAGTGCCGCCCTACGACGAAACCCAGCGCTACGTGCAACGGGTCTCCGTCCTGGCCGAGCGCTACCGCACGGCGACGGCGATGGGGCGCTGAAGCCGTTGGAGCAGCGATGACGCGGGGGCGGGACGGCCGTCGCGCAGGGGTGGATGCGGGCACGGTCACGTTTCCCGCAGCCAACGCAATCAAGGACTTGTGAAGGGGCAGGAGACAGGACACACTCGCGGCCATGAGGGGGGGCTCACTGCTGTGGGGGATCGTCTGCCTGTTGGCTACGGGATCGACCGTGGCCGGCACGCTGTACCGTTGCGACTCGCCCGATGGCTCCCGCAGCTACGTGAGCAAGCGCGTCCCCGGCGCGCAATGCACCGTCGTCAGCCAGACCGCCGATCGCCCGGCGTCGAAGTCCTCGGCCACCAAGGCCGTGGGGGCAGTAGGCGGCGTGACCTCGGCATCGTCGGTGACCGCTTCCGCCTCGGCATCCGTCGCCGCGACACCGACCGTCGCGACCTCGGCGCCCATCGCGCCGACGCCCGTTCCGGCGTCGTCCTACCAGGCCCCGCGCGTCGTTCAGGGGCAGGTGTATTCCTACATCAAGGACGGCGTACGCCACTACACCAGCCGCAAGCCGCAGAGCGTCGCGAACGCCTCGGCGGTGCGCACCATCCGCTACAGCTACATCCAGACCTGTTACGCGTGCTCGAAGCGGCCGGGCGTCAATTTCGGCACGGTCCGGCTCAATACCGATTCCTATCGCGACGAGATCGCGATGGCCGCCCGCCAGCATGGCGTGGACGAAGCGATCGTGCGGGCGATCATCCATGCCGAATCGGCGTACAACCCCAACGCGTTGTCGCGTGCCGGCGCCCAAGGCCTGATGCAGTTGATGCCGGCGACGGCGCGACGCTTCGGCGTGAGCAACGCCTTCGACGCCAGCCAGAACATCCAGGGCGGCGTGCAGTACCTGGCCTGGCTGCTGAAGCGGTTCAACAACAACCTGACCCTCGCCGCCGCCGGCTACAACGCGGGCGAGGGCGCCGTGGACCGGTACAAGGGCGTACCGCCCTACAGTGAGACGCAGCTTTACGTCCAGCGCGTGGGGCAACTGGCCGACCGTTACCGGGGTGCCGCGACCGTGATGCGCTGAGTTCCCCGGCCCGGGCCCGCGGGGGTTCCGGCCGACGCGCGCGCCCGCTGCGGACGCGTTGCGCAACGTGAAGCGGATTGTCGGGCCATTCACCGTTCCGTTACACTTCCCCGTCTTTTGTGCCGCGAGCCGTCGCCAGTGGCGATGTCTCTGCGGCTTTACTTCGTTCTAGCTTTGCGGAGTGCCGGATGGCCAACCAAGGGGTCAACGATCCTGTCAACCAGGGCCGCCGTCGGTTCCTGACCGCGACCACTGCTGTGGTCGGTGCGGTCGGGGCCGGTTTCGTGGCGGTACCGTTCATCAAGTCCTGGAACCCGAGCACGCGGGCCAAGCTCGCCGGCGCGCCGGTGACTGCCGACATCAGTGCCCTGGAGGAAGGCCAGCGTCTGATCATGGAGTGGCGCGGCCAGCCGATCTGGATCGTCAAGCGCTCCAAGGCGATCCTCGAGGCGCTGCCGACGCTGGATCCGCACCTGCGCGATCCCAAGTCCGAGAATAAGGATCAGCAGCCGGCGTACATCACCGGCGAACCGCGTTCGATCAAGCCGGAGATCTCCGTGCTGGTCGGCCTGTGCACGCACCTGGGCTGCTCGCCGGAAATGAAGGCCGAGATCCGTCCGGAGCCGTTCGATCCGGAGTGGAAGGGCGGCTATTTCTGCCCCTGCCACAAGTCGCGCTTCGACATGGCCGGTCGCGTGTTCCAGGGTGTCCCGGCGCCGACCAATCTGGTCGTGCCGCCGCACCATTACGAGAACGACACCACGATCATCATCGGTGTCGATCCGGCCTCCAGCACCAAGGGAGCGGCGTAAGCCATGGCGAACATCTTCACCCGTACCGCTAATGGCGTGATGGATTGGGTCAACGAGCGTGCACCGGCGATGATGCCGGCGTACCGCAAGCACATGACCGAGTACTACGCGCCGAAGAATTTCAATCTTTGGTACTACTTCGGTTCGCTCGCACTGCTGGTGCTGGTCAACCAGATCGTGACCGGCATCTTCCTGACGATGCACTTCAAGCCGTCCGCGGCCGAAGCGTTTTCGTCGGTCGAATACATCATGCGCGACGTGGAGTGGGGCTGGCTGATCCGCTACATGCACTCCACCGGTGCGTCGATGTTCTTCATCGTCGTGTACCTGCACATGTTCCGCGGCCTGATGTACGGCTCCTACCAGAAGCCGCGCGAGCTCGTGTGGATCCTGGGCATGCTGATCTACCTGGTGCTGATGGCCGAAGCCTTCATGGGCTACGTGCTGCCGTGGGGCCAGATGTCGTTCTGGGGCGCCAAGGTGATCATCTCGCTGTTCGGCGCGATCCCGGTCATCGGCAACGGCCTGACCGAATGGATCATGGGCGACTACCTGCCGGGCGACGCGACGCTGAATCGCTTCTTCGCGCTGCACGTGATCGCGCTGCCGCTGGTGCTGCTGCTGCTGGTGGTCCTGCACCTGGGCGCGCTGCATGAAGTGGGTTCGAACAACCCGGACGGCGTCGAGATCAAGAAGGGTCCGAAGGGCAACCGCTGGGATCCGAACAAGCCGACCGACGGCATTCCCTTCCACCCGTACTACACGGTGAAGGATCTGTTCGGCGTCGGTTTCTTCCTGATCCTGTGCGCGTTCGTGATCTTCTTCGCGCCGGCCTTCGGCGGCTGGTTCCTGGAGCACGACAACTTCACCGAGGCCAACCGCCTGGTGACGCCGGAGCACATCAAGCCGGTTTGGTACTACACGCCGTACTACGCGATGCTCCGCGTCATCCCGCACAAGCTCAGCGGCGTGATCGTGATGTTCGCCGCGATCGCCGTGCTGTTCCTGGTGCCGTGGCTGGACAAGTCGCCGGTCAAGTCGCACCGCTACCGCGGCTGGATGACCAAGCTCATGCTCGGTCTGCTGGCCGTCTGCTTCCTGTGGCTGGGCAAGATCGGCGCCGGCCCGGGTACGGATCCGGTGGAAACCATCATCGGCCGCGTGCTGACCTTCCTGTACTTCGTGTTCTTCATCACCATGCCGCTTTGGACCAAGTTCGACAAAACCAAGCCGGTACCGCAGCGGGTGACGATGCATGACTGACCTGATCGCTCACGTTAGCCACCGACCCGTACAGAAGATGCGTATCGTGAAGAAGCTCGCCACCTTCGCCGCCGGCCTGCTGGTGTCCTTCGGTGCCTTCGCGGCCGAGGGCGGCCACCTGATGCAGTCGGGCACCGACCTGGGCGACCGCGCGTCGCTGCAGCGCGGCGCCAAGCTGTACATGAACTACTGCTCCGGCTGCCACTCGCTGAAGTACCTGCGCTATTCGCGCATGGCCGAGGACCTGGGTCTGACCGAAGACGAGGTGATGGCCAACCTCAACTTCACCGGCGCCAAGGTCGGCGAGCAGATCCAGGTCAGCATGACCCCGGAACACGCGAACCAGTGGTTCGGCAAGATGCCGCCGGATCTGAGCCTGATCGCACGCGTCCGCGGCAGCGACTGGATCTATACGTATCTGAAGTCGTTCTATCTGGACGAGTCGCGTCCGCTGGGCTGGAACAACAAGCTGTTTCCGAACGCCTCCATGCCGAACCCGCTTTGGGAACTGCAGGGCCTGCAGCACGCCGAGTTCGGCGAGCCCGACAAGGCCACTGGCGACCGTCCGGTCCTCGGCCTCAAGGTGACCCAGCCGGGCCACCAGAATGCCGAGGAGTTCAGCCAGTCGGTGCGCGACATCACCACTTTCCTCGAGTACGCCGGTGAGCCGGCCGCCCTCAAGCGCCAGAGTCTCGGCGTCTGGGTGATCCTGTTCCTGGCGGCGTTCACCTTCCTCGCCTACCTGCTCAAGCACGAATACTGGCGGGACGTGGACAAGCACTGATCGCATGCTGTATCCCTTGGGGCCCGTACAGGAATGTGCGGGCTCCTTGGTTTCAGGCTAGAGCAGCTGATCGAGGCCGCGACGACCGTCCACACGGGGTGGATGGCGTCTAACCACCGGCGGATTCCGGTGGACGGAGAGGTCGAATGGCGGCGAGTCCACGAATGCGCAATGCCCTGACGCTGTTTTCTTCCACCGACTGCGTGCTGTGTCACCGCGTGCGCCTGGTGCTGGCGGCCAAAGGCGTCACCTTCGACCTGGTCCCGGTCGATCCGCAGAACCCGCCCGAAGACCTCGTCGATCTGAACCCCTACCACTCGGTGCCGACCCTGGTCGAGCGCGACCTGGTCCTGTACGCGGCCAGCGTGGTCAGCGAATACCTCGACGAGCGTTATCCGCATCCTCCGCTGATGCCGGTGGACCCGTTGTCCCGCGCCCGCCTGCGTCTGGCGATGCTGCGCCTGGAGCACGATTGGGTCCCGCAGGTGCAGGCCATCCAGCTTGGCAACAAGGCCCAGGCCGAAGCCGGTCGCAAGCGCCTGAAGGAACTGCTCACCGCATCGGTGCCGCTGTTCAAGGCGAGCAAGTTCTTCCTCAATCCCGAAATGAGCCTGGCCGACTGCGCGATGGCGCCCATCGTGTGGCGACTGGACGCACTGGGCGTGCCGCTGCCGAAGGACGGCAAGGCCATCGAGGATTACGGCAATCGCATTTTCCGCAACCCGGGGTTCACCCGCAGCCTGACCGAGCAGGAGCGCAAGCTGCGCGAAATGCCGGCCTGAGGGCCGCGCACCGGAATGAACGCACCGGAATGAAACCAACGGGCCTTCGGGCCCGTTTTCATTTCACGGCGCATGCGCGCGCCGCGTGTCCGGACGCACGCGCTCCGGCCGTGTGTACCTGTCGGTGACCGCGCGGCGCTACACTCCGGAAATGAGTCAGGAAAGCACTTCTTCGATGACCAGCCACCGCCCGTATCTGTTGCGGGCGCTGTACGAGTGGATCGCCGACAACGGCATGACACCGCACCTGCTGGTCGATGCCTCACGCCATGGCGTGCAGGTTCCAACGCACGCCGTGAAAGACGGGAAGATCGTGCTCAACATCGCCGAGCGCGCCGTCACCAGGCTGGAAATGGGCAACGACGCGATCCGCTTCAGCGCCCGCTTCGGTGGGGTGAGCTACCCGGTGGCCGTGCCGGTGCAGGCCGTGCTCGCGATCTACGCGCGCGAAACGGGACAGGGCATGGCGCTGCCGGAGGACATCCACGCCGCGGGCGAGGAAGGCGAAGTGGAAGTCGACCTGGGCGAAGAGACCCCGGCGAGCCCGCTCAGTGCGGTGCCGAGCGAACCGGCTCCCGACGGCGACGACGAAGGCCCGCAGCCGCCGACGCCACGCCGGGGAGCGCATCTGCGCATCGTGAAATAGGAACGTCTTCGTTCGTCGAACGCACCGGCGAAGCGGCGCGTCGAGGAAGTGGACCAGCCGGCGTGCAACTGACGCCGGCCGGATTCAATGCAGCGCCGTCGGCGCGCGCGTCACCGGCCCACTGAACGACACCAGCCGGTCGCCGCGCAGCACCAGCTTGCCGATGTGCCGGTCCTGGCCGTCGATGGAATAGTCGAAGCGGAACGTGCGTTCGAAGCCCAGCCAGCCATTCTCGTGGCGGCATACGCGCAGGCCGATGGCGTGCACGCTCTGGTCCAGCCACTGCACGCCGGCCACCCGGCAGGCGTCGCGGCCAACAGCTTCGGCCCGTTCGGCCGCGGCGCGACCGGCGCTCCAGAATGCGAACGCCATCGCAGCCAGGATCATCAGAATCAGTAGAGTCGGCATCCGATCACTGTGGCGACGCGCAGCGTCGCCCGCAAGGGGTCGAAGGGAACGCTGCAGGGGGCAGATCCCGCGTGAAACTAGTCTTCCCGGGTGGCGAACACCCGCAGGTACTGCTCGGCCACGGCGTCAATCGGATCGGCTCCGATCCTCGATCCACCATCGTCATCGACCGGCCCGGCGTGCTGCCGCAGCACTGCCAGCTGCACGTGACCGCGCAGGGCGTGATGCTCGACGTGCCGGCCGGCACGGCGGTGAGCGTCAATGGGCGGCAGGTGCAGGGGCTTATCGCACTGCGCCCGGGCGACAGCGTCGGCTTCGACCAGGTGCAGGCCAAGCTGGCCGCGCTCGGGCCGCCACCGGTGGTCGCGCGCCAGCCGCTCAACGGACCCGAGCTCGTCTCCGCCAACGACGACCCCGGCGTCACCGCGGTGCGGCCGGTGCTGCCGCGCTTCTTCCTGCGTGGCGCCTCGCCGGAGGTCGGCAATCGCAGCGATGCCCTCGTCGGCGTGGTGACCATCGGCCGCGGCCCGGATTGCAATCTTCGCTTCGACACCCCGGGTCTGTCGCGCACGCATGCACGCCTGATGGCCACCGAAACCGGCGTCCAGATCGAGGACCTGGGCTCGAGCAATGGCAGCTACCTCAACGGCAAACGCATCCTGCGCGCCGAGGCCAAAGTGGGCGACGAGCTGGCCTTCGACGTGCTGCGCTTCCGCGTCGCCGGCGCGTCGGTGCCCGAGCCCGTGCAGGTGGTGGCCACCTCGATGCGCGCGGCCAAGCCGAAGCGTTCGGCATGGCCGTTGATCGCGATCCTGGTGGTCCTGGCCGCGGGTGCGGCGGCCGCGGTAACCCTGATGCCGTGACGTGCCGCCGCTCAGGCCGGCGGCGGTCCGAGCTTGAGCGACAGATCGATCGCGCGGACGTGCTTGGTCAGTGCGCCGATGGAAATGCAGTCCACGCCGTCCTCGGCGATGGCGCGCAGCGTGGCCATGTCCACGCCGCCGGAGACTTCCAGCGGAATGCGTCGCGCGGGCGGGAGCTCATGCGCGATGCGCACGGCTTCGCGGCGCATCGCGGCGTCGAAGTCGTCGATCAGGATCCGGTCGCAGCCTTCGTGCAGCGCTTCGCGCAGTTGTTCGATCGACTCCACTTCCACGATCAAGGGAAGCGCGGCATGCAGGGCGCGCGCTGTGCGGATCGCGGCGGTGAGCGAGCCTGCCGCGCGCACGTGGTTTTCCTTGAGCATCACCGCGTCGAACAGCCCCATGCGGTGGTTCACGCCGCCGCCCACGCGCACCGCGTACTTCTGCGCCTGGCGCAGGCCGGGGATCGTCTTGCGCGTGTCCAGGATCTTCGCCTGCGTGCCGCCCACGGCGTCGACGTAGGCCGCGGTCGTGGTCGCCGTGCCCGACAGGGTCTGGAGGAAGTTCAGTGAAGTCCGCTCGGCGCTGACCAGCGCGCGTGCCCGTCCTTGCAGCGTCGCCAGGACGGTGCCGGCCTTTGCGCGATCGCCTTCGGCGACGTGCCAATCGATGCGCACCTGCGGGTCGAGCGCGCGATGGCAGGCATCGAACCATGGCCGGCCGCACACCACGGCTTCTTCCTTGCACAGCAGATAAGCCTGGTCGGCGATATCGGGCAACAGTGCGGCGGTGACGTCGCCGTCGCCAAGGTCTTCGGCCAGCGCCCGCGCCACGTCCTGCGCGACGGCGTCGGTCGGCGGCGGGGCGAACGCGCTCATGCGCCGGGGAAGTCCGGGATCTGCGCGGTGGCGATCGCCTCTTCGGCCAGTAGCACCGGAATCCCGTCGTCGACGCGGTACACGGTCTTGCGATCGCGCGTGACCAGCGCCTCGCGGACCGACTCGGACTGGGCGCTGCCGTCGGCGCGCTTCAACCCGCCTGCCTGGACGGCCGCGTTAAGCGCCTGCAGGCCGCGACTGTCCAGCACTTGCAGCGGCTGGCGCGTGGTGGGGCAGACGAGCAGGTCGAGCAGCTTTCGGTCCATGGAATGCGGTGCCGGGGGAGCGGGACGGGGCGTTAGAATACGTCTTTGCCCCAAGGCTCGACCAATGTCCGACACCGCCGCCGCCCCGCTCGTGGGCATCGTGATGGGCTCGCGCTCCGACTGGGAGACGATGCAGCATGCCGCCTCGAAGCTGGAGGCGCTGGGCGTCCCGCACGAAATCCGCGTGGTATCGGCGCACCGTACGCCGGACGTGTTGTTCGAATATGCCGCCACCGCGCAGTCGCGCGGCCTGCGCGCGATCATCGCCGGCGCCGGCGGCGCGGCGCACCTGCCGGGCATGCTGGCCGCCAAGACCGCCGTGCCGGTGCTGGGCGTGCCGGTGCAGAGCAAGGCGCTCAACGGCATGGATTCGCTGCTGTCGATCGTGCAGATGCCGGCCGGCATTCCGGTGGCGACGTTCGCCATCGGCAATGCAGGCGCGGCCAACGCGGCGCTTTTCGCCGCGGCGATGCTGGCCAGCGACCAGCCGGCCATCGGCCAGGCCCTGGAGGCGTTCCGCGCCCGCCAGACCGATGACGTGCTGGCCAACGACGATCCGCGCAAATGACCACCGTCGGCATCCTCGGCGGCGGGCAGCTGGCCCGCATGCTCGCGCTTTCCGGCGCGCCGCTCGGCCTGCGCTTCCTGGTGATGGACAACGTGGCTGACGCCTGCGCGGGCCAGTTCGCGCCGATGGTCGTGGGCGATTACCGCGACGAGGCCACGTTGGCGGAGTTCGCCTCGCGTGTGGACGTGGCGACGTTCGATTTCGAGAACGTACCGGCCGAATCGGCGCAGTGGCTGAGCGAGCGCGTGCCGGTATTCCCGAACCCCGGTGCGCTGGCGACCGCGCAGGACCGCCTCGCCGAGAAGACGTTGTTCCGCGAGCTGAACATCCCGGTGCCGCCGTTCGCGGCGATCGACACGCGCGAACAGCTCGATGCCGCGCTGGCGGAGATCGGCACGCCGTGCATCCTCAAGACCCGGCGACTGGGCTACGACGGCAAGGGCCAGTTCCGCATCAAGACGCCGGCCGATGCCGGCGCCGCGTGGGACGCGCTCGGTGCGCAGGCGTCGAAGGTCGGATTGATCCTCGAAGGCTTCGTGCACTTCCAGCGCGAGCTGTCCGTCGTCGCCGTGCGCGGACGCGATGGCGAATTCCGTGCCTGGCCGCTCACCGAAAACTGGCATGTCGACGGAGTGCTGTCGGCGAGCCTGGCGCCGGCGGTGGTCGACAGTGCGCTGGGCGAGATCGCCTACGACTACGCGCGTCGCCTCGCCGAGTCGATCGACTACGTCGGCGTGTTCGCGCTGGAACTGTTCTGCCGCGACGGCGAACTGCTTGCCAACGAGCTGGCGCCGCGCGTGCACAACTCCGGCCACTGGACCATCGAAGGCAGCGAAACCAGCCAATTCCAGAACCACCTGCGCGCCGTGCTCGGCCTTCCGCTGGGCGATACGCGCATGGTCGGGCGCGCGTGCATGCTCAACTGGATCGGCGAAATGCCCGACGCGTTGCCGATGCTGCGCGAGCCGGGCGGCCACTGGCACGACTACGGCAAGCAGCCGCGCGAAGGCCGCAAGGTCGGGCACGCGACGCTGCGCGCCGACAGTGCCGAAGCGTTGTCGGCCTCGCTCGAGCGCGTGGGTGAAGCGCTGGGTCGGCAGGCGCAGGTGGCGCCGGTGATCGCCGCACTGCGCTGAGCAGCCCACGCGAGCTGATCGAAACGAAAACGGCCGGGTTTCCCCGGCCGTTTTGTATTGCGTGCGGGTCGCGCCTTACTTCAGGTTCGACGCCACGAATTCCCAGTTGACCAGGTTCCAGAACGCCTCCAGGTACTTCGGGCGGGCGTTGCGGTAGTCGATGTAGTAGGCGTGTTCCCACACGTCGCAGGTCAGCAGCGCGGTGTCTTCGCCGGTGAGCGGGGTGTTGGCGTTGGACGTGCTCACCAGACCCAGCGAACCGTCCGGACGCTGCACCAGCCAGCCCCAGCCCGAACCGAAGGTGCCGATCGACAGCTTGGTGAATTCTTCCTTGAACTTGGCGAAGTCGCCGAAGGCCTTGTTGATCAGATCAGCCAGCTTGCCGGTCGGCTCGCCGCCGCCGTTGGGCGACAGGCAGTTCCAGTAGAAGGTGTGGTTCCAGATCTGCGCGGCGTTGTTGAACATGCCGCCCTGCGACTTGCGGATGATCTCCTCCAGCGGCAGCTTCTCGAACTCCGTGCCCTCGATCATCTTGTTGAGGTTGTCCACGTAGGTCTTGTGGTGCTTGCCGTGGTGGTAGTCCAGGGTCTCGCCGGAGATGTGCGGCTCCAGTGCGGTGCGGTCGTAGGGCAGAGGGGGCAGTTCGATGGCCATTGCGGGCTCCTGAGGGCTGGCTAGGGGAGTGCCGGGCGGCGACATGGACTTCGGCGCGTCCGCGGCTCGGGAAGGCTTACAATCTCCATTCTATCCCCACGTTCCGTTGCCGTGCCGTCAATCGCAGGGCAACGCACCATTGCAGGAGTTGCGCATGTCCGTCATGGAGCGGATCCAGGCCGAGGTCGAAAGCCATCCCATCGTTCTTTTCATGAAGGGCAACGCGCAGTTCCCGATGTGCGGCTTTTCCAGCCGTGCGGTGCAGGCGCTCAAGGCCGCCGGCGCGACCGAGTTGCACACGGTCAACGTGCTGGAGGATCCGGAGATCCGCGCGAACCTGCCGCGTTACTCCAACTGGCCGACCTTCCCGCAGCTCTTCATTCACGGCGAGCTGATCGGCGGTTGCGACATCACGCTGGAGCTGTTCGAGTCCGGCGAGCTGGCGCGCATGATCAGCGAGACCCAGCGCCAGTGAGTTCGGTTGAAGGACAAGGCGCGCGTCCGCTCGAAGGCCGCGTCGTCGTCGTGACCGGCGCCCACGGTGGCCTGGGCAGCGCTGCAGCGCAGGCGTGTTCGCGCGCCGGTGCGACCGTCGTGCTGCTTGGCCGCAAGGTGCCGAAGTTGAACCGTGTGTACGACGCGCTGGCACAGATCGGACCGGAGCCGGTGTTGTACCCCCTGGATCTGGAAGGGGCGTCCGCCGACGACTACGCCGAACTGGCGCAGCGCATCGAAAGCGAACTGGGCCGCCTCGACGGCGTACTGCATTGCGCCGCCGACTTCGCCGGCCTGACGCCGCTGGCGCAGACCGACCCGGCCGTATTCGCGCGCGCGCTGCACGTGAACCTCACCGCGCCGTGGTGGCTGACCCAGGCCTGCCTGCCGCTGCTGGCGAAGGCCGAGGATTCGGCAGTGGTGTTCGTCGTCGACGATGTGTCGCGCGTCGGCCAGGCCTACTGGGGCGGCTATGGCCTGGCCAAGCAGGGGCTCGAAGGCCTGGTGCGGATGCTCCACGCCGAGCTGGCCAATTCGCCGGTGCGCGTGTCCGGCCTGCAGCCCGGTCCGATGCGCACGCCGCTGCGCGCCAAGGCATACGTGGAAGAGAACGATCGCACCGCGGCCGAGCCGACCGCTTACGCCGCTTCGTGCGTGACCCTGCTGTCGCCGGCCGGTGCCGCCCACCGTGGCCAGGTCTGGGCACCGCCGCCCGCCGCCGTCTCCCTGGCCCAGCTGTGACTCCCGAGCCGATGACCATCGCGTCCGCCGCGCTGCTGCTGTTCCTTATCCTGGATCCGCTCGGCAACGTCCCGGTGTTCCTGAGCCTGCTGCGCGGCCTGCCGCCACGCCGGCAGCGCATCGTGCTGGCGCGGGAGCTGTTGATCGCGCTGGCCGTGCTGATGATGTTCCTGTGGGGCGGCAAGTACGCGCTCGAGCTCATGCACCTGCGCCAGGAATCGGTGTCGATCGCCGGCGGCATCGTGCTGTTCCTGATCGGCATCCGCATGATCTTCCCGCCGCCGGAAGGCCTGATGGGCGAGATCCCCGACGGCGAGCCCTTCATCGTGCCGATGGCCATCCCGCTGGTGGCCGGCCCCTCGGGCATGGCGGCGGTGATGCTGATGGGCAGCAACGAGCCCGCCCGCCTCAACGAGTGGAGCCTGGCGCTGCTGATCGCCTGGGGCGCGACGGCCGCGATCCTGTTCTCGGCGACGTTGCTCTACAAGCTGCTCGGCCGCCGCGCGCTGACCGCCATCGAACGCCTGATGGGCATGCTGCTGGTGGCGATCTCGGTGCAGATGTTCCTCGACGGTCTGGGCACTTACCTGCAGATCGCGCCACCCTGACATCGCGCCGTCCGGCACGGCGCCGACCCGGCCCGCCATGGCTCGCTCTGGCGGGCTTTTTCATGCCCGACGCGGGGAGGGGGCGGGCGGTGCAGGGCTCAATACGGTTTTTTTACGGTTTATGGTGGTTGGTGACGGCCGTCACGTCTCTGTCACAGACCCTACCTAGCCTGTTAAACTGCTGTTAACCGGCGGGCTCCGGCCCGGCGCCCCAGGGGGCGAAATCCGACATTTTCTTGCGACGGTGCGACCGGGGTCGTGCCTCGCCTTTCCTCTTGTGTTCACAAGTATCGAGGCCATCGTAATGACCCATCACAATCGCGTCCGCATGTCCAAGCTCACGCTTGGCCTGCTTGCCGCCCTGGCTACCGCGCCGGTGTTCGCTCAGGCCACTTCCGCCGGTGTCGGCGGAACGGTGACCCGTACCGACGGCCAGCCGGTGATCGGCGCCGAAGTCACCATCACGCATGTCGAATCCGGCACGGTGAGCCGTGCTACCACGGATGCCAGCGGCCGCTACAGCGCGCGCGGTCTGCGCGTCGGTGGTCCGTACACCGTCAATATCACCAAGTCGGGCGAAGGCACCAAGACCGAGGACAACGTTTACCTCGATCTGAACAAGGTCAACACCGTCAACGCCGCCCTGACCGGCGACCTCGTCGGCGACGCGACCACGCTGGAAACCGTCACCGCCGTATCGGTCGGTGGCTCGGATGTGTTCAGCGCAACCAAGATGGGCGCGGGCACCAGCGTCAGCCGCCAGACCATCGAGGCGCTGCCCTCGGTCAACGGCAACATCCAGGATTACATGCGCCTGGATCCGCGCGTCGCCATGACCGACCGCGCCTCGGGTTCGATCTCGGCCGGCGGCCAGAATCCGCGCTTCAACAAGATCAGCATCGACGGCGTGTCGGCCAGCGATACGTTCGGCCTGGAAGGCAACAACATGCCGACGCAGCGCCAGCCGGTGTCGATGGAGGCCATCGAGGCCATCGACATCGACGTGTCCAACTACGACGTGTCGTTCTCCGGCGCCGCCGGTGCCAACGTCAACGCGGTCACCAAGTCCGGTACCAACGAGTTCCACGGCTCGGTGTACGGCAGCATGCGCGATGGCGACTGGTTCGGCGACTACCCGGCGCGCGTGGCGGGCAGCACCCTCGACGTCACCGGCCTTCCCTTCGACGAGTTCAAGAAGGAAACGACGTACGGCATGACCGTCGGCGGTCCGGTCCTCAAGGACAAGGTGTTCTTCTTCGCCAACTACGAGAAGTTCAAGCAGACCGACATCGGCCCGGCCGGCAAGGACCAGGGCACCAACCCGCTGGCAGTCGGCGCGGACTTCACCGCCGGTGACGTGGCCACCGTGCAGGACATCGCGCAGAACATCTGGGGCTTTGATCCGGGCAGCACCAGCGGCACCGGCGACACCGAACTCGAGGAGTACGCGCTCAAGCTCGACTGGAACATCAACGACGCCCACCGCGCCAGCGTTCGCTACAGCAAGCTCGAGCAGAACCGCGTGCGTCCGGAAGCGTCCACCGCCAGCGTGCTGGCTCTGAGCTCCAACTGGTACAACCACGTCAAGACGGTCGAAAGCTACGTCGGCCAGCTCTTCAGCGACTGGACCGACACGTTCTCCACCGAGTTCAAGGTTTCGTACCGCGATTACTCGGCGATCCGCGTGAGCCCGACCACGGCGCCGACCATCTCGGTGTTCTTCGACGACGGCATCGCGGCGACCGCCATCAACACCGGCGACGCCATCCGCCTGGGCACCGAGCGCAGCTCGCCGGGCAACACGCTGCTGACCGAGACCTGGAACTACTTCGGCGCCGGCACCCTGTCGCTGGGCGACCACGACCTCAAGGCCGGTTTCGAGTACAGCGAAAACGAGATCTACAACTACTTCCTGCAGGACTCGTGGGGCAATTACAGCTTCTACGTGCCGAAGGTCAACGGCGTCGCCGACTTCGGCAACCTGCGTCGCGGCCAGTACTTCGACTACGACCTGCAGACCAACCCGGCCGACCCGAACGCGATCGCCGCGCGCTACAAGGACAAGCGCCTGGGCCTGTTCGTGCAGGACACCTGGTATGTCTCGCCGAACCTGACGCTGAGCTACGGCGTGCGCGCCGACCGTCCGGAAGCCACGCCGGCTCCGCCGTTCAACGAGTGCTTCGCCTCGGCGCGCGTCGCCAACGGCACCGGCCCGGCCAGCTGCCCGAACGGCGGCTTCGGTCTGGACAACACCAACACGTACAGCGACAGCTACATCATCCAGCCGCGCCTGGGCTTCAACTACACCTTCGATTGGGAGCGTCCGGCGCAGTTGCGCGGTGGCGTGGGCCTGTTCCAGGGTGACGCGCCGCAGGTGTGGGTCGGCAACTCGTACAGCAGCACGGGCATGAACTACATCGCCTACGGCACGCCGGGCACGTGGTCGGCCACGAACACGCAGGTCATCAACTGCATGGGTACCGGCGCCAACGGCTGGAACCCCACCACCGGCTGCAACAACGGCGTGAACTTCAGCGGTGACGGCCTGAACCAGCCGATCCCGCGCACCGGCACCGGCATCCGCAACGTCAATGCCATCTCCAGCGACTTCGACCTGCCGTCGGTGTGGAAGGCGAACCTGGCGCTCGACGTCGAGACGCCGTGGGACGGCATCGTCGCGTCCGCCGAATTGCTGATGACCGACGTCAAGAACGGCCTGTTCTACCGCACCCTCAACGTCGGCCCCGGCTTCCTGGGTCCGGACGGCCGCGTGCTGTACTTCAGCCCGACCGGCAACAAGAACGCCACCCCGCGCTTCGGCAACAACAGCTACTTCGGTGACGTCTACCTGCTGGAGAACACCGACAAGGGCAAGGGCCAGCAGTTCACCGTGGGTCTGAGCAAGCCCTTCAGCGAAGACACCGACTGGTCGTGGAGCCTGTACTACACCTACACCAACGCCGAAGAAGTGTCGGCGCTGACCAGCTCGACGGCCGGCTCGGGCTACGGCTCGCAGCTGGGCTTCAACATCAACGAGCCGACCAGCTCGACCGCCCGCTATGAGATCCGCGATCGCATCACCGGCGCACTGAACTGGGACCACAAGTTCTTCGGCGACTACGGCACCCACGTCGGCCTGTTCTACGAAGGCCGCAGCGGCCGTCCGTACAGCTACATCTTCAACGGCGACGCCAACGGCGACGGTCGTACTTTCAACGACCTGTTCTACGTGCCGTCGGGCCCGGGCGATGTGCAGTTCGGCACCCTTGCCGCCAACGGTACGTTCACCGCCAATGCGGCGATGGAGCAGGCGTTCTGGAACTGGCTGGGCACGCAGACCGATCTGCAGGCCTACCGTGGCCAGGTCGCGCCCGAGAATGGCTTCCGCGCCAGCTGGGTGAACACGTTCGACGTGCGCATCAGCCAGGAGCTGCCGGGCTTCTTCAAGGGCCACAAGTCGCAGATCTGGTTCGACATCCAGAACGTCGGCAACCTGCTGAACAAGGACTGGGGCCACATCATCGACTACGGCTTCAACGCCAACGTCGCGGCGGCCACCGTGGTCGGCATCGATCCGGCAACCGGCAAGTACGTGTACACGTACCGCGGTAACGGTCCGAGCGGTCAGGAGTTCGGCCAGACCACCGCGCAGGGCATCCCGACCAATGCCGACGGCCAGACCAACGGCATCTCGCAGTGGTCGCTGTCGGTGGGCCTGCGCTACGAGTTCTGATCAACGAACGCATGTGCGATCGAGAACGGCCGGGACCTCCCGGCCGTTTTCTTTTTGTGGGGCAGGGGGATAGAGTCGCAAGGCAAAGAACGACAAGCACGTCACGAGAAGAACACAGAGAGATTCATGAGTACCGCCACCCCCATCGAAACCACGCTTCCCACCGTCAACGCGCGCATCTACCCGAAGGGCGGCCTGGACGTCCTCTCGCGCGATGAGGTCGCCCGTCTGCGCGATGTCTCCACCGGCATGCACGACCTGCTGCGCCGCTGCGCGCTGGCCGTGCTGACCAGCGGCAGTGCGTCCGACGATCCGCGCGCGGCGCGCGAGTTGTATCCCGAGTTCGACATCGAGGTGCACCAGCAGGATCGCGGCATGCGCATCGATCTGCATCGGGCCCCGGCGATGGCCTTCGTGGACGGCGAGATCATCCGCGGCGTCGCCGAACTGCTGTTCGCGGTCGTGCGCGACCTCGCCTACACGGTGATGGACCTGGGCCCGGGCTCGACCCGCGACCTGGACAGCACCGACGGCATCACCGATGCGGTATTTGGCTTGCTGCGCAATGCACGCATCCTGCACCCGACCGATCCGAACCTGGTCGTGTGCTGGGGCGGCCATTCGATCTCGCGCGACGAGTACGTCTATACCAAGCAGGTCGGGTACGAACTGGGCCTGCGCGGCCTGGACATCTGCACGGGTTGCGGCCCGGGTGCGATGAAGGGACCGATGAAGGGCGCGACGATCGCACACGCCAAGCAGCGCCGCTTCAAGACGCGCTACATCGGCATAACCGAGCCGGGCATCATCGCGGCCGAATCCCCGAACCCGATCGTCAACCACCTGGTGATCATGCCGGACATCGAGAAGCGTCTTGAAGCGTTCGTGCGCTTGGGTCACGGCATCATCGTCTTCCCGGGCGGCGTCGGCACCGCCGAGGAAATCCTCTATCTGCTCGGCATCCTGCTGCGCGAGGAGAACGCGCACCTGCCGTTCCCGCTGATCCTCACCGGCCCGACCGGCGCGGCGCCGTACTTCGAGCAGATCGACAAGTTCATCCGCCTCACGCTGGGGGAAGCGGCGACGCAGCGCTACGAGATCATCACCGGCGACCCGGACCAGGTCGCCAAGCGCATGGCCGCGGGCATCCGCAAGGTCCGCGAGAATCGGATCGCGCAGAAGGACTCGTTCTACTTCAACTGGTCGATCGACATTCCGCTCGAGTTCCAGCGTCCGTTCGTGCCGACGCACGAAGCGATGGCCGCACTGGACCTGCACCACGGGCGCAAGCCGCACGAACTGGCCGCCGATCTGCGCCGCGCGTTTTCCGGCATCGTCGCCGGCAACGTGAAGGAGGACGGCATGCGCCGCATCGAGCAGTTCGGACCGTTCGAGATCCACGGCGACGCGGACATGATGCATTCGCTCGACGCCCTGCTGCGTGCGTTCGTCGAACAGCGCCGCATGAAGATCGCCGGCGAGTACAGGCCCTGCTATCGCGTCGTCGCCTGACGCCTGACGGCGCAGAAGTTGGAGCCCCTCTTTCCTGTAAGGAGGGGCGTCTGCGTCAGCCGTCCACCGGCAAGCGGACCGTGGCGATGAATCGCTTGCCTTCGAGCTGGGTGATGACGCTGCCGCGCCCGCCGGTCAGCGCCTCGATGCGAACCTGCGAGGCGTTGAGTCCGACCTTGTGGCCCGGCCGGTTCGCGCCGCCGCTGGGCAACGGGTTGATGATTCGCACGATCACCGTTTCCGGCGTGGTCGACACGGCGATCTCGAGCTCTCCGCCGTCCGGCCGCCGCTCGATGCCGTGGCGAATGGCGTTCTCGACCAGCGGCTGGATCGACAGCGACGGCACCATCACCTTCGGGATGTCGCGCGGCAGTTTCCATTCGATGCGCAGGCGCTCGCCGAAGCGCAGCGATTCGATTTCCAGATAGCGGCGGGCGAGGGCAAGCTCCTCCTCCAGCGAGATGTCGCGCGGGCCGGCGAGCGCGGCGCGGAACAGATCGGCCAGGTCGAGCAGCAGGCGTTCGACTTCCTCCGGTCGGCGGTGCACCAGCGCCGCCCCGGTGTTGAGCGTGTTGAACAGGAAGTGCGGCCGGATCCGCGCCTGCAGCGCCTCGAGTTCGAGCTGCTTGGCGCGCAGCGCCAGTTGCCGCGCGCGCCACTGGTTGTGGAAGACGGCCACGCCGATCGCGCCGACCGTCATGACCATGCCGATCAGTCGCCACTGGGTCCAATGCCATTCGCCCAGGTCCATCCCCCATCCTTCGCGGAAGAAGAAGCCGATCGCGGCGGTGATCACCCAGGTACTGATCAGCAGGATCGCCAGCACCACGTAGGCGATGCGCTGCGGAGGCAATGAACGCAGCGGGCGGCGCACCAGGTACAGCGTGGCGATGCTCCACAGCAGCACCCACTGGATCGCCACCGACATCAGGAGGAAATAGCGCAGCCGCTGCTCGTCCAAACTCGGGGCCAGCGCGAGCAGCAGTGCGAGCGCCTCGCCCGACAGCATGGTCCAGATGATGGCGGACGGCTGCCACAGGGCGTCCAGCGGGCTGTGGGCGGGTTGCGAACTGGGCATTGGAGCACTGCACTCGCGCGGACGCCGGGGCACCATATTGCCTGCCGGCCCGTGGCGGGGGCCATAGCGCCGGCAGGTCGAGGGAGACGCGGGTCACAGCCGCCGCGACGCCCATCGGCCGATCCGACCGCTCATCCCCGGTGCGCTTGTCCGGGAGCCGCGGTCAGGGAACCATGCCCTCGGGGTAAAGGGGAAAACCAATGTCCAGCTCAACGAGCCGAGGGTTCACCCTCATCGAGCTCATGATCACGATCGCCGTGCTCGCCATCGGGACGATGCTCGCGTATCCGTCGTTCTCGAACGTGATCAAGTCCAATCGCGTCGCCACGTCGACGAACAACCTGATCGCGGCCTTCAACCTGGCGCGCAGCGAAGCCATCCGCAGCAACCGCGGCGGCGGCGTCTGCCCGTCCAAGAGCGGCGCCGACTGCGAGGGCGCCGACTGGAACGCCGGCTTCATCGCCTTCCTCGACCAGGACGCCAGCGGGACGTGGTCCACCGGGGACAGCGTGATCCGCTTCTTCGAGCCCAACGACGCCCTGGAGTTCACCGCGGCGGCCAGCGAGCCGGCGGGCGGCGGCGTGGAAGTGATTCCGTTCGAGCGTTCCGGCCGCGCCAAGCAGTCCGTCAAGCTCACCGTGAAGGCGGCCAGCTGCAAGACCGGTCAGGACTACGTGCGGGTGATCGAGGTCAGCAAGGCCGGCCAGCCCCGAATTACGAAGGAAACCTGCGCATGATCCGGCGCCCACCCATTTCGCGCGGCCGACAGGCCGGCTTCTCGCTCATCGAAGTGCTCATCGCGCTGCTCGTGCTGGCGCTGGGGCTGCTCGGCCTGGCGTTCCTGCAGGTGCTCAACGTGCGCTACACCAGCAGCGCCGAACACCGCACGATGGCCACGAACCTGGCGACGGAGGTCATCGACATGATGCGCTCCAATCCGCGCCATCTGGTGGTCTACAACCGCCTCGACGAGGCCTCCTTCACCGGCGTGACCGTGCCGGCCGGCGGCTGCAGCAAGATCGGCGACACCGAGGCCACCGCGCTGAAGAACGTCGAGCGCTGGCGTTGCGACGTCGTGTCGCAGCTGCCCGGCGGTGTCGGCGACGTCACCGTCGTCGGCAACGACACCATCGGCTACACCGCCACCGTCGATCTCACGTGGATCGATGACGTCGGCCGCAAGGACGACGTCGCCGAGAACGCAAAGGGCATGGGCCAGAAGGTGACGTTCCGCGTGGAGACCCGGCTATGAAGACCCCGCACGCTTCGATCGCGCGCAAGGCCGCCGGTCTGTCGCTTATCGAACTGATGATCGCCATGGTCATCGGCCTGATCCTGCTGATGGGCCTGGTCCAGGTGATGACCGCCTCGCGCGCCGCCTACCAGCTCTCGACCGGCGTCGCCCGCACCCAGGAGAACGCCCGCTTCGCGGTGGACTTCCTGCAGCGCGACCTGCGCATGGCCGGCCACATGGGTTGCGTCAACGACCAATCGCACATGGCGCCGGAAAGCCCGGGCTCCAGCGATGCCAGCCGTCAGGGCATGAACCTGTGGTTCCTCAGCGAGACCCAGCGCAACGCGCGTACTTTCACCGCGCTCAGCGGCGACAGCTTCCCGCTGCGCTTCGACATGGGCGTGCAGGGCTTCGAAGCGCAGGGCACCGCGCCGACGGATACCGTCACGCTCGGTGCAGGCACGCCGGTCGCCGGCAACGCCAATCAGTGGGTTCCCGCGCTGCCGCAGTTGCTCGCCGATCTCGGCCCGGTCGCGGGCAGCGATATCGTCGTCGTCCGCTTCCTCTCTCGCGACGGCGTGCCCGCCACGCTGGCCTCCACGTCGGCCACCGAATACAAGATCACCCCGGACACCTACGGCGCGACCGTGGCGACGACCGGTGCGAGCGGCCTGTTCGGCCTGGCCGACTGCCAGCAGGTGAGCCTCTTCGCCACCGACGTGGTCGATCCGACGACCGGGGTCATGGAAGTCAAGGTCGGCGGCCTCAACGCCAGCGGCCTGGTTGGCGACGAGTGGAGTTTCGAGAGCACGACGAACAAGCCGGTGCTCTACCGCGCCGAGATGGTCGTCTATTACGTGGGCGTCGGTGGCGGCACCAATATCGACGGCACCAAGCCTCCGGCATTGTGGCGTGCGCGCGCGATCGTGAAGGCCGGAACGGTCGAGTTCGAGAAGGAAGAACTCGTCGAAGGCGTGGACTCGATGCAGCTGCTCTACGGCATGGACGAGAACCTGCCCACCAACCTGCCGCGCGGCAACATCGAGCGCGTGCGCACAGCCGCCGCGGTCAACACCACCGCGACCAACAACCCCGACAACAAGCAGTCCGATGAGTGGCGTCGCGTCGGCGCGCTGCAGGTCGGTCTGCTGATGCGCAGCGCCGACCGCTCGGCTGCCGAGCAGGCCGCGGCCACACCGCTGCTCCTGGGCGTGAAGATGCAGCGCGGCGCCGCCGATACCCGTTCCGATGGCCACTACCGCTCGGTCTACGAGACGACGGTGGTGCTGCGCAATCGTCTGTTTGGCAACTGAGGCTGCCACCCATGCATCGTTATTCCTACAACTTCCCGAACCGCCAGCGCGGCGCTGTTCTCTACGTAGCCCTGATCTTCCTCGTGCTGCTGTCCCTGCTGGGCATCGTCGGCATGCAGGTGGCGGCACTGCAGGAGCGCATGGCGTCGAACTACCGCTCGGTGAACATCGCCTTCCAGCGCGCCGAAGGCATGGCGCGGCAGGTGGAATTGCAGGTCAACGCCGACAGCCGCTTCACGCCGCGCGCGGGTGAACGCGACGAAGAGCGTCGCTGCGACGATCCCAATCCGGTCCGCGGCAGCCCGTGGGCCGACCTGCGCGCGAACGACGACTCGCCGGACACCGCGCTGGTCGCCACGCGCCTGAACGAATGCACGCCCGGGTTCTCCATCGCGCAGGGCACCGCGCCGGTGAACGAGAAACCCATGATCTGGCAGGTCTCCGCATTCTCGACCGATCAGAAGGCCGCTCCGACTTCGGACGCCGCGATCGAAACCGTCTTCATGCCTTAAGGGCTGCACCTTATGAACCTCGAACGATTGCTGATCGTTTCCGTAGCCGCCGTCGGCGCCGCCGGCCTGCTGGCCCTGAGTCACGTGGACGCCAACGCCACGCGCCAGGGCGACGGCACGCTCGCGCAGGAGCCGATGCACCTGGGCGCCACGGTGTCGCCGAACTTCATCATGGCCATCGACGACTCCGGCTCGATGACCTTCCAGACCATGTTCCCCGGCAAGGACGGCGAGGGCTGCTGGAGCAACAAGAGCTTCTTCGACGGCACCGCGCTGCGTAAGACCGGCACCTGCGACTACCTGTACGTGCTGCCGGGTCCGCGCATCAACGATTACTACGGCATCCCGCCGGTCGATGCGTACGGCTTCGCGCGCTCGCCGGCATACAACCCGACCTACTTCAATCCGGACGTCACCTACGAGCCGTGGATCCAGCAGACGCTGGATCCGTACGCCAATGCCGGCGTCGACGAGACGCTGATCGACCCGCGCAAGACGACCAAGGTGAAGCTGTTCGAGACCCGGTACGAGAAGGTCGTCGGCGAAAGCTTCTTCATGCAGAACGACATGGTGCTGCCGGTCGGCACGAAGTACACCACGTTCAAGTGCGACCGCTGGGACAACAACAACCGGTGCAATCGCTGGAACGGCGGCGTCGACAAGAGCTTCGAAGTCACGGGCAACGCGCTGACCTGGAGTGCAGGCGCGCAGCCGATCGCCATCGAGCACACGCCCGCGGTCGTCTACTTGAAGGAAAGCCGCACGATCGCCGGGTTCACGGCGGCGGTGGAGATCAAGAACGCTTGCGGTACGAACTGCTCGCTGTACAAGTACGTTCCCAACACCACCGATTCGAAGCAGAACTTCGCCAACTGGTTCAGCTTCTACGGCAACCGCAACCGCGCGATGGTCGCGGGCCTGACGCGTTCGCTGAAGGACACCGAGAAGCTGCGCGTCGGCTACTTCACGATCAACGCCACGTACAAAGACCTCACCATGCGTGACATGGACGTGGTCGCCGACAAGAAGGCGCTGTACACCGACGTGCTGAAGCTGGCCGCTGACGGCAGCACGCCCAACCGCAAGGCGGTCGCGCACATCGGCAACCAGTTCAACAACAACACGAGCATCATCCAGAACGCGTGCCAGAAGAACGCCGGCATGCTGTTTACCGACGGCTACAGCAACCAGGGTGGCCCGACCAACGCGCTCCTGGCGGATGGCACGAACGGCGACGACTACGCCAACGCCGACGGAAGCATGGGCACGCCGTTCAACGACAACCACAACCGCACGATGGCGGACATCACGGCGTATTTCTACAACACGCGCCTTCGTGCTTCGACGCTCGCCGCGGGCAAGGTGCCCACGTCCAATCCGACGCTGTGCGAAGGCAACGGCGACAAGCGCGCGCTGGACTGCAACACCAACCTGCACATGAACTTCTACGGCATCACGCTCGGTGCCAAGGGCAAGCTGTTCGGCGTGACCTACGGCGTCAGGCCCGATGGCACCAACAACGGTGCGCTCGCCACGCAGCAGGCGCTGGCCCTCACCTCGTCGCCGGCGTGGGAAACGCGCACCGACGACAACGAGAACACCGTCGACGAAATCTGGCACGCGACCATGAACGCGCGCGGCCAGTACATCAACGCGCAGACGCCGGCCGACATCACCACCGCGATGCGCAACGTGCTCGCCTCGGTGGGCGTGGGCGGCGGCGTCTCGGGCAGCCTGGCCATCACCGGTTCGCGTCTGGGCGACAATTCGCTGTCGGTGACCCCGCGCTTCAACCGCAACGGCACCGACTGGTACGGCGACGTCGTGGCCTCCAAGCCGGCCAGCTCGACCGACGCGGACGGCAAGGTGACCTTCACCTACACCACGACCTGGACGGCCAGCCAGAAGGTGCCGGCGCCGACCGCCCGCACCCTGATGTACGCCACCACCAGCGACGACAGCACGCCGACCGTGGCGAACTTCTACTCGGCCGGCCCCGGAACCCTGGCGGCGCTGTGCGCCAACTACGCGGCCAACACCTGCGGCCCGCTCGGCGGCGCCGACATCAACGCCCTCGGCGTGACCGTGTCGGATGCCATCCACTACCTCGCCGGCGACCGCTCGCTGGAAGGCACCAAGCTGCGCACGCGCACCACGGTGCTGGGCGACATCATCAACTCCACCCCGATGGTGGCGGCGCCGACCGACGACTACGGCTACGCGCTGATCCGCAAGTCCGATGGCAGCTTCGAGTACGACCCGTACAACTACACCAAGTACCTGGACACGAAGAAGACCCGCAAGCGCACGGTCTTCGTCGGCGCCAACGACGGCATGCTGCACGCCTTCCACGGCGACACCGGTGCGGAACTGTTCGGCTACATCCCGGCCACCGCGGTCGGCTACATGGGCAACCTGCTGTTCCCGGCGAGCCCGAGCTTCGAACACCGCTACTACGTGGACGGCCCGGTCGTCGTGTCCGACGCGCGCCTGGGGACGACCTGGAACACCGTGCTGGTCGGCACTGCCGGCGCCGGTGGCCGCAGCGCGTTCGGCCTGAACGTCACCACGCCGTCGAGCTTCACTGCCGCCGACGTGCTGTGGGAAGTCAACGACAAGATCCCCGGCGACATCGGCAACCGCATGGGTTACGTGCTGGGCAAGCCGGTCATCGTTCCGGTTCGCGGCACCGACGGCAAGCCGGTGTGGAAGGCGATCTTCGGCGCCGGCTATGGCAACCGTCTGAACGCCGATGGCGCCGCCAACGACGCGACGCGCGGCACCGTGACGCTGTTCGTGGTCGACATGGCCAGCGGTGACGTCGACTACATCGATGCCAAGGAAGCCAACTACAACCTGGCCAACGGCCTGGGCAACATCGTCGCGATCGACCGTTACCAGTACGACAGCACCGCCAAGGGCTACGTCCTGGGATCGGACGGCATGGTCGATACCGTCTACGGCGGCGACGTGCAGGGCAACGTGTGGCGCTTCGACCTCAACGCGACGGGCAACGCCCGCGTGGGTCTGGGCGGCAAGCCGCTGTTCCGCGCGACCAACGGCACCACGCGCCAGGCGATCACCGGTGGCTTCGAGGCCGCAGTGGGCCCGCGCGGTGGCGTGATGGTGCTGTTTGGCACCGGCAGCTTCTCGTTCAATGCGGACAAGCTCAACACCGACGTGCAGACCATGTACGGCGTGCTGGACATGCCGAACGAGTCGATCAGCCGTCCGCTGACGCGCTCCAACCTGCAGGCCCAGACGATGAACGACAAGTTCGTCATCACCTCCACGCCGGTGAGCTACTTCACCCAGCGCGGCTGGTACCTGGATCTGGGTGTGACCAAGACCGACGGCACGTTCGACAAGACCGGCGAGCGCATGGTCGGTTACCCGAAGATCGAGGGCGGCATTCTGTACTTCACCTCGTACGCGCCGAGCGGCGGCGACGCCTGCACCGGCGGCGGTTCGAACTACCTGTACGGTTTGTCGACCCTCAGCGGCGGCGGCGCGCTCGGCATCGTGAAGGTGGGTTCGCCCACGGCCACGGGCCTGGGCGAAGGCACTGGCCGCCTGGCGCTCGCCACCGACGGCTCCGCCCCGGTCAAGGACGTCAGCGTGTTCACCACCGGCAAGCAGGGCAGCCTCGGCGGTACGCCTGACGATGCCGCCATCGCCAAGTACGACGGCATGTCCGACCAGTACTGCATGGCCATCGTTTCGGTCGCCGGTTCGCAGCCGCTGTATCGTGTCCGACCGTGCGGTCGTCAATCCTGGAGACAGATCCGATGAGCATTGCGGCATCCCGCCGGTCCGGCAAAGCGGCGCGCGGTTTCACCCTGATCGAACTGATGATCGTGGTCGCGGTGGTCGCCATCCTGGCGGGCATCGCGTACCCGGCCTACAACGACGCCGTGCGAAAGAGTCGCCGCGGCCAGGCGAAGGCGGACCTGATCGAGCTGACCCAGATGGCGGAGCGTTACCGCACGGTCAACAACACGTACAAGGATTTCGGCAAGCCGGGCGGTGACGGAACGCTGGACGGTGCATGGGGCAAGTCGCCGCGCACCGGCACGGCGTACTACAACGTCAAGGCCACGACGCACAACGTCACGACGCTGATTCTGGAAGCCCAGCCGATCGCGGGACAAGGTCAGGACAAGGACAGCAAGTGTCTGACGCTTACGATCTCCGCGACCGGAGAGAAGAAGGTCACCGGCTCCGACCCCAGCGGCAGTTGCTGGTGACGATCGAAGGCCGCGCGCAAGCGCGGCCTTTTTCGTTCAAGGGTGCGGAACGCGGCCCGACGTTATCGAGCGGTTCGCAAACCCCAGAGAGGCGCACAAAAAGAAAAGGGCTGCGATTTCTCGCAGCCCTTTCTTGAATCTGGCGCCCGAAGTTGGACTCGAACCAACGACCCCCTGATTAACAGTCAAGTGCTCTAACCGGCTGAGCTATTCGGGCGGGGACCGGCATTGTAATGCCTCGTGTGACAAGGTCAAGAGATCGACTCAGAACGCGCATCCGGACGCGGGGTTGCGGGGGCGCTCGCTACGGATGCGCCCCGGGCGGCTTACCACCACGCGGCCTACCTCGTGCTGCGCCCGGCGTTCGCATAGCAGGATCGTGAGGTTGCTGGTCGCCGTGGCACCGCTGGGCACGTAGCGCACGCGATGGCGTCCGGCCGTGCTGCGCAACGTGAATGCGTTCCGGTCGATGGTGGCCCGTTGCAGGATCTGCCCGGTCGATTCGGGCTGCTCCCGACCCAGGCGGTCGCGGTAGATGATCCAGCCGTCTTCCCATACCGAGTCCTTCCGGCACTGCCGCCCATCGGCACTGGGACACACCGTGACCGGAACCTGCCGCGATACCGCGGTCATGCGCGCTGCGGCAAGCGACGAGCCGAGCAGGTGCAGCGCGCCGGACCCCTTGGCGCGCAGGAGCGCGGAGCTGAATCCCGGCCAGGCGAGCCCCGCGCCGATCGCCAGCACAGCCAGCGCGATGGTCAATTCAGTGAGCGTGAGGCCTTTTGCGCGATGCATGGCGTCGTGAGCCAAAGAGAGGGGCTCAGCGTCGCCGTCTCGCATCCACGCGGGCATCGCGGCATGCCCATCGGCAGGGTAGGGAAACGCCGCTCCAGCCCCCATCAATAAGCCCGTCTACACTGAAGGATTCTCCGGAGCACGTGCCGATGAACGACAGCCTCCATCCCGCCGGTTTCCAGCTTGTCTCGCCCTATCAACCCGCCGGCGACCAGCCGCAGGCCATCGCGCGGCTGGTGGAAGGCTTCGAGAGCGGGCTGGCCGCGCAGACGGTGCTGGGCGTCACCGGCTCCGGCAAGACGTTCACCGTCGCCAATCTCGTGCAGCAGGTGCAGAAGCCGACCATCGTGATGGCGCCGAACAAGACGCTGGCTGCGCAGTTGTACGGCGAGTTCAAGGCGTTCTTCCCGCACAACGCGGTGGAGTACTTCGTCAGTTACTACGACTACTACCAGCCTGAAGCCTACGTGCCTTCATCGGACACGTTCATCGAGAAGGACAGCTCGGTGAACGAGCACATCGAGCAGATGCGTCTGTCGGCGACCAAGGCGTTGCTGGAGCGCCGCGACGCGCTCATCGTGTGCACCGTCTCGGCCATCTACGGCCTGGGCGACCCGAACGAATACTTCCGCATGGTCCTGCACATGGTGCGCGGCGAGCGCATCGACCAACGCGAGCTGATCCGCCGTCTGACCGAAATGCAGTACACCCGCAACGACACCGAACTGCGTCGCGCCACCTACCGCGTGCGCGGCGAGGTGGTGGATGTGCACCCGGCCGAAAGCGACTCGGAGGCGCTGCGCATCGAACTGTTCGACGGTGAGATCGAACGCCTGACCATCTTCGATCCGCTCACCGGCGAGTCGTTGCGGCAGACGCCGCGATACACGATCTACCCCGGTTCGCACTACGTCACCACGCGCCGCACCGTGCTCGACGCGGTCGACACGATCAAGGACGAACTGCGCGAACGGCTCGAACAGCTGTACGCGCAAAACAAACTGGTGGAAGCGCAGCGCCTGGCACAGCGGACGCAGTTCGACCTGGAAATGCTGGCCGAAGTCGGGTACTGCAACGGCATCGAAAACTACTCGCGCCACCTCACCGGCCACATGCCGGGCGAACCGCCGCCGTGCCTGTTCGACTACCTGCCGCCGGACGCGTTGCTGGTGGTGGACGAATCGCACGTCACCGTGCCGCAGGTGGGTGCGATGTACAAGGGTGACCGCTCGCGCAAGGAAACGCTGGTGGAATTCGGCTTCCGCCTGCCGTCCGCGCTCGATAACCGCCCGCTGCGTTTCGAGGAATGGGAAGGCCGCTCGCCGCGTGCGGTCTTCGTCTCCGCCACGCCGGGCCCGTACGAGCTGCGCAAGTCGGAGGACAACATCGTCGAGCTGGTCGTGCGTCCGACCGGCCTGATCGATCCGGAAGTGGAGATCCGGCCCGTCAGCACGCAGGTGGACGACGTGCTGGGCGAGATCACCCAGCGCGTGGCGATGGGCGATCGCGTGCTGATCACCACGCTCACCAAGCGCATGGCAGAGAACCTCACCGAATACCTCGGCGAGCACGGTGTGCGCGTGCGCTACCTGCATTCGGACATCGACACGGTCGAGCGCGTGGAGATCATCCGCGACCTGCGCCTGGGCAAATTCGACGTGCTGGTCGGCATCAACCTGCTGCGCGAAGGCCTGGACATGCCGGAGGTCTCGCTGGTCGCGATTCTCGACGCGGACAAGGAAGGCTTCCTGCGCTCGGCCGGTTCGCTGATCCAGACCATCGGACGCGCCGCGCGCAACGTGCGCGGCAAGGCGATCCTGTACGCCGACCGCGTCACCAAGTCGATGCAGACCGCCATCGATGAGACCGACCGCCGCCGCCAGCGGCAGGTCGAGTACAACCTCGAGCACGGCATCACGCCGCGCTCGGTCGCCAAGCCGATCGTGGACATCATGGAGGGCGCACGCGCGGAGCCCGGCGAGACCGGAAAGGGACGGGGCAAGGGGCGCAAGGTCGCAGAGAGCCTGGCCGATTACGCCAAGTTGTCGCCATCGCAGTTCGCCGCGCGCATCAAGGCGCTGGAACAGCAGATGTACGAGCACGCGAAGAATCTGGAGTTCGAGGAGGCCGCGGCGGTGCGCGACCGTTTGCGGCAGCTCAAGGACGCCGGCTTCGCCGCCTGAACCGGCGCGATCGAGGGCGGATGCAGGTGAACCTGTTGCCGCCGCCGTGCCGACGGGCTACACTGCGCGCCCCTCGTCGAGTGGTTTGCGACGATGGGTTTCCCGGAATTCCGGGCGGTTAGCTCAGCGGTAGAGCACTACCTTGACATGGTAGGGGTCACAGGTTCGAACCCTGTACCGCCCACCACTTACGTGGTCGAACGGCGCGATCTCCGGATCGCGCCGTTCGCTTTTTGGGGCCGGCGCACTCACGTGTCGTCCCCGGTCCGATGGCGACGGCCCGGATGCACGCTGGGGCGGAGCGTTCGTGGAGTTGGCGCCGTTGACTTGCCCGCCCGGAGCCCCAACACTCCCCGCATGCGCGGCATCGTGCCCGACGCAGGAATCCAGGTGACCCGCGGCGAAAACCGCCAGTCGAGCGTGCGACATGAGCACTACCATCGCCCACCGCTGAACGCCGACGACGCCCTTCACTGACGGCGCAACGGCGCCGTTTTTTTGTTTCGGGACGCCGGATTCCGGCAGCCCGCCCCCCACGCCACCACATAGCCAGCCGCGCACCGCGCGCCCGCCTCCCATGATCGCAATCACGCTCCCCGACGGCAGCCGCCGTGAATTCGAAAACCCCGTCTCCGTAGCCGACGTCGCCGCCTCCATCGGTGCCGGCCTGGCCAAGGCCGCGCTTGCGGGCAAGGTCGACGGCAGGCTCGTCGACACGAGCTTCCGCATCGACCGCGACGCCTCGCTCGAGATCGTCACCGACAAGCATCCCGATGCGCTCGACGTGCTGCGTCACTCCACGGCGCATCTGCTCGCACAGGCCGTGCAGCGCCTCTACCCGGGCGCGCAGGTCACCATCGGCCCGGTGATCGACAACGGCTTCTACTACGACTTCGCCTACGAGCGTCCGTTCACGCCGGAGGATCTGCCCGTCATCGAGGCGGAAATGCAGAAGATCGTGAAGGAATCGCTGCCGGTCTCGCGCAGCGTGAAGTCGCGCGACGACGCGGTCGCGTTCTTCCGCGGCCTGGGTGAGGCGTACAAGGCGCAGATCATCGAGTCGATCCCCGCCAACGAAGACCTGTCGCTCTATAACCAGGGCGAGTTCACCGACCTGTGCCGCGGACCGCACGTGCCGTCCACGGACAAGCTGCGCGCCTTCAAGCTGATGAAGGTCGCCGGCGCCTATTGGCGTGGCGATCACAACAACGAGATGCTCAGCCGCATCTACGGTACGGCGTGGCTCAACGACAAGGACCTCAAGGCCTACCTCACGCAACTGGAGGAGGCCGAGAAGCGCGACCACCGCAAGATCGCCAAGGCGCAGGACCTGTTCCACCTTCAGGAAGAAGGTCCGGGCCTGATCTTCTGGCATCCCAAGGGCTGGTCAATCTGGCAGGTCGTCGAGCAGTACATGCGCCGTGTGTACCGCGAGACGGGCTATGGCGAAGTGCGTTGCCCGCAGATCCTCGACGTGTCGCTGTGGCAGAAGTCGGGCCACTGGGACAACTACAAGGACAACATGTTCTTCACCGAGTCCGAGAAGCGGACCTACGCGTTGAAGCCCATGAACTGCCCGGGTCACGTGCAGGTCTTCAACCAGGGCCTGCACAGCTACCGCGACCTGCCGATCCGCTACGGCGAGTTCGGCGCCTGCCACCGCAACGAGCCCTCCGGCGCGCTGCACGGCATCCTGCGCGTGCGCGGTTTCACCCAGGACGATGGCCACATCTTCTGCACCGAGGATCAGATCGAGGCCGAGGTCCGCGCCTTCCACGAGCAGGCGCTGAAGGTCTACGGCGACTTCGGGTTCACCGACATCCAGATCAAGATCGCCCTGCGCCCCGATTCGCGGCTGGGCGACGACGTCACTTGGGACAAGGCCGAAAATGCCTTGCGCTCGGCTTTGAGCGCGGCCGGCGTGGAATGGCAGGAGCTGCCGGGCGAGGGCGCGTTCTATGGCCCGAAGATCGAATACCACCTGCAGGACGCCATCGGCCGGACCTGGCAGCTGGGCACGATGCAGGTCGATTTCATGATGCCCGGCCGCCTCGGCGCCGAGTACGTGGACGAGCACAGCCAGCGCCGCCACCCGGTGATGCTGCACCGGGCCATCGTCGGCTCGATGGAGCGCTTCATCGGCATCCTGATCGAGCACCACGCCGGCCAGTTCCCGGCCTGGCTGGCCCCGATCCAGGCCGTGGTCATGAATATCACCGACGCCCAGGCCGACTATGTGGATGAAGTCCGGAAAACCCTTGCAAATCAAGGCTTCCGGGTCCATTCCGATTTGCGCAACGAGAAGATCGGCTATAAGATCCGCGAGCACACGCTGCAGCGAGTGCCGTACCTGCTGGTGATCGGCGACCGCGAGAAGGAAAACGGCATGATCGCCGTCCGCACGCGGGGAGGGGAGGATCTGGGGACGATGACCGTCGCCGAATTCGCCTCACGTTTGCGCAGTGAGGGCGTACAGTAACGCCTGCAGCCAGACCTGACTCCGGCCGCCCCCCGCGGCCGGCACGTTCCACACCGGAGATTGCAACATCAGTACCCCCGAGAAGCCGAATCGTAAGAACCAGGAGATCCGCGTACCGCGCGTTCGCGTCATCGGCAGCGATGGCGAAATGATCGGCGTGCTTACGCGCGACGAAGCGTTGAGCATGGCGCAGGACGAGGGCCTCGACCTGGTCGAGATCCAGCCGAACGCCGATCCGCCGGTCTGCAAGATCATGGACTTCGGCAAGTTCCGCTTCGAGGCTCAGAAGAAGGCCAACGAGGCCAAGAAGAAGACCAAGCAGGTCGAGATCAAGGAACTCAAGTTTCGTCCGGTCACGGACGAGGGCGACTACCAGATCAAGCTGCGCAACATGCGCCGCTTCCTGGAAGAGGGCGACAAGGTCAAGGTGAACATCCGCTTCCGTGGTCGCGAGATGAGCCACCAGGAGCTGGGACGCCAGATGGCCGAGCGTATCGAGGCGGACCTGGGCGAGGACATCGTGATCGAGTCGCGGCCACGCCTGGAAGGCCGCCAGATGGTCATGATGATCGCGCCGAAGAAGAAGTAAGCCGGCTCGCCGAATGGCGGGCGGGTATTCCCCCTCTCCCGTCCGCGGGAGGGCCGGGTCGAGGAAAGGCGCCGCAGGGCGCCTTTCGCTTTTCCGGGCCGCGCGCTGCCTTGGCCTCGCAGGCCGCGGGACCGTTCGAGGGGCGGGGCCGCAGGGGAACCCGCTGATTTTCAAAGAAAAGATTTGCAACCCGCTCGCCGCGCCCGCATAATGTGCGGCCCGGTTCGCCGGGTTTGCTGTTTGCTGTATCACGGACCTGTCGTGAATCCATCAGGATCAACGACTTACAAGCCGGCAGGGCAGGACGGAAAGAGTGGCCACGCCACCGCCCACGCCAGTGACTAAACCTCCGAAAGGACATCGCAATGCCCAAGATCAAGACCAATCGGGCGGCAGCCAAGCGCTTCCGGAAGACCGCTTCCGGCAAGTACAAGTGCGGCCATGCCAACAAGAGCCACATCCTCACCAAGAAGGCGACCAAGCGGAAGCGCAACCTGCGGCAGACGAACCATGTTCGTGCCGAGGACGCGGGCCGTCTGGACCGCATGCTTCCGTATCTCTGAGGAGGATTGAACAATGGCACGAGTTAAGCGTGGTGTTACGGCGCGCCGCCGTCACAAGAAAATCCTGAAGCAGGCCAAGGGCTACTATCACGCCCGCCGCAAGGTCTTCCGCGTCGCCAAGCAGGCGGTGACGAAGGCCCTGCAGTACGCCTACATCGGTCGCAAGCAGAAGAAGCGCAACTTCCGTTCGCTGTGGATCACGCGTATCAACGCGGCGGCCCGCATCAACGGCATGAGCTACAGCCGTTTCATCAACGGCCTGATGAAGGCCGGCATCACCCTCGACCGCAAGGTGCTGGCGGACATCGCCGTGCACGATGCGCAGGGTTTTGCGACGCTGGCCGAGAAGGCGAAGAGCGCGCTCGCGGCGTAAGTTGCTCGCTTCACCGCGCCGGCCAGTGGTCGGCGACGGTTCGAAGCACAACGCAATACACGCATGGGGAAGGGCGCAAGTCCTTCCCCATGTTTCGTTTTGGGGCCGGCAGCATGGCCAAGGGCGCGTGCGGCCCCGGAATGGCAGGCCACGGGGTTTGCCGCATTTCAACGAACGACACAGGGTTCGGCAGCAGATGAGCGGAATCGAATCACTGACGCAGCAGGCACTGACCGATATCGCGGCGGCGGAAACGCCCGATGCGATCGAAGGCCTGCGCGTATCGCTGCTCGGCAAGAACGGCAGCGTCACCGCGCAGCTCAAGCAGCTGGGCGCGCTCCCGCCCGAGCAGCGCAAGACCGCCGGCGAAGCGATCAACAAGGCGCGCGACGAACTGACCGCCGCACTCGGCGAGCGCCGCACCGTGCTGGACGAGGCCGTGCTCAATCTGCGCCTGGTCTCGGAGCGCATCGACGTCACGCTGCCCGGCATCGACGCCGGCCGCGGCGGCCTGCATCCGGTCAGCCGCACGATGGAGCGCATCGCCGACATCTTCGGCCGTCTGGGTTTCGAGCTCAGCACCGGCCCGGAG
Organism: Lysobacteraceae bacterium P; assembly: GCA_005503055.1. GTDB lineage: Bacteria > Pseudomonadota > Gammaproteobacteria > Xanthomonadales > Xanthomonadaceae > Lysobacter_J. The sequence continues at coordinate 15,825 of SCOX01000008.1, read as the reverse complement.
ATCGAGGACGACTGGCACAACTTCGAGGCGCTGAACTTCCCGCCGCACCATCCGGCGCGCGCGATGCACGACACGTTCTATTTCGGCGACGGTCGCCTGCTGCGCACGCACACCTCGGGCGTGCAGGTTCGCTACATGCAGGAGCACCAGCCGCCGCTGCGCATGATCGCGCTGGGCAAGGTGTACCGCAGCGACAGCGACCAGACGCATACGCCGATGTTCCACCAGTGCGAAGGCCTGCTGGTGGACGAGCACGCGAGTTTCGCCGACCTGAAGGGCACGCTGGCCGAGTTCGTGCGCGCGTTCTTCGAGCGCGACTTCGAAATGCGCTTCCGCCCGAGCTACTTCCCTTTCACCGAGCCATCCGCCGAAGTGGACATCGCCTGGCAACAGCCGGACGGTTCCACGCGCTGGCTGGAAGTGCTCGGCTGCGGCATGGTCCACCCGAACGTGCTTCGCAACGTCGGCATCGATCCGGAGAAGTACACCGGCTATGCCTTCGGCCTGGGCGTGGAGCGCTTCGCAATGCTGCGCTACGGCGTGGACGACCTGCGCAGCTTCTTCGACAACGACGTGCGCTTCCTGAAGCAGTTCGCCTGAGGGCCGGGATTCGGGATTGGAGATTCGGGATTGGTAGAGCCCGCTCCCGTCGTCGTCCTGCAGTGCGCTCTTCCGAATCTCCAATCTCGAATCCCGAATCGCGGCATTCAACATGAAATTCTCCGAAAACTGGCTGCGCCACCACGTTCCGACCACCGCCTCGCGCGACGAACTCGTCGCGACGCTGACCGCGATCGGGCTGGAGGTCGAAGAGGTCACGCCGCTGGGCGCATCGCTCGACGGCGTGGTCGTGGCGCGCATCGTCAGCGCGCAGCGCCATCCCGAAGCCGACCGACTGCAAGTGTGCGAAGTCGACACCGGCAACGGCACGGTGCAGATCGTCTGCGGCGCGCCCAATGCGCGCGCGGGCCTGATCGCACCGCTGGCGGTGGTCGGCGCGAACCTCCCCGGCGACATCGCCATCAAGGCGGCGAAACTGCGCGGCGTGGAGTCGTTCGGCATGCTGTGTTCGGCGAAGGAACTGGGTGTGGATCCCGACGCCTCCGGCCTGCTCGAACTGCCTGCCGATGCGCCGGTAGGCGCGCCGCTCGCCCAGTACCTGGGCCTGCCGGATGCCAGCATCGAAATCAAACTGACCCCGAACCGCGCCGACTGTTTCAGCGTACGCGGAATTGCGTACGACGTCGCCGCCGCGCTCTCCGGACAGGTGCGTCCGCTGGATGCGCGGGCGGTGCCGGCACAGAGCGATGCGACGATCACGGTCGAACTCGACGCCGGCCCGCGCGTGCCCCGCTTCGCCGGTCGCGTGATCGACAACGTCGACGCCACCGTGCCCACGCCCGTGTGGATGGCCGAGCGCCTGCGCCGCAGCGGCGTGCGCCCGATCAGCTTCCTGGTCGACGTCACGCAGTACGTGATGCTCGAACTCGGTCAGCCGATGCACGCCTTCGACAAGGACACGCTGGAAGGCGGCGTCGTCGTGCGCGCGGCGCGTGTCGGCGAAGAACTCAAGCTGCTCGACGGCCGCACCGTCGCGCTCGACGAGGAGTTCCTCGTCGTCTCCGACAGTCGTGGCGGCCGGGGCGCACGTGCGGTCGCGCTGGGCGGCATCATGGGCGGCTTCGATACGCGCGTGACCGATGCCACCCGCAACGTTTTCCTTGAAGCGGCGCACTGGATTCCCTCCGCGATCATAGGTCGCAGCCGCAAGCTCGGCCTGCATACCGACGCCGGCCATCGTTTCGAGCGCGGCGTCGATCCCGAGTTGCCGCGCATTGCCGTGGAGTACGCGACGAAGCTCATCCTGGACATCGCCGGCGGTGTCGTAGGGCCGACGCTGGACGTGACGCTCGCACAGCACCTGCGCGCGCCGCAGCCGATCGTGCTGCGCCGCGCGCGACTGGCGCGGGTGCTGGGCCTGCACGTCGCCGACGCGGAAGTCGAACGCATCCTGCAGGCGCTGGGCCTGGCCGTGGAGGTCGTCGCCGAGGGTTGGCGCGTGGTGCCACCGAGCCGCCGTTTCGACCTGGAGATCGAGGAAGACCTGATCGAGGAAATCGCCCGCATCCACGGTTACGACGCGATCCCGACCACGCTTCCCGCTGGCGCCGCCCGCCTGGTCGCGCCAAGCGAAACGCGCGTGGACGACGCCACCGCGCGTCGTCAGCTCGCCGCACGCGATTTTCTGGAAGCGGTGAACTACGCGTTCGTCGATGCCGATCTGCTGACCAAGTGGGCCCTCACCGACGGCAACGTCGCGCTCGCCAATCCGTTGAGCGGCGAGCTGGGCGTGATGCGCACCGGCCTGCTCCCGGGCCTGGTCGCCGCGCTGGCGCGCAACGCCGCGCGCCAGCAGCCGCGCGTGCGCCTGTTCGAACTGGGCAATGTGTTCCATGCGAACCCGGACAACGCACCGATCGAGACGCAGCGCATCGCCGCGGCCGCGTGTGGCGATGCCGCGTCCGAGCAGTGGGGCGTGCCGGGTCGGGCGGTCGGTTTCCACGACCTCAAAGGCGATCTGGACAGCCTCGCCGCGTTGTCCGGTGCCAGGCTCGAATACCGCGCCTCGCAGCCCGCCTGGGCGCATCCGGGGCGTTCGGCCGACGTGTACCGCGATGGCGTCCGCCTGGGCTGGATCGGGCAGTTGCACCCGCGCCTGCAGCGCGCCCTGGAACTGGACGTGGACGTGGTCGCCTTCGAACTGGACCTCGCTCCCCTGTTCAGCCGCGCCGTGCCGCGCGCTGCGGCGTTGTCCAAGTACCCGTCCGTCCGCCGGGACCTCGCGTTCGTCGTCCCGCAGGACGTCGAATGGGCGGCGATCGAGCGTGTGCTGCGCGATGTCTCGGGCCCGTCCCTGCGCGATCTGGTGTTGTTCGACCGCTACCAGGGCAAGGGGGTTGAACCGGGTTTCAAAAGTCTTGCTATGGGCTTGATTCTGCAGGATGAATCGCGCACCCTGACTGACCGGGACGTCGACTCCGTAGTGGCTTCGGTGACTGCTGCGCTGCAGCGGGAGTACGGGGCAACGATCCGCGGCTGAGGTTGAGGTTGAGGACGCAACGATGGCATTGACCAAGGCCGAAATGGCCGAACGCCTGTTCGACGAAGTCGGGCTGAACAAGCGCGAGGCGAAGGAGTTCGTGGACGCGTTCTTCGACGCGTTGCGCGAAGCCCTGGAGCAGGGCCGCCAGGTGAAGCTGTCCGGCTTCGGCAACTTCGACCTGCGCCGCAAGAACCAGCGCCCGGGCCGCAACCCCAAAACGGGCGAGGAGATTCCGATCTCCGCCCGCACCGTGGTGACCTTCCGCCCCGGCCAGAAGCTGAAGGAACGCGTGGAAGCCTATTCCGGAGCGGAGCATGCTTGACCCCGGCAGCAATCGCGAACTCCCGCCGATCCCGGCCAAGCGCTACTTCACCATCGGTGAGGTGAGCGAGCTGTGCGACGTCAAGCCGCACGTGCTGCGCTACTGGGAGACCGAGTTCCCGATGCTCAGCCCGGTCAAGCGCCGCGGCAACCGCCGCTACTACCAGCGCCACGAAGTGCTGATGGTGCGCCAGATCCGCGGCCTGCTGTACGAACAGGGCTACACCATCGGCGGCGCCCGCCTGCGCCTGGAAGGCGAGACGGCGAAGGACGAGTCCGCGCTGAGTTCGCAGATCATCCGCCAGGTGCGGATGGAGCTGGAAGAAGTCCTGCAATTGCTGCGACGCTGAATTCGCATCGCACATGGGCGCCGCGGTGGCCGCGGCCGCAGTTCACCCGTTATACTTGCCGCCCGCTCGCAAGGGCGGCACAAGCAACACGTCGGGGCGTAGCGCAGCCTGGTAGCGCATCTGCCTGGGGGGCAGAGGGTCGTCGGTTCGAATCCGGCCGTCCCGACCAACTAATCAAGGTGTATGTGACGGTGAGTCAGCCCGTCACCCTGAAGTCGCTCCTATATCACCTTGCGGATTGAAGCCGCCGGCAGGGTGGCGGAGAAATCGTGGCATTGGCGCAATGGCGCTTCCATTGCCTGAGCATTGACGCGACCTCACCATCGGGCCGATTCGGTCCGCACCCACTGCACAGGCTTTCACTGACGCTGCGTGCTCAGCGCTCCAACTTGCTGCGGCCATCGCGAAAATCTTCAGCTCGATATGACCTGGGCGGATCAGCGCATGGCGCATCCTCTCGGCGGAAGATGAATAACGCTCGGTCACCCGTCACGCGGCGAACGCATTTCTGACGATAGTGTTCAGCCGGACCAGCACAGGGAGCCGGTTATGCACACAACAACTCAAAGCCTGCCGCCCGGGTGGCGGCTCGAAGCGTTCGGACCGAGTCCGGCGCGCCGGGATTGCTGCATCAAAATCACGGCTCCGGATGGACGCGTGATCTCGTACCACCACAAACCCTTCCAGTTCGCCTGCGACATCACTCGTCAGCTCGAGCGTGACATTTCCACGCATGAAGACGTCCCGAAGGAGATGCTCCATCCGTTCCGCATCGCTCGTCCGGAGCAGGTCAGCGGCGAACAGGCGTTCGACGTTGCAGGTCCGCCAAGCTCGTTATGACGCGAACGGTTCCGAACCCTCCGACGCAAGTGGAAACCACTACTTGCGGGCAACGTAATTGCCGCCGGTGATCCTGTCCTTCATGAATGCCTTCACGGAAGATGGCATGACGGACTTCACCTTGCTCTTGATGGAGGCGGCGAGCTTCGGCTTCGCCTCCGTGATGACGAAGTCCTCCCATTCGGGATGCAGCTTCACGCTCTCCGTGTGATACCAGAGGTTTCCGTAGAGCTGGGTGCGCTGGCTGGCGAGATGGTCGTAGCGCGCCTTGACGCCATGCATGGTGAGGTTGGTAGGCGAGAAGATCACGATGCTGTTGTTCTCGCGCTGCATCTTCCGGGTGTCGCACCAGCTCCACGGAACCCAGCACCTGTCGGCCTCCGGATGACCTTCCCAATAGGCCTGGACGTACTTGTACTCATCGCGAAACACCAGGTAGTGGGTGTGGTGCTCGTTCGCTTCGGAACCCGCACCGGGATTGATGTTCACCATGTAGGTCAGCGCCTTCTTCCGAATGTCCGGATGGGGGCTGATCTCGTATCCGTCCAGGTATTTCTGGATTCCGGCATCGTAGTAGACGTCTTCCAGGTCGATGTCGAACTTTCCGGCGAGGACTTCCTGGAGACGCCGGCTGTTGACGAAGGCCATCAACTCGGAGATGAGCTCGGACTTCGCCGATGCCAGACGCAGCGTGACGCCGAAGCCTTCGCATGTTGAATTGTTGTGGGTCTGCTTCGCTCCCTTGGTACTGTGCCACTTTATGTAGGTGTTCTTGTTGGTGATGCAGCCCGGGAAATCGATGATCTTGTAGCCGGCGTCGAACAGCTCTTCGAACAACTGGTCGTCCGAAGCCCGGGCACGAAGCGCGATCTCCTGCGCAGCCGTTATCTTCGAAAAGTCCTCGTCGTTGAAGAAGTTCCTTATGTGAAGGTGAGGAAACGGCTCTCGTTCGAACTCGGCCGCCTTGATCTTCTCCAGCAGGTAGTCGAAGGACATCGTTTCACCTCTTCAACGAGATGTTGCCATCAACACTGTGCGGCGAAGCGGGAGGCATCGCATCCAACCGCCGGACTCGAACGCCGAGCGATCACTGCAGGGGTTTATACAACTCCACTTGCGAAGCGAACGAGGGGACGCAAGCGCATGAATCCGCCAAGTGCCGACAACGCCCATTCAGGCAGACAATCCCCGAAATTCCGCGAACCTGCATTCAGCTGCGTGATGCCTTCATGCACGCGCAGCTCCTCATCGGGCGCCTTCCCTGGCCGGCGTGCCCGATGACGGAAGGGCGCCGCGGTGCGCCTGTTTTCACGATCGCGATATGCCGGCTGCCCTACGGTGCAGGCTCGTCGCCCTGCCTACTTTGGATCGCGATGTCCTGGAGATCCTGACATGAATGAGTTTGCGGCTGCCACGGGGCTGGAATGGAATCATCTGAAGCGGCGCATCACCGTCGCTCCCAAGAGCTCGGTGCTCGAGCTCTGTGTAGCGATGTGCCGGCGAGTGCCCGGACACATCATCGAGTTCGGAGTCGCGAAGGGCGAATCAACCAGAATTCTGCGCCGTGCCTTGGGGCGGTCGAAGAAGCGGATTTACGCCTGCGATTCGTTCGAAGGACTCAGGGAGAAGTTCGAGAACGCGGAAGTGGGCACGTTCGCATGCAAGCCTCCACGGATCCGAGGCGTTGAAATCGTAAAGGGCTACTTCGAGGACTCCCTCACTCCGGAACTCGCTGCGCGCGTGGGCCGGGTCGCATTTGCTTCGCTCGATGCGGATCTGTATTCGTCGACGGCGTGTGCGCTGAAGTGGCTGACGCCGCTGCTTGGTTCGGGAAGCCTGTTGCTCTTCGATGAGTTCCTCGGGGAAAACGAATCCGAGAAGCGCGCTTTCGAAGATTGGTCGAAGGAGACGGGCCTTCGCACCGTCAAGGTTGCGGAGTTCCTGCGGGAACCGAGCGGTTGGGGAACGGTCGCCGACATGCGCCCGCTGTTCCAGGTGATCGGCGAAGACCAGCTGCCGCAGCCTCCGGCTACGCTGCGAACGCGGCTTCGCGGAACCCCCTTGGGCAGGCTTGCCCGCGGCGCGCGGGATCTCGTGTCGGACATGAGGTGACCCGCTGATATCGCAGCTTCCGAATCGGTCCGTACGAAGCACGCGACCTTCGTCGCGGCTACGCCCCCGTGCCTGACAACGCGCCGATGTACGCATCGAGGCTGCCATCGCCGCGAATCGGGTGCTCCGCGCGGTCGAAATCACGGTCGATCGATACGGCCGTCATACGGGCATAGGACTTCGCGGCGGCCTCCGAGAACCCCTGCGATCGGAATGCCTCTTCCAAACGATCACGGGGCGTGACCTCGACCTTCACCGGACGGTTCAGCGCCGACGCGAATGCAGCGGCGACGTCGTTGCAGGTGTAGTCGCAGGGTCCTTCGACGTAGCGAACGCCGATATCGTCCACGCCGGACATGAGCCGCGCGGCAGCCGCACGCCCCAGATCCGCAGGGGCGACCATCGGAATCGGCAGATCGGCCGGGAACATCGCCGAGAGCACGCCGTTTGCGCGGACACCGTCGAGCTGGCTGTCCCAGTTGCTCATGTAGTACGCGCCGCGGTTGATGGCAGCAGGAATCGATTGGCGACGCAGTCCTTCTTCCAGTTCCCAGAGCACGTTGAGGTCGCCGATCCGCTCGCCGGGCTGCGCGCCGCCGGTCGAGACGGCCACCACCTTCTCCAGCCCGGTTCCGTCCAGCGCTTCCAGGATGCGCCGGACGGTGCACCGCTCGACGGCGTCGGTATCGGTACCGATGTCCGCCGGTGGATTCAGCAGCAATGCGCGCTTGCCACGCTTCAATGCCGCATGCAGCGAAGGCACGTCGTTGACGTCCGCCTCGGCGATCTCGGCGCCCTTGCGGTGCCAACGGTCCGCGTGCGCCGCATTGCGCGTCACCAGGAGTACGCGCTCTCCCTGCGCAAGCAGCGTTTCGACGGTGGCCGATCCGACGTGGCCAGTGCCTCCCATGATCACATGCATGCGTCTCCTCCTGTGCAGCCGGTGCTCGGCGAAAGACGCTGATGTTGCATGCGAGGCATGGCCATCGCGTGAAACCGGAGGACGAATCAACGCTCGTGGCCATCCTCCAGGCCTCGATCGGAATTCGCCACGCGTGTCGCGTTCCTTGCGGGCATCGTCATGCCCGGTGTCCATCCGCTCGCTTTCAGGATCGCCTTGGGGTCTTCGAGCTGGATGAGCTGTTTCAGCGCCTCTCGCTGGTCCTCGGCGTGCAGGTAGTACGCCTTGGCGATGCGGTAGCCGACCCAGTAGCCCATGTCATAGGGCTCGTCCGAGCCGGGGAGGTAGTTGTACGCCCACTTCGACAAGTCGGTGCTGTCCATGTCGCGCACGAAAGCGGTTTCGATCTCGGCCTCCTTGCCGTGGGTCCAGCGCGTCAGGCCCGGATTGCCGACGCTGCCGGAAGTCAGCTCCGCGATCAGCTCGGCCACGCCTTCCAGCAGCGACACTCGCAACACGGTGACGCTCGGGTCGCCTTCCTCGAAATCCGCCCCGGGCTGCTGGATGTGCCCGTACTCGTGCGCAATGACGTGGACGAAGCGGTCTTCGAGATCGGGATTCATGAAGTCCGCCGCGCAGAGCGCTTCCAGGCCGATGTACAGGCCATTCTGGTTGGCGGTACCCACGGGCTTGCCGCGGCCGACGAGGACGGCCACCGGCGGAAAGCGCGCTTCCGGATAAAGGTCCGCGAAGGTCGCGAACGACGCCGTCAGCCGCTCCCTCACGGCGGGAAGCACGGCCATGCAGGCCTTCGCCTTCTCGTACATCGCCGGGTCCTTCGCCAGACGGTCGGCGATGCTCTGCGCGGTCACGCGGCGCAGCTTGGCGAACTCGACGAGGCTGGGCGTGGCCTTGGCCAGATAGTCCCGCTCGATCTGCTCCGCGGTCGGCTTGCGGTGGCTGGCCTCGTACAGGGTGTAGAAGCGCGTGACGTCGGTGGTAATGATCTGGGGGCCATGCGGAGCCTGTGCGCGGGCGCCGGTGGAGATTGCCAGGGCAACAAGCAGCGCGAGCAAATGCGATGGTCGGCTCATGGAGTCGGTTCAAGGAGGACGGATCACGATCATGCCAAGACATGTCGCTGGCATGGAGGCTCTAAAGTCACAGGTGGTCCATCGAAACCGCCATTCGTTGCACCTTCCTGTTCGGGCATTGCGCGAAGCAAGCCGGCGAACGTGCACTCGATCGAGGCGACACGCCTGCGCATCGGTATCCGTCTGCGTTGTCAGACCAGCGCCAGATCGGACCACGCGAAGAAGTGCGCCTCGCCGTCGAAGCACACTTGGACCGTGACGGGGATCGTGTCCCTGTGGATACCGAGTACCTGGCCGATCTGGTCGAACTGATCGCGGCGCGGGTTGGTGACGCGCACATCGCCGCCAACGAGCATGTCCGCATCGCCTCCTCGGGCTCGGCGCCCCGCGGTTCGGCGAGTTGCGACAACAGCAACAACTGATCGCGTGTCTGCACCAGCTTGTGGTGGGCGAAGTCGGGCAGCACGACGCCGCGCAGCGCGGCGGAACGGCAAACATCCTTTTGCATCGTGAGTGTCTCCAGCAAACCGTCGGGCTTGCGCCGCGGGATGCGGCGCAAGGTGTCGGGAGGTTCATAACCGCAAACAGTCGGCGCGCTGATTCCCTCTGGCGAGGTCTTGTATTCACGCCCTCCCGACGTAGAGACGCTGCGTCGGTCATGTCCGGGAAGCCGGACATGAAAAACCCACCGGAATGACGGAGGTGGGCGCCGCTGTTTGCGGAGTTATGAAGCTCCACGGCGGCGAGTGTGTTGGGCGTTCGCGGCCCGCGCGACACGACAGTTTCGCGGTCACTTGATGTCGCCGACGTCAGCGACGTAGCGGTGTAGCCCGGGTGCGGCCGAAGGCCGCACCCGGGTCGTTCGCCACGCAAAGCCCCGGGTGCGCTGCGCTTACCCGGGCTACGCTGGCTGGGAGAACCCCAGGATCTGCCGACTTCACTCAAGATGTAGAGATCAGGATGGGGCGAGCACCGGCACCGTGCATGGGTCTCAGGACCACTCGGTGCCAAGGGAGGGCCGTCACCCTCCCTTGGCACCCCTCCCCACCTAACTTTGGCTCTACAAACCCGGCGTCGGTACGCCGTAGCGGTGCAGTATTTCGTCTACCGCCGTTCGAACTTCGTCCGGCTTGTCCGCCCGACTGATCATCGGCCCGACGTAACACGTGAACGCCGACAGGATGTCCTCCTGGGGTACGGCTTGGATGATCACGGGCACCATGGCTTCAAACGCTTCGAGATCGTGACTGTGTTCGTCAGACATGACCCTCGTCTCCGATTGAAGGTTGGGGGACCTAAATTTTCCGCGTCAATCGTTAATTGCTCGTCAAATGGGCGCATTCAGCGCCGCGGCTGCTGGGGAAATCCCAGTCCTGCCGTCGAGCCTCCGTGCAGCTCTCCCGCGAAACCGAGGTCGGAATGTTTCCGGAAATTGAAAGGTAACCCGCGCAGCCGGTGAGATTGTCACTGTCCGCGCTGCAGAGCTTCGCCTCGTTCCAGGTGCATCGCCACGTGATCGCGCGTGTTCGTCAAGAAGTTGCGCACTTGCTCATCTTTCGCGGCAGGAATGAGCTTCGTATCCAGAAGCTGCACTACCTCGGCATGGCCTTTGACCATCGCGTCGACATAGGCCTTCTGGTAGTCCGCACCCGATTTGGCGTCGAGCGTGGCCACCTCAGCCCGCCCCTTCGATTTCATCGCCTCCACCTCTGGCGAATTCGCTTCCGGTCCGCCGCCGATGCGCAGCGCCTGACCCGCTTGGAGATTGTTCGAATGCTCACGATGCAGCATGTTGGCGTAGTCCAACACGGCTCCACCGACCTGCTTCGATCGAGCCTGCTCGGCCGCGGCAATCTCGTGCTGGTCCACTACCGCTACGAGCGCCACTGCCGCTGCCTCTGAAGGCATGGCGTCGGGGCTAGTTGCTCCACTGGCATCTCCAGGCGCCTCCGTGACCGGGCCGTCCGGTGCGGGGACCTGCGTGGGAGGCGGCGGTACCGCATCAGAAGCTGACTCGGCGCCTCGAGAATTGGGCGCCTCGCGCGAGCACGCTCCCAAGAACGCCATCCCCGACAGCGTTATGCACAGGATCAAACTTCCACGATTCATTGAATGATCTCCATGGGAAGAACGGGCGCGGCCCAGTCAACCAGGCCGCGCCCTCATGACTAGCGCTGCTGGCCGCCTTCGCCGCCACGCTGACCGTCCTGCTGGCCACCTTGCTGGCCGCCCTGCTGGCCACCTTGCTGACCGTCCTGCTGGCCACCTTGCTGGCCGCCCTGCTGGCCACCTTGCTGGCCGCCCTGCTGGCCACCTTGCTGGCCGCCCTGCTGGCCACCTTGCTGGCCGCCCTGCTGGCCGCCTTGCTGACCGCCCTGCTGACCACCTTGCTGGCCGCCCTGCTGACCACCTTGCTGACCACCTTGCTGAGCTTGATTGTCTTGCTGCGGATTCTGCGTACCCATCACTTCGACTCCATCATGCGGCGCATTCGCCGAGTGAGAGAGTGACCTGAGCGTAATGAGTTCGATGTCGACGTTTCGCAAACATCATGTGCACGTTTCGCGCGTCACCGGCACATCACCGCATAGGTGATTGGGTACAGCGGGAATAGGGGAGCACTTCCTGAATTTCCGTGAATGTATGCACGTGATGTGCACCCGCTCTATGGAAGAGTTGCGCGAATTTCAATCACGAAGGAGAACGCCATGGCGCGTGACATCTTGAAGACGCTAAAAGCCGAGCATGATGCGTTGCGAGACTTGTTCGCCGAACTCGAAGAGACCACGGACCGGGGCGTCAAGAAGCGTGCTTCGTTGCTGGAAGACATCGAGAACGCCCTCTTGCCGCATGCGAAGTGGGAGGAAAAGGTCTTCTATCCCGCGTTCAAGGAACGAGCCGATCGTGACGGGCTCAAAACGCATGCCGAGGCGCTTGCCGAACACCATGCCGTGGAGAACAGTGTGATCCCGGAAGTGCACGCTGCCGATCCCGGCACCCCGGAGTTCGCCGGGCGCACAAAGGTCTTTGGCGAATTCATCGATCACCACGCCAAGGAGGAGGAGAAGACCATGTTCAGGATGGCACGCGAGATGTTCTCCCCCGAGGAACGCGCCAGATTGGACGAGGAATACGAGGCCTGGAAGCAGTCGGACGCGGCCAGCGCGCTTGTGGCCGCAGAGAAGACGAAGGCCAACGTAAAGGGCACGGTCAAATCGATGGCACGCCATTAAGCGAGATGCCCCAGTCGCCGCAAAGGGAGGACTTTGCTGCAGTCATGCGTCACCACCGCGCCGCTTGGCGCGTCGAGCGCATCGGCTGGACGATCGTCGCTGCGCTGCTATTGGGCACGATGTTCGGTGCATTCGGTGACGGGCCCCTGAGTCGCGCCGGGGCAGGCTCAGGGGCCTTCCATGTGGAGTACGGCCGGTTATTGCGTTCCAGTGCGCCAGCGGAATTCAGGTTTCGTGCCGACGGCTCGGCGGCGCAGGGTGGGCTGATCCGCTTACGGATCTCGCGCTCCCTGCTCGACCGGATGGAAATTGAATCGATCGTGCCCCAGCCGCTGCGCCAGGTCGCAGGTCCTGGTTACGCAGAGTTCGCCTTCCCCGTGACGAAGGGGGCGGGGGGCATCGACATCAACGTCCGCTACCGGCCAGCCACCTTCGGACGCCAACACGGAGAAATGTCTTTGATCGGTTCGGAAACGGTGTCAATCGACCAGTTCGTCTTTCCTTGAGGCATGTATGGAATCCGTCGTCCGCGGTGCAGCGATCTACCTGTTCCTCTGGCTGATATTCCGGATTTCCGGAAAGCGAACCCTGGCGGAGACATCGCCCTTCGAGCTGGTCTTGCTCCTGATCATTTCAGAGGTGACCAATCAGGCCATGGTCGATAGCGACCACTCCATCACCAACGCCTTCTTGCTCATCATGACGCTTACCGGGATGAGCGTGCTTCTCTCGTTCGTCAAGCACTACTGGCCTGCCGCAAACCGATGGCTGGAAGGTCTGCCTTTGCCGATCATGAAAGATGGGAAGCTTTTGAAAGAGAACATGGACAAGGCGCGCGTCGATGAGCGAGAGATCCTTGCGTCCGCGCGGTATACGCAGGGCGTTGATTCCCTGGATCAGATAGAGGACGCAACGGTCGAGAACGATGGAAAGATCTCTATCGTTCTTCGCGGAGAGAAGTCCTAGGAGTGGTGCGCGAATGATCAGTCCAGCAGGCCAGACACGGCCTCCGTACTCCGCTTTGGTCCGACTCATTGGCGAACAAGCACGTGAGCTCTACCCCCGGGCCGAATGGGACGAAGTTCACGATGAACTGGCCAGGCTGTGGAATTCGTATGTAACGGGCGTTCCCTGGTCTGACGTCGTCGATCGGATTCGCGCGGCATGGGAAGACGCAGACCCACGCGTGGATAAGCATTGAACCAGCGCTAGAGGTAAGGAGAACGCAATGAAGGCATTGACTTGGGCTGGTGCATACGATGTCCGTATGGAGACGGTCCCCGATCCAGTACTGATGGCACCCACCGACATCATTCTTCGCGTTACGGCTACGGCGATCTGTGGCTCCGATCTCCACCTTTATCGCGGCAAGGTGCCCGGCATGAAGGAGGGCGACATCCTGGGGCACGAGTTCATGGGCATCGTCGAGGATGCCGGAGACGCAGTGACAGCCGTTCGGCGCGGGGACCGCGTCGTAGTGCCGTTCACGATTTCGTGCGGCGACTGCTTCTTCTGCGGGCGAGGTCTTTACGCTGCGTGTGAGACAACCAATCCCGACCGCGGCGCGATTCTGAACAAGAAGGAGGTGCGGTCTGGTGCAGGCATGTTCGGCTACACGCATCTTTACGGGGGATATCCTGGCGGCCAAGCCGAATATGTCCGCGTGCCACAGGCCAACGTCGGCCCTCTTAGGATTTCCGACAGCGCGCTAACGGACGAACAGGTGCTGTTCCTGTCCGACATCCTGCCCACGGGGTATCAAGCCGTGCTCAATGCGGCGGTGGGCGAGGGATCGTCACTGGCGATCTTTGGCGCAGGGCCGGTGGGAATGATGGCGGCCGCGTGCGCGAGGTTGTTGGGGGTCGAGCGAATCTTCATGGTCGACCATCACCAGTACCGGCTCGACTTTGCCCGTGAAGCGTATGGCGCAGAGACCATCAATTTCGATGACGTCGAAGATCCGGCAGAGCACATCATTGCGACCACGCAGAACCGTGGGGTCGATGCCTCAATCGAGGCGGTCGGCTTCGAGGCCAAGGGCAGCAAGCTGGAAACGCTGATGACCAACTTGAAGCTGGAAGGGGCTAGCGGACAGGCCCTGCGCCAAGCCATTGCCGCGACGCGCCGCGGCGGAACGGTCAGCGTGCCCGGAGTCTACGCCGGCTTCATTCACGCATTCTTGTTTGGAGACGCTTTCGATAAGGGCCTGTCGTTCCGGATGGGGCAGACGCATGTGCAACAGCACATGCCCGCTCTGCTGGAACACATCGGACGCGGCGACCTGCATCCTGAAATCATCATCAGCCATCGCCTGCCGTTGCTCGAGGCGGCAAGGGGTTATGAGCTGTTTGAGGAGAAGCTGGAGGAGTGCCGCAAGGTCGTGCTCACGCCGCACTAGCGCACCACGAGGCATGCCAATCAGACGCGAGGCGATAGACACCGTAGGTGACAGCCGGGGGCTTTTCCGACCAACTACCCCCACTTGGACGGGCAAGCGTGCATGCCCAGCTCCCGCGCTGTCCGCATTTGATTCCCGCATTCGTCGAATGGCCTCACTCGCGAGGGGGACGCGTTCTTAGGAGTCGGTGAGTCACACGACGGCGGAGAGACCAATGGCCAAGAACGAAACCTCGAAAGATCTCTGGCCGAGTGAACGATACATAGGCGGATTCGAGCGCTTGATCTTGTCGGCCGTCCAGCTGCTGCTGGCGGCGCTGGTCGTGCTTGGGTTGCTCGATCTTCTGTATCTGATGGTGCGAGGCGCCCACGCAGAGATGCTGAGCATCGGCTCGGTCGACGCACTCCAGAACGCCATGCAGCACGGGTTCTCGGGCGTTCTCCTGGTTTTGATCGGCCTCGAACTGCTGGAGACAGTGCGCGCCTACCTGAAGCACCATCGGGTGCGGTTGGAGGTCGTCCTGATTGTGGCAGTGGTAGCGCTCGGCAGGCACATCGTCGAGCTCGATCTCGAGACACTGGACGGATTCACGCTGATAGGCATCGCGGCCCTGATGCTGGCACTTACCGGTGGTTACTTCCTCGTCCGGGTGCGGAACTCGGGGCTCCGCCCTCCCACCGGTCGCAGCGACATTCCGCCGGAGCGGACCGACTGAAATCCGGACTCGCAGGACGTACGCGGCGCGCTGGAACTCACTTCAACGGTGCCTTTGTCGAAGCCTGATCGAGCTTGGCCATCTCAGCCTCCGTCAATAACCTGAGTCGCTCCACATGCTGCCCGTTAAGAAAATCCCAGCGAGGGCCCGTAGTCGTATCCGGGCGTTTCTCCTGTGCCCGACATGCCGTGCACGCGAGCTATGTCGTATCCATCGCAGAAGTAGATGAGAGTGCCCCCGTCTGATGGAGCGAACGGCGCCTGTGGGCAATCAGGGGGTCCGCCGGAAAGAACGGCCCTGTAGTTCATCCAAGCAGATTCGACGATGGATCTTTGCTCCTTCGTCAGTGTTGTCAGTGCGATACCGAAATGCTCGGTTTTGTCCGACTCGATTTTTACCGAGCTAGGCAGGCGACGCTTCGAGGGATTCATCGGTAACCCCGTCGTTGGGTTCTCGACATGGTCGCCGACCTCCTGCGCTTCTGACGGGGGCTCGCGATCATGGGCGGTGAGCATGCTGTCGCAATGTGGACCGCAAGCAAGGCGCCTAATGCACGACTACTCACGCGGATTGCCACGCCCTTGAAAGACATCCGTTTCCACCCCCGCGTGTGTCCGCTTTGGGCTGCGGTTTCAACCGGTCGACGCAACAGCTTGTTGAAATCGTTCGGCCGGTGTTTCATAGCCTAGCGTCTTGCGGGGCCGTCCGTTCAACTCCCTGGCCACCGCGTCGAGTTTGGCCTGCGTGATCAGGGACAG
>SCOX01000007.1 GCA_005503055.1 Lysobacteraceae bacterium P | reverse complement strand
ACAAGAACCCGCCGATCGTGCTCAACGCGTTCGCCAACACGTTCGATCCGCAGTACGAGCTGCCGGGCCAGTTCTTCTACTTCCGCTACTCGCAGAAGTTCTGATCGGCACATTCGTCCCAGGACGAACGGCACTTGCGTCACCACTACGGCCCCGAAAGGGGCCGTAGTTCTTTGTGTGCGTTTCAAAAATGAAACGCCGGCTGTTCATAAAGTTGAAGATTAACAACACTTTAAGTATTGGCTCGGCGGGTCTACCATCGGCCCGACCTTGCCGGACTTGGCGCGGTTTTTTGCTCCACCCGGCGGGTTCCCATGGGAACAAAACAGAGACCGACTTGGAGAGAGCGATGATCTTGCACACAACAAAGCTCCGGGACGCAATTCGCGTGACGCTCGCCCTGGGCACGACAGCCGCAGTCGGTGTGGGCACCGCCCACGCCCAGGACCCCGCACCCGCCCCATCCCCCGACCAGGACACCACCACCCTCGATCGCATCGAAGTCACCGGTTCGCGAATCAAGCGCGCCGACATCGAGACTTCGCAGCCGATCTTCTCGCTCAGTCGCGACGACATCGCCGCGCAGGGCCTCACCTCCGTCGGCGATGTGATCCAGAACATCACCGCCAACGGCTCCACGCTCAACACGGCCTTCAACAACGGCGGCAACGGCGACACCGGCGTCAGCCTGCGCAATCTCGGTGCGAACCGCACCCTGGTGCTGGTCAACGGCCGTCGTTGGGTCGGCGGCGCATCGGGTACTGGCCTGGGCGGCCAGGTCGATCTCAACTCCATCCCGACTGCCGCGGTCGAACGCATCGAAGTACTGAAGGACGGTGCGTCGGCGATCTACGGTTCCGACGCCATCGCCGGCGTCGTCAACGTGATCCTGCGCCAGAACTTCGAAGGTGCCGAAGCCAACGCCTACCTGGGCGTGTACGACAAGGGCGACGGCTTCCGCCAGTCCTACGACTTCACCATCGGCACGACCTCCGACCGCTTCTCCGCGATGTTGGGCTTCGGCTACGTCAAGGAAGACCCGGTGATGGCGGGCGACCGCTACATCTCCAAGGAGCCGATCTACACCACCGGCGCGGCACTGGGCGGCAGCTCGACCACGCCCAATGGCAATTTCAGCGTCCGCTTTGGCGAGTGCTTCACCGATCCGGACGATCCGGACACGGCCACGCGCTGCCGTCCGGGCCCCGCACCTGGCACCGTGGCCGCGACAGGCAATTTCCCCGGCAGCTTCACCTACGACGCCGCGTCCGGTGGAAACGCTTCGGCCTGGCGCAACTTCACCAACAACGACATCTACAACTTCGCGCCGGACAACTACCTGCTCACGCCGCAGGAACGCCGCTCGGTGTTCGGCAACGCCTCGGTCGAGATCACCGACGACATCCGTTTCAAGACCACCCTCACCTACAACGAACGCCAGTCCGAACAGCTGTTGGCCGCCATGCCGATCACGCTGGGCGTCCCGGTGGCCGGCACCAACGCCGGCAACGTGGTGATCAGTGCCGACAGCATCTACAACCCGTTCGGCACCGACATCGACTGGGTGCAGCGCCGCGCCGTGGAAACCGGCGGCCGTCGCTTCAGCCAGGACGTGCGCACCTTCGCGATGAACGCAGGCTTCGAGGGCACGCTGAACTTCGCCGAGAAGTACTACGACTGGGAAGCCGGCTATTTCTACGGCCGCAACAAGGCCAACAACACCACGTTGGGCCTGTTCAACGTGATCTCGCTCGGCCAGGCACTGGGACCGTCGTTCGTCGACGCCGACGGCGTCCCGACCTGCGGCACGGCCGCCGCTCCGATCGCCGGCTGCGTCCCGATGAACCTGCTCGGCGGTGTCGGCAGTCTTACGCAGGACATGTTGGACTACACCACGTTCACCGCGCACGACGAGTACAGCTACACGCAGAAGACGTACTACGCCAACATCGGCGGTGACCTGTTCGACCTGCCGGGCGGACCGCTGGGCTTCTCGGTCGGCCTGGAACACCGCACCGAAGACGGCTACGACTCGCCCGACGCGTTGATCAACTCCGGCAACACCACCGGCAACGCGCGCACCGCGACCAACGGCGGCTATGACGTGGACGAGGCCTACCTCGAACTCGCCATCCCGGTGCTGGCCGACGTGCCCGGTGCGAAGCTGCTCGACTTCTCGGTGGCCACGCGTTACTCGGACTACAGCAACTTCGGCGACACGCTCAACAGCAAGTTCGGTTTCCGCTGGAAGCCGATCGAAGACCTGCTGGTCCGCGGCAACTGGTCCGAAGGCTTCCGCGCACCGTCCATCGCCGAACTCTTCGCCGGCCAGGCCGACTCGTTCCCGCAGCTCAGCGACCCCTGCAACCAGACCAACTTCGGCAACCAGACCGCGCCGGCTCAAGCCCGATGCAGGGCCGAAGGCGTGCCGGACGGCGGCTATGCGCAGAACAACACGCAGATCCGCATCACCGTCGGCGGTAATCCGAACCTGATGCCCGAGAAGTCCGAGTCCACCACCGCCGGCCTGGTCTACAGCCCGAGCTACGTGGAAGGCCTGGACGTCTCGCTGGACTGGTGGAAGATCAAGATCGAGGACGCCATCACCACCGTCGGCGGTGCTCCGATCATCCAGCAGTGCATCGACTCCGGCGGCACCGGCTCGACCTGCGATCTCTACAGCCGCCAGCCGGGTGGCGAGATCCTGTCGCTGATCAACACCACGGTGAACATCGGCGGTACCAAGGTCGAGGGCTGGGACATGACGGTGAGCTACCGTCTGCCTGAAACCTCGTGGGGCAAGTTCAGCTTCACCTGGGATACGACGTATCTGTCCGAGTTCCTCAACGATCTCGACGGCGATGGCGTCTATGGCGAGGACGTCTTCCGCGAGCCGGGCGTGGGCGCGGCAATGGCGGCCAACGAAGGCGGCAACCTGGTCGGCGAGTACGACGGTCCCAACCTGCTCAACTACTGGCGCATCCGTTCGAACCTTTCGGCGCGTTGGGAGAAGGGCGACTGGGGCGCAACCTGGAACGTGCGTTACTACTCCGACCAGACCGAGCCCTGCCAGACGTTCGAGGACTACGGTTACGGTTGGCTGTGCACGACCACGGACCGGTTCCGCAGCCAGCCCACCGATGTCAACGGCAACGGCGTCTGGGATGGCGAGGCCGGCGGCGATGGCTTCACGGTGGTCGCGGCGAACGAGCACCACGTCGGTGCTTCGACCTTCCACGACGCGAGCGCCTACTGGAATGCGCCGTGGAACGCCAAGGTGACGGTGGGCATCAACAACATCTTCGACAAGAACCCGCCCATCGCCTACACCGCGTTCGCGAACTCGTTCGATCCGCAGTACGACGTGCCCGGCCGCTTCATCTACTTCCGCTACTCGCAGAAGTTCTGACGGAATGCGTCGACGGCTCCACCCGCAACGGCCTCGCAAGAGGCCGTTGCGTTATCCGGCTACACTCCACGCATCACCGCCATCCGTCACGCGGCTACCGCATGCCTCTCGAGATCAACCCCGTCTTCGCCGTTCCGCTCGCGCAGGAAACGCTGCCCGACGCAGCCGCCCTCAACGCGCAGCTGCGCGCCTTGATCCTTTCGCGCGAAGCGCAAGGCGAGCGGTACGCCAACCCCAATCCTTCGCTGAAACAGCAGCACGGGGTCTTCGAAAGCGAGTTCAACCTGTTCGCCTGGCCCGAAGCCTGCATCCAGGAACTGCGCCTGTTCTGCTGGACCGCGCTCGGCCGCACCATCGCCGACCTCAACGGCTATAGCGCGCAGGAGATGCAGCGGTTGCAGATTTTCTCGCACACCTGGTTCCACGTGACCCGGCATGGCGGCTTCACCATCAACCACACGCATCCGATGGCGTCGTGGTCGGGTGTGTACTGCGTCGATCCGGGCACCACGCCGGAGGATCGACCCGAATCGGGCGTGTTGCGGTTCCACAACCCGCACCACTACAGCAACTACTTCCTCGATGCCGGCAACGCGCGATTGCGCGCGCCCTATCACCACGGCAGCTGGAACGTGCGCTTCCAGCCGGGCCAGCTGGTGCTGTTCCCGTCATGGCTCCAGCACGAGGTATTGCCGTTCTACGGCGACGACGAGCGCATCACCATCGCGTTCAACTGCTGGTTCGGAATGAAAGAAGGCTGAGTCCCGCCAATATCGGAACCTCGAACGCCAGCCCTTTTCGCCTGGCGCTCCAGTAACACGGCCTCGAACGCCAGTCCTTGTTGCCTGGCGCTCCAGCAAACGCGCCTCGGGCGCGAGTCTTTTCGCCTGGCGCGCCAGCGGCAGAGACTCGACCGCCAGTCCTTGTTGCCTGGCGCTCCAGCAACCGCGCCTCGGGCGCGAGTCTTTTCGCCTGGCGCGCCAGTAACCACGCCTCGAACGCCAGTCTTTTCGCCTGGCGTGTTTTCCACGCAATCCGACGCCCGCACGCTCAACCCTCGGCAACAAAAAGGCCGCCCTGCGGCGGCCCTTCGTCGTAAGTCGGCGCATGCCGGCCAGGCTTTCACTCCAGCCGCAGCGTCGCATCGCCCGAGAAGCTCTCGATGGTCACGGTGCCGTCGCCGTTGCCGTAGCGATGATCGAAGTTGGAACCGGGGCCGTGCTTGGGGCGGATGATCTGCGCGCCGGGAGCGCTGAGGTCGCCGCTGAAACTTTCGCCGCGCACGTTCGCCGACAGGTTCTTCGGCAGCGTCAGGTCGAGGTCGCCGCTCACGGTTTCCAGCGAGATGCGGCCGTTGTTGGCCAGGCCCGTGTGGATGCGGATGTCGCCGGAGACGGTCGAACCCGACAGCTCCTGCACGCGGCTCTGCAGGGTGCCCACGTCGATGCGGCCCGACACGGTTTCCACGCGCACTTCGCCGTCCAGGCGGCCGCGCAGCGTGAGGTCGCCGCTCACCGTTTCGGCACTCACGCGGCTGGAGTTCAGGGTGAGCATCAGGTCGCCGCTGACGCTGTCGAGGTCCGCCTCGCGCGGCGCCGCCGCAACGGTCACTTCGCCGCTGACCGTATCGACCGACAGTTCGTTCGATGCCACACCTTCCACGTTGACGTCGGCCGACACCACATCGATGTCCACGTCCGCGCGGATCGGCACCATCAGGCGCAGGTCCGTCGGCTCGCTCTTGTCGTTGCCACCGAACATGCCCATGCCG
This sequence comes from Lysobacteraceae bacterium P, assembly GCA_005503055.1. Lineage (GTDB taxonomy): Bacteria > Pseudomonadota > Gammaproteobacteria > Xanthomonadales > Xanthomonadaceae > Lysobacter_J. The sequence goes on along the minus strand of SCOX01000007.1, from coordinate 237,837 downwards.
CTGCGGTTGGGGTACTTCACCCGCACATTGAGGTGTTCGCGGTCGCCTTCGATCTCCAGGCGTTCCACGCCGGCGCCGAGGCTGCCTTCGATCTTCACTTCCGGCTTGTCCCAGGCGCGCACTTCGACGCTGCCCTTGACGTTCTCGATCTCGATGCGGCCGCGCGGATCCAGCGGACGCGACTCGTTGATCGGCGTGGCGGCGAAGGCGCCGTGCGCCGTCAACAGGGCCAGGCCGAATGCGAGGCGTTGGATGTGGGCGCGGGTCATGGACGTTCTCCGGAAAGCGGGCTGCGGTTCTTGGGTGGGGGCGTAAGTGTCATGGCGCATCGGTGAATTCACCATCAGGCGTAGGCGACGCGTTGCGCAAGTGCGAGCCGGCGGGCGTACGTCCGGCGAAGTTGTTCGAGCAGTAGACGCGAGTCGGGGTTCTGCGCCAGCGCATCGAGGATCATGGCGGCGTTGCGGTCCAGTTCGTCGAACGCCGGCTGCAGTTCGGCCGGCGGCCGACCGGGGCTGACCTCGATCATCGCGGCCTGGTACTGGCGGTACATGCCCTGGGCTTCGAGCTGGACCAGGGTCGCCTGGCCGGCGGCCGGCGCGGTCGCGTTGCCGGGGTTGGCCGGATGCTCGCCGCTGCGCCACAGGCTGACCATGCCGACCGCGAGCACCAGCGTGGCGGCCATCGCCACCGGCGCGAGCCAGCGCGGGCGCTGCGGTGCGGCCTGGCGCGGCTGCTGCTGCAGTCGCTGGGCGATGTCGGGCCACAGGTCGCGGCCGGGCGGATCGTCGCGGCGCATCGCCCGCAGCTGCCAGCGCAGTGCATCGGGCAGTTCGTCGCGGCGGGTGTCTTCGTTGTCGTGGGTGTTCATGCGTGTGCCTCCAACCGGCCGCGCAACAGGTTGCGCGCGCGGTGCAATTGCGCCTTGGAACTGCCGACCGCCATGCCGAGTTCGGCGGCGATCTCCTCGTGCTTCCAGCCTTCCACGTCGTACAGGACCAGCACCGCACGGGCGCGCGGCGGCAGGCTGGCGACGGCGCGTTCCAGGTCCATGGTCAGCGCAGTGGTGTGTCCGGCCGAATCGGTGCTGCCGATCAGTTCGAACACTTCCTCGTCCGAATCGCCCTCGTCCTGCGGGCGGCTGCGCCGGCTGCGCAGCTCCATCAGCGCCGTGTTCACGGCCAGTCTGTGCAACCAGGTCGAGAACGCCGACTCGAAGCGGAACGCCGGCAAGGCCTGCCACGCACGGACGAAGGCCTCCTGGGTCAGGTCCTCGGCGCGGGCGCCCTGGCTGCCGACTAGGCGCGCGATCACGCCATGGACCCGGCCGGCGTGGCGGCGGTACAGCGCCTCGAAGGCCTGCATCTCGCCGCGCGCGGCCGCCGCCACCAGGGTGCGTTCTTCGCCACCCTCGTCGTCGGCGGTGGGGGCATCGGTCAGGCTTTCGGTCACGACGGTCAGCATGTCCCTTGTGATGCGCCGGAATAGGCGCGGGTTTAAGCGCCAGCCTTGGTCTGCGCGAACGCGGGTTCAAGCGCCAGCTCTGGCCTGGGCGAACGCGGGTTCAAGCGTCGGTTCGCACCGGCGCGGGCCGCTAGGACGCCGGCTCGCGCCAGGGCGCCAGGCCTTCGATCAAGGGCCCGAGCTTGTCCGCATACGGGGCCCAGGCCGCCGTGCGGTCCTTGATGATGCCCCCGCGCATCTGCGGGCTGCTCGCGGTGGCCACGGCGCCGGCGCGGTCGAGGGTGGTCGCCGCCTCGTTCCAGGGCAGATCGCAGAAATCGAGCACGCGGCGCATCACCTGCTCCGGGTCGGCGACCAGTTCGTCGTAGCGCACATCCAGGATCCGCCCCGGCATCACCGCATGCCAGTGGTCCATCAGGGCGCGGTACTGGCCGTACCACTCGGCCAGCTCGCCCTGGTCGTAGGAAAAGGTGTTCACGTCGGAGAACATCGTGCGCAGGTTCGAAAAGCACGTGTCCACGGGATCGCGCACCATGTGCAGGATCCTGGCCTGCGGCAGCGCGCGCGCGATGAAGCCCAAGTTGAGGAAGTTCGACGGCAGCTTCTCGGTCAACACCGCGCGGCCTCGCGCGCGCGACGCGGTGTGTTCGAGGAAGCGTCGCCCCAGCGCCGCGTAATCCACTTGCGGCGCGCGGCGGACCAATTCCGCATCCATCACGCCCTTGTTGCGGTGGTCGGCGAAATAACGCATCTGCGAGGTGAACGAGTACGTCTCGCCGCCATCGGTCACGTCGGGATGGCCGCCGAGCAGTTGCTCCAGCAGCGTGCTGCCCGAGCGGTGCATGCCCACGACGAACACCGGGCGGTACGGCGCCGGCTCGTTGGCGTGCGCCTGCCCGGCGGCGATGAAGTCCGCATCGCAAACGCTCATCAACCCTTCGAACATGCGTCGCGCGTCGGGCCGGTCGTGGGGTGTGAGCCGGCGCTTGGTGCGGCAGGCGTGTTCGAGCGCCTGCCAGGATTCTTCATGCGCGCCCAGATCGTGCAGTTCGTTGTGCATCGCGTAGGCGAGGTACACGCGGCTTTCGCTTCCGGCGGGCACGCGCGGGATCAACGCCTTCATGCGCGCGACGTGGTCGCTTCCGGGCGTCTGCTTGCGCAGGCGCGACAGCACCCAGTGCGCCTGCGCGTAGGTCGGCAGCACGGCGATGCACTGCTCCAGCTCCTGTTCGGCCTCGTCCATCTGGCCGAAGAACATGCGCACCACGCCCCGGAAGTACCGCGTCGGCGGATGTTTGGGGTCGCGCTGCACGGCGACATCGAGCAGTTGCATCGCTAGGTCGTTCTCGCCGCTGGTGCTGACGAGCATCGCCATTTCGGTCAGCCACTGCGCGGAGCGACGCTCCCGCCAGCGCGAATGCTCGACGCACTCCAGCAACAGCGCCGGCTCGTTGAACAGGCGAAGTGCGCGCGCAAGGTTCAACACCGGATCGTCGCCCTGCGGACGCGCGGCGAGCGCGCGCACCGCGTACTCGCGCGAATCGCGATAGCGGCCCAGCGACAGTGCCATGCGCGAGGCGCGCAACATCGCCATCACGTGCTTGGGGTCGTGCTCGAGCACGCCTTCATAGGCCTTGAGCGCCGGCGCCCATTGCCCCTGCTTCGCATAGCTTTCGCCCTGCTGCCATAGCGATGCGACGTTCACGTCCATTCCTTCGGCGGCGTCATCGCCAATGCGTCATGCAACACGGGCAGCAAGTGGCGCGCGGCCCAGGCATGCGCGCGCGCGAGGTCGTCGCGATGATGATCGTGCACCAGCCGCGCCTCCTGGGCGCGGCGGTCCGCGCTGTATTCGACCGCCACCGCCTTCGCGTTGCGACGGGAGACATCGACGGCGCGAGCGCGCACGGCATCGGCCGGCGCGGGCAGTCGCCACCAGCGCGAGCACGCCACCGACACTTCGACCGGGTCCTCCGCCAGCGTGGCGAAATCCAGCACGCGCACGCGTTCGCCGTAGCGCGCGGCGATGCCCGCGATGAGATCGCGTTGCGCCGCCCACTGCAGCGCGACCGCCGAAAGCATGTCGGGTGGCTGCAGCGCCTGCGCGGGCAAACGCGCGTGCAAGGTGCTGGCGCGCAGCGCGCGTTCGGCCAGTTCGGGTACTTTCGCCAGCGTCTCGGCCGGCTTCTTCAGATTGGAGACCAGGAAATCGTCCAGCGACGAGGTCAGCAGGACCGCGCGGCTTGCGGGCGTGGCGTCGAGCAGGTCGTCGGCGATGTTCAGCGCCGCGTGCGTGGCCTTGACGAGTACGCCGCCGCCTTCGTTCCACGGCCGCGAAAGCAATCTTGCGGTGATCGCCGGCAGATCGTTCGTCGTCCAGCCGGCATGGCGCGCATCGCCAAGGCGGCGCAGCACCAGCGGTTCCTTCAACGCGACCTGGTGGGGCGGGACGTGAAGTGCGCGCGCCAGCAGCGTCGAGCCGCAGAAGGAGGTGTGGAACAGCCACGCCGGGGCGCGCGACGGCGGCGCGATCGCGCCGGCGCTGTCGGCATCGACCGGCTCCAGCGACGCGAGCTTCGCGTCCAGCCGCGTGTCCATGAAGGTGGAGCGTTCCAGCGCGTCGACGTCGAGCCGTGCGAACCCGAAACGCCGCTCCGGCACGTGCAGGTCGATCGGAAACCAGTGCGGATCGTCGAGGACGGACGAGGGCGCGGAGTCGGGCGGGATGCTCATCGCGTCGGCACGAGGTCAGCCCGGGACGCGCTGACGCTCGAACTTGATCGCGAACGTGTAGCGCGGCGCATAGCAGATCCGGTTCGGCGGCCGGCCGACGTGCTTGATCGCGCCGTCGAAGATCACCAGCCGGCCCGGGCGTGGCTGCACCGCGGCGGCCACTTCGTCCTGCGCGTCGAAGAACATCGTCTCCCCGCCCCATTCCAGGTCCCAGCGCTCGCACAGGTACCACAGCGCGGTCAGGTCGTGCTGGTCGGGAAGGCAATCGGTGTGGCTGAAGAGCATGTCGCCGAAGGTCGCGACGTTGGTGTACGCGCGGTACGGACGATAGCCGTACTCGCCCGTCGTGAAGCCGAGCACCGCGCGACGGGTGAGGTCGAAGATGGGCTGCGGCACCAGCGCTTCGAGCTTCACCTCGGTCGCCCAGTGTTTGTGCTCGGCGGTTTCCGGGCGCGCGACCTCGGTACGCGTGAACGCGGCCTTGGCCAGGCCGCGCACGTAGTCGCCGACATTGGGCAGATGACCGTCGAACACCCGCAGCGGGCGGCCGTCGATCACGAATTCACGACTGGCCGCGAGCGCTATGGGGTCCGTGGTTGTCATGCAGCCCTCAGTCCTGCAACGCCTTGGCGATCCGCTGCTGCTCGTCCTTCAACGCCTGCGGCATGCGCGGGCCGTATTCGTCGAGATACTCGCCGATGCTGGCGAACTCCGCCTGCCAGCCGGCGCGGTCGAAACCGAACAGCTTGGCGCGGCCTTCCTCGCCGAGCGCCACGCCTTCGAGATTGAGCTCACCGTCCGCCGGCAGGTGGCCGATCGGCGTTTCCACCGAACCGGCCTCGCCCTTCACGCGCTGGATCATCCACTCCAGCACGCGAAGGTTCTCGCCGAAGCCCGGCCACAGGAACGAGCCGTCATCGCCCTTGCGGAACCAGTTGACGTGGAAGATCTTCGGCAGCTTCGCGCCGGCCTTGTCGAACGACAGCCAGTGGTTGAAGTAGTCGGCGAAGTTGTAACCGCAGAACGGCTTCATCGCCATCGGATCGCGGCGCATCACGCCGACCGCGCCAGTGGCGGCGGCGGTGGTTTCCGAGCCCATCGCCGCGCCGACCAGCACGCCGTGCGTCCAGTCGCGCGCTTCGAACACCAGCGGCACCAGCGACGGGCGGCGACCGCCAAAAACGATCGCGCTGATGGGCACGCCTGCGGGATTTTCCGCTTCCGGCGAGTAGGTCGGGCACTGCTTGGCCGACACGGTGAAGCGGGAGTTCGGGTGCGCGGCCGGGCCCTTGGCGGCATCGAACGCGTTGCCGCGCCAGTCGGTGACCGGCTGCTGGCCGTTGTCCAGGCCTTCCCACCACGGCTGGTTGTCGGCGGTGACGCCGACGTTGGTGAAGATGGTGTTCATCTGGATCGAAGCCAGCGCGTTCGGATTCGACTTGTCCGACGTGCCCGGCGCGACACCGAAGAAGCCGGCTTCCGGGTTGATCGCATACAGGCGGCCGTCGGCGCCCGGGCGCATCCAGCAGATGTCGTCGCCCACCGTCCACACCTTCCAGCCCTGGGCGCGATAGCCCTCCGGCGGAATCAGCATGGCCAGGTTGGTCTTGCCGCAGGCCGACGGGAACGCCGCGGCGATGTAGTGCGTCTCGCCCTGCGGGTTCTCCAGGCCGAGGATCAGCATGTGCTCGGCGAGCCAGCCTTCGCTGCGCGCCTGGTGCGAGGCGATGCGCAGCGCATGGCACTTCTTGCCCAGCAGCGCGTTGCCACCGTAGCCGGATCCGAACGACTTGATCGTCAGTTCTTCCGGGAAATGCATGATGAAGCGGCGTTCCGGATCGAGTTCGCCGATCGAGTGCAGGCCGCGCACGAACTTGCTTTCGCGCTCGATCCGCGCCAGCGCCGGCGCGCCCATGCGCGTCATGATGCGCATGTTGGCGACCACGTACGGGCTGTCGGTGATCTCCACGCCGCAACGCGACAGCGGCGATTCGATCGGGCCCATGCAGTACGGGATCACGTACATCGTGCGGCCCTTCATGCAGCCGTCGAAGAGCGCGTCCATCTTGTCGTGGCCGTCGGCCGGCGACATCCAGTGATTGTTCGGGCCGGCGTCGTCCTGGTTCGTGGTGCACACGAACGTCAGGTGCTCCACGCGGGCGACGTCGTCCGGATGCGAGCGGTGCAGGTAGCTGCCCGGATGGGTCTGCTGGTTGAGCTTCACCAGCGTGCCGTCGCGCTCCATCTGCGCGATCAGCTTGGCGTTCTCGGCGTCGCTGCCATCGCACCAGTGAATCGCGTCGGGCTTGGTCAGCGCGGCGACTTCGGCGACCCAGGCGTTGAGTGCGGCGAGCCTGCTGCCGTCGCTCCCCGCGGCGATGACAGGTTTCGAGACGTCATGGGAAATGGCATTCACGGACAACATCCTCCAGCGGGGGCCGGGTTATTGGAAATCAGGCTGACGGATCATGCTGATGGAATCAGCGTGGCCATCATGTGCTCGACATAGGCCTCGAATTCATCGTGCTGCATGCGTGCCTGGTGCAACTGCAGGTTCAACTGCAGGAACCCGACATAGGCGGCATAGAGCAGGCGTGCGCGGTGTCCGGCGTCGGTACGGCTGAGCCCGGCCTGGCGGAACGATGCGACGAGGTACTCGAGCCGGCGCTCCGAGACGCGGCCGATGACCGGCTGGACCGCCGGGTGGTCGAGCGCCTTGAGCAGCTCGGAATAGATGACGTGCGACTTGAACTCGTGCGCGACCAGCGTGAACAACGCACGCAGGCGTTCGCGCGGATCGGAGATGGGCTCGAGCTGGCCGAAGACCGTCTCCTGCTCGACCTTCTCCCAGCGCTCCAGCGCCGCGATCAGCAGAGCGTCGCGCGAAGGGAAATGCCAGTAGAAGCTGCCCTTGGTCACGCCGAGGCGGCGCGCCAGCGGTTCGACCGCCACGGCCGCCACGCCTTGTTCGGCGATCAGGTCGAGTGCGGCCTGCGCCCAGTCGTCGGCGCTGAGTCGTCCGGTACGCTCAGGGGCCGCGGGTCGATCCTGTCCCGTCTGGCTTCCGCGGTCGCCGGCGCTGCCTTGCCCGGCCCCTTCCTGCTTGGTCTGCGCGTTCGAGCTCATGGCCGTCAGTTTAACCATACGCCAGCGGGGGTAACAGTATGCATCCCGTCAAGATGCCCTAAAGAAGGCATGAAGAGGGGCTATTGGTTGACAGCAACGGGACGATCTTACCATACTCGGCCGTATGGCAAGCGTTTGATGCGCGCGCTTGAACGCCTTGTTTCCTTTATGGCGACTGCGCATCACCGCGACCCGGCCACACTTACTACTTATTGGATATCGCCGCACCGCCGCTGGAGCGCCGTCATGAGCATCGCAATACCTTTCATCGCCTTCCTGCTGGTAGGGGCCATCTGCGCCTACCACCGTCTGCGCCTTCCGGTCTGGGCGGCGCTGACCGCCACCGTCCTGGTCGCCTGCTGGCTGCTGGGCGCCAGTGGCGCGGCCACGATCGTGGCCGCCATCGTCACCGCCTTGATCGCGGTGCCGCTGCTGCTGCCGGCGTTCCGCCTGCCATTCATCACCAAGCCCCTGCTGGGCTTCTACACCAAGATCCTGCCGCCGCTGTCGGAAACCGAGCGCGTCGCGCTGGAAGCCGGCACCGTCGGTTGGGAAGGCCAGCTGTTCTCCGGCAAGCCGGACTGGGACGTGCTCGCGAAGCAGCCCAAGCCGACGTTGCGTGCGGACGAGCAGGCTTTCCTCGACGGCCCGGTCGAAGACCTCTGCAAGATGATCGACGATTGGAAAATCACCCACGTCGATGCCGATCTCTCGCCGGAGATGTGGGACTACCTCAAGAAGAACAAATTCTTCGGCATGATCGTTCCGAAGGAATTCGGCGGCCTGGGCTTCACCGCGCTGGGCAACCACAAGGTGATCCAGAAGCTGGCGTCGATGTCCTCGGTGGTGTCCTCCACCGTCGGCGTGCCCAACTCGCTCGGCCCGGCCGAACTGCTGATGCACTACGGCACGCAGGAGCAGAAGGACCACTATCTGCCGCGCCTGGCCGATGGCCGTGAGGTGCCGTGCTTCGGTCTGACCGGTCCATGGGCCGGCTCCGACGCCACGTCGATTCCCGATTACGGCATCGTCTGCATGGGCGATTGGAACGGCGCGCGAGTGGTCGGCGTGAAGCTGACCTTCGACAAGCGCTACATCACCCTGGCCCCGGTGGCGACACTGATCGGCCTGGCCTTCCGCATGTACGACCCGGACGGTCTGATCGGCGACAAGGAAGACATCGGCATCACCCTGGCGCTGCTGCCGCGCGACACCGCCGGCGTCGAGATCGGCCGCCGCGCGATGCCGCTCAACAGCCCGTTCCAGAACGGCCCGATCCGCGGCAAGGACGTCTTCATCCCGCTGAGCCAGCTCATCGGCGGCGAAGCCTACGCCGGCAAGGGCTGGCAGATGCTGGTGGAGTGCCTGTCGATCGGCCGCTCCATCACCCTGCCCTCCACCGCCAGCGGCGGTTCCAAGTTCGGCGCGGTGGTGACCGGTTCGTACGCACGCATCCGCAAGCAGTTCGGCCTGTCGGTCGGCCGCTTCGAAGGCGTCGAGGAAGCGCTCGCCCGCATCGGCGGCAATGCGTACACCATCAGCGCGCTGGCCGAAGCCTCGGCCGCGGCGGTGGCGCGCGGCGAATTGCCGGCCGTGCCGTCGACAATCTCCAAGTACCACTGCACCGAGATGGGCCGCGAAGTCGCGCGCGACACCATGGACATCATCGGCGGCAAGGGCATCATCCTGGGACCGCGCAACTTCGCCGGCCGCAACTGGCAGGCCGCGCCGATCATGATCACGGTGGAAGGCGCGAACATCATGACGCGCTCGCTGATGATCTTCGGCCAGGGCGCGATCCTGTGCCATCCGTGGGTGCTGAAGGAAATGAAGGCGGCGATGCTGCCCGATCCGGACGAGCGCCTGCGCGAGTTCGACCGCAACCTGTTCGGCCACATCGGCTTCGCGATTTCAAACGCGGTGCGCTCGTTCTGGTTCGGCCTGACCTCGGCCGGTTTCGGCAAGGCGCCGGGCGATGCCTACACCCGCCGCTACTACCGCAAGCTCAACCGCTACTCGGCGGCGCTGGCGCTATGCGCAGACACCTCGATGCTGCTGCTGGGCGGCAAGCTCAAGTTCAAGGAATCGCTGTCGGGTCGTCTGGGCGACGTGCTCAGCAACCTGTACATCGCCAGCGCCCTGCTCAAGCGCTACGAGGACGAAGGCCGTCCGGTCACCGATCAGCCGCTGCTGGCCTGGTCGATCCACAACGCCACCTTCAAGATCGAGAAGGCGTTCTCCGGCGCGCTGCGCAACTTCCCGATCCGTCCGATCGGCTGGCTGCTTTGGGCGCTGGTGTTCCCGCTGGGCCGTCGCGCGCAGTACCCGAGCGATCGCTTGGGCCACAAGGTCGCCTCGCTGCTGATGTCGCCGAACGAAGCGCGCGACCGCCTCGGCAAGGGCGTGTTCCTCACCCCAACCGCCAACAATCCGGGCGGCCGCATCGCCAGCTATCTGCAGAAGGCCGTGCTGGCCGAGCCGGTGGAGCGCAAGTTCCTCAAGGCCCTCAAGCACAGCGACATCGAGGCGCACGATTTCGCCTCGCAGCTCGACGAGGGCGTGCGCGAAGGCTGGATCACGGCCGACGAACGCCGCCAGCTGGAAGAGCTGCGCGAGCTGACGATCGACACGATCAGCGTCGACGACTTCGATCCGGAAGAACTGCGCTCGGCCGGTTATCGCGCGCACGAACGCGACAGCCGCGCCGCCGCCTGATCCGGCGCGACATCGACCTCACGACGGCGGGCATGTCCCGCCGTCGCTTTGTCCGGCCTTCGCTCATGGAGTATCGCCATGTCCACGCCCCTGCTTTCGCTGTACCGCAAGATCACGCGCTGGCCCGCCGGGCACTGGCTGTTCTCGCGCGCGGTGTGCATGAAGGCGCCTTACTTCGCCACCATCGCCCCGCGTTTCGTCGCGCTGGAACCGGGTCGCTGCGAGGTGAGAATCCGCGATCGCCGCCGCGTGCACAACCACATCGGCACCGTGCACGCGATCGCGCTGTGCAACCTGGCCGAACTGGCCGCCGGCGTGATGATCGACGCCAGCCTGCCCGCGTCGATGCGCTGGATCCCCAAGGGCATGGCGGTCGAATACCTGAAGAAGGCGACCGGCACGATGCGCGGCGTCGCTACGCCGGACAGCCCGCTGGTGGAGTCCGCCGCCGGCTACGACCTGCCGGTCAGCGTGGTCGTCACCGACCAGGCTGGTGATGCGGTGTTCCGCGCGAAGATCGCGATGTGGGTGTCGCCGCGCAAGTGATGCCGACGCGTCAGGCGTCGTAGCGCCGCAGCCCGGGTAAGCGCAGCGCACCCCGGTTTCGCGCACCGGCCCGTCACCCGGGTGCGGCCTGCGGCCTTACTCGGGCTAAGTCGCTCGCGGCGACGTGCCAATCACCGACCGGGCCGGCGATGCGGTGTTCCGCGCGATGATCCGATCTCGCCCAGCCGCCGTTCCAGAAAGCGCCGCTGCGCCGATTGCGAGGTCAGTTCCAGCGCGCGCCGATAGGCGGCCTCGGCCTCCCCGATCCGCTCCAGTCGCCGGTACAACTCGGCGCTGGCCGAATGCGCCGGTGCGTAGCGCTGCAGGTCGTCGCGTTCCAGCAGGCCTTCGATGAGCGCCAGTCCCGCGGCCGGTCCGTCGCGCATCGCGATGGCGGCGGCGCGGTTGAGCGCGACCACCGGCGACGCGTCGGCCCGCACCAGCAAATCGTAGATCGCGACGATCTGGTTCCAGTCCGTGTGCGCGGGCGACGCAGCGGCTGCATGCACGGCGGCGATCGACGCCTGCAGTCCGTAGGGACCGAAGCGACGCGCACTCCAGATCCGTTGCACCAGCGCCAGGCCTTCGGCGATCGGCGCCCGATCCCACAGGCTTCGATCCTGGTCCTCGAGCAGCACCAGGTCGCCCTCGGCATCGGTGCGCGCCACGCGCCGCGATTCCTGCAGCAGCATCAGCGCGAGCAGGCCCAGCGTTTCCGGATCGGGCAACAGTTCCGCGAGCAGGCGTCCGAGCCGTATCGCCTCGCCGCTGAGGTCGTGACGCGTGAGCGAATCGCCGGAACTGGCGCTGTAGCCTTCGTTGAAGACCAGGTAGACCACGTGCAGCACGACATCCAGGCGCTCGGGCAGCTCTTCGCGCGGCGGCACGCGGTAGGGAATGCACGCCTGCCGGATCTTCCCCTTCGCACGGACGATGCGCTGGGCGATCGTCGACGGCGTGGACAGGAACGCGCGCGCGATCTCCTCCGTCGTCAGGTCGCACACCTCGCGCAAGGTCAACGCGATCTGCGCATCCGCCGGCAACGCCGGATGGCAGCAGGTGAAGATCAGGCGCAGGCGGTCGTCCTCGACGTCCTCGTCGTCGCCGCGCGCTGCCTGCTCGTACAGCGTGTCGGCGATCTGCGCCAGCGACGCGTCGAAACGCGCGCGCCGGCGCAGGCCGTCGATGGCCTTGAAGCGCCCGGCCGACACCAGCCACGCGCGTGGCTGCTCCGGCACGCCGGTCTGCGGCCATTGCTCCATCGCGGCACGGAAGGCGTCGTGGAGCGCCTCCTCGGCCAGGTCGAAGTCGCCGAGCAGGCGGATCAAGGTCGCCAGCACGCGGCGGGATTCGCGCCGGTAGATGGCTTCCAGCCGCGTCGGCGTCGACGCATCCACGCGATCAGCCTTCGGGACGCTGGCAATCCATGACCGGTCGCACCTCGACGCTGCCGAAGCGCGCCGACGGAATGCGTCCGGCGATGCGGATCGCGTCGTCGAGGTCCTTCGCCTCGATCAGGAAGAAGCCGCCGAGCTGCTCCTTGGTCTCCGCATACGGGCCGTCGGTGGTCGACAGGCGACCGTTGCGCACACGCACCACCGTGGCGGTGCTGACGGGCTGCAACGCTTCGCCCGCGACCATCTGCCCGCTTTCGGTGAGCGCGTCGCTGAGCGCGAAGTACTCGCCCATTACGGCGTCGACCTGGTCCTTGGGCATCGCGTCAAACACCTTCTCTTCGTCGTAGATCAGGCACACGTACTTCATCTCGAACCTCCCGGCATGGAATGAAGAACGGGTCGAACCGGCCTCCGGATCGCCCTCCTCACGAGCTGGTCGTTTGCGGGCGGGCCGTTTCGACAATGCCGCCGCCCGCGTCACCGCGACTGGGTACAGACCTCGAAGGTGCGGGTTGGCGCCTCGAGGGCCGCGCTTGCGCCTTCGATGTCCGCGGCCACCGTAGCCCGGGTAAGCGCAGCGCACCCGGGACGTGACTCGCCAGCGGCGGTAACCCCGGGTGCGGCCTTCGACCTTACCCGGGCAACGTCGCTTCGCCGCGGCTGCGGCCGCGCAGTTCAACCGCCCGGCACCAGCCGCAGCGCCGCCAGCGCCAGGAGCGCGGGCACGCCCTGGATGAGGAAGATGCGCCGGTTCACCGTGGCCGCGCCGTAGGCACCGGCCACGACCACGCAGACGAGGAAGAACGCGGCCACGTCCGTGCGCGCTCCGCCCAACGACCAGATCAGCCCGGCCGCGAGGAAGCCGTTGTAGAGGCCCTGGTTGGCGGCGAGCACGCGCGACTGCTCGGCCTTCTCGCGCGACTGGCGGAACACCTTCAGGCCGACCGGCCGCGTCCACAGGAACATCTCCAGCACCAGGAAGCCCAGGTGCAGCAGCGCGACGACGGCGATCAGCAGCATCGCGAGCACGGACATGCGGATCTCCTGCGCGGTGGTTCGTCCGAGCTTAGCGCGCGGTCGTCGGTGGCGGGTGGTCGTGTCGGTGCTTCGACGTGGCGGCGATGACCTGCGGCCCGCGCTGCCGGTGGACGCCGCGCCACGCGCCGGAGGTCATGACGCTGCGGGCTGCACCGCCGCGGGTGGAGGCGTCTGCTCGACCCGGCGCGACAGCCGCCAGCCCAACGTCGCCGCAGAGAATGCCGCCAGCGCGCTCAGCGCGGCGAAGCCGCCCGTGCTCACGCCCAGCGCGCGCAGTCCGTTCATGCCCAGCGCGATGGCCGTGTCGCCGAAGCGCCACACCGCCGTGTCGACCGCGTTCTGGCCCTTGTAGCGCACGCTGCGCGGCACGCGCGTGTAGAGGCTGTGGCGCGCGGGTTCGGCCATGCCATAGGCGAGACCGCGGCTGACGATCAGCGCGATGGCCACGGCCGGCATGCCGGCCAGCAGCGGCGCGTGCGGATCGGAGGAGAAGATCACCAGGCACAGCGCCAGCATGCTGACCACCGCCCACACCAGGATCACCGCGCCCGGCCCGCGACGCGGCAGCAGCCAGCGCGTGAGGAGGAGCTGGGTGAGCACCGTCAGCGCGTTCGCGTACTGGTCCACTTCCGCGGCGAAGCGCGTGCGCGAGACCGCATCGGTGAACGTCGCGCCGGAGTAGTCCGCGACCAGCGCGTAGTTCACCGTGCCGATGCCGTCGGCCAGCAGCAGCAGGATCGCCATGCCGCGCATGAAGGGATCGGCGAATACCTGGCGGAGTCCGTCGAACATGCTGCCGCCGACGGGCGCGCCCTGCGCCGCGTCGGATCGCGGCGCGCCGTGCAGGCGCGCCCAGCGCCCCAACAACACGATGCACACCAGCGCAACGCCCAGCAGCGACGCCGACACGAGCAGCAGCGGCGCCACGCCGATCACGTCCACCAGCGCGCGCGTCAGCGCCGGGCCTGCCAGTGCGCCGCACGTGCCGGCGACGGCGATGATCGGGAACAGACGGCGCGCCTGCTCGGTGTTCCAGATGTCGGACATGAAGATCCAGAACACCGACACCACGAAAAGGTTGAACACGCTCACCCAGACGAAGAACACCATGCCCAGCGCCTGCGGACCGAGCAGATCCGGCCTGACGAACAGCGGCACGAACGCGAACAGGCAGACGATGAAGAAGGCATAGACCAGCGGCACCACGATCCGCCTCGGCCAACGCCCGATCAGCCCGGCGAAGATCGGCGTCAGAGCGAGCGTGGCGAGGAACGTCGCGCCGTAGAACCACGGCAACTGCGTCGAACCGACCGCGGCGGAGAGCTGCTCGCGCACCGGGCGGATGACGTAGTACGCCGCCAGCACGCAGAAGAAGTAGGTGAACGAGAGGGCGACGGCGTGCCGTTCGCCGCTGCGGACACGTCGTTGCGGCTGTTCACTCGGGACGTGGGAGGCCATCGACAGGCTCCGGAAAAGCTGGCGGCACGTTAGCCCATGCCGGACCGGCCCGCTACCGCGCCATCCGGCCCCTCACCGGGCCGGCCGGTAGATCGGGAGCATTTGCTCTAATGGGCGTGCCTAGTGTCGCCCGATTGCAGGGCCGCATTACCTTCGGAGTGCCGAGCGGACGTGTTCGACTACATCACCATTGGCGCCGGTTCGGCCGGCTGCGTGCTCGCCAACCGACTGTCCGCGGACCCCGACGTGAAGGTGCTGCTGCTAGAAGCCGGTCCTCGCGACCGCAATCCCTTCATCCATATGCCCGCCGGCCTGGCCAAGCTGGTCAACAACCGCCGGGTCAACTGGAACTACCACACCGCGCCGGAGCCGGCGCTGGACAACCGCACGCTGTGGTGGCCGCGCGGCAAGGTGCTGGGCGGCTCCAGTTCGATCAACGCGATGTGCTACACACGCGGCGTGCCTGGGGATTACGACGAGTGGGCCGCGCTGGGCGCATCCGGCTGGGACTGGGCCTCGGTGCTGCCGTACTTCCGCCGCAGCGAACGCAACGCGCGCGGCGCCGATGCGCTGCACGGCGACGAGGGGCCGCTGTACGTGTCCGACCTGCGCCACAGCAACCGGCTGTCGCATGCCTTCATCGAAGCCGGGCAAGAGGCGGGCTTCCGCACCAACGACGATTTCAACGGCGCGCGTCAGGACGGCTTCGGCCTGTACCAGGTGACGCAGAAGAACGGCGCACGCTGTTCGGCGGCCGTCGCCTACCTCGATCCGGTGCGCGAACGCCGCAACCTCACCGTCGTCACCGGCGCGCAGGTCAATCGCATCACGTTCCAGCACGGCCGCGCCAACGGCGTGGTCTACACCGCGAAGGGCCGCGCCTTCCACGAGGCCGTCGCGCGCGAGGTCCTGCTGTGCGGAGGCGCGCTCAACTCGCCACAACTGCTGATGTTGTCCGGCATCGGCCCGGCGATGCAGTTGCGCCGGCACGGCATCGCGGCTGTCGTCGACGCGCCCCAGGTCGGCGAGAACCTGCAGGACCATCTCGACATCTGCACGCTGCAGCATTCCACCCAGCCGATCACCTACGACCGCCTGAGCGATGCGCGCATCGCATTCGACTATTACCTGCGCGGCCACAGCGGCGTCGGCAGCAGCAACATCGCCGAGGCGGGCGGGTTCGTGCGTTCGCGCCTGGCACCCGACGAACGCCCCGACATCCAGCTGCATTTCGTCCCGGCGATGCTCGACGACCACGGCCGCCACCGCCTGCCCGGCGACGGCTACACCGTGCACGCCTGTTTCCTGCGGCCGCGCAGTCGCGGTCGCATCACCCTGGCGAGCGGGCACGCCGGCGACCAGGTGCGCATACAGGCGAACTACCTCAGCGACGCGGACGGCTTCGACCTGAAGATGATGGTCGAATGCGCGAAGCTCGCGCGCGAGCTGCTCGCGCAGCCGGCCTTCGACGCGTATCGGGGCGCGCCCATCTTCCCGGCGCGAACCGACCTGACGGACGACGAACTGGTCGAATTCATCCGCGCCAAAGCCGAGACCATCTACCACCCCGTCGGCACCTGCCGCATGGGCGACGACGCCTTGTCGGTGGTCGATCCGCAGTTGCGCGTGCGAGGCGTCGACGGCCTGCGCGTGGTCGATGCCTCGGTGATGCCGACCTTGATCGGCGGCAACACGAATGCGCCCACGATGATGATCGCCGAGCGCGCGGCCGACCTGATCTTGACCGCATGAACGGGGCTGTGACGCGAGTCGCTGCGCAGCATTGGCGCATCGACAAAGGTGAACACGGAAAAGACCGCCTCGCGAATTGCGATGGACCTCACTAAAGCCTGCAAAATCAGGGGTGTGGTGGGGACTGTTGCCCCGGCCTCTTAGATTGGCGTTATGATCCCCCGAGTCGTAAAAGCAGGGGCGTTGGCCATGAACTGCAATAAGAAAAAGCCATCGCGCACCCTGCCCCGCCTCGGCGCCATCGCGCTGCTGTTGCCACTTACGCTGGGCTCCACCGCACAGACGCCGCAGCATTCCGGCATGGCAAATGCGGCGACGTCGCAGGCGATGTCGTCTTCCGCTGTGGCACACCCCGCCAACCTGCCGCCGGCCCCGCCGCTCGCAGTCGGTTTCGACGCACGCCAGTTCGAATCGATGGCGCAGCAACTGGTCGCCAACCAACGCGTGCCGGGCCTGGCCATGGCGATGGTGCACGACGGAAAGATCCTCACCTCGCGTGGGTACGGCATCACCGATACCAGCCATGCGGCACCGGTCGACTCGCACACCGTCTTCCGCCTGGCCTCGCTGTCCAAGAGCTTCGCCGGCACGATGACCGGCCTGCTCGTCAACGACGGCTCACTGCGCTGGGACAGCAAGCTGGTCGACTACCTGCCCACGTTCCGCCTGAGCGATCCGCTCGCTTCGCAGCAGCTCACCGTCGCCGACCTGCTGAGCCATCGCGTCGGACTGACGCACAACGCGTTCGATCGCGATCTGGAGCAGTACGTCGATTTCCGCACGCTGACGCACAAGCTCGCCTACGCGCCCCTGCAGTGCGCGCCCGGCACCTGCTACAGCTACCAGAACGTCGCCTTCAGCCTCGTCGGCGACATGGTCTTCGCCGCCACCGGCGATTTCTATGCGCAGGAAGTGCAGCGCCGCATCTTCAAGCCGCTCGGCATGAACGACGCGAGCCTGGGCCTGGAAGGCATCCAGGCCAGCCCGAGCTGGGCGCGCCCGCACGTGCGCGGCCGCGGCGGTTGGGTGGCGATGATGCCCAAGACCACCTACTACCAAGTGCTGCCGGCGGCAGGCGTAAACGCCAGCGCCAGCGACATGGCGCAGTACCTGCTCGCCCACACCGGGCATCGGCCGGACGTGTTGCCCGCACCGCTGCTGGCGACGCTGCACCAGCCACTCGTGACCACGCCCAGCGAGATCCGCGGTTCGTCGTGGCGCCGCACTCGCCTGACCAGCGCCGGCTACGCACTGGGTTGGCGCACCTACGACTACGCCGGTCATCGCGTCGTCTTCCACGGCGGCGCCGTGCAGGGCTATCGCGGCCTGATCGCGATGGTGCCGGAACTCGACTTCGGCGTTGCCATCATGTGGAACAGCGAAAGCTCGCTGCCCTCGGGCCTGCTGCCGACCATCCTCGACAGCGCGCTCGGCCTGCCGACCGGTCAGTGGCTGGACGACGACATCGATCCGACGCTGTACGCCGCCGAGGGCTCGGACAACTCGACGGACTCGGCCAACGCACCGGGCTCGCACGCCTCGGCATCCACCGCCGCGCCGCACTGAGCGACTGAACCTGGCGGGCGGATGCTCGCCTCCCATCGCATCGTTCCGGCGCAGTACCCGACGCAGGTACCTTTCCTCCTGTCCTGATGCAGGCCGATTTCAGCCGGCCCTCAGGCCGCGCGCCGACGAGGTCGGTGGCGGTGCTCCCCTCGCCCTGCATCCGATCGCCTGCTCCGCTTGAGGCGAGCGCGACCCGAACGCAATGGCGAGCACCCGGCACCACCGTCGCGGTGAGCCCGTCCGGCCGAAGCGACAACGGACTGAATCAACACCCGGCGTGTTGCTCCGCGGGCGCAAACGCCGATGCCTCCAACGTGGGCGCAAAAAAAAACTCTCCCCCCGCCTGGGCTGCGGGGAGAGAGCTCGATTACGGTCTTCGGGGCTTTCTTAGATCATCGGTGCCGGGGTTGCCGGCATGGCCGTCACGGACGCCTTCTTGGCGGTCTTCTTGCGGCTCGACTTGCGGGCAGCCTTCTTCGGGGCAGCCTTCTTGGTGGCCTTCTTGGCGGCCTTCTTTGCAGTCTTCTTGGCAGCCTTCTTGGCCGGACGCTTGGCTACCTTCTTGGCAGCCTTCTTCGCGGTCTTCTTGGCAGCCTTCTTCGCCGGACGCTTGGCAACCTTCTTGGTGGCCTTCTTCGCGGTCTTCTTGGCGGCGGTCTTGCGCGTGGCCTTCTTCGCCGTCTTACGGGCGGTCTTCTTGGCGGCCTTCTTCGCGACCTTCTTGGCCGGACGCTTGGTCGCCTTCTTGGCGGCCTTCTTCACGGTCTTCTTGGCGCCAGCCTTCTTGGCTACCTTCTTGGTCGCCTTCTTGGCGGCGGTCTTTTTCTTCGCAGCTTTCTTCATGGCCATGGTATGGCTCCTCGTCAGTGGTTGATCAGCATTGATCAGTGGTATTGCGGTCTATCGCCCAGTAGAACCTCAAGCCGCGGGAGTCGGACCCGCGAGCAGCCGCCGGCGCGCTGGCGCGCCGGTACGGATTCGGTACCGCCCGCTGGTGCGGGCAAACAAAAACCCGGCGCGCAAAGAGCGGACCGGGTTGGATGGAACGCCTGGCCTGCGTGTGCACGGCGCGCGTTTTCGCGGGGGAAACGAACCCTACTTCCACCGTGTCGATTGCCCGGTTGGAGGTTCGTTTTGTGCCGCGTGTTGTCGCGTTGTCTGTACTCACTCGCTTCCGCAGGAGACGTCTGCTGGGCGAAACCTAATCACGCTTTTTCGGACTGTCAACAACTTCGCTCATTTTTTTTTCAGCGATGTCGGCGTCGCGTCGTCGACGGCAGCGGTCGAGGCGGCGCGTCGAACGAGGGCGACGACGACGAAGGAATCGCCGCGCCGCGTTCGTGTAATTCGCAAACGTCTATTTTTAAGTGGTTTGCGAAACCGCGTGCGTTCGCTCGCGTCGTTGCGCAGTGGATCGGGCCGGCATGCGGTGGACACGACGAACGGCGTCAGAGGGTCGCGAAGCCGGCCAAAAAAAATTCTTCCGCGACGCCCCGGTTTCGCGTCGCACAAGCCGATTTGCGCGAAAGTGCG
This sequence comes from Lysobacteraceae bacterium P, assembly GCA_005503055.1. Classification (GTDB taxonomy): domain Bacteria; phylum Pseudomonadota; class Gammaproteobacteria; order Xanthomonadales; family Xanthomonadaceae; genus Lysobacter_J. The sequence goes on along the minus strand of SCOX01000007.1, from coordinate 218,509 downwards.
CGAAACCCAAACGCCCCTTCGACACACCTCGCGCGCACCGCATCGGCATGCCGACGACGCCCGCGACGACGTCGTCGATCGCCGCGTTCGACCGAACGCATCGCGCCGTCGACCACTCCGCCGACGGCGTCGAACGTCTCCGCCGAGACGCATGCGCGCGCTCGCAAGGCCATCGTCGACGAGTTCCGGAGTACGTACGCGCCCGGGAAAACTCACCGGCTCGTCACGCCCCGCAACGCGCGCGGCAAGCAAAAAAAAAACCGGCCGCGCGAGGCGGCCGGTTCGGTGGAGCGTTCCTCGCGCGGCCCGGGCCGCGCGCAGGACATCAGTGATCTTCTTCTTCGAGCAGTTCGGCGTAGTCGTCCGGGGCCAGCAGCTCGTTGAGCTGGTCGGCCTCCTCGATCTCCACGGCGAAGATCCAGCCCTCGCCGTAGGCATCTTCATTGATGGTCTCCGGCTTGTCGGTCAGCGCCGCGTTGACCGCGACGACCTTGCCCGACACCGGCGAGTAAACGTCCGACGCGGCCTTCACCGACTCCACGACGGCGCAGGCATTGCCGGCTTCGACGCGGTCGCCGACGTTGGGCAGCTCGACGTAGACCAGATCGCCAAGCAGACCCTGCGCGTGGTCGGAGATGCCGACGGTGACCTTGCCGTCGCCTTCGACGCGGGCCCACTCATGGGACTTCATGAACTTCAGATCGCCGGGAATTTCACTCATGACGGGAGCCTCGAAACGTTTGCGGGGGCGGTGGTACACCGGATGTCGGCGCCTAGTTTAACGGCGCAACCCCGGCCGGCGACAGAGTAGCGGATCGCGGTCACCGCGGCTCGACGGACGGGCGGTAGGGCGTGCGGCGGTGCACGAGCGCATCGCGAAGTGCGTCGACGCGGTCCTGGCCCCAGAACGGTTCGCCCTCGAGCACGTAGCCCGGAAGTCCCGGAAGGTCGGCCTCGATCGCGCAGCGCGTGTTGGCGGCATAGCGCTCGGCGACGGCATCGGTGGCGGCCTGCTCCATCACCGCGTCCGAATCGAAGCCATGCGCCTGCAGCAACGCGGCGACGACGCCCGGGTCGGCGAGGTCGCGATCGTCCGCCCACAACGCGCGGAACGCAGCGTCCATGTAGCCCGACGGATCGAGCTGCGCGTCGATGAGCGCGATCGCGCAGCGGTCGGCCAGGGCGATGTCGACCGGGAAGAACTTCGGCGCCAGATTGAGCGGCAGGTCGCGCTGCGCGCGCCAGCGCTGCAGCTCGACGAGGCGGTAGCGCTGGCGGGCCGGCGATCGTTTGCCCAGGGGGAGGCCGCCGGTGGCATCGAACAGGTCGAAGATGCGCACCGGCCGGTAGCGCAGTTGCGCGCCGGTCTCGCGCGCCACCTCCAGTACCGCCGCATGCCCGAGCCAGGCATACGGCGAGATCAGGCTGAAGTAGTAGTCGACGACCGGCGCGTTCACCGCGATCAGCCCAGCACGCCTTCCTGCGGCTGACCGTCGCGCACGAACGGGAACTTCACCACGCGCACCGGCACTTCCTTGCCGCGGATGTCGACGCGCACGTTGCCGCCGGCTCCCAACGGGACGTTGCCCGCCGGCACGCGTGCGAAGGCGATCGCCTTGCCCAGCGTCGGCGAGAACGTGCCGGAGAGGATCTCGCCCTCGCCGTTGTCGGTGAGCACCTTCTGGCCGTGGCGCAGCACGCCCTTCTCGTCCATGACCAGCGCGATCATCTGGCGCGGTGCGCCAGCCGCCTTCTGCTGCTCGAGCACGTCGCGACCGATGAAGTCGCGCGGCTTTCCATCGGCCTGATCGTCGAGCGCGACGGTCCAGGCCAGTGCGGCTTCGTACGGCGAGACGGTGTCGTCCATGTCCTGGCCGTAGAGGTTCATGCCCGCCTCCAGACGCAGCGTGTCGCGCGCGCCCAGGCCGGCGGGCTTCACGCCCGCGGCGAGCAACGCGTTCCAGAAGGCGACGGTCTGTGCTTCGGGTACGACCACTTCGAAACCGTCCTCACCGGTGTAGCCCGTGCGGGCGACGAACACATCGATGCCGTCGGTCGTCTTCGCCTGGGCCGCGACGAACTTGCCCAACTTGCCGATCGCGGCACGGTCTTCCTCGCGCAGCAGGCCCTGCACCTTGGCGCGCGCGTTCGGTCCCTGCACGGCGATCATGCCGAAGTCGGGACGCTCGGTGACCTTCACGTCGAACGCCTTGGCCTGCTCGGTGATCCATGCCAGATCCTTCTCGCGCGTGGCGGCGTTGACCACCAGGCGGAAGAAGTCGTCGCCGCGCAGGTACACGATGAGGTCGTCGATCACGCCGCCCTGCGGGTTGAGCATGCAGGTGTAGAGCGCCTTGCCCGGCACCTTGAGCTTGTCGACCGAATTGGCCACCAGGCGGCGCAGGAAGTCGCGCACCTTCGCCCCGTGCAGGTCGACCACCGTCATGTGGCTGACGTCGAACATGCCCGCATCGCGGCGCACCTGGTGGTGTTCCTCGATCTGCGAGCCGTAGTGGATCGGCATGTCCCAGCCACCGAAGTCGACCATCTTGGCGCCGAGGTCGCGGTGGGTCTGATTGAGTACGGTCTTCTGGGTCATGGCGCTGGGAACCTGTTTGCGGGAGCGAGCCGCCGATTATCCCAGAACCGCCGGCGCGGGGTTTTCCCGGCCGCACCTACGCCGGCGCATGGAAGCGCCTACTCGCTGAAGCCTTCGTTGTAGCAGCGCACACGGCCCGGCGTGACGCGCAGGAACTTCCCCGTGCCGCGGTCCAGCCGCACCGCCCAGCGCACGGCGGGGAGCATGTCGAGTTCCGATGCGCCCGCAGCGCCCGTATCGATGATCGCGACCACGCCGGCGTCGTCCACGCCGTCGCGCTGGCAGGTGGCGATGGCGACCAGTTCGTCGCGGCGCAACGCGGGATACGGCACCGCGTCGGTGATGCGCCAGCGCGGCTCGTCGCCCACCCGTTCGACGAACTGCGCCGCGAGCAGCTGCACCGTGCGGTCCTCGTCGTCGTCGAGCGTGGCGATGCTGCGCGCGCAGAGCTCGTCGACGCCGCTGCCCGAACCCACGCAGCTGCCGGTGTTGGATCGGTACCCGTCCGGGTACGGCGGCACGACCTTGCCGATCATCATCGGATGCCCACCGGCCGATGCGCCGCCGGCGGCGCACAGGCCGGCAAGCAGCAACAGTCGCGCGGCGCGCATGCGCATCACCCGGCGGGCTCGACCATGAGGCTCATGCCGCGGCTGGCGACGATGCGCACCGCGGTGCCGGCCGGCAGCTCCGGACCGGTGACGTCCCAATAGGCATCGGCGATCTGCACGCGACCTTGGCCGTTGACGATGGCGCGCTCCAGCGGCACGACGCGACCGACCAGCGTCTGCGCGCGACGATTCAACGTGGGCTGATCGCTGCTCGGCTCCCTGCCGCGGAACCACGTGCGATAGACCTGGATGGAAACGAAGCTGAGCACCACGAATGCCGTCACCTGCGCCAGCACCGGCACGCCCGGCACCAGCAGCACGATGGCGAACACCGCCGCGGCGGCGAAGCCGAGCCACAGCATGAACGCGCCGGGCGCCATCGCTTCGGCCGTGAACAGCAGCAGCGCGACTACCGCCCATGCCACCGTCTCCAGGTTCCACTGCATTGCGATCAGCCTCCGATCCGTGGCGAGGGCGCGGGGACGGCGCGCGTGGGCTGGCGGTCCAGTGCTTCCTTCGCCAGCTCGGCGATGCCGGCCAACGATCCGATCACGCCCGCCGATTCCATCGGCATCATCACGAACTTCTGGTTGGGCGCTTCGGCGAGCGCCTTGAACGCCTCGATGTACTTCTGCGCGACGAAGTAGTTGATGGCGTTGACGTTGCCGTTGGCGATGGCATCCGACACCAGTTGCGTCGCTTTGGCTTCGGCCTCGGCCAGGCGCTCGCGCGCTTCCGCCTCGCGGAAGGACGCCTCGCGCTTGCCTTCCGCTGCCAGGATCGCTGCCTGCTTCTCGCCTTCGGCACGCAGGATTTCCGACTGGCGATGGCCTTCGGCTTCCAGGATGTTGGCGCGTTTCTCGCGCTCGGCTTTCATCTGCCGCGCCATCGAATCGACCAGGTCGCGTGGCGGCTGGATGTCCTTCAATTCGATACGGTTGACCTTCAGCCCCCACGGATGGGTGGCCTGGTCGACGGCGACCAGCACCTTGGCGTTGATCTCGTCGCGCTTGGACAGCGATTCGTCCAGGTCGAGCGAACCGATCGAGGTGCGGATGTTGGTCATCACCAGGTTGAGGACGGCGATTTCCAGCGTCGCCACCTCGTACGCCGCCTTGGCGGCGTCCAGCACCTGGAAGTAGACGATGCCGTCCACCTTCACCACCGCATTGTCCTTGGTGATGACGTCCTGGCTGGGGACGTCCATGACCTGTTCCATCATGTTGATCTTGCGGCCGACGCCGTAGACGATCGGAATCAGGAAGTGCAGGCCGGGATCGAGCGTGCGCGTGTAGCGGCCGAAGCGCTCCACGGTCCATTCGTACCCTTGCGGCACCACCCGTACCGCCTTCAGCACCAGAACCACGCCCGCGAACAGCAGGACGACACTCAATACCGCACTCAGGCCCATGATCCCCTCCTCGCAGTCGGGCCGAGTATAGGCGCTCCGGCAGGGTCGCCTCTGCGACGCTTTTCCAAGGGCCCGCATCTAGGGGAGTGACATGCCATCGAACGCAGGCCCCGAGCCCGTGCCACCGACGACCGACGCACCCCGCAGCAGCTTCGCCATCGACGTCCCCGAGGCGCTGCTGGCGCGCGTGCGCTCGGGCGAACGGGCGGCGTTCGAACAGATCTACCGCCGTTTCGAGCGCCCCGTGTTCAACCTGGCGTTGCGCATGCTCGGCGGCGGCCACGGCCCGGACGGCCACGAGGAGGCGGCGGACGTGCTGCAGGAAACCATGCTCAAGGTATTCGGCAGGATCGGCGACTTCCGCGGCGGCCACGGCGAGGGCGCGAGCCCGTTCTGGGGCTGGGTCCGGCAGATCGCCGTGAACGAGGCGCTGATGCGGATGCGCAGCCAGCGCCGTCACCTGCACGACGTCGCGCTGGAAGACGACGAATTCGTCGCCGATCCCGGCCCCCTGCCCGCAGCGGCCGCCGATGCCGCCGCGCTGGGCCGCGCCCTCGCCCGCCTGCCGGTCGCCACGCGCAGCGTGCTGTGGCTGTACCACGGCGAGGGCTATACGCACGAGGAGATCGCCTCGCTGATGCAGCGCACGCCGAGCTTCTCGAAATCCCAACTCGCACGCGGCAGCCGCCGCCTGCGCGATCTGCTCGAACCGGAGAAGGCCCATGCCTGACACCGAACGCACCACTCCGTCCGACTGGAGCGACGCTTTCGCCTCACTGCCGATGGAAACGCCGCCGTCCGGCGGCTGGCAACGCCTGGAGAAGGCGCTCGACGCGCCCGACGGGAGCGCGCGCAGACCGCGTCGCCGGCATTGGCCGATGTGGTTGGCCGCCGCGGCGATCGGTGCGGTGGCGTTGGTGCCGGCGCTTCGCCGCTCCGACGATGCCGCGCGTACGCCCGAGGTCACCCAGACCGCACCGCTCGCCGCGAAGAAGCGCGTACCGGTGGACATCACACGCCCGCCGGCTGCCGCCTCCAAGCAGCCGCTGACGCGCGTGGCCAGCACGGTCGAACCGACCGCGCAGCCGGACGCGGCGCGCCCCGACGACGCCAGCTCGAGCATGAAGTCGACCGCGCCCGCCACGACGCCGCGCATCGCCGCGGCGGCACCGCGGGAAGACGCGACGCCCGATCCACGCGGCGACGAACTGCGCGCGCAGGTCGCAGCCCTGCAGGCCGAATCGGCCCAGCTCGAAGCGCTATTGGCGCTGGCGCGCGACGACCGCGTCGCGTCGGCCAGCGGTGCGGCGGTGACGGTCGAACTCGACCGCCGTGTCGGCCGCATCGACGCCTCGCTGTCGCAACCCGGCCTGGCCGACGCCGACCGCGCGGCGCTGTGGCAGGCGCGCGTGTCGGCGATGCGCGAGCTGGCCGGCTTCGAAACCACCCAGCGCTGGCTCGTCGCCAGCGGCGAGCGCTACGACGGCGCGCTGGTCAGCGTCGACTGACTCCCTTTCACCCTGCAGGACCCGACACCATGATTTCCATCCGCAACACGCCGACCCTGCTGGCCACGACCATCTGGCTGCTCATCGCCTGCGCGGGCGCCGCAGCGCAGCCCGCGAAGTCCGACGCCGACAAGGCGCGCGAACTGGAAAGCGCGCGCACCGAACTCAACCGCGCCGCGCAGCGTTACGCCGAACTTTCGCGCGAGAACATCCAGTTCGATCGGGCGCATTTCGAGCGGGAGTTCGAGAAGCGCTTCAGCCGGCAGCCGGTGCTGGGCGTGGTGCTCTCGCCCGAGCCAAATGCCGGCGTGCGCATCGCCGCTGTCACGCCCGACAGCGCCGCCGCCAAGGCCGGCCTGCGCAGCGGAGATGTGCTCACCGCCATCGACAACCGCAAGCTGGACCAGAAGGACGCGGGCGAGCGCCTGACGCAGGCACGCGCGCAACTGGGCACGCTCGACGTCAAGTCGTCCGTCACCCTGGCCTACACGCGCGATGGCCGCGCCGCCACCACGCGCGCCACGCCGCAGCTCGGCGATCGCCTGCTGGTGGCGCGCGACGCCGACGGCAATCCACTCGCACGGCCGATGCCCATGGTCGCCCCGCAGGTACGCAGCGAACTCATCCGCCTGGATTGCGATGGCGACGACGGCGACTGCCGCCTGCCCGCACTGTCTGAAGCCTTCCGCTGGAACGGCCTGAATCTGGCGACGGTAGACGCGCAGCTGGGGCGTTACTTCGGCACGGATCGCGGCGTGCTGGTGCTCAGCACGGGACCGGACCTCGCCGGCCTGCAGACGGGCGACGTGATCCAGCGCATCGACGACAAGGCAGTGAACTCGCCGCGCGACGCGATGGCCGCGCTGCGCGGCAAGCCGGCCGACAGCCGCGTCGGCGTGACCTACCTGCGCGACCGCAAAAGCGCGACGACGCAGATCACGGTGCCTAAGACCGCGATGCTGCGCATTCCACGCCCGCCGGTGCCGCCGGTACCTCCGCGTCCGCCGATGCCGCCCGCGGTGGCAAGGCCGCCGGCCGTGCCCGCCATCCCCGCACCCCCGGCCGCGCCGAAGCCTCCTCAGGCCATGAGGTCGCCGGCACCGCCGGCCGCGCCCAAGGCACCGGAACCACCCATCGCAGTCGTTTGGTCGCTTTGATGTTCCGCGCATAAAAGACCCCTCCTCCGTTGCCGGAAGAGGGGTCGGGATGAAGCGGACGCAACGCGGCGACGCGGAAAACACCGCGCCTCACCCCTCACCTGCACGCGTGGGAGGGAGGAAGCGGCAGGGTGGAAGCGGTCAGCGCTGCGCCGAAGCCTCGAGTGACGCGCGCTCGACCCACTTGTCGAACACCGCGTCGATCTGCGCGTCACGCACCTTCTTGCCCTTCTCGATCGAACCGGCCTGCTCGAACAGCGGGATGATCATCGCCATGCCGTCGACCTTGGTCTTCAGATGGACACCCGGCGGCTTGCCGAGGAAACCGTCCCAGCGCGCGCGCACCTTCGCCCAATAGTCCTTCGTCGCGGTCCAGTAGGTGTAGGCCGGCTTGAAGTCGACCTCGGTCGTCTTCTGGTAGTCGTTGAAGCCGAACTCGCGCGCCAGCTCCACCTGCGTACCGTCGGGCTTGCGCAGCACCTTGGTGTTGAACTGCTCGTGCGTCCAGCCGCCGGGCGTCAACGTGTGACGGTTGACCGCGCCGATGGCGTTGTAGTCGCTGCGCTTGGTGTATTCGCGTCGCGGCAGCGGACGCCAGCTCAGGTCGCTCGTCCAGGTCGGCACGTTGTTGTCGTAGGTCCACTTGCCCGTGCCGCAGTAACGCGGCGCATCGCTGACCTCGTACACGCACTGCGTCCAGGCGCCCTGCGTGAGCTCGGCCGGGATCGCGCGCACCTGCCAGGTCTGGTCGGCGCTGAACTCGAAACGCGTCGGCGCCTCATACGTCCAGTCCTGGCGCCAGTGCTTGGTCACGTGTCCGCTCTTCTCGTCCACCAGGATGTGCTGCAGGACGATCTTCTCCGCGGTGTCCTGCACCACGATCACCACCTCGTTGCCCCCGCTTCGCATCGCCGCCTGGCGTTCGTAGTTCGGCTGCAGCAGCACGGTTTCGTCGAAGGCGAAATCGACGATGTATTCGCCCTGCATGGCGAGGATGGAAGCGTGGTCGCGCGAGGTGTCGGCGAAGGCCGCCGGCGAGGCGGTGGCGGCGAGGAGGCCCATCGAAAGGGCGAGCGTGCGAAGTTTCATGGCTGGCTCGATGTCGCGGAACAGATGGAAGGAAGGAAACGACGGGAGCCTCACCAGCTCACCGACAGGCTGACGCCGACGTTGCGGCCCGAGCTGGTGTAGCGGTCCAGCACGGTGCTCGTTGCGAGCGTTCCGCTCGGCGCGTCGCCTGCGTCCCAATACTTGCGGTCGGCAAGGTTGAACACGCCCGCGTCGAACACCGCGCCGGGCGCGAAGTTCCAGTGCGCGAGCAGGTCGAACACGCCGTAGCCCGGGATCTCGAACTGGTTCGGCGCCGGCAGTTCGTCCTTGCGACCGGCGAAGCGGCCGGCGAGTTCGACGCCCCATGCTTCGGCGTCGTAGGCCAGGCCCAGCGTCGCGCGTAGCGGGTCGATCGAGGGCAGCGGATCGCTTGTCTTCCGGTCCTCGCCCTTCGACCATGCGGCGGCGCCCCTGATCGACCAGCCCGCCAGCGCATCGCTGTACGCGCCCAGGTCCACGCCGGCACGCGCTTCGATGCCGTAGATCTCCGCGTCCTCGATGTTCTGCGACTGGAACACGATCAGCGGCGTCTGCGGCGGCGCGCTCACCTGCACCGACGATTCGATGAAGTCGTCGTAACGGTTGTAGTAGCCGGATACCTCCGCGTACATCGCCTCGTTCGAGAAGCGCAGGCCCAGCTCGACACCGTTGCTCTTCTCCGGCTTGAGATCCGGATTAGGAATGGCCGTGTAGCCGAACTGCAGATTGGTGAATCCCAGATTGACGTCGCTGTAGGGCGGTGCGCGGAAGCCGTGCTGGTAGCCGCCAAACAACGACCAGTCCTGGCTGAAGTGCCACACCGCGCCCAGCTTCGGCGACACGCTGGTCTCGCTCAGCTCGGCCACTTCGACGCCGGGATTGTCGGTGGCGAAAATCGAATCGATCTTCGGCTCCAGCTTGTAGTAGTCCACGCGTACGGCGGGAATCAGGCGGAACGCGCCGTCGGCGAACGACATCTCGTCCTGCACGAACACCGCGGCCTGCGTGGTGTCGCTCACCGGGAAATCGCGCACCGGGAAGGTGTCGGGCGAGATGACGTTGCTGACGGTGCCGGTGAGCAGGTTCGTCGCGCGACCGTCGCGCTTCTGCTTGAACTCGGTCCGGGTCAATTCGACGCCGTAAGTGAACACATGGTCCACCGAGCCGGTGACGATGTCCTTGTGCAGCACCGCGTCCACGCCGGTCAGACGCTGGTCGAAATTGAACTCGCGTTCGCGCAGCACCGGATTGATGGCTGCACCGTTGCGCAGCGTGGCGCGTTCTTCGCGCGTACGCTGCGTGGTTTGGCTGTCCTGGCGGTAGATTTGCCATTGCAGCGAATCCGCGAAGCCTGCGTCGAGCGAATCGACTTCGTGCGCGAAGGCCACGCGCGCGCGGGTCTGCTTGTCGTCGCCGGTCTGCGAGGCTACGCGAACCGACGGCGGCGTGCCGGGAATCGTCGACGTGTCGCCCAGCGCGTTGAGCACGTCGGTGTCGACGTTGTCTTCGTTGCCTTCGACGGTCAGCTTGAAGCGCTGGCTGCCGCTCGGCGCGAACACCAGCTTGGTGAGCAGGCTGCGACCGTCGTAGTCCTGCGGATTGGGCGCCGTGCGCGAGGTGCCGCGGCTGCGGTTCTCGCCCATGTTCTCGCGCTCCTGGCCCTGGTGATGGCCGACCGCGACCAGGCCCGACCACCTGTCGCCGCCGAACGCGGCCGTCGCGCCGCCGAACACGCCGTTGTCCTCGCCGAAGTAGCCCAGCTTCAAACCGAAATGGGCGTCCTTGCCGTCCTTCAGATAGTCGGAAGGATCCTTGGTCACGAACGAGACCACGCCGCCCAGCGCGTCGGAGCCGTACAGCGCGCTGCCCGGTCCGCGCACGACTTCGACCGCCTTGAGCGTGTCGAGGTCGACGAAATTGCGGTTCGCGTTGGAGAAGCTGCCGATCGAGAACGCGTCGGGCACGGAAATGCCGTCGGTTTCGATGCGCACGCGATTGCCGCCCAGGCCACGGATGCGGATGTCGCCGAGACCGCCGAATCGGCCCGCTCCGCCGGACACGGTGATGCCCGGCTCGTAGCGGAACAGGTCTTTCAGGTCGCGGACCAGGTGGCGATCCATTTCGTCGCGGTCGATGGCGGTGACGACGTTCGGCACGTCGTCCAGCGCGCGCTCGGTGAGCGTGGCGGTGACGACGATGCGGTCGAATTCATTCGCAGCCGCGGCGCCGGTGGCGGCGGCGACGAGCGAAGGATCGCTGCCGTCCGGCGCGACATCGGCGGCGGAGGCGACGGCGGGAATGGCAAGCAGAAGGGCCAGCGCCAGGGTGTTGCGGACAGGTTGCATGCGCGTACTCGGAGTGGTTTCCGAGGCGGCTGGCAGCCGTTGCCGGCGGGCTTGCTTGCCTAAGGAGAGAGAGTTGGAAGAGGTGCGGCCGGCGAATGCGACCGTGCGCGGCGTCCTTCCCCAAGGCCGCCGCGCGATGGATGCATCGCGGCGGCCGGTCGAACCGGCCGCCGTCGACCAGGGAAGGACTACTTGGTGAGGATCAGCTTGTCGTTGCGCGTATGGCGCAGACGGTAGACCTCGCCACCGTGGCGGATCAGCACCTCGCGACCACCGCGCAGCAGGTCGTCGCTGTCGACCAGTCCACTGCCGAACGGCAGGACGGCGGGTGCGCCGGGCGACACCGCGGCAACGGCCGCGAGAGGCGGCGTCAGGCGTTCGGTACGGGGCTTGAGCTGCAGCAGCGTGGGACGCATCGACATGGGCGTGGCTCGTTCGAGGGCTCGCCAATGATGATAATGATTCTCATTTATGAGTCAACAGGCGCAACGCGCCCATCCCTCACCCCGCTGCGGCCTCGATTCGTTGCCAGTCGCCTTCCGACAAGCGGTCGGAGAACTCGAGCGCCTCCAGGTTCTGGATCAACTGCTCTGGGCGGCTCGCGCCCAGGATCACGCTGGATACGTGCGGATTGCGCAGGCACCAGGCGATCGCGAGCGGCGCCGGCGCCAGTCCCATTTCCTGGGCGAGAGCGACGAAACGCCGCGCGCGCTCCACGCGCTCGCCCTCGCCGCCGAGCACCGTGCGCTGCAACCAGCCCAGGCCTTCGCGGCCGAGGCGCGCTTCGCTTGGCACGCCGGCGTTGTACTTGCCCGTGAGCAGGCCCGAAGCCAGGGGCGACCAGATCGTCGTGCCCAGTCCGTGCTCCGCGTAGAGCGGTGCGTATTCCAACTCGACACGTTCGCGGTGCAGCAGGTTGTACTGCGGCTGCTCCATCGTCGGCGCGTACCAGTGGTTGGCGCGGGCGATCTTGTGCGCCTCGCGGATCTGCGCCGCGGTCCACTCCGACGTCCCCCAGTACAGCACCTTGCCCTGGCGGATCAGCACGTCCATCGCGCCGACCGTTTCCTCGATCGGCGTGTCCGGATCCGGACGGTGGCAGTAATAGAGGTCCAGACATTCCACGCGCAGGCGCTTGAGCGCGGCGTGGCAGGCGTCGGTGACGTGCTTGCGCGAGAGACCGCGCTGGGTCGGACCGGGTTCTGTCGCCGAGCCGAAGAAAACCTTGCTGGAGATGCAGAAGCCGTCGCGCGGCAGGCGCAGGTCGGCGATCACATCGCCCATCACCTTCTCCGCCTCGCCATTGGCGTAGGTCTCGGCGTTGTCGAAGAAGTTGATGCCGTTGTCCCAGGCGGCGGCGATGAGGTCGCGGGCGGTGGAGCGCCCGATCTGCGCGCCGAACGTCAGCCAGGCGCCGAAGGAAAGGGCCGACAGCTGCAGGCCGGACGAGCCGAGACGACGGTATTGCATGTGGAAGGCTCCTGGACGGTCGCAATGACCCGATCCGGTTCAGTTTAGCCCTGCCCCGGCACCAGTCCGACCGGTACAATGCGCCCACTTCCTCCTCCGGGGAGTAGCCCATCCGCGGCCCGGCCCAGCCGACACCGCGGGGATCTGCGTCAACACACTTGGCCCACCGGCCATGGCGCAGGAGCGGCAGCCAGCCGGCATTTCATCGCGCGGCGAGCGACCACGGGCAAGACCGAAGGCAGGCGTCATGCGAGCAACTGGCGAAAGCCGGGTCGGGCCGCGTGACGGCTGCCTTTCGCGTCCACGCGAAAGCCCGACCCCCGGAACCTCGCGATGGACCACTTCCCCTTCATGACGGCCGCCATTTCCACCGGCACCGTCGCGCTCGCCGAAATCGGCGACAAGACCCAGCTGCTCGCCCTGTTGCTCGCCGCGCGCTTCCGCAAGCCGCTGCCGATCGTGGCCGGCATTCTGGTGGCGACGCTGCTCAACCACGCGCTCGCCGGCTGGTTCGGCACGTTGGTGGCGCAGTGGCTGACACCGGAGGTGCTTCGCTGGGTGGTCGCGACCAGCTTCCTGGCCGTCGCGCTGTGGACGCTCAAGCCCGACAAGCTCGACGAAGGCGCGGAGTCGCTGCCGGCCCGCGGCGCGTTCGTGGCGACCACGTTCGCGTTCTTCCTGGCCGAGATCGGCGACAAGACGCAGGTCACCACCGTGTTGTTGGCGGCCAAGTACCAGCCGCTGTGGGAAGTCGTGGCCGGCACCACCATCGGCATGCTGCTGGCGAACGTGCCGGTGGTCCTGCTGGGCAGCAAGCTCGCCGACCGTCTGCCGCTGAAGGCGGCGCGCTACACGGCGGCGGTGGTGTTCCTCGCGCTGGCGGCCTGGGCGGCCGTGCGCGGCATCGGCTGACCCGCCTGCCCCGCGCCACGGGCCGCGCTATGCTCGGCGCGGCTCCTTGGGAGTCCGCGCACGGGGGAATGGAATGCTCGGAACCGGCGGAAGGGTCCGCGATGTCGTCGCCGCACTGCTGGCGAGGCCGGACGAAATCATGCTGGAGATCGGTGCCGGCGGCGAGCTGATGGTCGCGCGCCTGCGCGTGGTCATCGCGGCGCTGCTGCTGGTCTTGCCGGTCGCGAACGCGCTCGCCGGCGGCAGCGTGAGGGACACGCTGGTCGGCCTGGTCGGCGCGATCGTCATCAACATCTTCGCCCACCTGTGGCTGGCGATGGCGCGGCGCCGGCGCCTGTTCCGCTGGTTGCCGTTCGCCTCGTCGGCGTTCGATGTCACCGCGACGACCGTGCTGCTGGCCATCCTCGCCGCCGATCATCTGCCGGCCGGCGTGAACAACCTCACCGTCTGGTGCGGCTATGTGGTGGCGATCGTGCTGACCGCGCCACGCAGCGACGGCCGCATCGCGTTGTTCGCCGGCGCTCTGGCGATCGGCCAGTACGGCCTGCTGGTGCTGTGGGTGTTCGCATCGGCGAATTCGCCCGAGCAGCTGATTTCCAGCGATTACGGCGCGATCACCGTCGCCAGCCAGGTGCAGCGCACGCTCCTGCTGGTGGTTTTCACGCTGATCACGGCGATGGTCGTCTATCGCATGCAGCGGCTGGTGGAGATGTCCGGCACGGACGGCCTGACCCGGCTGCCCAACCGCACCTGGCTCATGTACCGAGTGCCTCGTCTGTTCGACAGCGTGCGCCACGATGGCGACAGCCTGACCCTGGCGCTGATCGACCTGGACCACTTCCGGCGCATCAACGAGGCGCACGGTCACCACGCCGGCGACCGGGCCCTGCGCCATGTCGTCGCCGTGCTGCGCGAACTGGCCGAACCGGGCGAATGGCTGGTGCGCATCGGCGGCGAGGAATTCGTGCTGTTGCTGCGCAAGCCGATCGGCACGGCTTGGGAGCGGGTGGATGCGATCCGACGTGCCTTGGGGGAGCGTCCGTTCGAGCCCGAACGCGGCGCCGACAACGTGGCGCTGAGCTTCAGCGCCGGCCTGGCGGGCTTCCCGCACGAAGGTTCCGACTTGTCGCGCCTGCTGCGCCGGGCCGACGGCCGCCTGCAGCAGGCCAAGCTGCAGGGTAGGAACAGGGTGATCGCGCGCGACGGCTGATTGCGGCTCAGGCGGTTTTCCTACCCTGCGGGCCGGCTAATCCCTCTTGCGGTAGCGACCGCCCGCCGTCCCGGCGGCGTCGTAAACTACGCGCCGCCGCAGCCATGACCCGCCCCCGCGAGGGCTCAGGGCCGCATCATTCCTGAACGACAACGACTCGCTGCCGGCCGCCGGTTGCATGGGGAGAACTGAGTGGAAGCCATTACCCGGGTGGCCTTTGGCCTGTTTGGCCTGGCGGTGCTGATCGGCATCGCATGGCTGGCTTCGAACAACAAGCGTCGTGTCGACTGGAAGCTCGTCGTCACGGGCGTCAGTCTCCAAGTCGCATTCGCCGCGCTGGTTCTGCTGGTGCCGGGCGGCAAGGACGTCTTCGACGCCATCGGCCATGGTTTCGTGAAGGTGCTCAGCTTCGTCAACGAAGGCTCGAAGTTCATCTTCGGCAGCCTGATGGACGTGAACACCTACGGCTTCATCTTCGCCTTCCAGGTGTTGCCGACCATCATCTTCTTCGCCGCGCTGATGGGCGTGCTCTACCACCTGGGCGTGATGCAGGCGGTCGTGCGCGGCATGGCGTGGGTGATCACCAAGGTTATGCGCGTGTCGGGCGCGGAAACCACCAGCGTCTGCGCCAGCGTGTTCATCGGCCAGACCGAGGCGCCGCTGACCGTGCGCCCGTACATTCCGAAGATGACCGAGTCGGAGCTGATCACGATGATGATCGGCGGCATGGCGCACATCGCCGGCGGCGTGCTCGCCGCGTACGTGGGCATGCTCGGCGGCGGCGATCCGGAGCAGCAGGCGTTCTACGCCAAGCATCTGTTGGCCGCCTCGATCATGGCCGCGCCGGCGACGCTGGTGATCGCCAAGATCCTCGTCCCCGAAACCGGCGAACCGCTGACGCGCGGCACGGTGAAGATGGAAGTCGAGAAGAACACGGCGAACGTCATCGACGCCGCCGCCGCCGGTGCCGGCGATGGCCTGCGCCTGGCCCTGAACATCGGCGCGATGCTGCTGGCCTTCATCGCGCTGATCGCGCTGGTCAACTGGCCGCTGACGTGGTTCGGCGAGGTCACCGGCATTGCCGCCGCGATCGGCAAGCCCTTCGACCTGGCGACGATCTTCGGCTACGTTCTGGCGCCGCTGGCGTGGGTGATCGGCACGCCGTGGCAGGATGCGCCGACGGTGGGCAGCCTGATCGGCCAGAAGATCGTCATCAACGAGTTCGTGGCGTACCTGCAGCTGGCCGATATCGTCAACGGCAAGGTCGCCGGCGTCGCGCTGACCGACCAGGGCCGCCTGATCGCCACCTATGCGCTGTGCGGCTTCGCCAACTTCAGTTCGATCGCAATCCAGATCGGCGGGATCGGCGGGCTCGCACCGGAGCGTCGCCAGGACCTCGCCCGCTTCGGCCTGCGCGCGGTCCTGGGCGGTTCGATCGCCACCTTCATGACCGCCACCATCGCCGGCGTGCTGACCTGGTTCGGCAGCTGACCGCATGAGTGCCGCGCGCGTCGTCGTCGTCGGTTCGTTCAACGTCGACCACGTATGGACGGTCGCGGCGCTGCCGCGGCCGGGCGAGACGCTCAGCGGCCAGTACCACACCGGCCCCGGCGGCAAGGGCTTCAACCAAGCCACCGCCGCCGTGCGTGCGGGCGCTGCGACCACCTTCGTCTGCGCGTTGGGCCAGGACCTGGGCGGCCAGCTGGCGCGCGCGCTGGCGGCGGCCGACAGCCTCGACCTGCGTGATCACGCCAGCGAAGCGCCCACCGGCACCGCCGGCATCTACGTCGACCACGACGGGCGCAATTCGATCGTGATCGGGCCGGGCGCGAATGCCGACCTGTCGGCGGCGTTCGTCGTTGCGCAGCGCGACCTGATCGCGCAGGCGCGCGTGGTGCTTGCCCAGCTGGAATCGCCGCTGGCGGCGATCGAGGCGGCCTTCGTCGCGGCCCGAGATGCCGGCGCGCGCACCGTACTCAATCCGGCACCCGCCGATGCACTCGTCCCGGCATCGCTGCTCGCGCTGGCCGACGTGATCACGCCGAACGAAACCGAATTCTGCGCCCAGCTCGAACGCCACCTCGGCGAGCGCCTGGATCCATCCGCGCTCGCCGCCTTGGACGACGCGGCTCTGCACGCGCTGTGCCGGCGCCTGCTTCCGCACGGCAGCGTCGTCGTGACCCTCGGCGCGGCGGGCTGTTTCGCCTCGCATGCGCACGACCGACTCCACGGCGACGCACGCGCGCACTACCGGGTCCCCGCGGCCCAGGTGCAGCCGCAGGACACCACGGGCGCCGGCGACGCTTTCAACGGCGCGCTGTCGGCCTCATGGGCGCGCCATCCCGACGCCGCCTTCGCCGATCACCTGCATTACGCGAACCGCTTTGCCGCGCTGTCGACGGAGCGCCCAGGCGCGGCCGCGTCCATGCCGCACGACGCACAGGTGCGCGCGCGGTTCGGTTGAGTGGCGAAATCCGGGCGCACCGTACGCCATCGGTCCGCATGCGCGGCCCCTCCTATCAAACGCAAATGCTTCGCATTAACATAACGGGCTGACCTGCCGTCCGGACCCCGCATGCCCCGCCCCCACCTGCTCGCCAGCGCGCTGCTGGCCGCCCTTGTCGCACCGGTCGTTCACGCCGACGAAGCCACCGACATCGACCGCGTCACGGTCTCCGCCAGCACCAGCCGCATGCCCGACTCCGAGGCCGCGCTGCCCAACACCATCACCGTGATCGACCAGGCGCAGTTGCAGCAGCAGCTCGCGCTGACGCAGGACATCTCGCAGGTGCTGGCCAACCTGATCCCCTCCTTCGCACCGTCGCGCCAGAAGCTGACCAACAGCGGCGAGACGCTGCGCGGCCGCAAGCCGCTGTACCTCGTCGACGGCGTGCCGCAGTCCACGCCGCTGCGCGATGGTGGCCGCGACGGCCACACCATCGACCCGTCGATGATCGAGCGCATCGAGGTCATCCACGGCGCCAATGCGCTGCAGGGCCTGGGCGCGTCGGGCGGCATCATCAACATCATCACCAAGCGCGCGCCGCGCCAGGACGGGCAGACGTTCCAGGACGTCTCCGTCGCCGCCAGCACTGCGCTGCCGCACGAAAGCGACAGCACCGGCTACCGAGCTTCGTACCTGTTCGGCACGCGCAGCGGTGCGTTCGATTTCGTCGGCGGCGCGTCCTTCGCCAGCGAAGGCCTGTACTACGACGGCGACGGCGACGCCATCGCCGTGAACGACGTGCAGGGCGACCTGATGGACGCCGAGAGCTACAACGTCTTCGCCAAGGCCGGCTGGAACCTGTCCGAGACGCGCCGCCTCCAGTTCAGCGCCAACCGCTACGAACTGCAGGGCAACAGCAACTACCACGCGGTCAACGGCAACATCGCCACCGGCCAGCTCGCGACCTCCGCGCGCGGCGGCAGCGAAGGCGAGGGCCCGCGTAATCGGTCCACCTCACTGACGCTGGACTACACCGACAAGGCCCTCGCCCGCGGATACTTCCAGGCGCAGCTGTACTGGGTCGATTTCGAAGCGCTGTACGGCGGCAGCTACTGGGGCGATTTCTGGGGCGACGGCCGCGATCCGAACTGGTTCGATCAGTCGCAGAACCTTTCGGAAAAGCTCGGCGGCAAGTTCAGCTGGTCGCGCGGCGACCTGTTCGGCCTGCGCCTGCGCGCGACGGTCGGTCTGGACCTGGCGCGCGATACGACCTCGCAGGAACTCGTGCGCGCCGGCATGGACTGGGTGCCCGAGACCTCGTACGAGTCGGTTTCGCCGTTCGTGCAGATGGAATGGTGGGTCGCCGATTCGGTGATGCTGACCGGCGGCCTGCGCCACGAGCGCGGCAAGCTGGAGGTCGACGATTACCTGACCATCCCCGACCAGCGCCTCACGCCGGCCGTCCACGGCCGCCGCTACTTCGTCGCCGGCGGTTCGCCGGAGACGAGCGAGACGCTGCCCAACGTCGGCATCGTCTGGGAAACGACCGATGCGCTGAAGCTGTACGCGTCGTACTCGGAGGGCTACACCGTCGCCGACATCGGCCGCGTGCTGCGCGCGATCACCTTGCCGAACCAGAGCGTCGCCAACCTGGTCGACCTGCAGCCGGTCATCGCCGACAACCAGGAAATCGGCCTGGACTACGACAACGGGCGTTGGCTCGTGCACCTGGCCGCGTACTGGTCCGACTCCGACCTGGGCTCGCGCCTGGCGTTCGACAACGCCACGCAGAGCTACAACGTCGTGCGCGAGCGCACCGAGATCAACGGTTTCGAAGGCAACATCGCCTACCAGTTCACCGACGCCACGCGCGTCGGCCTGGCGTACGCGCAGACCGACGGCCGCTACGACAGTAACGGCGACGATCGCGTCGACAGCGATCTGCCGGGCATCAACGTCAGCCCCGACCGCGCGACTGCGTTCTGGGACCAGTCGTGGACGCAGGCGATCTCCACCCGTCTGCAGGCCAGCCAGTCCTTCGACCGCGACTTCGACTTCCGCGGCACGACGCTGCCCGACGATTTCGAGGGCTACACCACGGTCGATCTGCAGGCACGCTTCCAGCTGCCGCTGGGGGCGCTCAACGTCGGCATCGAGAACCTGTTCGGCGAGCAGTACACCACCTACTACTCGCAGACCACGCCGCGCAACGACACCTACACCGCAGGCCGCGGCCGCGTGCTGACGGTGGGCTGGGCGCATCGGTTCTGATCGGCCGCCATGGACACCGCCGTCGCCCGCCCTGCCACCCACGCACCACCGAAACGGCGCGTGCGTGCGGTGCTGTCGTGGCTGCACCTGTGGGCGGGGCTGACGGTGGGGCTGGTGTTCGCGCTGGCCTCGCTCGCCGGCACGGTGCTGGTGTTCCATGTCGACCTGCTGAAGCTGCAGCATCCGCACCTTGCGCAGCACGAACCCGTCGCCGACGGTCGCGTGCTGTCGCACCTCATCGAACGGTGGGCGCCGGAAGGCATGCGTTCGCTCGACCTGCCACGCGAAGAACTGCCGGTGTGGCAGGCGTATTTCCAGGACGGGCATCGCCACTACTTCGCACCTGAAGATGGCGCGCTGCTGCTCTATCGCAGCGAGCACGACGACGTGCTGCTGTGGTTGCACGAGTGGCACGTGGATCTACTCGGTGGCAAGACCGGTCGCGAGGTATGGGGCATCATCGGCCTGGTTTCGCTGGCGATGATCCTGGTCGGCCTCTATCTGTGGTGGCCACGCAATGGACGCTATCTCGCGCAACTGAAAATGCACGCCGGTCCGCCGGTGCGGCGCTGGCTGACCTGGCATCGCGGCAGTGGCGTGATCCTGCTGCCGCTGCTGTTGCTGGCGACGGTGACAGGCGTTGGCATGGTGTATTCGAAGGCGTTCCAGAAGGTGCTCGTCGCCACGTTCGGCGGCAAGAACGTGAAGGAGCCCGAGCTGTCCGCCAGCTCCGCGCCGATCGACTGGACGAAGGCGATCGCGCAGGCGCGCATAGCGCTTCCCGATGCGCGTCTCGCGCGCGTCTCGGTGCCCGATCCCGACGAAGGCGTGGTGTCCTTCCGCGCGCAGGCGAACGGCGAATGGCATCCGGTCGGTCGCAGCACGGTGTCGCTGTCGCGCGACGGTCGCGTCGTACAGTCGTTCGACGCGACCAGGCACAAGCTCGGCATGCGCATGAGCCAGGCGTTCTATCCGCTGCATGTCGGCGCCGTCGGTGGAGCCGTGATGAAGTGGGCCACCGCGTTCATCGGCCTGCTGCCGATGTTCCTGCTGGTTACCGGCTTCCTGTTCTGGCGCCGTCGCCGCGGGAAGCGCTGACGGGCTCGCCCCGGGGGCGACGGGTACAATCGCGGTATGTCCGCCCCTCCCTTCCGCATCGGCCCCTACGACATCGCGCCTCGCGTCGTGCTGGCGCCGATGGCGGGCGTCACCGACAAACCGTTCCGCACGCTGTGCAAACAGCTCGGCGCCGGCTTGTGCGTGTCGGAAATGACGACCTCCGACCCGCGCTTCTGGAAGACCGCCAAGTCGCGCCATCGCATGGACCACGATGGCGAACCGGCGCCGATCAGCGTGCAGATCGCCGGCACGGTGCCCGAGGTGATGGCCGACGCGGCGCGCTACAACGTCGATCACGGCGCGCAGATCATCGACATCAACATGGGCTGCCCGGCCAAGAAGGTGTGCAACGCCTGGGCGGGGTCGGCGTTGATGCGCGAGCCGGAACTGGTCGCACGCATCCTAGACGCGGTCGTGCGCGCGGCCGACGTGCCGGTGACGCTGAAGATCCGCACCGGCTGGGCCGCCGACCAGCGCAATGCGCTGACGATCGCGCGGATCGCCGAGAGCGCGGGCATCGCCGCGCTCGCCGTGCACGGCCGCACGCGCGATCAGCAGTACGCCGGCGTGGCCGAGTACGACACCATCGCCGAAGTTAAGGCCGCCCTGTCGATCCCGGTGTTCGCCAATGGCGACATCGATTCGCCGCTCAAGGCCGCGCAGGTGCTTGCGTACACCGGTTGCGACGCGGTGCTCGTCGGCCGTGCCGCGCAGGGTCGGCCGTGGATCTTCCGCGAGATCGCGCATTACCTGGAACACGGCGAAACGCTGCCGCCGCCCACGCTGGCGCAGGTGCGCGACGTGTTGCTCGGACACCTGGCGCACCTGCACGAGTTCTACGGCGAAGTGTCCGGCGTACGGATCGCGCGCAAGCACCTGGGTTGGTACGCGAAGGACCGCCCCGAGAACGCCGCCTTCCGCGCGGTCGTCAATCGCGCCGAAACCGCGCAGGCCCAGACGAGCCTCACCCGCGACTACTTCGACGCACTGATCGCCGGCATCCAGCCGCAGCTCAGCGCTGCCGCCTGAGCCGCACGCTGCATTGCGCAAGCGCATACGCGACGTAACGGCGGCGTGTGCCAGCATGGCGGGCATCGTCGCTCGCCCGCCGGTCCCGCCATGTCCTCCTCGTCCTGCTCCGACTTCCCCTACCTGCACGGTTTCTCGGCGACCGAACAGGCCCGCCTGATGAAACAGGCCCGGCTGGCCGAGTCGACGATCTTCCACAACATCGATTACAGCAACTCGCGGCGGCTGCTCGAGGTCGGCAGCGGCGTCGGCGCGCAGACGGAGATCCTGCTGCGGCGATTCCCCGACCTGCAGGTGACGTGCGTGGACCTCAACGAGGCGCAGATCGGCGCGGCACGCGCGAATCTGGGGGCGATGCCGTGGCTCAAGGATCGTTACGAGCTGCATCACGCCGACGCCACCAACCTGCCCTTCGAGCCGCGCAGCTTCGACGCCGCATTCCTGTGCTGGGTACTCGAGCACGTGCCCTCGCCCTCGCGCGTGCTCAACGAAGTGCGGCGCGTGCTCGCGCCTGGATCGCCCGTGTACATCACCGAGGTCATGAACTCCTCGTTCCTGCTCGATCCGTACTCGCCCAACGTGTGGCGCTACTGGATGGCCTTCAACGATTTCCAGTACGACAGCGGCGGCGACCCCTTCGTCGGCGCGAAGCTGGGCAACCTGTTGCTGGCCGGCGGATTCCGCGATGTCGCCACCGAACTCAAGACGTTCTACTTCGACAATCGCGAACCGGCGCGGCGCAAGACCATGATCGCGTTCTGGGAAGAGCTTCTGCTCTCCGCTGCCGACCAGCTGCTCTCGGCCGGCAAGGTCACGCAGGACATCGTCGACGGCATGCGCCGCGAGCTGCACCAGGTGCAGAACGACCCCAACGCGGTGTTCTTCTACGCCTTCGTGCAGGCCCGCGCGGTCGTGTATTGAAGGGTTTCGGTGAGGAAGGTGAAGACTTCGCGATCATCGGGTTTCGCATGAAACCTTCATCTTCATGTGCATGCGATGCACTGCCGACGAATGGTGCAGGTCGAAAGTAACAACCCCCTTCGGCCGATGCAATTCGACATCGCATGCCCGACTCTGTGAGCGTCGGAGCGTCCCCTATGCGGAACCACCGCAGCGCGCCGGCGGAACAGGAGGCCACTCATGAAAGCCAAGATTGCGTTGATCGCTCTGGCAATGGCGGTCGCGGCACCGGCGTGGGCCGGCGAAGATCCGGTAGGCGACCTGTCGACGATCACGGGACTTAGCGAGCGCAAGGTCACGATGATCCTCGGCAACCGCACTGCGTTCGCCGAATACCCGTACACCTACGATCGCGCGCTGCGCAAGTTCGTCTCGACGGTAGGCAAGGAAAACTACAACCGCCTGATGGACGGTGAATCGGTGGTGCTGCGCGACACGCAGGGCAACGAGTACACCGTGCAGATCGACCGCAAGGCGCTGATGGATCGCAAGGCGCTGTAGTCCGGCCGGGGTGCCGCCGCCCCAATGCGGTGACGCGTATCCCGTGCCGGTGATGTCTCTTCGTCGACAAGGTGCAACGGTGAACAGGTCAACGTCCGTTTGAAGGCCGCGTGCGCACGCCACGCGGCCCGGGCGTTGGCAGCAAGGCCGGCATGCCTACCTCTACTTCGGCGATTCCCCATTCACGGCACGCCATTGGCATCCGTCGAGGATCCTGGCGTAAGGGCGTGTGCTTTGGCCCCGTCGACATCGCCTTCGGGCGTTTTCCAGATGCGGTGCCACATCGCCCCCAGCCTGCGTCCTGCCTGCCATGGCCATTGCAGCTGCTCCGGGGGAATCTCACGCCATAGCGCACCATCGCGCCGAGCGACGGCGAAGCGGAAGCTATAGTCGGGCTCCGCTCCCATGCGCAAGTCCGACACCACGAGCCGGTCGTCGCGCACCTGCGCCTTCATGAATCCGCGGTTGAACCATGTCAGCCGCCGTACGGCGGGAAAGTCGGACACCTGCGAGAGCGCATCCAGGTCCGAGGGGTAGTCGCGAAACTGCATCGGCCCGCGATCGGCGACGAGCGAACGCTCGCCCTCGACGAATCCCTGCGGCGTCATCGCCACCACGCGCCACAGCAGAACGTTGAACGGCATTGGCACGGAAAAGCGCGGCGCGTCTTCGAGGCCGCGCGCGGCCAATGCCTGTTCGGCCGCCCGATCGACCTGCTGCTTGGCCAGCAGCGACGCGCCCAGGTACAGCGAGCTCAGTGTCAATCCGATGACCAATGCCCGCTGTGCGATGCGCTTCTCGCGCGCCAGCCACGCAACGACGCAAGCGATCAGCAGCCACACCGTATAAAGCGGATCTATGATGAACACGCTCGACCACATCACCGGCTGCATCGGCAGCGGCCACAGCAGCTGGGTGCCGTAGACCGTGAAGGCGTCGAGCAGCGGGTGCGTCAGCAAGGCTGCCTGTATCGCCCAGAACCAGCGTGTCGGCGATTGCGCGACGCGACCGCCGCGCGAGCGGAACCACGCCCACAGCGCCCATGCGACGAACGCCAGCACCAGCAGTGAGTGGCTGAAGCTGCGGTGCCAGGTCATGCGCGCGACCGGATCGTCGGTGATGAGATTGATCGGCAGCACGTCGAGGTCTGGCAACGTGCCCAGCGCGGCGCCGGCAAGAAGGGCGGCGCGGCGGTGGCCGGGCGGCGCGATGGCAGCGGCGACGGCGGCGCCGAGGACGATCTGGGTAAAGGAATCCATGTGCCGATCCTAACCGGCGATGCCCGCTCCGGAGGTTCGCGCGTGTCAGGCGGCTTGCGGCTGCGGCGCCCGTTCGCGTCGCATCGGCGCCACGGTCGCCAGCACCTCGCCGGCGTGCGACAGGAGGAGCAAGGTGCCGTCCGGGTCTTCGGCCAGCGCACTGAGGCTCTCCACCCAGTCGCCGTCGTTGGCGTAGATCAAGCCGTCGCGCTCGGCCAGCGCGGCGCGATGGATGTGGCCGCAGATGATGCCGTCCAGCCCGCGGCGCCGCGCATCGTCCAGACCGGCATGGACGAACCGTTCGATATAGCGCTCGGCCGCGCCGCTGCGCCGCTTGAGGAATTCCGACAGCGACCAGTAGCGGCGTCCCGCCAGCCGGCGGGCGCGGTTGAGCCATTGATTGCCGGTGAGGATGCGGTAGTACAGCCAATCGCCGAACTGCTCCTGCAGGCCTCCGAAATGGGTGATGCCGTCGTAGTCGTCGCCATGCGTGACCAGCAGGCGTCGACCGTCGGCGGTGACGTGGATCGCACGCCGACGCACGCTCATGCGCGGCAGCGCGAGTCCGCAGAAGCGGCGGATCGGGCGGTCGTGGTTGCCAGGGACGTAGATCAGCTCGGTGCCCGCTCGACGCAGCGCGTGCAGCGCCTCGACCACGCGGTTGTGCGCGTTATCCCAGCGCGCGCGGCGTTGCGCCATCCACCACAGGTCGACGATGTCGCCGACCAGATAGAGACGATCGCAGCGCAGGCCGGCAAGGAAATCGGCCAGTTCGGCCGCGTGACAGTGTTTGGAACCCAGATGGACGTCGGACAGGAAGACCGCGCGTCGGCGCGGCGGCATCACGGTCGGCATCGACGTCATCCGGCGGGCTCCAGGCAAGCGGTAGGCGATGCGGCGCCAAGATAGCGCTCGCGCTTCTTCGGGCGCAGACGGTCCAGATCGACTTCGATCAGGCCATCGACGGCGTCGCTGAAGGCCGGGTCCACGCCGAAGGCGAGGAAGCGCGCGCCGCCCGGTTCGCACAGATCGGTGTATTGCTTGTAGAGCATCGGCAGCGTGGCGCCGAGTGCGTCGAGGTTGTTCTTAAGGACGCGGAAGGCCGTCGCGGCGTCGACCTCGCCGAACTGCGGCGGCGCGGCCTGGTAGACGAACGGCTGGCGCGAGATCGCGCTGTTCGCCTGGCTGCCGTAATACCGGGCGTAATAGGCGACGATCTGTTCGCGGGCGGGCGCCGGCAATGCGGCGCTGATCGACACCGGCCCGAACAGGTAGCGCACGTTCGGATGCTTCGACAGATAGGCGCCGATGCCCTGCCACAGGTAGTCGATGCTGCGGCTGCCCCAGTAATCGGGCACCACGAAGCTGCGGCCCAGTTCCATGCCCTGCGCAATGCGCGGCACCGCGTCGTCGGCGTACTGGAACAGGGACGCGGTGTAGAAGCCAGCGAGGCCGCGCTCGGCCAGGACACACGCCCCGCGCGCGACGCGGTACGCGCCGGCGATCTTCGCCGCCTGCGCATCCCACAGCACGATGTGTTCGTACCAACTGTCGTAGAGGTCCACGTCCAACCGCTGGCCGGTGCCCTCGCCCACCGCACGGAAGGTGAGTTCGCGCAGGCGGCCGATTTCCTGCAGCAGCGCCGAGCCCGCGACGAGCCGGCCGACGCGTATCTGCTTGCCGTCGATGGTCTGGCCCAGTAGCGCCATCGCCTCGATGCCGGCGCACACCTGCGCGGCGTCGAGCGGTTCGATCAGCGGCGCGGGCGACGCTTCGGTGCGCGATGCGGCCGCCGCATCGGGGCGACGACGGCCGAGCGAAAACAGCTCGCGGCGCACATCGCGCAGCAGTCGTTGCGGGTCCGCATGCGCCGGCAGCACCAGGGGCGTGCCGATGCGCAGCGCGATGCGATGCGCCCGGCGCGCGAACATCTCGCGCGCGAGCAAGGCCGTACCAGCAGGCTTGAACACCGCCGAGGCGCCGTAGAACAGCGCGGAGTTGCGCGCCTCGATGCGCACCGGCAGCACCTGCGCGTCGCTGGCGCGGGCGAAGCGCAGGAAGCCGCGTCGCCAACGACCGTCGGTGACGCCGCGAAGGCCCAGTCGCGCGACCTCGCCCGCGGGGAAGACGATGACGCACTCGTCGGCGCGCAGTGCATCCTCGATCGCGGCAAGGCTCTGTGCGCTCGGCCGGCCGCCGAGGATGCGCACCGGCAACAGGAGGTCGCGCAACGGTTCCAGGGCGGAGAGCAGGTCGTTGGCGACGATGCGCACGTCGCGGCGAACGCGGCCGACCGCGTCCAGCAGCGCCAGCGCGTCGAGCGCGCCGGAGGGGTGGTTGGCGACGATCAGCAGGCGGCCCGTCGCGGGGATCCGCGCCAGCCCGGTCGATTCGACCGTGTAACGCACCTGCAGGTGGTCCAGCGCGGCCGCGACGAAGGCGAAATCACGCAGATGGCCGTTGGCCTGCAGGAAATCCTCGACCTGGTCGAATCGCGACCACCGACCGATCGTGCGCAACAGTGGCCGGGCGACGCTCGCACGGCGTCCCCGGAACCAGTGCGGAAAGCGTTCTTGCAGGCGGCGTTCGAGTGGCATGCGTCACGGTGGATCGCCCCGGCGGGGCTTTCGCTGGGCGAGGTTGGGCGTCGGCGGCGACAGCGCGGTGGCGGTTTCGGGTCAGAACGGTGACAGGCCGGATGGCATGCCCGCGGCACGGCCTGGAGGCCGCCGGACGCGGCCCGGTTGAGGTTCGCCACGCGGGCCGGAAGCGGCGCCGGATCGTCCACGCTTAACCAGCCGGCAACATCGCGATGGCGCACAATGCGCCGACCGGGCCCAGCCTGTATCATGTCCGGCCATCCTTTCATCCGAATCAAGGGATATTGACCTCGATGTCCAGCTACCTGTTCACCTCCGAATCCGTCTCCGAAGGTCATCCCGACAAGATCGCGGACCAGATCTCCGACGCCGTCCTCGACGCCATCCTGGCGCAAGACAAGCGCGCGCGCGTGGCCTGCGAGACGATGGTGAAGACCGGCGCGGCGATCGTCGCCGGCGAAGTGACCACGACCGCATGGGTCGACATCGAGTCGCTCGCGCGCCGCGTGATCAACGAGATCGGCTACGACAATTCCGACGTCGGTTTCGACGGCCACACCTGCGCGATCATCAACATGCTCGGCAAGCAGTCGCCGGACATCGCCGCGGGCGTGGACCGCAAGAAGCCGGAAGAACAGGGCGCGGGCGACCAGGGCCTGATGTTCGGCTACGCCTGCAACGAGGCGCCGGAATTCATGCCGGCCCCGATCTACTACTCGCACCGTCTGGTCGAGCAGCAGGCCAAGATCCGCAAGAAGAAGAACTCGCCGCTGCCGTGGCTGCGTCCGGACGCGAAGTCGCAGGTCACCCTGCGCTATGACGCGAACCACAACGTCGCCGGCCTCGATGCCGTCGTGCTGTCCACGCAGCACGACCCGGGCATCAAGCAGAAGGACCTGGTGGAAGGCGTGTACGAGCACGTCCTCAAGCCGGTGCTGCCGAAGAAGTGGCTCGAGTCGCTGCCCAAGAACAAGATCCACATCAACCCGACCGGCATCTTCGTGATCGGCGGCCCCGTGGGCGACTGCGGCCTGACCGGTCGCAAGATCATCGTCGACAGCTACGGCGGCATGGCCCGTCACGGCGGTGGCGCGTTCTCGGGCAAGGATCCGTCGAAGGTCGACCGTTCGGCAGCCTACGCCGCGCGCTACGTCGCCAAGAACATCGTCGCCGCCGGCCTGGCCGACCGTTGCGAAGTGCAGGTCTCCTACGCCATCGGCGTGGCCGAGCCGACCTCGATCTCGGTCACCACTTTCGGCACCGGCAAGATCAGCGACGACAAGATCGAGAAGCTGATCCGCAAGCACTTCGACCTGCGTCCGTACGGCATCGTGAAGATGCTCGACCTGATCCATCCGGTCTACCAGGAGACGGCCGCGTACGGTCACTTCGGCCGCAAGGCCAAGGAAGTCACCTACGTCGACGGCGCCGGCAAGAAGCAGACCGCCACGGCCTTCTCGTGGGAAAAGACCGATCGCGCCGACGCGCTGCGTTCCGACGCGAAGCTGAAGTAACCGGTACGCGGCGCCGCGCCTGGCGCGGGGTCGCGAACCAAACGAAACGGGCCGCTCGTCGGCCCGTTTCGCTGTCCTGCATGCAGGCCGCGGGGACCCGTCGAGTTCATCCACGGGCAGCCCCCAGCGGCTAGAATGCCGGCTCCCACCGAGGGGCGCTGCAAGTCCGGCATCCGGAATCAGGCTCGGCGGGAGTTCCAGAACAACGGCGCCCGGTTTGGCGAGCCGCACACGGCCGCCCTCACCCCATCCCTCCTCCGCACGGCGGACGAGCGGGACGAAACCGGAGCAATCGATGAACGCGCAAATCAAGACCTTCTCCACCGAAGGCGACTACAAGGTCGCCGACATCTCCCTGGCCGATTGGGGCCGCAAGGAGATCGACATCGCCGAGCACGAGATGCCGGGCCTGATGTCCATCCGCAAGAAGTACGCCGCGGCGCATTCGCTCAAGGGCGTGCGCGTGACCGGCTCGCTGCACATGACCATCCAGACGGCCGTGCTGATCGAGACGCTGCGCGACCTGGGCGCCGACGTGCGCTGGGCCTCGTGCAACATCTTCTCGACGCAGGACCACGCCGCCGCCGCGATCGCCGCCAGCGGCACGCCGGTGTTCGCCTGGAAGGGCGAGTCGCTGGAGGAGTACTGGGACTGCACGCTGGCCGCGCTGACCTTCCCGGGCAGCGGCGCCGACAAGTACCTCGGCCCGCAGCTGGTGGTCGATGACGGTGGCGACGTGACGCTGCTGATCCACAAGGGCTACGAGCTCGAGAAGGGCAGCGACTGGGTCAACACCGCCTCGGGCAACCACGAGGAACAGGTCATCAAGGACCTGCTCAAGCGCGTGCACGCCGAGCGTCCTGGCTTCTGGCACACCGTCGTGCGCGATTGGAAGGGCGTCTCGGAAGAGACCACCACCGGCGTGCACCGTCTGTACCAGCTGGCCGAAGCGGGCACGCTGCTGGTGCCGGCGATCAACGTCAACGACTCGGTCACCAAGTCGAAGTTCGACAACCTCTACGGCTGCCGCGAGTCGCTGGCCGACGGCCTCAAGCGCGCGATGGACGTGATGCTGGCAGGCAAGGTCGCCGTCGTGTGTGGTTATGGCGACGTCGGCAAGGGTTCGGCGCACTCGCTGCGTGCCTACGGCGCGCGCGTTGTCGTCACCGAGATCGATCCGATCAACGCCCTGCAGGCGGCGATGGAAGGCTTCGAGGTCAACACCGTCGAGTCGACGCTGGGCCGTGGCGACATCTACGTCACCACTACCGGCAACAAGGACGTGCTGACGCTCGAGCACATGTCGCAGATGAAGGACCAGGCGATCGTCTGCAACATCGGCCACTTCGACAACGAGATTCAGGTCGACAAGCTCAATGCTTCCGGCGCGGTGCGACTGAACATCAAGCCGCAGGTCGACAAGTACACCTTCAAGAACGGTAATTCGATCTTCCTGCTGGCCGAAGGCCGCCTGGTGAACCTGGGCTGCGCCACGGGCCACCCGAGCTTCGTGATGTCCAACTCGTTCTCCAACCAGACGCTCGCGCAGATCGACCTGTGGGCGAACAAGGACAGCTACGAGGCCAAGGTCTACATCCTGCCGAAGAAGCTGGACGAGGAAGTCGCGCGCCTGCACCTGGAAAAGATCGGCGTGAAGCTGACGACGCTGACGGCCGACCAGGCCGCCTACCTCGGCGTCGCAGTGGAAGGCCCGTACAAGCCGGACCACTACCGCTACTGATCCGGGCGCAAGCCGCATCACGCTGCACGGGAAACGGGCGCTTCGGCGCCCGTTTTTCTTTGGCAGCGAGCCAAAGGGGCCCGCCGCCAGCCAGCGATTCGACGTAGCCAAACCGCGCGACAGGATGACTTAATGAGTTATCGCGCTGTGAAAACCACATCGAATCCAAGGCCGGATACCTGCCAACCTGCGGTGAAGACGCCGTACAGATACGGAATATCGAAGTCCCATCCACCCAGAACCCCCCATGGGGTGGTCCCATATGCCATCTTGCGGGCCAGTCGGACTGGAAGAGCGTTGTTTCCCGGAATGTCGATATCGGTTTGTATGAAAGTCGTTTCGCCGGTGAAGAGGTTCGTCTGGTCGCCAAACAGATCGTTGCCCAGGGTGGCGATCTCGGTTTTGGGCTTGACGAGTCGCGCGTAGTCCTTGCCCTGTTCCCCTGGGGGCGGCCCGCCCTGAGCCCAGACCGGGTGGAGCATTGCGGCGAGGAACGCCGGGACAAGCATCCTTCTCATGCGTCTCTCCTCAGTTTCGAAACGCTTTTCACCAGCGGTGAAGCTGTTTTCGCTGGTACCGCGCGCATTGACGCTAGCAAGCCAAAAGACGCGTCCGAAATTGGAAAGTTTCTCCGTCGCCTGGAGCGGCCCACGCACGTTCGCTTTCATCGCGATGAAGCGATAGAATGCGGGCACTTTCCGTCAAGCGGTCCGCATGCCCATGACCCCGATCAGCTTCGAGTTCTACCCGCCCAAGACCGACGAGCAGCGCGCGCAGCTGGACAAGACCGCGACCAAGTTGAAGGCGGAGAAGCCCGAGTACGTGTCGTGCACGTTCGGCGCCGGCGGTTCGACGCTGAGCTACACGCCCGAGACGGTCGAGCGCCTGCACAAGCAGCACGGCCTGGATGCCGCGCCGCATCTGTCCTGCGTGGGCGGTACGCGCGAGGAACTGGGCGAGCTGCTCGAACGCTACAAGGCCATGGGCTGCCGGCGCATCGTCGCGCTGCGTGGCGATCTGCCCTCGGGCATGGGCCACACCGGCGACTTCCGCTTCGCAACCGAACTGGTCGAATTCATCCGCCGCGAGCACGACGGCTATTTCCATATCGAAGTTGGCTGCTATCCGGAGTGCCATCCGCAATCCGACGACGCGCTCGCAGACCTGCGCCATTTCAAGGCCAAGATCGACGCCGGCGCGGACGGTGCGATCACGCAGTACTTCTACAACGCCGATGCGTATTTCCGTTTCGTCGACGATGCGCGCAAGCTCGGCGTTAACGTGCCGATCGTGCCGGGCATCATGCCGATCTCGAACTTCTCGCAGCTCAAGCGCTTCTCCGATGCGTGCGGTGCGGAGATCCCTCGCTGGATCGGCAAGCGCATGCAGGCCTTCGGCGATGACGTGGAGTCGATCCGCGACTTCGCCGCCGATTTCGTCGCCGACATGTGCCAGCGGCTGGTGCAAGGCGGCGCGCCCGGCCTGCATTTCTACACGCTGAACCTGACCAAACCGACGCTGGCGGTACTCGCGCGCATGCGCTGAAACCGCGCGAACTCACACGCGGCATTGACGGTGCCGGGGGGACGATGACCGCTCCCGCTCCCCCCGGGCCAAAACATGAATGCGCCGCGATTCTTGGCGGTGGTATCGAGCCTGCTGGTCGCGCTGGCGTGCGTGTTCGCTCCCGCTCACGCCGCTGGCGGCATCCATCGCTGCCAGACGCCGGACGGCATGGCCGTCTACACCGACAGTGCCTGCGCCGCCTTCGACGCCAAACCGGCGCCGATGTCGTCTGAGCTCCTCAATCGCCTGACGATGGACGACGCGGTGTTCAATTCCGATACGTCCCACGCCCGTTCGCTCGGCACCGCGATCCGGACGCGCCGTGCGCCGCAGGGCGGATGCGCACGCAGCCCCGGGCAGTTGTCTATGGACCTGGTGGCGTCGTTCGCGATGGGCGATGTGAACCGGCTCGCCGAGAGCGTGCACTGGCTCGGCCTGCGCCACCGCCAGGCGCACGCGGTGATGAACCGCCTGCAGCAGTTGATGCGGCAATCGCTCACCGATGCCAGCTTCTGGCCGGGACTGGCCGGCACCGATGCCGGCGCGATGCAACTCACCTTCGCCCAGCCGCAGCGTGTGATGGAAGTCGGCGTCGAGCGTTACGCCGGTTGCTATTTCGTGCGCTTCTGAATGCTCTTGGCGGGAGTGCGATCCACGCACTGTCCGGACGACAGCCTGCCCGCTAGTCTGCGCCGATGCCCGTCCTGCTGCGCCCGTTGTTCGCGCTGTGCCTGCTGTCGCTGCTCGCCTGGTCCGGGGCGACATGGGCACAGGTCCGCCACTGCATCACGCCCGATGGGCAGAGCGTGTTCACCGATCGGGGTTGCACCGAAGTCGGCGGCGTCGAACAGGTCGAGCAGCGCGCGGCGGCGACCGGCAACGTCGAAAAGAAGCGCGGTGGCGGCTGCGCCCGCAACGTCGACGACCTGTTGTTCGAGATGCAGGGGGCCTTCGACGCCCACGACGCCAACCGCTTGGCGGGCGTCTACCACTGGGCCGGCATGTCCGGCGGCAGCGCGTACAACGTGATGGAACGGCTCGACGCGATCGTGCAGCGGCAGGTGATGGACATCGTTCCGGTGATGCCGGACGACGCACCGCAGCCGTCGGAGGCCGCGCCGCCCTACCCCGCCTTCGAGGACGCCCCCGAAGTCGTCTCCACCGCCGCCGCCTCCACCGCCGCGCCTGCGCCGCGACCGCGCGAACCGATCGCCGTGCGCGTGGAGCAGACGCAGGGCAACGGGATCGCCTCGGCGCGCACGGTCTTCGGCCTGCAGAAGCATTTCGGCTGCTGGTGGATCAAGGGCTGAGGCGCCCGGACCGGCAAGGCACGCCGTTTGGGGCGGGGCCGCGGGGCGAGGCACAATAGCGGTTTCCCCCTGACGGATGTCGCCGATGCAATACCCCGACTGGATCTGGCACAACGGCGCGATCAAGCGCTGGGCCGAGGCCACCACGCACGTGATGTCGCACGCGCTGCACTACGGCTCGTCGGTGTTCGAAGGCATCCGCAGCTACCAGACGCCCAACGGCCCGGTGATCTTCCGCCTCACCGACCACAACACGCGCCTGTTCGCCTCGGCCAAGATCTACGACATGGCGATCCCGTACTCGCTGGAGCAGATCAACGCCGCCTGCCGCGAAGTGCTCAAGGCCAACGACAACACCACCGACTACCTGCGCCCGGTCGCATACCGTGGCCTGGGCGGCTTCGGCCTGTCGGCCGACACGCCGACCGACGTCGCCGTCGCCACCTGGAAGATGGGCCAGTATCTGGGCGCGAGCGTGCTCGACCAGGGCATCGATGCCTGCGTGTCGAGTTGGCAGCGCTTCGCGCCGAACACCATCCCGGCCGGCGCAAAGGCCGGCGGCAATTACCTGTCCGGGCAGCTGGTCGCGCGCGAGGCGCGTCGCCTGGGCTTCGGCGAGGGCATCGCGCTGGCGTCCACGGGCCTGCTGTCGGAAGGCGCGGGCGAGAACCTGTTCCTGGTCTTCAACGGCACGCTGCACACCACTCCGGTCAGCGCCGCCCTGCTCAACGGCCTGACCCGCAACACGATCATCAGGCTCGCCCGCGATGCCGGCATCGAAGTGGTCGAACGCGACCTGCCGCGCGAATACCTCTACCTGTGCGACGAGTTGTTCATGTGCGGCACGGCGGCGGAGATCACGCCGATCCGCTCGGTCGACGGCCGCCAGGTCGGCACGGGCAAGCCGGGGCCGGTGACCCGCCAGATCCAGGAGCTGTTCTTTGGCCTGTTCGATGGCCGCACCCCCGACAAGTACGGCTGGTTGGAGCCGCTGTAAGGTTTCTGCGATACGAAGAAGGCGCCGAAAGGCGCCTTCTTCGCTTCATTCGCTACCGACGCTGTGGCTAGCCGGCTGGAATCGAGATCAACGGCGAATCGAACGTGAGCGTCGCCACCACGCCGCGCTCGCCACCCGGCCGCACCTGCACATCCCACGAGTACAAAGCACACAGGCGACGCACGATCGACAGACCGATGCCGCCGCCCTGCGAGTGCCCGGCATGCGTGCCGCGATAACCGCGCTGGAACAACTTGGCCGCGTCCTCGGGGCTGAGGCCCGGGCCGGAGTCGGTCACATCGACCGAGCGCCGGCCGATACGCACCACCACGTCGCCTTCGGTCGAGTACTTCACCGCGTTGCCGACAAGATTGCCCAGCGCGACCGACACCGCCGCTTCGGGTGCATCGACGATCAGGCTCGGCTCGCCCTCGATGCGCAGCTCCAGCGGCTTGCCGCCGAGTTGCGCGCGGTGCGCGTCGAGCAACTGCTCGGCGACGCGCGCTACGTCGGTCGCGCCGTGGCCGCGCTCGTTGCGCGAGAGCAGCAGCAGCGCGCTGATGAGGTCGGTGCATTGCTGTTCGGCGCGCTGGATGCGCAGCAGACGGTTGCGCGTCTTCTCGTCCACGTCCGAGCGCGAGAGCAGCAACTCGACCGCGCCCTTGATCACCGCCAGCGGCGTGCGCAGCTCGTGGCTGACGTCGGCATTGAACTCGCGGTCGCGCTGCACCACTTCGGTCAGGCGTTCGGCGTAATCGTCCAGCGCCTCGGCGAGCTGGCCCACTTCGTCGCTGGGGAAATGCGATGCCAGGCCTTCCGGCTCGGCGCTGCGGCCGGACTGTTTGAGGCGGTTGGCCAGTTCCGTCACCGGGCTCATCACGCGCGAGGCGGACCACCAGCCCACCAACAGCGACAGCAGCGTGAACAGGAACACGGCGCCCCAGATCGCCCGCTGGAACTGCGCTTCGCCGCGCGTCGCCTGCGACATGTCGTAGGCCAGGAAGAACCACGCCTTGGGCGTCTTGCGCACGGCCAGCTTGTAAGCGAATGGCTCGCCATTGGCGACGCCGGTCATGCCGTAGATGCCGTCGCGCAGTTCGTACCACTCCGGCCAGTTCAGCCGCACCGAATCGATCTTGTCGATCGGATAGACATACGCGCGGATCTGGTCGACGGCGAACTGCGGATTGTCCGGATCGAGCTCGAACTGGCGCGCCGCCTGTTCGATATTCCGGTTCATCACGTCCTCGACCAGCTGGTTCTCCACGCGATTGCGCGTCCAGTTGGTCGCCCACGCGAACATCGCCGTCAGGCCGAAGCCCAGCAGCACGAAGGCGAGAATGATTCGGCTGCGAAGCTGCCGCCGGAAGCGCGTGCGCTTGAACGCAGGCGCGGGTTCGTCGGCCGCCGCCATCCGGTCAGCCGTTGTCGGGCGCGGCGATGCGGTAACCGATGCCATGGCGGGTCTGGATCAGCGGCACGTCGAAGGGTTTGTCGACCACCGCGCGCAGGCCATGGATGTGCACACGCAGGCTGTCCGAATCGGGCAGCTCTTCGCCCCAGACCCGGGTTTCCAGCTCCTGTCGCGTGACGACGGCCGGCGAGGCCTCCATCAGCGCCTGCAGGATCTTCAGCGCGGTCGGGTTGAGCTGCAGCAGCTTGGCCTGTCGGCGCACTTCCAGCGTGTCGAGGTTGTATTCCAGATCGGCGACGTTGAGCACGCGCGTCTGCACGCCGCGGCCGCGGCGGGACAGCGCGTTCAGACGCACCTCCACTTCCTGCAGCGCGAAGGGCTTGATGAGGTAGTCGTCGGCGCCGGAGTCGAATCCGGCCAGCTTGTTCTCCAGGCTGTCGCGCGCGGTCAGCATCAGCACCGGCGTCTGCTTGCGCGCTTCGTTGCGCAGCTTGCGGCAGACCTCCAGGCCGTCGAGCCCCGGCAAGTTCAGGTCGAGCACGATCGCGTCGAAGTCATGGACCACCGCCAGGTGCAGGCCGGTGACGCCGTCGGCCGCGAAATCGACGGTGTGGCCGCGATCCTCGAGAAAGTCTCCGAGGTTGGCGGCGATGTCCTGGTTGTCTTCGATGACGAGAATGCGCATGTGACCTTTCCTGGGTAATGGGCGTTCGACCGCCGGGCCTGGCCATGGTTCCGCATGGCATGAATGCGCCCGTCGAGGTTGAGCTTAACGATTCTGCCAGAGCGATCGCAGTGCGCCGATCACCGCTTGCAGACGCGGTCGCGGGCGCCAAGGCCGGATCGCAGGAAAAACAAAGGCCCAGACACGGGGCCACCGTGCCTGGGCCAAAAAGGGTATTGCCCCGATTACCGTAACCTGCATCGACCAGAGTGCTGACGAGGAAGAGCGGCAGTGCTGCGGTAGGGACAGGCTACGCCGTATTCGATTAAACGGTCGTTAAAATCGACCGTTAAAGTTCCGTTATTCTTCAGCGAAAAGTCGACGTGAAGACGGCGGCATTGCCAAACTTCGTCGAAAACGCGCTTATCCGCCGCGAACAGCAACTTCAGCGAGATGCAGCCCGTTTGGCGGCCTTTCGCCGGATCCGTTCGGCCAAATAGGTGACGATCTCCCCGGCCACGTCCACGCCGCTGGCGTCCTCGATCCCCTCCAGTCCCGGCGATGCGTTGACTTCGAGCACCAACGGGCCGCGTCGCGAACGGATCAGATCGACGCCGGCGACGCCGAGTCCGAGCACGCGCGATGCCCGGATCGCGACATCTTCTTCCGCTGCGCTCGCACCGACGCCCTTGGCTGTGCCGCCACGATGCAGGTTGGAGCGGAAGTCGCCCTTGGGCGCCTGGCGCTTCATTGCCGCCACCACGCGACCGCCGACGACGAAGCAGCGAAGGTCCGCGCCGCGCGCCTCCTCGATGTATTCCTGCACCAGGAAATTGGCGTACAGCCCGCGCAGCGCTTCGATGACGCCCTGCGAGGCGGACAGCTTCTCGGTCAGCATCACGCCGGCGCCCTGCGTGCCTTCGTTGAGCTTGATGACGTGCGGCGGCGCGCCGAGCATCGAGAGCAGGTCGTGCGTGTCGTCGGGGTTGTCGCCGAAGACGGTCGTCGGCAGGCCGATGTGCTCGGCCGCCAGCAACTGATGGCAGCGCAGCTTGTCGCGCGCGCGCAGGACCGCGTCGGAGGAATTGGGTGTAAAGGTGCCCATCAGCTCGAACTGGCGTAGCACGGCCGAGCCGTAGCGCGTGATGGAGGCGCCGATGCGCGGGATCACCGCCTGGTAGCCCGAGATCGGCTTGCCCTTGTAGCGCATGCTGAACCCGTCGCTGGCGATGCGCATGTAGCAGCGCAGCGGATCGAGCACACGGACGCTGTGGCCATGCTCGCGGGCGGCCTCCACCAGGCGGCGCGTCGAATAGAGTTTGCTGTTGCGCGAAAGGATCGCGAGTTTCATGAGGGACGGCGGTGAGAAGGTGGAAGTGGAAGTGAGTACGGCGGTTCGCCCTGCGCCGTGACGGGACGCGGGCGTTCGAAGGCGACGCCGGGCTCCCGGCGCCCGGGACGGCCATGCAGGAACGAACGTCCCGGATCGACCGTGAACATTCGAGCCAGCGCGGTGCGCCCCAACAACATCGGGAACAGCATCCCCCGCCGATCCGACAGGTTGATTTCAATCTCGCGCTGCACGCCGGCCAGGGCCAGCGTCGTGCGCACGAACACCCGCCGCGTGCAGTGGCCGCCCGAGTCGGTGACCTCGCGCTCATCGAGCACGGGCGCCGCCGCCTCGATCCTGCCGGCACCGTTACCGGGGCTGAGGCAGAAGCCGACCCACGGCTGGCCCTGCTCGACGAACTTCCATTGCGAGTCCACGTGCAGCGCAGAACTGCGCGCGCCGCTGTCGACCTTCGCCCGCAGCCGCCCGATGCCCAGGTCAGGCAGGGCCGCCCACTCACGCCAACCGAGCACGATCTTGCTTGCCATCGCGCCTCCAGGACATTGCCTGAAAGACAAAAACGGCGGCCACTGTAAAGCAGGCCGCCGTCGCAATTGTTTGGAGCGGGTGATGGGAATCGAACCCACGCTAGCAGCTTGGGAAGCTGCAGTTCTACCATTGAACTACACCCGCACGCGGCGAAGTCTATGCCCCCGCGCGGAGACTTGGCAACGCGGCGTCCGTGGAACAGTCCCGGACGCCGCGTGCCGGTTCAGGCAGACCGGTTCGTCAGAAGCCACCGCCGAAGCTGACGAACAGCGTGGCGTCGTTGCCGCCCTTCTGCGCGACCGTAAGGCTGGTGCCGATGTCGGTCTGCAGGCCGAACAACTGCGTGCGCGCGCCCATCACCAGCGTGCCGTAGTCCTGGTCGTAGGACAGGCCACGCACCGCGTACGCGCCCACGCCGGGGAGCGAGCGCAGCGAGGCGGTGGCCTCGTCGGCGCTGTCCTCGAACTCGTGGTCGTAGGTGAGCTTGGCGTAGGGCTGGACGTGGTCGTTGATGGCGTAATTGACCTGCCAGCCGACGCTGCCGATCAGCGAGTCGAATTCCTGCTTGCCGAACGACAGCGCAGTCGCTTCGGTGCTGTTTTCGTCGTAGGCGTCCACTTCGATCGTCTGCGAGAGCAACTGCATGACCGGGCCGTGCTTGAACGAGCCTTCGCCGAAGTTCCAGCCGGCGTTGAGCGCGGCGGTGAGGTTGGTGCCGTCCGGTGAGCCGCTGTGCACGCGCGAGGTCGGGCCCAGGTTCACGCGGCGGTCCACGTCGTAGGAGATCCAGGTGTAGCTGACCTGTCCGTTCAACCATGCCGCGCCGCTCGTCCAGGCCAGGTAGCCGCCGAGGCTGGCGTCGTCCTGGTCGAACTGGCCGCGGTTGAGGCCCCAGTCCATCTTCTGCTGGCCATAGCCGACGAAGCCGCCGTAGACGAGCTCCTCATTGGCCCAGTCGAGGCCAACGCTCAGCGTCGGACCGAAGCCGTCGTAGTTGTCGCCGTTGCCGTAGCGCTGCGAGTCGCCGCGCACGTCGGCCCACCAGCGCATGCCCTCGACATCGGGACGCGACGCGGCCTGCGCGCCGACCCGTTCGGCGCGCGCACGGCCGACCATCGCCTCGGAGTGCGGCAGCACGGCGAGCTGGCGCGGTGCGTCGAGCAACGACAGCGCATAGTCGGCCACGATTTCATGCGCCTTGGTCGTGGGATGCACGCCGTCGGCGAAGACATAGGTGTCCGGCGCGTTCGGAGTGGCATAGGTGCCTGGATTGCAGGTGAGCGATTGCGCGGTGACCTGCGGGTTGCAGGCCGTGCCGGTGGTGTTGGTGAAGCCGTACGGGGCCGGGTTGGCGACGATTTCCTGCAGCAGGTGGAAGGTGTCGACCGGAATGAAGCGCGCGCCCTGCGAGGTCAGTCCGCTGAACAGACCGTTGTTGTAGGCCGTCGCCAGCGCCGTTCCGGCGGCGGCATTGGCGGCACCCCCCGCGCGGAACTGCGGCGTGATGCCCAGGTCCGGAACGTTCGGCACGAGGATGTACTGCGCACCGGCGTTCTGCAGCGTCATGACGTTGGTCACCTGACCGGTCACGGCGGCACCGACGATCGCCTGGGCCTGCGCGGGCGCGACGGCCGCGGCGAACAGGTCGTTCGCGCCGCCCCATACGGTGTACAGGGCGTTCGGGTCGGCGCGTCCACCATTGGCGGCGAGGTAGCGGGTGATCTGCGAACGCAACGACAGCGTGGGCAGCTGCGGCGTCAGGCCGGCGCGATCGGTGCTCACCATCGCGCCACCGATGGCGTAGTTGGTGCCGCCCTGGTTGAACGCTGCGGCGTTGGTGCCCAGCTCCGTGGCCACATGCTCCGCCCAGACCAGGCCCGGGTTCGTGGTGAAACGGCCAAGGATCGCCGCCGAAGCGCCGCCCTGGGCCACCAGCGCCGGGCGGAAGTAGCCCGCGTCGGTGAGGCTGTCGCCGAAGAACACGGTCTGCGAATAGTCCTGCGCGAAAGCCGGCGCGGTCGCCAGCGCGAGGGCGGCGGCGAGCACGGAACGGACGGGTGTCGTCATTCGGGTAATCCCTTGGGTTGGTGTTCTGGGTTTGGTCCTGAGCGTACATACGCCCGCGGATGGCCGAATCGAAACACGCGGGGTCGGCGCACTCACGCCGCACTGCGTCAAAAATCGTGCCGACTGGTCGCTCAGGGCATGGGCGGCGACAATACGCGGATGCAGATCCTCTTGAACGGCGAGCCGCGCGCGATCGCGGCGCAGACCACCGTGCTCCAGCTCGTCCAGTCCGAAGGGCTGGGCGAGCGCCGCGTCGCGGTGGAAGTCAACGGCGACATCATCCCGCGCGGACGCCACGGCGAGCACGCACTGGCGGACGGGGATCGAGTCGAGATCGTCCATGCCTTGGGAGGCGGGTGAGGCAGGCCGCTGACGCGGCACTGCCGCGCGACCTTCCGAACGCCCGGCCATGAATGGCCGGGCCGGGCGATCCGAAGCCCGCAACGCCGCGCCATGGATGGCGATAACGATCCCCATCGAAGCCATTGCTACGCGGCACTGCCGCGTGGCCTTCCGAACGCTCGGCCAGCGACTGTCACGCAGCGCTCCCGCGTGTCCCGCCGAACGCCCAACGCGTCGTCCGCAGGCGGCAGATCGCCCGACGCCCGCTGCTAAACTACTGCGATGACCGCTCCGCTCTCCCCCCAATTCCCGGCCGATCCGCTCGTGATCGCCGGCAAGGCCTACACCTCGCGCCTGCTCACCGGCACCGGAAAGTTCGTCGACCTCGAACAGACCCGCATCGCCACGCAAGCCGCCGGCGCGCAGATCGTCACCGTCGCCATCCGTCGCACCAACATCGGGCAGAACCCCGGCGAGCCGAACCTGCTCGACGTGCTGCCGCCGGACAGGTACACGATCCTGCCCAACACCGCCGGCTGCTACACCGCCGACGACGCGGTGCGCACCTGCCGCCTCGCGCGTGAGCTGCTCGACGGCCATTCGCTGGTGAAGCTGGAAGTGCTCGGCGACCAGAAAACCCTCTACCCCGACGTCGTGCAGACCCTGGCCGCCGCCGAGCTGCTGGTGAAGGACGGTTTCGACGTGATGGTCTATACCTCCGACGACCCGATCCTCGCCAAGCGCCTGGAAGAAATCGGCTGCGTCGCGGTGATGCCGCTGGCCGCGCCAATCGGGTCGGGCCTGGGCGTGCAGAACAAGTACAACCTGCTCGAGATCATCGAGAACGCGAAGGTGCCGATCATCGTCGACGCCGGCGTGGGCACGGCCTCGGACGCCGCCATCGCGATGGAACTGGGTTGCGACGGTGTGCTGATGAACACCGCCATCGCCGGCGCCAAGGATCCGGTGCTGATGGCGCACGCGATGAAGCTCGCGGTCGAAGCCGGCCGCGCCGCCTTCAAGGCCGGCCGCATCCCGCGCAAGCGTTTCGCCAGTGCGTCCTCGCCGGTGGATGGTTTGATCGGGTGATGAGATCCAGCCCGATCGACGCCGTTCGACCTGAGCGTAGCGCCGACGGCGCCAAGTCGAAGTACCCGCAGCACCCCGTCCATCCTTCGACTTCGCCGTTGCGCGGGTACGCTCGGGACGAACGGGAATGAGTCACGACGGTACGCGCAAGGCACCGCCCAAGCCCTTCACCATCGAGGAAGGCCGCCGCCAGGTTCGCAGTTTCGTGCTGCGCCAGGGCCGATTCACCGAGGCGCAGCAGCGCGCGTTCGACACGCAGTGGCCGCGCTTTGGACTGGACTACACCGGCCAGCCGCGCGACTTCGACGCCGCCTTCGGCCGCAAGGCCAGGCGCGTGCTGGAGATCGGTTTCGGCAACGGCGAGGCGCTGCGTTACGCCGCGCAGAACGACAGCGAACGCGACCTCATCGGCATCGAAGTGCACGCGCCCGGCGTGGGCCGGTTGCTCAACGCGCTCGCGCAGGACGAGGCGCAACACGTGCGTGTCTATCACCACGACGCGGTGGAAGTGCTGCGCAACGAGATCGCCGACGGCTCGCTCGACGAGATCCGCATCTACTTCCCCGACCCGTGGCACAAGAAGCGCCACAACAAGCGGCGCCTCGTGCAGCCTGAGTTTGCCGCCCTGCTCGTCGCCAAACTGGCAGCCGATGGCCGCTTGCACCTCGCCACCGATTGGCAGGACTATGCGGAACAGATGTGGGACGTGCTCGACGCCACGCCCGGCCTGGTCAATCGCGCCGGTCCTCGCGGCAGCGTGCCGCGGCCGCAATGGCGACCGCAGACCCACTTCGAGACCCGCGGCCAGAAACTCGGCCACGGCGTATGGGATCTCCTCTACGATCGGGATTCGTGATTCGTGATTCGGGATTCGAAACAGAAGACCGCTCGCTCTTCTAAGCCGATCCCGGCCCGTTTCCGTGCAGGCGTGCATGCCTGCTTGCGCGAATCCCCAATCCCGAATCCCGAATTCCAGCTCTGATGGACACCGCGCTGACGCTCACCACCGACATGAAGCTCGTGCTCGGGCTGGTGGGCTTCACGATGGTGATGTTCCTGTTCGAACGTATCCGCGCCGATGTCGTGGCGCTGGTCGTGCTGGTCCTGCTGGGCCTGTCCGGCCTGGTCGAACCCGACGAGCTGTTCAACGGTTTCTCCGGTAACGCGGTCATCAGCATCGTGGCGACGATGATCCTGGGCGCGGGCCTGGACCGTACCGGCGCGCTCAACCGCCTCGCCGGCTGGCTGCTGCGCCGCGCGAAGGGCATGGAGCAGCGATTGCTGCTGCTCACCGGCGCGGTTGCCGGAATCAATTCCTCGATCATGCAAAACCCCTCGGTGATGGCGCTCTACATGCCCGTCGCCGCGCGTCTGTCGTCGCGCACCGGGCTGGCGCTGCCGCGCCTGCTGTTGCCGATCGCCGCCGCCATCGTCATGGGCGGCGCGCTGACGATGGTCGGCAACTCGCCGCTGATCCTGCTCAACGACTTGTTGATGGCGGCCAACAGCAACCTGCCCTCGGGTGCGGCGACGCTGGAACCGCTCAAGATGTTCGCGCCATTGCCGATCGGCATCGCCTTGCTCGCGGCGTGCCTGGCGTACTTCCATTTCTTCGGCGACAAGGAATTGCGTCAGGAAGAGGATGTCGGCAAGGGCGCCACACCCGCACGCACGCAGAGTTATTTCGCCAAGGCCTACGGCATCGACGGCGACGTCTACGAGTTGGTCGTCACCGCCGACAGTCCATTGGTGGGCATGTCGCTGGGCGAAGCCGAAGCGCTGCACAACGCGCCGCTGCTGCTCGCGCTCAAGAGCGACGGCGAGGCGCGGCTGGCGCCGCCGGCCGACACACGCATCTGGGTCGGCAGCGTGCTCGGCGCGATGGGCCCGAAGCAGCAGGTCAGCGACTTCGCGCAGAACCATTTCCTGCGCCTGTCCTCGCGCCTGCGCAACTTCGCCGATCTGTTCAATCCCAGCCGCGCGGGCATTTCCGAAGCGGTGGTGCCGGCCACTTCGAAGTTCATCGGCAAGAACGGCCGCGACCTGCAGTTGCGCAAGCAGATGGGCCTGAGCCTGCTGGCGATCAACCGCGACAAGACCGTGCTGCGCGAGAACGTGCGCGACGTGAACCTGCGTGCCGGCGACATGCTGGTCTTCCACAGCATCTGGTCGGATCTGCACGAAGCGGCCGCGAGCAAGGACCTGGTTGTCGTCACCGACTATCCCAAGGGCGAGCAGCGCCCGCACAAGTTCAAGATCGCGATGGCGATCTTCGCCATCTCGATGCTGCTGGCGCTGTCCTCGCGACTTCCGGTGTCGATCGCCCTGATGACCGGCGTGGCCGGCATGCTCATCGCCGGTGTGATCCACATCGACGAGGCCTATGCGGCGATCAACTGGAAGACCGTCTTCCTGATGGCGTGCCTGATTCCATTGGGCTGGGCGATGGATTCCAGCGGCGCGGCGGCATGGGTCGCCGGACACACGATCGAACGATTGCCGACAGGAACGCCGGTATGGTTGATGGAGATCCTGGTAGCGCTGTTCACCACGCTGTTCTCGCTGGTGATAAGCCACGTCGGCGCGACGATCGTGACGGTGCCGCTCGCGATCAATCTTGCACTGGCGGCCGGCGGCAATCCGACCGCATTCGCGCTGATCGTCGCGCTGTCGGCATCGAACAATTTCATGACC
This sequence comes from Lysobacteraceae bacterium P, assembly GCA_005503055.1. Lineage (GTDB taxonomy): Bacteria > Pseudomonadota > Gammaproteobacteria > Xanthomonadales > Xanthomonadaceae > Lysobacter_J. Next base: position 174,735 of record SCOX01000007.1, on the reverse strand, counting down.
GCCTCGAACCCGGTGATCTCGATGATCACCGGCCCCGCCGGCTATACCGGCAAGGAACTGTGGAAGATCGGCGGCCCGCTGTCGCTGATCTACACGGTGGTGATCGTGGCGATGGTCAATGTGATGTATTGATTGTCGGGATTCGGGATTCGGGAATCGGGAATCGGGAATCGGGAATCGTAAGAGCCTGCACTTTATTGACGTCATCCCGGCGAAGGCCGGGATCCAGGCCCTCATGCACTGCGCACCATCACGTCATTCCCGCGAACGCGGGAATCCAACTCCCGGCGACGGCACGCTTGGCGGAACTGACGCATGGATCCCCGCCTTCGCGGGGATGGCACCGCCCCTGCTCCGGGCGCTTTGCGCTTACCCGGGCTATCGATGCCTGGCACACCCGCACAAGCATCATTCTCGTTGATTGCCCGATCGCCACGGCCGTAGCGTCGAGGTTCACATCCGGCTGCGCCTACGAACGGCGGCTGCGCTCTCCTCCTACGGATTCGGCGATGAATCGACTGACACGACTGATGATGATCCTTCTTGCTGCGTCCGCGCTGGGCGCATGCGACGCTTCTGACGAACCGCATCGATCGCCAACAAAGCCTGCGATGTCCGCCGAAGCCACTGCCCCGGCGCAGCAGGACGTTGTGCAGGACCCGTCGCTTCGCGCCGACACTTCCCCAGAGGTCCCCTCGTCGCCAAGCGACGCTAAGGAGAAGCTTGTTCCCGGACAGGACTACGTCGCCATCCCGGGCGGTCACCCGTACGTGGACGGGAACGACAGGGTCGAAGTGGTCGAAGTCTTCGGCTACGTGTGCCCTGCCTGCGCGCGCTTTCACCCACCGGTGAGCGCTTGGGTCAGGACATTGCCGGCCGATGTGGACTTCCGCTATGTGCCCGCGCCGTTCGGTCGAGACTGGGATCCCTACGCTCGCGGCTTCTACGTCGCCGATGCGATGGGTCTGGTGCTACGCACGCACGATGCGCTGATCAACGCCATTCACGTGCAGCATTCAATGCCCGGTGAGGGCCAAAGCCCACCGACGAGATCATCGCGAAGTTCTACGCAGGCTTTGGCGTGGATGAGCAAAGCTTCCTGAGCCAGATGAAGAGTTTCGCCACCGAGGCGAAGATGCGCCGCGGCAGGCAGTTCATCGCCCGGAGCGGTGTCGAAGGGACGCCCACGCTCATCGTCGCCGGAAAGTATCGGGTGCTTGGAAATAGCTGGCAGGACTCGCTGCGGATCGCGGATCGGCTCGTTGTCGAGGAGCGGCGAAACCAGTCCGGCGTCACCAGGAAATAGTGCAAGACCAACGCCATCGAACACCCTGGCCCGTCATGCCCCGAGCCACACCGCTCCATCCCGCACGCTCACATCCACCGCCCGCAGCGACTCCCCCCGACAAGGCCCCGCCACGCATTCGCCTCCGACGAGCTCGAAGCTCGCGCCGTGCGCCGCGCAGACGAGAAACCCGTCCTTGCTCTTGAGGAATTGCCCAGGCGCCCAGTCGAGGCGCCGGCCGGCGTGCGGGCAGATGTTGAGCCAGGCCCGGACGTGATCGCCGTCACGATAAAGAATGAGCGATTCGGCATCGCCGTCGAGGGTCGCCTCGACCTCGGCGAAAGCCCCGTCGGGCAAGCGTTCCAGGGTCACGAGCGGGTCCGCCGGAGCGACCCCTTCGTTCGAAATGCTTAACGAAGTTCTCACACCCTCGCTCATGGCTGGCCCGATACTCGCCTCCCCGGCGCTTGTTGCCGCATTGTGTCACGACGCAATCCGATGTTTGCCCAGACCTTCCGCTTCGGTACTTCCCACTTCCACTCGCGCGTGCGTTCGGCCTTCGAGCCGCGCAAGCCGCGCCACCGCCTGCTGCGTTTCGCGCTGGGCGTGGTCGGTCTGGGCGTGCTTGCGGTGCTGGTCGCGTTCTCGGTGGCGCTGGGCGCGGCGATGATCGCTGCCGGCATGATCTACAAGCTGTGGAAGCAGCGCGGCAAGCGTCTGGCGCGGCGCGCGCAGGATGCGCGCATCGTCGATGCCGAGTTCCGCGTGGTCGGCCAGCCGGAGCTGGAATCGCGCCCGCGCTCGCACACTTCGCTGTAAGCGCATGGGCGACGTGATCGCGGCGCTGCCGCAACCGCGCGTCCCGGTCCGTGGCACGGACCAGACCTTCCCCGTACACCGCATCTATTGCGTCGGCCGCAATTTCGCCGACCACGCCCGCGAAATGGGCGCGGCCGTCCCGGCCTCGCTCGCCGATCGCGGCACCCCGGTGTTCTTCCTCAAGCCGGCCGACGCCATCGCCCTGCAGGCCGACGTGCCCTACCCGCCGGGTACGAACGATCTGCATCACGAAGTCGAACTCGTCGTCGCGCTCGGTCACGACGCGCCTGTAGGCGTGCTCGATCCGGCCGATGCGCAGCGCCTGGTTTACGGTTACGCCGTCGGCCTGGATCTGACCCGTCGCGACCTGCAAGGCGCCGCCAAGGCCAAGGGCCTGCCGTGGGACACCGGCAAGGCGTTCGACCACGCCGCGCCGATCAGCGCGATCGTCCCGGCCGCCGACGTCGGCGAATTGGGTGTGCGCACGCTCAGCCTCACCATCAACGGCGAGACGAAGCAGCACGGCTCGCTGGCCGACCTGATCTGGAAAGTGCCGGAGATCCTGCACGAGCTGTCGAAGCTGTATGCCCTGCGCGCCGGCGACCTGGTGTTCATGGGCACGCCGGCCGGCGTCGGCCCGCTGCAGCCGGGCGACCGGTTCCATGCGGTGCTCGAAGGCATCGCCGAACATTCCGGACGAATCGTCGGCGCCCCGGCGGTATAGTCGGCCGGGGTCGCGACGGCCCACCCTCGAACCCGAGTCCACGTAACAGAGAGAGCGACGCCATGGGCCTGATCACCGAGTTCAAGGAATTCGTTTCGCGCGGCAACGTCGTCGACCTCGCCGTCGGTGTGGTGATCGGTGCGGCCTTCGGCAAGATCGTGACGGCACTCGTGGACGGCATCGTGATGCCGGCGATCGGCGCGTTCACCAAGGGCGTCAGCGTCAGCGACTGGAAGTACGTGATCAAACCTTCCCAGCTGGATTCGGCGGGCAAGGAAGTCGCCACGGAACTTGCGATCCGGTACGGCATGTTCATCCAGACGATCATCGATTTCGCGCTGATCGCGCTGGTGATCTTCCTGTTCCTGAAGGCCTATAACCGCGTTCGCACGCCGGCCGCCGCACCGGCCACGCCGGAAGACGTGCTGCTGCTGCGCGAGATCCGCGATTCGCTGAAGAAGTAAGGCACGCGCCATGTCGATCCGGGATGCCCTGGCCGACGCATGGACATGGAACTTCTGGTAAGGCACGGCGTGCGCCGTCGCCGGCGTGCTGGTTCTCGCACTGCCGCTCCTGCTGAGCCGTCGCGTCCGCCGCTGGTTCAGCCGGACGAACGTGGATATCGCGCATATCGGCGTGCTCGCGCTCATCGTGGTGCTGCTGTGCATCGCGATTCCCAACTACCTGCGCACCGCCTAGCGGCGGGCCCCGGCCATCGCGAATCGAATGACGGCGCGGCCGGCTGCGGACATACGCGGCAAAGCCCGGTGGGCGTTCGCGTGACTACCGACACCCTGCCCTCGCGCGGCGAATTGCTACGCTCGCGGTTTCGTCCGTTTCGACTTGGTCAGGGGAGCTTTTAGATGCGCGCAATGCTGTCGGTGGCGATCGCCACCTGTCTGTTCGCCGCCACCGCAAGCGGCCACGCCGCCGAGCGTGAAACGCGCATCCCCGACAAGGCCATCGCCACCGCCGCGCAACTGCGCGAGACGGCGCTGAAGAGCGACCTGGGCTACCGCATCACCGAATCGTTGACGACGCAGGTCGGCCCGCGCCTGGCCGGTAGCGAGGCCGACGCGCGCGCCGTCGCGTGGGCGGTGGCGAAGTTCAAGGAACTGGGCTTCGACAAGGTCTGGACCGAGCCGGTCACCTTCCCGAAGTGGGAGCGTCGCAGCGAATCGGCGCAGGTCGTGGGCGCCCACATGCAGCCGCTGCACCTGACGGCGCTGGGCGGCAGCCCGGCTGGCAAGGTCGAGGCCGAAGTCGTCCGCTTCGCCGATCTGGCCGCGCTCGAAGCGGCGCCTGCCGGCTCGCTCGCCGGCAAGATCGCCTTCATCGACTACAAGATGGAACGCGCCCGCGACGGCGCCGGCTACGGTCCGGGTTCGCGCGTGCGCAGCAAGGGTCCGTCGGCGGCGATCCGCGCCGGCGCCAGCGCCTATCTGATGCGCTCGGCCGGCACCGACTCGCACCGCAACCCGCACACCGGCATCACCCGTTTCGACGACGGCCTGACGCCGATCCCGTCGGCCGCGCTCGCGGTGCCCGACGCCGACCAGCTCGCGCGCCTGCTGGCGCTTGGGAAGCCGGTGACCGTGCGCGTGGCGCTGGACTGCGGTTGGGACGGTACCTACACCTCGCAGAACGTCATCGGCGAGATCCGCGGCAGCAAGAAGCCCGACGAGGTCGTGCTGATCGGCGGCCACCTGGATTCCTGGGACCTGGGCACGGGCGCGATCGACGACGCCGCCGGCGTCGGCCTGACGATGGCCGCCGCCAAGCTCATCGGCGACCTCAAGCAGCATCCGGCCCGCACCATCCGCGTGGTCGCCTTCGCCAACGAAGAACAGGGCCTGCACGGCGGCAAGGCCTACGCGGTCGCGCATGCCGACGACATCGCCAGGCATCAGATCGCCGCCGAAAGCGACTTCGGCGCCGGCCGCATCTACGCCTATTCCAGCTCCGCGCCTGAACACGCCAGGGCCGCCGACGCGCAGATCGCCCAGGCGCTGGCGCCGCTGGGCATCGAGTACACGCCGGGCCAGGGCGGCGCGGGCCCGGACATCGGCCCGTCGGCGGAAAAGGGCGCGGCGTGGGCGCGGCTTGCGCAGGATGGAACGGATTACTTCGACTTTCACCACACCCCGGACGACACGTTCGATAAAATCGACCCGCAGGCCCTGGCGCAGAACGTCGCGGCGTACGCCGTCTTCGCCTATCTGGCGGCCTCGGCGGACGGCGACTTCGGCAGCAAGCCCGCGACTCCCCCGTCCGACATGAAGTAAGCGCAACGTGGCCCAGCGGTACGACGATCCGGTTGATACCGCAGTAGATCCCATCACGGGACTGCATCGCCTAGGGGCGAACGGCCCCAGCCTGGCGACCGCCATCGCGGTCGCCGGCGCGACCAAGCGCCGCATCGCGCTGTTGCACATCGACGTGGACATGTTCCGCTCGATCAACACCAACATGGGCACGGCGACGGGCGACCAGGCGCTGGCCGCGATCGCCCAGCGCCTGCGCCGTGCGGTTCCGCGCGAAGGCTGGATCTGGCGCCTGACCAGCGACGAGTTCGTCATCGGGATTGGTTACCGCGATGGCGAACTGGATGGCGCGGGCCTGGCCGAGCGCCTGCGCGATGCGTTCGAGACGCCGCTGTCGATCCCGCCCTACACGCTGCCGGTGACGCTTTCCATCGGCATCGCCGTGTTCCCCGATCACGCGCCCAACGCCGCCACGCTGCTGTCGAAGGCGGAAGAAGCGCTGCGCCGCGTGAAGCAGGAGGGCCTGAACAACGTCGGCCTGTATTCGGCGGCCGAGGAGCGTGGCGCGCCGAACGACGGCTTCGCGCAACGCTTCGTAGAAGCGCTCGATCGCGGCGAGTTTCGCCTCTACTACCAGCCGCAGGTCGCCGCGCACGACGGCGGCGTCACCGGTTTCGCCGCGCTGCTGCGCTGGCAGACCGATCGCGGCCTGTTGCGGCCGAGCCAGTTCCTGGAACCGATCAACCGCGTCGGCCTGTCCGCGCGCCTGGGCGCGTGGGTCGTCGAGTCGGCCGTTTCGCAGCTCGCGCAATGGCGCGCAGAAGGGCTCGACTACCTGTCGATGTCGGTGCACCTGTCCGGCCCGCTGCTGGTGCAACGCGACTGCCTGGACCGAATCGGCGGACTGCTGCATCGCTACGGCTTGCCGGGCAATGCGCTGGAGTTCGAGATTCCCGAAAGCGTGCTGGTCACCGACAGCCATCGCGTGCACGACACGCTTACCGGTCTGCGTGCGATGGGCGCGACGCTGACCGTGCAGGACTTCGGCCTGGGCGGGCTCAGCTTCGCCGCGCTCGGCCAGTACCCGCTGGACCGCATCAAGATCGACCGCAGCTTCATCCGCAACGTCGCCAGCGACCCGCGCAGCGCGGCGATCGTACGCGGCATCATCGCGATGGGCCACCAACTGGGCATGAAGGTCATCGCCAAGGGCGTGGAGAGCGAGGCCGAACTGGGCTTCCTGCGCCGCAACCATTGCGATTTCTTCCAGGGGTATCTGTTCAGTCCGTCGCAACCGGCCGACCAGCTGGGCGACATGGTGCGCAAGCGCTTCCTGCTGCCGGGCGCATTCGCCGCGACGCGTCCGGAACGCACCCTGCTCTTGCTCGACGACGAAGAGAACGTGCTGCGCTCGCTGGTACGCCTGTTCCGCCGGGACGGTTACCAGATCCTCACCGCCAGCAGCGTGCGCGAAGCCTTCGACCTGCTGGCGAGCAACACCGCGCAGGTGATCCTGTCCGACCAGCGCATGGCCGACATGAGCGGCACCGAGTTCCTCACGCGAGTGCGCGATCTGTATCCGGACACCATCCGCATGGTGCTCTCCGGCTACACCGACCTTGCGACGATCACCGAGGCGATCAACCGCGGCGCGATCTACCGCTTCCTCACCAAGCCGTGGAACGACGAGGAACTGCGCGAGCACATCCTCGATGCGTTCCGGGCGCACGAGCGACGCGCGGCGGGCGAATCGGTGTACTGAGCCGGCGGCGGCGATCGAGCGTCGGTTGGCCCGCGAATCCAGTTTGCCGTCAGCACGGCGATGGCCGGGATCCGGGCCGTCACGCGATCCGCCCCATCTCCTCGCTGCGCTGGATCGTCATCCCGGCGGAGGCCGGGATCCAGGCTGCCACGCGTTCCGCTGTGTCACGTCATGCCAGCGAAAGCTGGAACCCATTTTGATCTTGGCTCTTTCACCGAAGGCAAAAGCCGAAGCAAAGCTTCCGATCGGCTGCGCCGCTCGGGTCACTTTTCCTCGCTCGCCCAAAGCCCGACTGGATGCCCTTCGGTCAAAAAGTAACCCAAAGAAAGGGCAGTGGGCCCAGATCAATCCCACGACCGGATTGAGCAAGGGCGCGTTCGCGATTCGCCTGGCCCGCGCTTGCGGCGCGGGCGTTCGGGCGATGCGCGAACCAGTGGTTCGCAAGCACGCATCGCCCTCACTGCCGCACGTCCTGTGCTAGCCGCACGGCGGCTCCGCCTGTCGAGCCAGGAAGCCCCCGGCAATCGCTTGCAGGCGCCATATCGTTTCAAACGATATACATTGCTGTAAAACGATATGTTATATATCGTAAAACAGTAAATTCCGCTGGAGAGCCGCCATGGTCCACTCCCCTTCCACTGCCCTGGGCGCGTCCCGGCTCCTGCTCGCCTTCATGCGGGCGTTCAACCTGCTCGTGGGCGTCGGCCTGATCGTCGCGTTGATCGCCAGCTTCCCGTTCGCGGCGGTCTTCCTGGAGTTCTTCAGCAAGCGGCCGCCGAGCATCGACCCGTCGTGGATGCTGCCGGTGTTGCGGACGTGGATGTTGCTCGCGCTGCCGATGGTCGCGGCGGTCCACATCTCGCTATCGCGCCTGATGGACGTGGTCCGCACCGTCGGCGCGGGCGATCCGTTCGTTCCGGAGAACGCCGTCCGCCTGAAGACCATCGCCTGGTGCGTGCTCGCCACCCAGCTGCTCGATCTGTCGTTCGGCGTGCTGGCGGCCATGCTCAATGCGGCCGGTTCGAACGTGGAGTGGAAGTTCTCGCTCACCGGCTGGCTGGCGGTGGTGCTGCTGTTCGTGCTCGCGAGCGTTTTCGAGGAAGGCACGCGTCTGCGCGGCGAGATGGAAGCGATGATCTGACATGGCCATCTTCGTGAAACTCGACGAGGTGCTGCACGATCGCCGCATGACCCTCACCGAACTGTCCGGCAAGGTCGGGATCACGCTCGCCAACCTGTCCATCCTCAAGACGGGCAAGGCGCGCGGCATGCGTTTCGCCACGCTGGAGGCGATCTGCGCCGCGCTCGAATGCCAGCCGGGCGACCTGCTCGAATTCCGTCCCGATCCGCGCGACGACTAGCCCGCCTGAAAGGCGGGCATCGCCGCGAGGACCTCATGCGCGCGCTGTCAGCGCGCGCAGTCCAGCGTGTTCTGCGATTCGTTCGAGGCACCCAGCGCCAGGCGCGACATCGACAACTGCAGCTTGCCGGCCGATTCCAGGCGCAGCACCGAATCGAGCTTGCGCATGTCGGCGCCCATCATGGCGAAGCATTTCAGCGGCACGCCCAGCGTCGTCCATTGCCCCGCCGGCAGTGCCGCCAACGTGTCCCGGATCGGCAGGCTGGCGGCCTTGCAGCCGTCGCCGCAGCTCACGCCGATCGACACCTCTTCCGGCGGGATCTGCTCCGGCCGCAACGTCAGCACGAGCATCACATCGCCATTGGTTTCGCGCATGAGGTTGCGCGGCGCCTGCGAAACGAGCGCGAGCGTGGCCGCCTGCGTGCCGGACCACGCGAAACGGCGCCCATCCTCCTGCGCCTCGTGATCGACGGCGGTGGCCTGCAGGCTGCCATCGGTAAGCTTCGCGGGCAGCGTGGTTACCTCGGCGACGTTCCCGGCGGCATTGGTCAACCGCATGGAAATGCCGTCGGCCAGCGAGCCGCGCGCGTAGAACGTGCCTGCCTCCGTCCTTCCGCCCTGCACGCCGGATGCCTCCGAAAGCGCGGCGAGATTGCCGTCGTCGCCGTAGGTCAGGCCGAAGCCGAACGCGAACAGCGGGCCGTAATCCTTCTGCCCGACATTGTTGGCGTACTGCGTCGCGGTGCGCGGCCAGCTGAAGCTTAGCTTGCCCTTGAAGTCGTGTTGGACGTTGCCGTCGGGTTTGCGCAGCAGCACATCGGCGACACCGCCACCTTCCGAGCCGGGCAGCCACGCCGCGACGAACGCATCGGCGGCGTTGATCTCGCGATTGACCCACAGCGGGCGGCCGCTGAGGAACACGGCCACCACCGGAATGCCCGCGCCCTTCAGGCGCTGGATCAGCTGCAGGTCCGCGTCGTTGCCGGGACGGTACAGCAGGTTGGGGATGTCGCCCTGGAACTCGGCGTACGGATCCTCGCCGAAGACCACGATGGCCACATCGGGCTTCTGCTTGAAGCTGCCGTCCACCGACAGGATCGCTTCGCCGCCGGCAGCCTTGGTCTGCTGCGCGATGCCCTCGAAAATCGTATCGGCGTGCGGATAATCCGCGCGCTTGGTGCCGGTGCCCTGCCAGTTCAGCGTCCATCCGCCGGCCTGCTTGCCCATGTCGTTGGCGCCATCGCCTGCGACGAGGATGCGCTGCTTGGGCTGCAACGGCAGCACGCCGCCCTGGTTCTTCAGCAACACCAGCGATTCGCGCACGGCCTGGCGCGCGACGGCGCGATGCTCCGGCGCGCCCAGCAGTTCGAACTTGCCGCCCACCTCACGTTGCGACGGCTTGCCGGCTTCGAACAGCCCCAGTCGGAACTTCACGCGCAGGATGCGGCGAACCGCATCGTCGAGTCGCTCCTGCGTGATCTTGCCCGCCTTCGCCGCCGCGAGCGTGGTTTCGTAGAAGCCTTTCCAGCTGTCCGATGCCATCGCCATGTCGAGCCCGGCGTTGATCGTCGCCGGGCAATCGGTGTTGGTGCAGCCCTCGACCTGGCCGTGGCCATTCCAGTCGCCGACGACGAATCCGCCGAAATTCATGCGTCCCTTCAGCGCGTCGGTCAGCAGCGCCTTGTTGCCGTGCATCTTGGTGCCGTTGACGCTGTTGAAGGATGCCATCACCGATTGCGCGCCGGCGGCGATCGCCGGCGGATAGCCGGCCGCGTGGATACGCACCAGTTCGGCTTCGTCGATCTGCGTGTCGCCCTGGTCCTCGCCGTTGGCGGTACCGCCGTCGCCGAGGAAATGCTTCACGGAAGAAATCACGTGGCGACCGTCTAGGAATTCCTTCGTGCCGACCTTGCCCTGCAGGCCTTCCACCATCGCGCCGGCAAAGCTGCCGACGACTTCCGGCGATTCCGAATACCCTTCGTACGAACGCCCCCAGCGATCGTCCTGCGGCACCGCGACCGTCGGCGCGAATGCCCACTCCATGCCGGTCGTGCGCGTCTCCAGCGCGGTGATCTGGCCGATGCGGCGCAGCAGATCGGGATTGCGCGTGGCGCCCAGGCCGATGTTGTGCGGGAACAGCGTGGCGCCGACGATGTTGCTCTGCCCGTGCACTGCGTCGATGCCGAACATCACCGGGATCGCCTTGCCGCCGCCGGAGGTGTCCATCGACGCCTCGTAGAACGCATCGGCCAGCGCGAGCCACTGCGCGGGCGTGGCGTCGTAGCGACCGCCCGGATCGGAATTGCCGCCCGCCAGGATCGAACCGAGCCGGTACGTGCGCAGGTCTTCGGGCTTGATGCTGCCGATATCGCCCTGCACGAGCTGGCCGACCTTCTCTTCGATCGTCATCGTTGCGAGCAGGTCGTTGACGCGCTTTTCCAGCGCGGGGTCTTCGGGCAGCGGCCACTTCACCTGCGGCCACGGCGATTCGCTGGCCTGCGTCGCCGCGCTCGTCTCCTGCCGCTCATCGCCCTTGCATGCGGCCAACGCGAGCACCAGCGCCGACAACAGCACGCCACCCGCGATCTTCCTGACGTTGCTTCCGTTCACCGTGCTCGACTCCTCTGTGTGTACGCGTCGTCTGACTTCGTGTTGGTTGCCGAGGTTGCCATTACGCCTGCACCGCCGGCTTGCGCGCGGCCCAGACTTCCGGTGCGGCCTTGCAGTAGCGGTCGATGAATTCCTGCTGCGACGGGAACTTCGCGACGGCCTCGTCGATAGGTTGGCGGATCTGCGCGAAGAAACGCTGCATCTGATCGTCCGGCAGCGCCTTCGACAGCGGATGGTGCTGCCGCGGCACGAGGCCCTGCCCCAGCATGACGTGCGTCCACGAATCCACTCGGAACAGTTCGTTCGCGCCTTGCCATGCATGCGCGCGTTCGCGCCATGCGCGCAGCCGGATCGAGAGCGAATCGGGAATGTCCATCTCGCGGCTCTGAATCCACATGGGCTCATCGCGCTGGTTCGCGTGGTAGTGCAGGATGATGAAATCGCGCACGTGCTCCATCTCGCGGCGGCCGGTGTCGTTGTAGACGTCGACCAGCGCCTGCGGGATACCCTCGAACGGGAAGCTTTCCACGAGACGCACGATGGACGTCATCGCCAGGTGGATGCTGGTCGACTCCAACGGCTCGATGAAGCCGCTGGCCAAGCCGAGCGACACGACGTTCTTGTTCCATGCCTGCAAGCGGCGTCCGGTACGGAACGGCACCAGCCACGGATCGCGGATCGGCGTTGCTGCCGCGTCGCGCAGCAAGTTCGCGGTCGCTTCGTCGTCGGACATGTGCCGGCTGGAGAACACCCAGCCCGTGCCGACGCGATGCTGCAGCGGAATATGCCAGCGCCAGCCGGCCTCGTGCGAGATCGCGCGCGTGTACGGCACGGGCGGACCGACCGGTTCGGTCTGCACCGCGACCGCGCGATCGCACGGCAGCCACTGGTTCCAGTCCTCGTAGCCGGTCTTCAGCGTCTGCTCGATCAACAGCCCGCGGAAGCCGGTGCAGTCGATGAACAGATCGCCTTCGACGACCTGCCCGTCCTCCAGCACCAGCGCTTCGACGAAACCGGATTCGCCGTTCTGCCGCACTTCGCGGATCTTGCCTTCAAGACGCTTGAGGCCGTAGCCCTCGGCCTTGCGGCGCAGGAAACGCGCGTACAGGCCTGCATCGAGGTGATAGGCGTAATTCACCTGCGGCGACGGCGGCAGCGCAAAACGGTCCATGCGCGAGGCCACGGTTTCCAGGCAGAAATCGCCCAGTTCCGACTTCATGCCGCGTTGCAGGCTGTCCAGCCAGAAATGATGGAACGCGCACACCAGCGTGCTCTGCCCGGTGATGCCGAAGGGATGGATGTAGCGTTCGCCGACGCGACGCCAGTTCTCGAACGAGATCGATAGCTTGAACGTGCCGGCGACTTCGCGCAGGAACTCCTGTTCGTCGATCTGCACGAAGCGATGGAAATTGCGGATCGGCGGCACCGTCGACTCGCCAACGCCGACCGTGCCGATCTGCTCGGATTCGATCAGCACCACCTCCAGCAGATCGCGGAACTGGTGCGTCAGCGCCATCGCCGCGAGCCAGCCTGCGGTGCCACCGCCTGCGATCACCACTTTCCGCACTCTGCCCTTCTCCATTGCGTCTCTCCCCGATCCTGCAGTGAGCACCGGCAACGCCGGCTCAGCGGTTGAGCTTTGCGATCAGCATCGCGCGCAGTTGCCGCGCGAGCGTTTCGTCCATCGGACCGAGCACGTTGCGCGCCTCAGGCGGCAGGTGCTCGCCGGCGCGTTCGGACGGCCCGAACACGTAGTGATCGAAGATTTCGCGCCAGGCCTGCTTTTCGCGGTGCGGCCGGTCGCGGATCGTCCACATGGCGTGATAGAGCGCGTGCATCGGCGTCGGCATGTAAGCCGGCACGCTGCTCCACCAGTAGTTCACCAGCACGTTGAATGCTTCCAATCCCTGCACGTGGTGCCACCACAGGCTCGGGATGAATACCGCATCGCCCGGTTCGAGCACCGCGCTCTGCGCTTCCGCCAATGCGTCGCGGAAGCGCGGGTAACGCATGACATCCGGCGCATCGAAATCCACCACGCTCACCGCCTGTCCGCCCGGCGTAGGCTCCAGCGGTCCCGGATACAGGTTGTGGATCTGCTCCGGCGGAAACAGCGTGAAGCGGCGGCGGCCGGCCGCGCACACGGCGATGTTGTTCAGCGCGTCGTAGTGGCACGACGCGGTGACGCGATTGCCGATCCAGATGCTCGGCGGTGCGTCGATGCCGTGCGCCTGCAGTCCCAGGTCGTTGGCCTCGCGCAAGCCCGGCAGGCGCGTGTCGATCAGCAAGGACGCGACGTAGTACGTGGGCGGGGCTGTATCGTCGGCGTGTACGGCGATCTCGTCGAGGACCTGTGCGAGCGCGTCGCGGCGCACTTCGCAGTTCAGTGCGGTGAAGTCGTCATTGTAGAACGGACGCCCCTTGGTCTCGGGCGCGCCCCAGGAGTACGTCACCGGTTGGCCGTTGTCGAAACGGCGCAGGTAGTCCATCGCGGCCGACATCGAGCGCGCACCTTCGCGCACGAACGCCCAGTCGCGCGCGACGCCGCGCAGCACGGCGGGCCGTCCGGAAGCCAGCAGCTCGTCGATCGGCAGAGCATCGGCGCCGCGGCAGTCGATCTCCCGGATCGTCCCGGCTGCCCCGACGCCAACGCCGACGGCCACGTCGCCCATCAGGCGTGCTCTGCCTGCCGCAGGCGACGCTGTTTTTCCGCCATAAGGCGACGCAGGTTGTGCATCGACGCGAGCACCAGGTACGCGCCTTCCAGATAGCCGGAACGGTGCAACCGTAGCAGCGCGTCGGCATCGAGCGTGGAAAGGCGGTCGCGGTCGATGCCGTGCAGGCCGGCGAGGCTGACGCGGTGACTTTCGTCCAGCTGCACGTCGAGGGTGACCGGCTGGATCAGCCCCACTTCGTCGAAGGCGGCGAACATCGCGGTGCCGGCATCGACGCCGTCGCGGATGCCGCGCAGGACGGTCGAGATGCGCTCCAGGTAAGGGCTGTTTCCGCCATGCGGCAGGAACACCGCCTCACCCTCCGACGTGGCGACGCGCGGGTGGTCCATGTCGACGTGGATGACGGGCTCGCGGCGCAGCTCGCCGTCGACGCGCCGCTCCTGGAAGCCGATCAGGAACGGTCCTTTCGCGACCGCACCGGGCAGATAGACCGCATTCCAGCGTCCGTCCTGCAGGAACAGGTTTTCCTTCGCGTCGAAGCCGAGCAGCGCCACCGCCTGCCAGCCGCCGGCGGCCGGATCCTTGCGGAAGAAGATCGGGTACTCGCGCTGCAGTTCCGCGAATTCGGTCGGGAACGCGATGACCATGCCCGTGTCGTCGCCGAACTCGCGGCCGAAGCGGGTGACGACGCGCAGATCCTTGTGCGTGATGTTGTTGAGCAGTTGGTATCGGGCCATGTCGGGCTTGCAGTGGGCAGGCTGTGGAACGTTATGCGCCTGCCGTTACACGGAAGCAATAGGTATGGCGTGCGACGCGAAATGAATGCGCAAAACGAGAAGCGAGAAACGAGGGATCGGGAACGTCACGGGAGGGAGAGCGTCTTCCGTGGCGTCGGTGGTGATCCTCGTTCCTCGCGTTGGTGAGGCGCGGGGAACGGAAGTACGCATCGCGTCTTCCGTTCCCGCACCCGCAGTCCCTCGCTACCGCAACGTCAGAAGCGCCAGCGCACGCCCAGCATGTAGCGCGGGCTCTGGTCGACCAGCTTGATCATCTGCTTCTCGGAACGGCCGTGCCAGCGCACGTCCTCGCCGGTCAGGTTGATGGCTTCGAAGCCGACCTGCCAATGGTCGTTGAACGAGTAGTTCACGCTCAAGTCCCACTGCTCGTATTCCTCGACGTAGAACGGATTGCGGTTGGAGCCGTTTTCGTTCGCGGCGATCAGATACTCGTCGCGCCAGTTCCAGGCCAGTCGTGCCGACCAGCCGTAGTTCTCGTACATGAACATCACGTTGGCCGTGTCGCTCAGTCCGAGCAGTGCGAACTGGTCGCGTTCGATCACGGTGTTGTCGAACGCGACATCGCCGTCCACCAGCGTGTAATTGGCGAAGATGCCGAAGCCCGAATCACCGAAGAAGTACTGGCCGCCCATTTCCCAACCGTGCAGGTTGGCGCTGTTCTGGTTGACCGGACGCTGGACGTCGAACTCGTACAACGGATCGTCCGCTTCGCCGACGAGGTCGTACGCGTTCTCCATCGCCAGCGACTGCGCGGACGTACCGTTGTACGCCGCAAGACCGCCGGTTTCCGGATTACGCAGCATCGCCAGCGCGGCGAACAGCGCGGTGTCGTTGGACGAGCACGCCTGTGCCAGATCGGCACCTGCCGCCGTGGCCTGGGTCGCGCACTGCGGGCTAGTGAGGAATGCCAGCGCCGCCTGTGCATCCGGACCGGAGGTCGGATCGCGCAGGTCGTACAAGTTTTCGCGCACCACGGAGTTGCCGATGAAGTTCTTCACGTCCTTGTTCCAGAACGTCACCGACACGAAGCTCGCATCTGCGAAGTACCACTCCACCGCCAGGTCGAGGTTGTCCGATTCCAGCGGATCCAGCGCGGGGTTCTGGGCGTCACCGTCGGCGCGCGCGGACGGGTTGACCAGGATCGAACCGGTCGGCTGGTTCGGCGTCGGACCGGCGTAGAGGTTGCCGTACGGCGCGCGCGCGATGGTCTTGCTGAACGATGCACGGCCCTTGATCTCATCTGTGAAATCCAGGCTGAAATCGAGGTTCGGCAGGACGTAGTCGTAGCTGTGCGTTTCCTTGAAGGGCTGCTGATCCTCGCCGCGCAGGATGCGGAAGTCGTTGTTCGCCTGCCACAGGATCGCAGTGGGAATGGCGACCTGCGAGGTCGAGGTGATGTAGGTCTTCTCGTAACGCACGCCGATGCGCGTGTGCGTCGGGAAGCCGCCCAGGGTGCCGTCCAGTTCGATCTGGCCGTATACCGAGTCGGTGTCTTCCTCGACGCGGTTGTCGGCGGCCAGCTGGTCGCTGCGACGCGTCGTCGCGTCGTAGAAGCCGCCGGCCCACAACGCACCGGCGGTGGCGTCGCCGCGCCATGCGCCCGGAGCCGCACCCGCGGTGCTCCAGTCCTCGAACATCCCGATGATGCTCACCGGCGTGAGCAGGTCGGACAGGCCCGGTTCGTTGCCGGTGTTGGCCACGCCCCAGTCGCCCAGCGTCGAGTACGCCTCGGTCGCCTGCTTGCGCTCCATCGTGACGTTGGACGAATCCACGCCGAACAGAAAACGCCCGTCGTCGAAGCTGTATTCGCCGTCGATGCGGCCCTGTTTCACCTCGGTTTCCTGGCGCTGGGAATTGATGCGCAGCACCTGCGAACCAATCTGCTCGGCGGGGAAGTCCGGATTCACCGTGCCGTTGGCGCCGACCGCGGCAGACGTCGGATCGGTGTACCAGGTGCGCGCGCCGATCGGCAGGCCGTTGTTGAACCACAGCTCCTGCGCCCAGTTGCCACCGCAGTACGGGCCCACGGTGCAGTTGTTGGTGCCGGCGATGGAGAAGAACGTCGAACCGCCGCCGGTGACCGGATCGTTCGGCAGGCTCTTGGACGTGGTGTTGTGCGCGTCGAGGGCAAGACGGAAGCGATCGGTGACGTCCCAGTTCACGTTCAGGCCGAGCGAATCGAGCTTGTATTCCTGCTCCTGGCGCTGCTGCTCGTAGCCGAAGTCCTTGGTGCCGACGATGTCGCGAAGATAGACCGGCGTCGCGACCGCTTCACCGGTATCGAAGGTCAGGTGACTGAAGCTGTTGGCACGTTGCAACCAGATGGTCTGCTCGCCGCGGTTCTCGGTGATCTCGTTGCTGGAATAGGTGTAGTCCAGCGTGAAGGTCAGCGCATCGGTCGGCGCGAACTGCAGCACCGCCTGGCCGTTGATGCGTTCGCGCTCGAAATCGGCGAAGGCGTAACGCAGGTCGTTCGGCATGCCGTACAGCTGGCCGATCGCCGGTGCGTTGGTCACGATCGCGTCGGGACGCAATGCCGGATCGGTGCCCGTCCAGCGCTGCATGTTCCAGGCGTTCTCGGTCGACTGCACCGAACCGCCGTGGCGCTTCTGGTAACTGGCCGACAGCCCCACGCCCCACGTCTTGTCCGCGTTGGCGTAGCTGAAGATGCCGGAGACTTCGGGCGTGATGTCGGTGTCGAACGGCTGGGATTCGTCGTACACCGCCTTCGCACCGGCGCTGGCGACGATGCTGCCGCCCTGGTGGTTGAACGGACGATCGGTCCGGATGTCGATCGTCGCGCCGATGCCGCCGCTGGGCACCGTTGCCTGGCCGGTCTTGTAGACGACCAGCGTGTCGATCGCTTCGGACGCCAGCTGCGCGAAGTTGAAGGCGCGCGTACCGCCGTCAACGCCGCCGATCGGGATCTGGCCCGGTGCACCGAACGCGTCCGCGCCCGGGATCTGGCGACCGTTGAGGGTCACCATGTTGAACTGCGGCCCGAAGCCGCGCGCGGTGATCTGCGCACCTTCGCCGTCGCGACGTTCGATCGAGATGCCGGTGATGCGCTGCAGCGATTCAGCGAGGTTGGTATCGGGGAACTTGCCGATGTCTTCGGAGCTGATCGCATCGACGACACCCGCAGCTTCCCGCTTGAGCTCCATCGACTGGTTGAGCGAATTGCGAAGACCGGTGACGACCACCGAATCCAGCGTGGTGGCATCTTCGGCGGGACGCTGCGATTGCAGCGCCTGGCCCTCCGTGGTCTGCGCGGCGTTCTGCGCGAACGCCGGATTGATGACCAGCATGCCGCCGACGAAGGTGAACATCGCCGTGCGCCTGAAACGCTTCGATCGGAGGCTCATTGACCGCCCCTCCTCTGTCCGCGGGAACCGCCGTTTTCCTGGGTGGCGTGCGTCACGGCGTTGGCCGCGTGCGTCCAGGACGCCCTCACTGCGTGGGACCGGATCATGTGGTCTGCCCTCTACTTCGATCGATGGATGTATCGCCCCTCCCCAGGGCACCTCGCGGGACGACGCCCGCCACTCCAACCGCTCTTTGCAGCAACGTCGCCGCGGGCCCTTTCGGTATGCGGACGAGTGCGCGCGCCACCGCGAACTCCATCCGCTTCGGCCAACGAGGACTCCGTCACAGTGGTAGCGCTACCACGTAGACTTAACGCAAATTAAGCAAACTGTGCCGAGTTTGTCACCGTGCAGTGCAACAAAAGCCCGTTGACTCAACAAGTTTCATCGGAAACCACATAAGCGGGCTGAGCTACGGAGTTGCCGATTGGTAGCGTTAGCACTGCGGCCAGCGCTCGGGTCTTCACTCCGCGTCCCGGCAACCCTTCGCCCTTCCAGACGCCAGGACCGCCGACGGGACCCAGGCATTCGCCGGGATGACACAGCGTGTGGCTGCGTCGCTGTAGCTGCTGTAGCCGTATGTGGCTGTGGCTGTGGCTTTCAAACAGCCGAACAGATCGCTAGCCCCGGAGGGCGCCGCACAGGATGTGCGGTGGTGAGCGCTGAGCCATGGAAGGCGAATCGCGAGCGCGCCCTTGTGCTATCCGGTCGTGGGATTGATCTGGGCCCACTGCCCTTTCTTTGGGTTACTTTTTGACCGAAAGAAATCCAGTCGGACTTTGGGCAAGCAAAGAAAAGTGACCCGAGCGGCGCACCCGATCGGAAGCTTTGCTTCTGCTCTGCTTCGATCCAAAGTCACAATGGATTCCAGCTTTCGCTGGAATGACGAGACAGAACGGAAAGCGTGACGGCCTGGATCCCGGCCTTCGCCGGGATGACGAGATGGGTCGGAAGGACGCTCGGGGCTGGCGCCGTGTAACTCGCGCGGCGTTTATTTCGCGCGCGATCGCGGCAGCTTCGGCTGCGCGATCGGCAGCACGATGGCGGAAGCAGCCGATCGGAAGTTCTGCTTCCGCTTTCGTATTCCGTGAGAAAGCCGAGATCAAAATGGATTCCAGCTTTCGCTGGAATGACGAGACAGAACGGAAAGTGTGACGGCCTGGATCCCGGCCTTCGCCGGGATGACGAGATGGGTCGGAAGGACGCTCGGGGCTGGCGCCGCGTAAGTCGCGCGGCGTTTATTTCGCGCGCGGTCGCGGCAGCATCGACTGCGCGGCAGCATCGGCTACGCGACAGCTTCGGCTACGCGACAGCATCGGCTGCGCGACAGCTTCGGCTACGCGACAGCATCGGCTGCGCGACAGCTTCGGTTGCGCGACAGCGTCGGCTGTGCAGTCGGCAGCACGATGGCGGAAGCAGCCTATCGGAAGCTTTGCTGCTGCTTTGTTGTTTCATCTGTGCAGAAGCAAGAGCAGGATCAAAATGGATTCCAGCTTTCGCTGGAATGACGAGACAAAGCGGAAAGCGCGACAGCCTGGGATTACCAGACCTACCTGGCCCAGGCGCAGGCGTATTATTTCTCCGCCTCCGCGCCAGCGGCCAGTTGACCGAGTACAAGGAGTACCGTCAGCTGTACGCCACCTGGTCCCGGCCTTCGCCGGGATGACGAGATCGGTCGGAAGGACGCTCCGGGCTGGCGCCTTGTAACTCGCGCGGCGTTACTTGGCGCGCGGTCTCGACAGCATCGGCTGCGCGATCGGCAGCACGACGCGGAACGTGCTTCCCGCACCCGGACGGCTTTGTACGTCGATGCGACCGTGATGCTTGGCGACGATGCGATACACGATCGCCAGCCCCAATCCCGTGCCGCGCCCGATGGGCTTGGTCGTGTAGAACGGATCGAAGATGCGCTGCAGTGCGTCCTCGGGAATGCCGACGCCATCGTCGGTGACGCTGACCCACACTTCATCGGCTTCGGTGCCCATCGCAAGCGTGATCAGGCCGCGATCGGCGATGGCCTGCCCGGCGTTGATCAGCAGGTTCATGAAGACCTGGTTGATCTCCGACAGGTAGCACTCCACCAGCGGCACTTCGTCGTAATGCTTGTCGATCTTCGCCTTGTACTTCAGGTCGTTCCACACGATGTTGAGCGTGGATTCCAGGCCCTTGCGCAGGTCGGATGGCCGCATCGGCTCGTCGCGCTCGACGTGCGAGAACTCCTTGAGGTCCTGCACGATCTTCGTCACGCGCTCGATGCCTTCGCGCGATTCCTCCAGCAACTTCGGCAGATCGCCGGTGATGAAGTCCACGTCGAGGCGCTCGTTCAGGCGCTTGAGCTGCGGGCGGCTGGCGGCGGGATCGTCGGATTGCAACGCGTCGGCGTATCCGTCGAGCAGCGCGAGCAGCGCACCGACGTATTCCTGCAACGTGCCCAGGTTGGAGTGCACGTAACCGATGGGGTTGTTGATCTCGTGGGCGACGCCGGCGGCGAGCTGGCCTATGGACGCCATCTTCTCCGACTGCAGCAGTTGCTCCTGCGCGCTGGCGAGGCGGTCGTAGGTGGACTGCAGTTCGTCGTGGCGACGGCGCAGTTCGCCTTCGCGTGCCGAGCGCACCGAAATGTCGGTCATCGCCACGAAGCGACGGCAACGGCCGCGGTCGCGTCCGGCGAAGGCCTTGATCTCCAGCACCAGACCCGGCAGCGCGGTCGGCACTTCGCCGATCCAGCGGCCATCGCGCACGGCGATCTGCCAGCCCTGTTCGGGAATGTAGGACAGCAGCATCGCCGGATCGGGATCGGGGTCGTCCGGGTGCAGGCGCATCGCCAGCACGCGGGCGGCGTCGTTGCTGTGCAGCAGGCGCCCTTCGCTGTCGAGCAGGAAGACCGCCAGGTCGGACATGGCGACCGCCCAGAGCATGTCTTCGCTCCAGAGGCCGTCGCCGGTGCTTTCGATCGTGTGCTCGCTCATCCCACTCCGAGATCGCGCGTCAGGGCCGGCTCGACGAATCCGATGGCCCGCATCGGTACCGCGAGCAAGTCGGACGGAGTGTATGGCAATACGCGACGGGGCGATGACACATTCGGGCCGATCCGCAGGCCAGGCCCGCCAGGTCGCTTTGCAGCGCGCGTTATGCGGAGACGTTGAGGCGGCTGTGGGCCTTGCCGCCGGCCTGCCCGCTGGCGTCGTACACCGGGTCGGCGTCGATCCGGCCCAGGTGCCGCAACGACCAGTTCACCTCGCGGCGGCGACGCGCGAGCAGCGCACCGTTGGCCTGGTTGAGCTCGCTCAGCGCGAGCACGCGCTGCGCATCAGCGGCGCTGGCGCCGCCGGCCTCGGCCGCGCGCAGGGCGACCAGCTTGGCTTCGGTGGAGCGCAGCAGCGCATCCACGTCGTGTTCGAGCAGTGCGCGACGCTCCTCTAGAAGCGCATGTTCCAGCGCTTCCAGTGGGGCCGTGCCGACAGAGGCTTCGCTCATCGCCCGGTGCCTTTCACTTGGACAGTGCGTTCTCGAGCGAGAGCATGCGGTCGGCGACCGCCTGCGCGTCGACCTTGTAAGTACCGTCGGCGAGCGAGGCGCGGATCGCGTTGACCTTGGCCACGTCGATGCCGGCCGGCGCCGCGCCGAGCTCGCGCTCCAGCGCCTGCAGGTGGGTGGCATCGCCGGTCAGGCGGATCTGGTCGGACGCGGCGGTCGCGCCCACCGGCTGGCCGCGGTCGGCGCCGGAGCGGGACTGCACGGACGTGCTGGCCGCGGCGTCGACCTGGCGCAGTGCGGATGACATGGCACCGTCGATCTTGTGGGTCATGGCTGACTCCTGGATAACGTGTTCGAACTGGATAACGGCAGCCCGCGGACGGACTTGAGGGGAAAACCTGACATGGATGTCGGGAACATCGGACTTGCGGGAGCCGTCACAGATTGACCTCGACGACACCCGGGCCGATCACGCGGCCCCGGATGATACGGCGCGAGGCGGTGTTCTCGACCGAGACGGTCGACCCGACCCGCCCGGCGCCCAGCACCCGCCCGCCCATGCGCACTTCCATGCCGCCGGCCCGGGAAACCAGCGTGACCGGGTCGCCGCGCTTGAGCGCAGCCTCCCCGTCCACGTCGTCCTGGCCGAGCACGGCCCCGGCCGGCATCGCCTTGCGCAGACGCTTGCCGACGACGGCGGTCGGATCGGTGATGGCCGCGACGTCCTTCGCCCCAAGCTCGCGCCGCTGCACCGCCAGGTGCTCCGGCCCGATCGGCTCGTCCCCGCGCACGGGTTTGGCGAGCACGACCACATCGGCCTCGCGCCGCACCCGCACCGGCACATAGACCTGCCAACCCGGGGTATCGGCGCAGCGCACCGCCACTGAAGCCGGCCCGGCGACGATGGTCGCCAGCGGCTGCGTGCAGGCGGCCATGCGCAGCTGCGAATCGACGGCGGCCTCGGCCTGCCCGTTCGCCCCGAGCGCGGCGACGGCGGCGGTGCGGATGGACTCGACCGACTGGAACCCCGTCGCGCACGCCAGCAGCGGCGACAGCGCGAAGGCGGTCAGCAGGGCGATGGACATGCGCATGGCGGGCTCCTCGGGGGATTCGGAGAGGGCCTGCAGGATTTGTGCCTAACTCGTTGGGTGGGTTGCTGGTGCTGTTGCTGTTGCTGTTGCCGTTGAACGGCCCATCAGATCCCTAGCCCCGGCGGTGAGCGCTGAGCCATGGAGTGAGGGCGATGCTTGCTTGCGAACCACTGGTTCGCGCATCGCCCGAACGCCCGCGCCGCAAGCGCGGGCCTGGCCAATCGCGAACGCGCCTACTCGCTTTCCGGTCGTGGGATTGGGTTGGGCCCACTGCCCTTTCCTTTGGTTGCTTTTTGACCGAAGGGAATCCAGTCGGACTTCGGGCAAGCAAAGAATAGTGACCCGAGTGGCGCAGCCGATCGGAAGCCTTGTTTCTGCTTTGTTGTTTCGTTTTCGGAATGGGACAGAGCAGGAGCAAGATCAAAATAATGGGTTCCAGCTTTCGCTGGAATGACGTGATGGGGCGGACGGTGTGACAGCCTGGATCCCGGCCTTCGCCGGGATGACGAGTTGGGGGCGGATGCGTGACAGCCTGGACCCGGCCTTCGCCTGGAATGACGAGACGGCGCGGACGGGAAGGCCTGGATCCCGGCCTTCGCCGGGATGACGACGTGGGCGGACGTCCCGGCATTCGCCGGAGGCACGGAGCCCTCCCGGATCCGCACCTGCACACGAACGACGACACGTCAACGGCACAAAGCTTGCTCCCACCGCCACGAACCACCCCCACCGACTCAAGTCCTACCCCGCCCTGCCGACAACCCGACCATGAGTCAGGACCTGCTCGACCGCATCGACCAACGCACACGCCTGGCCGGCCACAACCGGCTGGCCCTGCTGCTGTTCCGCCTGGGCACGCGTCAGCTTTTTGGCGTGAACGTCTTCAAGGTGCAGGAAGTGCTGCCGCGGCCGCCGCTGTTCACCCTGCCGCAACTGCCGCGCGCCTTCAGCGGCGCGGCCGACGTGCGCGGCCGCAGCATCCCGGTGCTGGACCTGGCGCGCGCGATCGGCCACGGCGACGGATCGTCGGCCGAACCGAAGTACCTCGTGGTCACCGAATTCAACCGCTCCGTCCAGGGCTTCCTGGTCTCGGCGGTGGACCGCATCGTCAACATCGCGGTGGAGGACATCCACCCGCCTCCGGAACACGGCGCCGAACAGCACTACCTCACCGGCGTGACCCGCCACCACGGCGAGCTGATCCAGCTGATCGACGTGGAAAGCGTCCTGGCCGAATCCGCGCCGCGTGCCAGCGACGCCGACCAAATCGCCCCGCTCACCGCCGCCAAACCCGGCGCGCCCCGCGAAGTGCTGGTCGTGGACGACTCGCGCGTGGCGCGCAACCAGATCCGCCTGGTGCTGGAACAACTCGGCCTGGGCGCGACCCTGCTGTCGGACGGCCGCCAGGCGCTGGAACACCTGCAAGCCCTGGCCGCCGGTGGCACCGTCCCGCACCAGCGCTACGCCATGGTGATTTCCGACATCGAGATGCCCGCCATGGACGGCTACACCCTGACGACGGAAATCCGACGCGATCCGGCCCTGCGCGGGCTGTTCGTGCTGCTGCACACCTCCCTGTCGGGCGTTTTCAACCAGGCGATGGTCGAACGCGTGGGCGCGGACGACTTCGTGCCCAAGTACTCCGAACACGAGCTGGCGCAGCGGGTTACGGCGCGGGTGAATTCGCTGTCCTGAAGCGGGGAATGGGGATTCGGGGCTAGGGATTCGCAGGAGCAAGAGCGCCCGCCTTTGCGAATCACCAATCCCGAATCACGAATCCCGCCCCTTCTGGCACGCCCCTTGCCTCTCCTCCGGGAACCCGACCCCGGAGGCGTCATGTCCGACTTCCTTGGCATCCACGGCACCGCGCTGGCCCTGCGAGAGCAGCGGCTGCAGTTGCTGTCGGCCAACCTGGCCAACGCCGACACGCCCGACTTCAAGGCACAGGACCTGGACTTCACCACGGCCCTGCGCTCGGCGTTGCAGCCCGACGGCGCTGCCGGCGGCGATGCGATCGGCTCGGCCGCGCAGGGCGCGCGCTACGCGCGGCCGTCCGGCCAGCCCAGCGTCGATGGCAACACCGTGGACGGCGAGCGCGAGCACGCGCTGTTCGCACAGGCGGCGCTGGAGTACCGCGCCTCGCTCACCTTCGTCGAATCCAAGGTGCGCGGAATGCTCACCGCGATCACGGGTCAATAAGGGCGCGCGCGCATGAGCAACCTTCCCATCTTCGACGTCGCCGGTTCGGCGATGAACGCGCAGTCGGTGCGTCTGTCGACCATCGCCTCCAACCTGGCCAATGCCGATTCGGTCGCCGGCAATCCCGATGCCGTCTACCGCGCCAAGCAGCCGGTGTTCCGCGCCGAGGGCGTGCCGGGCGATCCGGCGCTCGCGGGCGTCAACGTGGTGGAAGTGCGCGAAAGCAACGACGCGCCGCTCAAGCGTTACGAGCCCGGCCATCCGCTCGCCGACGCGCAGGGCTACGTGTACGCGCCCGCGGTGGATCCGGTCGCGCAGATGGTCGACCTCATTTCCGCCTCGCGCAGCTACCAGGCCAACGTCGAGGTGTTCAACAGCGCCAAGGAACTGGCGTTGTCGACCTTGAACATGGGCCGCTGATCGTGACTACGCGCAGGCCTGTCGAAAACCGCCATGGCCGAAGCCCGGGTAAGCACGGCGCACCCGGGGTTTGCTCGCATCCGGACACGTTCACCCCGGGTGCGACCTTCGGACTTGCCCGGGCTACGCGCAGCGCCGTCCGCGTTCTGCGCAGGCGGCGCGCGCCCGACGCCGCTGTCACACGCGCCGGAAGCGGCCGCTGGTCCTGCCCGGGTTACGTATTCGCCGGAACATCGAGACTCCAATGACCTCCATCTCCGACTTCGCCACCAGCCTGGGCGCCAACGCCGCCGGCAGCGACACGAAGAAGAAAACCGACTCGCTCGGACAGGCCGATTTCCTGCGCCTGATGACCGAGCAATTGCAGCACCAGGACCCGCTGAATCCGATGCAGAACAGCGAGTTCCTCGGCCAGCTCGCGCAGTTCTCGACGGTACAGGGCATCCAGGGCCTGCAGTCGTCGATGGACGGCTTCGGTTCCTCGCTCGCCACCGACCAGATGCTGCGCGGCGCGGCGCTCGTCGGCCGTAACGTGCTGGTGCCTTCGGCCAAGATGACGCTCGGCGCGGAAGGCAACGTCAACGGCGTGGTCGCCGCGCCCGATTCGGGCACGGTCACCTTCGAGGTCACCGACGCCAACGGCCAGAGCGTGCGCAAGTTCACCGTGCAGGCCGACAAGGCCGGCGAGGTGTCCTTCGAATGGGACGGCAAGGACGCGGACGGCAAGCGTCTTCCCGCCGGCACCTACGGCGTGGCCGCCACGTTCGGCTCGGGCGATGCCAAGAAAGATCTGAGCACCTACGTCGAAGCGCGCGTGGACAGCGTCACCGTCGGCAGCGACGGCGTGTTCCTCGACCTGGCAGGACTGGGCACCGCGCCCATGGACTACGTGCTGCGCATCCGCTGATTCCGACCTCACCCCGACCTCCTTCCCGGTCGCGGGACGGACGCTTCCTCTCTCCGGAGAACACCTCATGGGCTTCAACACTTCGCTGTCCGGCATCAACGCCGCCAACGCCGACCTGAACGTCACGGCGAACAACATCGCCAACGTCAACACGACCGGCTTCAAGGAATCGCGCGCCGAGTTCGCCGACCTGTTCTCCTCCACGTCCTACGGTCTGTCGCGCAACGCGATCGGTTCGGGCGTGAAGCTGAGCAACGTCGCCCAGCAGTTCTCGCAGGGCAACATCGATCCGACGGGCCGCGGCATGGACGTGGCGATCGACGGCGAGGGGTTCTTCGTCCTCAACGACAACGGCGCGCGCGTGTACAGCCGCGCGGGCAACTTCCAGCCCGACCCCAACGGCTTCATCGGCACGCCCGACGGCAAGCGCCTGCAGGTGTTCGCGCCCAACGCCAATGGCAACGGTTTCGACGTGGGCCGTTTGGTCGACCTGCAGTTGCTGACCACCACCAGCCCGCCGCAGGCATCCACCAATGTCGACATGCAGGTCACGCTGCCGGGCAATGCCACGCAGCCGACGGTGGCGCCGTTCGACCCGACCGACACCAACACCTACAGCCATTCCTCGGGCGGCGTGACGGTGTACGACTCGCTGGGTGTCGGCCATACGCAGACCTCGTACTTCGTGAAGACCGCCAACGCCAACGAATGGCAGGTGCACAACTTCATCGACGGCACCGCCGTGGGCGCGCCGACGACGCTGCAGTTCAACAACTCCGGCGCGCTGATCGCGCCGGCCAGCGGCCAGATCACGCTGGCTCCATTCAACCCGCCGACCGGCGCGGGCGTCATGAACCTGACGCTGAACCTGTCCGGCTCAGCGCAGTACGGCTCGGCGTTCGCGCTGCGCGACATCAACCCGGACGGTTACGCGGCCGGCAAGCTCAACGAAATCGACATCGACCCCACCGGCGTGGTGTACGCGCGTTACTCCAACGGCGTCGACCAGCCGCTGGGCCAGATCGCGCTGACCACTTTCACCAACCCGCAGGGCCTGGCGCCGCAGGGCAACAACGTGTGGGCCGAGACCTATTCCTCCGGCACGCCGCGCACGGGTGCGCCGGACACGGCGGACTTCGGCGTGCTGCAGTCGGGCGCGCTGGAAGCGTCCACGGTCGATCTCACCGAACAGCTGGTCAACATGATCACCGCGCAGCGCAACTTCCAGGCCAACGCGCAGATGATCTCGACGCAGGACCAGGTCACCCAGACGATCATCAACATCCGCTGACGCGGACCGAGATGACATAGGAGGTCCGTGCCATGACCGATCGCGCGCTCTACATCGCCATGACCGGCGCCAGCACGTCGCTGAAGACGCAATCGGCGGTGTCGCACAACCTGGCGAACGCGAACACGGTGGGTTTCCAGGCGACGCTCGCCGGCTCCACCGCCGCGCCCGTCACCGGCAACGGCCATGCCTCGCGCGTGGCCGCGGCCGCGCAGACGTACGGCGTCAGCGGCGCGCACGGGGCGATCCTCAACACCGGCAACACGCTCGACGTGGCGCTCAACCAGGACCGCTGGCTCACCGTGCAGGACGCCCAGGGCGGCGTTGCCTACACGCGCGCGGGCAATCTCGCGATGAACGCCAACGGCCTGCTGACCAGCAATGGCCGGCCGGTGCTCGGAAGCGATGGTGCGCCGCTCACGGTGCCGCCGTTCCAGGCGATGGACATCGCCGCCGACGGCACGATCTCCATCGTCCCGCAGGGCCAGCCCGCTTCCACCATGGCCGAGGCCGGCCGCCTGGGCGTGGTGCAGTCGCGCACCGCCGACCTGGTGCGCGGCGACGACGGCCTGATGCGCCCGGCCGGCGCCCAGCCGCCGCCGCCCGCGGCCGGCGACGTGCTCACGCCTGGCGCGGTGGAGAACAGCAACGTCGAGGCGACCTCGATGCTGGTGCAGATGATCCAGACCGCACGCGCCTTCGAGATGCAGGTACGCGTCTTGCAGAGCGTTGACGAGAACGCGCGCAGCGCCAATTCGTTGCTCGCTTCGCGATAACACACAACCCGTCATTCCAACGAAAGCTGGAATGACGGAATCCGGACACGCTTCGCTCCACCGCTTCAGCGCCCACGCTTCAAGAGGAAACCGCCATGACCCAGGCTCTATGGATCGCCAAGACCGGCCTCGACGCGCAGCAGACGCGCATGGCGGTGATCTCGAACAATCTGTCCAACGTCAACACGACGGGCTTCAAGCGCGACCGCGCGGAGTTCCAGGACCTGCTGTACCAGACCATCCGCCAGCCCGGCGGCGCCACGTCCGAACAGACCCAGTCGCCCACGGGCCTGTCCACCGGCACCGGCGTGCGCGTGGCGGCGACGGCGAAGGAGTTCTCGCAAGGCAACCTGGCCGTCACCGGCGGCGCGCTCGACGTGGCCATCGACGGCCGCGGTTTCTTCGAAGTGCTCATGCCCGACGGCAGCACCGCCTACACCCGCGACGGCAGCTTCAAGCGCAGTCCGCAGGGCGAACTGGTGACCAGTTCCGGTTACCCCGTGCAGCCGGGCATCCAGTTCCCCGAAGGCACGCAGGGCGTGACCATCGGCGCGGACGGCACCGTGTCGGTGAAGTTGCAGGGCCAGGCCGAGGACGTGCAGGTCGGCGCGCTGACGCTGGCCGATTTCGTGAACCCCTCGGGCCTGCAGGCCATCGGCGGCAACTTGTTCGTCGAGACCGGCGCCAGCGGCCCGGCGCAGACCGGCGCGCCCGGCACCAACGGCGTCGGCCAGCTCGCGCAGGGGCAGCTGGAAGGCTCCAACGTCAACGTCGTGGAAGAACTGGTGTCGATGATCGAGACCCAGCGTGCGTACGAGACCAACGCCAAGGCGATCTCTACCACCGACTCGATGCTCGGCTTCCTCAACAACAACCTCTGAGGCCCGTCGTGAACGCTCTTGTGCGAATCACCGTGGCCGGCGCGACGCTCGCGCTGTCCGGCTGCGCCGCCGTCGTCGGCGACGTCCGTCCGTTCGCGCCGATGTCCGCGCCGACCGCCGCCGTGGTCGCGCCCGCCGAGCCGTCCAGCGAAGGTTCCATCTACGGCGGCCGCGGTCTGACCCTGTTCGAGGACAACAAGGCGCGCGATGTCGGCGACCTGGTCACCATCGTGCTGGTCGAGAACACCAGCGCGCGCGCGCAGGCCGACACTTCGGTGACGAAGGAATCGGGCATCGACATGGCCGCTCCGACGATCGCCGGCGTGCCCATCACCTACAAGGGCAACGCGATCCTGGAAGCCTCGGTGGAAGGCTCGCGCGACTTCAAGGGCGCGGGCAACAGCACGCAGAGCAATCGCCTCAACGGTTCGGTCACCGCCACCGTCGTGCAGAACCTGGGCAACGGCAACCTGCTGGTACGCGGCGAGAAGCAGGTGCGCCTGAACCAGGGCGACGAGCTGATCCAGGTTCAAGGAATCGTGCGCACGGCCGATATCGGTCCCGACAACCGCATTTCGTCCGACCGCGTCGGCGATGCGCGCATCGTCTATGGCGGGCGCGGCACGCTGGCGCGTTCCAACGCGATGGGCTGGTTGGGACGGTTCTTCAATTCCGCTATCTACCCGTACTGAGGAGGGCGTATGAACATCCGTTTGCTGCGCCCCTCGTTCGCGGGCATGTCCCTTTCATCGTCATCCCGGCGCAGGCCGGGACCCAGGCCAAGCGCGTCCGACGTCGCCGCGAGTCTTCTTCAGACGCTGCGGGCCTGGGTCCCGGCGTGCGCCGGGATGACGGCTTCACTGAAGGTCGCGGCCTTCGCGCTGATCGCGCTCGGCACCGCCCTGCCCGCCCACGCCGAACGCATCAAGGACCTCGCCCAGGTCGCCGGCGTGCGCGGCAATCCGCTGGTCGGTTACGGCCTGGTGGTCGGCCTGGACGGCAGCGGCGATCGCACCAGCCAGACGCCTTTCACCGTGCAGAGCCTGAAGACGATGCTCGACCAGCTCGGGGTCAGCATTCCGCCGGGCGTGAATCCGCAGCTCAAGAACGTGGCCGCCGTCGCCATCCACGCCGAACTGCCGCCCTTCGCCAAGCCGGGCCAGCCGATCGACGTCACCGTGTCCTCGATCGGCAACGCCGGTTCGCTGCGCGGTGGCAGCCTCCTGATGGCGCCGCTGCGCGGTGCCGACGGACAGGTCTACGCGATCGCGCAAGGCAGCCTGGTCGTGTCGGGCTTCGGCGCGTCGGGCAAGGATGGCTCGCGCATCTCGGTCAACGCACCCAACGGCGGACGCATTCCCAACGGCGCGATCGTGGAACGCTCCGTCGCCGGTGCCGCACCGTCGGGCAACGTCACGCTGAACCTGCACGAAGCCGACTTCACGACCGCCTCGCACATCGTCGATGCGGTCAACGCCGCCTTCGGCAATGGACGCGCGCGCGCGGTCGACGCGGTCACCATCGAGGTGATGCCGCCCGCCGACGGCGACCGCGTCGGTTTCCTGGCACGCCTGGAGTCGCTGGACGTGAGCCCGGGCGCCGCGGCGGCCAAGGTCATCGTCAATTCGCGCACCGGCACGGTGGTGATGGGCGGCCAGGTCAGCGTGCTGCCGGCGGCGGTGTCGCACGGCTCGCTGACGGTGTCGATCTCCGAGAACACGCAGGTCAGCCAGCCCAACGAATTCGGCCGCGGCAACACCGTGGTCACGCCGCAGTCGACGGTCGAAGCCAGCCAGGACGGTGGCCGCATGTTCCTGTTCCAGGGCGGCACGTCGCTGGAGCAGATCGTGCGCGCGGTGAATGCCGTCGGCGCCGCACCGGGCGATATCGTGGCGATACTGGAAGCGCTCAAGCGCGCCGGCGCGCTGCGGGCAGAGCTCGAGGTGATCTGATGCCGGCCGACACTCCTAACCGTAGCGCGGGTAAGCGAAGCGCACCCGGGCTACGCCGTCTTCCGCAGGCACGGCTCTTGCCTTGACCCTGCCATGCACCTGCGCCGCGCCACCGACCAGCCGCTGTCCTCGACGCAGACTCCGCGCGCCGATCGTTCGCGCCTGGAACACGCGGCGCAGCAGCTGGAAGCGCAGTTCGCGCAGATGCTGGTCAAGTCGATGCGCAGCGCCAGCTTCGGCGACCCGCTGATGGGCGACAACTCGACCTATCGCGACATGTACGACCAGCAGCTTTCGCGCGAACTGGCGAAAGGCCGCGGGCTGGGTCTGGCGCCGATGATCGTGCAGCAACTCGAACGCAGCACCGGCGCCACCGGCAACACCGGGGTCGTAACACCCGAAGGCGGCTTTCCGCTCGATCCGGCCACATCGGGAATGTCGCTCTCGCTCACGCCCAGCAGCGATGGCGTGTCGATGCCGGGCGTGGCCGCGCCCGCCCTGCCGCGCGTGGAAACGCCAGCGGCCGACTGCGATCCCAACGCCAAACTCGACTGCTCCAGCCCGGAAGCCTTCGTGCGTTCGGTGTGGCCGCACGCGCAACGCACCGCGCAGGAACTGGGCGTCTCGCCCAAGGCGCTGGTCGCGCAGGCCGCGCTGGAAACCGGCTGGGGCCGACGCCTGGCGAACCGCGAAGGCGGCGCCACCTCGCACAACCTGTTCGGCATCAAGGCCGGCTCGCGCTGGGGCGGCGATCGCGTCAACGCCACCACGCACGAATACGTGGGCGGCACGCGCGTGAGCGAACGCGCCGACTTCCGCGCCTATGGCTCGGTCGGCGCCAGCTTCGACGACTACGCACGCCTGCTCAACAACCCGCGCTACGCGCAGGCGCGCGCGGCCGGCAACGACACCCGGCAATTCGCCCAGGCGCTGCAAAGCGCCGGCTACGCCACCGACCCCGCCTACGCCGCGAAGATCAACGCGATCGCCGAAGGCGCCACGCTCAATCGCGCACTCGCATCGCTCGACGTAGTCCCCACGCGCGGATGACCACAGGACGCTGACCCATGGCCAATATCCTCTCCACCGGTACCGGCGCCCTGATCGCGTTCCAGCGCGCACTGGCGACCGTGAGCCACAACGTCGCCAATGTCGCGACCGACGGCTATTCGCGCCAGCGCGTGGACCTGGCGACGCGTTCGCCCACCGACATGGGCTACGGCTACGTCGGCAACGGCGTACAGGTGGCCGACGTGCGCCGCATCGCCGACCAGCTGGCGACGTCGCGCCTGCTCGACAGCGGCGGCGAACTGGCGCGACTGCAGCAGCTGTCGGCAATGGCCTCGCGAGTGGACAGCCTGATCTCCGACAAGGCGACCGGCCTTTCCGGCGTGTGGTCGAACTTCTTCGACGCCACCACCGGCTTGAGCAGCAACGCCTCGTCTTCCGCCGCGCGCCAGGAAGTGCTGTCGGATGCGAAAGCCTTGGCCTCGCGCTTCAAGCAGCTCAACTCGCAGCTCGATTCGATGAGCAACGAGGTCAACAGCGGCCTGCGCAGCAGCGCCGAGGAAGTGAACCGCATCGGCGCGGAGATCGCCCGCCTCAACGGCGAGATTTCCTCGAACCCGAATCACGTCTCCAACGATCTGCTCGACCAGCGTGATCGCCTCGTTTCGCAGCTGACGGGGTTCACCGGCGGTACCGCGGTCGCGCAGGGCGACGGTTCGCTCAACGTGTTCACCGCCGGCGGCCAGGCGCTGGTCGTCGGCAACACGTCGACGAAGCTGACCACCATCACCGATCCCTACCAGCCCGAGCGCTTGCAGCTCGCGCTGGACAGCAATGGCCAGCAGATCCGCCTCAACGACACCGCGCTGGGCGGCAAGATCGGTGGGCTGATGGATTTCCGCAGCGATGTGCTCGATCCGGCCCAGGCCGAACTGGGCAAGATTGCCGTTGGCTTGGCCGAGACGTTCAACCAGCAGCACCGCGCCGGCATGGACCTCAACGGCCAGATGGGCACGGACTTCTTCAACATCCCCGCGCCGCGCGCCAGCGGCCATGCCGGCAACACCGGCAGCGCATCGCTCACTGCCAGCGTGGGCGATCTGTCCAAGCTCGACGCGCAGAACGTGGTGCTGAAGTTCGACGGCACCGCGTGGAGCGCCACGCGCGCCGACACCGGCGCGAATGTTCCGCTCACCGGCACCGGCACCGCGGCCGATCCGCTCGTGGTCGGCGGCGTGGAACTCGTCGTCGGCGGTACACCGGGCACGGGCGATCGATTCCTGCTGCAGCCCACGGCGGGCGCGGCGGGCGGGATCGGTGTCGCGATCGACGATCCGAACCGGATCTCGGCGGCCACGCCGGTGAAGGCGAAAGCCGAGCTGGACAACGTCGGCACCGGCAAGATCGGCGGCGTCAAGGTCACCGACCCGGCCAACGGCAATCTGCTCACGCCGGCGGACATCGAGTTCATCGACGGCACGCAGTACACCGTCAACGGCGCCGGTCCTTTCACCTACACGCCGGGCCAGCCGATCAACGCCAACGGCTGGAGCCTCTCGCTCGATGGCGTGCCCGCCGCGGGCGACCGCTTCAGCGTGGGCAGCACCGGCGCCGGTTCCAGCGACAACGGCAACGCGATCCTGCTGGGCAACCTGGACGACGCGAAGGCACTCGGCAACGGCACGGTATCGCTCAACAACGCCATCGGCGGCCTGACCACGCAGATCGGTTCGGCCGCGCGCCAGGCAGATTACGCCGCCGACGCGCAGCAGGTGCTGCACGACCAGGCGCAGGCGGCGCGCGATTCCATTTCCGGCGTCAACATCGACGAAGAGGCGGCCAACATGATGCGGTTCCAGCAGGCCTACCAGGCCGCGGCGCAGGTCATCTCCACCGCCGACAGCATGTTCCAGTCCCTGATCAGCGCGGTGAGCCGATGAACAACCGCATTTCCACCGCCGGCGCCTACTCGCTGCAGCTGAGCACGATGCTGTCCAAGCAGGCCGGCCTGGCGCACACGCAGCAGCAGCTCGCCAAGGGCGAGCGCCTGGTGACGGCGAAGGACGATCCGGTCGCGGCCGGTACCGCGGTGTCGCTCGATCGCGCCAACGCCGAGCTCGAACGCTTCGGCGAGAACGCCAATCTGCTGGGCAATCGCCTGAACTTGCAGGAGAGCGTGCTCGCGCAGGCCGGCGAACGCCTGGCGCGCGTGCGCGAGCTCACCATCCAGGCCAACAACGCCAGCCTGTCGAGCGACGACAAGAAGGCGATCACGGCCGAACTCAAGGTCATCCGCCAGGAACTCATCGGCCTGGCCAACAGCCAGGACGGCAGCGGCCGCTATCTGTTCGGCGGCACCGCCGACGATCACGCACCGTTCGTGGTCAGCGGCGGCAACGTCGGCTACACCGGCGACCAGCGCCAGCGCCAGGTCGAGATTGCGCCGGACCAGTTCGTGTCCGACACGGTTCCCGGCAGCGAACTGTTCATGCGCATCAAGACCGGCGACGGCCGCATCGATGGCGCCGCCGCGACGACCAACACCGGCAGCGGCGTGCTGATGGAATTCGGCCTGGACGCGAACGCCGGCTGGAACGGCGGCCGTTACAGCGTCGTGTTCACCGCGGCCGACACCTACGAATTGCGCGATGCGGGCGGCGCGGTGGTCGGCACCGGCACCTACGAAAGCGGCGAAGGCATCAGCGTCGGCGGCCTCAACCTGCGCATCGACGGCGCGCCGGCAGCGGGCGACAGCTTCAGCATCGGACCGGCCGGCAACCAGGACGTGTTCGGCATGATCAACGACCTGGTCGGCGCGCTCGAACTTCCCGACGACACGCCGGTGCAGCGCGCGGCGCAGCAGAACGCCTTGCAGGCCTCGCTGCGCGACGCGGCGACGGCGCAGGATCACTTCATCGACGGCCGCGCCACGGGTGGCGCGCAACTGGCGGCGATGGACAGCGCCGCCGAGCTGCGCGATGCGCAATCGGTGACGTTGCAAACCACGCTGTCGGGCATTCGCGACCTGGACTACGCCGAGGCGATCAGTCGCTTCACGCTGGAAAGCACCGCGCTGCAAGCGGCCCAGCAGGCGTTCATGCGGTTGCAGGGGTCGTCGCTGTTCGATCTGATGCGTTGATCGGGATTCGGGATTCGGGATTCGGGATTCGGGAATCGGCCGGGACGGCGTCAAGACCCGAACCACGGTGTCCCACGATTCCCGAATCCCCAATCCCGGCTCAAGAACCGTGACGCTTCCCACGAATCCCGAATCACGAATCCCGAATCCCGGCTTATGTCAACTGGAGGCTAAAGGTTTCACCCAGGGCACCGATATCTAGGTCAGCAGCGGCAAGGGCCGGCAACACCGACCAACCACTGCGGCATTGCCGGCCGGCGAAGCGATCGCCGGTGCCCTAACCGAAACCTGACGGAGAACCACCATGGCACAAGTCATCAACAGCAACGTGATGTCGCTCAATGCCCAGCGCAACCTGGGTACCAGCAGCGCCAGCCTCGGCACCACCATCCAGCGCCTGTCGTCGGGCCTGCGCATCAACAGCGCGAAGGACGACGCGGCCGGTCTGGCGATCTCCGAGCGCTTCAGCACCCAGATCCGCGGCCTCGACGTCGCCGTGCGCAACGCCAACGACGGCATCTCGCTGGCCCAGTCGGCCGAAGGCGCGATGGTCGAAATCGGCAACAACCTGCAGCGTATCCGCGAGCTGTCGGTGCAGTCGGCCAACGCCACCAACTCGCAGTCCGACCGCGACGCACTGAACGCGGAAGTCACGCAGCTGGTCTCGGAAATCGACCGCGTCGCCAACCAGACCAACTTCAACGGCACCAAGCTGCTCGACGGCTCCTTCGCCGGCGCGCTGTTCCAGGTCGGCGCCAACTCGGGCCAGACCATCGCGGTGAACAAGGTCGTCGACGCCAACGCCGACGCACTGGGCGGCGCCAAGTTCGACACCAACAGCCTGACGGTCGCAGCGCCCGGCACCAACGCCGACGTCAAGATCACCGGCCTGAAGGTCACCGGCGCCGACGGCACGGCCGTGGACATCGGCGACATCGAAGTGAAGATGGGCGTCGACGCCGCCGCCACCCAGGACGCGACCGCCAAGGCCGTGGCCGCCGCGATCAACGCCAAGATGGACCAGACTGGCGTCTACGCCGAAGTCGACAGCGCCACCGCCGGCAAGATCAACCTGACCTCGATCAAGGACAGCCGCGACTCCGACGGCGACTTCGCCGCCATCGGTGTGACGCCGGGCACCTGGACGGGCGCCACCGCTCCGACCTTCACCGCCACGCTCGCCACCGCCGCACCGGCCGACAAGTTCGTCAAGGACTTGGACATCTCCTCGTTCACCGGCGCGCAGCAGGCCATGGAAATCGTCGACAAGGCGCTGACCAGCGTCAACTCGGCCCGCGCCGACATGGGTGCGGTGCAGAACCGCTTCACCTCGACCATCGCCAACCTGCAGGCGACGAGCGAAAACCTGACCGCTTCGCGCAGCCGTATCCGCGACGCCGACTACGCGAAGGAAACTGCCGAGCTGACCCGCACGCAGATCCTGCAGCAGGCCGGCACCGCGATGCTCGCGCAGGCCAACGCCGTACCGCAGAACGTCCTCAGCCTGCTGGGCTGATCCAACCCCGGCGGGACGCGACGACCGCGTCCCGCCGGTTTCACTGAAAGGAGTCGTCATGCCCGCTCATCTCTCGCACCACCTCTTGCCGCGTCGCGCGGTCCACGGTCGGCGCGGAGGCTGAGCGGGCATGGCCATTTCAACGCTCGGTTCCGGCATCGATATCCCTTCGCTCGTCGCGCAGCTCGTCGCTGCCGAACGCGCACCGGTCGAAAACCGCATCGCGCGCGGCGCCAACAGCGCGAAGACGGAGTTGTCGGCGATCGGTTCGCTCAAGAGCAGCTTCTCCAGCCTGAAGACCGCGCTGGACAAGTTGCGCAAGGAAGACGGCACCAACGCGCGCATCACCAACGTGCCCGAGAAGGCCGGCTTCACCGCTACGGCCAGCACCTCGGCGGCGGTGGGCGAATACGACATCGAAGTGGTCAGCCTGGCCACGGCGCACAAGCTGACCTCGGCCGGCAAGCCGGCGGACACGAAGATCGGCACCGGCAAGCTCATCATCGAGGCCGGCGACGAGAAGATCGAAGTCGAGATCAAGGAAGGCCGCAACACGCTGGCCGACATCCGCAGCGCGATCAACACCGCCGCCGCGGGCAAGGGCGTGAGCGCCAGCCTGGTCAACGCCGACGACGGCCAGCACCTGGTGCTCACCGCCAACGACACCGGCACCGAAGGCAAGCTGCGCATCACCACCACCGGCGGCGATGGCGGACTTTCCGCGCTGGTCTACGACCCCGGGGTGCAGACCTCGATGAGCGAGACCGTCAAGGCGGCCGACGCCAAGGTCGTGGTCGATGGCCTGGAGCGCACCTCCAGCAGCAACACCCTCACCGACCTGCTGCCCGGCGTCACGCTGACGTTGAAGGAAGCCAAGCCCGATGAGACGTTCACGCTGAAGGTCGCCACCGACGACGCCGCGCTGAAGACCACGCTGCAGGGTTTCGTCAGCGCGTACAACGCGGCGATCGCGCTGACCAAGTCGGTCACCGCCTACAACTCCGAGACCAAGACCGCTTCGGCGCTCACCGGCGACAGCATGGTGCGCGGCCTGCAGGCGCAGCTGCGCACGATGGCCAGCGAGAACGTCGTCGCGCTCAAGGACCTGGGCGTGAAGATCAACACCGACGGCACGCTGTCGCTCAACACGTCCGACATGACCAAGGCGCTGGCCGAAGACCCGGGCGCGCTGTCGCGACTGTTCGGCGGCGAGGAAGGCTACGGCGCCAAGCTCGAAGACATGCTCGGCGCCGTACTGGAAGACGACGGCCTGTTCGATTCGCGCAGCGACAGCCTCAACGCGCGGCTCAAGACGTACGACACGCAGTACCAGGATCTGGACCGCCGCATGGAATCGCTGCAGGCCCGCTACACCGCGCAGTTCACGGCGATGGAGCAGATGGTCACCCAATTGCAGGGCAGCAGCGGCTTCCTGTCCCAGCAGCTCGGCTCGCTGTAAGCGCCGACGTCACTCCGGAGATCCACCATGCTCGGCAGCCACCGCAACTACGCCAACCAGTACCGCAGCACCGGCGTCAGCGCCGCCGTGCTCGAGGCCGACCCGCATCGCCTCGTCGCCCTGATGCTTTCGGGCGCGCGCGATCGCATCCGCCTCGCCGGCGCCTGCCTGGAACGCGGCGACATTCCGCGCAAGGCCAAGGCCATCAGCGACGCCAGCGGGCTGATCACCGGCCTCAACAGCGCGCTCAACCTGGAGGCCGGCGGCGAGATCGCGGCGGGCCTGCAGTCGCTCTACGACTACGCGCAGCAGCGCCTGCTGTCGGCCAACGTCGACAACGACCCCGGCGCGTTGACCGAAGTGGACGCGCTGCTGGGCGACGTCGAATCGGCCTGGCTCGCCATCGCGCCGAAGTCGCCGTGACCGCCGCCGTCCCCGTCCTTCCCGAAGCCGAAGTGCGCGCCGCGATGCACGCCGAGCAGTGGGAGCGCGCGTTCGACCTGCTGGCCGACCACGACCGCGAACTGCGCGAGGCGCTGGAATCGGTGGAGCTGACGAAAACCTCCGCTGCGCCGTGGCGCGAACTTCTGGAGCGCCAGACCGCGCTGATGCAGGACCTGACCGTGATGCGCGACGAGACCGCGGCGATTCTCGCCCGCATGGGCCGCGAGCGTCGCGGTGCGCTCGCCTACCGGACGCTGGCCGGATGACGCCACACGCAGCCGACGCCGAACTGTTCGACGGCGTGCTCGCCCATGAGGACCGCCGCCCGGCGGCGTTCCTGCCGGGCGCGACGGATGCGACGGCGGCCCACAGCGCCGCGGCGCACGCGGAAATGCTGCTGGCATCTCTCGCCTTGAGCGAACGCGTGCGCAGCGACGACGCCGACGCGGATGCCGAACCGTCCGCGGCCTTGCAGCGCGTGGAAGCCAAGGTCGATCTGCTGCTGGGCCTGCTCGGCGCGATGTTGCGCGAACGCGGCGACATTCCGCCCCCGGCGCTGCTGCGCTGGTCCACGCGCGGTGCGCGCATCGACCTGCACGGCGACGCGCTGGCGATCGTGTCCGGCGCGCGCGGCGTGCTGCGGGTGCAACCGGCGGACTGGCTGCCCGACTGCATCGAACTGCCGGCCCGCGTCGTCGCTTCCGAAAAGAACGTGGCCTGGCTCGCCTTCGAGCCGCTGCCGCCCCCGATGGCCGAGTCGCTGGAGCGCCACCTGTTCCTGCTCCACCGCCGCCAGGTCGCCGAAGCCCGCCGCAATCAGCGCTGAGGCCCCGCCCCGCGCGGCTCGAGCGCCGAAAACGGCCC
Source organism: Lysobacteraceae bacterium P (assembly GCA_005503055.1). Classification (GTDB taxonomy): domain Bacteria; phylum Pseudomonadota; class Gammaproteobacteria; order Xanthomonadales; family Xanthomonadaceae; genus Lysobacter_J. Next base: position 135,650 of record SCOX01000007.1, on the reverse strand, counting down.
GGGCCGATTCCAAAGTGCCGCCCCATACCGGCCCGTCCGGTACCGGGGCGCACGGTGGAACATATGTCGTACCCGTCACATTCCCAGCGTGAACGAATGGTCCCTCTGCGTCACCTCCGCTAAGGTGCCGTGACGGAAGTTGGTTGGGGAACGGAGTTGGGCTCGGGGCTGTTGCGCGTACTCATTTGTGACGACCACACGCTGGTCCGCGCGGGCCTGCGTCGGCTGCTGGAATCGTTCGTGGACATCGAAGTCGTCGCCGAAGCCGCCAACGCGGACCAGGCCGTCATCGGTTCGCGACAGCACCAGCCGGACATCGTCCTGCTCGATCTTTCCATGCCCGGCCGCAGCGGGTTCGAGGCGCTGGTCGAACTGCGCCGCGACCATCCCGCCTGCCGCGTGGTGGTGATGTCGATGCACGACGACCCGACCCACGTGCGCGAGGCCCTCGCCCGCGGCGCCAGCGGTTTCGTCGTCAAGGAAGCCGCGCCGGCCGAGTTGGAAATCGCGATCCGCGCCGCCGCCGCCGGCCGCACCTACCTCAGTCCGCAGGTCTCGGCACCGCAGTTGTTCGCGCGTCCGCGCAGCGAGGAAGGCATCGACTCCCTGCCGCCGCGCCAGCGCGAGATCCTCGCCGCGCTGGGAGCCGGCCGCACGAGCAAGCAAATCGCCGCCGACCTGGGCATCAGCGTCAAGACGGTGGAAACCCACCGCGCCCGCATCATGGCGGCGCTCGGGTGCCGCAACGCGATCGAGCTGCTGCGCATGGCGATGCGGCTTCACGATCGCCCGAACGCCTGACGGTTCTTCGCGCGCGGCCGGCGCGGTGTTTTCGAGGTCCACGCCTCGTCGTTCCGTCATCCCGGCGAAGGCCGGGATCCAGGCCGCCACCCAATCTGACCCATCACGTCATTCCAGCGAAAGCTGGAACCCATTTTGATCTGGCCTTTTAGAACCAAAGACAAAGCAAAGCTTCCGCTTTAATGCTTCTCTTCCAAAGTCACAATGGATTCCAGCTTTCGCTGGAATGACGAGGCAAAGCGGATGGCGTGACAGCCGGGATGACGGGAAGTCTCCAACGCCTCACAGCCTGCCCGCACCCTTCTGGCCCACCAATTGCAGCCAACGCACAGCGCCACGTTCCCGGCGCCAGCGGATCGTCACAAACCCCAACAGTGACGGCTGCACCCCTGCCCAATCGCGTCACTGCATGACGCATCCGAACACGGCCAGTCGGAAACACGTCGCAATGTCAGGGCCACCCTGACACGCCTACAGGTATTCCCCGGCCTATGTCCGGGCACGCCCTGATTCGAATGCCGTCACCTTCACATCACGATGACTCCCGTGCCGCCGGCTCCGGCGGATGGGGACACAACCGTGAAAGCTGTGATGAGCCCGAAGCTCGGGCTGGGCGTCAACCTGACGCCGCAACTGCTGCAATCGATCCGGCTCCTGCAGCTCACCGCGCCGCAGCTCGAACTCGAGCTTCGCCAGGCGCTGGAGCGTAATCCGCTGCTCGAACAGGACGAGGCCGAAGACGAGGGGGTCGACGGCCTGGCCGATCCGCAGCTGGAAACCGCGGCGTGGGACGAACTGCCCGAGCCGTCGTTCGTCTCCGGCGGCGGCGCCGGCGGCGACTACGAGGACGACGCGGCCTCGCGGATCGCCGACGGCGAATCCAGCGATCCGCGCCAGCGCCTGCTGCAGTCGCTGTCCCTGCAGTGGAACGCACGCGATCTCGAACTGGCCGCCTGGTGGCTGGACCAGTGCGACGACCGCGGCTACCTGGAATCCCCGCTCGACGAACTGCACCTGCTCGGCGCCAACACCTGCAACGTCGATGCCAGCGAGCTGGAAATCGTCCGCAAGCGCCTGCTCCATTGCGAATCGCCCGGCGTTGCGGCGAGTGACGCCGGCGAGTGCCTGCGCGCGCAGCTGTCGATGCAGCCCGAGTCGGCGCAGCGCACGCTGGCCGGACTGATCCTGCGCTACCACGTCGACCTGCTGGCGATGCACGACGAAGCCGCGCTGGCGAAGGCCCTGCAGGCCCACATCGACGCGGTGCGCGACGCCGTCGCCCTGATCCTCACGCTGCGCGCGCACCCCATGCAGGACGCGCCGGCCAACGACCGCGACGTCGTCATCCCCGACGTGGTCGCCTGGCGCGCCGATGGCCGCTGGCATGTCGCCCTCAACAACCGATCCACGCCGCGCGTGCGCATCGCGCCGCACTGCGAGCGCGCACTGGCCGACGCGCCGGGCGACGTCTCCGCGCTGCGCGGCATGCTCGACGAAGCCCGCTGGCTCGTGCGCGGCGTGGCGATGCGCAACGACACCCTACTGCGCACCACGCAGGTGCTGGTGGAACGCCAGCGCGCCTACCTGGAGCGCGGCGACGAAGCCATCGCGCCGCTCACGCTGCGCGATGTCGCCGACGCCATCGGCATGCACGAATCCACGGTCTCGCGCATCACCACCGGCAAGTACCTGCAGACGCCGCGTGGCACGATGGAGCTCAAGCGCCTGTTCGCCGTGCGCCTGGAAGGCGCGGACGTCTCCGGCAGCGCGGTCAAGGCGATGGTCAAGCGCCTGATCGACGCCGAGCCCGTGCACGCGCCGCTGGCCGACGACACCATCGCCGGCCTGCTCGCCCGCCAGGGCGTGCGCGTGGCGCGCCGCACCGTCGCCAAGTACCGTGACCAGATGGCCATCGCGCCGGCGCGCCAGCGCCATCGCCCGGCCGCCCTGGCGAAGGCAGGCTGAGAACACCATGCGCGAACTGAAGATCCTCATCGTCGACGACCACCCCGGCTTCATCAGCGCGGCGATCCGCCACCTGCGCCGCCAGCCGTGGGCGAACGTCATCGGCACCGCCGGCAACGGCATCGAAGCCATCACCCAGTGCGAGACCCTGCGTCCGGACGTGGTGCTGATGGACATGGCAATGCCCGAGATGGGCGGCCTGCAGGCCGCGCGCCTGATCAAGGCGCAGGACGAACCGCTGCCGTACATCGTCATCGCCAGCCATTTCGACGACACCGAGCACCGCGAACACGCCCTGCGCGCCGGTGCCGATGCCTTCGTCAGCAAGCTTGCCTACATACAGGACGTGCTCCCGCTGCTGGAGCGCCTGGCCACGGAAGACTCCCCATGAGCGAATCGCGAATCCTCCTGATCGATGCGGACATGGCACGCGCCGAGCGCGTCGCCACGCTGCTGGAATTCATGGACTTCACCCCGCGCATCGCATCCGACGCGAGCGAGATCAACCTCGAGCGCGCGCGCCCAACCGACTGGGTAGCCATCATCGCCGGCGACATCGGCGACGGTGAAGCCTGGGAGCGGTTCGCCGCGTGGATCGGCGCGCAGCCGATGCATCCGCCCGTGCTGGAACTGCCCTGCCACGACGGCAACGCCGCGTGGCGCGCGCAGGTGCATCCGGATCAGGTGTGGGCGCTGGACTATCCGATCCGTCGCACGCAATTGCAGGACGTGCTGCGTCGCGCCAGCCTCAAGCGCCTGGATGACGACGCGCGGCGCGAAATCCCGCAGATCGGCCCGACCGGCCGCAGCGCCGCCGTGCTTCGTCTGAACCGCATGATCGACCAGGTCGCCGCGTTCGACACCACCGTGCTCGTGCTGGGCGAATCCGGCACCGGCAAGGAAGTCGCCGCACGCGCCATCCACGCCCGCTCGCCGCGTCGCGACAAACCGTTCGTGGCGATCAACTGCGGCGCGATTCCACCGGACCTGCTGGAAAGCGAATTGTTCGGCCACGAGAAGGGCGCCTTCACCGGCGCGCTGACCCAGCGCAAGGGCCGCTTCGAGATGGCCGAGGGCGGCACGCTGCTGCTCGACGAAATCGGCGACATGCCGATGGCGATGCAGGTCAAGCTGTTGCGCGTCCTGCAGGAGCGCTGCTTCGAGCGCGTCGGCGGCACCGGCACGATGAAGTGCAACGTGCGCGTCATCGCCGCCACGCACCGCAACCTGGAAGCGCACATCGCCGAAGGCAAGTTCCGCGAAGACCTGTTCTACCGCCTCAACGTGTTCCCCATCGAAATGCCGTCGCTGCGCGAGCGCGCCGCCGACCTGACCGACCTGATCGCCGCGATCACGCGCCAGCTCTCCGACGGCGGCCGCGGCCGCGTCAGCCTGGCCGGCGACGCGGTGGCGATGCTCCAGCAGTACGCCTGGCCGGGCAATGTCCGCGAGCTGAGCAACCTGCTCGAACGCCTGTCGGTACTGCATCCGGGCGGCCTGGTCCGCGCCGACGACCTGCCGGCGCGCTACCGCTGCCAGTTGCCGGCCGAAACGCTGGCGGCGATCGACGCCATTCCCGCCGAAGAACCCGCACCGGTGATGGCGCTGCTGCGCGACGCCGACGCCACGCCGGACCCGTCCACGCTCTCCCCGACCACGACGCTGCCGCCGCAGGGCATCGACCTGCGCGGCCACATCGCCAACATCGAACTCGACCTGATCCGCGCCGCACTGGCCCAGACCGGCGGCGTCGTCGCCCACGCCGCCCCCCTGCTCGGCCTGCGCCGCACCACGCTGGTGGAGAAGCTGCGCAAGTACGGCATCGAGCGCGACACGATGGAGTTCGCGTCGGGGTTCTGAGGATTTGGGATTTGGGATTTGGGATTTGGGATTTGGGATTTGGGATTTGGGATTTGGGACTCGGGATCGGACTCGGGTTTGCGGCAACCCCCGGTGCGCTGCGCTTACCCGGGCTACGTTCTTGAAGCCGTCATCCCGGCCTTCGCCGATGACAACTCATCGCAATAGCGAATCGAACGGACAGCGCGATTGCGCCCGCGCCGACGAGCCCTCGCGCCGCCCTCTGCGCCAACCCGCGCCAGAACCCCGACACCGCCCCGACACCGCCGCGCCAGAAACCCGTTCATGAACCCGTGGCACGCCGCTTGCCTGTATCCGGCAGAACCCCCGCGGCACGTCACGAACCATGACCGATGCGATCTCCTCCATCCTGACCCAGATCCGCGCGCACGAAATGCGCATGCGGGGGCCGGACGCCGCGCAGGGCAATGCCATCGCCCCGTCGGCGCTGGCACCGGGCGCGGCCGGGGCGGCGCAGGGCGCGCCGGGATTCCAGCAGACCCTCAGCAATGCCATCGACAGCGTCAGCCGCGCCCAGAACACCAGCGGCGCGCTGCAGCAGGCGTTCGAACTGGGCGATCCGCGCGCCGACCTGGCGCGGGTGATGGTCGCCATGCAGCAGTCGCAGGTCGCCTTCCGCGCCACCGTGGAAGTGCGCAACCGCCTGGTGCAGGCGTACCAGGACGTCATGAACATGCCGGTGTGATGAAGCCGGGATTCGGGATTCGGGATTCGGGATTCGGGATTCGCAAGAGCAATGCACATGAGCCAGAAGACTTCCAGAACTGACACCTCCGCTTTTACGAATCCCTAATCCCCCATCCCGACTCCCGAAAACAAAGACATGGCCGTCATCACCCTCCCCAACCAGAACAAGCTGCGCGAGCTGCGTGGGCTGCAGGACATCCCGGTGGTGCGGCAGCTGGGGCTGTTCGCGCTGGTGGCGGCGGTCATCGCGCTCGGGCTGTGGCTGTTCTTCTGGACGCAGAAGCCCGACTACGTGCCGGTCTACGCAGGCCTGGACGCCAAGTCGACCAGCGAAGCTTCCGAGCTGCTCGCCACCTCGCAGATTCCGTTCCGCATCGACCCGGGTTCCGGCGCGCTGTCCGTGCCGCAGGAGCAGCTCGGCCAGGCCAAGCTCGCGCTCGCCGCGGCGGGACTGCCGGCCAAGGGCGACTCGGGCTTCGACGCGATCAAGGGCGACCAGGGCTTCGGCACCAGCCAGTTCATCGAGAACGCACGCTACCAGCACGCGCTGGAATCGGAACTGGCGCGCACCATCTCCAACCTGCGCCCCGTGCGCGAGGCGCGCGTGCACTTGGCGATGCCCAAGCCGAGCGCGTTCACGCGGCAGAAGGAACCGGCCAGCGCGTCGGTCGTCCTGCAACTGCACAGCGGTTCGACGCTGGAGCAGGGGCAGGTCGATGCGATCGTGCACCTGGTCGCGTCCAGCATCCCCGGCCTGCCGCCGGACCGGGTGACGGTGGTCGATCAGTACGGCCGCATGCTCTCCAACGTCGATCCCGATTCCGATGCGGCGATCAGCGCCAAACAGTTCGACCAGCAGCACCGCCTCGAAGCCACCTACGTCCAGCGTATCCACGAACTGCTGGAGCCGATGACCGGCAACGGCCGCGTCAGCGCGCAGGTCAGCGTCGACATGGACTTCGCCCAGACCGAGGAAGCGCGCGAGGTCTACGGCCCGCAGCAGCCGATGGTGCGCAGCGAGCAGCTGTCGGAATCCTCGGCGGGCGGCGGCGCCAACGCACCGCAGGGCATTCCCGGCAGCGCCAGCAACACGCCGGCCGCGCCGGCTCCGGCCAACGCCGCCAACCCCAATGGCGCAGCCAGCGGCCCCGTCGTCGCCCAGCAGCAGCAACAGCAACAGCAGCAGGCGCCGGGCGGTCCGTCCTCGCGCAGCTCGGTGCGCAACTACGAGATCGACCGCACGCTGACCCACACCCGCCAGGGCCCGGGCCGCGTGCGTCGCGTCACCGCCGCGGTGCTGGTGGACAACGTGCCCGCCGCCGCGGGCAAGGACGGAAAGCCGGCACTGCGTGCGCTGACTGATCCGGAACTCAAGCGCATCGAGTCGCTGGTGCAGCAGGCGGTCGGCTTCGATTCGCAGCGCGGCGACGCGGTGTCGGTGGTGAACGCGCCGTTCGCGCGCGACATCACCGATGTGGGCGAAAGCGACAAGGCGCCGCTGTGGGAACACCCGCGTGCCATGGAATTCCTGCGCATCGCCGTCGGCGGCCTGGTGGTGCTGGTGCTGATCGTCACCGTGCTGCGCCCGCTGTTCCGCCAGTTGATGGGCGGCAAGTCGATGGCCAAGCCGCAGCAGATCGCCACCGCCACCGTGGTGCCGGTCGACGACGACGTGGCGGTGTCGCTGTCGGCGCCGAGCGATGCGGCGCCCGCCGCGTTGCCGCCGGGCGCGATGTCGTTCGACGACAAACTCGAAGTGGCACGCACGGCAGTGAGCACCGACTCCAAGCGCGTGGCACAGGTGGTACGCGACTGGGTGGAATCCGATGCCTGACACGACCGGTCTGACAGGCGTCCAACGCGCCGCGGTGGTATTGCTCTCGCTCGGCGAGCAGCAGGCCGCCGAAGTGCTCAAGCACATGAGCGCCAAGGAAGTGCAGAAGCTCGGCGTCGCCATGACCTCGGTCAGCGGCGTGTCGCGCGAATCCGTGGGCAAGGTGATCGACCAGTTCGTCGACACCCTCGCCCAGCCCAGCGGACTGGGTTCCGGCGCCGACGAGTACGTGCGCGCCGTGCTGGTGCAGGCGCTGGGTGAGGAACGCGCCAGCAGCCTGATCGACCGCATCCTGCTGGGTCGCAACACCTCCGGCCTGGACACGTTGAAGTGGATGGAGCCGCGCGCGATCGCCGACCTGGTCCGCAACGAACACCCGCAGATCATCGCGATCGTCATGGCGCACCTGGAGAGCGACCAGGCCGCCGAGGCGCTCAAGTGCCTGCCCGACCGCGTGCGCGCCGACGTGCTGTTGCGCATCGCCACGCTCGACGGCATTCCGCCCAACGCGCTCAACGAGCTCAACGACGTGATGGCACGCCAGTTCGCCGGCTCACAGAACCTGAAGTCCTCGTCCGTCGGCGGCGTGAAGGTGGCGGCCAACATCCTCAACTTCATGGATTCCGGCCAGGACGAACTGATCCTGGGCACGATCGGCGAGATCGACAGCGAACTGGGCGTGCGCATCCGCGATCTGATGTTCGTGTTCGACAACCTGGCCGAGATCGACGACCGCGCCATGCAGGCGCTGCTGCGCGAAGTTCCCAACGACAAGCTCGCCGTCGCCCTGCGCGGCGCCGAGGCGAAGGTGCGCGAGAAGATCACCTCCAACATGTCGCAGCGCGCGGCGGAAATCCTCGTCGAGGACATGGAAGCGCGCGGCCCGGTGCGGCTGGCGGAAGTCGAATCGGCGCAGAAGGAAATCCTCGCGATGGTCCGCAAGATGGCCGACGCCGGCACGATCCAGCTCGCCGCCAAGGCCGAGGCGTTCGTATGAGCCTGGCCGCGGTGTGGAACACCGAGATGGCCGGCGCCGTGCGCTGGACCGCGCCCGGGCTGGATGCCGTGCCCGTCGAAGAGGTCGTCGAACTGCCGCCACCGCCGAGCGTCGAACAGCTGCAGGCCATCGAACAGGCCGCGCACGACCAGGGCTACGCCGACGGCCACGCGCGCGGACACGCCGAAGGGTTCGCGACGGGCCAGGCCGAAGTGCGACGGCTGGTCGCCCAGATCGAAGGCATCCTCGACGGCTTCACCCGTCCGCTGTCGCGACTGGACGATGAAGTGTCCGAAGCGCTGGCCGAACTGGCCGTGCGCGTCGCCGGTTCGCTGCTCGGCCCGGCGTACACGGCCGATCCCTCGCTGCTGGCGGACCTGGTGCGCGAAGCCCTCGACTCGGTCGGCAGCAGCCAGCGCGAAGTCGAACTGCGCCTGCATCCGGACGACATGGGCGTGCTGTATCCGCACCTGGCCGGCCTGGACGGCGTGCGTCTGACCTACGACACCTCGCTCGCGCGCGGCGAACTGCGCGTGCACAGCGACAGCGTGCGCATCGACGGCACCATGGCGGCGCGTTTGCAGGCGGTGCTGGAAAGCACGATCGCCGCGCATGGGGCGGCCCGATGAAGACGACGACACCTGCCGAAGCATCCACTCCGTCTCCTGCGTGCAGGGGAGGAGAAAACCGCCGCGGAGCCCGCCCATGACCACCCCCGCCTCGCACTGGCTCGACGCGCGCAACCTGCGCCTGGCCTCGCGCCTGGACGCCGCCGCGCCGACGCCGCAATCGATGGGCCTGGCGCGCGAAGGCGTGCTGCGTCGCGCGGTCGGACTGACGTTGGAAGCCTCCGGTTGCAGCGCGCCGCTGGGCTCGCGTTGCCGCGTGGAGACCCACGGCGGCGTGTGGGTCGATGCCGAAGTCGTCGGTTTCTCCGGCGACCGCACCTTCCTCATGCCCAGCGCGCACCTGGAAGGCCTGCTGCCGAACGCGCGCGTGGTACCCAGCCGCCAGCGCGGCGAAGTGGCGGTGGGCGAAGGCCTGCTCGGCCGCGTGATCGACAGCGACGGCGTGCCGCTCGACGGCCGCGGCCCGATCCGCGCCGAACACTGGGTCGGCCTGGCCGGCAAGTCGGTCAATCCGCTGATGCGCGAACCGATCACGCGTTCGCTCGACGTCGGCGTGCGCGCCATCAATTCGCTGCTGCCCATTGGCCGCGGCCAGCGCGTGGGCCTGTTCGCCGGTTCCGGCGTCGGCAAATCCACGTTGCTGGGCATGATGACCCGCTTCACCGCCGCGGACGTGATCGTGGTCGGCCTGATCGGCGAACGCGGACGCGAAGTGCGCGATTTCGTCGAAGCGACCCTGGGCGAGGAAGGCCTGCGCCGCGCCGTCGTCGTCGCCGCGCCTGCCGACCGTCCGCCGCTGGCGCGCCTGCACGGCGCATTGCGTGCGACCGCCATCGCCGAGTGGTACCGCGACCAGGGCCTGCACGTGCTGCTGCTGATGGATTCGCTCACCCGCTACGCGCACGCACAGCGCGAGATCGGCCTGTCGGTGGGCGAGCCGCCGACCACGCGCGGTTACCCGCCCAGCGTGTTCGCCAAGCTGCCGGCGCTGGTCGAGCGCGCCGGCAACGGCGCCGACGGACGCGGTTCGATCACCGCGTTCTACACCGTGCTCACCGAAGGCGACGACCAGCAGGAACCGATCGCGGATGCCGCGCGCGCGATCCTCGACGGCCACATCGTGCTGACGCGCCGCATCGCCGACGCCGGCCAGTACCCGGCCATCGACGTGGAAGTCTCGGTCAGCCGCGTGATGCAGGACATCACCGACGCACCGTGGCGCGAGCGCATCCGCAAGCTCAAGCGCCTGATGGCCGCCTACAACGCGCAGCGCGACCTGATCGCCATCGGCGCCTACCAGCGCGGCAACGATCCGGTCGTCGACGAAGCGCTGGCGCGCTGGCCGGCGATCCTCAATTTCCTGGGGCAGGACGTGAGCGAGGCAGCCGACGTGGCCGCCAGCCGCGAGGCGCTCGCGCGCCTGCTCGACGATACCCGTGAACCCACCATCGCCATCGCGACGACGGAGACCGCATGACCCGTTCGCAACGCCTCGATCCCCTGCTGAACCTGATGCAGCAGCGCCAGGACGCCGCCGCCCGCGACGTCGCCGACCGCGACCGCCAGCTGGCCGAGCAGGAACAGCGCCTGGATGCGCTGCGTCGTTATGCCGAGGAATACGCCGTGGCGCCGAGCGAGGCGACCATCGCGCCGGCGCTGCTGGCCAACCGCATCGCCTTCCGCGCCAAGCTCGAAACCGCCGTGGACCAGCAAAGCCGCATCGTCGACAGCAGCCGCCAGAACCGCGACGTCGAACGCGCGCGCCTGATGCTCGCCAGCCGCGACACGAAGGTGCTCGGGCAGCTCGCCGACAGTTACCGCGCGCAGGAGTCGCGCGTGGCCGAGCAGCGCGTGCAGCGCGAGCTCGACGACCTGGGCGCGCGCCGCGTGCGCAACAACGGCAGCGACGGAGCGGAGTGATGCAGACGTTCTCCGCCCTGCTGTCGGGCCAGCGCGCGGCCGGTGCGGCCGGCTCGCGCAACGCAGCCCCCGCGTCCACGTCGCAGGACGACGCCGCCACGTCCGGCGGTTTCGACCAGATGCTGCAGATGCAGGACGCGCGTTCGGATGCCCGAACGCAGGCGCCCTCGCCTGCGTCCCGAATGCCGGAATCCAGTCGCGCGGACGGCGCCCAACGCCCGCGCGACTCCGGCCAGTCGCGCCCTTCGCAGGACGCGCAGCGCGACGATGCCAAGGCGCCGGAAGCCAAGCCGCGCGAAAACTCGCGCACGGAAGCGAAAGACGACGCGCCGCGCGAAGCGAACCGCGCTGGATCGGCCGATGGCGAATGCACGCCTTCGGATGCGTCCGCCGACGACACCACGGCCGCCGCCGCCGACGCCACGACGACGCCGGTGGCGAACGACGCCGTCGCGCCCGCGCTTCCCGAACAACTGCTGGCATTGTTGAACGGCCTGGCCGGCGCGACCGCCGCCGCACCCAGCGCACCCACTGCGCCGACGGACGCTTTGCCATCGACGCTGGCGTCCGCCGCCGACAGCACCGCCACCGGCGCGCAGGCGGCGACCGCCACGAAGCCGGCGACGCCGGTGCTGCCCAATGCGATGCCTGCCGCGACGACCGCAGCCTCATCGACCGCAGGCGATGCATCGGCGGCCGCGTTCGCGCAGGCGATGGGCGCGGTGGTGTCCGCCGACGCCGATGCGAACGCGCCGGACGCCGGCCTCGAAACGGGCGCCATCGGCGAATCCACGCCCACTCTGCCGTTGTCCATGTCGAACGCCACCACGCATCCGCTGTCGCGCACCACGGTCGCCACGGTCATGGCGAATCAGCCCCTGGGAGTCGACAACGGCTTCGAGGACGGCTTCGGTTCGCGCATCGCCTGGCTGGCCGACCAGAAGATCGGCCACGCCGAGATCCGCGTGACGCCGGACCACCTGGGCACGATCGACGTTCGCCTGCAGCTGGACGGCAACCGCGTCAACGCCGAATTCAACAGCGCGCAGGCCGAAGTGCGCCACGCCCTGGAATCCAGCCTGCCGCGCCTGCGCGACATGCTCGGCCAGCAGGGCCTGCAACTGGGCCATGCGGATGTCGGCCAGCGACAGTCGGGACAGCAGCCGGGTTCGAACGGCCCGCCGACCGCGACGGGCGGCGGCAACGACGGCGGCGACATCGCCACCCATGCCGGCTGGACGCCCGGCCCGACGGTGCGTGCCGCACGCGGGCTGCTGGACGAATACGCCTGATGGGTGAAAGGTCTGGGCCGTGTGCTGGCGTGCGGAGGTGACGACTCCGACCGGCTGACGGGAGTCTGGCGCGCCGCACCCGTCAAAAGGTCGACGCAGCGCGGCGGACGGATTTCCTTTCTGCCGTCCCCTCAACCGTCATCCCGGCGAAGGCCGGGATCCAGGCCCGGAACGTTCGGGCACTCTCCCGCCTTTGCTTGCCGTCATTCCAGCGAAAGCTGGAATGACGAATGAGCCGGCCGGCGAACTGAGTCGGAAGGCGTGACGGCCTGGATCCCGGCCTTCGGCGGGATGAGGCCGAATGGTGCACAGGAAACGAGCGGCCACCTCGGCCGGTACTTCCAATCCGCGGCACACCCCTTGCACGGCTCCGGCATATCCCATCGCCGAGTTCCGCGCATGTCCAAGCCCGCCGCCCAAGCCGCTCCCCCGATCCCGCCGCGCAGCAGCAACCTCGCGCTGTGGATCCTGATCGTGCTGCTGGTGGTCGGCATCGCCGGCGCCGGTGCGTGGTGGTTCCTGCAGGGGCGCGGCGACGCGCACGCCGCCGAACCGGCAGCTGCCGCGACGCGCTCTCCCGCCCGTTACTACGCGCTCGAACCGGCCTTCGTGGTCAACCTCGCCGATGCCGGCGCGGTGCGCTACCTGCAGGCCGACGTCCAGGTCATGACGCGCGATGAAGCCACCGGCGCCGCGCTGGAACTGCACACCCCCGCCATCCGCAACCGCCTGCTGTTGCTGTTCGGCCAGCAGACCGCCGCCCAGCTCGCGCAGCGCACCGCCAAGGAACGCCTGCAGGAACAGGCGCTGGCCGAAGTGCGCGGCGTGCTCAAGTCCGAGCGCGCCGCCGACAAGGTCGAGGCGGTGTTCTTCACCAGCCTGGTCACGCAGTAACCCGGCCCCGGAGCGATCGCAATGATGAGCGACCTGCTGTCACAGGACGAAATCGACGCCCTCCTGCATGGCGTGGATTCCGGCGCGGTCGAGACCGAGCCGCCGCCGGTTCCGGGCGAAGCCCGCAACTACGACTTCGCCAGCCAGGACCGCATCGTCCGCGGCAAGCTGCCGACGCTGGAGATGATCAACGAGCGCTTCGCCCGCACCTGGCGTATCGGTCTGTTCAACCTGCTGCGCCGTTCGGCCGACCTGTCGGTGCGCGGCATCGACCTGATCCGCTTCGGCGAGTACATGCACTCGCTGCAGGTGCCGACCAACCTCAACCTGGTCAAGATGAAGCCGCTGCGCGGCACCGCGCTGGTGATGTTCGAACCGCGCCTGGTGTTCACCGTGGTGGACAACTTCTTCGGCGGCTCGGGCAAGTACCACACGCGCATCGAGGGTCGCGAATTCACGCCCACCGAGATGCGCGTGATCCAGCTGCTGCTCAAGCAGACCTTCGCCGATCTGGTCGATGCGTGGGCGCCGGTGATGCCGGTGGAGTTCGAGTACCTCAACTCCGAGGTCAACCCGCACTTCGCCAACATCATCAGCCCGCGCGAGTACATCGTCGTGTGCCGCTTCCACGTCGAACTCGATGGCGGCGGCGGCGAGTTCCACGTGTCGCTGCCGTACGCGATGCTAGAACCGATCCGCGAGGCGCTCGACGCCGGCGTGCAGAGCGACCGCATCGAGCGCGACGAAAGCTGGACCGTGGCACTGCGCTCGCAGCTGCACGATGCCGAGATCGAACTGTCCAGCGTGCTGGCGCAGCGCTCGATCAGCCTGCGCGAACTATGCCGGCTGCGCGTGGGCGACGTGATCCCGCTGGAAATCCCACGCACCGCGACGCTGAAGGTCGAGCAGATGCCGCTGTTCTCCGGTGAATTCGGCACGCACAACGGCCGCAACGCGATCAAGGTCAACACCGTGCACGCGGTGCGCGAGAAGCCGGTGTTCGACCCCACCAATCCCGACTCCATCGCGGTCCATACCGCGCTCACCCAGGCCTGACGCCGATGACCAACAACGACTCCGCCGCACGTGCCGCCTTCGATCCGTTGACCGCTGAAGGCGGCCTGGCCAGCGACCTCAACCTGGACGTGATCCTCGACGTACCGGTCACGCTTTCGCTGGAAGTCGGCCGCGCGCGCATTCCGATCCGCAACCTGCTGCAGCTCAACCAGGGTTCGGTGGTCGAACTCGAGCGCGGCGCCGGCGAACCGCTGGATCTGTACGTCAACGGGACGCTGATCGCGCAGGGCGAAGTGGTGGTCGTCAACGATCGATTCGGCGTGCGCCTTACCGACGTGGTCAGCCCGGCCGAGCGGATCAAGAGGCTGCGATGAGCGCTGCCGATTCGACTGGCGCAGCGGTGATTGCGATCGGAAACGACGATGTTGCCGTTTCGTCGAACAACGTAGTGAACTCCGTCCCCTGCCCGGAGGCCGGACGGGTTGGGGAGCGGTGCCAGCCGCTTGCGGCGAACGCGCCGCAGGAAGGCTCGGCGCAAGGCGCCTCGCTGCCGCATCCCACCGTTTCCCTGCCCGCACCGGGCGGCGCGAAAACGCACACCGCCACCGTCGCGCATCCCGCCAAGCCGCAAACCTTCGCCAAGCCCGCCGACGGCCCCGGCATCGGCGGCGCGGTGTTCGCGCTGATCCTTGTGGTCTCGCTGATCCTCGGCCTGGGCTGGCTCGCGCGACGCATGCCTGGCGTCGGCCGTGCATCGAACAACAGCGCGCTGCGCATCGTCGGTTCGCTGTCGCTGGGCCCGCGCGACCGCGTGGTCGTGGTGGAGGTCGGCGCCACGCAGCTGCTGCTGGGCGTCGGCCAGAACGGCATGACGACGCTGCACACGCTCAGCGAACCGCTGCCGATGGCACAGCCTTCGCAGGGGAATGCGGCGAGTCCGTTCGCGCAGTTGCTAGCGCAGCATTTCGGGAAGAAGTCGTGAGCGCCGAGGCGTCGCGGGTTCCTCGCACCAACAATCACCCTTCCACCGTCATTCCAGCGAAAGCTGGAATCCATCTTGATCTTCATCCCGTGCAATTGAACGCCAAAGAAAAAGCAAAATGGATTCCAGCTTTCGCTGGAATGACGGAAAGATCGCGGCGCGACTCGGTCGGGATGACGGAAGGAGGCCTGCGTCGTTCCACCGGGATGACGGCAGAGCTCGTCCGCCGCATCGCGATCGCCTTGTCGCTCGTCGTGGCGCTGCTCTTCGTCGCCCCCGCCTTCGTGCCCGCCCACGCACAGGCGCTGCCGAATCCCGTTTCGACGCAGCCGGCTTCGACGCAGGCCCCGGTCTTGCCCGCACCCGGCCTGCCCGCCCTGAACAAGCCGTTGCCGTCGGTCACCGTCGGCAAGATCGGCGGCGAACCGGTCAGCATGCCGATGCAGGTGCTGCTGCTGATGACCGGCATCACGCTGCTGCCGGCGGCGTTGCTGGGACTGACCGCGTTCACCCGCATCATCATCGTGCTGGGCCTGCTGCGGCAGGCGCTGGGCACCGGGCAGACGCCGAGCAACCAGGTGCTGCTGGCGCTGTCGCTGTTCCTCACCGCGATGGTGATGATGCCGGTGTTCGACCAGGCCTGGGCGACGGGCATCGCGCCGTACCTCAACGACCAGATGGACTTCCGCAGCGCGTGGAGCGCCGCGTCGGAGCCGTTCCGCGGCTTCATGCTGGCGCAGATCCGCGAGACCGATCTGATGACGTTCGCCGGCCTGTCGGGCAGCGGCCCGTACGCGACGCCGCAGGACGTGCCCTTCAGCGTGCTGGCCGCTTCGTTCCTTACCAGCGAACTCAAGACCGCGTTCGAGATCGCGTTCCTGATCTACATCCCGTTCGTGATCATCGACCTGGTGGTGGCGAGCGTGCTGATGTCGATGGGCATGATGATGCTCTCGCCGATGCTGATCTCGGCACCGTTCAAGATCCTGCTGTTCGTGCTGGTGGACGGCTGGGTGCTGGTGGTCGGCTCGCTCGCCGCCAGTTTCAACGTGGCGTGACGCCATGACGCCCGAAACCGCCCTCACCGAAATCGGCCGCGGCCTGCAGATGGCGCTGGTCCTTGGCGCACCGCCGCTGATCGCGGTGCTCGTCGTCGGCGTCGTCGTCGGCATCATTCAGGCCGCCACGCAGATCAACGAACCGACGATCGGCTTCGTCGTGAAGGCCATCGCGCTGGTGGCGACGCTGGCGCTCACCGGGCATTTCCTGCTCGGAAGGATGGTGTCGTTCACGACGGACCTGTTCCATCGGATTCCGCACTTGGTGGGGTGAGGCGGGCCGCACACGCGGCACAGCCGCGTGGCTTGCCGAACGACCGGGCATGGATGGCCGGGCCGGGCGCGCCGAAGTCGAACACGTTTCGCCATGGACGCAGCGAGAAGGACGAAAGGGATCGTGAAAACAGTCATCGCCAACCTTCCACCGTTCGTCCTGAGCGTAGGCGCGAAGCACCGGATGCCTGCGCCCCTACGCTCAGGACGAACGGGGGTCGCGACGCCCCCTCACGCGCTGGATCGCTGATGGAACCCACCACCGCCACCGTCATCGACGGCCTCAACCTGTTCGGCATGCTCGGCACGGTGCTGTGGCATGCCATCCGCATCGGTGCGGCGATGCAGGCGATGCCGATGCTGGGCGGGCGCAGCATGCCGATGCGCGCGCGGCTGATGGTGACCCTGGCCGTTTCCGCCGCGCTGTCGGCGCTGCTGCCGACACCGCCGGCGGCCGCCGTGGACGCGATGACCGCACTTACCGTCGTGCGCGAATTCGCCGTCGGCATCGCGATCGGGACCATCCTGCGGCTGGCATTCGAGGCCGGGCAATTTGCTGGCGAGCTGGTGTCGCAGGGCATGGGCCTGTCGTTCGCGACGATGGCCGACCCGCTCAGCGGTGCGTCATCGCCGGTGCTGGCGCAGTGGTTCTACCTGGTCTTCGGCCTGCTGTTCTTCACCTTCGACGGCCATCTGGCGCTGGTGAAACTGCTGCTGGACAGCTACCACGCGCTGCCGCTGGGCACGCCGCTGGTGGACGTGCAGCAGTTCCTGTCGGTGGTGCCGACCTTCTTCTCCACCGCGCTGCAGGCCGGCCTGCTGCTGGCGTTGCCGGTGATCGTCGCGCTGCTGGCGGTGAACCTCGCCTTCGGCGTATTGGCGCGCGCGGCGCCGCAGCTCAATCCGGTGCAGCTGGGCCTGCCGGTGGCGCTGCTGGTCGGGCTGGTGCTGCTGATGCTGCTGGCACGCGAACTGCAGGGACCGGTGGAGCGCCTGTTCGACGAGGCGTTCAACGCGGCGCGCGCGCTGACGGCCTGATCGGGTGCATCCGCATCCCGGGTAAGGCCGACGGCCGCACCCGGGGTTCCATGTGCCGCTGAACCGGGGTGCGCTTCGCTTACCCGGGCTACGACTGACGGATTGGGCCATGTCCGAAGACCAGGAAGACAAAACCGAACAGCCATCAGAAAAACGATTGCGCGAGGCGCGCGAACGCGGCGACGTTCCGCGATCGCGCGAACTGGGCAACGTGGCGGTGCTCGGCTGTGCGGCGATGGCGCTGGTCGCCACCGGTTCGGGCATCGGCACCGCCTCGCAGGACTGGCTGCGCGAAGCGCTCACCATCGACCCGGCGATCCTGGGCCAGCACGACCGTCTGCTTACGCACGCGGCACTCCTGCTGTTGGGGCTGATCAAACCGATGCTGCCGGTCCTGCTGGCGGCGGTGGCGGCGTGCTTCATCGCGCCGGCGGTGATGGGCGGTCTGCGCTTCGCGTCCAAATCGCTGGCGCCGGATTTCGCGCGCATGAGCCCGATGGCGGGCTTCAAGCGCATGTACGGCAAGGAAAGCCTGGCCGAGCTGGTGCGCTCGATGCTGCGCGTGGCACTGATCGGCGGCCTCGGTGGCATGGTCGTGTACGGCGCGTTCGTCCACCTCATCGACATGGCGAAGATGCCGCTGGACGAAGCCGTCGGCGTGGGCCTGTCGCTGATCACCAAGGCGGTGCTGGCGATGGTCGGCGCGCTGGGCGTGCTGGCGCTGATCGACGTGCCGTGGCAGCACTTCCAGTACCGCAACAAGCTCAAGATGACCAAGCAGGAGCTGCGCGACGAATACAAGGAAAGCGAAGGCAATCCGGAAGTGAAGGCGCGCGTTCGCCAGATCGCCGCGCAGCTGTCGCGCCGCCAGATGATGGAAGCCGTGCCCACCGCCGACGTGGTGGTCACCAACCCGACCCACTTCGCCGTCGCGCTCAAGTACGAGGCCGGAAAGATGCGCGCCCCGAAGGTCGTCGCCAAGGGCGTGGACGAGATCGCCCTGGCGATCCGCGACGTGGCCGGCAAGCACCGGGTGAGCATCGTCGAGGCCCCGCCTCTGGCACGCGCCTTGTATCGGCATGCACAGATCGACCAGGAGATCCCGGTGAAGCTCTACGCGGCCGTCGCGCAGGTGTTGTCCTACGTCTACCAGCTCAAGCGCTGGCACCCCGCGCATGGGCCGATGCCGAGCCTGGGCGATGTGTCGGTCGACACGGTGCTGGCCGACGGCGATGCGTCCGTCAAAGACCCGACGGCATGAGCAGTCAGTTCTCCGTCGCGAACGTAAGCCAGGCCGTGCGCAGCGGCCTGGCGACCCCGGTGATCGTGCTGGCGATGCTGGCGATGGTCATCGTGCCGCTCTCGCCGCTGGTGCTGGACGCGCTGTTCACCATCAACATCGCGATGTCGCTGGTGGTCCTGCTGGCGGTGGTCTACGTCAAGCGGCCGCTGGAGTTCTCGATCTTCCCCAGCGTGCTGCTGCTGGTCACGCTGCTGCGGCTGGCGCTGAACGTCGCCTCCACCCGCGTGGTGTTGCTGCACGGCCACCAGGGCCCGGCAGCGGCCGGCCACGTGATCGAATCCTTCGGCCAGTTCGTCATTGGCGGCAGTTTCGCGGTCGGCATCGTGGTGTTCGCGATCCTGACCATCGTCAACTTCGTCGTCGTCACCAAGGGCGCCGGGCGCATCTCGGAAGTGTCGGCGCGCTTCATCCTCGACGCCCTGCCCGGCAAGCAGATGGCGATCGATGCCGACCTCAACGCCGGCCTGCTCTCTCGCGAAGACGCCAAGGCCCGTCGCGAGGAAGTGCGCGCGGAAGCCGACTTCTACGGTTCGATGGACGGTGCCAGCAAGTTCGTGCGCGGCGACGCCATTGCCGGCCTGCTGATCCTGGCGATCAACGTAATCGGCGGCGTGCTGATCGGCGTGCTCCAGCACGACATGAGCTTCGGCGACGCCGGCACCACCTACGTGCTGCTGGCCATCGGCGACGGCCTGGTCGCGCAGCTGCCGGCGCTGCTGATCTCCACCGCAGTCGCCATGCTGGTCACGCGCGCCACGCGCGAGCAGGAAATGGGCCAGGCGGTCACCACGCAGGTGCTGCATCCGCGTGCGCTGGCCGTGGCGGCGGCATTGATGGCCCTGGTCGGCATCGTGCCGGGCATGCCGAACCTGCCGTTCCTCATCCTCGCCGCGCTGCTGGGTTATGCCGCGTGGCGGATGCACAAGCGCTCGCTCGCCGCGCCGGAGGAAGTGATCGAAGGCGAGTTGGCCGCCACTGCCACCGCGCAACCGGAACTGAGCTGGGACGAACTGCGCCCGGTCGAGCCGCTCGGCCTGGAGGTCGGTTACCGCCTCATCGCGCTGGTCGACAAGAACCAGGGCGGCGAACTGCTGGCGCGCCTGAAGGGCGTGCGCCGCAAGCTGACGCAGGACCTGGGTTTCCTGATTCCTGCCGTGCACGTGCGCGACAACCTCGAACTGGCGCCGGGCACCTACCGCGTGCTGGTCCATGGCGTGCCGATCGCCAGCGGCGAGATCCATCCCGACCGCCACCTCGCGCTCGATCCGGGCCATGTGTTCGGCAAGCTCGAAGGCATCCCCGGCAAGGACCCGGCGTTCGGACTGGACGCGGTGTGGATCCAGCCCACTCAGCGCGCGCAGGCCGAGTCGCTGGGTTACACCGTGGTGGACGCGGCGACCGTGGTCGCCACGCACCTGTCGCACCTGGTGCGCGAACGCGCCGCCGAACTGCTTGGCCATGAGGAAGTGCAGCAGTTGCTGGCCACGTTGGGGCGCGCCTCGCCGCGCCTGGTCGAAGACCTGACCCCGAAGCTGCTGCCGCTGTCGACCGTCGTGCGCGTGCTGCAGTCGCTGCTGGCCGAACGCGTGCCGGTAAGGCAGCTGCGGCAAATCGTGGAGGCGCTGCTGGAACACGGCGCGCACACCCAGGATCCGGCGCTGCTGACGGCCGCGGTCCGCACCGCGCTGGGCCGGTTCATCGTCCAGGAGCTCAACGGGCTGGGCGCCGAACTGCCCGTCTATACCTTGGCGCCGGCTTTGGAACGCGTATTGCAGGACTCCGTCAGCGGCCAGGGCGCCGCGCTGGAACCCGGACTCGCCGAGCGTCTGCATCAGAACCTCAGCGAGTGCGTCACCCGCCAGGAAGGCCGCGGCGAACCCGCGGTGCTGCTGGTTCCCGGTGGGATCCGTTCCGCGATCGCCCGGCTCGTGCGGCACAGCGTCCCCGCGCTGACCGTGCTGGCCTACGGCGAGGTGCCGGAGGACAAGCGGTTGCGGTTGGTGGGTTCGGTGGGCTGAGAAGCCGGGATTCGGGATTGGGGATTCGAGATTCGTAGGAACAAACGCAGGTGACTCGCCAGCAACAAGCTCATCGCAATCGAGTACCGCCTTTGCGAATCCCGAATCCCGAATCCCCAATCCCGGCCCTGTCCCGAATCCCGGCGCTGCCGAATCCCGAATCCCGAATCACGAATCCCGGCCGTTAACCCATGCGAATCAAACGTTTCATCGCCCCCGACATGCGCACCGCGCTGCGCATGGTGCGCGACGAGCAAGGTCCCGACGCGGTGATCCTGTCGAACCGTCCGGTCGAGGACGGCATCGAGATCGTCTCGGCCACCGACTACGACGAATCCCTGGCGCAGCAGGCCCTGCGTGCCGCATTGCCGTCGCTGCCCGCGATGCCTGCGCCGGTGGCCTCGCCGAGCACGCCGGCGACGGTGGCGGCGGTGGTGCCGATGGCGCCGATGTCGAAAGCCACGCAGGAAATTCTCCCTCCCCAGCTTGCAGGAGAGGGTCGGCGTGGGGTCGCGACGCCGCAACGCGGCGAGCTCGGAACTGTCGCGCCTCACCATCCCCTCCCAACCTCCCCCTCCAGGGAAGGGGAGGAGCAAAAAGGCTCGCGCATGTCGTCGCTCGCCGCCCTGCTCACCAAGTCCAAGCCCGCCTGGACCGCGCCCGTCGCCGAGTCCGCGCCGGCCGCCGACGTCGAGCGCGCCGAGACGGGACGCGTCGGAAACGAACGCATCGAAGTCGAGCGCGAAGAGCCCGCCGTGGTCGCGCTCTCCGACAAGGCCCGCACGAAGATCGCCGAATCCCCGATCCGCGGCCGCGCCGTGTTCTCCATCGGCGACGGCACGCCCGTCATCGACGCACCGCGCGCGCCCAAGGACGAGACGCAGGTCGTGGCCAAGCTGCCCCAGCCCGACACCTCGCGATTCGACGCGATGATGGCGGCGCTGATCCCGCAGGGCGAAAAGTTCATGGCCGCCTCGCTCGAGGCAGCCACGCAAAGTGCAACACGGGAGAGCGTCACCGATCCGGCGGAGGTCGCGCCCACGGCCCCCGCCGCGATCGGTGACGCTGTCCCTTCTCTATCGGCGCAGGTGGCTGAAATTGAAGCGCCACGTGAGCTTTCCGGAATGCAGGCCGCACCCGTTGCGCAGGCGCAGGAGTACCGCAGCCTTGCCGATCTGTGGAGCGACGACGCTCTGCTTCCCTCTCCCGACGGGAGAGGGATCGAGGGTGAGGGGCGTAATCAGGATCGCGTCGCCGATGTCACTGCCGTCGACGGTTCTGTCTCCTACGTCGATCTGTTGACGAATCACTCCGTGGCCCCTCACCCCAACCCCTCTCCCGTTGGGAGCGGCGTTCAAGCGTCGCAGCCTCAAGCCACGACCCCGCTCCACGCCGTCGCCGACCAGCGCGACCCGTCCATCCTCGCCATGCGCGAGGAGCTGTCGACGATGCGCGCGATGATCGAGCGCGAGTTCGGCCAGCTCACCGTCGAACGCCTGCGCGGTTCGCCCGCGCGCGCGGCGGCGTTCGACCTGCTCATGGGCTACGGCTGCGACGAAAATCTGGCGCAGACGATCGCCGGCCGCATCGACGCCCGTCTGGACCCGGCGCAGGTGCGCGAGCCGATGCTGGAGGAACTGGCGCGAGCGATCTCCGTCGCCCGCCACGAACCCATCGACGACGGCGGCGTGATCGCCCTGGTCGGCCCGACCGGCGCCGGCAAGACCACCACCGCCGCCAAGCTCGCCGCGCGCTTCGCCCAGCGCCACCGCGCCCGCGACGTCGCCCTGGTGACCACCGACACCGAGCGCCCCGGCGCGACGGAACAACTGCACATCCTCGGCCGCCGCCTCGGCGTGACGGTATGCGAGGCCGCCGGCCCGGAAGCGCTGAACGACGCGCTCGACCAACTCGCCGACTACCCGCTGGTGCTGGTCGACACCGCCGGCCATGGCCTGCGCGACCGCGCCCTGCTCGGCCAGATCCTGTGGCTGCGCGCGGCCAAGCGCGTGCGCAGCCTGCTGGTGCTGCCGGCCAACACCAATGCCCACGACCTGGGCGAAGTGGTCCGCCGCTACCGCCCGGCCTCGCCGGAAGGCGTGGTGTTGACCAAGGTCGACGAGACCGGCCGCCTGGGTTCGCCCCTGTCGGTGTTGGTCCAGCACGGCCTGAGCCTGGCCTACACCACCGACGGCCAGCAGGTCCCGACCGACATCGCCGCCGCCGACGCACGCCGCCTCGTATTGACCCTCGAGAAAGTGCGACGTGCTGCCGATAACCCCCTCGGGTCTCTCGAACTCGGCCAATTGAAGCCTCGTCCCGTGACCCTCCCCACCGAGGACCGCCATGCCATCGCCAGCTGATTTCAACGCCTCCGCCTCCAGTGCGCCCGTGTCCGCCGCGCGCGCGCCGGTGCGCGTCATCGCGGTCGCCAGCGGCAAGGGCGGCGTCGGCAAGACCTCGGTGTCGGTGAACCTGGCCATGTCGCTGGTCCACGCCGGCCAGCGCACGCTGCTGCTGGACACCGACCTGGGACTGGCCAACGTCGACGTGATGCTCGGCCTGTCGCCGCAGTTCACCCTGGCCGACGTCTTCGCCGGCCGTTGCGAACTGCAGGACACCCTGCTGGAAGGCCCGCGCGGGTTGTGGGTGGTGCCGGCCGCATCGGGCAAGCGCCACATGACCGAACTGCTGCCGCAACAGCACATCGGACTGGTGAATGCGTTCTGCCAGCTCGACCTGCCGCTGGACGCGATGGTGGTGGACAACGCCGCCGGCATTTCCGACAGCGTGCTCACCTTCTGCCAGGCCGCCCAGGACGTGATCGTGGTGGTCTGCGACGAACCGGCCTCGGTGACCGATGCCTACGCGCTGATCAAGGTCCTCAGCCGCGAGCGCGGCGTGACCCGCGTGCAGGTGCTCGCCAACCAGGTCAACAACACCATCGAAGGCAAGCAGCTGTTCGAGAAGCTCGAACGCGTCAGCGCGCGCTTCCTCGACGTGACGCTGCATTACCTCGGTGCGATTCCGCGCGACGAATGGCTGCGTCGCGCGATCCAGCGCCAGGAAGCCGTCGTCGAAGCCTTCCCGGGCTGCCCGTCGGCGCTGGCGTTCCGCGACATAGCACGCCGCGCCAACAGCTGGCAGTCGCCGGCCGGTCCGCGCGGCGGCGTCGAGTTCTTCATGGAACGCCTCGTCGCGCACAGCGCCGGCGGAGGTGCAGCCAGCACCAACGATCCATTACGGAGCGCCGTCGCATGAACGCCGCCGCCGCACAGTACAAGGCCACCCAGCGCGCCACCGACAACGCCAACGCGACCGAAGTCGTCGAAAAGCACGGCGAGCTGGTGCGCCGCATCGCCCACCATCTGGCCGCGCGCCTGCCGGCGAGCGTGGAGATCGACGACCTGATCCAGGCCGGCATGCTCGGCCTGATCGACGCCGCCCGCAATTTCCAGGCGGATCAAGGTGCGGCGTTCGAGACCTACGCCTCCATCCGCATCCGCGGCGCGATGATCGACGAGATCCGTCGCGGCGACTGGGTGCCGCGCTCGGTGCACCGCCGCTACCGCGACGTCGTCGCCGCCACGCGCGAAGTCGAACAGCGCACCGGCCGCGCCGCGACCGCGCAGGAAGTGGCGGGGGCACTCGAAGTGCCGCTGGACGAATACCACCGCATGCTCGAGGACGCTGCGCGCGGCCAGCTCATCAGCCTGGAAGCGCACCTGGACGAACACGAGGGCGAGCCGCACCTGGCCACGCATGGCGGCGCGACGCCGGCGCGCGAGTTCGAACACGGCGCCTTCCGCGAAGCCCTGGGCGGCGCGATCGCCAACCTGCCCGAACGCGAGCAGCTCGTGCTGTCGCTGTACTACGAGCAGGAATTGAATCTGCGCGAGATCGGCGCCGTGCTGAGCGTGAGCGAATCGCGCGTGTGCCAGATCCACGGCCAGGCGATGTTGCGCCTGCGCGCGCGCCTGGGCGAGTGGCGCGGTACGCATGACGAGGACGAGAGCGAGCATGGGTATTGATCTTTCCGCTCACCACCTCCGTGACGCGCGACGCCCGCCCGTCCTTCGACTTCGGCGCTACGCGCCTGCGCTCAGGACGAACGGGATCGTCTCACCGTTCGTCCTGAGCGTAGGGCCGCAGGCCCGAAGGCCTGCCCTGAGATCGACGAAGGGTCGAAGGATGGACGGGGTCGCCACACCGCCTTGCACTGACGCTTCCTGACTACGAGTACCAAGCCCACATGGACAAGAACATCCGCATCCTCATCGTCGACGACTTCTCGACCATGCGCCGCATCGTCAAGAACCTGCTCAACGACCTGGGCTTCCACAACACCGCCGAGGCCGACGATGGCAGCACCGCGCTGATCGAACTGAAGAAGGCGTCGTACGACCTGGTCGTCACCGACTGGAACATGCCGGGCATGCCGGGCATCGACCTGCTCAAGGCGATTCGCGCCGATGCGTCCCTGGCGAAGATCCCGGTGCTGATGGTCACCGCCGAAGCCAAGCGCGAGCAGATCATCGAAGCCGCGCAGGCCGGCGTGAACGGCTATGTCATCAAGCCCTTCACCGCCGCGACGCTGGAAGACAAGCTCGCCAAGGTGTTCGAGCGCCTGGGAGCGGCCGCGTGACCGACGCGTCCGGCCCCGGCACAGCTCTCCCGCAGGACCGCCATGCCGTCATCGCGCGGCTGCACGCGGCACTGTGGGCGCTGGAACACGATGACCTCGCCGGCTGGCGCAGCAACGTCGATGCGCTGATCCAATGGCGCAGCCAGCCGCTGGTGCAAGGCTTGGCGAAACTCGCGCGCGAGCTGGAAAGTGCGCTGGGCGAAAGCGGCACGTCCTCGAACGGTTCGCTGCCCGAAGCCTGCGCGCGCCTGGAGCACGTGGTGCACGTGAGCGAGGAAGCCAGCCATCGCACGCTCGATCTGATCCAGGAATGCGGCGTGCTGCTGGGCACGTTGCCCGGCGCGGCTGCCGAAACGCAGGCCGTGACCATCGCCGCGATCCGCTCGCGGATGTCGGAAATGACCGCCGCGCAGGGTTACCAGGACCTGACCGGGCAGATCATCCGTCGCGTCGTCGACCTGGTGCGCGCAGTGCACGCCGGTTTGGGCGAGGTCGCCGACACCGGCGTCACGCCGCTGCAACTGAACCACAATTCGCGCGGCTTCGGGCCGTCGGTGGCGGGCGTGGACCCCGCACCGGCCACCCAGGACGACGCGAACGAACTGCTGTCTTCGCTGGGGTTGTAGTGATGTTCTGCTCGACGTTCATGCCGAACCGTAGCCCGGTCAAGGCCACAGCCCGCACCCGGGGTGCCGCCACGCTCGGCCCCGGGTGCGCTTCGCTTACCCGGGCTACGCCGGGTACCCGCTTCCGCGGGCATGACGGTTTCATTGCGGGGTCCGCATGAGCGCCATCGCCGACGACATCGCCGCCGATTTCCTGATCGAAGCGCGCGAAATCCTCGACCAGCTCGGCGAGCAGATGGTCGCGCTGGAACACGCGCCGACCGATCGCAACTGCCTCAACACGGTTTTTCGCGGCTTCCACACCATCAAGGGCGGCGCGGGCTTCCTCGATTTCGTGCCGATGGTTCACATCTGCCACGCGGTGGAGGACCGCCTCAACGTCGCGCGCGACGGCACGGTGCCGATGGACGCGGCGGCGTTCGACGACACGCAGCAGTCTCTGGACCTGCTGGTGGAAATGCTCGATGCGGTGTCCGCCGGCGAGGAACCCGAACACGCACCGCCGGCGTTGCTCAAGTCGCTGCGCGACGGCGCCGCCGGCAAGTCCGTCACCGGCGCGGGCGCCGCGCCGGCGAACGGCGACATCGACGACGACGAATTCGAAGCGCTGCTGGATACGCTGCAGGGTTCGGGCGTGCCCGCCGCCTCGCCCGCGCCCACAGCACCGAAGAAGCCCCGCGCCGCGCCTGCGGCCAACGCGCAGACCGCCAAGGCCGACGACCCGACGGTCCGCGTCGACGTGCGCCGCCTCGACGCGATGGTCGACCTCGTCGGCGAACTCGTGCTCGCGCGCAACCGCCTCAAGACCATCCGCCCGCGCCTGCGCGACGAGGATCTCGACCGCGCCGTCACCGCGCTCGACGTCGCCACCTCGCGCCTGCAGTCTTCGGTGATGACGGTGCGCATGCAGCCGGTGGGCCGCGTGTTCGCGCGTTTTCCCAAGCTCGCGCGCGATGTCGCGCGGCAGGTTTCCAAATCCGTCGAGCTCGACATCGTCGGCGCCGAGACCGAACTGGACCGCAACCTCGTCGAAGCTCTCGCCGATCCGCTGGTGCACCTGGTGCGCAACGCGATCGATCACGGCATCGAAACGCCGGCCGCGCGTCGCGCCGCCGGCAAGAACGAACAGGGACGCGTGCGCCTTTCCGCGCAACAGGAAGGCGACCACGTTTCGATCGAGGTGAGCGACGACGGCGCCGGCATCGACCCGGAAAAGATCCGCCGCAGCGCGATCAACAAGGGCCTGATCGACATCGACGCCGCCGCGCGGTTGTCGTCGGACGAATGCCTCAACCTGATCTTCATGGCCGGCTTCTCCACGCGCAGCGAGGTCAGCGACCTGTCCGGGCGCGGCGTCGGCATGGACGTGGTGCAGTCCAAGATCCGCGAACTGTCGGGCCAGGTGCAGATCCACTCCGAAGTCGGCCGCGGTTCGCGCTTCGTGATCCGCGTGCCGCTGACGCTGGCGATCCTGCCCACGCTGCTGGTGGAGCTTGAAGGCGATGTCTATGCGCTGCCGCTGGTGCGCGTGGTCGAAGTGCTCGCGCACGAACGCGTGGAAGCGCTGTGGGTGGACGGCCAGAGCATGCTCGACCTGCGCGACCAACCGCTGCCGCTGATCGAGCTTCGCAGCTGGCTGGGCCTTGCGCCCGAACCGGGCGCGGCCACGACCTGCGTAGTACTGCAATCGGGCGAGCAACGCTTCTGCCTGACGGTGGACCGCGTGCGCGGCCGCGAGGAAGTGGTCATCAAAGCCCTGCCCCGCACCCTGCGCGGCCTGGCCGGCTACGCCGGGGCCAGCCTGGTCGGCGACGGCCGCATGGCGCTGATCCTGGATGTGGACGCAGTGCTCAGGACCGGACTGCGCGGCTCAAGTAGCGCGCCGAGGGACCGTTAAGAACAACGAAGGGCTCAAGTAGTGCGTAGTCCGGGTATGCGAAGCGCACCCGGGACCTGCGTGACGCGGGGGTTGCCCGGGTGCGCTTCGCTTACCCGGGCTACGGACCTCCCGCTGAAGTCGCTCTCCCACTCGTCTCGGCTCACTGGATTCCGACGTCACCTCCATGGACAGACTCAGCCTCATCGGTGTCGTACTTGCGCTGGTCGCCCTGATCGGCGGCAGCATCCTCAAGGGCGCGGGCCTGTCCGGCCTGTGGTCGCCGGCGGCGTTCGTCATCGTGATCCTGGGCACCATCGCGGCCATCCTCGTGCAGACGCCGATGGCGACGTTCAAGCGTGCGCTGACGATCGTGCGCTGGGTGTTCAATCCGCCCGCGCAGGACCGGCCGGCGATGATCGCGCGCATCGTGGAGTGGTCGACCGTCGCCCGCCGTCAGGGCCTGCTGGGCCTGGAGAACGAAGTGCAGGCGCAGGAGGATCCGTTTGTGCGCAAGGGCCTGCAAATGGTCGTCGACGGCGTGGAGCCCGACTCGATCCGGCAGATGCTGGAGATCGAACTGCACGGCCAATCGCAGCGCGACCTGGCCGCGGCGAAGGTGTTCGAAGGGGCCGGCATCTATTCGCCGACCCTGGGCATCATCGGCGCCGTGCTGGGCCTGATGGCGGTGATGAAGAACCTCGCCGACCCGAGCAAGCTCGGCCACGGCATCGCTGCCGCGTTCACCGCGACGATCTACGGCATCGGCCTGGCGAACCTGATGCTGCTGCCGATGGCGGCCAAGCTGAAGGGCCTGATCAACCAGCAGGCCGACGAGCGCGAAATGATCATCGAAGGCCTGATCGCGATCGCGCAGGGCGAGAACCCGCGCAACATCGAAGCACGCCTCAACGGCTTCGTGGTCTGACGGGGCCCTCGCACTCATGGCCGGTCGCCGCAGGCAACATCACGAGGAGCACATGAACCACGAAGCGTGGGCGATCCCGTATGGCGATCTGATCACGCTGCTGCTGGCGTTCTTCGTGGTGATGTACGCGATCTCCTCGATCAACGAGGGCAAGTACCGCGTGCTCGCCGACGCGCTCTCCTCGGCGTTCGGCGGACCGCCGCGAACGGTCACGCCGATCCAGCTGGGCATGCACCAGCAGCGCGGCTCGGCCTTCGACCGGCCATCGCTGGTGACACCTGGTTCCAAGTCGGGCCCGTCCTCGTCCACGCCGATCGCCGCGCCGCGCATGCGCCAGGTGCTGGACATGCCGACCTTCGGCGGCAAGTCCGGCGGGGCGGCGCAGCAGGTCGCGCTGGAGGAATCGCGCTCGCAGGGCGAGCAGCTGCATTCCATCGGTCGACGCATCCAGGAGGCGCTGTCGGAACTGGTGAAGCAGAAGCTGGTCACGGTGCGCCGCAGCTACAACTTCCTGGAAGTCGAGATCCAGAGCGACATCCTCTTCGCCAGCGGCGTCGCCGTACCGAACCCACAGGCCGTCGACACCGTGCGCCGCATCGCCGGGGTGCTGCGCGAGGAGCCCAACGCGCTGCGCGTGGAGGGTTACACCGACAACGTGCCGATCGCGACGTCGCAGTTCCCGTCCAACTGGGAACTGTCGTCCGCGCGCGCGGCCAGCATCGTCCACGTGATGGCGCGCGACGGCATTTCGCCCAGTCGCCTGGCGGTGGTCGGCTACGGCGAGTTCCAGCCGGTCGCCGACAACGCCACGCCGCAGGGCCGCAACGCGAACCGCCGCGTGCTGCTGGTGATCCTCGCCAGCCCGCAGGGACCGGACGCGCTGGAAGACCGCACGCCGCCGACGATCGCCATGCAGGACGAGGCCGCAACGCCGGCCGCGCCGAGCGTGGACGCCGACCTGTATCCGACGACGCCGTCGCCGGGCGCGGCGACCGCCGCCGCTCGTGCGCACGCTGCCGGCAACGACGGCATCGCCGCGGAAACCGATCGAGCCGCCGCCGGCGCCGCACGCGCCGCTGCGACCAAACATTCCTCCACCTCACCGGGAGCGGGCTGATGCGCGCCTGGGCAATCGCCAACCAGAAAGGTGGCGTCGGCAAGACGACGACGTCGCTGTGCCTCGCACGCGGGCTCGCAACGGCGGGAAACCGCGTGTTGCTGCTCGACCTCGATCCGCACGCGTCGCTGACGCGCGCCTTCGAAGTCCCCGCCGATCCGCCGCCGTCCGGCACCCACGACCTGTTCAACGGCAGCGCCTCGGGCCTGCTCGAACTGGCCCGCTACACGCACATCCCCGACCTGCAACTGGTCGCCGCGCAACCGGCGCTGGCCACGCTGGAACGGCGTGGCGCCACGCAGCCCGGCCTGGGCCTGGCGCTCGGCCGTGCGCTGCACACGGTGCGCGATGTCTACGACTACGTGCTGATGGACTGCCCGCCCACGCTGGGCCTGCTGATGGTCAACGCGCTGGCCGCGGCCGACCGTCTGATCGTGCCGACGCAGACCGATCCGCTCGCCCTGCACGGCCTGGCCGACATGCTGCGCACGGCCGAGATGGTCGAACGTTCGCGCCGCCGCCCGCTGCCGCGCCACGTGCTGCCGACGCTGTTCGACCGGCGCACGCGCACCGGCGTGCAGAGTCTGTACGAGCTGCAGGATCGCTACGGCGACCGCGTCTGGCCGCACGCCGTGCCGATGGACACGCGCCTGCGCGATGCGGCGTCGCTGGTGAAGGCCGACCCGCCCGACGGCCGCGGCGTCGACATGTACCGGCGCGCGCTGAAGTGGCTGCTGGAGACCGAAGCGTCGGGCGATGCGCGCAAGGAAGCGGCGTGAAGCTTGCAGGAAAGGTTTCGTCATCTCCGCTGGAACATCCGACATGACTCACCCCGCCATCGACGCCTACCTCGACGAACTGCTCGACCTCACCGTCGATGCGGTGGCGCCGCCCGCGCCCGCCGCGGCGAACGCGCCCATGAGCGCGGTGCCGTCGATCGAAGCGGTGGCGATGGCCGTCGAGGCAGCGGCCGTCGAGGCGGCGGTCGTCGAGGCGGTTGCGCCCGATACGACGAGCGTCGAAATCCCGGCGGCACTGCTGGCCGAACTCGAAGCCGACCCGCTGTTGACCGGCCTGGTGCACACCGCGCGGGCGCCTGCCGTCGCGATCGAAGCGGCGCCGCCGGCCGCGATCCCCGCCGGCCTGCTGGACGAACTCGATTCCGATCCGCTGTTCGCCGGGCAGGCGCCCGCGCCCGCATCCGTGCAGGCCGCCGCCGTTCCGTTCGACCTGCTGGCCGAGTTGGACGACGACCCGCTGTTCGCCGGACAGGCGCCGTCCGCGAACGCGCCGTCCGCCGCTGCAACGCACGGGATTCCCGCCGGCCTGCTCGCCGAACTCGAGTCCGACCCGCTCCTCGCCGCGCAATTCGCACCCGCACCGCACCTCGAGGCGCCGCCTTCGCGCGTGGCGCCGATGCGTCCCGTCGAAACCCCGGCGCAACGCTCCGGCCTGCGTCCGGTCGAGGTCACTCCGCCCGCGCTGCGGCCGTCGGTGACCACCACCCACCGCTGGCTGCGCGTCGCCGTGGGCGACGACAGCTACGCCGTCGAACTGCTGCGCGTGCAGGAAGTCGGCCGCACCGTGCCCATCGTCGCCATGCGCGGCGCGGCGCCGTCGGTGCTGGGCGCGATGAACCTGCGCGGCCGCATCGTCCCGGTCTTCGACCTGGGCCTGTGGCTGGGCACGGGCCGCGTCGAGGCCGACGAACGCGCGCGCATCGTCGTGGTGGAACGCGACAACGAACTCATCGGCGCCCTGGTCTCGGCGGTGGACGACGTGGTGACGCTGGGACCGGACCGCATCGAACCGCCGCTGATGGCCTCGCCGTCGCGGGCAATCGTGGGCGTGGCGCGCGTGGTGGCCAAGCCGACGGTGCTGCTGGATGCGAATGCCCTTTTTGGGTGAGCGCTCCTGTAGCCCAGGTAAGGCCAAGGGCCGCACCCGGGGCAGCGGCTCCGGACACGTTACCCCGGGTGCGCTGCGCTTACCCGGGCTACGCGCTGTCCTCTCCGTGCACGCGGTGGCCCATCTTTGCTCTTCCTTCTCCCCTCGAGGGAGAAGGTGCCCGAAGGGCGGAAGAGGGTGAGCGAAGCGCGTCGCAGAGGGTCGCTCAAGTCCTCCCCAACCGCGCCGTTATCCACTTCGAATGACCACGGCCACCCGATCGCCATGAACGCATTGCCGCTTCCCTCCGACCTCGGTATCGAATACGTCGCCGACCTGCAGGCCACGCTGCGCCCGCACCTGGACGACGCCGAACCGCTGTCGCTTGCCGGCGATGCCGTCGAACGCGTGCACACGGCCGGCTTGCAGATGCTGCATGCCTTCGTGCGCGAACGCGCCGCGCTCGGCCACGCCACCGTCGTCACCGGCGCCTCCAAGGTGCTGGCCGATGCCGCGCGCCAGCTCGCGCTCGCCAAGAGCCTGGGCGTCGACACCGCGTCGGCCGCATAACGCTACCCCGCACCTCCCATCCATCCGAACAACAACCAGAAGCCGGCCACGATGTCCAAGAACCTGCTGATCGTCGACGACTCCACCTCCATGCGGCAGATGGTCGCCTTTGCCCTGACCGGCGGCGGCTTCAACGTGCGCGAGGCCGAAGACGGCCAGGCCGCGCTCGATGTCGCCCGCACCCAGCGCTTCGACGCGGTGGTGACCGACGTGAACATGCCGCGCATGGACGGCATCGAGCTGATCCGCCAGCTGCGCCAGCTGCCGGACTACCGCTTCACGCCGCTGCTGATGCTCACCACCGAATCCGGCGGCGACAAGAAGGCCGAAGGCAAGGCCGCCGGCGCGACCGGTTGGCTGGTCAAGCCGTTCGACCCCGAACAGCTGCTCGCCACGGTCCGCAAGGTCCTGGGCTAATCGCACCCAACATCAGCGCACTGAAGGCAGAGCCGCCACGATGGACATCACCCGCTTCCACGCCGCGTTCTTCGAGGAAAGCCGCGAAAACCTCGATGCCATGGAAGCGGGCCTGCTCGCGATGGAATCGGGGGCGGCCGACGGCGAGACCATCAACGTCGTCTTCCGCGCCGCGCATTCGATCAAGGGAGGCGCGGCGACCTTCGGCTTCACCGCGATCAGCGAACTGACCCACCAGCTGGAAACGCTGCTGGACGAAGCCCGCAGCGGCCGCCGCCAGCTCGACGCCGGCGCGATCGGCGCGCTGCTGGTCGCCGGCGATTCGCTGCGCGGCCTGCTGGCCGCCGCCGAGCACGGCGACCCGATCGACGCGGCGGGCCTCAAGCGCGCGCACGACGGCCTGGCGAAGATGATGGGGCGCGAAGTCGTTGCATCGACGAAGGCCGCCGACAAGGAACCCGAGATCGCCGAATGGCGCATCGGCTTCAAGCCGGCGCCGTCGATGTTCCTCAGCGGCAACGACCCGCTGCGCATCCTGCGCGAGCTGTCGAGCCATGGCGAACTGGGCGTCACCTGCCTGGACAACACGCTGCCGGACTTCTCCAGCCTCGATCCGTT
The DNA here is from genome assembly GCA_005503055.1 of Lysobacteraceae bacterium P. Lineage (GTDB taxonomy): Bacteria > Pseudomonadota > Gammaproteobacteria > Xanthomonadales > Xanthomonadaceae > Lysobacter_J. The sequence goes on along the minus strand of SCOX01000007.1, from coordinate 102,377 downwards.
CGAGGCCTACCTGGCGTGGGACCTCATGCTGCCGGGCAGCGTCCCGCGCAGCGCGATCGACGATGCCTTCGCGTGGGTCGAAGACCAGTGCGAGCTGGCGATCGAAGGGATTCCGGCGACGTCCGCCGTCGCACCGCCGCCGGCACCGATCGATTCGGCAGCCGAAGGCAACGTCATTGCGCTGGAAACGCGCAAGGCCGGCGGCAACGACTCTGGCGACACCTCGATCCGCGTCGCGGTGAACAAGGTCGACGCGCTGATCAACCTGGTCGGCGAACTGGTCATCACCCAGGCGATGCTGCGCCAGCGCTCCACGCAGCTGGACCCGGTCGCCAACGAGATGCTGCTGTCGGGCCTGGAACTGCTCGACCGCAATACCCGCGACCTCCAGGAAGCGGTGATGGGCGTGCGCATGCTGCCGGTGGAGTTCGCCTTCAGCCGCTTCCCGCGCATGGTCCGCGACCTCGCCGCGCGCCTGGACAAGAAGGTGCGCCTGCGCACCAGTGGCGAAGCGACCGAACTGGACAAGGGCGTGATCGAGAAGATCGTCGATCCGCTCGTGCACCTGGTGCGCAACGCGATCGACCATGGCCTGGAACTGCCGGCCGAACGCCGCGCGTCCGGCAAGGACGAGACCGGCACCATCACGCTCAACGCGCAGCACCAGGGCGGCCACATCGTCATCGAGATCAGCGACGACGGCCGCGGCCTGGACCGCGAACGCATCCTGCGCAAGGCCGCCGAACGCAACCTGCCCATCGGCGACAACCCGACCGACGCGCAGGTGTGGGACCTGGTGTTCCATCCGGGCTTCTCCACCGCCGAGCAGCTCACCGACCTGTCCGGTCGCGGCGTCGGCATGGACGTGGTCAAGAAGAACATCGCCGCGCTCGGCGGCCAGGTCGAGATCCGCTCGAAGAAGTGCGCCGGCACGACCGTGTCGATCCGCCTGCCGCTGACGCTGGCGATCCTGGACGGCATGAACGTCGCGGTCGGCGGCGAAGTCTTCATCCTGCCGCTGAACTCGGTCATCGAATCGCTGCAGCCGGCCGACGGCGACGTGCGCACCATCGCCGGCGAAGCGCGCGTGTTGCGCGTGCGCGAGGACTACCTGCCGCTGTTCGACCTGGCAACGCAATACGGCCTGTCCGGCACCGCGCGCGTGGGCGCGCCGATCGCGGTCGTGGTCGAGGCCGACGGACAGCGCCTGGCCCTGGAAGTCGACGAACTCCTCGGCCAGCAGCAGGTCGTGGTGAAGAACATCGAAGCCAACTACCGGCGCGTGCAGGGCATTTCCGGCGCAACGATCCTGGGCGACGGTCGCGTCGCGCTGATCGTCGACGTCGGCGGCCTGCTGCAGGCGCAGCGCATGCCGCAGGCCGCGTGAATCAGCCCGGGTAGGCCGAAGGCCGCACCCGGGGAGCCATTCCAGACACGCATCACCCCGGGTGCGCTTCGCTTACCCGGGCTACGAGATCAAAGGCAGACACACCATGACCTACGACCACAACGGCGCCACCACCACCGAATCGGCCGACGAGTACCTGACCTTCGCCCTGGGCGAGGAGGAGTACGGCGTGGAAATCCTGAAAGTGCAGGAAATCCGCGGCTACGACACCGTCACCCGCCTGCCCGACGCGCCCAACTACATCAAGGGCGTGATCAACCTGCGCGGCACCATCGTGCCGGTCATCGACATGCGCCTGAAGTTCCGCCTCGCCAAGGCCGAGTACAACGCGCTCACGGTCATGATCGTGCTCAACGTCGCCGACCGCGTCGTGGGCATGGTGGTGGACAGTGTCTCCGACGTGATCCGCCTCCACGCCGAGCAGATCCGTCCGGTGCCGGAAATCGGCGCGACCATCGACCGCCAGTTCATCACCGGCATCGGCACGCAGGGCGAGCGCATGCTGATCCTGCTGGAAATCGAGCGCCTGATGACGAGCGCCGAAATGGGCCTGGTGGCGCACGCCGACGCAGCCTGACATTTCCGTTCGACCGTTCCCACCGCGACACGCAGCACCCGCAACACCACAACGCCCCCACAGCACGCCAGGCGGAGCGCATCCGCCAAGCCAGCCGCGTTGTAGTCGCACCCAAGGTCCGCCGCCCCCCCACGGGCGATCTTTCGTGAGTCCACAAATCAACGCAGTACCCGGCGCCGTGCGAATGCACGGCGCGTTCGATTTGTTTCACACGGACATAGCCATGACCACTGCGGGAATCCGGCCAGCCAAGGCCGACCAGTTCGCTTCCGACACGCTCTCCGCCACATCTTCGCTCTGGCGCCGCCTCGCCTCGCGCTTCTCGCCCGCCCGCGCGCCCGCGCCCGCCGACAACGCGCGCATCTGCGATCTCGAAGACCGCGTCGCCGCGCTCGACCGTGTGCAGGCCGTCGTCGAGTTCGATCTCGACGGCACCATCGTCCACGCGAACGAAAACTTCCTGCACACGCTGGGCTATCGGCTCGACGAGATCCAGGGCCGCCACCACCGCATGTTCGCCGATCCGGCCTACGCCGACAGCGCGGAGTACCGCGAGTTCTGGGGCAAGCTCGGTCGCGGCGAGTACGACGCGGGCGTATACCGCCGCATCGGCAAGGGCGGCCGCGAGGTGTGGATCCAGGCCTCCTACAATCCCGTGTTCGATCGCATGGGCCGCGCGCGCAAGGTGGTGAAGTTCGCCACCGACATCACCGCACAGAAGATGCAGGCGGCGGACTTCGCCGGCCAGCTGGCGGCGATCGGCAAGTCGCAGGCGGTGATCGAGTTCGACCTGACCGGCCGCATCCTGTCGGCCAACGAGAACTTCCTCGCCGCCACCGGCTACGCGCTGGACGAAGTGCGCGGCCAGCACCATTCGATGTTCGCCGACGACACCTACCGCCGCAGCGCGCAGTACCGCGACTTCTGGGCCAAGCTCGGCCGCGGCGAGTACGACGCGGGCGTGTACCGGCGCATCGGCAAGGGCGGTCGCGAGATCTGGATCCAGGCCTCCTACAACCCGATCTTCGACATGAACGGAACGCCGTTCACAGCACCTCATCGGCGACTCGGTGGAGTGCGTGGGCGCCGGTACGCGACTGGTGCAAGGCGCGGGCCGCACGATGGACGACATCGTCGGCAGCGTGGCGCGCGTGGGCGGCATGCTTGCGCAGATCAGCGCCGCCACGTTGCAGCAGAGCGCGGGCATCGAGCAGATCAACCAGGCCATCGCGCAGATGGACGAGAGCACGCAGCAGAACGCGGCATTGGTGGAGGAAGCTTCCGCCGCCGCGCGCAGCATGGACGAACAGGCTTCCGCGCTGACGGAGACGGTGGCGGCGTTCCGGCTGTCGTCCGGCACGATGCGGCACGGCGCGAACGAAGATGGCGCGCGCGCCAACATCGCGCTGGTGCACTCGCGTACGAACCAGCGTTGAACCGCGCCTCGACGTCCGCACCGTTGCAGAGGCCAGGCCTCTCAACGGGCCGTGCCGGCATCCTCGCGCAAGCGGGATGCACCGTGCGCGCGTAGCACGGGGACGCCACGCGTCGCACCCGGAAGGTACCGCCCCCGGTGCGCTTCGCCGACCCGGAGTGCGAACCGAGATCTGCTCCTGCCGTCCCATTCCTGCACGGAGGAAGGAGGTCGAAAGCCGCTAAGCTCTCGCACCGCGGCACGACGCCGCATCACGGGGGAAGCACATGGGGAACACCCGCAACATGACCGCGAGTGCGGTCCGCGCATCAATCGCGACCGCGCTGCTCTCGCTGGCATTGAGTGCTACGGCGCACGCCGAGACGAAGACGCTTCCGCCGGAAACCCAGCAGGCTGTCGAGGGCATCGCGCAGGGCCTGATGCAGGTTCAGGACCGCGACGTCGAACTGTCCTGCGACAAGGCCGTCGAGAATGCGCGCTACGGCCTGGAAACGATGTTGGAAGTCGGCCAGAAGAACGCCGATGGCGGCTACATCGACCGCGCCGATTTCGACAGGAAGGCGACGAAGCTGCGCACCTCGCTGGCGGAGATCACGTCGCAGGACTGCGCCGCGGCGAGCGGCGAGAAGCAGGCGTTCTACCGTTGCATGTCCAGCGACTACAACCATGTCGTGGCCTGCGCCACCGCGCATCGTTTCTGAGCGCAGGCTCTCGGTGGCGTGCTGCCGGCGCCGCTAGTCCATCACGATCACCACCTTGCCCCGCGCGCGTCCGCTCTCCACGTAGCGGACCGCGTCCGCGATCTCGCGCAACGGGTAGCGGCGATCGACCACCGGCGTGACGCGGCCGCTCTCCATCAGATCACGCAGCACATCCATGTCCTTCTGGTCGAGTTCGGCCAGCAGCATGCCCATATGCTGGTCGACGAACCACGAGGTCACCCACGCACCCAGCGGTTTGAGCATCGGCCCGATCCAGTGGCCGTCGTCGGGACCGCCGCCGCCGATCAGCACGTAGCGTCCACCGGGAACCAGTACGCGCCGGTTTTCCGCAAGGGTGCGGTTGCCCACGTTGTCCAGGATCGCGTCGAAGCGGGGCGCGCCGCGTGTGCTGTGGACAAGCGTGTAGTCGTCGCGCTTGTAGTCGATCACGTCCTGCGCGCCCAACGAGCGCACCAGCGCGACGTTGCGCGTGCTCGACACGCCGGTGACGTGTGCGTCCATCGAACGGGCGATCTGCACCGCAAAGGTGCCCACGCCGCCCGATGCACCGTTGATCAGCACGCGGTCGCCGGCCTTGACCCGACCGCCGTCGCGCAGTCCCTGCAGGGCCGTCGTCGCCGCGATGGCGACACCGCCGGCTTGTTCGAAGGACACGCGCGCGGGCTTGAGCGCGATCGCGCGGTCCTGCTTCACCGTGACGTACTCGGCGAAAGCGCCGGTGCGCCCGCCGAACACCGCGTCGCCCGGCTTGAAGCGCGTGACGTTGCGTCCGACGGTCATCACGGTGCCTGCGAAATCCACGCCCATGCGGATTTCCTTCGGCCGGCGCAGGCCGGTGCCCATGCGCATCAGGTACGGTGTGCCGCGCAGGTAGTGCCAGTCCAGCGGGTTCACCGCGGCCGCGCGCACTTTCACGAGCACTTCGTCGTCGGCGGGTGCCGGCTTTTCGATGTTGACGATTTCCAGCCGCTCGGCGGTGCCGTAATCGCAGCGGATGACGGCCTTCATCGGGTCGCGCGGCGAGGCCGGCGGGTCGGTGTAGCAGCTGTTGGTCGAGGTGAACCAGCCGATCGCGAAGGCGGCAACCGCGCCGACGACGAGGACGCCGGCCGTCCATGCGAACAGGCGCTTGAGTTTCATCGCGATCGCTCCCTCGGCGGCGGCCGCGATATACGGCCACTATCGATAACGTCCGACGTGGCCCGCAGCGGCCTGGGCTAGTCCTTCGGTTCGCACCGTCCGTCCTGAACGAACGGCGTGGGGATCGGGGGATTCCGTTGCGCACCCGACCGCCCAAAAGAAAACGCGCCGTTTCCGGCGCGTTTTCACTCAACCGGCCATGCCGGATGTGGCGTTTCGCGATGGCTTACAGCGAGAAGTCCAGGCGCACCTTGCCCTTGCCGCCGCCCGGAGCGAACTCCCACTGCTTCACGGCGCGCACGGCCGACTGCTCGAACACGCGCGCCGGCTTGGCGTTGACGACCGAGACGCTGGCGACCTTGCCGGCCTCGTCCACGGTGAATTCGACTTCGACGAAGCCCTGCGTACCGGCGCGGGCGGCTTCGGCCGGGTACTGCGGCTCGACGCGCTTGGTCGGCTTCAGGTCGGCCGAGGCCGGGGCGGCGAAGGACAGGGCCAGCACGGCAATGCCGGCGGCGGTGATGAGAGAACGGCGCATGGGAGGCTCCTTGGGGATGTGTCGGGCGACACCCCGAACATCGGCCGGCCGTCGCGTTTCTTTAGCGGTGCCCCTGAACGGTCGGTTCACTAAAGTTTCGCCGTGCCGAGCCGATGCAACGGGTGTCGACCCCGACGGGTCAGTTCCGCACGAGAGGCACCATGTCCACCCAAGCATCCTCCCGGCCGTCCGCGACTTTGATGGACCGCCTCCTGGCCCCCGCCACCGGCCTGATGTCGCAGTTGCGCTTCAACCAGAAGGCGATGGTGATCGGCGCCGCCTTCATGCTGACCTGCGGCGTGCTGGCCGGCATCCTGGTCGTCCGCTCCAACGCCGAAGTCACCGCCGCCACCGCGCAGCGCGATGCCGTCGTCGGCCTGGGCCACCTGCACCGCGCGATGCTGGGCATCCAGCAGCACGAGCAGCTGGCCGTGCGCAAGTTCGCCAAGGACGAGGTCAGCGACCAGTCGCTGCAGGAATCGGCCGCCAACGTCGGCCGCGAACTGGACGCACTGACCGCCTGGCAGGCCAGGACGCTGTCCGACTCGGCCGTACCGGCCGCACTCAAGCAGGCGCAGACCGCGTGGGCCAAGGCCAACGGCGAGCACGCCGATGCCGCCGCCGCCGCGACGGACCATGCCGCCACCGTGCGCGAACTGGGCAACGTGCACGGGCTGATTGCCGATGAAACCGGCCTGGCGCAGGCGCAGAACGCCGCCGTCCTTTACATGGGCCGCGCCGCGACCGTGTGGGTGCCGACCCTGGCCGAGTACACCCAGCAGCAGAGCGCGACCGCGCTGCGCGTGCTGGGCGACGGTGCGATCTGGGTGGACGACCGCACCGGCCTGGCCGTGTCGCGCAACATGCAGGACTACGTGCGCACGCGTTCGGAAGTCGAGCTGAAGGACGCCGAGGAAGAAATGCCGGAACTGGCCGCCACGATGGGCGCGCCGTTCAAGAAAGCGCTGGATGCGGTCGCCAAGCAGAACGCGGACATCCAGAAGCACATCCTCGACGCCGAGACACCGGTGCTGGCAGTGAAGATCATGGCCGCGCGCACCGAAGCCACGCGCATGGCGCTGGCCGCCGCGCTGTCGGCGGCGAACACCTCGCTCGACCACGCCGCGTCGGCCGAGATCTCCCGCCTGAAGCAGCGCACCGCGCTGACGCTGGGCACCTGCATCCTGATCCTGGCCATCGCCGCCTACCTGTTCCTCGGCTTCATCCGCAGCACCCGCGCTGCGCTGCGCGAAGTGCAGGACGCGTCCGAACTGCTCGCACGTGGCGAATTCCCGGACACCGTCCGCGTCGAGAGCCGCGACGAAGTGCGCGACATCGCGCGCAGCCTGGAACGCGCCATCAACACGCTGCGCAACTTCGCCGGTGCGCAGCGCGACCTGTTCGAGGCGCACCAGGCGGGCGAGATCGACCGCCGCCTGCGCAGCGAGGACTTCCCCGGCGCCTACGGCCAGATGGCCGGTGAGGTGAACACGCTGGTGGATTCGCACATCCAGGTGAACACCCGCGCCATCGAGATCGTCGCCTCCTACGCCCGCGGCGACCTGTCGCGCGACATGGACCGCCTGCCGGGCCAGAAGGCGCGCATCACCGACGCCGTGGATTCGGTCAAGAACGGCATGAACGCGGTCAACGCCGAGATCAAGACGCTGGTCGACGCCGCCGTGGAAGGCGACTTCAGCCGCCGTGGCGACGCCGCGCGCTTCGAGTACGTCTACCACGACGTCGTTCAGGGCCTTAACCAGCTGATGTCCACCGCCGAGGAAGGCCTGCACGAAGTGGGCTCGCTGCTGTCGGCCGTCGCCGATGGCGACCTCAACCGCCGCGTCGAAGTGGAGCTGCCGGGCCAGTTCGGCCGCCTGGCGAACGACGCCAACCGCACCGTCGACCAACTCGCGCAGATCGTCGGCCAGATCCGCCAGGGTTCCGACGCGATCAGCAGCGCCGCCGCCGAAATCGCCGCCGGCAACAACGACCTGTCGCAGCGCACCGAGCAGCAGGCCGCGTCGCTGGAAGAAACCGCGTCGTCGATGGAAGAGCTGACCAGCACAGTCCGCCAGAACGCCGACAACGCCCGCCAGGCCAACCAGCTGGCGCAGAGCGCGGCGGAAGTCGCCGGCCAGGGTGGCACGGTCGTCGGCGAAGTCGTTCACACGATGAACGCCATCAACCAGTCGTCGAAGAAGATCAGCGACATCATCGGCGTCATCGACGGCATCGCCTTCCAGACCAACATCCTGGCGCTGAACGCCGCGGTGGAAGCGGCGCGTGCCGGCGAACAGGGCCGCGGTTTCGCGGTGGTCGCCAGCGAAGTGCGCTCGCTCGCGCAGCGTTCGGCCAACGCCGCCAAGGAAATCAAGCAGCTCATCAACGACTCGGTCACCAAGGTCGAGGAAGGCAGCCAGCTGGTCGACCAGGCCGGCCGCACGATGGGCGAGATCGTGACCAGCGTGAAGAAGGTCACCGACATCATCGCCGACATCTCCGCCGCGTCGCAGGAGCAGAGCTCGGGCATCGAGCAGGTCAACAACGCGATCACGCAGATGGACGAAGGCACGCAGCAGAACGCGGCGCTGGTCGAGCAGGCCTCGGCCGCCGCGCGCAGCCTGGAACAGCAGTCCGAGCAGCTGGTGCAGACGGTCGCGGTGTTCCGCATGGCGCATTCGGCGCAGGCCGCGCGCGTCGCGCAGGCCACCGTGGTCGACATGCCCGCCGCCAAGTCCAGCCGCGCGCGACCGGCCGCCGCGCCCGCCAAGCCCGCCGCGCGCAAGGTGCGCGCGAGCGCCGCGGCGAACAGCGCGGATGGCGATTGGCAGGAGTTCTGATTGAAGCAGTGACGGAGCCCGGGTAAGGCGAAGCCGCACCCGGGTTACCTCACCGCCCAGTGCCATCGACCGAAAAGAGCCCCGGGTGCGCTTCGCTTACCCGGGCTACGAGAGCAGCATCCCGAGCCCCACATGCGTCCTTCGCCGCGCACCTCCGACGACCGCGAGTTCACCTTCGACGAACGCGACTTCCGCCGCGTCTGCCGCATGATCCGCGACCGCGCCGGCATCCACCTGCACCCGCACAAGCGCGACATGGTCTACAGCCGCCTGGCGCGGCGCGTGCGTGCGCTGGGCATGGAGCGCTTCGGCGACTACCTGGACTTCGTGGAAGCCGATCCCGACGCGGAGCTGCAGGGCTTCATCAACGCGCTCACGACCAACCTCACCTCGTTCTTCCGCGAAGCGCACCACTTCGACATGCTCGCCGAACGCCTGCGTTCGCGCGGGCGCAACGGCCAGACGATCTGGTGCAACGCCGCTTCGACCGGCGAGGAGCCGTACTCGCTGGCGATCACCGCGTGCGAGGCGTTCGCCACGATGACGCCGCCGGTACGCATCCTCGCCACCGACATCGACACCAATGTGCTGCAGACCGCGGCGCGCGGCGTGTATCCGGTCGAACGCATCAATTCGCTGTCGCTGCAGCGGCGACGCCAGTTCTTCCAGCGCGGCGAAGGCGCCAATGCCGGCCTGTGTCGCGTCAAACCGGAACTGCAGGCGCTGATCGAGTTCCGCCCACTCAATCTGCTGGACGACGATTACGAACTCAAGGGCGGGTTCGACGCCGTGTTCTGCCGCAACGTGATGATCTATTTCGACAAGGCCACGCAGTACGAAGTGCTCAAGCGCATGGCGCCGCTGATCGCACCCGACGGCCTGCTCTTCGCCGGACACTCGGAAAGCTTCGGTCATGCCCATGACCTGATTACCCCGTGTGGCCGGACGACCTATCGCCCTGCTCCCGGACTGCGCCGATGAACGCCGCCTTGAATACACGCGCAGCCATCGAACCGGGAAGCTACTTCGATCCGGTGCTGAAGACCGAAGCGATCAAGCTGCTGCCGTCGGACTACCGCGTCACCGATCGACCGATCGCCCTGGTTACGTTGCTAGGCTCGTGCGTGGCCGCATGCCTGTACGACCCGATGCTGCAGGTCGGCGGCATGAACCACTTCATGCTGCCGGGCGGCGAGGCCGAATCGGTTTCCTCGCGCTACGGCGCCCACGCGATGGAACTGCTGATCAACGACCTGCTCAAGCGCGGCGCGCGACGCTCGCGATTGCAGGCGAAGGTGTTCGGCGGCGGCAACGTGCTGAGCGGTTTCTACAGCGATCCGATCGGCACGCGCAACGCCTGCTTCGTGCTGGAGTACCTGGCGGCGGAGCACATCCCGGTGATCGCGCAGGACCTGGGCGACATCCACCCGCGCAAGGTCTGCTTCTTCGCCCAGACCGGACGCACGCTGGTCAAGCGCCTGCCGTCGGCGCGCAACGACGTCATCGTCGATGCCGAACGCGCCTACTACGGTCGCCTCGCCCGCGAGCCGGTCGCCAGCGGCAGCGTGGAGTTGTTCTGATGAACACGCGCCGCAACCCGGTCAAGGTGCTGGTGGTCGACGATTCGGCGCTGGTGCGCCAGCTGATGACGCAGTTGCTGGAAGAAGACCCCGGCATCAAGGTCGTCGGCAGCGCCGCCGATCCGTACATCGCCCGCGACAAGATCAAACAGCTCGATCCCGACGTCCTCACGCTCGACGTGGAAATGCCGCGCATGGACGGGCTGACGTTCCTGCGCAACCTGATGCGCCTGCGACCGATGCCGGTGGTCATGGTGTCCACGCTCACCGAGCGCGGCGCGCAGGTGACGCTGGATGCGCTCTCGTTGGGCGCTGTGGATTTCATCGCCAAGCCCAAGCTCGATATCGCGCGCGGCCTGACCGAGTACGCCGGCCTGCTGATCGAGAAGGTCAAGCAGGCCGCGAAGGCGCGCGTGATCGCGCCATTGCCGCGCGCGGCCAACGACCCGGCGACGCCCGCCGTCGCCTACCGCACCACCCATCGCCTGATAGCCATCGGCGCCTCCACCGGCGGCACCGAAGCGATCCGCGAAGTGCTCTCGCAGATGCCGGCCGATGCACCGGCGACGGTCATCGCACAGCACATCCCGGGCGCGTTCAGCGCGCCCTTCGCCGATCGCCTCGACCGGCACAGCCGCATGACGGTCATCCACGTCGAACGCGACCAGGAGCTGCTGCCGGGCCACGCCTATGTCGCTCCGGGCGGGCGTCACCTGCGCGTCTACCGCAGCGGCGCCCGTTGGCATTGCCGGCTCGGCGACGACGATCCGGTGCGTCGCCATCGCCCCAGCGTGGACGCGCTGTTCGACTCGGTCGCCGAGCACGTAGGCGCCAACGCCAGCGCGGCGCTGCTGACCGGCATGGGCGACGACGGCGCGCGCGGCCTGCTCGCGCTGCGCAAGGCCGGGGCCGCGACGTTGGCCCAGGACGAAGACAGCAGCGTGGTGTGGGGCATGCCCGGCGCGGCGGTCGCATTGGGCGCGGCACAGGAAACCGTGCCGCTGTCGCTGGTCGCGCAACGCCTGCTGGCGGGTACGGCGCACGATTGAGTGCGGGATTCGGGATTCGCAGAATCCGTAGCCCGGGTAAGGCCGAAAGGTCGCGCCCGGGTTTTCGTCGTGGCGGAGTTCCGGGTGCGCGCGGGGCGGAAACGCGCAGTGCGTCACACAGTCGCAGCGTCGCGAAATAGGGGTTTTCCCTACTAAAGCACCAGCGCCCACAGCCGTTATCTAACTTGCCCCATTCGGTGAGATCGAAGATGGATTCCCGTGTACTGATTCGCCTTGCAGCACCGCTGGTGCTCACTTCCCTGCTGATCGCCGCCGAAGCGCTGGAATGGCCGCCCGGCGTGCAGTGGGGTGCGCTGGTCGCCATGACACTGGCGTGGCTGGGCTTCGCCTGGACGATGCAGCGTCCCAGCCACAACGACACGGCGATGCTGCGCGAACAGACGCGACTGCTCGACGACCTGCGCAACTTCGTCAACTCGGAAGTGCAGGGTTCGCGCGGCGAGATCGACCGTACCCGCACGCTGATCCGCGAGTCGGTCGCCAAGCTGGGCATGAGCTTCGAAGCGGTGAACCGCAAGTCGCGCGAACAGGGCGACGTGGTCTCGCGCATCATCGACCGCACGGACGGCGAGCACGGCGGCGTCGACGTCTCGCGCTTCGCCCTGCAGGCCAGCCAGCAGATGGAACAGCTGGTGGAAGCGCTGGAAGCCGTGAGTGGCCAGAGCACCACCACCGTCACCCACATCGATGCGATGGCCGAGCACCTGGACGGCATCTTCGCGCTGCTGGAAGACGTGAAGTCCATCGCCGACCAGACCAACCTGCTCGCGCTCAACGCCGCCATCGAAGCGGCGCGCGCCGGCGAAGCGGGCCGCGGCTTCGCGGTCGTCGCCGACGAAGTGCGCAACCTGTCCGAGCGTTCCACCGCTTTCAACGAACAGATCCGCAAGCTCGCGCACAGCTCCAAGGATTCCATCGCCCGCGTCCGCGACACGGTCAGCACGATGGCCTCGCGCGACATGGACCGCTCGCGCGGCGCCCGTGCCGAGGCCGCCGCGATGCTGGAGCGCGTGGACGGCATCAACCGCGGCCTGGGCAACGGCATGCGCGAGATCGCCGACTGCGGCCGCTCGATCGACGGCTCCGTCGCCGAAGCCGTGCGTTCGCTGCAGTTCGAGGACATCGCCACCCAGGCCCTGGGCGCGGCCACCACGCACCTGGATCGCCTGAGCGCGATCAATCGCGAGGCCACCGCCCTGCACCAGCTCCTGCACCGTGCCGACCGCGCCGATGCGGAAGTGCGCCAAGCCCTGAGCCAGCTCGGCCAGCGCATCGCGCAGATGCGCACCGAATGGGAGCGCCCGCCTCACAAGGCCGTGATGCAACAGTCGATGGATGCTGGTAGCGTCGAGCTCTTCTGAACCCACGCGTGACGGGATGAACGCGATCCCTCCATCGCCTCCGACGGGCCCCGACGGGCCCTTCCTGGATTCCGCCGACGGGCGCGCAAGCTTGCGCGCCCGTTTGCGTGGACGCACCGGCTTCGTCCTCACCCTGGCGATGGCGGCGCTGGCCGTGGCCTGGATGGCACTGGTCGCGCCGGCGCTGGCGCCGGAGCTGCGTCGCTGGTTCGGCGACGGCTCGCACTGGATCGCCAACGCGCTGTCGTTGCCGCTCGTCGCCGCCGCGCTGTTCCTGATGCTGCGCCGGACCTGCTCGGACGCGCGCGAGGAAGCGCTCACCGTCCATCTGCGCCGCCAGCAGCAGGAACTGCACGCGCTGACCGGCCGTCTGATCGACGTGCAGGAGAAAGAGCGCCGGATGCTTTCGCGCGAACTGCACGACGACATCGGCCAGGCGATCTCGGCGATGAAGATGTCGGCGACCTCGATCGAAGGCGAGGACGAAGCCGGCCGTCGCGAGATCGTCGACGAAATCGTCGGCATCGCCGATACGACCATCGCCAAGCTGCGCGACATCTCGATCCTGCTGCGCCCGCCGCAGCTGGACGCGCTGGGGCTGGTGGCTGCGTTGCGCTGGCAGTGCGAGCGGCTGTTCCGCGGCGGCACGCCGGCGCTGGAACTGGATCTCGCCCCCCTGCCCGAACGCCCCGACCCGGCCGTAGAGCTGGCCTGTTTCCGCATCGCGCAGGAAGCGCTGACCAACGTGCTGCGCCACGCCGGCGCGCATCAGGTGACGGTGATCCTCGCGCCGCGCGGCGAAGAGATCCTGCTGTCGATCATCGACGACGGGCGCGGCTACGACCCCGAACAGATCCACGGCCTGGGACTGGTGACGATGCGCGAACGCGCCACGCACCTGGGCGGCACGTTCGACATCGAAACCGTGAGCGGCGCGGGCACGTGCGTGCGGGCGACGTTGCCGCTGCGGGTGGGGTGAGTCTGGCGAGCGCTCGCCGCGAACTTCGCCCCGCCGGACGTCACCGGAGCTCCGCGACGCACCGGGACGCCGTCATCGCCGCGCGACGAGCACCCATTGTCCCAGCGGCACCACAGCCTGCGGCGCATGCACGCGACGCGCGACGGCCTCGCTGAAGCCCGCCTCGCGCATGTCGTGCAGCAGCTCCCAGCCGAAGTGGTGGAAGCACAGCACGCCACCGGAAACCGGATCGCCGTGGTACTCGGGCTGGGCCAGATACTCGATCGAACCGTCCGCACGCACGCGTGCAAGCGCGCGCGAATGCAGGTTGTCCTCGTAGAACGGAACCGTCAGCACCAGCACGCCTCCGGTTTCCAGCACGCGCGCGCACTCGCGCAGGGCCGCGCAATGGTCGGGCACGTGCTCCAGGACGTCCAGCGAGATGATGGCATCCCGCGACGCATCGCCGAACGAAAGATCGGTGAGGTCGGCGAAACGCAACCACTCGCGCAGTCCGTTCCGCCACAGCCACAACGACAGCCGCAACCTGCGGCGCAACGCCCGCACGTACTCGCTGCCGCGAAGGCCGGGCAGGCGTCGCCTGAGCGCGATGTAGAACGGCGTGGCCTGCTCGGTCGCGTACACGCGCGCGCCGTCGCGACCGTGCAGTTCTTCCAGAAGCACGATGGCCGCGGCACGCTGCCGCGCATTGCAATGGCAGTCGCCGCAAAGCAGACCTTCGCGCAGATCGAGGCCCGGCTGGATATCGACGTGAAACCGACCACCGCATATCGGACATTCCCCCGCGACCGTCGTCCCCGGTGCGGGCATCGCGCGCCGTTCGACTTCCTGGACACGCGCGGCGGCCGCACGCCACTGCGGAAGGGCGCTCCATTCCCCCGGAGATTGACTCATCTACGCGCGCTCCAGGCCGCAAGCAACACCGCCGCCGCCGACGCCACGTTGAGGCTTTCCACCCGGCCGCTGCCCGGAATCGACAGGCGCAGGTCGCAGGCCGATGCCAGTTCGCGGTCCATGCCCTCGCCTTCGGCGCCCAGAACGTAGACCGCTCGCGGTGGCAATGGCGCGGTGAACACGTCGCTGCCGCCCTTCACCACCGTCGCGGCGAGCGTGAAACCGGCGCCACGCAACTGCGCGATGGCGTTGTCCTCGCGGCCCATGCGCACCAGCGGCACGGCCTCGGCGCCGCCTTCGGCCACGCGCGCGGCGGCGCCCGAAAGCGTGAGGCTGGAGTGCTTCGGCAGCAGGATCGCGGACACGCCGAAGTGCGCGGCAGAACGCAGGATCGCGCCGAAGTTGTGTGGATTGCCGACGCCGTCGAGCCAGATCGCGCACTGCGGACCGGCGGGCAGATCGCGCATCCAGGTCGACAGCGGCACCGGTTCCTCGCGCAGCACGTCGGCGGCGACGCCTTCGTGATGGCTGCTCGCGGCCAGTTTGTGCAGGTCCAGTTCGTCCACCACGCGATAGCCCACGCGATTGGCGACGCACCATTTCAGCAGCGGCTGCAGCGCGGGGATGCGCGACTCGCCCAGGTACAGCTTGCGGATCGCCTGCGGGCGTCGCGAGAAGACCGCCTGGATCGCGTTGAGGCCATACAGGCGCAGCTCGGCGGTGCGGCGCTCGCGCCCGGGATGCGCGGCGTGTTCGTCGCCGTGCTCGCGATCGTGCGAATCGTGGTGCGGTTCGACGTGCGGCTTGGCATGCGAGGGCCAGTGCGGAGCGGCGCCGCGTTCATGCTGCGCGGCGCGATCGGCGGAACGCTCGTCGCGGCTGCGCACGTTCGGGCGGCCCCAGGGTGCATCGCCCGGCGTGCGCGGACCGCGCGGCGGACGGTTGGGGGGATCATGGCGCATCGAGCAGACTCCTTCTTGTTCTGGCGAACACGCGCGCGTCGCGCGGTTCGCCGTTCTTCACCAAGGCGCAGCGGGCGATGCCTTCTTCGGCGAACCCGTTCTTGCGAAGCACGCGCGCCGAGGCTTCGTTGAAATCCAGCACCGTCGCCTGCAACCGGTACAGCGACAGCGCCTGCATCACCCACGGCACGTACAGCGCGACGACGCGCGTCATCAGGCCCTGGTCCCACAGCGCGCGACCGAGCCAGTAGCCGAGCTCGGCCGACTTGCCGCGTTCGGCATCTCCCCGACGCGCGCCGATGCCGCCGCAGGCGCGTCCGTCGACAACGATCGCGAACAGCGGATCGTCGAGATCGACGACCTCGCCGGCGAGGAACCGCTCACCGTCCTGGCGCGTGTACGGATGCGGAAAGCGACTGCTCAGGCCGCGCACGACCTGAGCATCGTCGGCGTGACTTAACAGCGATTCCAGATCGTCGCGATGCCAGCGACGCAACACGAAACCCTCACCGCGCAGGATCACTGCATCGAACGTGGCGGCATCGGAGACGGTGGCGACCGGCGGGTTCATGCGCACAGCGTAACCGCGCGGAGACCGCAAAGTGGAACGGCGCGTTGAGGTGGCGGGCGCCGACGGCTTCGGCGCCCTTCTGGCCTTATGCGTGCCCGCCCACCGACGGCGTGCTCGCCTCCAGCTTCTCCAGTTCCTGGCCAACCGCCTCGGGCGAGCGCGTGTACTTGGCCAGCAACATGTAGAACGCCGGCACCACGAACAGCGACAGCAGCGTGGAGAACGACACGCCGAAGATCACCACGATGCCGATCGTCGCGCGGCTGGCCGAGCCCGGGCCGCCTGCCAGCACCAGCGGGATCGCGCCGACCACGGTCGCGATCGAGGTCATCAGGATCGGGCGCAGGCGCACGGTCGAGGATTCGACGATGGCGTCGCGGATGCTGCGTCCTTCGTCGCGCAGCTGGTTGGCGAACTCGACGATCAGGATGCCGTTCTTCGCAGCCAGGCCCACCAGCATCACGATGCCGATCTGACTGAACAGGTTGAGCGTGCCGCCGGTCGCAGCCAGTCCTATCAGCGCGCCGAGCACGCCCAGCGGCACGGTCAGCATGATCACGAACGGATGGATGAAGCTCTCGAACTGCGCAGCCAGCACCAGGTACACGACGAGCAGGGCCAGCGTGAAGGTCAGCAGCACCGCACCACCGGCCTGGATGTATTCGCGCGACTCGCCCTTCCAGTCGATCTGCGCGTGTTCGGGCAGTTCCTGGCGGACGCTTCCTTCCAGCCACTTGATTGCCTCGCCCAGCGGATAACCCGGCGTGAGACCGGCGCTGATGGTGATCGCGCGCAGGCGGTTGAAGCGGTTGAGGCTGCCCGGCTCGGCCAGCTCGCGCAGCGTCACCAGGTTCGACAGCGGGATCAGGGCACCGTCGCGCGCGCGCACCTGGATCGCCGCGAGGTCTTCGGGGGCGGCGCGCAGTTCGCGATCGGACTGCACGATCACGTCGTACTCCTCGCCGTTCTGCACGAAGGTGGTGACGCGGCGGCTGCCCATCATGGTTTCCAGGGCGTGGCCGATGTCGGTCACCGGCACGCCCAGGTCGGCGGCACGCTGGCGATCGATCTCCACGCGCATCTGCGGGCGCGTTTCCTTGTAGTCCGAATCGACCGAGAAGAAGCCCGGGTTCGATTCCATCTTCGCGATCAGCTTGTCGCGCCACTGCGCGAGCTCGGCGTACTCCGGGCCGCCGAGCACGATGTTGATCGGCTGGCCGCGCGTACGCACCAGACCGCCCGACACCTGCGGCATCGCGCGCACGCCGGGCAGCTTGCCCAGTTCGCCACGCAGCGAGTCGGCGACCTGCGCGGTGGCGACGTCGCGATCCTTCCAGTCCTGAAGGAACACCGCGATGCGGCCGGTGTGCATTTCCTCGCTGGCGCCGAAGCCGCCGGGCACGCGCGGGTTGTAGCGCTGGATCACCTGGCCCTTGCCGGTATGCGCCGCGACGATCTTCTCGACCTGCTGCACCTGGCCTACGGTGTAGTCGAAGCCCGCGCCTTCCGGGCCCTGGATGGTGATCTGGAACGAACCGCGGTCTTCGGCCGGTGCCAGTTCCGACGGCACCAGCTTCAGCAGCAGCCCGCTGACGACGATGGTGGCCAGCATCACGCCGATGACGATCGCGCCAAGCTGCCTGGGCGAGCGGTCGGTCGTGCGCGAAAGCAGGCGACGGTAGCGACTGCCGATGCCGTCGAGCCGCGCATTCACCCAGCGGTTGACGAAGTTGGACTTCTCCTGGCTGTGCGGGCGCACGAGCTTGGAGGACATCATCGGCGTCAGCGTCAGCGCCACGAACGCGGAAATCGCGACCGCGCCGGCCAACGCCACGGACAGTTCGCGGAACAACCGTCCCGTGTTGCCTTGCATGAAGCCCACCGGCAGGAACACCGCCACCAGCACCGCGGTCGTGGCGATGACGGCGAATGCCACCTGCTTCGTTCCGCGCTTGGCCGCGACCAGGCGCGGTTCGCCCAGGTCGACGCGGCGCTGGATGTTCTCCAGCACGACGATCGCGTCGTCCACCACCAGGCCGATACACAGCACCAAAGCGAGCAGCGTGAGCAGGTTGATCGAGAAGCCGAACAGGTACAGCGGGATGAACGCGGCGATGAGGCACACGGGCACCGTCACCGCCGGAATGATTGCCGCGCGGAAGCTGCCCAGGAACAGCCAGATCACGAGCAGCACCAACACGATGGCCTCGATCAGCGTGTGATAGACGCGTTCCACCGCCGACTCGATGAACACGGTGGTGTCGAAGGCGACGAAGATCTTCGTGCCTTCCGGCAGCGTCTTCTGCACCTTTTCCGCTTCTTCGCGCACGGCGCGGGCGACGTCGAGGCTGTTGGCGGTCGACGTCTTGACGATGCCCAGGCCGATGTTCGGCTCGCCGTTGCTGCGGTAGTAGGCGCGGCGCTCGGCGGAAGCCAGCTCGATGCGCGATACGTCGCCCAGTCGCACGATGTACCCGTCGGTGCCCTTGCCCAGCGGAACCTGCGCGAAGTCTTCCGGATTCTGATAGCTGCGCGCCACGCGCAGGGTGAAGTCGCGTGCGTTGGATTCGATGCGACCGGCCGGAAGCTCGACGTTCTCCGCTTCCAGCGCGCGCTCCACGTCGTTGACGGTGATGCCGCGCGCGGCCAGCGCGTCGCGGTCCAGCCACACGCGCATCGCGTAGCGCTGCTGGCCGCCGATGCGCACCTGCGCCACGCCGTCCACGGACGACAGGCGATCGACCACGTAGCGCTCGGCGTAGTCGGACAGATGCAGCGTGTCCATGCGCGTGGAGCTCATGTTGAGCCACAGGATCGGGTCGGCGTCCGCCTCGACCTTCTCGATCTGCGGCGGGTCGGCTTCTTCCGGCAAACGGTTGGAGACGCGACTGACCGCGTCGCGCACGTCGTTGGCGGCGGCCTCGATTTCGCGCGAGAGCGTGAACTCGATGCTGATCGACGCGCGGCCGTTGACGCTGCGCGACTCGATGGTCTCGATGCCCTCGATGCCGGCCAGCGCGTCTTCCAGGATCTGCGTGATGCGCGTTTCCACCACCGCCGCCGAGGCGCCGGGGTAGTTCACGTCCACCGAGACGATGGGCGGATCGATCGCGGGCAGTTCGCGCAGGGTCAGGCGCGAGAACGCCATCACGCCCAGCACGATGATGAGCAGGCTCATCACCGTGGCGAACACGGGACGGCGGATGGACAGGTCGGAGAGGTTCATCGCGTCACCTTCGGCTTCAGCCGGCCTTCGCCGAACCGACGTCGCCCGCCGGCGGCTGGTCGCCCTTGGCATCGACGATGCGTGCCCCGACGCGGAGCTTGCCGGTGCCGTCGACGACGATGCGATCGCCGATGCTCAGGCCTTGCGTCACTTCGGCCAGGCCATCGCGGCGGCTGCCCACCTTGATGTCCACGCGCTCGACCGAGGAATCGGGCTTGACGCGGTAGACGAACGAATCCGAGCCCACCTGGACGACGGAGATTTCCGGCACCAGCAGTGCCTGCCGCTCCGGACGCGAGAGCGTGATCTGCACCAGCATGCCGGGACGCAGCGCGCGGTCGGTGTTGGCGAAATCGCCGCGCACCACCACCGAACGCGTGGCCTGGTCGATGCGTGCATCGATGGTGCTGACCTGGCCTTCGAACGCGCGACCCGGATAGGCGGTACTGGTTCCGCTCACTTTCTGCCCGACGGCCAGCGCGGCGAGCATCGCCTCGGGCACCGGGAAGTCGACGTAGACGCGTGCGGTGTCGTCTAGCGTGGCGATCGCCGTGCCCGGCGTGACCAGCGCGCCCGGGCTCACCTGGCGGATGCCGAGCACGCCGCCGAACGGTGCGCGGATCACGCGGTCGCCGATGTCGGCGCGCATCTGCGCCATGCGTGCGCGCGCGGCGTCGCGGATGGCGCGCTGGGTGTCGAGCTGGGAGCGCGCGATGAGCTGCTGCCCGGCCAGTTCGGTCTGGCGCTGGTAGAGCTTGTCGGCCTCGTTCGCGGTCGCCTGTGCCTGCTCGAACGCGGCCTGCTGCTGGCGTCCGGTCAGCGTCACCAGCGGTGCGCCGGCGGCCACCACGTCGCCGCTTTCGAAGTGCACTTGATCCACGGTCTCGCTGACCTTGGCGGTGACGGTGATCGATTCGCGTGCTTTCACGTTGCCCAGCGCCAGCACCGTGTCGCTGAAGGGCTGCATGCGAACCTGCTGCGTCGTCACCGGGATCGGGCGATCGCCGCCGTCCCTGCGCTGTTCGGCGCCATTGCTCCCGCATGCGGCGGTCGCGCCGGCGAGGGCCAGCACGATACTGGCGCGGATGGCGCGGGAGCAGAATCTGAAACCAGGTCGCATGCGGCTCTCTACAGTGGGACGGCGTTTGCCGGAACTCAGGCTTGAAGCCCGGGAATTGAAGCCCGGGAATTCTAACGGTCGAGTATCAACGGCCGCGTGGCCCATTGGTTGACAACTCATTGCGCACAGCGGGGACAACGGCCAGAACGTGCATACCGTCGCGAATGGCGGCCGGTTCCGGCCGGCACCTCCCGACCGCCCGACGGGCGCCGGGCCCAACTGGATTTGAATCCCGACTGTGGCACTCTGCGGTGACGGTCTCGTGCAAGTCCGCGACGACCCGCCGTGACCCGGCCAGGCGGCCCCCGCCGCCCTCCGACTTCCCTGTATCTCGCCCCTTTCAGCGCCCAGGAGTCGTCCCATGATCCACGACAGCATCCTCGACACGATCGGCCGCACCCCGGTGGTCCGCCTGCACCGCCTGGCCCCCTCGAACGTCACCCTTTACGCCAAGGTCGAAGCCTTCAACCCCGGCGGTTCGGTCAAGGACCGGCTCGCGCTGGCGATCATCCTGGACGCCGAAGCGCGCGGCCAGCTCAAGCCCGGCGACACCGTGATCGAAGCGACTTCCGGCAACACCGGCGTGGCGCTGGCGATGGTCTGCGCCGCGCGCGGGTACAAGTTCGTCGCGGTGATGAGCGATTCGTTCTCGATTGAACGCCGCAAGCTGATGCGCGCCTATGGCGCCAAGCTCATCCTCACGCCCGCGGCCGAACGCGGCAGCGGCATGGTGCGCCGCGCGGACGAGCTGGCCAAGAAGCATGGCTGGTTCCTCGCGCGCCAATTCACCAATCCGGCCAATCCCGCGTATCACCGACAGACGACGGCGGCGGAAATCCTGCGCGATTTCGCCGGGCGCCGGCTCGATCACTTCGTCACCGGCTGGGGCACGGGCGGCACGCTGACCGGCGTGGGCGAAGTACTCAAGGTCGCGCGGCCCGAAGTGCGCGTGACCACTTGCGAACCGGCGGGCGCGTCACTGCTGGCGGGCAAGGAATGGCAGCCGCACAAGATCCAGGGCTGGACGCCGGACTTCGTGCCCGAAGTGCTCAACCGCGACGTCGCCGACGCGATCGTGCCGATCGACGACGTGCTCGCGCGCGATACGGCGCGCCGTCTGGCCGCCGAGGAAGGTGTGTTCGTCGGCATCTCCGCCGGCGCCACCGTCGCGGCAGCGCTGGAAGTGGCGCGCAATGCCGACGAGGGCGCGGTGATCCTGGCGATGCTGCCCGACACCGGAGAGCGTTACCTGTCGACGTTCCTGTTCGAGGGCGTGAACGAGGGCTCGGACGATGAGTGGCTGGCGTCGCTGAAGTAGGCGCCATGCCCATCGAAGTGCTGCAGGCCGACATCACCACGCTCGATGTCGAGGCCATCGTCAACGCCGCCAACGAGACCTTGCTCGGCGGTGGCGGCGTGGACGGCGCGATCCACCGCGCGGCCGGGCCGGGTTTGCTTGCGCAATGCCGTGCGCTGCCGGAAGTGCGTCGCGGCGTGCGCTGCCCGACGGGCGAGGCGCGCATCACCGACGGACACCGGCTTCGCGCGCGATACGTGATCCACACGGTCGGACCGGTGTGGCGCGGGGGGCATGCCGGCGAGGCCGGCCTGCTCGCTGCGTGTTACCGCAATTCGCTGCAACTGGCGACGGAACACGGCATCGCGTCGATCGCGTTTCCTGCGATCAGCTGCGGTGTGTACGGGTATCCGCCTGCGGCGGCGGTTCCGCTGGCCGTGTCGGAGGTTCGGGCCTGGCACGAGGCCCACGGCGGACTCGAACGTGTGGTGTTCGCATGCTTCGGCGACGCGATGGCGGCGTCTTACCGCGCGGCGTTGGGTTGATGCTTCCTTCTTCCTGAGCCTTGTTCGCCGGCGGCCGGCACCAATTCCCCTCTCCCCTCGTGGGAGAGGGACAGGCTGCGAATCAGCCAGGGAGAGGGTTCGGGTCGATCGCGTGTTCGGCGGTTCTGCTGCCGCCCTCTTCCGCCCTTCGCGCACCTTCTCCTGCGACGGGAAGGAGAAGGAACGCCAGAGGCTTCTGGTAGTCCGGACGGGCCGTTCGTGGCCGGGCGTTCGTCGCGGCTCGCGGCAGTGCCGCGCAAGCAATGACGTCGACGACGCAGGCGCTGCCATCCATGGCGTCGCGCTGCGGGCTTCGGGTCGCCCGGACCGGCCATCTTTGGCCGGTCATTCGGCAGACCACGCGGCAGTGCCGCGCGCGCGCGCGCCTCTAGAAGGTTGTTGCTGCCATCCATGGCGTCGCGCTGCGGGCTTCGGGTCGCCCGGACCGGCCATCCTTGGCCGGTCATTCGGCAGGCCACGCGGCAGTGCCGCGTAAGCGGCCTGCCTCATCCCTGCGGTACTCCCGCCATGTCGGGGAGGTGGTGCGCGACGCCCTTGTGGCAGTCGATGCAGGTCTTCTCGCGCGTGAACAGCCAGCGTTTGTGGATCTGTGCCGCGCGCGATCCCTGGCGCGTGAGGTCCATCGACTCGTAGTCGTGGCAGTTGCGGCACTCCAGCGAGTCGTTCGCCTTCAGGCGGCCCCATTCGTGCATCGCCAGTTCGAGGCGGTGGTCGAGGAACTTCTCGCGCGTGTTCACCGTGCCGAAGATCTTGCCCCAGACCTCTTTCGACGCCTGCATCTTGCGCGCGATCTTGTCCGTCCACTGATGCGGAACATGGCAGTCGGGACAGGTCGCGCGGACGCCGGAGCGGTTGCTGTAGTGGATGGTCGTCTTCAGTTCCTGGAACACGTTGTCGCGCATCTCGTGGCAGCTGGTGCAGAACTTCTCGGTGTTCGTCGCCTCCAGCGCCGTGTTGAAACCGCCCCAGAAGAAAATGCCCGCGAGGAAACCCGCGGCGACCAGGAACCCCAGGCTGTAATGCACGCTCGGCCGGCGCAGCGTGAGCCAATAGGGTTTGAGCCATTCCCACAGGCGACGCATCACTGCGTCCTCTCCGTGGCGGGCGCGGTAGCCGTGCCCGCTTCGGCGGCGGCCAGCACCCGGTCGATGTCCTGGAACGTGTTGCCGACCAGCAGCGGCGCGTCGGTCTGCACGACGTGGCACTGGTTGCAGAAATAGCGTCGCGCGGAGATCGACGCGAGGAACTGGTCGTCGCGGTCCATGTAATGCGTCACGCTCACCGGCGGCGCCTGGAACTTCTCGGCATTGGCGCGCGCGTGGCAGAGCATGCAGCGGTTGGAATTCTTGTCCACCTGATAGCCGTCGATCGCGTGCGGGATCGTCGGCGGCTGCATTGGATAGGCGCGCTCGCGTCGCACGTCCGTGTTCTGCACGCGCCACATCGGCTGCGGCGCGGCTTCCTGGTCGACCGGAACGCCGCGGCGCAGGGGATCGAGCTGGCGCAGGTCGGTTCGGCCGAGCGCGGTTTCCGCTTGCGCAGGCCGTGCGGCCACTTCGCGCGTGCGCTCGTGCTTCTCGTCCGCGCGGCCGAACAGCCAGCCGGCGACGAACACCAGCACCATCACCGCCACGGTGAGGCCGCCGGCGATCCACAGCGGACGGTTGCGCGTGAATGAGTTGCTCATGGCATCGCTCCTATGCGCCCAGCACCTTGCACGCGCACTTCTTGTAGTCGGTCTGCTTGGATATAGGATCGGTCGCGTCCAGCGTCACCTTGTTGATCAGCTGGCCCGCGTCGAACCACGGCACGAACACCATCCCGGGTGGCATGCGGTTGCGGCCGCGCGTCTCCACGCGCGTGCGCATCTCACCCCGGCGCGACACCACGCGCACGTCGTCGCCGCGCTTGAAGCCGCGCTTACGAGCGTCGTCGGGATTCATGAAGAGCACCGCCGTCGGGAAGCTGCGGAACAGCTCCGGCACGCGCATCGTCATCGAGCCCGAATGCCAGTGTTCCAGCACGCGGCCGGTGACCAGCCACAGATCGAACTCCTCGTCGGGCGATTCGGCCGGCGGTTCGTACGGCAGCGCCCAGATCACCGCGCGTCCGTCCTTGTTGCCGTAGAACTGGAAACCGGTACCGGCCTTGACGTACGGGTCGGCGCCTTCGCGATAACGCCAGCGCGTTTCCTTGCCGTTGACCACCGGCCAGCGCAGGCCACGCGCACGGTGGTAATCGTCGAACGGCGCAAGGTCGTGGCCGTGGCCACGGCCGAACACCGCGTACTCCTCGAACAGGCCCTTCTGCACGTAGAAGCCGAAGTGGTGCGACTCGTCGTTGGCGTAGCCGGGCTCGATGTCGGACGTGGGGAAGCGATCGACGTTGCCGTTGCGGTAGAGCACGTCGAACAGCGTCTTGCCCTTGAACTGCGGATTCGCCGCGAGGATGTCCGCGGGCCAGCATTCGTCGGTGGTGAAGCGCTTGGAGAATTCCATCAGCTGCCACAAGTCCGAGCGTGCCTGCGCGGGCGCGTTCACCAGCTGATGCCAGAACTGCGTGCGGCGTTCGGCGTTGCCGTAGGCGCCTTCCTTCTCGACCCACATCGCCGCGGGCAGGACCAGGTCGGCCGCCTGCGCGGTGACCGTGGGGTACGCGTCGGATACGACGATGAAGTTGTCCGGATTGCGATAGCCCGGCCAGGTCTCTTCATAGAGATTGGCCGCCGCCTGCATGTTGTTGTTGACCTGCACCCAGTAGGCGTTGAGCTTGCCGTCGCGCAGCATGCGGTTCTGTTCGACCGCGTGATAACCGGGCTTGGGATTGATGATGCCGTGCGGGATCTTCCAGATCTCCTCGGCGTGCTTGCGGTGCTCCGGATTGGCCACCAGCATGTCGGCGGGCAGGCGATGGCTGAAGGTGCCGACCTCGCGCGCGGTGCCGCACGCGGAGGGTTGGCCGGTCAGCGAGAACGGACTGTTGCCGGGCGTGGAGATCTTCCCTGTCAGCAGGTGGATGTTGTAGACCATGTTGTTGCACCACACGCCGCGCGTGTGCTGGTTGAAGCCCATGGTCCAGAACGACATCACCTTCGTCTTCGGATCGGCGTACAGCTGCGCGAGCTTCTCCAGCCAGCCGCGTTCAACGCCGGTCATTTCCACGGCCTTGTCCAGCGTGTAGGGACGGACGAAGGCGGCAAACTCCTCGAAGGTGATGGGCTCACCGCCGTTGGCGTCCTTGGCGTTCTTCGCCTTCACCTCCAGCGGGTTGTCCGGACGCAGGCCGTAGCCGATGTCATCGTTGCCGCGCTTGAACGAGGTGTGCTTGTCGACGAAATCCTTGTTGACGTTGCCGCTGGTGATGATGTGGTTGGCGATGTAGTTGAGGATCACCAGATCCGTCTGCGGTTTGAAGACGATGGGAATGTCCGCCAGTTCGAAGCTGCGATGTTCGAACGTGGACAGCACCACCACCTTCACGTGCGGGTGCGACAGGCGCCGGTCGGTGACGCGTGTCCACAGGATCGGATGCATCTCGGCCATGTTCGAGCCCCACAGCACGAAGGCGTCGGAGGCCTCGATGTCGTCGTAGCAGCCCATCGGTTCGTCCATGCCGAACGTGCGCATGAAGCCCATGACCGCCGACGCCATGCAATGGCGCGCGTTCGGGTCGATGTGGTTGCTGCGGAAGCCGGCCTTCATCAGCTTGTTGGCCGCATAGCCTTCGAATATCGTCCACTGGCCGGAGCCGAACATGCCGATGTAATCGGCGCCCTTTTCCTTCAGCACCTTCTTGAATTGCGCGGCCATCACGTCGAAGGCCTCGTCCCAGCTGACCTGCGTGAACTCGCCGTCCTTCGCGTAGGCGCCATTCTTCTTGCGCAGCAGCGGCAGGGTCAGGCGGTCGTTGCCGTACATGATCTTCGACAGGAAATATCCCTTTACACAGTTGAGTCCGCGGTTCACCTCGGCGTGCACGTCGCCGTGGGTGGCGACGACGCGACCTTCCTTGACCGCGACGTTGACGCCGCAACCGGTGCCGCAGAATCGGCACGGCGCCTTGTCCCACTTCAGCGTGGTGAGGTCGCCTTCGGTGACGATGTTGGCGGTGCCGCCCGGCAGCGGCATGCCAGCGGCTGCAGCTGCGGTGGCGACGGCGGTATTGCGAATGAATTCGCGGCGGGTGGTCATGGCGCGACTCCGGGTGCGGCGATGTCGGAAGCGGTCTGCACGGGCGCGTCGAGCGCGTCGCGCGGTTCGGCATGGTGGTAGACGAGCGCGACGTTGAGCACGCCGGGCAGCGCGCGCAGCGAATCGATGCGATCGAGCACCGCGTACTGGTCCGCGCATTCGCACAGCACGATGCTGCGGATGTCGCCGCGCAAGGCCAGTTCGAGATCGTCCGTCGCGTCGATGTGCGCGACCATCACGGCGCATGCCTCCGCGCGGTGCTGCACCACGAAGCTGGCGATGTGGACGTCGGTGGTCTTGTCGTCGGGCTTCATGCCGTCTCCTCGATATGCGCCGCCAGTGCGATCGCAACGACCGGGCAGACGCCCACGCAGGCGCCGCAACCAGTGCAGCGTTCGGCGTCGACGATGGGCACGGGCACGCGCGCGGTCAGGGGGAATGCGATGGCGCGTTCGGGGCAGGCGTCGCGGCAGCTCGAACACACCACGCCATGGCGCGGCAGGCATGCCTCACCCGCGACCGCGCGCAACGTCCAGGGCTGCGACGACGCCGCGCGATCCAGCGCGCGCGGCGCGCACGCAAGTTCGCATTCGCCGCAGAACGTGCACTCGCCCAGCTGCGGATCGAACACCGCGTAGCCGCCCGGACCGCGCACGAGCACGTGCTCGGGGCAGCGTTCCGTGCAGGCGTTGCAACCCGTGCACGTGTCGAGGAAGGCGGCTTCGTCCAGCGCCCAGGGCGGACGCAACGCCGGCGCGACGGCACGGCGGCCGAACAGCAGTGCGCGACGCGAGACGTCCGGCGCGGCCGACATCTCAGTGCCCCGTGGGCGGGCCGGACACGAACATCTGCCAGAACCAGACGATGAAGCCGTAGCTGGCGACGATCATCACCGTCAACAGCGGAAAGACCACCGCCGTGAGAAGCAGGAAGGCCACTCGTTCGCGTCGCTTGATGACGCTGTCATCTGGCTGGTCCATGGCCGGCTCCTGCGTGTCAGTCGCTCATGCATTGGGCGCCTCGGCGACGCCCGCGACATCCAGTCTGCTTGCGGAGGAAAGCGGTGGCTTGATCGGGATCAAAACCCGTATCGGGCTGCGCTTCCCCGGCTGGCGGATGGTGTTCTACGCGACGTGGAGGCCGTGTATAGGCAACGTGCAGGCGGGGCGGGACAGGGACGCAAAAAGAAAGCCGGCGCGAGGCCGGCTTTCTTCGTACCGCGATGGACGCGTGGCTTACGCGGCCTGCTTCCACTGGCCCAGCGCGGCCAGGCCGTTGTCGCGGGCACGCTCGTACACCGTTTGCTGGGCCTTGGCGAAATTGTTCACCAGGTCCTGCGACCACAACTTCAGCGCGGCGGCCTGCATGGCGCGGCCGTAGGAGAACGACAGCGGCCACGGGTTCGGGCCCATCTGGTTCATCGCGTTGAGGTGCGCGGTGGCGGCCTCGTCCGACTGGCCGCCCGACAGGAACACGATGCCCGGCAGCGTCGCCGGCACGGTGGACTTCAGCACCTGCAGCGTCGCGGCGGCGACTTCGTCGAACTCGACGTTCTCACCGCTGGTGGTGCCCGGCACGACCATCGAGGCCTTCAGGATGGTGCCTTCCAGCACGACGTTGTGTTCGTACAGCGAAGCGAACAGCGAACGCAGCGTGACTTCGGTGACCTCGAAGCAGGTTTCCAGGTCGTGGCTGCCGTCCATGATCACTTCCGGCTCGACCATCGGCACCAGGCCCTGCTCCTGGCACAGCGCGGCGTAGCGCGCCAGCGCGTGGGTGTTGGCGTCGATGCAGGTGCCCGAGGGGGCGTCGTCGCTGATGTTGATGACCGCGCGCCACTTGGCGAAGCGGGCGCCGAGCTTGTAGTACTCCTCCAGGCGCGCGCGCAGGCCGTCGAGGCCCTCGGTCACCACTTCGCCGGGGAAACCGGCCAGGTTGTGCGTGCCCTTGTCGACCTTGATGCCCGGGATCATGCCGTTGTCGGCCATGTACTTGGCGAACGGAACGCCGGACTTGGTGGACTGGCGGATGGTCTCGTCGAACAGGATCGCGCCGGAGATGTAGTCGCTCAGCTTGGGCGTGGTGAGCAGCAGCTCGCGATACGCGCGGCGGTTCTCTTCGGTGTTCTCGATGCCGACGCCCGCAAAGCGCTTGGCGCAGGTGGAGGTGGACTCATCGATGGCGATGATGCCCTTGCCCGGGGCCATCATGGCCTGGGCGGTTTCGGCAAGCTGTTCGATGCTCATGTGTCGTCCTGCGGGAGCGGTGGGAAGCCCGTGATTATAGCCGCAGCGGCCGGCCGGCGGACGATCAAGGGAACGGAAAATCAACCACTTGCGGACAAGACACCCCGGATTTCAATACCAGTTGGGGTGTATGCGTTTTCAGGACGACACGTCAGTCGGCGGCGCTTGAGCGTTATATCTGCAAGGCGGAAAGCCGGGACAGCGTGACGACCGCTGGGGTCGCCACGCGATGGGGAGCCGAAGCCGGGCCGGACGGACCCGGCGCAAGCGTCAGAGCTCGCCCAGCCCCTCGGCCGTACCGCCCTCGCCCACCTGCAGCAGACGCAGCGTGTTGGTGGCGCCGAGTTGCTCCATGTGGTCGCCGCTGGTGAACATCACGCGTTCGCCCACGCTGAGCAGGTTCAGATCGAACAGTTCCTTGACCGCCTTGCGCGCGGCATCGCGCGAAGTCAGGCCGCGGCTGTCGAAATCGTGCGCCACAACGTCGCGCATCAGGCCCATGCGACGGCGCGCGCCGTCATGGCGAGACAGCGCGTAGATCGGTACCTGCGAACGGAAGCGCGACAGGAAGCGCGCCGTTCCGCCGGACTCGGTCATGGCGATGATCGCGCGCACGCCGATGTGCTCGGACAGGAACATCGCCGCCATCGCGATGGCCTGGTCGGCACGCTCCAGGTTGCGCGGCGCGGCTTCGAAGTCGGTGTCGTGGTTGAACTGGCGTTCGGCGCCCAGGCAGATGCGCGCCATGGCTTCGACCGCCTTGACCGGATAGCGACCCGCGGCGGATTCCTGCGAGAGCATCACTGCGTCGGTGCCGTCGATGACGGCGTTGGCGACGTCGAGCACTTCGGCGCGCGTCGGGATCGGGCTGTCCACCATCGACTGCAACATCTGCGTGGCGGTGATGACGACCTTGTTGCGCTCCAGCGACTCGCGAATGATCTTCTTCTGCAGGCCGGGAAGTTCGGCGTCGCCGATCTCCACGCCCAGGTCGCCGCGCGCGACCATCACCACGTCGCTGGCATCCACGATTTCGGTCAGGTTCTCGATCGCCTCGGCGCGTTCCACCTTCGCCACCAGCGCGGCATCGCTGCCGTGTTCGCGGGCGATGCGGCGCGCGTCGTGCATGTCCTGCGCATTGCGGCAGAACGAGACCGCGATGAAGTCGGCGCCCAGTTCGGCGGCGACCTTGATCAGTTCCTTGTCGCGCTCGGTCAGCGCGCCCAGCGACAGGCCGCCGCCCTGCTTGTTCAGGCCCTTGCGGTCCGACAGCGCGCCGTCGTTGAGGACGGTGGTGACGATGCGCTCGCCTTCCACCGCGCCGACGCGCAGCTGCAACAGACCATCGTCCAGCAACAGGACATCGCCGGGGCGCACGTCGTTGGGCAGGCCGAGGTAGCTGACGCCGACTTCGCGCAGGTTGCCCAACGGCGCGTCGTTGCTGGCGACCAGGTCGAAACGATCGCCGGTCTTGAGCAGCACGCGCCCTTCGGCGAAGCGCTCGATGCGGATCTTCGGGCCGGGCAGGTCGGCCAGGATGCCGACTTCCACGCCGACGCGCTGCGCGGCTTCGCGAACGGCCTGTGCGCGGGCGACCTGCGAGGACGGATCGCCGTGCGAGAAGTTGAGGCGGACAACGTCGACGCCCGCGCTGAGCAGTGCATCGAGGACGCCCGGCGGATCGGTGGCCGGGCCGAGGGTGGCGAGGATCTTGGTGCGGCGTCTTGTGGTCATTGCGAATGCGGAGTCCATGAATCCCCCGACGCTAGCACAGCTGCCCGAAAATCGTTCCGACCGGATCCGCAGGGTCGCCATACCGCGGCGCATCCGGCGAAGTGGTCTGAAAATCCCCGGGCGAAAGCAGACCACCGCGCACCGCGACATGCCGTACACGCGATGCCCGCACCGTCCCGTGCGCGGCGGGTCGCGGGCTCGGCGCGTCTCATTCCTGTAACGCGCACCCGGGTGCGGGACGCGCGGCGATGCTCAGGCTGCCAGCAGCACCGGCAGTTCGTGCGGCGTGGAGGCCAGATGGAGCGCGCCGGCCGCGCGCAGTTCGACTTCGCCGCCGAAGCCCCACAGCACGCCGATGTTGCGCATGCCGTGATGGCGCGCGCCTTCGATGTCCATGCGGCGGTCACCGATCATCCAGCACTCTTCGGCGGGCAGCTCGAACCGACGCAGCGCCTCGGCGATGAGCTGGTCCTTGTGGCTGATGCTGCCATCGAGCGTGGCGCCGATGACATCGACGAAGTGATGCCCGAACGGCAGGTGGTCGACGATCTTGCGCGCATGCGGCTCGTTCTTCGCGGTGACCACGGCCAGGCGATGGCCAGCCGCGTGCAGCGATTCGATGGTCTCGCCGATGCCCGCGTAGACCTCGTGCTCGGCCCAGCCGTGCGTCTCGAAGCGGTCGCGATAGTGCAGGACGGCTTGCTCGACCTTCGTCTCGTCGTTCAACAAAGGTCCGAAGCTGGTGCGCAGCGCCGGACCGATCCAGCGCCGCAGCTCGTCGTGCGGCGGCACGGGCAGCCCCATCTGGACCATCGCATGCTCGACGCAGCGGGTGATGCCGACCGCGGAGTCGATCAGCGTGCCGTCCATGTCGAAGAACAGTGTTGCCATGTCTATTTCGTCTCTCGCATTTCGATGCCGTCATCCCGGCTCAGGCCGGAATGACAGCCCAAGTGATTGCTCGCAGCCGCTTATGAAGCGCGCGCCTTCAACGCCGTCACCGCCGGCAACTCCTTGCCTTCCAGGAATTCCAGGAACGCGCCGCCGCCGGTGGAGATGTAGGACACGTCCTTCTCGATGCCGTACTTGTCCACGGCCGCAAGCGTGTCGCCGCCGCCGGCGATGGAGAACGCCTTCGCCGAAGCGATCGCGCGCGCCAGCGTTTCCGTGCCCTTGCCGAAGGCGTCGAATTCGAACACGCCCACCGGCCCGTTCCACACCACGGTGCCGGCGGCCTGGATCAGTTCGGCGTAGCGCGCGGCGGTCTGCGGGCCGATGTCGAGGATCATGTCATCCGCGCCCACCGCATCGACGGCCTTGACCGTCGCCGGCGCATCGGCGGAGAACGCCGGCGCGACGACGACGTCGGTCGGCACCGGAATGTCGGCGCCGCGCGCCTTCGCATCGGCCATGATCTTCTTCGCGGTGTCGATCAGATCGCGCTCGACCAGCGACTTTCCGACGTCGTGCCCCATCGCGGCGATGAACGTGTTGGCGATGCCGCCGCCGACGATGAGCTGGTCGACCTTGCCCACCAGCGAGGACAACAGCTCGAGCTTGGTCGACACCTTGGAGCCGGCGACGATGGCGAGCAGCGGACGCGCCGGCGTGTCGAGCGCCTTGCCCAGTGCGTCGAGCTCGGCCATGAGCAGCGGGCCACCGGCGGCAACCTTCGCGAAACGGATCGCGCCGTGCGTGGAGGCCTGCGCGCGGTGAGCGGTGCCGAACGCATCCATGACGTAGACGTCGCAGAGCGCGGCGTACTTCTTCGAAAGCGCCTCGTCGTCCTTGCCCTCGCCGACATTCATGCGGCAGTTCTCGAGCAGCACCAGCTGGCCCGGCTTCACGTCCACACCGTCGACCCAGTCCTTCACCAGCGGCACGTCGATGCCCAGCAGTTCCGACAGGCGCTTGGCGACCGGCGCCAGCGAGTCCTCCTGCGTCCAGGTGCCTTCCTTCGGCCGGCCGAGGTGCGAGGTGACCATCACGGCGGCGCCCTTCTCCAGCGCGAGCTTCATCGTCGGCAGCGCAGCGGTGATGCGCTGCTCGGAGGTGATGCGGCCGTCGTCGATCGGCACGTTGAGATCCTCGCGGATCAGCACGCGCTTGCCTTGGAGGTCGAGGTCGGACATGCGGAGGATGGACATGGGCGGTCGCCTTTGAGCCCTCCCGTCGAGGGAAGGTGGGATGGGAACGGGTGATGGGTCGGGCGACGCATGGTGCACACCGCCGTAGCGGCGCATTGTCCCCCGTGCCGCTGCGCGCCGGCAAATCACCGGGCACGGCATGTTTCACGGTTATCCACAACATTTTGCGTTGACGTAGCCGAGTAACCCCACTATGTTGTGGCCCGTCGGTGCCGACCTTCGGGTCGGATTAAAAGGGAAGCTGGTGAGAATCCAGCACTGCCCCGCAGCGGTATGGGAAACGAAGGTGGCCATGGCACTGGGCGACATGCCTGGGAAGCGGCCACCGGTAGGCGAAGCGAACGAACCCGTTCGCGTCACGTCCCGAGTCCGAAGACCTGCCGACAGCCGCGCGTCGCACACCGCGCGGTGACCGGCCAGCGAGTCTTCGGAGGGAAGACGGTCGGTGTCGCATCGATGACGGCCGCGCCGCCATCGCGCCCGCCGTCTCGGGCTGCGCGACACCCCGCCTCCACCATCCAGGCTCCCGCGCCCGCGTCGTCCTCCGAGGGAGAGGACGGCCAGACGTGCGCCCACGCACTGGAGTCGCCATGAACACGATCATCGATGCGCTTGCGCAAGCGCCCGACGCAGCCTCGTCGTCCCACACCGCGCGCAGCGGCGCGAACGAGCGCGCCCCCGAAGCCAACCCCGGCTTCGCGCTCACTCCGCCCGCCGCCAACCTGACCATGACGGTGACCAAGCGCAGCGGCCGTCGCGAGCCGGTCGATCTCAACAAGATCGTGCGTGCGGTGACACGCAACGGCGAAGGTCTCTTCGCGGTGGACCCGATGCGCGTGGCGACGCGCACCATCTCCGGCCTGTACGACGGGGCGAGCACGCGCGAGCTGGACGAACTGTCGATCCGCACCGCCGCGCTGCTCACCGCCGAGGAGCCCGAGTACGGCCGTCTCGCCGCGCGACTGCTCGCGGGCGTGATCGAGAAGGAAGTGGCGGGGCTGGAGATCCATGCGTTCTCACAGTCGGTGCAGCGCGGGCACGAGCTGGGGTTGATCAACGACCGCCTGCTGACGTTCGTGCAGGCGCACGCGCGCAAGCTCAACGATGCGATCGATCACTCGCTCAACGCGCGCTTCGACTACTTCGGCCTGCGCACGCTGTACGACCGGTACTTGCTGCGCCATCCCACCGCGCGCACCGTGATCGAGACGCCGCAGCAGTTCTTTCTGCGGATCGCCTGCGCGCTGAGCGAGGACGTCGGCGACGCACTGGCGCTGTATCGGCGCATGGCGCAACTGGACTACATCCCGTCCTCGCCCACGCTGTTCAACGCCGGCACCACGCACGAGCAGCTGTCGAGCTGCTTCCTGCTCGATTCGCCCGAGGACTCGCTGGAAAGCATCTACAAGCGCTACATGGACGTGGCCAAG
Organism: Lysobacteraceae bacterium P; assembly: GCA_005503055.1. Classification (GTDB taxonomy): domain Bacteria; phylum Pseudomonadota; class Gammaproteobacteria; order Xanthomonadales; family Xanthomonadaceae; genus Lysobacter_J. The sequence continues at coordinate 68,341 of SCOX01000007.1, read as the reverse complement.
CTGAGCAAGTTCAGCGGCGGCATCGGCCTGTCGTACACGCGCATCCGCTCGCGCGGTTCGCTGATCCGTTCGACGAATGGTCTGTCCAACGGCATCGTGCCGTGGCTGAAGACGCTCGACGCGTCCGTCGCCGCGGTGAACCAGGGCGGCAAGCGCAAGGGCGCGGCCTGCGTGTACCTGGAGCCGTGGCACGCCGACGTGGAGGAATTCCTCGAACTGCGCGACAACACCGGCGACGAAGCGCGTCGCACGCACAACCTCAACCTGTCGAACTGGATCCCCGACGAGTTCATGCGTCGCGTCGAATCCGACGGCGAGTGGTCGCTGTTCGACCCGGCCAAGGTGCCGCAGCTGACCGACCTGTGGGGCGAGGCCTTCGATCGCGCGTACCACGCGGCGGAAGCGGCGGGTCTAGCTTCGCGCCAGGTCAAGGCGCGCGACCTGTATGCGCGCATGATGCGCACGCTCGCGCAGACCGGCAACGGCTGGATGAACTTCAAGGACAAGTCCAATCGCGCGTGCAACCAGACGCTGCGCGAAGGCAACGTCGTCCACCTGTCGAACCTGTGCACCGAGATCCTGGAAGTCACTTCGCAGGACGAAACCGCGGTGTGTAACCTGGGCTCGATCAACCTCTCGCATCATGTCGAGCTCTTCGAAGAAGGCCCGCTGCACGGCGAAGCCGGTCGCTTCGATTTCGATCGGCTGGCAGAAACCGTGCGATTGGCCGTGCGCCAGCTCGACCGCGTCATCGACCTCAACTTCTACCCGATCGAAACCGCACGCCGCGCCAATCTCAAGTGGCGCCCGGTGGGGCTGGGCGTGATGGGCCTGCAGGACGTCTTCTTCAAGCTGCGCCTGCCGTTCGACTCCGAGCCCGCGCGTGCACTGTCGAAGAAGATCGCCGAAAACATCTATTTCCACGCGCTGTCCACGTCGAACGAACTGGCGATGGAGCGCGGCCGCCATCCGGCTTTCGCCGATACGCGCGCAGCGCAGGGCGAGTTGCAGTTCCAGGCCTGGGGCGTGGAGCCGGAGGACGCCGAGCGCTGGAACGGCCTGCGCACGCGCATCGCCGAGCACGGCCTGCGCAACTCGCTGCTGGTCGCCATCGCGCCGACGGCGACCATCGCGTCCATCGCCGGTTGCTACGAATGCATCGAGCCGCAGGTTTCGAACCTGTTCAAGCGCGAGACGCTGTCGGGCGATTTCCTGGTCGTCAATCGCTACCTCGTCGAGGAGCTCAAGACGCTCGGGCTGTGGACGCCGGAGCTGCGCGACCGCGTCAAGATATCGGAAGGTTCGATTCAGGGCATCGACTCCATTCCCGAGTCGCTGCGCGCCGTGTACCGCACCTCGTGGGAACTGCCGATGCGATCGCTCATCGACATGGCTGCCGACCGCGGTGCCTTCATCGACCAGAGCCAATCGCTCAACCTGTTCATCGAGAGCCCGAACATCGGCCAGTTGTCGTCGATGTACATGTACGCCTGGAAGAGGGGCCTGAAGACGACGTATTACCTGCGTTCGCGACCGGCTACGAAGATCGCGAAGGCGACGGTGAGCGATGCCACCGCGCAGGCGCCGAAGCCCGAATACACGGCAGTCGAGGCCGTCGCGTGTTCGCTGGAAAACCCGGAAAGCTGCGAAGCCTGTCAGTAACGAACGCACCCGTCGTTCCCGCGAAGGCGGGATGACGGCAAATCGGGAGTCGGCGCCTTGCCTATCCCGCACCAAAACCTTCCCTTCAGCCGGCGGGCGACGCGCGAACTGCTTCCCTCCCCCGCGGAACGCAGCAACTCCCGCCCCTGAAGGGCAAGGTCCCACGAGGCACCCTCATGTCCGACTCCACCCGCCTGCTCGATCCCGGCTTCGACCTCACCCTGCGGCCGATGCGCTATCCGCAATGCTACGAGATGTACCGCGACGCGATCCGGAACACCTGGACGGTCGAGGAGGTGGATTTCTCGCTGGACGTCAACGACCTCAAACACAAGCTCGGCCCGGCCGAGCGCCACCTCATCGAGCGGCTGGTCGCGTTCTTCGCCACCGGCGATTCCATCGTGGCCAACAATCTGGTGCTGAACCTCTACCAGCACATCAACGCGCCAGAAGCGCGCATGTACCTGTCGCGACAGCTCTACGAGGAAGCATTGCACGTGCAGTTCTACCTCACGCTGCTCGACACCTACCTGCCCGACCCGGTTGCGCGCGCGAAAGCCTTCGCCGCGGTGGAGAACATCCCCTCCATCCGCGCCAAGGCGGAGTTCTGCTTCAAGTGGATCGATTCGATACAAGGCCTGCAGCGCATCGAGACGACGGCGCAGCGCCGGCAGTTCCTGCTCAACCTGATCTGCTTCGCCTGCTGCATCGAAGGGCTGTTCTTCTTCGCCGCGTTCGCCTACGTCTACTACCTGCGCTCGCGCGGATTGATGCATGGGCTGGCGTCGGGCACCAACTGGGTGTTCCGCGACGAAAGCTGCCACATGGCGTTCGCGTTCGAAGTGATCCGCACCGCGCGTGCGGAAGAGCCGGAGCTGTTCGACGACGAGCTGTCACGGCAGGTCGTGGCGATGCTGGAGGAAGCGGTGGAGTGCGAGATGCAGTTCGCACAGGACGTGTTGTCCGGCGGTGTCGCAGGCCTTTCGCCCAAGGACATGCGCCAGTACCTGCAGTACTGCGCCGACCAGCGGCTGGTCCAACTGGGCTTGCCGAGGCATTTCGGCGCCACCAATCCGTTCGCCTTCATGGACCTGCAGGACGTGCAGGAAGTGACGAACTTCTTCGAGCGTCGCGTGTCCGCCTACCAGGTCGGGGTCGAGGGCGAGGTCGCGTTCGATGCCGCGTTCTGAAGAACACGCCTCGCGGCCTATCGAAGCGCGCATGACGGAGATCGTGTTCCCCGACCACATCAACCACCTGGGCACGCTTTTCGGTGGGCAGGCGCTGGCCTGGATGGACAAGGCCGCGTTCATCGCGGCCTCGCGCTATGCGCGTTGCACGGTGGTGACGGCGCGCTCGGAACAGGTGGATTTCCACGTGGCCGTACCGAAGGGCGCCTTGGTCGAATTGGTCGCGCGCGTCGTCGGCAGCGGCCGGACCTCGCTGCAGGTCGAAGTGGAGATGCGTCGCGAGGAGCTGACGTCCGGCGATTCATGCCTCGCCACGCGCGGGCGTTTCACGATGGTGGCGCTCGACGCCGAGGGGCGACCTGCACCGGTGCCGCCGCTCCCGATGACGTGAGGCTGCGGGCCTGCGTCACGGCCGGCTTCACGGGCCAGGCGGGATACTCCGCACGCCCGTCCCGCCGGAGTCGCCGCGATGCATCCGTTCAAACAAGCCCTTGCCACGGCAGCCTTGGTGGGCATCGCGTTCGCCGCGTCCTCGCAGACGACGCCGCAACGCGCGACGCCGACAGCGGCACGTGCGCCGGCCACGGACATCGGGCCGTCGAACGTGGTGCAGGCGGCGACCGAAATCGCGCAACTGATCGACGGCGGCCAGATCGCGCAGGTGTGGGACGGATCTTCGCCGGTCAGCCAGCGTGCGGTCGGCCGCGACAAGTTCGTCGCGACGATCACCTCGCAGCGCAAGGCGCTGGGCGCGCCGACCTCGCGGCATTGGACCGCGGTGACGCGCAGCGTGGTGCAGAACGAGAAGACCCTGCCGAACGGCTACTACGTCAGCGCGCGCTTCGAAACGCACTTCGCCGGCAACCGCGTGGCGAGCGAGTTGCTCTCGTTCCGCTTCGACGAGGACGGCACCTGGCGCTTGAGCGGTTACACGATCAACTGAGCGCGCACGTGGACGACGTCGGACCGCGTCAGCGCTCCGGCGCCATCGGCAGGCCGAGCGGCAACGCACCCTTGCGATCCATCAGACCGAGCCCGTACCGCAGGCTGTAGCCGATCTTCTCCGCGTAGGCACACACGCGTTCGACCTGTTCGGCCGGCAGCACGTCGCGCGCGGTGGAACGCCACAGCGACAGCCAGCGGTCGAAGTGCTCCAGGCGGATCGGATGCGGCCGGTGCGCGGCCATGGGATTGCCACGGTAGCTGCGCGTGCCCAGCGCGACGGACGACCAGAATGCCGTCAGCATCCGCTTGTGTTCGGGCCAGTCGTCGATGGCGGCGTTGAAGACCGGACCGAGTTGCGGATCGGCGCGGACCTGCTCGTAGAAGCGGTCCACCAGCGTGGCCAGATGCTGCTCGGTGAGGCCGTCGTCGGCCTCGCCAGCGTCGCGTTCGAGCGTCTCGTTCATGCCTGCGTTGTGCGGCCGGAATGCGGGAAAACAAGGGGGAGCGGAGCGTCGGGGCACCAAACGAACAAGGGCCGGCGAATGCCGACCCCTGCTGTTTGCCGCTGCGCCGCGCCTTACTTGGCGACGACCTTGACCATCTCGAGGCACTTGTTCGAGTAGCCCCACTCGTTGTCGTACCAGCTGACCAGCTTGACGAAGGTGCTGTCGAGCGCGATGCCGGCTTCGGCGTCGAAGATCGAGGTGCGCGTATCGCCGCGGAAATCGGTGGCGACGACCTTGTCCTCGGTGTAGCCCAGGATGCCCTTCAGCGCGCCTTCCGACTGCGACTTCATTTCCGCGCAGATCTCGGCATAGGTGGCCGGCTTGTCGAGCTCGACGGTCAGGTCGACCACCGACACGTCAGAGGTCGGCACGCGGAACGCCATGCCGGTGAGCTTCTTGTTGAGCTCCGGGATCACCACGCCCACGGCCTTCGCAGCGCCAGTGCTGGACGGAATGATGTTCTCCAGGATGCCGCGGCCGCCGCGCCAGTCCTTGTTGGACGGGCCGTCGACGGTCTTCTGCGTGGCGGTGGCGGCGTGCACGGTGGTCATCAGGCCGCGCTTGATGCCCCACTTGTCGTTGAGCACCTTCGCCAGCGGCGCCAGGCAGTTGGTGGTGCACGACGCATTGGAGATGATCGCCTCGCCGTTGTACTTGGCGTGGTTCACGCCGTACACGAACATCGGCGTGTCGTCCTTCGACGGAGCCGACTGGATGACCTTCTTCGCGCCTGCGTCGAGGTGCTTCTGGCAGGTTTCCTTGGTCAGGAACAGGCCGGTGGATTCGATGACGATGTCGGCGCCGACTTCGTCCCACTTCAGATTGGCCGGATCGCGTTCCTGGGTCAGACGGATCTTCTTGCCGTTGATGATCAGGGTGTTGCCTTCGACCTTCACATCGCCCTTGAAGCGGCCGTGCACGGAGTCGTAGCTCAGCATGTAGGCCAGGTAGTCCGGCTCCAGCAGGTCGTTGATGGCGACGATCTCGATCTCGCCAGCGAAGTTCTGCACGGCCGAGCGCAGCACGTTGCGCCCGATGCGGCCAAAGCCGTTGATGCCAACCTTGATGGTCATGAGTTGCAAGCTCCTGCAGCCGCGCCCGGCGCGGCGGGTGGACGGGACGAACCCGAGGGAACAGCGGGGAAGGCACATTCTAGCAGCGGGGTCGCATGCGTCGAACCCCGAGACGGCGGCGGGAGCTGAATTGATCGTGATCAAACGCCCGTTGGGATCGGCGCGGAGACTGTAAGCGTTCCCACACGAGACCGTTCCATGCAAAAGCCTCTGCTCGCCTGCGCCATCGCCCTTGCCCTTGGCGCCGCTGCCACCCCCGTCCTCGCCCAGTCCAAGGGCGACTGGACGCTCGGCGTCGGCGTCCACGCGGTCGATCCGAAATCCGACAACGGTCGTCTGGCCGGCGGCACGCTCAAGGTGGATGTCGACACCGACGTCAAGCCGACCCTGACGTTCGAGTACTTCGTGCGCGACAACCTGGGCATCGAAGTAATCGCCGCATGGCCGTTCGAGCACGACATCGCGATCGCCGGCCTGGGCACTGTCGGCAGCACCAAGCAACTGCCGCCGACCGTGTCGCTGCAGTACCACTTCAACGGCAAGGGCAAGGTGTCGCCGTTCCTCGGCGCGGGCGTGAACTACACCGCGTTCTTCAGCGAAGACACGCGTGGCGCGCTGGACGGCGCGAAGCTCAAGCTGGACGATTCGTGGGGCCTCGCGGCGCACGCCGGCATCGACTTCGCGGTCGGCGAGCGCAGCGCGATCCGCCTCGACGCACGCTGGATCGACATCGACACCGACGTGCAACTCAACGGCGCGGACATCGGCACGGTCAACATCGACCCGATCGTCTACGGTGCGGCGTACGTCATGAAGTTCTGACAGACGCAGGGACCGACCGCCGACGCGCGAAAGCGCTCAGCCGGCACTTTGGGGAAGGGCCGTGTCGGCTAAAATCGCGGCATGGCCCGATTTCTTTTCGTACTCGCCCTTGCCTCCCTGCTGGTGCCGCACGATGCCTTCGCCTGGGGGCGTCTCGGCCACCGGCTGGTCGCGGCGCTCGCCTGGGATGACCTGACGCCCGCCACTCGCGCGCAGATCGACGCGTTGCTGCAGGGCGAAGCCGATCCCACCCTTCCTGGCATCGCCAGCTGGGCGGACGAACTGCGCGACAGCGACCCGCAACTGGGCAAGCGCACGGCGAAGTGGCATTACGTGAACATCGCCGAGGACGATTGCCATTACGACGCCGCCACGCACTGCGCGAACGGCGACTGCGTGGTCGAGGCGATCCGCGCGCAGACCGCGATCCTGGCCGATACGAAGCGCAGCAAGGCCGATCGCCTGCAGGCGCTGAAGTTCGTCGTCCACTTCATCGGCGACGTCCACCAGCCGCTGCATGCCGGATACGGCCACGACAAGGGCGGCAACGACGTCCAGGTCAACATCGACGGTCGCGGCACCAACCTGCATTCGCTGTGGGACAGCGGCATGCTGAAGGATGCCGGCCTCGAAGAAGCCGCGTGGCTGCAACGCCTGCGCGCGCTGCCGCTGGCGGCGGATGTGGCCCGACCGCCGTTGCCGCCGCCGTCGGCGCAGTGGGCGGAGGCTTCGTGCCGCATCGTGCTGCGCCCGGGCCTGTATCCGCCGAAGGCGTCCATCGGCCAGGCGTACGAGCAGACCTGGCTGCCGCTCGCCGAGGAGCAGCTGCGCCGTGGCGGCGCCGAGCTGGCGATCACGCTCAACGCCGCGCTTTCGCGCTGAGCCTTAGAGTCGCGACCTCTTAACGCCGCGCCATCACTTCGGCCACGTCGATCGGCTAGATTGGCGCGGCGGGCCCGCCCGCCCCGATTTGCTCGACGGGCCTCCGGCCCCGATGCGGAGGCTGCGATGCAACCCGAAGTCCATCCGTTCTTCCATGCCGACAGCAACACGTGGACGTACCTCGTCCGCGATCCTTCTGGCACGGCCGCGGCGGTCATCGACCCGGTCCTCGACTTCGATGCCAAAGCCGCACGCACGTCGACGCAATCGGCGCAGCGGTTGCTCGATCTCGTGCGCGAGCGCGGCCTGGACGTGCAATGGATCATCGAGACGCACGCGCACGCCGACCATCTGAGCTCGGCGCAGTGGCTCAAGGCCCAATGGCCCGGCGCGAAAGTGGCCATCGGCGAAGGCATCCGCGAGGTGCAGAAGGCCTTCGCGCCGATGTTCAACCTGGAAAGCGGATTCAGCGCCGACGGTTCGCAGTTCGACCGTCTGTTCGTCGACGGCGATACGTTCCGCGTTGGCGCGCTCGACGCACGCGTGTTCGCCGTACCCGGGCACACCAGCGACAGCTGCGCTTACCTGATCGGCGATGCGCTGTTTTCCGGCGACTCGCTGTTCATGCCCGATGGCGGCACCGCCCGCTGCGATTTTCCCGGTGGCGATGCCCGCACGCTGTTCCGTTCGATACAGCGCCTGTTCGCTGAGCTGCCGGACGACACCCGCGTGTTCGTCTGCCACGACTACGGTCCCGGCGGGCGCGAGGTCGCCTGCGAGACGACGATCGGTGCGCAACGGCGGAATAACATCCACGTGGGCGATGGCGCGGGCGAAGACGCATATGTCGCGCTGCGCACCGCCCGCGACGCCACGCTGCCGATGCCCGCGTTGATCCTCCCCGCGGTGCAGACCAACATCCGCGCCGGTGCGCTGCCGCCGCCGGAAGCCAACGGCGTGCGCTACCTCAAGATTCCGCTCGATCGCCTGTAATCCCGCCCTCGCTGGAACCGCCATGACGCGCACGCTGCCTTTGATGCTCGCCCTCGTCCTCGCCGCGCCCTGCACGGCGACGGAAGTGCCGCTCGATCCGGCACTCATCGCCTCTCTCCCTAAGACGAAAGCCGGTGGCACCGTGCACGGCCACAAGATCGAGTGCGAAGGCGTTTCGTTGACCGCATTCCTGCGGGCCGCGAAGGCGATGCCCGTCGAACCGTTGCGCGGCGCACAGCTCGCGCGCGTCGTGAGCGTGGGCGCGCGTGATGGCTACCGTGCCGCTTTCGCGCTGGCCGAGCTCGATCCCACACTCGGCAACCGCACGGTGGTGCTCACCGACCGCTGCAACGGCCAGCCCCTTTCGGCCGAGGACGGGCCATGGCGCCTCGTCGTGCCGGGCGAATCGCGGCCCGCACGCTGGATCCGCCAGGTCGATTCGATTCGCGTCCTGGAAGGCAACACACCATTGCCATGACCGATCGGCACCGCAACCGTTAGGCTGTCGCCATGGAACCCCGCCCCGCTCCGCTCCAGTTCGAATCGCTCGACGCCGCCGTCGAGCTGCTGCTTTCCCGCATCAAGGGTCCACTGCAAATCGGTGCGCCGCTGGGCCTGGGCAAGCCGCATCGCCTGCTCAACACGCTGTACGCGCGCGTCGAAGGCGACGCATCGCGTCCATTGCATCTGTACACCGCGCTTTCGCTCGATCCGCCCGGCGGCGCCAAGGGACTGGAAGCGCGCTTCGTGAAGCCGTTCGTCGAGCGTCATTTCGGCGCCGATTTCCCGCGTCTGGCGTACGTGCAGGCGCTCAAGCGCAACGCGCTGCCGGCGCACATCGAGATCGAGGAGTTCTACCTGCAATCGGGCGCGATGTTGCACTCGGTGCCGGTGCAGCGTCGTTACGCGAGCCTGAACTACACGCACGTCGCACGCGCCCTCGCCGATCGCGGACTCAACGCGATCGTGCAGAAGGTGGCGCGCTCGCCCGATGGTTCACGGCTGTCGCTCTCGTGCAATACCGACCTCACTTTCGACGCGCTCGACGCCCTCGCCGAACGCGGTCTTCCGCGTCCGGTGCTGATCGCCGAAGTCGACCCTCGCCTGCCGTGGCTGGGCGGGAGTGCGACGGTGGCGCCGGAATTCTTCGACGCCATCGTGACGCCACCCGGCCCGTACCCGAAGCTGTTCGGCCTGCCGCGGCAACCGGTGAACGACGCCGACTACGCGATCGGCTTCCATGCCAGCACGCTGGTGCGCGACGGCGGCACCTTGCAGATCGGCATCGGCGCGCTGGCCGATGCGCTGTGCCATGCGCTGGTGCTGCGCCATGTCGACAACGACGCCTACCGCGGCGTGTTGCGTGCGATGGGCTGTCCGCAGGCCGGTGACGAATCGCTGGCGCCGTTCCAGCGCGGGCTTTACGGCTGCAGCGAGATGATCAACGAAGGCTTCCGCAAGCTGGTGGAAGTGGGCGTCATCAAGCGGCGCGTGGTGGACGACGTGGCGGCGATGCAGCGCATCGAACGCGGTGGCGCCAGCGCGCACGATCTCGCGCTGTTGGAGGCGAGCGGTGAATTCCTGCACGGCGCGTTCTACCTCGGTTCGCCGGAGTTCTACGACTGGCTGCGCGATTTGCCGCCGGACGTGCGCCGCGGCATCGGCATGAAGCGCGTGGGCGAAGTCAACGACCTGATCGGCGACATCACGCTTGAACGCCTGCAGCGCCGGGACGCGCGTTTCTTCAACACCTGCATGATGGCCACCGCGCTCGGTGCGGCGGTGTCCGATGCGCTTGAGGATGGCCGTGTCGTTTCCGGCGTCGGTGGGCAGTACAACTTCGTGGCGATGGCGCATGCGCTGCCGGACGCGCGTTCGGTGCTGCTGCTGCGCGCCAGCCGTGACGCCAACGGGCGCGTCACGTCCAATGTGGTCTGGAACTACGGCCATGCGACGATCCCGCGGCACCTGCGGGACATCTACATCAGCGAGTACGGCATCGCCGACATTCGCGGCCGCAGCGACGAAGACTGCGTGATGGCGATGGCGGCGATCGCCGATTCGCGTTTCCAGCAGGGATTGCTCGACACCGCCAAGCGCGAGGGCAAGCTGCGCGCGGACTTCGCGCTGCCGGCGGCAGCCACGCGCAACACGCCCGAACGCCTCGCCACCGCGCTGCGTCCTTTCCGCAAGAGCGGCGCGTTGCCGGACTATCCGCTCGGCAGCGATTTCACGCCGGTCGAGCAGCGGTTGGTGAAGGCGCTGGCATGGCTCAAGGCGAGCACCACCAGGCGTGGCGACAAGTTGCGCACGGTGTGGCGGGCGTTGTCGGCGCGCGCTGAGGATTCCGAGGCGCTGCACCGCATGAACCTCGCCTCGCCCAACGGCTTTGGCGAACGGCTGGAAGCGAAGCTGGTGAACCTGGCGCTGCGGGAAACGCGATGACGAAGCGCTACAACTGAAGGGCGCTCGGCCGCGGGCCCGTAGCGTCTGGAACCGCGGAAACGAAAAAAGCGGCCGAAGCCGCTTCTTTCGTGCGATGCGTGATGCGCGACTTACAGCGCCTTCGCCGCCTCGACCACTTTCTCTACCGTGAAGCCGAAGTACGGGAACAGCTGCTCGGCCGGGGCCGAAGCGCCGAATCCGTCGATGCCGATCACCGCGCCGTCCAGGCCCACGTACTTGCGCCAGAAACCGGTGACGCCGGCTTCGATCGCCACGCGCTTGCGGCAGGCGTTGGGCAGCACGGATTCGCGGTACGCGGCGTCCTGGCGGTCAAACACGTTGGTCGACGGCATCGACACCACGCGCGCCTTGTCGCCCAACTGCTTGGCTGCATCCATCGCCAGGCCGACTTCGGAACCGGTGGCGATGAGGATGATCTCCGGCGCGCCGACCGAGTCCTTCAGCACGTAGCCGCCGCGCTCGATGTCCGCCACCTGCTGCGCGCTGCGCGTCTGGTGCGCGAGATTCTGGCGCGAGAAGACCAGGCAGCTGGGGCCGTCGTTGCGGACGATCGCGGCCTTCCAGCACGCGGCCGACTCCACCGCGTCGCACGGACGCCACAGGTCGTTGTGCGGGATGTAGCGCAGCGAGGCCAGATGTTCGATCGGCTGGTGCGTCGGACCGTCCTCGCCCAGGCCGATGGAATCGTGCGTGTAGACGTGGATCGCGTGCGCGCCCATCAGCGCGCTCATGCGCACGGCGTTGCGCGCGTAGTCGCTGAACACCAGGAACGTCGCGTCGAACGGGATGAAGCACTCGTGCAGGCCCAGGCCGTTGCTGATCGCGGTCATAGCGAACTCGCGCACGCCGTAGTAGACGTAATTGGCGTTGGGATCGTCGGTGGCGACCGACTTGCTGGCCTTCCACAGCGTCAGGTTCGAGTGGGCCAGGTCGGCGGAGCCGCCGATCAGTTCCGGCAGCATCGGCGCGAACGTCTCGATGGCCATCTGCGAGGCCTTGCGCGAAGCGATCGTCTGGCCGTCGGCCTGCACCTTGGCGATGTAGTCGTCGGCCGCCTTGACGAAACCGTCCGGCAACTTGCCGCGGGAACGGCGCGTGAGCTCTGCCGCCGGTTCCGGGAACTGCTTGGCGTAGGCGTCGAACAGCTGGTTCCACGCCTTTTCTTCGGCGGCATGATCGCGCTTGCGCCAGCCGTCGTAGATGTCCTTCGGGATCTCGAACTCACCGTAGTTCCAGCCCAGCGCGGCGCGCGTGGCGGCCACTTCGTCCTTGCCCAGCGGCGCGCCGTGCGAGGACTCCTTGCCGGCCTTGGCGGGCGAGCCAAAGCCAATCGTGGTGCGGCAGCAGATCAGCGTCGGCTTGTCTGTCGACTTGAGCGCCTGTTCGATCGCGGCCTTGATCTGCACCGCATCCTGACCATCGACGCCGCGCACCACGTTCCAGCCGTACGCCTCGAAACGCTTCGGCGTGTCGTCGGTGAACCAGCCGTCGGTGTTGCCGTCGATGGAGATGTGGTTGTCGTCCCAGAACGCGACCAGCTTGTGCAGGCCCCAGGTGCCGGCCAGCGACGCGGCTTCGTGCGAGATGCCTTCCATCAGGCAGCCGTCGCCCATGAACACCCACGTGCGGCTGTCGACGATCGGGAAGCCTTCACGGTTGAAGCGCTGGGCGAGCAGCTTCTCGGCCAGCGCCATGCCGACCGAGTTGGCGAAGCCCTGGCCGAGCGGACCGGTGGTGGTCTCGATGCCGGGCGTCATGAAGTTTTCCGGATGGCCCGGCGTCTTCGAATGCAGCTGGCGGAAGTGCTTGAGCTCGTCGATCGACAGGTCGTAGCCGGACAGATGCAGCAACGCGTACTGCAGCATCGAGCCGTGACCGTTGGAGAGCACGAAATGGTCGCGATTGAACCAGTCCGGATTGGCCGGATTGTGGCGCAGGTAGTCGTTCCACAGCACTTCGGCGATGTCCGCCATGCCCATCGGCATGCCCGGGTGGCCGGAGTTGGCGGCCTGCACCGCGTCGATGGCGAGGAATCGGATGGCGTTGGCGAGGTCGCGGCGGCTGGGCGTCGTCATGGGCGTCGGGCGGTCTTCGGCTGCGGGGAGGTGGCCGCGCGAAGGCCCGGGCATACGCCGGGCCGAGCGGCCGCCCATTCTCCCACCCCTGCGCCGGGATGTCGCCCCGCCATCCCGGCGAGGCCACCGGACGATGCGGCCGCCGGGCTCGCCGGCGGGGCCGCTCAGGCCTCGGCCGTCGGCGGCAGCTCGGACGGCGCGTCGGGCTCGCCCCTCGACACGACGGTCGCCAGCATCAGATCGCCGGTGACGTTGAGCGTGGTGCGGCACATGTCGAGGAAACGGTCCACGCCCAGGATCAGGCCGATGCCTTCCGGCGGCACGCCGACCATGCCGCAGATCAGCGCGACCACCGGCAGCGAACCGGCCGGCACGCCGGCCGTGCCGATGCCGCCCAGGATGCAGACGAACATCACCGTGAACTGCTGCGCCAGCGTCAATTCGACGCCGAAGAACTGCGCCAGGAACAGCACGGTCACGCCTTCGAACAGGGCCGTGCCGTTCTGGTTGGCGGTGGCGCCGACGGTCAACACGAACCGCGAGACGCGATTGGGCAGGTGCAGCTTCTCGTCGGCCACGCGCAGCGAGGTCGGCAAGGTCGCGTTGGACGACGCGGTGGAGAAGGCCATCACCATCGCCTCCTGCACGCCCTTGAAGAAGCGGATCGGCGAATAGCCGCCGGCGAATTTCAGCACCAGCGAATAGACCACGAACTGGTGCAGCGCCAGCGCCAGCACGACCACGCCGACGTACGCGCCCAGGCTGCGCAGCAGCTCCCAGCCGAACAACGCGGCCAGGTTGAACATGAAGCAGAACACCGCGTACGGCGCCAGGCGGATCACCAGGCCGATCAGCGTCATCGAGATATCGAACAGGCCCTCGATGCCGCGCTGCAGGGTTTCTGTCGCCTTGGTGCGAGTGAGCACCAGGCCGATGCCGAGCATCAGCGCGAAGAACATCACCGCCAGGATCGCGTTGTCGGCCGCGGCCTTCACCACGTTGTCGGGAACGATGGTGAGGAGCATGTCCAGCCCCTTGGGCTGGCTGCCGGCGCTGCCGACGATGGCGCTGGCACGTTCGGCGCCTTCGCTGAGCAGCAACTGCGCGCGCGCCGGATCGACGCCCGCGCCCGGCTTCAGCCAGTTCACCAGCACCAGGCCCAGCAGCACCGCGATGCCCGACACCACGATGGTGTACGCCAGCGTGCGCCAGCCGATGCGGCCAAGCGATCGCACGTCGCCCATTTCCGCCACGCCCATGACCAGCGCCGAGAACAGCAGCGGGATCACCAGCATGAAGATCAGGCGCAGAAACAGCGTCCCGGCGGGCTGCGTGATGTACGTCGTGAGCCACTGCACCCAGCCGGCATGCGCGCCGGAGGTGTAGTGCGCGATGAGGCCCAGCAGCAGGCCCGCGGCGAAGCCGATCGCCATCTTCCAGTGCAACGGCATCTTGGCCTTGCCGGCGCCGGTCTTCGTCTCGGTCATTCGCGGGTACCCCAGGCTTGAATCGGAAAAAACCGAGGGAGCTTAGCAAAAAGCCCTTTCCGGGCCGGTGCGCCGGGTCCGGCGGGTCACGTGCGCCCGCGTTCAGGCGGATACAGCGGCGGCAACTGGGACGGCGCAGGGACGGCCTGCGCGTGCCACTTCGGCCCACCGGCGAAGGCGCGACGCAGTTGCTCGCGGGCGGTCACGGCGCTGCCGCCGCCCCAGCGTGCGCGCAGCAGTTCGTCGACGGCCTCGCGCTGTTGCGGATCGGCCAATCGTGCGCGCGCCTCGTCGAGGTCGCGTGCCGGCGGGCGCGCGAGCGCGCACAGCGCATCGCCGACGTCGCCCAGATCGCCGCGCTCGATCAATCGCTTCAGGTCGATGTGGCTGCTGTCCGGCGGCGTCGGTTCGTCGCCACCCGATGCCGCCGCGACTTTCGTATCGCCGCGATGCAGACCCCACACCAGCGTGAACAGCCACAACGCCGCGAATGCCAGCGCCGCGAGCACCCACGCCTTGTTGGCACCGGCCAGGTCGGCGAACGACGCCGCAGGCGCGCGTGCGGCGATGTCCGTGGCGGGCGATATCGACGCGGGCGCGGTGCCCATCGCCGGAGCGACGGGCGAGCCGGGCTGCACCGACCAAGACAGCGGCGGCAGGCGGGTGGTCTGCGCCGTGCCGTCGCGCACGTTCCACCAACGCATCTGCATGCCGCCCAGCTGCACATCGCCCTCGCGACCGGGCACCAGCGAGAAACGCCGCGTGAGTTTGACGCGCGGGCGTCCATCGACGAAGCGCTCGTCCGCCTGCACCGGCTCGGCGAAGACCTGCACGCCGTCGATCGGCGGCAACTGCAGCTCGGGCATCTGCGCCGCGGTGGCGCCGTCGGCAAGCGCCTCGATCGTGACCGTGGCCGCACTGCCGACGCGCAATTCCTGCGGGTTGGACTGGTAACGCAGCGTGAGGTTCTGCAATGGCAACCACGGCTGCGGCGCATTGGCCGGCACCGGCTGCACGTCGAGCTTGCGCGGCGCGCCCTGGGCCTGGAGCGCGCCCCCGCGTCCGCCCAGCAGGTCGTCGAAGAAGCCACCGGCACCGCGTCCCTCGAAGCGCGCGGGCGGAATCGTCAGCAGGCCGCTGCGCTCGGGCACCAGCAGGAACCGGCGTTCGACGACGTGATAGCGACGGCCGCCGATGTCGCGCTGGTACTGCGCGTCGTCGCCCACGCGCTGCAGCGATGCGCCTTCCGGCGGATCCTGGTCGAGCTGTCCGGAGATCAGCGGCGTCGCCGAGTACAGGCGCACGACCCAGCCCACCGACTGTTGCACGTAGGGATCGGAATCGTCGGCCTCGCTTTCGATGAACGCCTCTTCGTCGCGCGTGGGCGACGGAGCGGCGGCGGGTGCGACGGTGACCGGGATCGGCTGCGTACGCAGGCTGCCGACGTTGAGCGCGGGGATCATGACGATGCCGTCGCGTCGCGGGCGCAATGCCACCGCGTACAGCGTGCGGATCGTGCTGCGGCCGTTGCTCATCGCGAACTCGCGCCGGCTGGTGCGCCCGCTGACGAAGAAGTCGGTGAGCAGCGGCGCGTAGTCCGGTTCCGCGGACGTGGTCGCGGCGCTGCTTTCGATGTTGAGCGTGACCGTCTCGCCCATCGCGATGCGATCGCGGT
This sequence comes from Lysobacteraceae bacterium P, assembly GCA_005503055.1. Classification (GTDB taxonomy): domain Bacteria; phylum Pseudomonadota; class Gammaproteobacteria; order Xanthomonadales; family Xanthomonadaceae; genus Lysobacter_J. The sequence goes on along the minus strand of SCOX01000007.1, from coordinate 52,565 downwards.
CGACCCACGCGCGCACCTGCGCAGCCGCGTCCAGGCTGACCAGCGCCAGCAGCATCAGCAGGGCGGCGCTCGGGAGGAAACGCCGCATGGCGTGGTTGGCGATGTTCATTCGGTGCCCTCGCCTGCGGATCGGCGACGTTCGTGCTCGATGCGGAACTTCTCTCGCAGCAGCCCGCCCGGATCGTCCGGAACACGGCGCAGCCAGGCTTCGTTCGCCAGGCGCTGCTCGCGCTGTTGCGGCGTTTCGTTGGCCGGCTCGCTCTGCTGCGCCGGTTTGGCGGACGCGTCGCGCTGCTGCTGGAGCGCACGCTGCATGCGCTCGCGCTGCGCGGCGTCGGCCTGTCGTTGCGCCTGGCTGTCGGCAGGCGAGGCTTCGGACTTGGAATCGTTCGATTGGCCGGACTGCGGATCGCTCTGAGACTGTTGCTGCTGTTGCTGCTTTTGTTGTTGCTGCTGTTGGTCCTGCGGACCTTTTCCAGAATCGGACTGCTTGTCCTGCTGCGGCGACGACTGGTTGCCCGAACCGCCACCCGAAGGCGGCTTGCGCTTCATCGCCGCTTCCACCGCCCGTTTGTTGGCGAGCGCATCGGGCATGCCTGGCTTTCGCTTGAGCGCGTCGTCGTAGGCGGCGATGGCCTGCGGGTACTGCCCCGCCTTCGCCAGCGCGTTGCCGCGGTTGTAATGCGCGTCGGCACTGTCGGCGCGCTGGTAGTCCTGCGCAGCGGTGGCGAAGTCGCCCCGACGGTACGCCGCGTTGCCGTCCTCGAGGTGCGCGTGTTCGATCTGATCGGCACGACGCCACACATCGGCGGCCTTGGCCGGCGTCCAAAGTACGCATACCGCCAGCACCGCGAGCGCGGCACGACGGCGGAACGCCAGCAGCGCCAGCAACATCAGCGGCGGAAGCAGCCAATAGCCTTCGTCCTGCCACGCAGCGCCGCGCGTTGCGTCCACGCGCGTGGCGTCGTCCGCATCGGCGGGATCGAGCACGCCCAGCGCGCGCAGGTCGGCACCGTCCGCGGCGATGGCGATGTAGCGACCACCGCCGGCCGATGCGAGACCGCGCAGCGATCCGCCGTCCAGGCGCGCGCTTGCGAACGTGCCGTCGCCGCGCCGGAACGGCGCACCGGCGTCGCTGCCCAGGCCGAGCACGTCCACGCGATAGCCCTGCCGTGCTGCGGTCGAAGCCGCATCGCGCGCGGCATCGTCGGCGTGGTCGCTCATCACCAGGATGCGACCGCGATCGAAGCCGGACTGTTTCAGCAATTGCGCCGACCATGCGATCGCGCGATCCACTCGTTGTCCGTCGATGGGCATCACTTCCGGCGACAGCGCATCGAGGAACAACGCGACGTTGCCGGTGTCTTCGGTGAGCGGCGCGACGGTGAAGGCGTCGTCGGCGAAAGCCACCAGCGCGACCTGTCCGCCCTGGCGCTCGCGCAGGAGCGTGGACAGCTTGGCGCGCGCTTGCGCGAGTCGCGAAGGTGGAAGGTCCGCGGCCAGCGCCGCACTGGACAGATCGACGGCGACGACCAGTGGCGTGCGGCTTTGCCAAAGCGGTTGCGGGGTCTGCCGCCAGCTCGGGCCGGCCAGCGCGAGCACGGCCAGCACATAACCCAGCACCGCGATCGACCAGCCCCAGCGCACGCGCGCGCCGCCGCGTTCGACCAGCAGGTGCGCAAGCAGGTGCGCATCGACGTTCTCGCGCCACACGCTGCTGCGCCGGCGCCGCACGCGCCACAGCCCGAACAGCAGCGGCAGCGCGAGCAGCGCCCACAACCATTGCGGGCGCAGGAGGTGCAGCGTGGCGAGCGGGAGATCGGCGTTCATGCCTTCCTCCGCACGGGCCAGGCGAAGGCCAGCAGCGCGCAGGCGAATGCCGCTCCCAGCGGCCACGGATAGCGCTCGATGCGCGGACGCACCGCCTGGCCGGGCCGCTCGATCGGTTCGAGCCGATCGATTTCGGCATAGATCCCGGCGAGCTGCGAAGTATCGCGCGCGCGGAAGAAACGGCCGCCGGTGCTCTGCGCGATCTCGCGCAAGGTGGCTTCGTCGATTTCGTCGCCCCCGCCGGGCATGGGCACGGGCAGGCCGAACAGCGACATCGAACCCTCGCCGCCAAAGGCGATGGTGTGGATGCGGACACCTTCGGCCTTGGCGATCTCGGCGGCCTTCTTCGGCTCCAGCAGACCGGCGGTGTTGACGCCGTCGGTGAGCAGCACGAGCACGCGCTGTTGTGCCGGCTGCCCGCGCAGGCGTTTGACCGCCAACGCGATGGTGTCGCCGATGGCGGTTTCCTGACCCGCCAGTCCGATCACGCTGTCTTCGAGTTGCTGCCGCACCGAGGCGAGATCGAGCGTGAGCGGGGTAAGCGCGTACGCGCGGCGGCCGAACACGATCAGGCCGACGCGGTCGCCGCGGCGGCGGTCGAGGAAGTCGGCGAGCACTGCCTTGGCGGCGGTGAGGCGGTCGACCGTGCGCCCGCCCAGTTCCATGTCGGGTTCGCGCATGCTGCCCGACAGGTCGAGCGCGAGCATCAGGTCGCGACCGACCTGCGGCGGCTGCACGGCCTCGCCCAGTACCTGCGGCCGCGCCGCCGCCACGCACAACAGGACCCACCCCAGCCACGCGAGCAAGCTCATGCGCGAGCCGAACGCGGTGCGTCCTCCGGCGTGGGCGACGCGATCGAGACGATCGCCGAACGGCACGAGCAATGCGGCGGACGACGTCTGCCGGGCCGGCGGCAACAACCAGCGCGCGAACCACGGCAACGGCAGGGCCAGCAGCATCCACGGCCAGGCGAAGGTGTCGTGCAGCGCGACGAACGGTGCCAGCAGTGCGTCCATCACGTCGCGTCCATCCACTGCAGGAACCGCTCGCGCGCGAGCTTGCGCAGCGCGCCGACCTCGTTGGGATCGACTTCGCGACGGAAGCCGCCATCGAGCAGCAGCCGGCCGGGGCCCTGCGAGAAATCGGTGCGCGCCGGCGCCTTGCGTTTGCGCCTCGGCGTCGCGTCGAGATGAAGCAACCATGCCTCGCCTTGCAGCGTGTCGGCCGTGGCATCGCGACGGCGCGCCGCGCGGCGCAGCAGTTCGGAGATGGCCGCGACCTGCTGCGGCGGTGTGGCGGCGGCATCGACCTGGCCGTCGAACAGTTGCGCGAGCGTCCTGCGTCGGCGGCGCACGCGCGCGCGCCACCATGCGATGAGCACGAATGCCGCGACGATGACTCCGGCGAGCACCCACCAGCCCGGGGCCGGCGGCCACCACGACGGCGCCGGCGTGGCGTGGATGTCCCGCAGGACCAGCGCGCCGGCCGCCATCAGGCCACCATGGGTGGATTGCGGCCGAGCAGCGGCAGCCACGCCCCGCTCTCGGCGTCGGTGGACAGCGCCTGCACGCGCACGCCGCGCGCGGGCAACTGCGCGAGCGCAGCGTCGAGCGGGCGCACGAATTCGTTGCGCCACGCCTGGCGCTGCGCCGCGACGGAAAGGTCGACATCGACGCGGTGCACCGCGTCCTGGAACGGCAACGACGACTTCGGCGGCGCGGTTTCCAGCGGATCGGTCAATAGCAACACGATGACTTCGTGGTGGTGCGCCAGCGCGGGCCAACGTTGCGCCGGCAACGCCGCCACGCTCAGCGGATCGGCCAGCACGACCAAGCGCGAGCCCGGCCGCAGCAGGCGTTGGGCGTGATCGAGCGCCACCGCGAGTCCGGCATCGTCGTCGGGCGCGCGCGCGTACCAACGCGTGAGCGCGTCGAGCACGCGCAGCGCTCCGCGCGGACCGGCAGCGGGCGCGATGGGCGCCTCGCGACGGCTCCCGCGCAGTGCCGCGATGCGATCGCCGTCGCGCACCGCGGCCCAGGCCGCGACCGCGCCGGCTCGCGCCGCCTGCACCGATTTGAAGCGCACGCGTGTGCCGAAGTAGAGCGTCGGCGCGGTGTCGGCAACGATGAGGCTCAGGCGTTCCCGCTCGGCCTGGAACAGCTTGGTGTGCGCGCGTCCGGTGCGGGCGGTGAGGCGCCAGTCGATATGGCGTGCATCGTCTCCGGCAACATACTCACGCGATTCGGCGTACTCCATGCCGCGTCCGCGCAGCGGCGAAAGCGCGTGGCCGCTCACGCCGAAACGCCCCCGGTGCGCGGGGCGCCGCCCCGCCACGGCCTGGCGCAGCGCGACCAGCTCCGGCAGCGTCGGAACGATGCCGTTACCGTTCGCTTCGTCGTGTTGGGCCTGGGGTTTATCCACGGATCAATGCGTCTGGGCGGATTTGCGACGAGTACGTGCGAGTGGTCCGGGCGGCAAGCTCACGGCAAGGGCACGCGCTGCAACAGGTCGGCGACGAGGCGCTCGCCGTCCCAGCCTTCGGCGGTGGCCTCGTAACTGGGCAGGATGCGATGGCGCAGGACGTCTGGGGCTACTGCGCGGACATCGTCCGGGGTGACGAAATCGCGCCCGGCGAGCCAGGCATGCGCGCGGGCGCAGCGCTCCAGCGCGATCGATCCGCGCGGACTGGCGCCCCAGGCGATGCGACGCGCCAGACCTTCGTCGTAACGGGCGGCATCGCGCGAGGCCAGGACGAGTTCAACCAGGTAGCGCTCCACGGCCGGGGCCAGGTGCAGATCGAGCACGGCGTTGCGCGCGGCGAAGACGACGTCGATGGACATGCGCTCGATCGCCGGCGCGACGTGCTGTGTGGCCTGGCGCGCGCGTTCGCGGGCCAGGCGGAGGATCTCGGTCTCCGCCGCGGCCTGCGGGTAACCGATGCGCACGTACATCAGGAAACGATCGAGCTGCGCCTCGGGCAGCGGGAAGGTGCCTTCCTGTTCGATCGGATTCTGCGTGGCCATCACCAGGAACAACTGCGGCAGCGCGTAGGTGGCACGGCCGACGGTGACCTGGCGCTCCCCCATCGCCTCCAGCAGTGCCGACTGGACCTTCGCCGGGGCGCGGTTGATCTCGTCGGCGAGCAGGATGGGGTGGAAGATCGGTCCGGCCTGGAATTCGAAGCGACCTTCCTGCGGGCGCCACACTTCGGTGCCGGTGAGATCGGCCGGAAGCAGATCGGGCGTGAACTGGACGCGGGCGAAGTCGGCCTCCAGGCGTGCGGCCAGGGCGCGGATCGCGCTGGTCTTGGCCAGGCCGGGTGCGCCTTCCACCAGCAGGTGCCCGTCGGCGAGCAGCGCGATGAGCAGGCGGTCGATCAACGCGGCCTGGCCGACGATCTCGGCCGATAGCGCCTCGCGCAGGGCGCGGAAGGCGTCGTGCAGGCGGGGCAGATCGTCGCTGCGGCGGTCCATGGCGGTCTCGATGGGGGATTGGGGTCAGTTTGACCGAACTGAGCGGCTCCGGTTCAACGGAACCGTCACCCATTCAGCGATCCACCCCCTTCGTCCGCCGCTTCGCGCCCACATACGCGAAGAGGGCCCGAAGGCCCTCTCGCGTCGTGCATGGCGGCAGGAATCAACCGCGCTGATCGACCTTCATCACCTTGGGGGTGACCATGATCAGCAGCTCGGCCTTGTCCTTGCTGCGGCCCTTCTTCTTGAACAGATTGCCCAGGAAGGGGATGTCGCCCAGGAACGGGACCTTGGAGATGTCGCTACGGTCGCGGAACTCGTACACGCCGCCGATGACCACGGTCTGGCCGTCCTCGACCAGCACGGCGGTGTTGACCTCGCGCTTGGCGATGGTCGGCACCTGGCCGATGGAGGTGTCGACGAAACCTTCGACCTCGTCCTTCTTGACGTTCATGTTGAGGAACACGCGGCCGTCGTGGGTGATGGTCGGGGTGACCTTCAGCTCCAGCAACACGTCCTTGAACTGCACGTTCGGGATCGGGATCGTGGTGCCGCCCTGGGTCGGCGAGATCGTCACGTAGCCCACTTCCTGGCCCTGACGGATCACCGCTTCGCGCTGGTTGCTGGTGACGATGCGCGGGTTGGAAATCACTTCGCCGCGGCCTTCTTCCTGCATCGCCGAGAGTTCGACGTCGAGCGCGTAGCCTGCGTTGAGGATCTGCAGTGCCACCGAACCGGCCGGGTTCAGCACGCCCAGGTTGCTCATCGGACCCTTGAACAGGGTCGGGATGTCGCCCGACTGGCTGGACTCGGCCAGCGAACCGCGCGTCTGGTCGTTGTTCTCGATGGTGTCGTTGAAGAAGTACTTGCCGTCCTTGGTGCCGGCGATGCCGAAGCGCGCACCGAGCTCGCGGGCGAACGTGTCCTGCGCGATGACCACGCGGCCTTCGATCAGCACCTGGTCGACCGGGCGGTCGATCACGTGGATCAACTGCTTCATCTCCGCGACCTTCTTCGGGATGTCGCTGATCATCAGCGTGTTGGTGCGCTCGTCCGCCACCAGGCGACCGCGCGGCGAGAGGAAGCCGCTGTCGTTGCTGCTGCTGCCACCCTGGCCGCCGCCGGACCCACCGCCGATACCCTTGGCTTCGGTGAGCGCCTTAAAGATCTGCGCGGCGTTGTGGTAGTTGATCTGCACGTACTCGGTGGTCAGGTCGACGCGGTTGTCCAGCGCGATGCGCGCGTCTTCCTTGTCCTGCTCGTACTTGGCGATCTCGGCCTGCGGAGCGACCCACACGACGTTGCCGCTGCGGCGCTTGTCCAGGCCCTTGGCCTGCAGGACGATGTCCAGCGCCTGGTCCCACGGCACGTTGGTCAGGCGCAGCGTGACGTTGCCGGTGACCGTGTCGGCGGCCACCACGTTCAGGCCCGACTCCTCGGCGATCAGCTGCAGGACGGTGCGCACCGGCACGTCCTGGAAGTTGAACGTCACGGGGCGGCCCGCGTAGCTGCGCGCCGCGCCGGCGGCGGTGGTCTTGCCGGTGGTCGACTGGCCGACGGCACGGCCGGTGGCGGCACCGGTACGCGGGACGATCTCGACGATGTACTCGCGGCCGGTCTGATAGGCCATCGATTCGTAGTTGCCGCTCATGTCGAGCACGAGCTGCGTGCCTGCGCCGCTGGCGCGCGCATCGATGCGCTGCACCGGCGTGGCGAAGTCGACCACGTTCAGCGGCTTGCGCAGCGCGTCGGGCAACTTGGCGTTGCCGACGCTGACCACCACGCTCTGGCCCTGGTTGCGCAGGTCAGGCATGGCGCCGTCGCCACTGAACTTCACGACAAGACGGCCGGAGCCGTCGCTGCCGCGCTTGAAGTCGATGTTGGACACCTCGACGGTGCCCGGCAGCTGCTTGGCCGGGTCCAGGCTCGCCGGCGGCGCAACGACCGCCGGAGCGGTGGCCGGTACGGGCGTGGCGGCGTGGACGGCGCTGACGGCGGCGATCGCACCGATCAGCAGGCCGATCGATCCGCTGCGCAGCAGGGGGCGACGGTCAGCGCGCACGCTGAGGCAACCCTGTTCAAAAACGGTCATCGTGCATTCCCCCAGAATCCTATTGATCTTCCAACGCGACCGTGGCCGGACGCTCCAACCATCCACCCGCGCCATCCGGTACCAGTTCCACCAGCTCGATGCGGTCTTCGAACACGCCGGTCACGCGACCGTCGCTTTGCCCCAAATAATTCCCCGACGACACGCGGTAGGTCACCTTGTCCGGAGCCATCACCAGCGCGATGACGCCGTTCCCCGTACCCAGCGTGCCCACCATGTCGAGACTGTCGAGCGGGAACTGCTCCAGCGTCTGCTTGCGGCGGCCCGCATCCGGACGCGGACCGTTGCCGCCGCCATCGTCGGTGAAGGCCGTGCTGAACGGATCGCGCAGTGCGTAGGCGTTGTATTCGAACGTTTCGAACTGCTGCATCACCGGCAGCGGATCCAGCGGCGGGGCCGGACGGGCCTTGACCTCGGCGATCCACTTTTCCAGGTTGGGCGATTCGCCCGGCGTGCTGGTAATGCCGCGCGAACACGCGACCAGACCGAGCGCCAGCGCGATCACCGTCAGGGCACGCACGGGCGCTGCACCTTCACGGATCAGGATTGCGCGCATCAGGTGCCCTCCTTCTTCTTGCCGTCGGAGGCCGAGGCCTCTTCCTGCTTCTTGACTTCTTCCTCGTCGAGGTAGCGGTAGGTCTTCACCGTGCCGGCCAGCTCGAGCGGGCTGTTCGGGGTGATGGCCTCGCCTTCCTTGCCGCGCGGCTTCAGCGAGATGTCGTGCATGGTCATGATGACCACGCGCGGGAGCGAAGCCACGCCGCTGACGAAGCCGCCGAACTGGTGGTAGCTGCCGACCATGCGCAGTGCGATCGGCTTCTCGGCGTAGAACTCCTTGGGCTCTTCGCCGCCGGGCTGGAACAGCTCGTTGGTGATGCCGGTGGCCAGCGCGGTCTGCGAGATGTCGACGATCAGGTCGGGCATTTCGGTCTTGCTGGGCAGCTGGCGCAGCATCTGCTGCAGCTGCTGTTCCATCTGGGCCAGCTGCTGGCGCAACGGCTCCAGGTTGGCGGCCTTGCCCTGCTCTTTCTCGTACTCGGCGCGCAGCTCGACTTCCTTGCCTTCCAGGCCTTCGAGTTCGGTGCGCTTGTCGCTGACGAACAGGTACCAGGCCAGGCCCACGATCACCACCACGATGACCGCGCAGAGGCCGATCTTGGCCTGCTGCGGCCAGCCGCCGATGTTGTTGAAGTCCAGCTCGTTGAGCTTGATCGATTTCTTCTTGCTCATGACGCCGCTCCCTTGGCCGGCGTGGCATTCGGCGCCGGGGGCGCAGTGGCGGGCGTTGCGGCCGGAGTCGCCGCCGGCGGCTGCGCGGCTGCGCCCGACGGCGTGACAGGCGTGGTCACCGGCGTGCCGGAGGCCGGCGCGGCGCCCGCGGTCGCGGCGTCGCCGGACTGGGCGATCTGCGCGGCAGGCGCGGCCGGTGCGTCAGGTACGCCGTCGCCGTCCTCGTCCTTCGGTGCGTTCGGATTGGCGAGCTTGACCTGCAGCTTGAACTGGTACGGCAGGCCCTTGTCGCCACCCTTGGCTTCGATGATCGACAGGTCCGGACTGGTCATCCAGCCCGAGCCTTCGAGGTTGCGCATGTAGGTACTGACGCGGGCGTTGGACTGCGCGCGACCTTCGAGCGTGAGCGTTTCGTTGTCCTGCTTGATCGAGGTCAGCACGGCGCCGTCGGGGATGGTGCGCACCAGCGAGTCGAACAGGTGCACCATCTGCGAGCGGTTGGCCTGCAGCTTCTCGATCACTTCCTTGCGGGCCAGCAGCTTCGACTTCTTTTCCTCGAGCTGCTTGATTTCCTCGTTCTTCTTCTTGACCTCCGCGATCTGGTCCTGAAGGAACGTGTTGCGCTCGTTCTGGCCGTCGATCTGGCCGTTGTAGTAGCTGACGATGATGAACGACAGCAGCAGTGCGCCGATGGCCGCGATACCGAGCATCAGCCCGGTTTCCTTCTGCCGCTGCTTGCGGCGCTCTTCGCGCCACGGGAGGAGGTTGATGCGTGCCATCAGTCGAAGCTCCTCAGGGCGAGGCCGCAGGCGATCATCAGCGCCGGCGCGTCCTGGGCGAGCGCATGCGCCTGCACGCGCGGCCCGAGTGTCATGTGGGCGAGCGGGTTGGCGATGGTGGTCGGCACGCCGAGCTGCTCCTCGACCATTTCGGCGATGCCGGCAATGGAGGCGCAGCCGCCGGCCAGGACGATCTGGTCGACGCGGTTGAACTCGCTGCCGGCGTAGAAGAACTGCAGCAGGCGACTGATCTGCTGGACCATCGCCTCCTTGAAGGGCTCCAGCACCTCGGCCTCGTAGCTTTCCGGCAGGCCCCCCTGGCGCTTGGCCAGACCGGCTTCTTCGTAGCTCAGGCCGTAGCGGCGCATCACTTCGTCGGTGAGCTGCTTGCCACCGAAGACCTGCTCGCGGGCGTACAGGCTGCGGCCATTGCGCAGGACGTTGAGCGTGGTCATCGTCGCGCCGGAATCGACCAGGGCGACCAGGCCATCGCGCGGACCGCCGAGCTGGTCGGCGACAAGGGCGAAGGCGTTCTCGAGCGCGAAGGCTTCCACGTCCATCACCTTCGGGGTGAGGCCGCCGATCTCCAGCGCGGAGGCACGCACTTCCACGTTCTCCGAACGCGATGCGGCGAGCAGCACCTGCAGCATGTCCGGGCTGCCGGGCATCGGGCCCAGCACTTCGAAATCGTGGTTGACTTCGTCGATCGGGTACGGGACGTAGTTCACCGCCTCCAACTCGACCTGCGATTCCAGCTCGTCATCGTCCAGGTCGCCCGGCATCGGGATGACCTTGGTGATGACCGACGAACCGGCGACCGCCGCGGCGGCATGCTTGGCCCGCGTACCCGAACGCGCAACCGCGCGCCGGATCGCCTCGCCCACCGCCTCGACCTCGACGATGCTCTTCTCGACCACGGCATTGGGCGGCAGCGGTTCGACCGCGTAATGCTCGACGCGGTAGCGGTTGCCGGCCCGGGAGAGCTGCAACAGCTTTACGGCAGTCGAACTGATATCCACGCCGACGAGCGCCGGCTGGCTTTTTGTGACGATCCCCACGATTTTCTCCCCTTGTCACAGGCGCTTACATGCGCTTCGTGTGACCCCGCTTTAAATAACGAAGTTTGCACAGGCTGGCAACCTTTTCATTCGGAATTGCCTTACTGCGTCACTTTCCAACCTGCCGCGGCGCCTCCCGGATGGTCCGACCCGCCCCCGGGTCGCCGGTGTGCTCGCACTCAAATTACCCTCTCCCCGGCCTCCTCTATACTCCACGCCCACTACACCCGCAATCGGAATCTGCTTGATGCCCCGTTTACGCCGCCTGCTGCGCTGGGCGCTGTTCGCGCTAGCCGGCCTGGCCCTGCTTGGTGCCATCGCGCTGGGCACGCTGTACTACCTGGTCGCCCCCAAACTCCCCGACGTCGAGACGCTGCGCGCGGTCGAAATGCAGGAGCCGATGTACGTCTACGCGAAGGACGGCCGCCTCATGGCGCTGTTCGGCGAGACGCGCCGGTATCCGATCTCGATCCAGGACGTTCCCGAGCGCCAGAAGCAGGCGTTCCTCGCCATCGAGGACTCGCGGTTCTACCAACACCACGGCGTCGACTTCAAGGGCGTTGCGCGCGCGGTGTGGCTGCTGGCCACCACCAACGACAAGCGCGTGCCGGGCGGCTCGACCATCACCCAGCAGGTTGCACGCCAGTTCTTCCTCAGCAACGAATACAGCTACACGCGCAAGCTCGCCGAGATGCTGACGGCGATGCGCATGGAACGCGAGCTGAGCAAGGACGAGATCTTCGAGCTGTACCTCAACAAGAGCTTCTTCGGCAATCGCGCCTACGGCGTGGGCGCGGCGGCGGAGTTCTACTACGGCAAGAAGCTGGGCGAGCTCTCGCTCGACGAGATGGCCTCGCTCGCGGGCATTCCGAAGTTTCCCTCCAGCGGCAATCCGCTGAGCAATCCCGAACGCGCCAAGCTGCGTCGCGACTACATCCTCGATCGCATGGTCGAGCTGAAGTACGTCAGCCCCGCCGAGGCCGCGCAGGCCAAGGCCGTGCCGATGCACGCCACGCCGCACGAGCGCCCCGTCGAGGTCTATGCGCCGTACGTGGCCGAGATGGTGCGTCAGGAGATGATCGCCCGCTTCGGCAACGAAGCGCTGACCAAGGGCTATCACGTCACCACCACCATCGATCCGGTGTTGCAGGTGGCCGCCGACAAGGCGGTGCGCGATGGCCTGGCGGTGTACGACCGTCGCCATGGGTGGCACGGCGTCGAGCAGCATTTCGACCTGGCGCCGAACGAGGACGCCGCCACCGCGCGCACGCGCCTGCGCAACATCGCGCCGCAGGCGGCGCTGCAGCCGGCGATCGTGCTGGGCGTGAGCGGCAGCCAGGTGCAATTGGTACTGGCCGACGGCACGCCGGTGGAGCTGGGCAACGACCAGGGCTGGGGCGGCCGCGCGCCGGCCAGCCTGGTCAAGCGTGGCGACATGGTGCGCGTGAGCCGCATCGAGTCGACCGCGCCGATGAAGCCCGGCGATCTCCCGCCGCCGTCGCGTTACCGCCTGGATCAGGTCCCGCAGGCGCAGGCCGCCCTGGTGTCCCTGGAGCCGTCCAACGGCGCGCTGCGCGCGTTATCCGGTGGCTACAGCTTCGCCGGCGCCAAGTTCAACCGCGCCACGCAGGCGCGGCGCCAGCCGGGGTCGAGCTTCAAGCCGTTCCTCTACGCGGCCTCCTTCGAACGCGGCTTCAATCCGGCGTCGGTGGTGCTCGATGCGCCGGTTGTGTTCAAGGACCGTCGCGGCCACGTGTGGCGTCCGCAGAACGACAGCGGCAACTTCGCCGGCCCGATGCGTCTGCGCGAGGCGATGGTGCAGTCGCGCAACCTCGTCTCGGTGCGCCTGCTCGACGCCATCGGCGTGGACTACGCGCGCAAGTACATCAGCCACTTCGGCTTCGACGAGGCGGAGCTGCCGCCGAACCTGTCGATGTCGCTGGGCACCGCCTCGCTCACGCCGTTGTCGGTCGCGCGCGGTTTCGCGGCGTTCGCCAACGGTGGTTTCCGCATCACGCCGTGGTTCATCGATGAGGTGAAGGACCGCGAAGGGGCGGTGGTCTTCAAGGAGAAGCCGGCCGTGGCCTGCCCGGAATGCGGCGTGCCCGGAGGCGTGAATCGCGCGGTCCAGAACACCACCGTGGTGGATGGCTTCAACCTTGGTCCGACCGCGTCCGGCGCGACGGCGCAGCCGCCTGAAGCCGCGAAGGACGAGCCGAAGAAGCCCGCCATCGACACCAGCAACATGGTGCTGGCGCCGCGCGCGATCGACGGCCGCATCGCCTACCAGATCGGCTCGATGCTGCGCGATGTGGTGAAGCGCGGCACGGGCACACCGGCCAAGGTGCTCGAGCGCGAGGACATCGGCGGCAAGACCGGTTCGACCAACGACCATCGCGACGCCTGGTTCTCCGGCTTCGGCGGCCCGTACGTCACGACCGTCTGGGTCGGCCGTGACAACTACAAGTCCCTGGGCTACCGCGAGTACGGCGGCAAGGCGGCGCTGCCGATCTGGATCGACTACATGCGCGTGGCGCTGAAGGACCAGCCCCTGCTCGCCAATGACCCGCCGGACGGCATGATCAAGGTGTCGGTGTCGGGCAATGGCGCGCTGATTCCGGGCGGCGAAGGCGGCATCGTGGAGTGGGTCAAGGCCGAGGACCTCGACCGGATGCAGAGCTACGTGGACTACGGCCCGCAGGAAACCGCGCCGGCCGAGGAAGCGTTCGACATCTTCTGATCGGCCGCTTCTGTCGGCCACCAAACGCTGGGCGCTGCCCGGCGTTTTCGTTTTCCCGACCGGCCGCCGGATGGCCGGCGTTCATCCTGCGGCGCCTGCGTCGACGTCTTTAACACGCCATCCGCGGTAACGTCTGCGCGCGAAGAATCATGCTAGTTTTCGCCTGCCGGCGATGTCGGCCGCGGCGAATCCCGCCGTTGTCGTGCCAGCCGCGGAGGTTCTCATGCCCCACGACCGACAGCACGCGCATCTGCATGCGCTCACGCGCACCAGAGAACGCCGGCATCGCCTCGCCCATGAGGCCGCCCGGCTGATGGCCGAAGGCGGCATTCGCGACTACCACCAGGCCAAGCTGAAGGCCGCCGAGCGCCTGGGCATTTTCGACGACGCATCCTTGCCGCGGAATCGCGAGATCGAGGATGCGCTGCGCGAATACCAGCGCCTGTTCCAGCGCGAGAATGTGACCGCACTGCGCCGTCGGCGCGAGGCGGCGTTGCGCGCGATGGAGTTCTTCAACCCCTTCCAGCCGAGATTGGTCGGCCCCGTGCTCGAAGGCACGGCCGATACGCGCAGCCCCGTCGCGCTGCACCTGTTCAGCGACGACCCCGACGCCGCGCCGCGTTTTCTCGAGCAGCACGGCATTCCGGCCGAGACGCGTAGCCGCCGCCTGCGCCTGGACCGCGAACGCATCGCCGACGTTCCGGTATGGCTGTTCAGCGCGGAAGACCTGACGTTCGACCTGACCGTGTTGCCGCTGGACGGCCTGCGCCAGGCGCCGCTGTCGAGCACCGACGAAAAGCCGATGAAGCGCGCCAGCGCGACGCAGCTTCGCCAGTTGCTCGTGCAGGAGGAAATCCTCGGCTACGAGGCCGACAACGACGCGCCGCGCTGAGTATCAGCGCGCCGGCGGCACGGCGGCGACACGGCGCGCAGGCGTGCCCGCGCCGAAGACGTTGAGCTCGATCACGACGAAGGCCGTCAGCCACAGCAGTGCGTCCCAGGTGTCGAGCCACGCGGCCTGCGGGTTCTCGTCGCCGAAGCCCATCGCCGCCCACGTCAGCAGGAAACCGATCAGCGCCAGGTACAGCATCGCGGCGGCCATGCGGCGTAGCCGGTGCAACCGCGCGGCCGACGACGGCAGGCGCACCTCCAGTTCGAGCAGCGCGACGATGCCGAGCCAGGTCAGCTCATTGAAGAAGTCCAGCCACACGCGTTCGAGCGCATAGCCCACGACGGCGACGGCGACGGCGACACTCGCGAGCAGGCGCACGCTGTGCAATGCGGGCAACCATCGCGCGGGCAACCGCCAACCACCGGTTTCCCATTCGAACAGCAACAGCAGCACCAGCCATGCGGCGGTGTCGATCAGCTCGGTCAGCCGGCCGTAGCGCGCGTACAGCGCGACGTCGATCGCGAGCAGCGCGTAGATGGTCCATTTGCCCAGCGACCATCCGGAACGGACGAAGCCGCGGCGGGGCCGCGGCTTCGGGGCGATGTCGGCGCGGCTTGTATCGCCCAAGCGGCCGGGCATGCGCGGATCAGCGCTTACCGAGGTCGGTGTAATCGCGCTGCGGCGAACCGATGTAGATCTGGCGCGGACGGCCGATCTTGTTTTCGGGATCGTTCTGCTGCTCCAGCCAGTGCGCGACCCAACCGGCGGTGCGGGCGATGGCGAACATGACGGTGAACATCTCCACCGGAATGCCGAGCGCCTTGTAGATGATGCCGGAGTAGAAGTCGACGTTCGGATACAGCTTGCGCTGCACGAAGTAGTCGTCCTTCAGCGCGGCTTCTTCCAGCTTCATCGCCACTTCGAGCATCGGGTCGTTGACGCCCAGCTCGCCCAGCACCTTGTGCGTCATCTCGCGGATGAGCTTGGCGCGCGGGTCGAAGTTCTTGTAGACGCGGTGACCGAAACCCATCAGGCGGAAGCCCGATTCCTTGTCCTTCGCCTTGGCGACGGCGGAACCGACGTTCTCCGGACGGCCGATCTCTTCCAGCATCTTCAGCACGGCTTCGTTCGCACCGCCGTGCGCCGGGCCCCACAGCGCGGCAACGCCGGCAGCGACGCACGCGTACGGATTGGCGCCGGTGGAACCGACCAGGCGCACCGTCGAGGTCGAGGCGTTCTGCTCGTGGTCGGCGTGCAGGATGAAGAGCAGGTCCAGCGCCTTGGCGGCGACCGGGCTGAGCTCGAGCGGCTCGCTCGGCACTTCCTTCATCATGTGCAGGAAGCGCGTGGTGTATTCGAGGTTGTTCTTCGGATAGCGCATCGGCCAGCCGATCGAATAGCGATGGCAGGCGGCGGCGATCGTCGGCACCTTCGCGATCAGTCGGATCGCAGCCAGGCGGCGCTGCTGCGGATCCTCGATGTCGAGATCGTTGTGGTAGAAGCTCGCCATCGAGCCGAGCATGCCGACCAGCATCGCCATCGGATGCGCGTCGTGGCGGAAACCGTATAGGAACGTGCGGAACGCCTCGTGCATCATCGTGTGATGCGTGACGTCGTGCTCGAACGTGTCGAACTCGCCCTTGGTCGGCAGTTCGCCGTTCATCAGCAGATAGGCGACTTCCAGGAAGCTCGACTTCTCGGCCAGCTGCTCGATCGGGTAGCCGCGGTACAACAGCACGCCCGCGTCGCCATCGATGTAGGTGATAGCCGACTTGCAGCTGGCGGTCGCCGTGAAGCCGTTGTCGTAGGTGAAGGCGCCGGTTTCCTTGGGCAGCTTGCCGATGTCGATGCACGGCTGGCCGAGGACGGGGTGGTGGACCGGCAGGGTCACGGTCTTGTCGCCGGCCGTCAGGGTGACCTGGTCGAAGCCGGTTTTATTGGAATCGGACACGAAACACTCCTCAAGTCTGCATGCCCGCCCGTAGGCGCGGCACGAAGCGGGACGGGGGTCACGGCACGGAGGAGCGCCGCGATCCATGAATTATCGCACAACGTCCCCGAGCGCTGACTCGGACTTTGGTGGCAGGTGTGCCCTGATGGGGCTCCGGTGCGTTCCAGGAATGGAGCCGCCAGATCGCGAAAAACATGGCAGCGCGCAGCGACGCCGACAGATCCGCGGGCACGGATTCGGCTTGCCGACAATGGGAGCCGCGTCGACGGGCACAGCCACGCCGACCGCGTGAATACTCGCGGCCAGGCGGGGAAACGGAAACGACGACGGCCGCCTAACGGCAGCCGTCGAAGCATTCAATCGACACGAATCGCGACGTGCGACCGCAGCGTCGGCAGAGCGTTGACCTGGACCGCGCCAATAGCGCGGACCGGGACTTACTTCTGCGCGTAGCGCTTGCGGAACTTGTCGACGCGACCGCTGGTGTCCATGATCTTGTGCTTGCCCGTATAGAACGGGTGCGAGGCCGAACTGATGTCGACCTTGATCAGCGGATACTCGTTACCGTCTTCCCACTTGATCGATTCCTTGCTGCCAAGGGTCGAACGCGTCAGGAACTGGAAGTCGGTCGTGACGTCCTGGAAAACGACGTCGCGGTAGTCGGGATGGATGCCGGCCTTCATGGCACTCACCAAATCATCTGAGGAAGCGCGGCAGTATAGCGGCGCCCCCACCCCTCGCGCAAGCGTCCCGATATCCGGAATCACGTTGCAGCCAGTGCGCCCCGGATCAGCCCTTCCAGGCGAGCCTGGTCGTAACGCATCAGGATCCTGAACCGGTCGGCCTGGCCGCCCTGCCGGTTCCAGTCGACCACCGTCATGCCGCGCGCGTGGCCGTGACCCAGTTCGACCACCATCGGCCGACGCACGTCCTCAACCGTGCCCTCGGGCTCGAGCGCGAACGCCATCGCCAGCGCGTCGGCCGAATGCCAGTAATCCCCGCGGCGGTCGGCGGACCATTCGCGCGTCTTCTTCGAAATACGCTCATAGAAGCGCGCGCGTTGCGAATCGACCGCGAGCCATTCGAGCACGTGGTCGTGCAACAGGCCGTGGGCGATGGTGCCTTCCCAGTCGGCCAGGTCGATGTGGGGAAACGCCTCGAACACGATGTGCGCCGCCTCCGGATCGAAGTACACGTTGAACTCCGCCGCCGGCGTGATGTTGCCGTGGCCGGTGACCGCCCCGCCCATGACCACCAGGCGCGCGACACGCTCGGGCAGCGTCGGATCGAGTTTCAGCGCAAGGGCGACATTGGTCAGCGGGCCGAGCGCCACGAGCAGCAGCTTGCCGGCGTGTTCGTGCGACAGACGCAGGATCGCCTGCGCCGCGTGCTCGGCTTCCGCGCTACGGCGCGCTGGCTCGTAGCCGACGTCGCCGAAGCCGTCCTGCCCATGCACGTAGCCCGCGTCGGGCGCGGGATGCAGCAACGGCCCGGGGCAACCGGCGAAGACCGGCGCGTCGATGCTCGCCACTTCGCACAGCTTCAGCGCGTTGGCGACGGTGTGCTTCAGGCCGACATTGCCGGCGGCGATGGTGAGCCCGACCACCTCGTGGCGCGGGTCGTTGAAGGCCATCAGCAGGGCGAGCGCGTCGTCCACGCCCGGGTCGGTGTCGATCAGCAGGGGGATTTTGTCCATCGATCGATTATCTCCAGCAACGGTTGCGGACGCTTTTCAGCTTTCGAGGGATTCGCGCAGCGCACGCACGATGGCTGCGTCGCTGCGCCAGTGTTCCGGAGCGAGTCCGGGCACGGGCTCGCTGCGAAGGTTCATCGAGGTCGCGCACAACGAACGGGCCGATGCGTGCACTTCGTCGATGCCGCTGCGGCGAACGAGCTCGCGTACGTTCGCGGGCGTGACACCGGCGCCTGCCATCACTCGGATGCGGCCGCACGCGCGCTGGAGGAGTCCGGCGATCGTTTCCGCGCCTTCCATCGCGCTGGCGCGTGCGCCGGAAGTCAGCACGCGTTCGCAACCCAGTGCGGCCGCGTCTTCCAATGCTTCGTGCTGATCGCGCGCGACATCGAACGCTCGATGGAAGGTCGCGCCGAGCGGGCCGGCTGCGAGCATCAGCTCGCGGCACAGCTCGATATCCACCGTGGCTTGCGCGGTGAGCGCACCGATCACGATGCCGTCGCAACCCAGGCGTACGCACATCTCGATGTCGCGCAGCATCGTGTCGCGCTCGAGGGTGTCGTAGACGAAATCCCCGGCGCGCGGGCGAATCAGCACGTACAGCGGAATGCGCAGGCGTTCGCGCGTCATCGCGAGCGAGCCGTAGGACGGCGTGCATCCGCCCTCGCCCAGGTTCTCGCACAATTCGACGCGATCGGCGCCGCCCGCTTGCGCCGCCAGCGCCGAAGCGAGCGAATTGGCCGCCACCTCCAGCCGCACGCGCGTCGGCTTCACGTCTGCTCGGTCCGGTACACGGAGGCGGCGTCGTGGAGGCGATCGTGCGGGCCGGGCGAAGCGTCGTGCATCGCGTAGACGAAGCCTTTGTGCAGCGCGAACGCGCCGGCCTCACCGTCCTTGTTCATGGCGAGGAAACACACCTGCATGCGCTTGCTGGCTTCGGGCCGTTTGCGCACGACGCGGTCGATCGCTTCACGGCACGCCTCCATGGGCGAACGGCCTTGCCGCATCAGTTCGACGACGAGGAAACTGGCGGCATTGCGGATCATCTCCTCGCCCACGCCCGACGCGGTGGCCGCACCGACCTCGTTGTCGACATACAGGCCCGCGCCGACGATGGGGCTGTCGCCGACGCGGCCGTGCAGCTTCCACGCCATGCCGCTGGTGGTGCATGCGCCCGCCAGCCGGCCCTGCGCGTCGCGCGCGAGGATGCCGAGCGTGTCGTGGTTGGTCTTGTCGCCGGGACGCGCCTGCCGTTCGGCATTGATCTGCGGCTCGTAGCGCGAAGTCTTCAGCCATTCCCGCCAGGCCCGGCGAGCCTGTTCGGTGAGCAGCGGCGTCTTTTCGAAGCCCTGCGCAACGGCGAATTGCTGCGCGCCCTGACCCACCAGCATGACGTGCGGCGTCTTCTCCATGACCGCGCGCGCGACCGAAACCGGGTGCGCGATGTCTTCCAGCGCCGCGACCGCGCCGCACCGGCCGTCGCCGTCCATGATGCTGGCGTCGAGCGTCAGCACGCCGTCGCGGTCGGGATTGCCGCAGCGGCCGACCGTAGCGTTGCACAGGTCGGCCTCGGCCCAACGCGCGCCGGCTTCGACCGCATCGAGCGCGCTGCCGCCGCGCGCCAGCACCGGCCAGGCAGCGGCGTTGGCGCCGACGCCGAAGTCCCAGGTCGAGACCACGCGGGCGCCGCTGGTTTTCGGGGCCGCCACGCCTTGCGGAAGGATTGCGCCCGCCGTCGCCAGCATCGACGCCTGCAGGAACTGTCGGCGATTGCCCATCAAGGAAAGTCCCGAAGTCGGATCAGAACGAACCGGATCAAAACCCGGAGTGGCGCTCGTAGTACCAAGCCGCGGCACCGACCAGGCCAAGCTGCCCGTGGTCGACCAGCCACACCGGCACGCGCGCCAGCACCTCGCCCAGCACGCCCTTGTTGCGGAAGCGTTCGGCGAAGTCGCTTTCGAGCAGGAACGGGCGGATCTGCGCGGGAATGCCGCCGGCCAGATACACCGCATCGGCGCCGAAAGTGAGCGCGAGATCCCCGGCGAGGCTGCCGAGCAGGCCGCAGAACATGCGCAGCGATTCCAGCGCGCGCGGGTCGTTGCCGGCCTGTGCGGCGGCGGCGATGGCCTCGGGCGTGTCGAGGCGGGGCGTCGCGCCGTCGAGCTCGCACAGGGTCGCGTAGGTGTTGACCAAGCCCGGACCGGACAGGACGCGCTCGTTGTCCACGTGCGGCCAGCGCTTGAGCAGGTGCGCGACCAGCGCCAGCTCGCGCTCCGTGCCGGCGGCCAGCGACGCGTGACCGGCCTCGCTGGCGAGCACCCGCAGCGGCACGCCCTGCTGCAAGGTGCGCGGCAGGCACAGGGAGGCGCCGAAGCCGGTGCCGGGCCCCAACACCAATGCCGGGCCTTCGCCCGCCTGCAACGGCCCGCAGACGCGGGTCATCGCCGTCACGTCGATATAGGGCATGGCGCAGGCCACGGCCTCGAAATCGTTGAGCAAGGCCAGATGCGCGATGCCGGCCTCGCGACGCGTGCGCTCCACCGAAACCGCCCACGGCAGGTTGCTGTTGATCAGCGTGTCGCCTTCCAGGCGGCCTGCGATGGCGACCACGGCATGGGTCCGGTCCGCGCCGTTGGCGCCCGCGAAGTCGTCGATGATCGCCGCCAGCGTCGGGAACTCGGCGCAGGCGTAGCGGTGGTAGGCGATGACCTCGACCTTGCCGCCCGGCCGGACCTGCGCCAGGCCCAGGCGCGCATGCGTGCCACCCACGTCGGCGGCGATGAACGGCTGCGAGCCGTGCCGTGCGACGTGGTGTTCGTTGGGTGCGGAAATCACGATGGGCGGCAGCGACTGCGAACGACGGGCGTCCATGATGCCCAATTCGGGAACGGGAGAGGAAACCCGGCCTTCACGGATCGGGGCCCGCGACGCCCGAGGCAACGCCACGAACGATCGCCGCCGCACGCCGGCGGCGCCGTGATTCGGAGCCCATGGCGCCTCTCCACGAGCGCAAGACCGGACGCCTGGCCCCATGGCGAATGGCGCGGCCCCGTCACGCCGCCACGAAACGCACCGCTCCACCGACCCAGCGCGCGACGACACGCTCGGCCAGTTCCGGAGATTCCTGCAGCAGGCGCTCGCCCAGGTCGTGCACCTGCGGCAGCAGGTCGGCATCGCGCGCCAGGTCGGCGACGCGGAACTGCGCCAGGCCCGTCTGGCGCGTGCCCAGCAGTTCGCCGGGGCCACGCAGTTCCAGGTCCTTTTCGGCGATGACGAAACCGTCGTTGGTCTCGCGCATCGTTTCCAGGCGCTGCCGCGCCATCTGCGACAGCGGCGCCTGGTAGAGCAGCACGCAGCTCGACGCCGCCCGGCCGCGCCCGACTCGCCCGCGCAACTGGTGCAGCTGCGCCAGGCCCAGGCGCTCGGCGTTCTCGATGATCATGAGCGATGCGTTGGGCACGTCCACGCCTACCTCGA
This sequence comes from Lysobacteraceae bacterium P, assembly GCA_005503055.1. GTDB lineage: Bacteria > Pseudomonadota > Gammaproteobacteria > Xanthomonadales > Xanthomonadaceae > Lysobacter_J. The sequence goes on along the minus strand of SCOX01000007.1, from coordinate 31,332 downwards.
TCACCGTCGTCGCCACCAGCAGGTCGATCGTGCCGTCCTTGAAGGCGCGCATCGTCGCCTGCTTTTCCGCCGCCTTCATGCGCCCGTGCACGAGGCCGACGCGAACCTCGGGCAGGCGCTTTCCCAGGTCCTCGAAGGTGGATTGCGCGGCCTGCGCGATGACTTCGTCGCTGTCGTCGATCAGCGTGCATACCCAGTACGCCTGCCGGCCTTCGGCGCAGGCCTTGCGGATGCGTTCCACCAGGTCGGGCCGGCGTTCGCCACTGAGCGCCACGGTCTGTACCGGCGTGCGGCCGGGCGGGAGTTCGTCGATGGCCGACACGTCCAGGTCCGCGTAAGCGGCCATGGCGAGCGTGCGCGGGATTGGCGTGGCCGTCATCACCAGCTGGTGCGGGACGATGGCGTCGCCCGCTTCGGGCCGCTCATCCTGAGCTTGTCGAAGGACCGTGCCCTTGTCGCGCAGGGCAAGCCGCTGGTGCACGCCGAAGCGGTGCTGCTCATCGACGATCGCCAGCGCGAGATCGTGGAATGCGACGCCCTCCTGCATCAGCGCATGCGTGCCGACGACGACCTGCGCCTGTCCGCCCGCGACCTCTTCCAGCACCTTCGCGCGCGCCTTGCCGGTGACCTTGCCGGCCAGCCACGCCACGCGCACGCCGAGCGGTTCGAGCCAGCCGCGCAGGTTATTGAGATGCTGCTCGGCGAGCAGCTCCGTGGGCGCCATCAACGCGGCCTGCTTGCCGGCTTCCACCGCGCACATCGCCGCCAGCGCGGCCACCACGGTCTTGCCGCTGCCCACGTCGCCCTGCACGAGGCGCAGCATCGGGTGCGGCTTGGCCAGGTCTGTGCGGATCTGCGCGAACACGCGCTCCTGCGCGCCGGTCAGGGCGAACGGCAGGCGCTTGCGCAGGTTCCCTGCCAAAGCGGTCTTGCGCAGCGCGGGCGCGGCATGCGCCTGCTGTGCGATGCGCTGGCGACGCAGGCTCAGGTGATGCGCCAGCAGCTCCTCCAGCGCCAGGCGTCGCTGCGCGGGATGGCGTCCGGCGAGCAACGCGGCGACATCGGCATCGTGCGCCGGGCGGTGCACGGTCAGCAGCGCATCGCGCAGTGATGGCAGCGCGCTGCCGTCGGGCAGTCGGAAACCGTCCCGCAGCGCGCGCGGGAGGAGCTCCAGCGCTTCGTCGTCCGGCAGGCGATCCAGCGCCTGCGCGATCAGCCGCCGCAGCGAAACCGGTCCCAGGCCTTCGATCGCCGGATACACCGGGTCGAGGCTGGAGCCGAGGGCATCGTCGCCGGCGTCGTCGAGCAACCGGTAACTGGGATGGACGATTTCCAGGCCGTGCTGTCCGGGTCTTGGCGTCCCGTAGCAACGCACGCGCGCGCCCACCTGGAACTGCGCGACCTGCGCCGCTCGGAAGTGGAAGAAACGCAGCACCAGCGTGCCGTGCGAATCGTCGCCCAGCGCCACGCGCAACATCGGCCGGTAGCGGAAGCCCCGCTCCACCGCCTCGACCCGGCCTTCCACCTGCGCCGCCATGCCCGGCTGCAGCAGCCGGATCGGCACGATCGCGGTGCGATCCTCGTATTGGCGCGGCAGTTGCAGCCACAGGTCCTGCAGCGTGGCCAGCCCGCGCGCGGCGAGCTTCTCGGCCACGCGCGGCCCGACGCCCTTCAGGGCGCTGATCGGCTGTTGTTGGAGATCGACGGACGCCCCGCCCTTGCGAATCGGCATCGTGAAAGGATGCCGCGAAAGGTGCGGTGGCACCAAGAGGGAAAGGATGGATCGCGTATCGGACACTCCCTCCCCGGCTTGCAGGGAGGCAGGAGGGACGATTGCGCGCCACTGGCACGCGTTCCGGCGAACGCGTCCGGGCCATGCCCGGAGGCCGGAAAAGCGGGAGGGGTTGCGACACCCCTCCCAACCTCCCCCTGCGTGCAGGGGGAGGAACCACGCATCCGACTCAGAAGTTCGCGGTCAGCTCCACGCCATACGTGCGCGGTTGCGTCATGCGCGCACCGACGGCACCCAGCACGGTCATGCCGTAGGTGCCGAAGGAGTTCACGTACTGGTTGTCGAGCAGGTTGTTGCCGTACACGGCGAAGCCCCAGTGACCGGTCGCCGAGGTCCAACCGATGCGCGCGTCGAGGATTTCCTGCGCCTCGCCCGCCTCGGCCTGGCCGAAGCGGCCGCAGCCCAGCACCGACACCGACTCGTCGTTGCTGCGGCACTTGCCCACGTACGAGTAACGCATCGCGGCCCGCACGTCGCCCGCGTCCGCCAGTCGCCACACGTAGCTGGCGCCGCCGGCGAAGGACCATTCCGGCGCACCGGTCGCCTGGCCGCCCAGGTCCACGCCCTGCGGATTGACGTAGGTCTTGTAGGTCGAATCCAGGTACTCGGCGTTGAAGTCGAAGCCCAACCCCGCCGTGGCCTGCCAGCGCAGGTCGAAGTCCACGCCGTAGGCTTCCTGGTCCGAGGTGTTCACCAGGAACCGCGGAATGTCCGTCGTCATGTCCAGCGTGACGGCCTGACGGTTGTCGTAGACGTAGTAGAACGCCGATACGTTGTAGGCCAGTCGATAGTCCGGCAGCTCATGCTTGAGGCCGGTCTCGAAGTTCCACACGTCTTCGTTCTCGAACTCGCTGCCGATCTGCAGCGCGTTGAAGCCGCCGGCCTTGTAGCCCTTGGCCAGCGAAGCGAAGCCCATCAGGTCGTCATTGAAGTGGTAGTCCACGACGAAGCGCGGGCTCCAGTCGTCCCACGACTTCTTGGCGCGGTTGAGCACGCCCTTGTTCGCCAGCGCCGGCGGATCGATGAAGGCGATGTCGAACACCAGCATTTCCAGCGGAATGCCCGCCGCGTCGAGGAAGCCGATGCGGTCCAGCAGGGCCAGTTGTGCGTCAAGCTCCGGCGCGGTGCGCAGGTCGTTCAACCAGGTGAAGTCCTTCTCGTCGCGCGTGTAGCGCAGGCCGGCGGTGAGGTTGAGCTTGTCGTTGACGTGCCAGATCACGTCGCCGAACGCCGCGTACGCCTTGGTGTCGAGCGTGTTGGTGAACTTCTCGTTCCACGGCAGGCCGGTCAGGTCCACCGGAATGCCGAACATGTTCGCCGCCATCGTCAACGGCCCGTACAGCCCACCCGGCGCAAGGCCGAGGTTGTTGGCGATGGTGTCGACCGAATCGGTGAGCGCGTTGACCTCGCTGGTCTGGTCGGCGTCTTCCTGGAAATAGCTGGCGCCCGCCACCCAGTCGATGTGGTCCGTGGACCCGGCGAACTTGAACTCCTGGTAGAAGTTCTGGTTGCTCTCGGTGTTGGTGGAGTCGACGTAGAGGTAGCTCAGGTTCGTGCCGTCTTCTTCGACACGGTTGAGCGAGTCGTAGTCGTGCCAGGCGCTGGTGGACGTCAACGTGACGCCGCCGAAATTGTGGTCGACGATCAGCGTCACGCCATCGAACGTACGCGTCTCGGCATCGGGCGCGTCGGTCATGTACGGTTGGCGTTCCGGATCCAGGAACGAATCCGGGTCCGCCGGCGCTGCCGGAAGTGCGGGCAGCGCGGGAATCGGCACGATGCCCACGGTCGCCTGGCCGCGCTGGTCGAGGCTTTCGTGATCCCACGAGATCCAGGCGCGCGTGTTGTCGCCGAAGCGCGTCTGGAACGCGGCGCGCGTGGCCCAGTTGTCCTCGGGCGCCAGGTCCTCACCGGTGGCCGAATCGCGCACCCAGCCGTCGGACGTGTTGAAGATGCCGTTGAAGCGGAACGCCGAGTCGTCGCTGACGGCGATGTTCGCCATGCCTTCGAAATAGGTCTTGCTGTCGTCGCCCAGGCGCAACTTGCCGCGCGCATGGTTGCCGTCGGTTTGCGGACGGTGGGTGATGATCGAGATCGCGCCGGCCGCCGTGTTGCGGCCGAACAGCGTGCCCTGCGGACCCTTCAGCACTTCGATGCGTTGCACGTCGGTGAACGGCAGCAGCACGCCACCGCCGCGACCGGCATACACGCCGTCCACGTAGACGCCCACGGCCGGGTCGGTGCCGATGCCGAAATCGTCGGTCTCGATGCCGCGCAGCTGGAAGCTGGGCTGCGTGGGCTGCAGGCTGTTCACGCGCAGGCCGGGCACGAAGCTGTCGATGTCGCCGAGGTCTTCGGCCGCGACGTCGTCGATCAACTGCTCGGTAACCACCTGCAGCGCGATCGGCACGTCGAGCAGTTCCTGCTCGCGGCTCTGCGCGGTGACGGTGATCGTATCCAGCTGCGTGGCGTCCTGTGTGGCGGACGGCTGCTGCGCGAATGCCAGCGGCGACGCCGCGACGGCGATACATCCAAACAGCGCGCGACCCATACCGATCGCGAGCCTGCTCTTGCGTGGCGACATCGGAACTCCCCTCCCCGTTGGTCTATTCCCGACCTTCTTGTTGTATTGGACGTCGCGTGGCCCCAGCCCGCGCGACGCGTGACGTCATTTCACTGCGACATGCGTACCGTCGCTGCTGCAAGTTCCCAGCCACGCGGCGATCCAGTCGCGGATCAACGTGACGCCTTCCTCGTGCACGGTGCTGCGCCCCACTTCCGGCATCATCGCACCCGGATCGAGGCTGTTCATTCGATACACCAGGATCGAATCCTGCGGCCGTCCGGGAACGATGTCGAACATGTGGTCGCCCGTGCCCTGTCCCGCCGCCACCGGCGGCTTGCACAGGCCAAGCCGGCGCGATTCGTCGGTGGCCGCATCGAGCCACAGGCCCGAGGTATCGGCCGGACCGACCTGGCTGTGGCAGTGGCCGCAGTTGACGTCGAGGTAGGCGCGCGCGCGGCTTTCCAGCGAAGCGCTGGCGTCGTCGAAACGCGCATTTTGCGGCACGTGTTCTGCGGGCAGGCCTTGCAGGCGCTGTGCCGCGGCCATCCGCACCAACTGGTTCTGACCCGGATGCCACGGGTCGTCGCGGTTGAGATGCCGCGCCTTCGGGCCGATCGGGTGCAGCTCGCGCGTGGTGTTGTTGGTGCCGTGGCAGCCGGCGCACTGGTTCTCGTCGGGCACCATGTAGGCGAAGGACTGCTTCGCGCTGCCGTCGGGCTTGTGCAGCGTCAACGGCACGGTCTCGCCGGCGCGCGCCAGGATCGCCTCGGTCTGCTCCGCGTTCCACACGTAGGGCAGCGCGACCCAACCGGCTTCGCGGCGCACCAGCAGGCGCGTCTCGATCATCCGCACTTTCGTCAGGTCCAGACCGTCGCGCGTTTCGTCGGCCTGCTCGGCCACGCGCAGCACGGCGCCGTCTTTCGCGCGGGGGTAGTAGAAGGTCTTGCTGATGATCGTGCCGACCGGGAAGTCGAACGCCTCGTCCGCACGGTACGTCGCCTTCGTGTTCGCCGGCATCCAGATCGTGCGCAGCTTGTGTGCGTAATCGCTGAACAACGCGGTGTTCAGCGCATACGGTTCGACGCCCTGGTTGAAGCGCAGGCGCTTGCCATCGGAAATCACCACGTGCCACTCGCCCAGCGTCTGCGGTTGGCCCTGCGCATGGAACGCCACGGGCGCATCGCTTCGCTTGCATCCGATCATCGACATCGCGGCGGCCAGCAGCGCCGCGCAGATCACGAACTGCTTCATGCCGAGGGTGCTGCCTTCGCGGCAACCGCCGCGGCGTCGCCGGGCAACGTCACCACCGGCAACGGCGGCAACTTGCAGCGCACTTTGTCGGTGACCAGGCTCGGGTTCTTGTACTTGTTCGGACCGTCGGCGTTGAGCGTCTCCACCGCGCCGTTATCGATGCACACCTGCGCGCCGCCGGCGCGCTGCGCGTTGACGTAGCCGTCCCACAACACGTCGGGCAGGCGACCGTTGAGACCGAACATTGCCACTTTCAGCGCCTTCAGGTCGAAGCCGTCGGGCTTGTCGCCGCCGCCCTTGAATCGGTTGTCGTGGATGGCGATCTCTTCCGGATACGGATCGAACGACTTCGCCACGCCCTTGTCGGTCATGTAGCCGGTGGAGAAGTAGCTCGACACGATCACGTTCGCGGTGTTGTTGTCGGCGATCTCGTTGTCGAAGATCTCGACCTTGTCGTTGGAGTTGATGACGATGCCCGAGCCGGCGGGCACGCTCGCCACCGCGGCGCCCTTGGCGGCGAAATTGTCGGTGTTGTTGGCGATCACCTTGTTGCGATAGACGCGCGTGGTGTGGCCCGGCTGCGGCAGGTTCGGCATGTTGAACACGAGGATGCCGCCGGTGTTGTCGGTGGCGGTGTTCTCGTACACGTCGGCGCCGATGGTGTTCTCGATCTCGATGCCGGCAACGTTGCGTTCGGCGCGGTTGCGGCGCACGACGACGTTCTTCGACTGGCCCACGTAGATGCCCGCGTCGGACGCGCCGATGGCGACCGAATCCTCGATCAGCACGTTGGTGGTCTGCACCGGATAGATGCCGTATGCGCCGTTGCTGGTCTTCGGCCCGCCGGTCCATTCCACGCGCACGCCGCGGATGGTGATGTTGGCGCCTTCGTTGATCTTCAGGCCGTCGCCCTTGGTGTCCTCGATGGCGAGGTTTTCCAGGGTGAAGTCGCCAGCGTTGACCAGCAGGCCTTCGGCGCCCGCCTTCTGGTCCTTGAAGCTGAGGATCGTCTTGTCCATGCCGGCGCCGCGCAGGGTCACGCCATTCACGCGCAGCGTGAGGCTGCGGTCGAAGGCGTGGCGGCCGGCGGGAATCTCGATCACGTCGCCGGGCTTGGCATCGAGCAGGCGCTCGATCAGCACCTTCTGGTAGTCGGGACTGGCCGCGGGCGCGGCTGGCTGCTGCTGGCAGGCGGCCAGTGCCGCAACGCTCACGGAGACTGCCACGCCGAGCACGATCCGCTTCATCCGACTTCCATCCTCTGTGCGCGGCTCTGGCCGCGAATACCCCCAACCGGACAAAGGGACCACGCCAAAGCCTGCGGCGTGGCCCGCCCCCCGGACCCGTCGGGCAGTCTGTGACGATCCGGCAACCCCGGTGGAGGGCAAAGCCGGCATACTCAGGGGGGAAAACCGGACAAGCTACGCCAGCGTATGCCGAGCCCCCAGCGCGACGATCCCCAACTCAATACCGCGACGATCAAGAGCGGCATCGTCGCCGGCCTGGTCGCCATGGCGCGCGAGCACGGCATCGGCTGCGAGCCATGGTTCTCCGGCCTGCGACTCGGACCGGCGGCGTTCGACGGCGAAACGCCCGTTTACCTCTCTTATCGACAGGCCTGCCAGATCATCCGCCGCGCCCTGCGCAGCCTGCCCGTGCGCGGACCCGGGCTGGTGCTCGGCGAGCACCAGGGCATCGGCCACTTCGGCCTGCTCGGCCTGGCGATGCTGACGGCCCCGCGTTTCGAGCAGGCGCTGCGGCTGGGCATCCAGTACGCGCCGATCACCGGCGCGATGATGGAAATGGACCTGGACGAGTACGACGACGGCGCGATGGGCGTGGTCGCACGCATGCCCGCCAACGACGCGGAACTGGAGCCGTTCCTGTGCGAGGAACTGTTCGTCAGCTCGCTGATGCTGTGCCGCGGCCTGCTGGGCGCGGAGTTCCGCCCGCGCGTGCTCGAGCTGGCCTATGCCGCCCCGTCGTACGCGAGCGACTACACGCACCTGTTCGCCTGCGAAGTGCGCTTCGACGCCCCGCGCAACCGCGTGGTGATCGACTCGCGCTGGCTGCAGGCCTCCATGCCCGCCGGCAATGCCGCCAGCGCGCAGCAGATCATTGCGCTGTGCGAAGAACAGATGCCCGCGGGTCAGCCGCGCAGCGAGATCGTCGCCGTGGTCGAACGCCTGCTGCGCCAGCGCCTTGCGGATAACCCGCGCGAGGTGGAGATCGCGGCCGAGTTGCATCTGACCGAACGCACGCTGCGTCGCCAGTTGCACGCCGCGCGCACGAGTTTCAGCCAGCTGCACGACCGCGTGCGCAACGAGTCGGCACGCGCACTGCTGGCCGACTCGCGCCTGAGCATCGCCAACGTCGGCGCGGCGGTGGGCTTCAAGGACGCGCGCGAGTTCCGCCGCGCGTTCAAACGCTGGACCGGCGTCGCGCCGCGCGACGTGCGCGCGGGAGAGAAGTCGGAGGCGTGAAGCCGAAGCGTCTGCTCAGCATCAGCGATCGGCGCCGGCCGCTCGGGGCCGGGCCGACTTCAACGCTTCGCGCGGATCAGTCCAGCACCATCACCGCGTCCACCTCGAAGCCGGCGCCGCGCGGCAGGCCGGAGACTTCGATGGTGGAGCGCGCAGGGTACGGCGCCTTGAAGAACTCGCTCATCACCGCGTTGACGGCGGCGAAGTTGTCCAGGTCCGTCAGGTACAGCCCCAGGCGCACGATGTCGCCCAGCGAACCGCCGGCGGCCTCGCACACGGCCTTGAGGTTCTCGAACGAGCGGCGCGCCTGCACGGCGATGTCGCCTTCCACCAGCAGGCCGGTGCTCGGGTCCAGCGGAATCTGGCCGGAAAGGTAGACGGTGTCGCCGGCGCGCACGGCCTGCGAATACGGGCCGATCGCGGCCGGCGCCTTGTCGGTCTGGATGATCTGGCGGGACATGGATTGATCGGGGATTGGGGATTAGGAATTCGAGATTAGCCCGAAGCGACGAATCGCGCATGCGCTTTTGATCGAATCCCGAATCCCGAATATCAAATCCCGGCCCCAATCACATCCGCTGCACGCCCAGCACCACGTGGAGACGGCGCACACGCCGCATCACGTCGGCCAGGTGACGTCGGTCGCTGACCTCGATGGCGAAGCGCATCACCGCAACGTTGGAATCGCGCTCGATGTATTCCACGCGGTCGATGTTCGATTCGGCCTCGGCGATCGCTGCTGCGACTTGCGCCAGCGAGCCGGGCCGGTTGTCGACCTCGATGCGCAGCGCGGCGGCGAAGTCGCCGGCCACTTGGCGATCCCAGCCGATCGGCACCCAGCGATCGGGCGACTTGCGGTAGTCGGCGACGTTCGGGCAATCCAGCCGGTGCACCACGATCCCCTTGCCGGCGGTGTGGTAACCCATGATTTCGTCGCCCGGGATCGGCAGGCAGCAGTTGGCGAAGCTGATCACACCGCGCTCTGCGCCGGTAATCAGGATCTTGTCCTGCGACATCGGCAACGCGTCCGCCGCGGGCTGGCGCAGCGGCTTGCCCGGCGCCTCGCGCGCGAGCGCCAGCGACACCTGCTGCGGCATGCGGTTGCCCAGTGCGATGTCGGCCAGCAGCGCTTCCAGGCGCGGGTAACGGAATTCGGTCAGATACGCGTCCAGGCGCACCGGCGGCACGCGATCGAGCGAAATCCCCAGCGCTTCCAGCGCGCGGTCGAGCATGCGATGGCCCAGCTGCACCGCGTCCTCGTGCTCGAGTTGCTTGAGCTGCTGCCTGATCGACGTGCGCGCCTTGCCGGAGACGACGAACTCCAGCCACTGCGGCTTCGGCGTCGATGACTTGGCGGTGATGATCTCCACGCGCTGGCCGCTGGCCAGCTTGGTGCGCAACGGCACCAGCTTGCTGTCCACGCGGGCGGCCACGGCGCGATTGCCGACGTCGGTGTGCACCGCGTAGGCGAAGTCGAGCGCGGTGGAGTTGCGCGGCAGCGACATGATTTCGCCCTTGGGCGTGAACAGGTAGACCTCGTCCGGGAACAGATCGACCTTCACGTTCTCCAGGAATTCAAGCGACGAGCCGGTAGCGCGCTGCGATTCGACCAGGTTGGCGATCCAGCTGTGCGCGCGCGTCTGCGCGCTGTTCGGGCCGTCGCCGCCGTGCTTGTACGACCAGTGCGCGGCAATGCCGCGCTCGGCGATGAGGTCCATTTCCTCGGTGCGGATCTGCACTTCGATCGGCGAACCGTAGGGGCCGAACAACACGGTGTGCAGCGACTGGTAGCCGTTGGCCTTGGGTATCGCGATGAAGTCGCGGAAGCGCGAATCCAGCGGTTTGTACGCGCCGTGCACGACGCCCAGCGCGTGGTAGCAGTCCGGAACCGTTCGCACGACGATGCGGAAGCCGAACACGTCCATCACCTGCGCGAAGGTTTTGTGCTCGCCGCGCATCTTCGTGTAAAGGCTCCACGGCGACTTCACGCGACTGACGAGGCGATGCAGCACCTTTTCCTTCGCCAGGCGTTGCGCGAGCTGCGCCTCGATCTGCACCAGCGATTCGCGGCGCACCACCGGCTGGGTGCGGATGCGTTTCTCGATCACCGCATGGCGCCATGGGTGCAGCGCGCGGAAGCCCAGGTCCTGCAACTCGGCCTTGATCAGGTTCATGCCCAGGCGCTGCGCGATGGGCGCGTAGATTTCCAGCGTCTCGCGCGCGATGCGGTGGCGCGCTTCCATGCTCTGCGCGCCGAGCGTGCGCATGTTGTGCAGGCGGTCGGCAAGCTTGATGAGGATGACGCGCAGGTCGCGCGACATCGCCAGCAGCATCTTGCGGAAACTCTCCGCCGTCGCTTCCTGGCGGTCGCGGAACTGCAGCTTGTCGAGTTTGGTGACGCCGTCGACCAGCTCGGCCACGGTTTCGCCGAATTCGTTGGCCAGGCTCTCGCGGGTGAGCGGCGTGTCCTCGATGGTGTCGTGCAGGATCGCGGCGATCAGCGTCTCGGGATCGAGCCCCTGGTCGGCCAGCACTTTCGCGACCGCCACCGGATGGGTGATGTACGGCTCGCCCGACTTGCGCGTCTGCCCCGCATGCGCAGCCGCGCCGATCGCCCAGGCGCGGCGAAGCTGGGCGCGCTGCTCGTCCGACAGGTAGTCGGCGGCCTGTTCCAGCTCGCGGACATAGTCCGGCACGTCCGCCTCGTCATGGAGGGGCGGCACCGGGAGCGTGGCGGCTGGAATCGGCGCGGGTTGGGCGGGGGTCATGTAAGGAATCTAAGCGCGGGGCAACAAGCACGCAATGCGAGAGGATCCACGAACTGAATAGGGTCCGTTGATCGCCGATCAAAGGGCTGTAACGACGGCGCGTACGGGATCCCCCGCTCGCGGCCTAGCCGGGATCGCGGAACTGCAACGGAGGTCGCGCGGCGAGCCCGCCGGGGCACACGCGGCGCCGCTGAAATACCGACCCCATACGCAAACGGCCCCGCCGAGGCGGGGCCGTTCGAAGCAGCGGTGCCGGCCAGGCCGGCCGCGGCGGTATCAGTCGTCGCCCTTGGACAGGTCGTCGTCGGCCACCACTTCGGCCGCGGCCCACTCCATCGCCTCGCGCTCCTTGCGCTCGCGCTCGGACTTCTCGACGGCGTCGATGTACTCGTTATCGATGCGGCGCGCGGCGATCTCACGCAGCGCCAGCACGGTCGGCTTGTCGTTGGATTCGCTGTTGTCCAGCTGCGGCTCCACGCCATTGGCCAGCTGGCGCGCGCGCTTGGCGGCCAACATGACGAGGTCGAAGCGGTTGTCGACCACTTCCAGGCAATCTTCAACGGTGATGCGGGCCATGGGGCTCCTGGCGGCCGGCGGGCCGTCCATGCAGACTTTAAGGGACCGCAGAGTGTATCCGCGCACTTGCCGGGAGGCAAGCACATCCTTTCGAATCAGTCAGTTACCGGCGAAGCCCGGCCGAAATCGGCCTCAGTGGCCGGGATCGTCCGCGAGCAGGGCCGTGATCAGGCGGGCGTGGCGGGCCACTTGCTGGTCGCGGCGGACCCGGCTGGCGACGAAGATCGAGCACATCTCGCCCACGGCAGTCTCGAAGTCCTCGTTGACGATGACGAAGTCGAATTCGCCGTAGTGCGACATCTCCTCGCGTGCAGCCGCGAGTCGCTGGGCGATGACCTCCTCGCTGTCCTGGCCGCGGTTACGCATGCGCTGCTCCAGCGCCTGCCGCGAGGGCGGCAGGATGAACACGCTCACCGCATCGGGGACCTTGTCGCGCACCTGGCGCGCGCCCTGCCAGTCGATTTCCAGCAAGACGTCCTTGCCCGCCGCCAGTTGCGGCTCCACCGACTGCCGCGCCGAACCCTTCCAATCCCCGTGCACCAGGGCATGCTCGAAGAAGTCGCCGGCCGCGACCATGCCCTCGAACTCCTGCGCACTGACGAAGTGATAGTGCTCGGCATGCCGCTCGCCCGGCCTCGGCTTGCGCGAGGTGAACGAGATCGACAGGCAGATGTTCGGATCGCGCGCCAGCACGGCGTTGACGATGCTCGATTTTCCAGCACCCGAGGGGGCGGCGACGATGAAGAGGGTTCCGCGCATGGAGGCCGTGATTCGTGATTCGTGATTAGTGATTCGAAAAAGCGGAAGGCGCCTGCGGCGGAAATGCGAACTGGCGATGATGCGTCATGGGCGGTTGCTCCTGCGAATCACGAATCACCAATCCCGGCTTCATTCGATGTTCTGTATCTGCTCGCGGACCTGGTCGATCAGCACCTTCAGCTCGACGGCCACCGCCGAGCTGCGTGCATCCACCGACTTGGAACCGAGCGTGTTCGCTTCGCGGTTGAACTCCTGGAGCAGGAAATCCAGGCGGCGACCCACGGCTTCCTTCAGCTTCAGCACGCGGCGCGCCTCGCTGACATGTGAATCGAGGCGATCGAGCTCCTCGTCCACGTCGAGCTTCTGCAGCCACAGCACCAGTTCCTGTTCCAGTCGGCCGTTATCGAGCGGCTGGGCGAGGTCGGCCAGGCGCGTTTCCAGCTTCGTGCGCTGGCCGGCGCGGATCTGCGGCATCAGCGTGCGCACCTCGGCGGCCAATGCGGCGATGCCGTCGATGCGTTCGGAGATCACGGCCGAGAGCTTGGCGCCCTCGCGCTCGCGGGCGCGGACGAATTCGTCGAGCACTTCATCGAGCAGCGCCAGCGCCTGCGCATGCAACGCGGCCGGGTCGCCCGCCTGCGCCTGCAGCACGCCGGGGAACTGAAGCAGCTCGGTCAGCTCGGTGCGCAGTCGCGGGAAGCGCGATTCCAGGTCCATCGCCAGCTCGCTCAGCTCGCGCAGGCGCGCCGTATTGAGCTGCAGCGCGCCCTCGCCCTCCGGCGAGCGCAGGCGCAGCGTCAGGTCGATCTTGCCGCGTGACACGCGTCCGGCGATGCGCTCACGCAGTGCCGGCTCCAGCGCGCGCAGCTCATCGGGAAGGCGCACGCCCAGCTCGAGGAACCGGTGGTTGACCGAGCGCAGCTCGCAGCCGAGCGTGCCCCATGGGGTGGCGCGTTCGCCGCCGGCGAATGCGGTCATGCTGCGGATCATCTTGAAATCCAAGGCCGGCACGGAGGGCCGACTGGGGGCGAATGGTAAACTCGCGCGCCCTCCAAACGGTAATCGGTCATGTCCGGCACGCCTGTCGCCCCTTCCGCCGGCTCCCCGGCCGCCGTCGCCCGTCCCAGCGGCCGTGCCCCCACGCAAATGCGCGAGGTGCGCATCGAGCGCGGCTACACCCGCCACGCCGAAGGCTCCGTGCTGGTGTGCTTCGGCCAGACGCGCGTGCTGTGTACCGCCACCGTCGAGAACAAGGTGCCACCGTTCCTGCGCGGCAAGGGCGAAGGCTGGGTGACGGCCGAATACGGCATGCTGCCGCGCGCCACGCATACGCGCTCCGATCGCGAGGCCGCGCGCGGCAAGCAGGGCGGGCGCACGCTGGAGATCCAGCGCCTGATCGGCCGCTCGCTGCGCGCCTGCGTCGACCGCAAGCTGCTGGGCGAACGCACCATCACGTTGGATTGCGATGTCCTGCAAGCCGACGGCGGCACGCGCACGGCCGCGATTACCGGCGCCTACGTCGCGCTGGCCGATGCGGTGCGCTGGCTGATGGCGCGGCGCGAGATCACCCGCGACCCGATCTTCGGCGCGGTCGCGGCGATTTCGGTGGGCGTATACCGCGGCGTACCGGTGCTGGACCTCGATTACGCCGAGGACAGCGACTGCGACACCGACATGAACGTGGTGATGAACGACGGCGGCGGTTTCATCGAACTTCAAGGGACCGCCGAAGGCCATGCGTTCCGCCGCGATGAACTCGACGCGCTGACGTCGCTGGCGGAAGCGGGCATCGCCGAACTGATCGTCAAGCAGCGTGAAGCGCTTGCCGGCTGAGTCCACGTCCATGAAGCGTTTCATCGCCACTGTCACGCTCGTCGTGGACGATTACGACGAAGCGATCGCCTTCTACACCGGTGCGCTGCGCTTCGAACTGCTGGACGACACGGACCTGGGCGGCGGCAAGCGCTGGGTGCGCGTGGCGCCGCCCGGCACGCAAACGGCGCTGCTGCTCGCGCAGGCCGATGGCGATGCGCAACGCGCGAGCATCGGCAACCAGACCGGCGGCCGCGTGGGTTTCTTCCTGCACACCGACGACTTCGCGCGCGACCACGCGGCGATGCTCGCCGCCGGCGTGCGGTTCCTGGAAACGCCGCGCCACGAGCCATACGGCATCGTCGCGGTGTTCGAAGATCTGTACGGCAATCGCTGGGACCTGCTGGAGCCTGCGGCATGAGCACGGGCGAACGCTGGGTCATCGCCAGCAGCAATCGCGGCAAGCTGGTGGAGATCCGCGAGCTGCTCGGCGACAGCGGCATCGACATCGTCACGCAGGGCGAGTTGGGCGTCGGTGACGCGGACGAAACCGGGGTGACGTTCGTCGAGAACGCGTTGCTCAAGGCGCGCAAGGCCGCGCGCGAGACGGGCCTACCGGCGCTGGGCGACGATTCGGGCCTGTGCGTGGATGCACTGGGCGGCGCGCCGGGTTTGTATTCGGCGCGCTATGCCGGCGAGCACGGCAACGCGGAAGCGAATATCGACAAGCTCCTGCACGCGCTGCGCGAGGTGCCCGATGCGCAGCGCACGGCGCATTTCTATGCGGTGATCGTGCTGCTGCGCCATGCCGAGGATCCGCAGCCGCTGATCGCCGAAGGGATCTGGCGAGGACGCGTGCTGCACGAGCGGCGCGGCGATGGCGGTTTCGGCTACGACCCGGTGTTCCTCGATCCGGAGCAGGGCCTGTCGGCGGCGCAGCTGGATCCGGGACTGAAGAACCGCATCAGCCATCGCGGACTGGCCTTGGCTGCGCTGCGGCGGCAACTGCTGGACACGGCGCGGTAGCGGACGTGTTCGTCGTCGTCTGGGAGTACGAAGTGCGTCCGGGCACCGAAGCCGAGTTCGAGGCCATGTACGGCGCGGACGGCCCCTGGGCGGCGCTGTTCCGCGGGTTCCCGGGGTATCTGCGCACCGAACTGCTGCGCGGCGACGGCCGCTACCTCACGCTCGACCGCTGGCTCCGCGCCCAGGACTACACTGAGTTCCGCGCCAACCTGCCGCCGCGCTACACCGAACTCGATGCGCTGGGCGATGCCCTGACGCTCCACGAACGCCCGCTCGGCCAGTTCACCGCCGACGACGCCTGACACCTCGCACTGCGAACGCCCACCGTGCCGCTCACCACGCCTCCCCTATCGCTCTACGTCCACCTGCCCTGGTGCGTGCGCAAGTGTCCGTATTGCGACTTCAATTCGCACGAAGGACGCGGCGCGCTGCCGTTCGACGCCTACGTGGACGCCCTGCTGGCCGACCTGGATTTCGACCTGCCGCTGGTGTGGGGCCGCACCGTGCATTCGGTGTTCTTCGGCGGCGGCACGCCCAGCCTCTTCCCGCCGGAGCACATCGACCGGTTCCTGCAGGGCGCGAGCAGCCGGCTGCGCTTCGCGCCCGCTTGCGAGATCACGCTGGAGACCAACCCCGGCACCGCCGAGCACGGCCGCTTCGAGCTGTACCGCGCCGCGGGCGTGAACCGGTTGAGCTTCGGCATCCAGAGCTTCGACGACGAGAGCCTCAGGCGCCTGGGCCGCATCCACGACAGCGCCGAGGCCGAAGCCGCGGTGAAGCTGGCGCAGGACGCCGGCTTCGACAATTTCAATCTCGACCTGATGTATGCCCTGCCCGGGCAGACGCTGGCGATGGCCGAGCACGACCTGGAACGCGCCTTCGCCCTGCAGCCCACCCACGTCAGCCACTACCAGCTGACGCTGGAGCCCAACACCGTCTTCGCCGCACGCCCCCCGCGCGACATTCCCGACGATGACAGCAGTTGGGACATGCAGGAGCACTGCCAGTCCATGCTCGCCTCCGTCGGCTATGGACAGTACGAGGTCAGCGCCTACGCGCAGCCCGGCCGGCAGTGCCTGCACAACCTCAACTACTGGCAATACGGCGATTACCTGGGCATTGGCGCCGGCGCACACGCCAAGATCACGCTGGGCGCCGAGCAGGACATCCTGCGCCGCTGGAAGGTGAAGCACCCCACCCAGTACCTCGTCGGGGCCGGGCGCGCCGAGGCGATTGGCGGCGACGACCGCATCGCCCCGGCACGACGTCCGTTCGAGTACATGCTCAACGCATTGCGGCTGGTGGACGGGTTCTCGCTGGACGCGTTCGAAGCGCGTACCGGATTGGCGCGCGCGACCATTTCCGCGCAACTCGATGCTGCGGTGGCACAGGACTGGCTGGCGATCGACGGCGACCGCGTGCGGCCGACCGAGCTGGGCCGGCGCTTCACCAACGACGTCATCGAGCTGTTCCTGGGCGAGGCGTCCGAAGGCGCGAACGCGCATGAAGTCGCGGGCTATACCGTCGTCTGAGCTTCGTTTGTCCTCGGGACAAACCGAATCGGCGATGCGCGCTGGCCGCTGTTTAGGTGGCGCCCCGTTTCAACGAGTGGTCGCCCCCTGAGGGACCGCCTGAGCGACAAGGCTGGCGGGGCACGATGGGCCGATGCATGATCGTCCCGATCGACACGGTGATCCCGAATGTCCGCAACCTTCGAACCTCTTGGCAGTTCGATCCCTCGCCCTACCCTGGCTTCGGCTGCATTGCCCAAACGCGTGCGCCGTGTGCTCGAACATCTTTACGCGCTGGTTTCGGACGAAATGTCCCGCCAGCTCGAGATGATGCTGGGCGAGTTCGAACAGCAACTCTTCAAGCATGCCGACCTGGCGCGCAATCCCGCGCAGCAGGCCGGGCATCTGGAAACCCTGCGCACCACGCGCCTCAATCGCGCCGACCTGGTGCCGCGCTTCCTGGCGCTGGTCGAAAGCGAGCTGACCACCATCCGCGACCCGGCCGCCGCGCCAGTGGAAGGCGACGGCGCCGTGCCGGCCTTCCGCGACCTGCGCCTGATCGAGCACGGCGAGGTCGACGAGACCAATCTGCTGCGCACCATCGCCGCGCGGCAGGAATCCCGTGCCGGCCTGCCACTGCTGCTGCTGGGGCAACGCTTCGGCGTGCTGGCGGGGCAACCGGCGTTCGACGCCGAGCGCCTGCCGATCGGGCCCTACGCGTTGGGACGCATCCTGTCCGAGGCGGTGCACGAGTTGCAGATCAGCGCCGAAGCGCGGCTGCATCTGTACAAGGTCTTCGACCATCAGGTCATGACCGGCTACGCGCAACTCGTCGAAACGATGAACGCCCTGCTCGCGCGCGAGAACGTGCTGCCGAGCCTGTCGTTCGTCCCGGTACGGCCGCGGTCGCCGCAGCGCCAGGACACCCCGCGCCGCACCGCCGATGCCGCCGACGAGACATCCGAACGCCAACGGCCGATGACCGCCTGGCCCGGGCAGGACCACGACGGCCACCCCAGCGCGGCGCTGGAAGACGAAGCCTTCAACCTGCTGCAGCACCTGCTTGCCGCCCGGCGCGACCTGGTGGGCAAGCTGCGGCCCGATGCGGACACCGGCGCGCCGCGGCCGACGCTGACCCGGGACGAACTCGCCAACGCACTGGCGGCGTTGCAGGACGTCCCGCTGCACCAGAGCCCGCCGCGCAACCTCACCGACGTGCGGCAGACGCTGCTCGCACAGGCGCGCCAGCAACGGGGCGAGGCAGCGTTCCTCTCGCGCGACGACAGCGACGCATTCGAACTGCTGGATCTGTTCTACAACGAGATCGGCCGCGAACTGCGTTCCGACGCGGCCGTTTCGACCCTGCTCAATCGCCTGCAGGTACCGCTGGTACGACTGGCGTTGCAGGACCGCGGGTTCTTCGTCCGCAACGAACACCCGGCGCGCCAGCTCCTCAACGCCGTCGCCGAAGCCGGCGCGCACTGGCTGCCGAAGGAAGAGAACGACCCGCAGCTCAACGACCAGTTGCGCCGTGCGGTCGACCACGTCGTGGAGAACTACGACGGCGACACCGGCGTGTTCGAGAACGCGAATCGCCAGTTGCAGGAACACCTGCGCGGCATGGCGCGCAAGGCCGAGGTCGCCGAGCGTCGCCACGTCGAAGCGGCGCGCGGCAAGGAAAAGCTGGTGCTGGCCAAGCGCCAGGCCGGCGAAGCGATCCAGGCCATCGTCAACGACCAGAAGCTGCCGCGCTTCGTCCAGACGCTGCTGAGCCAGGCCTGGACCGATGTGCTCACCCTGACGCTGCTGCGCAGCGGTGAGGATTCGGAGGACTGGCAACGCCAGTTGGCCGCGACACGCGAGATCGTCGCCGCCAATGCGGCCGAGCCGCGCGGCCAGGTATCCGGTGCACTGGGCGAGGACATCGAGGCCGCGCTCACCCAGGTCGGCTACCACACCGAGGATGCCGGGGCGATTTCGCGCCAGCTCGTCACCGGCGCGGCCGCCAACGACGACGCGGCTTCCCGCACGGAACTGGCGCTCAAGCTCAAGGCGCGCACGCGCCTGGGTACCGAGGAAGCACCGGCGCCATCCGCGCCCGAGCGCTCGTCCAAGGAGCAGGAATGCTGGCGCCACCTGCGCACGCTGCCGTTTGGCACGTGGTTCGAGTTCGATATCGGCGAGACGGCCGAAGTCGTGCGGCGTCGCCTGTCGTGGTTCAGCCCGGTCACCGACAACGCGCTGTTCGTGAACCAGCGCGGCCAGCGCGTGGCCGAGCAGTCGCTGGACAGCCTGGCGCGGCAGATGTCCGCCGGCCACGCGCGCATCGTCACCGAAGAAAAGAGCCGGCTGGTGGATCGCGCCTGGAGCGCCGTGATGGGCGCGCTGGGCCAGCTGGTGGGGCACAACAATCCTTCCGAGGCCCACGCATGATGGAAGAATTCCGCCGCGCCCGTCGCCGCGCGATCCAGGACCCGGTCCAGGTGGTCGACACCATGACCGACACCGTGATCGGCCAACTCAGCAACCTGTCGGAAACCGGCATGCTGCTGATCTCCACCATGCCGCTGGTGGAGGACGGCTTGTACCAGCTGCGCTTCAATCTGCGCGGCGCGCCGCACCAGAACGGTTATTCCAACAGCGCGCCCATCGAGGTCGGTGCCCACCTGCTGTGGCAGGACGACACCAGCACGCCGGGGCAGACGTGGTCCGGCTTCCGCTTCATCACCATGCTCGAAAGCGAGCTGCAGCAATTGCGGCATTGGCTCGAATCCGGCCACGGCCGGCCGATCTGAACCCAGGCGGGCGCACCGCACGCGCAAACTGGCGCGCGCGGCTTTGCGGCAGAATAGGCGGGGACACCCCGTCCTGACCGCACTCCCCTGATCGCATTCGAATGAGCACTGTCGACGCGCTGTACCCGTCCCACCTTTCCGAACTGCTCCGCCGTACCGAGCAGGCCCTGGCCCGCGGTGGATTCGACCACCTCGTCGTGCCCAGCGGCACCTCGCACTACCAGGTGTTCGACGATCGCGATTACCCGTATGCGGTGAACCCGCAGTTCAAGGCCTGGCTGCCACTGACGCGCGCGCCCGGCAGCTGGCTGGTCGTCACGCCGGGGCAGAAGCCCAAGCTGATTTTCCTGCAGCCCTTCGACTACTGGCACGTCGTGCCGTCGGCACCGAGCGGCTACTGGGTCGAACATTTCGACATCGTCGTCATCCGCACGCCGGACGAAGCGCAGCAGCACCTGCCGGCCAACCCGGCGCGCTGCGCGATCCTGGGTGAGGCGCTCAGCGCGGTCGGCGCCTACGTGCCGAACAATGCGGCGCCGGTGGTCAACTACCTGGAATACCAGCGCGCGTTCAAAACGCCCTACGAAATCGAGATGATGCGCGAGGCCACGCGTCGCGGCGTGCGCGCGCATCGCGCCGCCGAGCGCGCCTTCCGCGCCGGGGCCAGCGAATTCGGCATCCACCTGGTCTACTGCCAGGCCGCCGGACAGGACGCGAACGACCTGCCGTACAGCAACATCATCGCGCTCAACGAACACGGCGCGGTGCTCCACTACACCGACCGCGACCTGGTCGCGCCGCAGCACGCGCGCAGCTTCCTCATCGATGCGGGCGCCGCGCACCACGGTTACGCGTGCGACATCACGCGCACGTATGCGCACGATGCCGGCAGCGAGTTCCAGGCGATGATCGATGCCGTCGACGCGGCGCAGCTGAAGATGTGCGACCAGGTGCGCGCCGGGATCGACTACAAACAGATCCACCTCGATGCGCACTTCGCGCTGGCCGGCGTGCTGAAGGACTTCGGCGTCATCAACGTCTCGGCCGAGGCTGCCGTCGCCACCGGCGTCAGCAGCGCGTTCTTCCCGCACGGCATCGGCCACGGCATCGGCCTGCAGGTTCACGACGTCGCCGGCTTCGCCGCCAACGACGAGGGCGGCACCATCGCCAAGCCGGACGGCCATCCGTACCTGCGCCTGACGCGAGTGCTGGAGCCCGGCATGGTGGTGACGATCGAGCCGGGCCTGTACTTCATCGACATGCTGCTGGACGAGGTGAAGAAGAACGGCCATGGCGACAGCGTCGACTGGGCGCGCGTGGAGGCGTTCAAGCCCTTCGGCGGCATCCGCATCGAAGACGACGTGGCCTGCACCGACGACGCGCCGCTGAACCTGACCCGCGAAGGGTTCGCCGTCTGACTGCGAACGCCCGGCCACGGATGGCCGGGCCGGGCGACCCGACGCCCAAGACGCGGGGCCATGGAAGGCGATGAATCGCTTCACGGGCCCCGCGCTAGCATCGGCGACTCGTGAGTTGCCGGACGACGCCATGCCGATCGACCGCCGCCATTTCATCGCCACCGCGGCCTGCGGCGCGATCGCCCTTGCGCTGCCCGCCGCCGTCGCGCAAACCTCGTCAACGGAGACCGCGTCCATGCACGGACTGATCGGACGGATGATCGCCACGCCCGGACAGCGCGACGCGCTGATCGCCATCCTGCTCGAAAGCATCGGCGAGATGCCCGGCTGTCTGAGCTATGTCGTCGCGCGCGACACGGCCAACGAAGACGCGATCTGGATCACCGAAGTCTGGGACAGCGAAGCCAGCCACAAGGCATCGCTGTCGCTGCCGGCGGTGCAGGCGGCGATCGCCAAGGCCAAACCGCTCATCGCCGGCTTCGGCGATTACGTCCAGACCGCGCCGGTCGGCGGGCACGGTCTGGCGAAGACCTGACGACTCAGGCGCGCGCAGCCATCAGCGCCTCGATCTCATCGGCGCTACGTGCGAGCTCGTCGGTGAGCACCTGCGGCTCATCACGGGTGACCAGCACGTCGTCTTCGGTGCGAATGCCGATCCCGCGCCATTTCGCATCGACCGTGGTGTCGTCGGGCGACACATACAGGCCCGGCTCGATCGTGAACACCATTCCCGGTTCGAGCAGGCGCGATTCGCCGTCGAAGCGGTATTCGCCCACGTCGTGCACGTCCAGGCCGAGCCAGTGGCCGGTCTTGTGCCGATAGAAGCGGCGATAGGTCCCGTCGGCGAGGTTCTTCTCCAGCCGGCCCTTGAGCAGGCCCAGCCGCAGCAGGCCTTCGGTCAGCGTTTCCACCGCGGCGACATGCCCGGCTTCGTAGGCGATGCCCGGTCGCGCCTGCGCGAGCGCGGCGGCCTGCGCGTCGCCGACCAGGTCGTGCAGGACGCGCTGCTCCGTCGTGAAACGACCGTTGACCGGGAAGGTGCGCGTGATGTCGGCCGCGTAGCCGCGGTACTCGGCGCCGGCGTCGATCAGGACAAGGTCGCCGTCCTTCGTCTGGGCGGCGTTGGCGCGGTAGTGCAGCACGCAGGCGTTCGCACCGGTGCCGACGATGCTGCTGTACGCCGGGTCGGCGTCGTGCGATCGGAACACGCGTTCGACTTCGGCCTGCAGCTGGTATTCGTGGATGCCCGGTCGCGCCGCGTGCATCGCCGCCGCGTGCGCGAGCACGCTGATGTCGGCAGCGCGCTGCATCAGGCGCAGTTCGTCGCGGTCCTTGAACAGGCGCAACTCGTCGAGCAGATGGCCCAGTTCCAGGAATTCGTGCGGCGGCTGCGCGCCCTGGCGCATCATCGCGCGCACGCGGTTGAGCCAGCCGATCAGCTTGAGGTCGAACTCCTGGTCGCGACCGAAGTGGTAGTACACGCGCGAGCGGCCTTCGAGCAGGCCGGGCAGGATGTCGTCGAGGTCGGTGATCGGGTACGCGTCGTCGAGACCGAACGATTCCACCGCGCCTTCCGGCCCGAATCGCGGGCCGTCCCAGCCTTCGCGCTCGGGATCGCGTTCGCGGCAGAACAGGATCACCTCACCGTGCTTGCGACCGGGCACCAGCACCAGCACCGCTTCGGGCTCGGGAAAACCGGTCAGATAGAGCAGATCCGAATCCTGGCGATACGGATAGTGGGTGTCGCGGCTGCGGATGCGTTCGGGCGCGGACGGCAGGATCGCGATCGCGTCGTCGCCGGCCATGCGCATGAGCTGCCTGCGCCGCTTCGCGTAGGCCTTGTCGGGGATGCGGAGGGGTTTGTGCATTGACTCGGGATTCGGGATTGGAGATTCGAGATTCGATCGGGCCGTTGCTGCCAATCCCCAATCCCGAATCTCGAATCCCGGAGGACGTCAGTTCAACTTCTGCCGATGCTGGGCGGCGAGTACGACGTCGCCGTGCAGCAGCAACACCGCCACGCGCACGAACTCCTCGATCTCCACCAGCGCTTCCTCATCTTCCTCGTCGCCGTCGCTCTGCGCCTGCGCGCCGGCGAGCTTGGCGATATCGCCGAGGGCTTCGCCGCCTTCTTCGGAAAGCTTCGGCTTCGCGCCGGCGGCCAACCCGAAACCACCCAGGAAGCCCCGGCACCATTCGAACAGCGCGCCGCTGCGCTCGGCCAGCGAGGCATCGGCATCGGGCAGCAGCAGAGCGAAGTCGAAGCTGCGGTCGGCCAACTGCGCGGCACTGGCCAGGCGCAGTTCGTCCAGCGCGCTGCCGGCCGCCGGTGTGGGCAGTGCGTCGTCGGCGAGGACCTTGGCCGGCCATTCGCGCAGCGAACCGCCGCCGCCGGCCAGCCAGCCGCACAGGCCGCCGTGGAGTTCATAGGGCGAAGCGGCGAGCGCCAGCTGGCGGCTCTCGGCCTCGATCGTGGAGACGGCGGGCAGTTCGATTTCGGACACGTGCGCTCGAAAAAGGAGGTGAAAACGGGGGAAGGTCCGCAGTGTAACAACCCGATGGTTGTTGCCGGCGCGAACGCCTGCCTACACTGCACGCAGCAGCGCCGCAGACGCTGCCAAGGGGTGTTCGTGCGTCGCCAGACCTTCTTCTCCGCCGGCCGCCTGGCCGGGCCTGTTTTCGCGCTTGCGGCGGCCCTGGCCGGGACGGCGGGCGCGGCCACGCGGGATTTCTATTTCGACCGCCTGGGCAGCGACCGGGGGCTGGTCCAGAACACCGTCACCGCCCTTGCCCAGGACGCCCAGGGCTACGTCTGGGTCGCCACGCAGGGAGGGCTGCACCGTTACGACGGCCAGCGCTACCTGCCCTACCGGCACAACCCGCGCGATTCGGCGAGCCTGCCCGACAGCCACGTCACCGCGCTTGCGCTGGATGGCGATCAAGCGCTGTGGGTCGGCACCTATTCCGAATACCTGAGCCGGCTCGACCTGGTCAACGGCCAGATCCGCCGCTACCTCGCCTCCGGCACCGCGCATCCGCACCGCCAGGTGATGGCCGTGCTGCCCCATCGCGGGCAGGTATGGGTCGGCACCGTGGCCGGCCTGGAGCGACTGGACCCGGTGACAGGCAAGCGCCAAACGGTGGTGCCGCTGGAGACGCAGGTCATCGGCAACGCCAGTCGCCAGACCCTGCTGGCCGCACGCGACGGCGTGGTGTGGTGGGGCGGCCCGCAAGGGTTGTACCGGCTGGACGGGAGCCTGCCCGAACGCATCGGACCGGCCGAGCCGGTGACCGCCCTGTTCCAGGAGGGCGCCGGCCAGTTGTGGATGGGGCGTCGCGACGGCCTGTTCCGGTTGCACAGCAACGGCCGCGAACTGGTACGCGCGTGGCCGCAGCAGCCGTGGGCGGAGGACTCGGTGCCGATGGTCCGCGCGATCGTGCAGGCACCGGATCGGCGACTCTGGTTCTCGGTGTACGGCTACGGACTGCGCCGCCTCGACCCGGTCTCCGGGCACGTGGAGGAAGTGCGCGAGGAGCCCGGCATCGACGCCAGCCTCCCCGACGATTCGATCAACGCGCTGATGATCGACCGCGGCGGCATGCTGTGGACGGGTGGGCAGTTCCGCGGCATCGCCGTCGCCGATCCGCGCGGCACGCGGTTCCGCTACGTGTTCAACATGGAGCATCCGCGCCGCCCCGACAGTCCGGCATCCGCGGACAGCATCCGCGCGGTCGTGCAAGGACAGGACGGCGCACTCTGGCTGGGCACCGACAACGCGCGGCTGTTCCGCTATTCGCTGGAGGACGACCGCTTCGAGGACCTGAGCGGGCTGCTTGCCGACCAGGGCAGGACGCCGCACGTCACCGGTTTCGCGCCTGCCGATCCGAGTGACCTGTGGGTGGCGACCGACGCTGGGCTCTACCGTCTCGATCCGCAGCGTCGCACCGCACGCTCGATCCCGCTGCCCGAACTGGGCCGCACGCCATTGCGCACCCTCAGCGTCGCCCGCGATGGCACGCTGTGGATCGGCAGCCATGGCTACGGCGTGTATCGGTATCGGCCCGACAGCGGCGAGCTCACGCACTTCGCCTATCGCGAGAACGACCCGAGTGGCCTGAGCTATCCCGTCGTCCATGCCATCGTCGAGGATCGCCACGGCCATGTCTGGTTCGGGACCGGCGACGGCCTCGACGTGCTCGATCCGGCCACCGGCAGGCTGCGCCACTTCCGCCATTCCAATGCCGATCCGGGCAGCCTGCCCGGCAACCGCGTGCGCGCGCTCCACCTGGCGCATGACGGCTCGCTGTGGGTCGGCACGCATGCCGGCCTCAGCCGCGTCGTCGAGGAGAAGGACGGCAGCGTCCACTTCGCCCATCCGTTGACCGGCACGCTCAGCAGCAGCCTGGTGCCGGTGGTGTTCGCCATCGCGGAGGCGCCCGCTGGCCGACTGTGGCTGAGCACCCAGGCGGGAATCATCGCCTACGACATCGGCAACGAGCGCACGCGCGCCTACGGCCTCGCCGACGGCCTGCAGGACCTGGAGTTCCATGGCGGTTCGGTAGCGCAACTCAGCGACGGCCGGATCGTGTTCGGTGGCGTGCGCGGGCTGAACCTGTTCGATCCCAAGCGCATGCCCGAGTCCGGTTACACCGCACCGCTGCGCCTGTTGGGGGCCTGGGTCGGCACCCGGGCCAAGGCCGACCCGCGTTCGTTGTGGCAGGCGCCGAACCTGGAGCTGGACGAGGGCGATGGCCTGCTGCGCCTGCGCGTGGGTGCGCTGGATTTCGCGCCGACCGCGGCCACGCGCTACCGCTACCGCATGGACGGCTTCGACAAGGACTGGATCGACAACGGCACCGCACAGGACGTCACCTACTCGCGCCTGCCCTACGGCCACTACACCTTCCTCGCACAGGCCACCAACCGCCATGGCGTGTGGAACGAGCGCACGTTGGAGATCCCGGTGCATGTCGCGCCGCCGCTGTGGCGGCATCCGCTGGTGATCGCCGCCGGAGTGCTCGCGCTGCTGTTGCTCGTCGGCGGCATGGCGTGGCGCCGTCATCAGGATCGTCGACGCGAACGTGGCTACTTCGCGCAGATCCGCGAACGCGACGAGCGCCTCAAGCTCGCGCTGTGGGCATCCGGCGAGCAGTTCTGGGATTACGACCTGGAACGCCGCGTGCTGCGCCGCACTCGAGCCGACGACCAGGCCGGGCTGACGCCGGACCTGGGCGTGCAGACGCTGGTCGATTCGAACCTGCAGATCCACCCGGACGACATGCCGCACGCGATCGCGCAGCTGCGCCGCCATCTGCGTGGCGAGGAGCCGCTGTACCTGTCCGAACACCGTGTTCGCGAAACCGACGGGAAGTGGGTGTGGATGCGCGCGCGTGGTCGCGTGGTCGAGCGTGATTCCACCGGTCGCGCCCTGCGCGTGGCCGGCACGGCGCGCGACATCACCGCCAGCCGCAGCGCCGAGCGCGACCGCCGCATCGCCGGGCAGGTGCTCAACAGCATGATCGAGGCGGTGGCGGTGTTCGACCGCGAGTTCCGCTTCGTTTCGGTCAACCCGGCCTTCACCCGCATGACGGGCTATTCCGACGCGGAAGTCATCGGGCGGCCGACGCGTCTGCTCGACAGCGAGCAGCACGATCCGGCGTTCTACCAGCACGTGCGCAGCGAACTGCGCCGCAACGCCCGCTGGTCCGGCGAGATCTGGCAGCAACGCAAGAATGGCGACGAGTTCCTGTGCTGGTTCCAGGGCAGCGAAGTGCTCGATGCCGGCGGCCAGCACGGACATTACGTCGCAGTGCTGGGCGACATCACCGACCAGAAGCGCGCCGAGCAGGAACTGCGTTACCTGGCCAACTACGACACGCTCACCAGCCTGCCCAATCGCGCGCTGCTGTCGGAGCGGTTGTCGCGTGCGATCGTGAAGGCGCGCCGGCAGAACACCCGCATCGCGATGCTGTTCCTCGACCTGGACCGGTTCAAGGACATCAACGACTCGCTCGGCCACGCCGCGGGAGATCGCATCCTGCGCGCAGCGGCGCATCGCCTGCAGCAGGCGGTCGGCGCGCAGCACACCGTCGCGCGCCTGGGCGGCGACGAGTTCACCGTGCTGCTGGAGAACCTCGAGAGCGTCGAGCACGCCGAGCAGGTCGCGCGCGATGTGCTGGCCGCCTTCGAAGCACCGCTCGACCTGGACCAGCGCCACGACGTGGTGATCTCGCCTTCGATCGGCATCAGCCTGTACCCCGACCACGCGCTGGTACCGACGGACCTGCTCAAGCACGCCGACACCGCGATGTACCAGGCCAAGGCCGCGGGACGCCGCACCTTCATGCGCTACACCGAGGCGATGGACGTGGAAATCCGCGGCCGCGCCACGATTTCCGCCGCGTTGCGCGGCGTGCTCGACCGCAACGAACTGCGCCTGGTGTTCCAGCCCAAGCTCTCGCTCGACCATTCGCGCATCACCGGCGTTGAAGCGCTGCTGCGCTGGACCAGCCCGGAGCTGGGCGACATTTCGCCGGCGCAGTTCATTCCGCTGGCCGAGGAAAGCGGGCAGATCCTCGACATCGGCGAATGGGCGCTACGCGAGGCCTGCAGCGTGCTCAAGGGCTGGCGCCTGAAGGGCCTGGACCAACTGACGATGGCGGTGAACGTCTCGTCCCTGCAGTTGCTGCGCGGCAACCTGCCCAAGCAGGTCGCGCGCGCGCTGGTCGAGAGCGGCGTGCCTCCGGAAATGCTGCAGCTTGAGCTGACCGAGAGCGTGATCATGGCGAACGCAGGACAGACCTCGGCCACGCTGGACGCGCTGCGCTCGCTCGGCGTGGGCCTGGCGATCGACGACTTCGGCACCGGCTACTCGTCGCTGGCCTACCTCAAGCGCCTGCCGATCCATACGCTCAAGATCGACAAGGAGTTCATCGGCGATCTGACCCGCGATGCCGACGATGAGGCCATCACCACCACGGTCATCGCGATGGCGCATTCGCTGGGACTGACCGTGATCGCCGAAGGCGTGGAGACCGAGGCGCAGATGCAGTTCCTGCGCGGCCGCGGCTGCGACGAGATCCAGGGTTACTGGCTCGCCCGCCCGCTGGAGGCGGCCAGCTGCCTGTCTTTCATCCGCGCCTGGACGCCGCATTCGGTCCCGGTCGGCAGTGCGACCGCAGGCACGGTTTCCTGAGCCGGGTGAATGCGCGCGCCGCCCGGCCGGGGCGCGCCCTTGACCCGTCACCCCGCCCTGCTATCGTGCCGCCATGGAACAGGCCCAACTCCTCGCCCAACTGCAGTCGCTGGCCGACCGTGTCGAGCAGTTGGCCGAGCGCGCGCGTCGCCTCAACGAAGAGAACCGCAGCCTGCGCCAGCAGCAGGAACAGCTGATGGGCGAACGCTCCACTCTGCTGGCCAAGAACGAACAGGCGCGAACGCGGGTCGAAGCGATGATCGCGCGGCTGAAATCGCTGGAGCAGCACACGTGAGCACGCAATGAGCAGCACCAGCGAAGTCGTCAGCATCCGTCTGCTCGATCGCGAATACACCGTCGGTTGCGAACCGGGGGAACGCGACAGCCTGCAGGCCGCCGCGAAGATGCTCGACGGCAAGATGCGCGAAGTTCGCGGCAACAACCGCATGGCCGCACTCGACCGCGTCGCGGTACTGGCAGCCTTGAATCTCGCACATGACCTGCAGCAGATGCGTGACGAACTGGCCGCGCGCGATCGTGAACTCGAGCGCACCCTGAGTACGCTGCACCGTCGTCTGGACGATTTGTTCGACGCGCCCGCGCGCTGAATTGCGCCACTGATCGCGCGCCACTGATAGCGACGCTGAATCGGCGCACGGCAGTCGCCCGTTCTTGCACTGAACCGTTCTGCGTTGGCACCGACGAGCGGGCACGCAGCCACAGGTCGGCGCGCTATACTCGTTGCTCGTCCTCTGCTGTGCGCGACAGCGTGCGCAAACATTCGCCTTGTCCCTTAATGACGACACCGGGGGCGCGGCGGAGGCCCGGAGTGCAGGTCCGCCTTGTAGCGGGAAGCCCGAAGGCATCCAAGCGTCCCCACTTGAACCCCGGGTTCAAGGTCGTTTCGCAAGCATCGCCATTGGCGGAGGACTTCCATATCACGGTCGCGGCCGAAAGGCCGCACCCCGGTTCGGGCGCGATTCGCGCCCGAATTTTTTCGTACGCGGCACTGCCCGACACGTTCACGATGATTCCCGTCCACCGGCACGATTCGCGCCGCCGCACCACAGGATCCAGCGCTGCATGACGGTCGACCGCACAGCGCTGCGCCGTGAACTTCGCAATCGCCGCCGCGCACTGCCCGCGAGCGACCGCATCGCCGCCGCCGAACGTCTCGCGCAGCAGTTGTCGGCGCTGTCGTTCGCACCGCCATCGGGTTACGTCGCCGGCTATTGGGCCACCGACGGCGAGATCGCGCTGCACGTGTGGCAACTACGCTTGCCGCGCGAGTGCGTGTATTGCCTGCCGGTTCTGAACGAGGACGGCCGCCTGCGTTTTGCGCCCTGGCGTCCAGGCGATGCCTTGGTCAGCAACCAGCACGGCATCCCCGAGCCCGACATCGCCGAAACCTCGCTGCTGGAGCCGGAACAGATGACATTCGTCGTGGCGCCGCTCGTGGGTTTCGACGACCGCGGCCATCGGCTCGGCATGGGCGGTGGCTGGTACGACCGCAGTTTCGCTTTTCGTCACCAGCGTGCCGCGCCGCCATGGCTGGTGGGCGCGGCGTTTGATGTACAGCGTGTCGACGCACTCGAGCGCGCGGACTGGGACGTCACCCTCGACGCGGTGTGCACCGAATCGACCTCACTCGACTGCACCGGGAGTTCCGCATGAGTGCACGCCGTCGCTACTGGCTGATGAAGTCCGAGCCGGACACGTTCTCCATCGATGATCTTGAGCGCGTCGGCACCGAGCCGTGGAATGGCGTGCGCAACTATCAGGCACGCAATTTCATGCGCGACGGAATGCAGATCGGCGATGGGGTGCTCTTTTACCACTCCAACACCGAAGTGCCGGGCATCGTCGGGACGGCTAGCGTTGCGAGCAAGGCGTATCCGGACGCGACGCAGTTCGATCCGAAGTCCGATTACCACGACCCGAAGAGTTCCCGCGAAGAACCGCGCTGGTTTCTGGTCGACGTGGCGTTCGATCGAAAGCTCAAGCGCACGATCACGCTGGACGAGCTGAAGCAGCATGCCGACAAGCTCGGCGAGGATTTCGCGCTGATCCGCCGCGGCAATCGCCTCTCGGTGCTGCCGGTGTCGGCAGCTCAGTGGAAGTATCTGCTGTCCCTCGAGTGACGGCGCCATCCGCCGCGACGACGATCCCCACATTCTCCTGACCGAAGCAGCAACTACATGAGCGAATCCAAACGCCTGGCCGGCGAGAAGGCCATCGAGTACGTCGAGGACGGCATGATCGTCGGCGTGGGCACTGGTTCCACCGTCGCGTACTTCATCGACGCACTCGCGCATGTGAAGGATCGCATCAAGGGTGCGGTGTCGAGTTCGGAGCAGAGCACACAGCGCCTGCGCGGGCATGGCATCGAGGTGCTGGACCTCAACAGCACCGGCACGCTGTCGCTCTATGTCGACGGCGCCGACGAGTGCGACCCGCACAAGCGCCTGATCAAGGGCGGTGGCGCGGCGCTCACGCGAGAGAAGATCATCGCCGAGGCCAGCCGCACGTTCGTTTGCATCGTCGATCCGAGCAAACGCGTGGACGTGCTGGGTCGGTTTCCGTTGCCGGTGGAGGTCATCCCGATGGCGCGCAGCCTCGTCGCACGCGAGATTCAGGCGATGACCCGCGCGCAGCCGGTGTGGCGCCAGACCGCCGAAGGCGCCGGCGTGGTCACCGACAACGGCAACGTCATCCTGGACATCCATGGGTTGTCGATCGTCGACCCGGTGGGTCTGGAGCAGGCCATCAACCAGATTCCGGGCGTGGTGAGCGTGGGCTTGTTCGCCCGCCGTCCCGCGGACGTGGTGATCGTCGGCGGCGAGCCGCCCATCGTCCTGTAGGACACACCGACCTGGCGCGGTCTCGTAAGACGAAACCGCAGGCTCCGCCATCGCGCGGGATGTCTCCCGGTGTTATGGGATGCGCTGCACCGAGACCGGAGCAGCGTCCGACACCGCGAGTGCGGTGCCTTTTGGCCGACTTCAATGGTTCGCTCTAGCGGAGCGTGAGACGTCCCGACATCATCGGGGCGTCCGGTCGCGGCCATGCGCCTGTGATGCCCGGCGCTATCGCGGCCAGCTACAAAGCCGAGTACTGAAGCGCTTTGGGCTCCAGCGTGACCGACCGTTCAAGGCTGGCCCAAGCTGCGCGTCGGCAGGCGCGGGCGCTGGTCGCATTCCATTTGAAAGGGCTGTTGCTGGGGAGCAAGCGCGCCCGCAGCAACGCCAAAGCGACCGCGTTGTGCGTTTCGCTCGCGCAAAAGAAGAAGGCCGGTCCTGTTGGACCGGCCTTCTGGGGTAAAGCCCCTGGCGATGACCTACTCTTGCATGGCTTAGGCCACACTACCATCGGCGCATGT
>SCOX01000006.1 GCA_005503055.1 Lysobacteraceae bacterium P | reverse complement strand
CGTGTGCATCGATTTCGGGGATGCATCCGCAGCCATCCATGGCGTCGCATTGCGGGCTTCGGATCGCCCGGCCCGGCCATCCATGGCCGGGCGTTCGGCAGGCCACGCGGCAGTGCCGCGTGTGCATCGATTTCGGGGATGCATCCGCAGCCATCCATGGCGTCGCATTGCGGGCTTCGGATCGCCCGGCCCGGCCATCCATGGCCGGGCGTTCGGCAGGCCACGCGGCAGTGCCGCGTGTGCATCGATTTCGGGGATGCATCCGCAGCCATCCATGGCGTCGCATTGCGGGCTTCGGATCGCCCGGCCCGGCCATCCCTGGCCGGGCGTTCGGCAGGCCACGCGGCAGTGCCGCGTAGCGGCCTGCCTCACCCCAAAAACCCCAGCTTCGACGAACTGAAGTTCTCGATTCCCTGGAAGATCGTGCTCACCTCGCCCGCGGGCAGGCCGTACCACTGCGCCAGCGTGGCGCCCATCTGGCTCACCGACATCGTCGGCACCATGCGGCCTCGGCCCACCGCCTGTGCGCCGTCGAGTTCCAGCAAGGGGTAGTTGCCCCACACCTGCTGTCCGCGCAGCGCGCCGCCGTTCGTCGCCGCGCCGCCCATGACCAGCTGCACGCCGCCCCAACCGTGGTCGGTGCCGTTTCCGTTGCTGTTGAGCGTGCGACCGAAGTCGCTCATCGTGAACGTCGTGGTGTCGTTGAGCGAACCGATCTCCGCCAGCGCCGTGCGGAATGCCGCCAGCGCATCGGCCAGCTGCTTGAGCAGTGCGCCGTGGCCGTTCGCCGCCATCTGGTTCTGGTGCGTGTCGAAGCCGCCGAGGCTGACGTAGTAGATCTGCCGGCGATGGCCGATGGCCGCGGTACGGCCAGCCTTGATCATGCGGGCGACCATCCGCAGCTGCGATGCAATGCCGCTGCCGGTCGGGAACACCGTGGCGATATCGCCGCCGTTGACCGGATCCAGCGCCACGCGCAGCGTGTCGTTGAGGTTGATCGCGCTGTCGCCGACCACGGCGTACTGGTCCTGCATGATCGGCGGGTACGAAGACTCGATCATGCCGCGCAGCGACTCGTAGCGGATGCGGTCGGCGTTGTTGCCGTTGTTGCGGAAGCGGTTGATGGTGGCCGCGCCGCCGGACGACATGGCGAACGGCAACGTCGTCTGGCCGATCTGGAACACGTTGTTGCCGGAGATCGAGATCGACGGCGGCAGCGACTGCAAACCGGTATTGGACGCTTCCACGCGATCGCCCAGCAATCCGCCCCAGCCGGTGACGCCGCCGCGGTTGGTGTGGCCGCGCATCCACAGCTTCTGCTGGTCGTTGTGCGAGTACAGGTACGGCGGAAGCGTCTTCAGGCGCTTGGTGACGTCTTCCTTCGTCAGCGGCACCGCGAGCGGGCCGACGTTGGCGAGGAAGGCGAGCTCGCCCGCGTCGAACAACGGCTTCATCGCGGTGCAGCCGGGGTTCAAACCCCAGGTCTTGCCGGCGGTGTCGGTGATCTGCACGAGCGAGTCGCGCGCATAGCCCAGACCGAACGGGTTGGTGGTGGCGTCGTACACGCCGCCGCGACTTGTCAGGTAAGCCGCGTGCTCCACCGTGTCGTGCGGGATGAGCATGTTGAACGAGTCGCTTCCGCCGAACAGGAAGATGCAGACCAGCGCCTTGTAGTCGTTGCCGGGCAGCGGTTCGGCGGCGAAGGCGCGGCCGACCAGTTCGAGCTGCGGCATCAGTGCGTAGGCGGCGCCGCCGGCGATCACGGCCTGGACGCGGCGCAGGAATGCGCGGCGGTCTTCGCGGATGGAACGGGACATGGTCGGCTCCTTAGCGCTGGATCGCGAATTCGGGCGAGGCCATCGCCAGCAGCACCAGGGATTTGGCGCGATTGGCGGCGTTCTCGTTGGCAGCGGCGAGGCGGTCGAGCATGCCCACCATCGACTGCACGCTGGCGCTGCTGAGCGCGCCGTAGAACATCAGCAGATTGACCTGCTGCACCATGCCGGCGTGGTCCTTGGCCTCGGCCAGCGCGGTGAGCTGGACCAGGTCCAGGTAAGGCGCGGCGGAGGTCGTGGTCGGCGGCGTGGCGGTGTTGTTCCACACCAGCGAGTCATGCTGGTTGAGCATGCTCAGGTACGTCGCCTCGGTCAGGATCTGGAACTCCGGCGCGAACAAGCCCTGCACGCCGTCGGCGGCGGGAAGTCGGTAGTCGGGCTCGAAGAAGTTGAACACCGACGGCGCACGCTGCGATTCCTGCTGCAGCGAGTTGCTCAGGTCGCCCGCGTTGGAGAAGGTGAAGCGCACCTCGCCCATCGCGCTGGGCACGTAGCGGGCGTTGAACGCGCGCCACAGCGTGGCGAGCTTCACCAGCGGCTCGCGTGCCTTGCCGAATGCGGCGTTGGGCGGCGGCAGGCGCGCCTCGGTGTCCAGCAGCACGGCGCGGATTACTTGGCCCAGGTCGCCCTTGCTGGTCTCCCAGACCGCCGTCACGCGTTCCACGTATTCCGGGCTGGGGTTGCTGGTGACGAAGCGCTGGATCAGCTGGCGGCTGATGAACGGCGCGACGTTGACGTGGTTCGCCAGCGCGTCGAGCGTCTTGGTCATGCTCGCAACGCAGTTGTTGCCTTCGTTGATGACGATGCCGTCGAAGATCGTCTTGGGCTGGTCGTCGTGGAAGGCGGCGTGGCACTCCATCGGCGCGAAGCTGGTGTTGTCGCCACGGCCGAACTGCGCGTCGGTCTGGCCGGCGTAGGTCCAGCCGGTGAACACGCGCGCCATCGCGCTCACGACCTGTTCGTCGTAGGTCGGGATGGTCTGGCCGGCAGCATCGAGCTGCGGGGTGAAATTCCTGTTGCGCTTCACCAGGCCGATGGAGAACAGCTGCATCACTTCGCGGCCGTAGTTCTCGTCGGGTGTGATGTTGCGGCGCGGATCGGCCTTGCGATTGCCGACATGGCTGAGGAAATAGCCCATCGCCGGATGCACGGTCACTTTTTCCAGCAGTGCGCGATAGCTGCCGAACGCGCCGCGTGCGAGCGTGTCCTGGTAGTCGGCGATGCGGTTCACCGTGGCGTTGGAGTCCGCGACCTCGCGGTCGGACACCACGAAGATCTCGCTCAGTGCGAACGCCATGCGCATGCGCAACTGGTCGCGGCCGCTGGCGGCCTGCCACAGCCAGTAATTGCGCCGATGCTGCGGCGTCGGCGCGGCCACGCCGTTGACGACCAGCTGCTGCATGTGCGGCAGGACCAGCGTCGGCGTTTCGGCGATCTGCTCGTCGATCCAGCGCTTGTAGCCGATCTGGCGCACGCGCGCGATCTCGGTCGCGGTCGGTCCGAAGCTCGCCTGGGTGAGGAAGCGTGCTGCGTCGGCATCGGTGGCCGGGACGTCCGGGTACGGCGCGGGCGCCGGGGCCGACGGCGTTCCACCGCCGCTGCCGCCGCCGTCGCCACCCCAGGTGCCGCCGTCGCTGTCGCCACCGCCACCGCCGCACGCGGTGAGCACGCACAGAACCAGCGCGAGCCCCCCGGCCCGCACGCCTTGCCTGATGTCCATGAGAGTCCCCTGTCAGCCGCGAAGCACGCGGCGAGCGGTGCGCACGGTATCGCGCGTCCCACGGTCACAATCGGCGCTGCGTCCGGATTCCGGAATCCTGAACGTGACCGGCGTAGCAAGTCCGAACGTCCGGCTTTGCCGCCTGGGGCGATCGGACCGCCGGAACGCGCGCCGGCATCACGCGGCTCAGGCGACGATTTCCCGATGCCGAGGCTCGCGGCGCCGCGCTAACCTCCCCCGTCCCCTGCCAGGAACCGATCATGTCGCGCCCCGCTCCACGTGCCCTGGATGCGCTGTTCCGGCTGCAACGCCACGGCACCGACGTGCGCACCGAAGTGGTCGCCGGCCTCACCACGTTCCTGACGATGTCCTACATCGTCTTCGTGAACCCGAGCATCCTCGGCAACACGGGCATGGACACCGGCGCGGTATTCGTCGCCACGTGCCTGGCCGCGGCGATCGGCTCGCTGGTGATGGCCTTCGCGGCCAACTATCCCGTCGGCATGGCGCCGGGCATGGGGCTCAACGCGTTCTTCGCCTTCACCGTCGTCGGCGCGATGGGCTACACGTGGCAGCAGGCGCTGGGCGCGGTGTTCGTGTCCGGCGTGGTGTTCCTGCTGCTCACCATCACCGGCGCGCGCGCATGGCTGATCGCCGGCATTCCGCATTCGTTACGCAGTGCGATCACCGCCGGCATCGGGTTGTTCCTGGCGATCATCGCGTTGCAGAAGTCGGAAGTGATCGTTGGCGATCCGGACACGCTGGTCGCATTGGGCGATCTTCGCGAACCCGAACCGCTGCTCGCCGTCGCGGGATTCCTGTTGATCGCGGTGCTCGAAGCCTGGCGCGTTCGCGGCGCGATCCTGATCGGCATCCTCGCCGTCACCGCCACTGCGCTGCTGTTCGGGCGCGTGCAGTACCACGGCATCGTCGACCTGCCGCCCAGCCTGGCACCGACATTCATGCAGCTGGACATCGCCGGCGCGCTTGGCGGCGGCGAAGGTTTCTCGATCGCGGCCATGCTCCACGTGGTGATCGTGTTCGTGCTGGTGGAAGTGTTCGACGCCACCGGCACGCTGATGGGCGTCGCGCGCCGCGCCGGCCTGCTGCCGCTGGACGATGCGTCGGCCGCGCAGCAGAAGCGCTTCGGCCGCGCACTGTTCGCCGACAGCACGGCGATCCTCGCCGGTTCGGTGCTGGGCACGAGCAGCACGACGGCGTACATCGAAAGCGCATCGGGCGTGCAGGCAGGTGGCCGCACCGGGCTGACGGCGCTGGTGATCGCCGCGTTGTTCCTGCTCGCGCTGCTGTTCTCGCCACTGGCGGCGATGGTGCCGCCCTACGCGACCGCACCCGCGCTGCTGTTCGTCGCCGGACTGATGCTGCGCGAACTCGGCGACGTGCACTGGGACGACCTGACCGAAGCGATCCCCGCCGCGTTGTGCACGCTGGCGATGCCGTTCACCTATTCGATCGCGAATGGTCTGGCGTTCGGCTTCATCGCCTACGCCGTGCTGAAGCTGTTCACCGGTCGCGCGCGCGAAGCGCACGCGGCGGTGTGGTTGGTGGCAGGGTTGTTCGTGCTGCGGTTTGCGTTGGCGTGAGCGTGCGAGTCAGCACATCCTCATAACCCGTAGAGCTCGGCACGCCGCAGCCAGAGGTCTGCTTGTGCAGCGTCTTGCGGAACGCCATTCCCGTGGGAGTACATTCCTGCCAGCAGTTGCTTCGCTCCCGTGCCGCTTCCCTGTGCCGCCTTTTGCATCCAGAAGCGGGCTTGCGCGTAATCCTGTTCCGTTCCGTTACCTTGCAGATAGTAGAGGCCAAGATTCGTCTGTGCGGTGCTGCTGCCCTGCTCGGCAGCGCGCTTGGTCCACATGAACGCACGCGACGGATCACGCGGCACGCCTCGCCCAGTCATGAACAACGAAGCCAGGTTGATCTGTGCCGTAAGCTCCCCCGCCTGGCACAGAGGTTGAAAGTAGAACTTTCTGGCATGTTCCCGCCAGGAGGTTCCAATGAAGACTTCGAAGTTCACCGAGACGCAGATCGTCTCGATCCTCAAGCAGGCTGACGCCGGGGTGCCGGTCAAAGACGTCTGTCGCCAGGCTGGCATCAGCGTGGCGACTTACTACAAGTGGAAGAGCAAGTACGGTGGGCTTGAAGCCTCTGAGCTGCACCGGGTAAAGGAGCTCGAGGCGGAGAACGCGCGGCTTAAACGGATGTATGCGGAGCTGGCGCTGGACAACGCCGCGATGAAGGATTTGATCGCAAAAAAACTGTAGGACCGGTGCGCAAGCGCGAGGCGGTGCGGTACCTGGTGGAGGTACACGCGCGGCCGGTGCGTCGGTCCTGTGACTGCGTGGGCCTGTCGGAGGCGGCGTGGTACCGGCCGCCATTGGATTGGACCGTGCGCGACGCAGAGCTGATCGCCGCGCTGGCCCGGCTGGTCGAAGAGCGGCCCAGCCGTGGGTTCTGGAAGTGCCGCGCGTTCCTTCGACGCAGCCATCCACAGTGGAACCACAAACGGATCTACCGCGTGTATCGGGCGATGCGACTGAACCTGCGACGGGCTGCGCGCAAGCGCCTGCCCAAGCGGGAACGCGCCGCGCTGTACGTGCCGCGGTTGCCGGACACGGTCTGGTCCGTGGACTTCATGAGCGATGCACTGGCGCCTGTGGCCGACGCTTCAGGACGTTCAACGTCGTCGACGACTTCAACCGCGAGGCGCTGCACATCGAGGTCGACACGTCGATCAATTCCAGCCGTCTCGTGCGAATCTTCGAGCAACTCAAGCGCGATCACGGCTTGCCGCAGGTGTTGCGCTCGGACAACGGCCCGGAGTTCCTGGGCGAGGCTTTCACGGCTTGGGTCAAGGCCAACGGCGTGGCGATCCAGTACATCCAGCCAGGCAAGCCAAACCAGAACGCCTACATCGAACGCTTCAACCGCACCTTCCGCGAGGAAGTGCTGGACCAGCACCTGTTCGCCCGCCTCGATGATGTCCGCGAGGCCGCGCACTGGTGGATGATCGAATACAACGAGCTGCGACCACACGACTCGCTGGGTGATCAGACGCCCGCCGAGGTACGTCAACGATCCGCCAGAGGTTCTACTTCTGAACTCTGTGCTTGACGGGGAGCTTACGTCTTCACTTCAACCTTCCGCGTAATCATCCGCGTATTGCAGCGACCCCCTGAATAAGGCTCCCCCCGCCAAGAAGAAGGACCATCACACAGATAAGTGTGTCCCGTCCTTCCGCCGAGAACTTATCGAAACTAACGGCGTCGAGTTGCATGAGACAATACGTTCCAAGCACAATCAGGCATAGGCCAATGAGTATGAATGCCCCACCTGTTAGCACCCTCGTCGTTCTACTTACCTGCATTATTGGACCCGCTCGTGCGCCATCCACTACCCATCATAGAGGCCAAGTCATCAATGTTTGAATGCAAGGCTGCGGCAGCGCCCACTGGCGTCATAGGAGGCGGGCCTGGCATGAAGTAGGCCTCCTTCAAGTCATCAATCTTGTCGAGATGCGTGGTGACGACGACGGCTGGCATAAGGGTCACCGTGCTGCTGGTACCGGCCGTGATGGCAGTTCCCGCGTTACCGACCTGCACACCGTTGAGCTTTAGGACCGGCTGAGTGCCGCTGAATGTCAACGTGAGGCGCTTGCCGTAGATGGCATCCGAGGTAAAGGTCTGGTCGATGCCCTGGTAACGGATGCGCAACGTGGGACGATAGCCGTTCGGCAGTTCCGCGCTCTCGACTGTGGTGTAGCCGGAATCCTGATACGGCAGGGCCGTCTGGCGCAGGGCACTGCCCAGGTACGGGACGATGGTTTGGCCACCGATCACATCGTCGAGGGTTGCGGTCGGCTTGTTGGTGCGAAGCCACTGCGCCAGGGTGCTGGCGTGGTTGACCAGGTTCGACCGGATACTGCTGCGGTTGAGATTCTGGGCGGTGTCGGTGGTGATGCTGGCGCCACTTCGCGCCGACGTCAGGTAGGTGGAGGCGCTGTAGCCCGCGGCGGAGGCCAGGTTGATGCCCGTGGTGAAGGCATGAGGCTTGTAGCTGGGATCGAACACGAAGTTCGTGCCGCCGATGTTGACCTTCACCCACACGTGTTCGACGGACACGTCGGTCATTGGCGCCTGCAGGCTGGGACAACTGCCCGAACTGGTCGCGTTGATCGAGTGGATCGGAATCTGACCCTGCCCGAGCTGGTTGAGGACGCCGCAAACGCTGGCGGTATCGAACCCGTACCATTCCTTGAACTGCTGCGCCGGCAGCTTGACGACACCGCGCACGTAGTTGGCCGAATAGCCGGAAGCGCGTAACAGTTCCACCATCAGGGCGGCCTGGTCCATGCCCGTGCCCTGGTTATCGAGCACCGTGCCCAGCGCTCCCTTCTGGATACCCCAGACGGGATAGAACTCGATGTTGTTGCGAACGTACTGGTAGATCAGGTCCGGATGATTGCGCAGAGAGCGGGCAAGCTCGGTGATCGACGCAGGGCCCAGCGGGTTGGCATCTCCACCCACGCGTGCGATGCCCATCATGTTGCGGCCGGTCGCAACATCGACCCCTTCGTTCAGATTGGAAGGAAGCGCTTGGCCATTCCGCTCTGCCGCCCGTCGCGACTCATCGACGGTGACCGGCGGAAGGATGGCGCGGAAGACGTTCGGCGCGGGTGCCCAGGTCGATTTCCCGGCGGCTCCCACCATCGCGCCTTGCGTGAGTGCGTTCGGATGCGGTGGGTTGACGTAGTTGATGGCCGGCCGCCCGCTGGCGAAATGGACGTTGCCCGCCCATGCCGAGTGACCGATGACCAATGCGAACAGGCCGAAGCCCCGGGCCAGATGCTTGAAACGCCCTGCTTTCAACATACCCTGCTCCTTGCAACTTCCGGGCGTATGCGCCCGTCGCCTCGCAATGAGGCCGCGCATGCGTCCGAAGGATTCGAAGACCTAGCGAGAGGCCGTTACGGTGAAGTCGTCACCTTCGACGTGCGATTGCCCGCGGCGTCGTAGCTGTAGGTGATCGTCGTGGTCGTACTGCCGACGGTGTAAACGACGCGAGTGACGCGCCCGAGCGAGTCGTAGGTGTAGCTCACCATGCCGGCGTGACCCGGCGCGCTGGCCACAAGGAGTGCAACGAGAAGCCAAGTGCAGAACTGCTTCATTCCCTTCCCCTCTTGATTCCCTATGAACCAAGCGTGAGTCGGCCGAGCAGCCTTGCGCTATTGGAATGTTTCGCACTCAACGGGCGGCGGGGTCGTGCATCTTCTACGCGGGCCATGCGCGCAGAAGGAGCAAGTTCGACATGGATCGTCCCCCGACATACGTATGCGCAACCTCCGCAAAACATGCGTATGGGCCGATTCAAGCTCATTCGCCACGTTGGGCCATTGTGGATTGCCGATGACGCAACGACGCCAGTCCGTCCCTTTCGTCGATCACCTGCTTGCGCTCGCTGTTGCAGTCGCGCTTCCGTTGCTGGCGTTGATCTGGCTCCTTCAACCAGATTCATCGCTCCCTCTCCACCTGCCTTCGACGGTGGTGCGCGATGGCCTATCGCTGGAATGGGTAGCGATTACCTCCAGACCAGCGGAGAGGCATGCCTCCCCGGCACCTGCAGCGGCTGTCGCGATCGAGAAACAGACGTCCGATCTGCCCTCTGCCATCGACAAATCGATGCCACCGGCAGGCGCGTCGATGATGCCTGCGATGGCACCCGCCATTGCAAGCGAAGCGACGGTCGGCCTCCCCGCCGAGTCCGGTGGCTCCGTCTACGATCCCAGCGCAGTGCAATCGCACGCAATCCCCGCGTCCGGCCGCCTCATCTTCGTTAACGCTTCGAACGATGATTCGCCCGCCCGCGTAGATCCGATGTCGCTGGCCAAGCACGCCCCGCTTCTAACAACGTCATTTCGTCGAGCGGGCGCAGCAACCGCCATTGTGGAAGCGACCGTCGATCGCTCCGGCCTCGTGGTCGAGGTCAACGTGATCCAGAGCAGCGAGGATGCGCACCTCGACACCGCCATTCTCGATGCCGCACGCAAATGGAGCTACGAACCTGCGCGGGAGGGAGGAGAGTCCGTGACGTCGCGGCTCCAACTCGACGTCACCGTGGAGTTCGGCGTGGAATCCGAAGGACCCGTCACCTCCAACTAGGACCCGATCAAGCGCCCGACTTTATCCGCGCACGCAGATACGCCACCGGAAACCGGAGCCAGATCGCGGCGAACACCGCCGCCGACGTCGCCGGTCCGCGGCGCGAGGCTTCGAACTTGCGGAAGTAGCGCCACAGGCCGCGGTGCTTGTGCCATTCGACGAAGAACGGGCGCGATCGGCTGGAGACGCCACGCACGTGCAGCACGCGCACGTGGTTGGCGACGGCGACCAGCGCGCCGGTTTCGCGCGCGCGGCGGGACAGGTCGAGGTCTTCGGCATGCAGGCGGTAGCCTTCGTCGAAACCGCCCAGGCGCTCGAACAGCGCGCGCGGCATCAGCAT
The DNA here is from genome assembly GCA_005503055.1 of Lysobacteraceae bacterium P. Lineage (GTDB taxonomy): Bacteria > Pseudomonadota > Gammaproteobacteria > Xanthomonadales > Xanthomonadaceae > Lysobacter_J. The sequence goes on along the minus strand of SCOX01000006.1, from coordinate 245,077 downwards.
CAGCGCGCCGGATACGGCTTCGACCTGTTGCAGCGTGCGCGAGTCGTCGATGGGCAGTTCGAGCTTCGGCGCGGGCGTGCCGCCCAGCGCGGCGGTGAGCATCGCGCCGAAGTCGGGGTCGCGCCGGCGCGCGGCACCGTCGCGCACGCCGTGGTCGTCGACCAGGTCGGCGCCGAGCAACGCTTCGCCCTGCGGGGCGGCGAGCGCGCGAAGGCGCGCGAGCGTGTCGCGCTCGACCAGGCAATCGGGGTTGACGAACGCCAACCACTCCACGCCTTCTTCCACATCGCGCGCGCCCTGGTTGCAGGCGACGCCGAAACCGGGATTGTCGGGATTGGCGATGAAGCGCACGCGTGCGTCGGCGCTGGCATGGCGCTGGACGATTTCCAGCGTGCCGTCGTCGGAATTGTTGTCGACCACGCGAATGGCGCCGACGCCGTCGGCGGCGCGCAGACGCGCGAGGCAGTCGTCGATGGTTTCGGCGCTGCGGTAGGTCACCACCACCGCGGCGATGCCCGCGTTGGCGTCAGGCGAAGAGATCACGTTGCGGTTCCGGTGGTCCGATGTTGTCGAGCAGTGCGGCCAGCTGGGCGCGCGAGGCGCGCAGCGGATCCTGCATCAGGTAGTGCGCCAGCCGTGCGTGCCAGTCCGGCCATCGCGCGGCGAGCGCGTCCATGTCGCCATCGAACGGCATGCCCTCGAGGCGCCGGCCGACGTACGCGGTGTCGCACAATACGTTGCGCCAGCCCAGGCCCGCCAGACGCAGGGACAGGTCGATCAGCGCCGCATACCACGAGGCGTAGCTGCTGGCATCGAGCCCGCCGGCACGACGCCGGGCGGTACCGCGCAACAGCACCGCGTGACTGACCGCCGCGGGAAGTTCGGGATGCAACGCCGGCATCGTCTTCGCCGCGCGCGCGAGGCGCTCCAGATCGTGCGGAACGGGATCGATCTCGCCGATGCGCGGCCAGGCGGCCGCCTCGCCGGCGTTGCACCACGGCGTGGCGGTGGCGATCGCGCCATCGCTGGCCAGACCGGACGTCAGGCGCGCCAGCCAACCCGGTGCGGGCACGGCGTCGCTTGCGAGCACGACCACGTCCGCATCGCCGCACGCGGCCAGCACTTCATCCAGGTGCGCGACTTCGCCGACGCTGCGCTGGCGTCGCGTGTAGTCGGCCTTCAGCGCAGTGCGCGCGATCCACCGTTCGATGATGGCGTAGGCGCGCGGCCCCGCCTGCGCGTCGTCGGCCAGCCACACCGGCGTCCCGGGCGCGGTGGCGGCGTCGAGTGCGGCAAGGCAGGCATCGAGCGCGTCGTCGTCGCGGCCCACCGGGACCACGACGATGGGCCCGGCGACCGACGGCGAAACCGTCGAGGTCACTGCTGGCCCGGCCGCCGTGGCTTGCGTTGGAGCGGTTCCATCGCGCGGAAGCGTCGGCCGTATTCGTCGGTGAGGTCGCGCGCTTCCTGCGGGCTGCGCACGATGGTGGGCGTGAGCAGGACGATGACTTCGTTGCGCGTCTTGCTCGAGCGCTGCGCGCCGAACAGGCCGCCGATAACCGGGATGCGGCTCAACCCGGGGAAGCCGGCGCCTCCGCGTTCCACACCGTCGCTGATGAGGCCCGCGAGCATCACCGTGTCGCCGCTCTGCACGGCGGCCTCGGTCTTGAGCCTGCGGGTGTCGATGCGGACGTTGCCGTTGCGATCCTCTTCCGTGCCGGGCGAACTCACCTCCTGCACGATGTCGAGGAACACCACGCCGTCCTTGGCCACGCGCGGACGTACCTTGAGGATGGTGCCGGTGTCGAGGTATTGCACCTGGCTGTACGAGGTGTCGGTTCCCGTGCCGGGGTTGACCGTGACCGACGAGATCGGGATGCGGCTGCCGACGTTCAGCGTGGCCTCGGCGTTGTTGCGCACCATCACCGAAGGCGTCTGCAGCAGTTGCAGGTCGGTGACCGAATCCAGGGCGCTGATCACCGCCGCGGCGTTGCGCCCAAGGAAGGTCCATGCCAGGCCACCCGGATTTGTCAGGGTGGGCTTGGTGATACTGCCGGCCAGCGTGCTCCACGTGGTGCGTCCGACGGCGTCGGGCAGGCCAGCGTCGGTGACGGCCCGCTCGAAGTACCAATTGACGCCGTATTCCAGTTCGCCCTTGAGCTGGACTTCCACGACCTGCGCTTCGATATGCACCTGCATGGGCATCACGTCGAGACGTTCGATCACGTCGCGGATCGACTTCCACGCGCCGGGGCTGCTGCGCACGATGATCGAGTTGGTTTCTTCCACCGCCGACACGCCGACGCGGTCGCCGTCCACTTCCAGCGTCAGCGCCGCATTGCCCGCCTGGCGCGCGCCGAGCGACAACGAGCCACCACCCGTGCCGTTGCCCAGGCCACCGCCCAACGCGCTGCTGGAGTCGTTGCCTAGCGTGGCGGTGCTGCCGTTGCCGTCTTCGCTGTCCTTCAGCTCCACCGACTCCAGCCCCGGCATCAGCGACGGCGGACCGCCGCTGCTTCCGCCACCGGAGCGCCCGGAACCAAACACGTCGGCGAGACGATCCGCCAGATCCTTGGCCTTGATGTACTTCAGCTCGTACGAATACAGCTGCACGCTGCCGCCGGCGCTGTCGATCCGGTCCAGCCACTGCTGGATGTCGTCGAGGTAGTCGGCCTGCGAGGTGATGACGAGCACCGCGTTGGCACCCTCCAGCGGCATGAAGCGGAACATGCCCGCCACCGGCGACTTGCTCTGTTCGCCGAACACCTTCTCCAGGTCGGCCACGACCCGCGTCGCCTTGCCCGACTGCAGCGGGAACACGCCCACCGACATGCCCGACAGCCAGTCGACGTCGAACACCTCGATGGTGCGCAGGTAGTTTTCCAGCTCCGCGCGGCTGCCGCCGACGGTGATGACGTTGCGCGAGTTGTCGACGTTGACGATCGCGTTCGGGCGCGCGTACGGCTTGAGGATCTTCTCCATCTCGGTGGCGGAGACGAACTTCAGCGGCACCGTGCGCACCTCGAAGCCGCGCGCGGTGCTCGGTGCGCCCGTGCGCGCGGCGACGTTGCCGGCCAGCGCCTGGTCGGACGGCACGATGTTGTAGCGGCCGCCGCTGAAGACCAGGCGCGCGTTGTTCCAGCCCAGCACCATTTCCAGCAGGTTGAGCGCTTCGGCCGGGCTCACCGGCTTCGGCGTGGCGAGCGTCACCGTGCCCTGCACGCCCGGCGCGATCACGTAGTTCTGGCCGAGCATGTCGCCCAGGATCGCCTTGACCACCGCGTGCAGCGATTCGCCTTCGAAGTTGAACGTGGCCGAGCCCGTGGTGCCGCCCAGTCCCGGCGGTGGCGCGGACGCCGCACTTCGATTGATGACCTGGCCCGTGCCGCGCCGTATCTGCGGACGCGCATCGCCGCCCACCGTCGAGTCGGGCACCGCCTCCGCACCCGGCGCGGTGGCGGTGTTGCCGGGCTGCGCGGTGGCGGCGCCGTCGCGGCGGATGTTCGGCACCGGCGCGGTCGCGCACGACGCCAGCAGGCTGGCGATGGTCGCGGTGGCGATCGCCTGCGTGGCGGACGCTCTGGCCTTGGCGCAAAGGGGACTGGGCTTCATCGGGCGATGCTTCATGCGGTCTCTCAAGGCGTCTGGGCCGGGGGTTGCGCGGCTTGCTGCTGCCGCATCTGCGCACGACGTGCTTCGATTCGCTTGCGGATCGCTTCCATCTGCGCCTCCGGGGTCATGGGCGCGTTCTCGCTGGGTTCGACCGCCGGCGGCGGAGCCGGCTGATTGGGTGTCGCGTTGGGTGCATTAGCGGCGTTGCGGTTCTGCGTCGCGGCCGCGTTGCCGCCCGGTCGAGCGGCGGTCGCGCCGGGACGCTGCGCGTTGGCCGAAGTCGCGGCCGGCGGCACCGGCACGCCGACCGGTTGCGGCCGGTTCGCGCCTCCCGGCCCGGCGCCGACAGCCGTCGGCGGTTGTCCGCCCTGACCGTCGAACACCCGCAAGGTCATCTCGCGGCGGCCCTCGGGGCCTTCGAAGATCGCGCTGCGCGCGTCCAGCGATGTCAGCCGCCAGGCCGGGTGCGATTCGGGCACATCGCCCAGCCTCACGCGCACCGACTCGCTGCCGTCGGCCGGCTGCAGGATCGCCATCTTCAGCGTCGGCGTGATCAACACGCTGCTCAGTACGTAGTCGAACGCCGTCTGCTGTCCCTCGCCTTCGCCCTGCCCTTGCAGGAAGAACGGCTTGGGCAGTCGGTCCTGGGTGAACAGCGGGCGTTGTGCGATGACCGCGTACTGCGACAGGGGGCCCAGGCGCTGCGTCACCGGCGGTCGCGCCTGCGGCAATGGACGCAGCAGGCCGGGGTCGGCGTCCAGCGCCTGCGCGTGGCGGCCCATGCCCAGCACCGCAAGCAGCCAGGCGAGCACCGCCCAGCCGGCGACGGTCGCCAGCAACCAAGTGCGCGGACCGGCGTCGTCAAGGCGCACGCGGCACCTCCGCGCGGACCGGCGCCGGTCGCAGGTAGCCATAGAGATCGAAGCTCACGTCCAGGCCACCGTCGCCGGTGGGCTGGGTGTTGCCCGGCAGGAAATACCCGCGCGAGGACAGCACGTTGAGGTTGCCGACGAACAGGCGCGGCGCGCCGCTTTCCAGCGCGTAGAGCACGCTTGCCAGCTCCGGCGTGCCGCAGCGCATGCGCACCTGCACCACCACTCGCGCGTAGCGCTCGCGGCGCGGTTCGCTCAATGGCGAACGGTTGCTGATGGCGCAACTGCGGTTGTCCGGGCTGGCTTGCGCGACGACCGCTTCGAGCCTCTGGACGAGACTCGCGGTCGCCAGCTCCGCGCTGCTTTCGGGCAGGAAGCCCGGCGCGCGCGCCTGCTGCGCGCGCACCTGCGCCAACCGTTGCTGCACCTGCGGCGCCTGCTGCAGCTGCATGCGTTGGCGAAGTTCGCGCTGTTGCAGCGTTTCGATGCGTCCGTTGGCTTCCAGCATCGGCGCCGTCCACCACGGGTGCACGAACACCAGGTAGCCCAACGTCAGCGCGGCGAACAGCAATCCCAGGGCGAGCCATTGGTCGCGGCCGATGCGACGCACGGGCGCGGTGGCGGCGACGGATACCGGATCAGCCGCCATCGGCGTCCTCCGTCTGCGGTTGCGGCTGCGCGCGCGGCGCGTTGGCGGGCTTGGGCTGCCCGATTTCCGCGGTGAGCGTGAAGCGGTCGCGGCCGCTGGCTGGATCGGGCATCAGCGCGCCGGTCAGCGACGGCGCACGCCACAGCTTCGACCCTTGCAGGCGCTGCACCAGCGACGGCGCCTCCCGGCTCAGGCCGATCATCAGCAGGTTGTTGTCCTCGATGGCGAGCTTTTCCAGGTAGGTGCTGTCCGGCAGGCGACGGGAAAGTTCGTCCAGCACTTCCACCGCGGTTGGGCGCTGGGCCCGTTCGCGATCCAGGAACGCCTGGCCTTCGATCAGATCGATCAACGCCTGGCGCTGGTCGGCGGCGCTGCGCGCGGCGGCGGCCTGGCTGGCGATGCGCGCCTGCAGTTCGTCGGCGGCGGCGCGGCGGTTGGCCAGCAACTGCCACATCGTCGCGGCGACGGCGATCACCGCCAGCGCGGCGAGCGCCAGGTTCCAGTAGCGGAAGGCGTCGCCGTGGCGACGTCGTTGCGCCGGCTCGAGCAGGTTCACGCCCAGCGGCGTTCCGTTCGCGGCGCACAGGTCCACGCCCGCCAGCGAGCGCGCGAGCGGACCCAGTGCGGCGAGGGGCGCTTCCAGGCGCTGGCGTGGCACGACCACGAGTTCGGCTTCGATCATCCCGTCGCTGTCGCGACGCGCGAGCACGCGCGCATCGTAGGCGACGCTCTCGGCGGTGAACGGCGTCTGCCGGTCGATCTCGAACCCCATCACCTCGCGCAGGCGCTCGCCGGCGGCGGCCGGCAGCGACAGGCGCCGGCGCAGACCTGTCGCGTCGGGCAGGAGCAACCAGCGCGGCAGATCGGTCAGGCGCGCGGGCAACAAGGTGGCCAGCGGATCGACCGGGGCGACGATGGCATCTTCGGTGGGCAGCGCCAGTTGCGGAATGGCGCCCAGGTCGCGCAGGTCTCCGCCCTGCTGCAGGCGCAGCTGCACGGCGTCGCCCTGCAACTGCATCAGCAGGCGGCCGCGGTCGAAACCCAGCACGCGGCGCACCCGGGTGGGCAGCCACGCGGCGAGGTGGTGCGCCCACCAGTGCACGAATCCGCCCGCGCCCGGCACCAGCCGCGCGCCGAGACGGCGCAGCGTATCCGGCGCCCAGTCGGCGGCAGGCCTGGCTTGAGCCTGGCTTTCGCTCCTTGCGTTCATCGCGGTGATGCTCCCTCCTCCCAGCGCAACGGCACATACGCCATGCCAGGCAGGCCCCCTCCGCCCGTGCGAACCACCGCTCGCAGCAGCGACTGCCGACCATCCGGGAGCCGTGCGCGGCTATCGATACTATAGGTGCCACTGCCGGCGCCGACCATGTCTGTCCCCGGCAAGGCGCCTTCCACCGGCAACGCCCCACCCGGGCCGCGCCGCTGGGCCACGATGTCGGCGCCGTTCATCCCCATCGCGTCGAGCACCTCGGCTGAGGCATACGCCGGATCCGGCTGGGCCCGGCCGCTGAAGACGGTCAGGTTCGGCTCCAGCTTCGCGTAGAGCTGCGCCGTCATGCCCAGCACCTGCTGCAGTTCGGCCACGCTTTCGAAGTCCGCATCCTTGGCGCCGTAAGGCAGTCCGGCGGACTGGTAATCGCCGTCCTCGCCGCCGCCGGCGGGCTGGGTCAGCGGGTCGGCGTCGCGCCAGTCGATGATCGCCCCGGCGATGCGCGCGGCCTGCGAAGGCTCGGCGCCAGCGTTCTGGATCAACGCCGCCAGCAGCGGGTGCCCGGCCTGGTTGAGGTCGAGCTTGCCGTTCTCGTCGATGATCTTCACCTGCACCTGCGCGTCGCCGTACTGCCAGCGGTAGGTACGGCCGTCGGGCTTCCACTGCAGGCGCGGGTCCGTCAGCGGGATGCGCGTCAATGCGTATTCGAGGCCGGCTCGGGCGGCGTTCGAGGCGACCAGGCCACGCACCAGCACCCGACCCTGCAGCGCTTCCACGCGCGCGGCCAGGGCAAAGCCGCCGATGAGGGCGGTGAGCAGCACGATCAGCCACAGCACGAGGATGAGCGCGACGCCACGCGGGCGGCGAAGGGAACGGTGCGCGCGACTCATTGCGTTTGCACCGGAGCGGCGAAGCTGCTGTAGGCAGGCGCCAGCGGCAACGCGACGATCACCGGCGGCCATGCCGTGCCGTTGCGATCGACCATCGTCACCTCGACCAGCAGCGGCAGTTGTTCGCTCGCTTCCCATCGGTCGAGCCACTCGCCCAGGCGGCCGTCCTGGTCCAGCGCGCGGTAGCGGAAACGCGCCTCGCGCAGGCCATCCACCAGCACCTCCGGCGGTCGGGCGTCGCGTTCCTCGATGGTCTGGCCCGCCAGCACCATGCTCAGCGCCAGGGTCATGCGCATGCCGTCGTCGCCGTTCTCGACGGTGAAATCGTGCAGGTACGGGCCGCCGCGACCAAGGTAGTCCGGCAGGTCGGCGACGAAGCGCATGCGTTCGGGTTCGCCGATGAAGCGGACGGCGACGGCGCGCGACTGATCGAAGTCGAAGCCGACCGGACGCGAACCGGTGATGCGCGTGCGCAGGAAGCCTTCGACCGCGCGCATGCGCTCGCTGCGGTCGGCGATCGCTTCGCCCCGCGTGGCGGTGCGACTGGCTGCGCCGAGCGTGGCGAACGCAAGCGCCAGTCCGGCCACGAGCAGTACGGTGGCGATCAGCACTTCGATCAGGGTGAAGCCGCGCGCGCGCCTCATGGCAGCGTGCCTCCGCTGCCGGCCGCGGCGATGCGCAGCGTGCGCAGCTGCAGCCGTTGCCCCGAGGCGTCGCCCCATTGCATCGCCAACGTGACCTCGAACAACTCCGGAGCGCCCACCGTCATCGGCTGCGCACTGCCTGCGACCGCGGCGTCGCGCCATGGTGCCACGCGCAACTGCCAGCGGTAGCGGCCCTGTTCGAATTCGCCATCGCGCTGGCCCGGCGCCAGGCGCTCGCCCACGCCGACCTGGTCCATCAACGACTGCGCATACAACGCAGCGCGGCCTGCGTCGCTGGACACGCGCACCTGCCGCGCGGCGCCCGACAGGATGCCCAACAGCAATGTCAGCGCCATCGCGAGCAACGCGAAGGCGACGACCACCTCCAGCAGCGTGTAGCCGGCCTGGGCGCGCTTCATTGCGCCACCTGCGCGCGGCGCAGCTTCACTTCGCCGGTAAGCCAGGCCACGTCGATGTTCCAGGCCGCCTTGCGCACGCCCAGTTGCACCCGGCCGCCCGTGCTGGCGCCGTCGGGGAAGAACACGATTGCGCCCTCGCCGCGTCGCGGCTGCACTTCGCGCGCGCCGGTGAAGGTGATGCGCAGCGGTGGCGGGATGTCGCCGCTACGCCCCATCGGCGCGCTCCAGGTGCGCTTGGCCGGATCCAGGGTGAAGCGCTGTGGCTGCCCGGTCGCAATGGCGTGCGTGCGCGTGAAGCGCAGCGCCGCTGCGACCTGCTTGGCGTTGGAACGCAGTTGCAGGCCTTCGCGACCGCCGCTCATCGCCGCCAGCGCGAGCACGCTGATCGCGGCGATCAGCGCGATCACCAGCAGCATCTCCAGCAGGGAAACGCCGCGTGCCCGACGGTGCATGGGAGGCTCCGGACCGGTGCCCGTTACTCGTACTTGATGTCGCCGTCGACACTGGCGCCGCCGGGCTTGCCGTCCTTGCCCAGGCTGACCAGGTCGAACGGGCCGCTTTCGCCCGGTGCGCGGTACTCGAGCGGACGGCCCCACGGGTCCTTCAGCTCCGCCGGCTTGGCGTACGGGCCGAGCCAACCGTTGACGTCGCTGGGCTGGGTGACCAGTTCTTCCAGCGCGGTCGGCAGGCGGCCGGTGTCCATCTGGAACGACTCGACCTTGCCCGCCATCGTCTGCACCTGCGCCTTGGCAATGTTGTAATCGCCGCGGTCCTTGCCGCCCAGCACGCGGCTGCCGACGAAGGCCAGCACCGCGCCGATCAGCACGATCACGATGATGATCTCGATCAGGCTCATGCCGCGCTGGCGGGCGGCCGACGGCGAACGGGTCAGGGAACGGCGATTACGCATGTGGATTCCTTGTCGATGAGTGTCCGGATGAACGGATAGTCGGGATGATGATCGCAAAGCGGTTCCATCAGGATGACTGCGCCGGTCTGCGTTCAGTTCCATGACTGGGCAGACGGTTTGCGGCGTGCGCGTGATCAGCCGATGGCATTGGTCAGTCCGTACAGCGGCATCAGCACGGCCATGACGACGACGCCGACGACGCCGGCCAGAACGATCGTCACCACCGGCACCAGCGCGGCCAGCATGCGATCCAGTGCGAGCGACGTTTCTTGCTCGAACGTCTCGGCGGTCTTCACCAGCATCGCGTCGAGCGCGCCGGACTCCTCGCCGACCTGGATCATCTGCAGCGCCAGCCGCGGGAAACGCTTGCCGCGCCCGAGCGCGGTGGAGAGCGCGACGCCGTTCTTCACTTCCTGCGATGCCGCTTCCACATCGGCCGCCAGCACGCGGTTGCCGAGCACGTTGCGACCGATGCCCAGCGCCATGATCAACGGCACGCCGTTGCGCACCAGCGTGCCCAGCGTGCGCGCCAGGCGGGCGGTCTCGGCCTTGGCCACCAGAGCGCCGACGAAGCGACGACGCAGCAGCCACGCGTCGAACGCCTCGCGGAACACCGGGTCGCGCCGCTTGCGGTCGAACCACCACAGCGCCAACGCCGGCAACGCCAGCAGCACGATCCACCAGTCGCGCACGAACAGGCCGATGCCCAGCACGATGCGGGTGAAGAACGGCAGCTCGGCATCGAGGCTTTCGTACATCGCGCCGAACTGCGGCACCACGTAGCCGAACAGGAACATCAGGCTGCCACCGACCATCACCAGCAGGATCGCCGGGTAGATCAGCGCGTTGACCACGCGGCCTTGCAGCGCACGCGTGCGCTCCAGATAGTCGGCCAGTCGCGCGAGGGTTTCCTGCAGGCTGCCGCCCGCTTCGCCCGCGCGCACCATGTTGACGTACAGGCGCGAGAACGTGCCGTGCTGGCGCTCCAGTGCCGCCGACAGCGAACTGCCGCCACGCACCGCATCGCGCACGTCGCCGATGGTGCGGCGCGCGGTCTCGTCCTCGGGCAATTCCAGCAGGATGGTGAGCGCGCGATCGAGGGGCTGCCCCGCGCCGAGCAGCGTCGCCAGTTGCTGAGTGAACTGCACCAGCCGCGCGCCGGCGAAGGGCCGGGGCTTGAACAAATTTTTCCACACCGATGCGCCCGAGGCCTCGCTGGCCAGCTTGGCCTCGACCGGCAGATGGCCCTGTTCCTGCAAGCGCGCCACCACTTCCGCACTGCTGCCAGCCTCCATCTGACCATCGAGCAGCTCGCCGCGCGGGTTCAGCGCCTTGTAGTGATAGACGGCCATGCGCTACGCGTCCTCGGTCACGCGCAGCACTTCCTCGATCGTCGTCTCGCCGCGCAGCGCCTTGGCTATGCCGTCCTCGTACATCGTGCGCATACCGTGCTGGCGCGCGATCTGTTCGATCTCGCCCATGCCGGCATGGCGCATGACCGCACGGCGCAGCTCGTCGTTCATCACCAGGAATTCCATGATCGTCGTGCGACCGTGGTAGCCGGTCGGCGCCAAGGCGGACGGCATCGGGCGGTACAGGTATATGTCCCCGTCGGGCTGGTAACGGCGCAGGCTGAACTTCTCGATTTCTTCCGGCGACGCCGGATAACGCTGTGCATGTGTCTGTTCCAGACGACGCACCAGGCGCTGGGCGAGGATGCCGTTCACCGTGGAGGTCAGCAGGTAATCCTCCACGCCCATGTCGAGCAGTCGCGTGATGCCGCCGGCGGCGTTGTTGGTGTGCAGCGTCGACAGCACCAGGTGGCCGGTGAGCGCGGACTGGATCGCGATGCGGCACGTCTCCAGATCGCGCATTTCGCCGATCATGATGATGTCCGGATCCTGGCGCACGATGCTGCGCAGCGCGTGCGAGAAATCGAGACCGATCTGCGGCTTGGCCTGGATCTGGTTGATGCCTTCGATCTGGTATTCGACCGGATCCTCGACGGTGATGATCTTGACGTCCGGCGTGTTGAGCTTGCTCAGCGCGGTGTACAACGTCGTCGTCTTGCCCGAGCCGGTGGGACCGGTGACGAGCAGGATGCCGTGCGGCTGGTCCAGCACCTTCTGGAACTGCGGCAGGAACGCGTCGGTGAAGCCCAGCCGCATGAAGTCGAACACCACCGTCTCGCGATCGAGCAGTCGCATCACCACGCTTTCGCCGTGCGCGGTGGGCACGGTGCTCACGCGCAGATCGAGCTCCTTGCCCTGCACGCGCAGCATGATGCGGCCGTCCTGCGGCAGGCGGCGTTCGGCGATGTTGAGCTTGGCCATGATCTTGATGCGGCTGATCACGGCGGCGGTGAGGTTGGCAGGCGGGCTTTCGCCCTCGCTAAGCACTCCGTCGATGCGGTAGCGCACCTTCAGGCGGTTCTCGAACGGCTCGATGTGGATGTCCGAGGCGCGCAGTTCGACGGCGCGCTGGATGACCAGATTCACCAGCCGGATCACCGGCGCTTCGGACGCGAGGTCGCGCAGGTGCTCGACGTCTTCTAGGTCGCCACCGGCGCCTTCGCCTTCGGCCGTCTCCACGATCGCGCCCATCGCGCTGCGGCCCTGGCCGTACCAGCGTTCGACCAGGTCGCCGATTTCCGAACGCAGCGCCACGGCCGGGCGGAGTTCGCGACCGGTCGCCAGGCGCAGGGCATCGAGCGTGTAGGCGTCCTGCGGGTCGGCCATGAGAACGTCCACGGCCGTATCGCTTTCGCCGACCGGGCACACGGCGAACTGCTTCATGAAACGCGTGGACAGGGCGACGCCTTCCGGCGGCAATTCCGGCGCGTCCTTCACGCTGACCAGGGGCAGGCCGAGCACGTCGGCGCAGGTTTCGGCATGGTCGCGTTCGGACACCAGGCCCAGGCGCGCGAGCAGCGCGAGCAGGCTGCCGCCGGTTTCATCCTGCAGGCGGCGCGCACGGACGAGGTCGGCGTCTTTCAAGCGCCCCTTGGCGAGGAGCGCATGGACGACCCGCTCTTCGTCCGTTCCGGTGCTCGTGGCGACCTGATCCATACCTTCACCTTTGAAGCCTCGTGCGACTTTAGCAGGCCGGCATGGCGGAACGGGTCGCGACTTCGTTGCAGAATCGGCATGGCACTACCGGCGGTCGAAACAGACGCAGTTGGCACTCCGCGCACCTGCAAGCAAACGCCGACGGCGTAGCTCCCGGGATTGCCGGGCGTCTGAACGAGGTCGGGTTCGGCATTGCCGGGCATCAGCACGAAATCGGGCCCGGCGTTGCCGGGCATCAGCACGAGATCGGGCCCGGCGTTGCCGGGCATCAGCACGAGGTCGGGTTCGGCATTGCCGGGCATCAGCACGAAATCGGGCCCGGCATTGCCGGGCCCGAGGCCTTCGACCGCGATGCGCGCCGTCGGTGGTGGTTTACCAGCCGAAGCCGGCGCCCAGGCCGACCGCCGTGTCCTCGCTGCTGAAAGCACCGCCGAAGGTGATCGTCGCGCGGTCACTCAACGCCCGCTGGTAGCCCAAAGACATCGCCGATTCACCGCCCTGGAAGCCGACACCCACGGTCACCACGGCCTCTATCGATTGAGCGATGGACGCATGAAATGCCGTAGTTGTGGGCATCGCTTCAGCTGGACCTCGGTGTGGGATTCGGTCCGGTTGCCGTCATCGACGAAGGTTCGACTTCTGGAACTGTTCGTGCTGGGCGTTCCTTCGTACCGGCAACGCTTCGGCAGCAGCGCCAGCGATGCATCGCGTGAGCGCTTCTATCGTTTGTTACGCGCTTGCTGCGCCCGTGTGGAACTCCTGATGGAACCATTCGATGCGATCGGCGATTTCGACAGAGGGACGTTTGCGCGCACGGACGCCAGCGAACAGGGCCACAGTAGCGACCAACGGGCCATCGTGGTCCGCCTGGTGAACCATGACGGGCGGATCCGGGCGCATCCCATCGCGGCACACGAAGGCCTCTCACTGCTGCGGGACATCACCGCCAGCCCGCGTGGCGACGGGCTGCATGGCCATCATGCATCGCAGGCTTACGCGCTGTTGAAGCTGCGCGGAGAGCACGTGACGATCCGCACGGAGAAGGGAGCGAGAGTCGGGCGGAATCGGGTCGAGGGCATCGACAGCTTCTGGAGTCACGCACGCAATTGGATGCAGCCTTATCGCACCGTCCCCCGACGATATTTCCATCTCTACCTGGCCGAAGCCTGCTATCGCTATAACCACCGCGAGGAAGACCTCGGCCCGTTGCTGCTTACCCTCATGCAAACGCTTTCGATTCACGAGATCCGTCCGATTCTGGTCCGGGATGCTTAGGCGTCACGTGGTGGGGGCAGCGCGTAGACGGGCCGCGCCCGGTGCTTGCGTACCGAAAAAATCGCAGCGCATCTGACTGGAAGCCGCTCGATAGCCACGACCTGTTCGCATGCCGCGCGCGGCGAAGCCCGCCCCCCAGCAACCAATCGCCACACGTCAACGACAAAGACCGACATTGCCGGCACCGGACACGGATACGTAAGCTGCAGCTTCCACAGGGGGAATGCACACATGAAGACCTATCTCTCGGCCGCCATCTTGGCCGCCGCTTTCGTGGCAGGCGCTGGCATCGTCCAGGCGGGGCCGAAGCAGGAGAAAACCACCGCGGCGATGTATCACGACAAGGCCGACCAGGATGCGGCCAAGGAACTGCTTGCCGTCGCCAGGATCCAGGCCGGCAAGGGAAGCTGGGAGCAGATCGCGGTGGGGCGCGTCTACTACCTCGGCGGTTTCAAGCCCGAAGGCCAGGCGATCTTCGACGCCGTCCTGGCGGGCAAGCATGAAGACAGCGACGTGTACCGCATCGCCCGCGTCTACAGCGAAGCCGGCGAATGGGATAAGGCCAGACAGTTGTTCGAGCGTTACTTCCAGACTACCGACGACGATGGCGCGGGCTATGCCGAGGTCGGCGCGCTGTACCTGCTGCATGGCGACCGCCTGACGGCGGAGCAGATGTTCGACCGCTCGGTCGGCATCGAACCCGAAGATCTGTGGTCGACGCTGCACATCGCCGGTGCGTACCTCAAGGTGCGGCCGCAGGAGTAAGCATCACGCCAGGAGCGTCTCATCGAGGCGGCGAGGTCCGCATCAGGCGCCGCAAGCCGGCCAATGCGCAGCGCGCAGGCACGCAAACAAAAAGGCCCGCCGAAAGGCGGGCCTTTTCATGTGCATCCCTGACATCGCTCCGCGTGCGTCAGCCCACCCAAACCCGTGCGTTGCGGAACATGCGCATCCACGGCGAATCCTCGCCCCATTCCGCCGGCGCCCAACTCAGGTTGGCGGTGCGCAGCGTGCGTTCCGGATGCGGCATCAGGATGGTCGCGCGACCGTCGTCGCTGGTCAGGCCGGTGATGCCGTCCGGCGAGCCATTGGGATTGAGCGGATAGCGCGCGGCCACGTTGCCGTTGCCGTCGATGTAGCGCAGCGAGACGTGGGCGGCGGATTGGTCCAACGCGCTGTCAAAGTCGGCCCGACCTTCGCCATGCGCGACCGCGACCGGAATTCGCGAGCCGGCCATGCCGCGGAAGAACAGCGACGGCGACTCCACCACTTCCAGCAGGCCCAGGCGGGCTTCGAACTGCTCGCTGCGGTTGCGCAGGAACTTCGGCCAGTGTCCGGCGCCGGGGATGATCGGCTTGAGCTGCGAGAGCATCTGGCAGCCGTTGCACACGCCCAGCGAGAAACTGTCTTGCCGCGCGAAGAACGACGCGAAGGCATCGCGCAGCGCGCCGTGTTCCAGCACCGAGGTCGCCCATCCCCGGCCCGCGCCCAGCACGTCGCCGTAACTGAAGCCACCGCACGCGGCGAAGCCCTTGAAGTCGGACAGGTCGAAGCGGCCGGCGAGGAGGTCGCTCATGTGCACGTCGACCGCTTCGAAACCGGCACGCGTGAACGCGAGTGCCATCTCGATCTGGCCGTTGACGCCCTGCTCGCGCAGGATCGCCACGCGCGGCCGCACGCCGGTGTTGATGAACGGTGCGGCGACGTCGTCGGCAGCGTCGAAGCCGAGCTTCGGCTTCAACCCCGGCGCGTTGAAATCGCGCGCGACGGTGCGTTCCTCGTCCGCGCTTTCCGGGTTGTCGCGCAGCTTCTGCAAGGCGTGGCTGGTGGCCCACCATGCGTCGAAGAGCTCGTCCCAGCGCCACTCGACCAGGGTCGCGCCCTCTTCGCGCACGCGGATCGCCGGTGCCGTGGTCGGCTTGGCAATGCGCTGTGCGCAGTCGATGAGGCCATGGCGTGCCACGAGGTCGGCGAACTCCGCGCGATCCTCGACCGAAACCTGCACGATCGCGCCCAGTTCCTCGTTGAACAGCGTGCGGAACGGATCGTCGCCCCAGCCGTCGAGGTTGATGTCCAGGCCCACGCGCGAGCAGAACGCCATCTCGCACAGCGCGGCGAACGCGCCGCCGTCGGAACGGTCGTGGTAAGCCTTGGCGATGCCGGCCTCGCGCGCGTCGCGGATCAGTTCGAAGAAATCGCGCAGGCGTTGCGGGTTGTCGAGATCGGGAACGCCCAGCGCGCCGGCGAACGCCGGCAGCGCGCCGTTGCCATCGGCCGCGTCGGGATGGCACTGCGCCAGGATCGATCCGCCGAGTCGCTGCTTGCCGGCGCCCAGGCCGATCAGCCAAAGCTCGGTGTCCTCGTCGCGCACGAGCAGCGGCGTGAGTTGCGCACGCACATCCACCACCGGGGCGAACGCGGTGACGATCAACGAGACCGGCGAGACGGATTTGTGCGCCTGGCCGTCGGCATGCCACTGCGCCTGCATCGAGAGCGAGTCCTTGCCGACCGGAATGCTCAGATCCAGCTCAGGGCACAGCTCCAAGCCCACGGCCTTGACCGCGTCGAACAGGCGCGCGTCCTCGCCGTCGTGGCCGGCGGCGGCCATCCAGTTGGCGGAAAGCTTGATGCGGTTGAGCGATTCCACCGGCGCCGCGCACAGGTTGGTGATCGCCTCGCCCACAGCCATGCGGGCGGCCGCGGCGGCGTCGATCAGTGCAAGCGGCGTGCGTTCGCCGATCGCCATCGCCTCACCGACGAAACCGTCGAAGCCGGACAGCGTGATCGCGCAGTCGGCCAGTGGCAGCTGCCACGGACCGATCATCTGGTCGCGCGCGGTCAGGCCGCCGACGGTGCGATCGCCGATCGTGACCAGGAAGTTCTTCGAAGCGACGGCGGGATGCGCCATCACGCGAAGCGCGGCGTCGCGCAGCTCCAGGCCGTCCCAGCGCAGTGCGGGCCACGGTGCGGCCTGCGGACGGCGCGTGTCGCGGTGCATCTTCGGCGGCTTGCCGAACAGCACGTCCATGGGCAGGTCGATGGGCCAGTCGCGTCCGCTTTCGCGCGCGGTGTCGCGCGTGGCGCCGTAGCCGACGACCAGTCGCTCTTCCGCCGTGGCGAAGCCGACGGCCGCGAACGGGCAGCGCTCGCGCGCGCAGATCTGCGCGAACTCGTCCACGCGTTCGGCGGGAATGCCGAGCACGTAGCGCTCCTGCGACTCGTTGCACCACAGCTGCATCGGCGACAGCGACGGATCGTCGCTGGGCACCTTGGCCAGGTCGATGATGCCGCCCAGGCCCGAGTCGTGGAGCAATTCGGGAATCGCGTTGGACAGTCCGCCGGCACCAACGTCGTGCGCGGTGGCGATGGGGTTGTCCT
Organism: Lysobacteraceae bacterium P; assembly: GCA_005503055.1. Lineage (GTDB taxonomy): Bacteria > Pseudomonadota > Gammaproteobacteria > Xanthomonadales > Xanthomonadaceae > Lysobacter_J. The sequence goes on along the minus strand of SCOX01000006.1, from coordinate 228,150 downwards.
CGCCGCGCGCGACGCAGCGGTCGATGACTTCCTGCGCGCGACGCTCCATTTCCGGGTTGTCGCGCTGCACGCTGGCGAAATCGAGCTCCTCGTGGCTGTCGCCCGACGCCACCGAACTGGCGGCGCCGCCGCCCAGGCCGATGAGCATCGCCGGACCGCCGAGCACGATCACCGCGTCGCCCGGCTGCAGGCCGAGCTTCTTCACCTGCACGCGATCGATGGCACCCAGGCCACCGGCGAGCATGATCGGCTTGTCGTAGGCGCGCGCCAGCGGGTCGCCGGTCGCGGCACCTTCGTCCAGCTCGAAACTGCGGAAGTAGCCGGTGAGATTGGGGCGGCCGAATTCGTTGTTGAACGCGGCGGCACCGATCGGGCCCTCGATCATGATCTCCAGTGCGGAGGCCATGCGCGGGTTGAGCGAGCGTGCGCGTTCCCACGGCTGCGGAAGCGTCGGGATGCGCAGGTGCGAAACGCTGAAGCCGCTCAGGCCGGCCTTCGGACGACCACCGCGACCGGTCGCGCCTTCGTCGCGGATCTCGCCGCCGGCGCCGGTGGACGCACCGGGGAACGGGGCGATCGCGGTCGGATGATTGTGGGTCTCGACCTTGATGGCGAACGCCGAGTCGACCTGCGCTTCCTCACGGTACGCGTGCGTGGCCGGATCCGGTCGGAAGCGGCGGCTGGCGTAGCCTTCGACCACGGCCGCGTTGTCGCTGTACGCGGAGAGCGTGTGCTCGGGCGTGGTCGCATGCGTGTGCTTGATCATCTTGAACAGCGACGTCGTCTGCTCGACGCCGTCGATGGTCCAGGACGCGTTGAAGATCTTGTGGCGACAGTGTTCGGAGTTGGCCTGCGCGAACATCATCAGTTCGATGTCCGACGGATCGCGGCCGAGCGCGCCATAACGCTCGCGCAGATAGGCGATCTCGTCCTCTGCCAGGGCCAGACCGAGGCGCGTGTTGGCCAGTTCCAGTCCGGCCAGCGAGATGCGCTCGAGTTCACCGCGCGTCGGCACGGAGAACAGCGCGATTGCGTCTTCACGCGCCTCCAGCAGCGACTGGGTCATCGGGTCGTGCAGCACCTTGGCCAACGCCCCCTGCGTGGGTGCGTCGCCGGGCCAGCCGGTGAGATCGAATCGGGTGCCGCGCTCCACGCGTTTGACCGGAAGATCGGCCCCGCGCAGCAGCTCGGTGGTCTTGCTCGCCCAGGGCGAGAGCGTCCCAAGGCGCGGCGTGACGTAGCGCGAAACGGTGCCCGGGGCGCGCGCGGCTTCGGCCGGTTCGGCCTGCAGGATGCGGCGCAACGCGTCGGTGTCGGGTGTCGCGCCGGCCTCCGGCTCGACCCAGTAGACGGGCCAGGCGCCAAGGACGCGGACGGACGGATGGAGGGCTTGCAGTCGTGCTTGGAGCCGTTCGAGGCGGAACGGCGAAAGGGCGGAAGCGCCCTCGAGGACGATCATGTCCGGGGAACCGTGCAACGTCGGGCCGGCCATTGTACTCAAAGCGCCGACCGTCCCGCGCGCGATCCGGCCCGATGCGGGGTCCGGAAATGCCGACGCCGCCCCTAGGGGCGGCGTCGGGAGACGGCTCGGAGGTGTCAGGCGCCGGGTTTGGCGGGCGCCGCCGCGGCGGTGTGCGCCGATTCGGCCGCCAGCTTGTCCAGCGCCTCGCGCAGCGCGGCCGGTGGGATATAGCCGCCGAGCTGGACGCCTTCCCGGGTCAGGATCATCGGCGTACCGGTCAGGCCGACACGCTGGCCGACGTCGTACTGCTGGTTGACGCTGGACTTGCAGTCGGCCTTGGCCGGACCGCGGTCGTTCTTGGCGTCGGTCAGCGCCTTGCGACGATCCGGCGCGCACCACACGGCGACCATCTTGCGGTAGTCGTCGCTGCCCAGGCCCATGCGCGGGAAGGCGAGGTATTCGATCGCGATGCCCTGGCGGTTGTACTCGGCGATCTCGCTGTGCAGCTTGCGGCAATAGCCGCATTCGACGTCGGTGAAAACGGTGACGGTGTACTTGGGCTTGGCGGGCGAGAAGACGATGCGTTCGCTGGTCGGGATGGTGCCGATCAGGTCCTTGCGCACGGCGGCCATCGCGTCCTCGCTCAGGTTCTTCTTCGCCGCGACGTCGAACAGCGCGCCGCCCGAGCCGGGCAGGAACAGATAGCGTCCATCGTCGCTGACGTAGACGACCTGGCCGGCGACGATGGCTTCGCGGAAGCCGGGCATGGGCGCGGCGGCGACGCGGTCGACTTCGACCTGCGGGTTGAGCGAGCGGACGGCGTCGATGGCCCGGGCGTCGGGTGTGCCGGCGGCGGGCTTCGGCGCGGCAGGCTTGGCCGGCGCGGTGGCCGCGGCAGGCGCCTGCGCGACGGACCCGCCCGGCGCCTGGGCGCAGGCGGAGAGGCTGATGGCACCGAGCACGGCAAGGACGAGTCGCTTCATTCAGAAATCCTGTGAGGCGGCGCGCGCCGCTGGGGGAATGCCCGATTGTGGCACGCAGGCGCGGAAGGGCGAGTGTCGTAGGTCCCGGAGCACGCGTGGGTTCAGCGCGGGGCGGGAGTCGAGGTACCCCTCCGCGTCGGGCCTCCGGATCGCCCGGCCCGGCCATCCCTGGCCGGGCGTTCGCCAGGCCGCGCGGCAGTGCCGTGCGGGCACCGTATTCGGTGATGTGCGGATGCCATCCATGGCGGCGCGCTTCTGGCTTCGGTTCGCCCGGCCCGGCCATCCTTTGCCGGGCATTCGCGGTCGCGCGCCAGTGGCGCACGACCGCTCACCCCCTCGGGTGGTGTTTGGCGTGGAGCTGCTTGAGTTGTTCGCGCGCGACCAGGGTGTAGATCTGCGTGGTCGACAAGGAGCTGTGCCCGAGCAGCATCTGCAATGCGCGCAGGTCGGCGCCGCGATTGAGCAGGTGCGTGGCGAAGCTGTGACGCAGCCCGTGCGGGCTGATCCGGGCCGGATCGATGCCGGCAAGGACGGCGTATTTCTTCACCAGCTGCCAGAACTGCTGGCGCGTCGGCGCCTCGCCGCCCGCGGCCAGGAACAGCGGCGCGAGTGCACGCTTTCCGGCCAGCTGCGGGCGCGATTGCGCGAGATATCGCTCCAGCCAGTGCTGCGCTTCCTCGCCCAGGGGCACCAGGCGCTCCTTGCTGCCCTTGCCCATCACGCGCAGCACGCCCTGTCGAAGGTTCACGCCGGTGGCGGGCAGGTTCACCAGTTCGCTCACGCGCAGGCCGGCGGCATACATCAGCTCCAGCATCGCGCGGTCGCGAAGGCCCAGCGGCGTGTCGACATCGGGCGCGGCGAGCAAGGCATCGATCTGGCTTTCCGCCAGCGCCTTGGGCAGCGACCGCGGCAGCTTCGGCGGATCGAGCAGTGCCGTGGGATCGTCAGCGCGCGCGCCGCGACGCACCAGCCACGTGTAGAAGGAGCGCAGCGCGGAGAGCAGGCGCGCGTTGCTTCGCGGTGAGTAGCCCTGCTTAGAACGCCAGGCCAGGTAGTCGAACAGCGCAGCGCGGTCGGCGCCCGCAAGACCACCGGCGCGGCCGGAGCGGAAACGCGACAGCAATTCCAGGTCGCGGCGATAGCTGTCGAGCGAGGGCTGGGCCAAGCCGTTCTCGGCCCAGATCGCATCGAGGAAAGCGGCGATCAGCGCGGCATCGGCCTCCGCCAGCTCCGGCAACGCCATCGCGATGGAGCGCCGTTCGGCGGGCGTGCGTGCAGTCATCGCCGCAGCTTAGCGGCTATCCTGATGCGATGGCATCGGCTCCCGCTCCTTCCCGTCCTTCCGCGCTCATCGGCTGGCGCGTGCTCGCGCTGGTCTACGACCTGTGGCCGGCCCTCGCGCTGTGGATGCTCGCCTCGTTGTTGTTCACGGTGATCTTCACGATCAGCGGGCATGCGAGCCGGGAGAACATCGCGCCCTTCAGTGCGCTGCAATGGTTGCTATGGCTGGTGTGCTGGCTGCTCACGGCCGCCTATGCGCTGCTGAGCTGGCGCCGCGGCGGACAGACGCTGGGAATGCGTCCGTGGCGGCTGAAGGTCGTCGCAGACGACGGCGTTTCCGCGCCCGGAAGGCGCGCATTGTGGATCCGCTATGCAGTGGGCAGTGCATCGTTGCTGCTTGGCGGACTTGGCTTCTGGTGGGCCTGGCTCGATCGCGAGCGCCTGACCTGGCACGACCGGGCGAGCTGTACGCGGATCGTGCGAATGCCCAAACGCTGAGAAACTCTGGCGGCGCAGCGAAAACGGGTTGCGATCGGCGACCTCATCGAGGCCGCAAGTCACCCACTTCACAGCTCACCATGCGCGGGAGTGCTGCCGGCGCTCCGCCCATCTGACCCATCGGAAGGGAAGCCAATGGCTTCCCTTCTTCGCGTTCAGCCGGAACGCCGCCGGAACAGGAACCACGAAACGCCCCCCATGACGACGGCGGGCACGAAATAGGCGAGCCGGTAATCCCAGTGATAGATGTTCGCCAAGCCGACCGATTGCGTCTGCAACTGCCAGAAGCCGAGCGCGAACACGATACCGATGAACAAACGTTTGCCCATGCCACCGCTGCGCAGCGCACCGAAGGCGAACGGTACCGCCGCCAGGCAAAGAGCAAGCACATTGAGCGGATAGAACCAGCGCCCCCAGTAGTGCTGTTCCAACTCCGATGAGTCCAGATCGTTGCGCTTGCGGTACTCGATCCCCGCACGCAGGCTCATTGCCGACATGTAGCGCGGACGTTCCGTTCCAGCCGAAAGCGCAACCGGGTCCAACTGCGACTGCCAGCGTTCCTCGGGAATCTTCTCCTGCCGGACGGAGCGCTCCTCGAAGTGCGTGCGCGTCACATCGCGCAACAGCCAGCCGCCCGGACGATGCTCGGCGATGCGCGCGTGCGCCATCGAACGCATGCGACCGTCGGGGGCGAATTCGAACAGCGTGACGCCGTGCAGTTCGAGCCAGCGGTCATCGCCGCGCTGGCGCTCCTGCCCGCCGCTGGCATTGAGGATGGTCTCGCCTTCGCGCGCCCACAGGCCGGTGTACTGCGTCATCACCGTGTTTCCCGACTTCGCGTTCGACTTGATCGCGTCGGCGCGCTGCTGCGTCCAAGGCGCGATGCTTTCGCCGTTGATCACCATCAGCGTGGTCAACAATGCCAGCGCGCCGGCCACGGCCAGGCCCAGGCGGCGACGCGAAAGCCCCAGCGCGCGCAGCGCCGTCAGTTCCGATGTCGCCGCAAGCTGGCCCAGCGCCATCAGCGAACCAATCACGGCTGCGTACGGAAACAGGTAATACGCGCGCCGTGGAATGCTCAGCGCCATGAAGACGAACGCCTCGGCCAGACCGTACTTGCCTTTGCCGATGTCGCCGAACTCGCTCACCAGGCCAAGCATCACGTCCAGGCCCGCGAGCACGGCCCAGGTCAGCGTCACGGTAGCCAGCACCGTGCGGCCGACGTACAGGTCGTGGATCTTCGGGAACGGCTTCATGGCGCCGCTCCCGTCGCGGCCGCCCGGCGGCCCAGGCGGCCGTCGGTGAAATACAGCCACAGCGCGATCGCCATGACCGGGATCACCAGCCACCACAGGCCCAGGGCCGTGGCGATCCGACCGCTCTCCAGCCAGCCCCGGCCGGCCGTCATCAGGTTCTGCCCGATCAGGTAGGCGAGGAAGCCGATGAGGATGCGTCCGTAGCGCGCCTGGCGCGGCATGCTGCGCGCCAGCGGCACCGCCATCAGGGCGAAGGCCAGGGCCAGCAACGGTGGCGCGATGCGGTAATGCAATTGCGCGCGTGCTTCGCGGCTGCTGTCGCCGAGCAACTGCAGGGTCGGCTGCGTCTCCGGATCGTCGGGGTCGTAGCGTGCCTCGTTGGCCGGCAGCAGGATCTCGTTTCGGGCGTAGTGCAGCAGGCGGAAGTCCTTCGCGCCGGCGCGTTCGCCTTCGATCTGGAAGCCCCGGTTGAGCGTGAGGTACCGATGGCCCGAGTCGTCGACGGTGAGCTTGCCGTCGTTGGCGCTGATCACGTCGATGCGGCCCTCGCCAGCGTCGCGGTAGACGAAGATTTTTTCCAGCCCGCTGCCGTCCTTGGACATGTTGGAGACGTAGATCACCCCGCCGTTGTTGGGAATGCCGGTGAACGTGCCCGGCTCCAGCCCGGCCATCACCAGGCTGCGGTTGGCGTCGTTGATCATTTGCCGGGAGACGCGGTCCGCCCACGGCCCCAGCCACAGCGAACACGCCGCCACCACGCCCACCAGCGGGCCGACCACCAGCAGCAGCGGCTTGAGCATGCGCCTGGGGCCAACGCCGATCGAGGAAATCACCGGCATTTCCGAATCCCGGTAGAGGCGGCCCACGCCCATCATCAGGCCCAGCATCACTGCCAGCGGCAGGATCAGCGGCAGCCACTTGAGCAGCACCAAGCCCAACTGGGCCAGCATCAGACCGGCCGGCACCCGACCGCGCGCGATGTCCTGCAGCACGTCGGTGAAGGCGCCACCGACGGTGACGATCAGCAACACGACAAGGGTGGCGAAGATCGCCTGTGCGAATTCGCTGACGAGGTAGCGGTCCAGCTTGAGCATTGAGTCGGATTCGGCCTGGTGCGGATCGATGGGGGAGCGGAACCAGTGTGGCGCAGCCGGCGCATGCGGCGCGTCTTCGCCGGTCGCCGGGGGTGAGCCCCGCCGCGCCGCGGCTCCGATCCGCATGAACCTCGCCCGCCCCCGGCGGCCCGTGGGTCCGCGGGCCGGGTCGGACGGCCTGCTAGAATCGACGGTTCGTCCGAGGGCGTGAGGTGGCGGCGCAGCACGCGGCCCACATGGGCACAGCGCGCATCGCATCCCCTCACCGCTCGATTGTACGGAACTGCCTCTTCAATCTGCTTCGGGAATCTGTTGGATGGCCCTCGAATTCGACCTGAACCGCGACGCGTCTGCCGCCGCCCACACTGACTGCATCGTGATCGGCGCCTTCGCCGACAACAGCCTGACGCCCGCGGCGAAGGCCATCGACGAGGCCAGCGGCGGCCGTTTGCGCGCCCTGCTCGAACGCGGCGACGCCAGCGGCAAGACCGGCAAGACCGCGCTGCTGCACGACCTGCCGGGCGTGACCGCGCCGCGCGTGCTGGTGATCGGCCTGGGCGATGCCACCAAATTCGGCGTGCCGCAATACCTCAAGGCCGTGGGCGACGCGGCCCGCACGCTCAAGAGCGGCCCGGTCGCGACGGCGGTGTTCACCCTGTCCGAACTCACCGTCGCTGGCCGCGACAACGCCTGGAACATCCGTCAGGCCGTGATCGCCGCCGACCACGCCTGCTATCGCTACACCGCGACGCTGGGCACCTCGCGCAAGAAGGACGAGCCGGGCCTGCGCACGTTCTCCGTGCTGGGCGAGGACGCCACCGCGCTCGCGCAGGGCCAGGCCATCGCCGCCGGCGTGCAGTTCTCGCGCGAGCTGGGCAACCTGCCGCCGAACATCTGTAACCCGGCCTACCTCGCGCAGCAGGCGCAGGAATTCGCCGGCCGCTTCCCGACCACCTCGTGCGACGTCCTCGACGTGGCGCAGATGGCCGAGTTGGGGATGGGCTCGCTGCTGGCCGTGGGCCGCGGCTCGGCCAATCCACCCAAGCTCATCGTGCTCAAGTACAACAACGGCGGCGACGCGAAGCCTTTCGTGCTGGTCGGCAAGGGCATCACCTTCGACACGGGCGGCATCAACCTCAAGACCCAGGGCGGCATCGAGGAGATGAAGTACGACATGTGCGGGGGCGCCACCGTCATGGGCACCTTCGTCGCCGCCGTCGGCATGCAGCTGCCGGTCAACCTCGTCGTCATCGTCCCGGCGGTGGAGAACATGCCCGACGCCGACGCGTACCGTCCGTCCGACGTGCTCACCAGCATGTCCGGCAAGACGATCGAAGTCGGCAACACCGACGCCGAAGGCCGCCTGATCCTGTGCGATGCGCTGACCTACGCGCAGCGCTTCGAGCCGCAGGCGCTGGTCGACGTGGCCACGCTGACCGGCGCGTGCATGGTCGCGCTGGGCAAGTTCGCCTCGGGCCTGATGAGCAAGCACGACGAGCTGGCCGCGGAACTCATCGACGCCGGCGAGAACGTGTTCGACCGCGCCTGGCGCCTGCCGCTGTGGGACGAGTACCAGACCCTGCTGGAATCCAGCTTCGCCGACGTCTACAACATCGGCGGCCGCTGGGCCGGCGCGATCACGGCCGGCTGCTTCCTCGGCCGTTTCGCCGAAGGCCAGCGCTGGGCGCACCTGGACATCGCCGGCTCCGCGTCGGACGAAGGCAAGCGCGGCATGGCAACCGGCCGCCCGGTCGGCCTGCTGAGCCAGTGGCTGCTGGACCGCTCCGCGGTCGGGACTTGAGAGTCGGGATTCGAGCTTCGTGAAGAGCAAACGACCGAAGCGTTACCGTCATGGTTGCGGGTGCGTGCCGCAAAGCGCTTGCGAATCCCCAATCCCCAATCCGCAATCCCGGCCTTCGTGATGGCACGCGCCGATTTCTACCTGATCCAGAAGGAGCGCTTCCGCGAGGAGCCGCTCCTGCTGGTGTGCGAACTGGCGCGCAAGGCGCACGACGCCAACCTGTGGACGCTGGTGCTGGCGCGCGATGACGAGCAGGCGCAGCAGCTGGACGAACTGCTGTGGGAGTTCGACGCCGACGCCTACATCCCGCACCAGGTGGCCGGCGACGACGAGGACGCGCTCACCCCCGTCCTCATCGCCACCCCCGAGTCCGACACGCCGATGCGTGCGCTGGTGATCAACCTGCGCGACGACCCGGTGGCCGGCAGCTTCGAGCGCGTGCTGGAGGTGGTGCCCGCCGACGACTCCGCGCGCGGCCCACTGCGCGAGCGCTGGAAGCAGTACCAGGCGCGCGGGCTCGAATTGAAGAAGTACGACATGTAGGAGCCGCGATTCGGGATTGGAGATTCGAGATTCGAACCCCGACCCTTGCCCCGCCCCGCTCCTGCGAATCCCGAATCCCGAATCCCGAATCCCCGCTCTTATGTCCCTCGCCCCCAGCTACGATCCCAAGCAGTTCGAAACCCGCCTCTACCAGGAGTGGGAAAGCAGCGGCGTATTCAAGCCGCGCGGCCAGGGCGAGCCCTACACGATCCTGCTGCCGCCGCCGAACGTCACCGGCACGTTGCACATGGGGCACGCGTTCCAGCACACGCTGCAGGACGCGCTGATCCGCTACCACCGCATGCGCGGCTACGACACGCTGTGGCAGATGGGCACCGACCACGCGGGCATCGCCACGGAAATGGTGGTCGCGCGCAACCTCGCCCGCGAAGGCGTCACGCGCGATGACCTCGGCCGCGACGGTTTCATCGCCCAGGTCTGGGAATGGAAGCAGCAGTCCGGCGACACGATCGAACGCCAGATGCGCCGTCTTGGCACGTCCGGCGACTGGTCGCGCAGCGTCTTCACCATGGACCCGATGGCCGCCGACGCGGTGGTCGAGGCTTTCGTGCGCCTGCACGAGGAAGGCCTGATCTACCGCGGCCAGCGCCTGGTCAACTGGGATCCGGTGCTGAAGACCGCGATCTCCGATCTGGAAGTGGTGAACGAGGAGGAAGACGGCTTCCTGTGGTCGATCAGCTATCGGCTGAGCGACGGCAGCGGCGAACTCGTCGTCGCCACCACGCGTCCGGAAACCATGCTGGGCGACGTCGCCGTCATGGTGCATCCGCTCGACGAACGCTACACGCACCTGATCGGCAAGACCGTCACGCTGCCGCTGACCGGCCGCGAGATCCCGGTCATCGCCGACGACTACGTCGATCGCGAGTTCGGCACCGGCGTGGTGAAGGTCACGCCCGCCCACGACTTCAACGACTACGCAGTGGGCCAGCGCCATGGATTGGCGATGATCAACATCTTCACCCCCGATGCGGCGGTGAACGACAACGCGCCCGACAAGTACCGCGGCCTCGACCGTTACGAGGCGCGCAAGGTCGTGCTCGCCGACCTGGAAGCCGCAGGCCGCCTGGTGGAAGCCAAGCCGCACAAGCTGCAGGTGCCGCGCGGCGATCGCACCAACCAGGTGATCGAGCCGTACCTCACGGACCAGTGGTTCGTGAAGATGGACGGCTTCGCCGCGCGCGGGCTGGAACTGGCGGAAAAGGGCGACGTCAAGTTCGTCCCCTCCAACTGGATCAACACCTACCGCCACTGGATGGAGAACATCCAGGACTGGTGCATCAGCCGCCAGCTCTGGTGGGGCCACCGCATCCCGGCGTGGTACGACGACGACGGCAACATCCACGTCGGCCGCACCGAGGAAGAAGTGCGCGCCAAACACGGCCTGCCCGCCGAGGTGAAGCTCTCGCAGGACAGCGACGTGCTGGAGACCTGGTTCTCCTCCGCGTTGTGGCCGTTCAGCACGATGGGCTGGCCGAACGAAACCCTGATGGACGAGCGCGGCTTCGACCGCTACGTGCCGTCGAGCGTGCTCGTCACCGGCTTCGACATCATCTTCTTCTGGGTCGCTCGCATGATCATGACGACCGACCACTTCACCGGACGCGTGCCGTTCCGCGACATCTACATCACCGGCCTGATCCGCGACGCGCAGGGCCAGAAGATGTCGAAGTCGAAGGGCAACGTGCTCGACCCGCTCGACCTGATCGACGGCATCTCGCTCGACGACCTGGTCGCCAAGCGCACCACCGGCCTGATGAAGCCGACGGACGCGCCGAAGATCGAGAAGGCCACGCGCAAGGAATTCCCCGAAGGCATGCCCGCCTTCGGCGCCGACGCGCTGCGCTTCACCATCGCCGCGCTGGCCACGCACGGCCGCGACATCAAGTTCGACCTCGGCCGCGCCGAGGGTTACAAGAATTTCTGCAACAAGTTGTGGAACGCCACGCGCTTCGTGCTGATGAACACCGAGGGCGCGCAGTTCGCCGGTGCGACGCAGCCGCGCACCGACGCCGAGCGCTGGATCCTCTCGCGCCTGGCCAAGGTCGCCACGGAAGCGCAGACGCATTTCGCCGCCTATCGCTTCGACCTGCTCGCGCAGTCGCTGTACGAGTTCGCCTGGAACGAGTTCTGCGACTGGTTCGTCGAACTGGCCAAGCCGGCGCTGCAGGGCGAGGACGCCGATGCCGCCGACAGTACGCGCCACACGCTGCTGTTCGTGCTCGAACGACTGCTGTCGCTGCTGCACCCGCTGATTCCGTTCGTCACCGAGGAACTGTGGCAGCAGGTCGCGCCGAAGCTGGGCATCGACGGCAAGACGATCATGCTGCGTCCGTACCCGCAGCCCTCGGATTTCGCCGGGCAGGACTACGCCGCGGCCGAAGCGGATGTCGAGTGGCTCAAGGCGATGGTCACCGCGCTGCGCAAGATCCGCAGCGAGCTCAACGTCGCGCCGTCCAAGACCGTGCCGCTCCTGCTGGCCGATTGCAGCGCGGGCGATCGCGAGCGCGTGGCGCGCTTCGACTCGCAGCTGCGCTTCCTGACGCGACTGGAGTCGATCACGGTGCTCGACGATTCCAGCGCCGCCCCGGCTGCCGCTACCGCGGTGGTGGGCGAACTGACGCTACTGGTGCCGCTGGAAGGCTTGGTCGACCTCGGCGCCGAGCGCACGCGCCTGGACAAGGAACTCAAGCGCGTCGATGGCGAGATCGCCAAGTGCCACAACAAGCTGGCCAGCGACACCTTCGTCGCCAACGCACCGGCTGCAGTGGTCGAACAGGAGCGCAAGCGCCTGGCCGACTGGAACCTGCAGCGCGAGGCGCTGAACACGCAGCGCGCGAAACTGGGGTGAGGCAGGCCGCCTACGCGGCACTGCCGCGTGGCCTGCCGAACGCCCGGCCATGGATGGCCGGGCCGGGCGATCCGGAGCCCACCACACGCCGCCATGGACGGCATGACACTGCATCGAACGCCAGTTCAACGCGGCACTGCCGGGTGCCTGCCGAACGCCCGGCCACGGATGGCCGGGCCGGGCGATCCGGAGCCCACCACACGCCGCCATGGACGGCATGACACTGCATCGAACGCCAGTTCAACGCGGCACTACCGCGTGCCTGCCGAACGCCCAGCCACGGATGGCCGGGCCGGGCAATCCGGAGCCCACCACACGCCGCCACGGCATGACACTGCATCGAACGCCAGTTCAACGCGGCATTACCGCGTGCCGCCGAACGCCCCCGGCGATGGATTTCAGGGCCGTGCGCTCTCGACTGCGTGACAGCACGGATGGCATCGGTGCCGTCCTTGAAACGCGGACCCGGAAGTCACCCGGCGGCGCGCCTCACTTCTCGGCGTATACGTCCCGGGCATAAGCGTTTACCGGCTTGCCGCTGCGCGAGCGATCCTCCAGGTCGGCCACCGTCACCGGCTTGAGCGGGCACTGCGCCAGCGCCTGGGGCGACAGGTGAATCGCGGCACCGCGCAACTTGATGAAGACCGGCTTGCGGGACTTCTTGCCGCGGAAGGTGAAGTACACGCCCTGATGCCAGCGCAGCACGACGGCATTGGCGCCCTTGTTGCTACCCGCCTTGGCGAGCCGGGCCATGGCGCGGCCGTATTCGACCGTGGGCACGTTCGGATCCTGGGTGATCTCGCTGACATGCTCGCCCAGGGTGATTTCCACCGAGCCGAGCTTGTCGTGATCGCATCCCGGCGATTCCCAGACCACCGGCACGACCCGCTCGCCGGCATCCGTGACGGCCACTCCGTCCAGCGTGGTCACTTCGCCCGCGTGAAGCGGCGCAAGCAGCGCCGCGGCCATGCACAGCAACCCGCACGACAGCACCCGCATGCTCCGCTCCTAGTGATGAGTTGCCGTGGTGATGAGTTGCTGCATCGCCGGGCGATCCCCAACCGCTACAAACGCCCTGTCCGTGGCGAGCATGCCAGTCTTTCGCATGGGCGCAAAGCCGGGGTTACGACTCCGGCGGCAACAGCTCGATCGCCATCACCAGTGCATCTTCACGTCCATCGCGCGCCGGGTAGTAACGCGGGCGGCGGCCGATCTCGTTGAAGCCTTCCGAGTGGTAGAGCGCGATCGCCCCGGCATTCGACGGCCGCACTTCCAGGAACACGCGCTCGGCGCGACGACCGCGCGCGACATGCATCAGCGCGCGCAGCAACTGGCGGCCGTGTCCGTGTCCCTGCTGGGCCGGGTCGATGCAGATGTTGAGCACGTGCGCCTCGTCGGCGGCGATGCTCATCAGGAAGTAACCGACGATGCGGCCGTTGTGCTGCATCACCCAGGCGGGATAGTCGGCACGCAGGCAGTCACGGAAGATGCCCACGGTCCACGGGAATTCGTAGGCGCGGATCTCCACCGCATGCACGGCGTCGAGGTCGTCCTCGCGCATGGGCCGCATCGCACCCTGCGACGGCCGCTGATCGGCGTCGGAGGCGAGCGCGTTCATGCACCGCGATCCCGGCGCAGCGCGCGAAGGCGCGGCCAAAGGGAGCGCTTGGCGGCAGCATTGCCACGCAGCGCGGCGATGTCGCCGACGAGCCCGGCGACGACGGCTTCATCGGCACTACCGGCCGCACGCAGCAGCGCCTGCATCAGGCGGTCGGACCCGGTGCCACGCGCCGGAGTCGAGCCTGCGCCGGCCGATCGTGACGGCCGCGCATCGCCGAGCAGCGCCGCCGCTTCGCGCATGGCGCTAGCGGGGCGTCCGGCCTCCGAGGGTTCCGGCTGCCGTTCGGCGGCGCGCGTTTCCGCCGAAGCCATGGACCACACCGCATGGCCCATGGCGTCCAGCCATTCGCGTTGCTGCGCCGACCACAACTCGCTCATGACGAAGCTTCTCCTGCCGACGGACGACGAACGCGGCGCACGATCGCGTACGCGGGGCCGGACAGCGCGTACAGCGCACCGATCCCCAGCAGCACGCGCGGCGGGTCGATGGCGATGCCGACCAGGACCGCCAGCACCACGACGATGGCGAGGAAGGGCACACGGTCATGGCGCGGGCCGCCGCCCTTGAAGCTGAAGTAGCGCAATCGGCTGACCATCAGCAGGCCAGCGGTGACGGTCACGCCGAGCGCGAGGTAGCGCAGTTGTTCGCCCGTGTAGCCCAGGTCGTGGCAGGTCCACACGAAACTGGCGACCAGCCCGGCCGCGGCCGGGCTCGCCAGGCCGATGAACCAGCGCTTGTCGACCTGCCCCACCTGCGAGTTGAAGCGCGCCAGCCGCAGCGCGGCGCAGGCGGCGTAGAGGAATGCCGCGACCCAGCCGATCTTGGCGGGGATCGCCCCGTCCAGCCGCATTTCCTGCAGCGCCCAGTGGTACATCACGAGCGCGGGGGCGAGGCCGAAACTGACCAGGTCGGCCAGCGAGTCGTACTGGACGCCGAATTCGCTCTGCGTGTTCGTCAGACGCGCCACGCGCCCGTCCAGCCCGTCGAGGATGCCCGCCACGAACACGGCGATGCACGCGTCGTCGAAGCGGCCCTGGGTGGCGGCGATGATCGCGTAGAAGCCGGCGAACAGGCCGCCGGTGGTGAACAGGTTGGGCAGCAGGTAGATACCGCGGCCGCGCGGCCGGGGGGTCTGTTGCGTATCGTCCATGTGGGGGGCAGTCGGCATCGGATCGGGGAGAGGAAGGCTCTCGCGGCGGACCGCGACAGGAAAGTGTAAGGCGATCAGCCCGTCCACCGGCATCTCTGGGCAGCGACCGGTGCCGCAAAGCAACGAGACCGCCTCCACATATGTAGACACTACCGGCGCCGGGCGCTTGCCTGCGGCACTGTGCGATGCTGCAATCGCGCCACCCCCGTCCGACCGAGCCCCGGAGCCCCGCATGTCCAAGACGTTCCGCCTGTTGCCCGGCCTCGTCGCCGGCCTGAGCCTGCTCCTCGCCACCCCGGCCTTCGCGGCCAAGGTCTACCAGTGGAAGGACGAGAAGGGCGTCACCCACTACTCCGACGCACCGCCGCCGGGCCAGGACATCAAGAGCCGCAACCTCGTCAACAAGGACGGCACGGCCCCGCAGGCGGCCCAGCCGACCGCCAAGCCAGTCGCCGCCAACGCCAACTGCACCAACGCGCGCAGCAACCTCAGCGTGCTCCAGGGCGGCGGCCAGGTCGGCGTGGATGAGGACAAGGACGGCAAGCCCGACCGCAGCCTCAACGACGGCGAGCGCGCCAACCGCACGGCGCTGGCCGAAGCCCAGATCAAGACCTACTGCGAGGGCACCGCAGTCGCCAGCGGCACCTGATCGACCGCGCAGGTTCTTCCGAAGCCGGCTCCCCGCGGGGCCGGCTTCGTCGTTTCCGGCTTCCGGCGAGCCCGGCGGTGCATGGCAGAATGGCCGCTTCCCTCATGTTCGAAAGCCCCGCCGATGCGCCTGTCGCAGTTCCATCTCCACACCAGCAAGGAAACCCCCGCCGAAGCCGAGATCGTCAGCCACAAGCTGATGCTCAAGGCCGGCATGATCCGCAAGCTCGCCGCCGGCCTGTACACCTGGTCGCCGCTGGGGCTGCGCGTCCTGCGCAAGGTCGAGCGCGCCGTGCGCGAGGAGATGAACGCCGCGGGCGCCATCGAAGTGCTGATGCCGGCGGTGCAGCCGAAGGAACTGTGGGAGGAGACCGGCCGCTGGGAGAAGTTCGGCGGGCAGCTGCTGAAAATGAAGGACCGCAAGGAGGCCTGGTACTGCTACGGCCCCACGCACGAGGAGGTCATCACCGACTTCGCACGCAACGAGCTGTCCAGCTACAAGCAACTGCCGGTCAATTTCTTCCAGATCCAGACCAAGTTCCGCGACGAGATCCGTCCGCGCTTCGGCGTCATGCGCGCGCGCGAGTTCCTGATGAAGGACGCGTATTCCTTCCACGTCACCGACGAGGACCTGGGCCGCGAATACCACAACATGTACGACACCTACGGCCGCATCTTCACCCGTCTGGGGCTGAAGTTCCGCGCGGTGTCGGCCGACAGCGGCGCCATCGGCGGCGCGGTGTCGCACGAGTTCCAGGTGCTCGCCGACTCGGGCGAGGACGCGATCTTCTTCTCCACCGGCTCCGACTACGCCGCCAACGTCGAACTGGCCGAGGCGATCGCACCCGGTCCGCGCGCGAACGCAGGCGAGACGATGCGCAAGGTCGACACGCCCCACCAGAAAACCTGCGAGGACGTTGCCGCGCTGATGGGCATCACCCTCGACCGCACGGTCAAGTCGGTCGCCGTCATCGGCGCGGATGCCGAAGGCAACGCGCAGTTCGTGCTGGCGCTGGTGCGCGGCGACCACGTGGTGAACGAGGTCAAGCTGGGCAAGATCGAAGGCCTCGCCGGTTACCGGCTGGCGAGCGAAGCCGAGATCGCCGCGCATCTGGGCAGCGAGCCGGGGTTCCTCGGTCCGGTGCAGCCGAAGAAGGCCATCCGCATCGTCGCCGACCGCAGCGTGGCCGCGATGGCCGACTTCGTCGTCGGCGCGAACGAAAAGGGCTTCCACCTGGCCGGCGTGAACTGGGGTCGCGACCTGCCCGAAGCCAACCTCGTGGCCGACATCCGCAACGTCGTCGAAGGCGATCCCTCGCCCGACGGCAAGGGCACGCTGGCGATCGCGCGCGGCATCGAGGTGGGCCACGTGTTCCAGCTCGGCCGCAAGTACGCCGAAGCGATGAAGCTGACGGTGCTCGACTCCAACGGCAAGGCTGCGATTCCCGCGATGGGCTGCTACGGCATCGGCGTGTCGCGGATCGTGGCGGCGGCGATCGAGCAGAACCACGACGAGAACGGCATCGTCTGGCCCGAGGCGATGGCGCCCTGGCAGGCGGTCGTGTGCGTGATCAACCCGAAGAACGACGCCGCCGTCGCCGACGCCGCGCAGGCGCTCTACCGCGAGCTCAACGCCGCCGGCATCGAGACCGCGCTCGACGACCGCGGCCTGCGTCCGGGCGCGATGTTCGCCGACATGGAACTGATCGGCATCCCGCACCGCATCGTCGTGTCCGAACGTGGCCTGGCCGCCGGCACGTTCGAATACCGCCACCGCCAGGCGAGCGAGGCGGAAAACCTCGACCGCGCGGGCGTGTTCGCGAAGTTCGGGAAGTAGGCGCCGCGATGTTTCAGCCCCTCTCCCGGCGGGAGAGGGGTTGGGGATGAGGGCAAGCGAAGTGGGGGCACGACCGGGCGAGAGCCGCACCGCGGCGCCGGGCCGGAACGGCCTGAACCCCGCCTTCATTTACGCCGCGCGAGGCGCGCGATTATCATCGGGATAATCCACCCGTTAATGGCGGCGATACTCCCGCCATACTCCCCCGATAATCCCGCCCCTGGAGGCGCTCCATGTCGATCAACCTCGAATCGCTGTCGGCGAAGGAACTCGACGCCCTGATCAATCAGGCGAAGAAGCGCAAGACCACGCTGGCCAAGCGCAAGCCGCTCGCCACGGTGCGCAGCAAGCTGACGCAACTGGCGCGGGCGGAGGGATACAGCATCGCCGAACTCTTCGGCACGGGCGCCGCTTCGCCGCGCGGCCCGAAGGCGACGAAGGCAGCGCCGCGCAAGGCCGCCGGCAAGTCCACCTCGAAGGTCGCACCGAAATACCGCAATCCCGCCAACCCGTCCGAAACCTGGGCCGGTCGCGGCAAGCAGCCGCGCTGGCTGGCCGCGCAGACGGCCGCAGGCCGGAAGCTCGAGGATTTCCTGATCAGGTGATCGGGATTCGGGATTCGGGAATCGGGAATCGGGAATCGGGAATCGGGAATCGGGAATCGGGAATCGGGAAAAAGCATAAAAAGGCCCGCAAAAGCGGGCTTTTTTACGCAGCGGAGATCAGGCGGTTGCCAATCCCGAATCTCCAATCCCCAATCCCGGCCCTACAGATTCCGCCGCGAAGGCAGCAGCAGGTTGCCGAACAGCAAGCCGGCGATCAACGCCAGCAGGATGTTGAGCACCGCCAGCAGCGCGGCCTGTCCGGCGTCGATGTCCTGTTGCTGGATCAGCGTCAGCAGCCCGCGCAGGCTCACGCTGCCGGGCACCAGCATGATGATGCCGGGCACGCGCAGGATCGCGCCGGGCCGGTTCCACCAACGCGCGTACGCGTTGCCCGCGGCGGTAAGCACCAGCGCGGCGAGGAAGATGCCCGCGGGACTTCCGAACGCCTGCCCGCCATAGCGCGAGATGAGGTAACCGCTGGCGGCGGCGATCATCACCTTCGGATAGTCGCGTCGGTGGGCGCGGAACAGCACCGCGAAGGCGAAGGCCGCCAGCACCAGCGCGCCCCACTCCACCCACTCCGGCTGTGGCCGCGACGCGCGCACGTGCGCCTGCAGGCCGAACAGGTCCGCCAGGTACAGCGCGATCACCGTGCCGATGGCCAGCTTCAACACCGTCGTCACCGCGCCGGCGAAACGCGCCGTGCCCGACACGAGGTGCTGGCTGGTGAGCTCGTTCACTGCGTTGGTCAGTGACATTCCGGGCAGCAGCACGATCAGCGAGGCGATGATGACCGTGTTCTGGTTGAGCGGCGCGACGAAGGCGGCCACCAACAGGGTCACGCTCGCGGCGAACATCGCCGTCACCGCCTCCAGCGCTTCCTTGAAGCGCGGGTGTGTTTCCGACCATTGCACCAGCACGCCGATCAGCAACCCGTTGAGTCCGGCGACGCCGATGTCCAGCCATGGCAGGCGCAGCAGGCCGGCGATGCCCGTCGCGGCGAGCCCGTAGGCCAGCACCTGCATAGCGCGGAAGCGGCGCGTGGGCGGCTTGTCGAGCACGCTCATCTGCGCGTGCGCCTCGGCCAGGCCGAGGCGACCGGCCATCACGTCCTCGGCGATGCGGTCGGTCTCGGCCAGCCGGTAGAGATCGTTCTCGCCGGGCGCCAGGCGGATCACGCGCGTGGTATCGCCCTCGCCCGGCGGACGCTGCGGATCGGAGAACGTCAGGATCAGGCCAGTCGGGTTGGACCAGGGTTCGCATTCCAGCCGCAGCCGCTGCGCCACGGCGCTGATCGCGCCCTCCAGGCGCTGCGCGGTCGTGCCGTAGGCGTGCAGGCGCTCGGCCAGCTCGATCACGAAGTTGATGCGTGCGGCGTAGCTGGCGGCGCTGAGCGGCGGCGGATTCGACATGGGCGAAGCATCGCATGCGGCCGCGTCGCGTGGCAGCGTCGCGCCCCTTCGCGCCGTTTTCGCGACGTCCGCGATACGCAGGCTGCTATCCTCGCCGCGAGCTTCCAGAGCGCCCCATGCCGGACACGACAGCGCACCCGCCGCAGATCGACGCCGATGGCCAAGCGCCGTCGCGTTTGCGGCTGTCCGGGTCGTGGACGCTGGACTTCGCCGGACAGATCGGCGCGGCGTTGAAGGAAGCGCCCGCCGGCGTCGACACGATCGACGCCACCGGCGTGGAGCGCCTGGATTCGGTGGGCGTGTTGCAACTGCTGCGCTTCGCCCGGCGCAACGATCTCGACTTCGACGTCCTGACCTTCCACGAATCGCACCAGGCGCTGGTCTCGGCGATCGAGGACGTGGCCGACGACCGCCCCCGCAAGAAGCGCGAATACGGCGTGAGCGCGGCGCTGGCGCGACTGGGCCGGGCGGTGCACAACAACTGGAAGGAAGCGCTGGCGCTGGTCGGATTCCTCGGCGAGACGCAGATGAAGCTGCTGCGCATGTTCAAGGAACCCAGCCGCTTCCGTCCGACCGCGACCGTCTTCCACATGGAACAGGTCGGCCTGGAC
Organism: Lysobacteraceae bacterium P; assembly: GCA_005503055.1. Classification (GTDB taxonomy): domain Bacteria; phylum Pseudomonadota; class Gammaproteobacteria; order Xanthomonadales; family Xanthomonadaceae; genus Lysobacter_J. Next base: position 208,476 of record SCOX01000006.1, on the reverse strand, counting down.
GCGGTGCCGCTGGTCGCGCTGCTGTGTTTCCTGGTCGGCGCGGTGGTGGCGTTCCTGGGCGCGAACATCCTGCGCGACTTCGGTGCGCAGATATTCGTCGTCGAACTGGTCAGCATTTCCTTCCTGCGCGAATTCGCGGTGCTGCTCACGGCCATCGTGCTGGCCGGCCGCACCGCCAGCGCCTTCACCGCGCAGATCGGCGCGATGGTGAGCCGCGAGGAAGTCGACGCCATCCGCACGCTCGGCATGGACCCGGTCGACCTGCTGGTGATCCCGCGCATGCTGGCGCTGCTGGTGATGCTGCCGCTGCTGACCTTCATCGCGATGGTCTTCGGCCTGCTCGGCGGCCTCACCGTGGGTGCTTACAGCCTCGACATCCCGCCGCAGCAGTACCTCACGCGCATGCACGAGACTATGGAGCTGCGGCATTTCCTCGTGGGCCTGGCCAAGGCGCCGGTGTTCGCCTTGCTCATCAGCCTGATCGGCTGCCTGGAAGGCCTGCAGGTGGAAGGCACCGCGCAATCGGTCGGCGAACGCACGACCTCCAGCGTGGTGCAGTCGATCTCATTGGTGATCATCCTCGACGCGTTCTTCGCGATCTGGTTCATGGAGATGGGCGTGTGAGGACGATGTCCAACCCGATGCATCCCCTGTGTCCCAAGCGCGACAGCGGCGAAACCATCGTCCGCGTTCGCGGGCTGGTGAACCGTTTCGGCGAGCAGATCGTGCACGACGGCGTGGACCTGGACGTGCGGCCGGGCGAGATCCTGGGCGTCGTCGGCGGTTCGGGCACCGGCAAATCGGTGTTGATGCGCGCGATCCTCGGCCTGCGCACGCCGCAGGCGGGGCAGATCGAGGTGCTCGGGCTCGACGCGCTCACCGACGATACCGAACAGCGTCGCGCGATCGAGCGGAACACCGGCGTGCTGTTCCAGGACGGCGCGCTGTTTTCCTCGCTCACCGTCGGCGAGAACGTGCAGGTGCCGCTGAAGGAGTACCACGCCGACCTGCCGGACTCGCTGCGCTACGAACTGGCGCTGCTCAAGGTGAAACTGGCCGGCCTGCCGGCGGACGCCCTGAACAAGCTGCCGTCGCAGCTTTCCGGCGGCATGCGCAAGCGCGCCGGGCTGGCGCGGGCACTGGCCCTGGATCCGCCGCTGCTGTTCCTGGACGAGCCCACGGCCGGGCTGGACCCCATCGGCGCGGCGGCGTTCGACCGCCTCATCCAGACCCTGCAGCAGGCACTGGGGTTGACGGTGTTCCTGATCACACACGATCTCGACACCCTTTACGCTATCTGTGACCGCGTCGCTGTGCTGGCCGACCGCAAGTTGATCGTCTGCGCGCCCATCGACGAGGTCGAACGTTTCGACCATCCGTGGGTGCAGGAGTATTTCCACGGTCCGCGTGCGCGAGCTGCACGCACCACCCGCGAAGCGACGAGCTGAAGTCATGGAAACCCGGGCCAATTACGTCCTCATCGGCGCGTTCACCATCCTGGTCACGCTGTTGTTGCTTCTGTTCGCGCTGTGGGCGGCGAAGTATTCCTCCGAGAAGGAATGGCGCACCTATGCCGTCTTGTTCAACGAACCGGTCACCGGCCTGGCCGAAGGCAGTTCGGTGCAATACAACGGCATCTCCGTGGGCACGGTGCAGAAGCTGAGCCTGGCGCCGGACGACCCGCGCCGGGTGATCGCGATCCTGCGCCTGCAAGCCAATGCGCCGGTCAAGACCGATACGCGCGCGAAACTGTCGATCCAGGGCATCACCGGCAGCCCCTTCATCCAGCTCACCGGCGGCAGCCCGGGCAATCCGCTGCTGGTGGATTCGGACCGCCGCGAAGTGCCCGTGATCCAGACCGAGGCCTCGGCGCTGCAGAACATCGCCGATACCGCCAATCGCCTGGTCGCGCGTCTGGACCAGGTGCTCAGCGAGGAAAACGTCAAGCGCGTGTCCAACACGCTGGCGAACGTGGAATCGATGACGGCGTCCATCGCCGACCAGCGCGAAGACCTGCGCGCGCTCATCGTCAACGCGCGCAAATCCAGCGAGCAGCTTTCGGCCACGCTCGACACCACCAACCGTGCCGTGCAGAGCGTGGATCGCGAACTGGTCGCCAAGCTGCCTGGGCTGATCACCAAGCTCGACAGCACGCTCACTCGCCTGGACTCCGCCGCCAACAACGCCAACGGCGTGCTCACCGACAACCGCGCCGCGATCAACAGCTTCGCCAACGAAGGCCTGGCGCAGCTGGGCCCCACCCTGTCCGAGCTGCGTTCGCTCGTGCGCGATCTGCGCCGCATCAGCGACCGCCTCGACGGCAACCCGACGCGCTACCTGCTCGGACGCGACGGCCCCAAGCAGTTTGACCCCGCGGAATTCAAACCCGAATGACCACGCGCGCCGACATGACGACCAATGCCCGCACGTTTCCACGCAACGCCCGGTCCGCGCTGGCCGCCGCCCTGATGCTGATGCTGGCCGGTTGCTCGATCCTGAGCGACAAACCCAAGAGCGCCAGCACGATCTACGCGCCCGAGCCGAAGGTCCAGGCCGATCCGGCCTGGCCGAAGGTCGATTGGCAGCTCGTGATCGCCCCGCCCAGCTCGGCGCGCGTGATCGACAGCCTGCGCATCGCGGTGCGGCCGACGCCCGGCGAGCTTCAGGTCTACCGTGGTGCGCAGTGGGCGCGTCCGCCCTCGGACATGCTCGTCGATACGGTGTTGCGGGCACTCGAAGACTCCGGCCGCATCGGCGGCGTCGCGCGCCAGGGCGCCGGCATCGCCGCCGACTACAAACTGCTGTTCGAAGTACGCCGCTTCGACGCCGACTACGCGCAGGCCGCGGTGCCGTCGGCGATGATCGAAACCAGCGTCAAGCTGTTGCACGTGCCGCTGCAGAAGGTCGTCGCATCGAAAGTGTTCGTGCAGGCGACGCCGGCCGCGAGCACGGCGGTGGGCGACGTGGCGCGGGCGTTCGAGCAGTCGTTGTCGAACATCGGCCGCGACATCACCGGCTGGACGTTGACCAGCGGCGATGCCTATCAGCGCAGCCTCGCGCCGCCCTCGAAATCCTGAGCCGGATCAGGCGCGCGCCGCGAGGATCCGACGGAACGTCAGGTTGATGCGCGGCCCGACGGGCCGCGTCGTCTTCGGCAGCGAATGTCGGTAGAAGCGCTGCGTCGCGCCCGACATCGCCAGCAGGCTGCCGTGCGGCAGTTCCAGCGCGAGCTTGCGTTGCGGATCGTCGCGATGCTTGAACGCGAAGCGGCGCGTCGCGCCCAGGCTGACCGAGGCGATCACCGGTGCCGGCCCGAGCTCGGGTTCGCTGTCGCTGTGCCAGCCCATCGCATCGCGGCCGTCGCGATACAGGTTCGCCAGCACGCTGTTGAACGGAACGCCGAGCGTGCGTTGCAGCCGCTCGCGCAACGGCTGCAGCGCCGGTGGCCAGGGGTGCGGTTCGAACATCGTGCCCGAGTACCGATAACGCGCGTCGGGATCGCCGATCCAGCAGCTCAGCCGCGGCGAATCGACCTCGCGCCCGAAAATGCGGATGCGGTGGACCTCCCAGGGAACCTCCGCCTGCAATTCGGCCATCAGCACGTCGGCCTCGACGGGGCCCAGCCAGTGCGGATCGAAGCGCAGTTCCGCATCGGGCAGCGGCAATGGAGACAGGACCATACGCCACGCTAGCACGACGTATTGCGGGTCGAGGGCTGCCGATTTGCCGCCCCTTGCCCAACCCGCGACAATCTACCGTCGATATCGCCAGCCGCTGTACGCCAGCCCGTTCCGGAGCCTTCCGCATGACCCAGCCTGATGCCAACGCCGTCGAGCAGCCCGCCGTCGAACGCGACGTGATGGAGTACGACGTCGTCACCGTCGGCGCAGGTCCGGCCGGGCTGTCGTTCGCGATCCGCCTGAAGCAGCTGAACCCCGATATCTCGGTGTGCGTGATCGAGAAGGCCTCGACCATCGGCGCGCACATCCTCTCCGGCGCGGTCATCGAGCCGGCCCCGCTCGACGCGCTGCTTCCAGGCTGGCGCGACAATCCGCCGCCGATCTGCGTGCCGGCCAAGCACGACGAGTTCTGGCTGCTCACGCACAAGGGTCACCACCGCCTGCCGATTCCGCCCGGCATGCACAACCACGGCAACTTCATCGTCAGCCTCGGCGCGATGTGCGCCTGGCTGGCGCCGCAGGCCGAAGCGCTGGGCGTGGAGATCTACCCCGGTTTCGCCGCGGCCGAGACGCTGCACGACGAGAGCGGTGCCGTCGTCGGCGTGCGCATCGGCGACATGGGCGTGGCGAAGGACGGCTCGCACAAGCCGGGCTACACGGCGGGCATCGACATCCGCGCCAAGGTGACCGTGCTGGCCGAAGGCGCACGCGGCCACCTCACCAAGCGTCTGATCAAGCGTTTCGAGCTCGACGCCGACAGCGATCCGCAGGGCTACTCCATCGGCATCAAGGAACTGTGGCAGGTGCCGGAAGATCGCGTGACACCCGGCAAGATCGTCCACAGCTTCGGCTGGCCCGCCGACAACCAGGTCTATGGCGGCGGCTTCCTCTACCACCTCGACAAGGGCCGCATCGCGCTGGGCTACGTCAGCGGCCTGGATTACCAGGATCCGGAATACAAGCCGTGGGAGGCCTTCCAGCAATGGAAGAACCATCCGCTGTTCGAGCCGTTGCTGGAAGGCGGCACCATCCTGTCGGCCGGTGCGCGCGCGATCGTGACCGGCGGCTGGCAGTCGCTGCCCAAGTGCGAGATGCCCGGCGCGCTGCTGATCGGCGACACCGCCGGCCTGCTCAACGTGCCCAAGATCAAGGGCACGCATCAGGCGATCCGCTCGGGCATGCTCGCTGCCGAACACCTGGCCGCCTCGCAACTTTCGCCGCAGGGTTTCGACGCCAAGCTGCGTGGTTCGGAAGCAATGGACGAGCTGAAGAAGGTCCGCAACATCAAGCCCGGCTTCAAGCGCGGCCTGTGGTTCGGCATCCTCAATTCGGCATGGGAAACGGTGACGATGGGCCTGTCGCCGTGGACCCTGAAGAACAAGCCGGACTGGAATTCGCTCGACAAGGTCGGCGACCACGAAACGCCCAAGCGCGACTACATCGACCGCAAGCTGGCGCCGCGCGACCGCCTGCAGGGCGTGTACTACGCCGCGACCGAGCACGACGAGGACCAGCCGGTGCACCTGAAGGTGCGCGACACCTCCATCTGCATCACGCGCTGCGCCGAGGAGTACGACAACCCGTGCACGCGCTTCTGCCCGGCAGCGGTGTACGAGATCGTGCAGGACGAGGCCGGCAAGCGGTTGCAGATCAACGCCGCCAACTGCGTCCACTGCAAGACCTGCGACATCAAGGATCCCTACGAGATCATCGACTGGGTGACGCCGGAAGGCGGCTCGGGGCCGAATTACCAGAATCTCTGAGGCACCGGGCGCGCCCGCGGGCGCGTTTCGGGCATCAGTACCTTGCGTTGCGGTGCCAGCGCCATGCGGTGTCGATGATCTCGGCGATGTCCGTGTAACGCGGCTGCCAGCCAAGATCGCGGCGAGCCTTCGCGCTTCCGGCGACGAGCCGGTCCGGGTCTCCCGCGCGTCGCGGTGCAACCTCGAACGGAATCGGCCGCTTCGCCACTTCGCCCGCGGCCTGGATCATCTGCAGCACACTGAATCCGGCACCGTTGCCGAGGTTGAAGGCATGCGCGCCCTCGTTCGACGCCATGAAATCCAGTGCCCGCGAATGCGCGTCGGCAAGATCGTCGACATGCACGTAATCGCGGACGCAAGTGCCGTCCGGGGTGGCGTAGTCGTTGCCGAAGACCTTCAATGCCGGCGCATCGCCGTTGGCCGCGCACAGCATGTTCGGGATCAGGTGCGTTTCGGGCGAATGGGATTCGCCGATATCCCCCTGCGGCGATGCGCCCGCCGCATTGAAATAGCGCAGGGCGACCGAACGCAGGCCATAGGCGCGAGCGGCATCCGCCAGCATGATCTCGACCATCCGCTTGCTCGCCCCGTAAGGATTGATCGGCCGGGTCGGATGCGACTCGTCGATCAGTTCGGTTTCCGGATGTCCGAAAACGGCTGCAGTGGACGAGAACACCAGCTTGCCGACGTCGGCTTCGCGCATCGCCTGCAGCAGGTTGAGCGTGCCGGCGACGTTGTTCTCGTAATAGGCGTACGGCTGCTGCACCGATTCGCCAACCAGCGAGCGCGCGCAGAAATGCATGACGGCATCGAAGCGGTGCCGCGAAAACAGCGCGCGCAGGTCGTCGCGTTCCAGTAGATCTCCCTGGACGAAGGTTGCATCCCCGACGGCCTCGCGATGGCCGGTCGAGAGGTTGTCAAAGACGACAGGCTCGATACCGTCGTGCGACAGACGGCGCACCATGTGCGAGCCGATATAGCCAGCACCGCCGCACACCAGGACCTTCATCGATGCTTCATGCCTTCGCCGTCGAGAAGCTCACGCCGGTCTTCTCGCGCAGTTCGTCCTCGGTGATGCCCGGGGCGAGCTCGACCAGCTTCAATCCGTCCTGCGTCACGTCCATCACGGCCAGGTCGGTAATGATGCGATTGACCACGCCGACGCCGGTCAGCGGCAACGTGCATTCGGGAAGGATCTTGTGCTCGCCGTTCTTCGCGGTGTGCTCCATCAGCACGACCACGCGCTTCACGCCGGCGACGAGGTCCATCGCCCCGCCCATGCCCTTGACCATCTTGCCGGGGACCATCCAGTTCGCGAGGTCGCCCTTTTCGGTCACCTGCATCGCGCCGAGGATTGCGAGGTCGATGTGGCCGCCGCGGATCATCGCGAAGGAATCGTGGCTGCCGAAATAGCTCGCGCCCGGGCGGGCGGTGACGGTCTGCTTGCCGGCGTTGATGAGGTCGGCGTCGACCTCGGCCTCCGCCGGAAACGGGCCGATGCCGAGCAGGCCGTTCTCGCTCTGCAGCCATACGTCCACTCCGTCGGGAATGAAGTTGGCCACCAGCGTCGGCAGGCCGATGCCGAGGTTGACGTAGGCGCCGTCGGTGAGTTCCTGCGCGGCGCGCTGCGCCATCTGGTCGCGGGTCCAAGCCATGGTCGTAGTCCTGTGTTCGTGTGGATCGGCGCGCGGTCAGGCGGCGCGCACGGTGCGCTGTTCGATGCGCTTCTCGGGAGAGGCGTTGACGACGATGCGGTCGACGTAGATGCCGGGCAGGTGCACGTGGTCGGGATCGATCTGGCCGACCTCCACCAATTCCTCGACCTCGGCCACGCAGATCGCGCCCGCCATCGCGCACGCCGGATTGAAGTTGCGCGCGGTCTTGCGGAACACCAGGTTGCCGGACTTGTCGGCCTTCCACGCCTTCACGAGCGAGACATCGGCCTTGAGCGCGGTTTCCATCACGTAGTGGTGGCCATCGAACTCGCGCGTTTCCTTGCCTTCGGCCACGACGGTGCCATAGCCGGTGCGGGTGAAGAACGCGGGGATGCCCGCGCCACCGGCACGCAGGCGCTCGGCCAGCGTGCCCTGGGGATTGAATTCCAGTTCGAGCTCGCCGGAGAGGAACTGGCGCTCGAACTCCTTGTTCTCGCCCACGTAGGACGAAATCATCTTCCTGATCTGGCGCGTCTCCAGCAGCAGGCCCAGGCCGAAACCGTCGACGCCGGCGTTGTTGGAAATGGCGGTCAGGCCTTTCACGCCGCTGTCGCGTAACGCGGCGATCAGCGCTTCGGGAATGCCGCACAGGCCGAAGCCACCGACCGCGAGGGTCTGGCCGTCGGCAACGATGCCGTCGAGCGCGGCCTTCGCGCCGGAAAAGACCTTGTCTTGCTTGCCGTTTTGCGTCGCGGCCATGACGGACTCCGTTCGGGATCTGCGCAATGGCCGGAGTTTACCGTGGCAATGGGCCCCTCCCCCACCGTACGTTCGGGCATGCCGGGCCGGGCGGATGTGCGGGGCATCGCGACCACCTGCCGCGCGAGCGTCTAGACTTTGCCCATGACCCGGATCGCCCTTGTGACCGCCATTGCCGCCGCCGGTGTGGACGACGACCTAGCGCCCCTGCTCGATGCCTGCGCGCGCGCCGGCCTTCACGTGCAGGTGCGCGCCTGGGACGACGCGACGGTGGGCTGGAGCCGCTTCGACGCGGCGATCCTGCGCTCACCGTGGGACTACACGGCGCGATTGGACGAATTCCTGGCCTGGTGCACGCGGACCTCAACGCAGACGCGGCTGCTGAATCCATTGCCCGTGGTGGAATGGAACACCGACAAGCATTACCTCGGCGAGCTTGCCGCGCGCGGCGTGCCGGTGGTGCCGACGGCGTTCGTCGAACCCGACATGGAGCCGCTTCCGGCGCTGCAGGCGTTCCTTGCGGCGCATGAAGACGCGGCGGAATTCGTCGTTAAGCCAACCGTCGGCGCGGGCTCAAAGGACGCGCAGCGCTATGCGCGTTCGCAAGAATTCGCCGCGGCCAATCACCTGGCGCGCCTGCTCGATGCCGAGCGCAGCGCGATGCTGCAACCCTACCTGGCGTCGGTGGACGAGCACGGCGAGACGGGCCTGATGTACTTCGACGGCCAGTTCAGCCATGCGATCCGCAAAGCCCCGCTGCTGCGGCCCGGCGAAGGTCCGACCGACCATCTGTTCGCGGCCGAGGCGATCACGCCGCGCATGCCCTCGCCGGGCGAGCTGGCGCTGGCCGAACGCGTGCTGTCCGCTGCGCGCGACGCACTTCGACTGCGCGAAGCGCCGCTCTACGCGCGCGTGGACCTGATCCGCGACGGCGACGGCGAACCGTGCCTGCTCGAACTGGAGCTGTGCGAGCCGTCGTTGTTCTTCGCCCAGGCGCCGGGAAGTGACGACCGCTTCGTCAGGACGATGATCGATGTGCTGCGGGACCGCACGCTTGGATAGCCCCACGGCGCGTGCCTCACCGGCGCGATGTGGTCATCCCAATGAACGCGAATGGACTTCGATGGCGCCGACGTACAGGGATTCGCTTTCCTGGGCCATCCGTCCCGAGGTGAAACTAGCCAGGAAGCGTTCGCGGCCTGCGCGCCCCATCTGCTGCCTCAGCGCGGGATCGCGTAGCAGGCGGATGATCGCGTCGGCCAGCGCTCGCGGATCGCTGGGCGGCACCAGGAGCCCACTTTTGCCGTCATCGATCACTTCCGGCATGCCGCCGACATCGCAGCCGATGACGGGCTTTGCGGCGCGCATCGCCTCCAGGAGCACCAGGCCGAACGACTCGAAACGGCTGGGCGCAACAAACACATCGCATCGCGAGTAGGCGCCTGGCAAAGCGTCGTCATCCATTCGCCCCTCGAAGCGGACCGCGCCGCTCCAGTCGCCGCCGGCGAGGAATGTCTCCTTGTAGGTGCGCCCATCCCGACCAGCCAACGTGTCGTCCCCGACGATCGAGAACCGTGCGTGCGGAACCTCGCCCAAGACGAGGGGGATCGCAGCCAGCAGCACATCGATGCCCTTCCTCGCTTCCAACCGCCCGACGAACAGGACTTCCGGCGCGTCATTGGGGGCGTCCAACTGCGGCGCGAGGTCCGCAAGACCCAGTGGCTGCACGGCAACTCGTTCGGCTTCGAACTCGATGTCGTAGGCCGCTTCGATGTCGCGGCGAATCGCCGAGCTGATGGAACGTACGCCATCCGAGCCCAGCATCAGGGTCCGCTCGAGCGCCATCATCGGCGCTCCGAACCCCGACATCCACGCTTCGTCCTCCCGGTACTCGGGATGGCTGTCCAGCCAGAAGTGGAGCGTGGTCTGCAAGCTGGTGACGAGCGGCCAGCGGGCGTCGAACAGGAATGCGATGCCCTCGCAATCCCATATCGGCGCTTCGACGACATCGATCTTGCGGTGCTCTGCTATGCGCGCAACTTCGCGCAAGGCCGTGGCCGACCAGTCCCAAATGTGCTGGGGCACGTTGGCGCGTTCGGCATGGGCGGAACGCTCGACAGGCGCCGCGAGCATGCGATGCACCCATACTCCGTTCTCGAAGTCCACGCGATCGATGTCGCAACTTCTCGTCACTACATGGACCGTGTGCCCACGCGCGCCCAGCGCCTCGGCAAGATCCTTGTTGAACGTCGCAACTCCACCCGAGTGTTCCGGAGGGTAGTCGGCGGACACAAGCACGACACACTTGCGATCCTGAAGCGAGTGTGTGGAGAAGGGGAGGAACACGCCGCGCCAGCGTTCCTGCTTGGAACTGTCGATGTAGGATCCCGATGCGACACCCTCGAATCCCCGCGCCAGGCCAGTACTCAGCCCCCGCTCGACGTCCGACTCGAAACGACTGACGTCATCGCTGTCGAGCATGCCATTGTCCAGGCACCACTTGACCTGTGCGCGTTGGGATTCGATGAACGTCTGTTGTTCCTGCAACACGCGCTGGAGGGAATGAAACTCACGGGCATGCTTGAGGGTGAAGTAGACCTTGTTCTTGATAATCGGGTATCGGTACCGCGGCACGCGATTCGTACTGCGGACGTTGCTTGGCGCAAACTTGTGATGCACGTAGGCACAAGGAATCTGGGCGATCACATAGCCGGCGTCCACGATGCGCAAGCACACATCCGTTTCGTCCAAGAAGTACTCGAACTCCTCGTCAAAACCACCGATCTCCAAAAGCGCAGATCGTCGGAACGACGAGTTGGCACCAAGCAGATGTGGGACGCGATCGCTTTTTGGAAAGGCCAAGCGGGGCGCAGGTCCTTCGGGTGTCAGATCAGCATTGCCAAAGCGATCCACGACGCCATAGCGATACTGGAATGAGTAGCCGGTATGGTCATAGACCAGGCCACCCGCACCTCCCACGTTCGGGTCGGCGTACGCCGTCGCGAGCTGCTCGAGCCATTCGGGCTCCGGGATTGCGTCGTCGTCAATGAATGCCACCACGTCGCCTTGCGCCATGCATATGCCGATGTTGCGCGAAACCGAAAGGTTCGCGACATCGCATTTTCCGGCACGGATCCGCGGCTTCCAGCGTTCGATGACCTCGTCGGAGTTATCCGTCGAGGGGCCATTGACGACCACAACTTCGAACTCGCCACCGTAATCGAGCCACTGCAGGCTTTCGAGCGTCTTCTGGAGCAGATCGCCGCGATTGAGCGTGTTGATGACGATTGAGAAGCTCGGGGGTTGATTCATCGTGATTCAGCCCAGGGCGAAGATCGCCCGGAAGAAGATTACTTCGGCCCCGCTGCTGGTCGCTCGTTGGCGTCCAGTCGCATGGATCTTGATTACGTCGCTATTGCCGAGCGCCTCCTGGTCCAGCGTGACGCGTACACATCCACTCACATGGCTGTACAGGTCGACCTCCCGCGTCGATGCAGCGGTTTCGATGGCCGCTATCCCACTCCATGGGTGACTCCAAAGGACGAGCTGGCAGCGCTTCGCTCCGGCAGGCACCGCGACTTCAATCGTCCCGCCCAGTGGAGCCATGCGTCCCATGACGTCCTGGTACAGGCTCACATCACGATGCGAAGGCGTCGCCCTGGATTCGGCGCTCTCGACCACGACGTGGGTCTGCCTGCCTTGCGGTGAAATGCCTTCGCGCTTCCTTGCCATGACGACGAGCCCGCTGGCGTCGTGGAAATCGGTAGTCGCGCGCGCCCACTCGACTGCGGTTTCAACGTCCGTGCAATGTGAGTCAAGCTTCGGATGGATGGTGCTGTTGAATCCCCGCGTGGACTCGATCGAAAAGTACGCTTCGATCTCATCGATCAACTGATGGCTGTCCATAAGGGCTACATGCTCCAGGCCCATCGCCCACGTCAAGTCGAGCGTCCGGTACGCGTGTGGCTTCGCGTTGGGAGTAGTAAAAATCGCAGTACCGCCCGGCTTCAGAACGCGCCAGACCTCGGCGAGGAACGCCGGCGTATCTTCGATGTGTTCTATGCACTCTCCGGCGAACATCAGCTCTACCGTGCCGGTCTCGATCCTGATGTCGTAGCCAGTCGACGTGATGAACTCAGTCTGCCTGTTGCGAAGGATCTCGTCGGACTCGGCGAGCTTCCTCGAGCACTCGACTGCGAACTCCGAAATATCGACGCCTATGGCACGTCGGCATTGCTTCAGGCGCGGAAAGATGCATCCAAAGCCCCACGAACCGACCCCGTAGTCCACCACGGTGGCATCCCGAAGGTCTGGAAGTTCAAGTTCCTCTAGAATCTGCGCCTTCCTGTCGTGTCCCGCGCGCTCCAGCACGGTCATCTCGACATAGATGCTGCCGCCTTCTCCCGCGGTCTCGAAGGCGTTCTCGTAATAGCGCTGGAGCGCATCCTGGGCATTGCTTGACATACCAACTTCTCCTTATTTCGTCGCAGCGATGTCGAACTCGTAACACGCCCCATTTCGACGCGCTGATTCGATCAACCTGACATCCTTGAAGCCAGCTTCGATCAGCAGCTCGGCCATGGAGCTCGGCGTGAACATGTTGAAGTGGAAGTCGCCATCGTAATCCTGGGCTCCAAACGTGACTTCCCGAAGGTCGTCATACGGATAGCGACCCTCCGAGTACTCGCGGATCATCGCTTCGGCATCGGGGACCACTGCCCGGAACGTGCCTCCAGGACCAAGGAGGCTCCGCCAGTACGGAAGCAACTGCCTGCGCAACTGTTCCTGGGGGAAATGTTCCAGCATGTGCGCGGAGAAGACTTCGGCGACCTCGCCTGCCTCGACAGGGATATCGCCGGCATCTGCGACGATATCGACACCAGGCAGTTCCCTGCGGTCCAGGTTGAGGTAACCCGACAGCGGAATGTGCCCGCATCCAAGGTTCAACCGCAGGTTCCCTTCGGCTCTTGATGCGGCGAGTTTGTCGGATGCGACCACCCGCTTTTCGACCCCATGCCCAGCGGCTTCGCGCGTTGCTTCGTGCGCTTGTGCTCCAGAGGCCCCGTAGCGCATCTCGAACATGATTTCCCGACGCACGAACTCGACGCGATCATTCGCCTCAAGCAGCGAACCGGACAGTTCTGAAACGCGCTGCGGAAGCGAACGCAATGCGTCGATGTCGTTCATGCCGACCTGAAGAGAAGAGATAGCATCGGAAAGCTGCTTCAGGTTCCAGGTGATGCTGCGCAGAGCGACAGGGACGGAGTTGACGAGGTTCTCGGCGTCCGTGTCCAAACTACTTTGCCGGCGTTCCACGTCCGAAAGGGCGTCGAGGATGGCGGGCAACTGCTCGGCCTCGAGTTTGTCGATGCGATTGCTGGTCTGGGTGCAAAGCACCTCAAGTCGCTCGCGATGCGCAGAGGCCGCAAGCTCCCTTTCCAGTGCACTGCTCCGCCCTCTCGCCAGAGTCTCTTCGGTAGTCTCCTGCCTAATGGCAACGTTCACCTGCTGCTCCACCATGCCTGGAAGGCAAGCTAGCTGGTCGAGCATCTCCGGAAGGCGAACTAGAGCGACGAGAGTTCGCACGGGGCGCCCGACGACAGGCCAGCGCCCCATGGTTCGGATGAAATTTCTCACTGTTGACTCCGAAGAATTGGAACGCCTTTCTTCAGGAACGCCCGTAGACGTCTTCAAGGCGGACGATATCGTCCTCGCCGAGGTAGCTGCCCGACTGCACTTCGATCAGTTCCACCGGCTCGGTGCCCCGGTTGCGCAGACGGTGCACGCTACCCAGTGGAATGTAGGTGCTTTCGTTCTCGTGCAGGTCGAACACGCGCTCGTCGCAAGTCACTTCGGCGACGCCAGACACGACGATCCAGTGTTCGGCACGCTTGTGGTGCTTCTGCAGGCTCAGCGCGGCGCCGGGCTTCACGACGATGCGCTTGACCTGGAAACGCTCACCCACGTCGATGGAGTCGTAGCTGCCCCACGGGCGATAGACCTTGCGGTGGAACAGGTGCTCCTGCCGGCCCGCGGCCTTGAGGTGATCGACCACGGTCTTGACGTCCTGCACGCGATCCTTGCGCGCGACGAGCGTGGCGTCGGGTGTATCGATGATGACCAGATCCTCGACACCGATGGTCGCAATCATGCGGCGCTCGGAAGCGCGCACGAAGCTGCCCTTGGTGTCGACGGAAATGACGTCGCCTTCGTGGCGATTGTTGTCGCCGTCGCGCTGGGCCACGGACCACAGCGACGACCACGAGCCGATGTCGCTCCAGCCGCAGCTCACCGGTACGACCGCGGCTCGGTCTGTCTTTTCCATCACCGCGTAGTCGATGGAATCGTTGGGATTGGCTGCGAACGCGTCCTTCGCGATACGAATGAAATCCAGGTCCTTATTGGACGTGGCATAGGCGGCACGCGTCGCCTCCAGTACCGCTGGTGCATGGAGCGCCAACTCGTCCAGGTATGCGCTGGCCTTGAACAGGAACATCCCGGAATTCCAGGCATAGCTGCCTTCGGCGACATAACGCTCTGCAGTGGCAAGGTCAGGCTTCTCGACGAAGCGGTGCACGCGATAACCGTCTTCGCTCAGCGACTCGCCGCGCAGGATGTAGCCGTATCCGGTCTCGGGGTAGTCAGGCGTGATGCCGAAGGTGACCAGCCAGCCCTGCTCCGCCAGGTCCGTCGCAGCGGCGACCGCCGTGCGGAATGCGCACTCATCCTCAATCAGATGATCGGCCGGCATCACCAGCAGGGAACCGTCGGGATCGGTCGCCATTACATGCAAGGCCGCCCATGCGATCGCCGGCGCCGTGTTCCGCGCGATGGGCTCCAGCAGGATGCCGCCGCTCGGGATCGCGACTTCCTGAAGTTGCTCGCCGATCATGAAACGGTGGTCTTCGCTGCACACCGTGACCGGCGGCTGGGCCCCGGGCAGCTTGCTCGCCCGGATCACGGTCTCCTGATACAGCGAATGGTCGCCGATCAGTCGCAAAAACTGCTTAGGCTGGTTCTGACGCGAAAGCGGCCATAGGCGCGAACCGCTGCCGCCGCTGAGGACTACGGGGTGAAGCATCCTGGCTCCAGGGACTGCTCAAACGGGACGCCAAGGATACCGGAGCGCATCGTTTCCGGCTGAATCGGCGTGTTGGCCTCGTCCGCCACGCCCGTGGATCGTGGACGCCGGCACGGGCCCATGCGCCTGCGTAGGGGCGGCCTCTCGGCTAGAATCGGCGGTTCTCGGCCCGCTGTCGGCCGCGCAACCATAGGAACCCCCGCACGATGAAGATTCTCGTCGGCTACAAGCGCGTGGTGGACTTCAATGTCCGCATCCAGGTCAAGCCGGACGGCTCCGGCGTGGTCACCGACGGCGTCAAGCTGTCGGCCAACCCGTTCGATGAAATCGCCCTGGAAGAGGCCCTGCGCCTGCGCGACAAGGGCATCGCCACCGAGGTCGTGGTCGCCACGATCGCCCCGGCCGATGCCCAGGCCCACCTGCGCAACGGCCTGGCCATGGGCGCGAACCGCGCCATCCACGTGGTGTCCGACCAGTCGATCCAGCCGCTCACCGCGGCCCGCGCCCTGCTCAAGCTGATCGAGAAGGAACAGCCGGACCTGGTCATCCTGGGCAAGCAGGCCATCGACGACGACGCCAACCAGACCGGCCAGATGCTGGCCACGCTGTGGGGTCGTCCGCAGGCCACGTTCGCCTCCAAGCTCGATGTCGAAGGCGGCAAGGCCACGGTGACACGTGAAGTCGACGCAGGCCTGGAGACGCTGGAAGTCGACCTGCCCGCCGTCGTCACCACCGACCTGCGCCTGAACGAGCCGCGCTTCATCAAGCTGCCGGACATCATGAAGGCCAAGAGCAAGCCGCTGGAGTCGATCCAGTTCGCCGATCTCGGCGTGGACGCCGGCGACACCCTCAAGACCACCCACTACGCCGCGCCGGTCAAGCGCACCAAGGGCGTGATGGTGAAGGACGCGGCCGAACTGGTCGCTGCACTCAAGCAGAAGGGGCTGCTGTAATGAGCAAGGTACTGATCGTCGCCGAACACCTGGACGGCAAGCTCAACGCCTCCACCGCCAAGTGCGTCTCCGCCGCGCAGGCGCTGAAGCCCGACTCCATCGACATCCTCGTGCTCGCCGCCGATCCGGCGGGCATCGCCGGCGAAGCGGCGCAGATTGCCGGCGTCGCCAAGGTGCTCACCGTCGCCAACGCCGCCAACGCGCAGCCGATCGCCCAGGTGCTGGCGCCGCAGGTCGCAAAGGTTGCGGCCGGTTACAGCCACGTCCTCGGCCCCAGCACCACCTTCGGCAAGGACCTGATGCCGTGCGTCGCCGCCCTGCTGGGCGTGGCGCAGGTCTCGGACGTCATGTCCGTCGAAGGCAGCCACACGTTCAAGCGCCCGATCTACGCCGGCAACGCGATCATCACCGTCGAAGCGCCGTCCGACCACGCCGTGGTCGCGACCGTGCGCACGGCCTCGTGGCCGGAAGCCGCAAAGGGTGGCAGTGCCGCCGTCGAAGCGGTGTCCGTCGACGCTGCACTGCCCACGCACACCCGCTATGTCGGCCTGGCTGCCGGCAAATCGGATCGTCCGGACCTGCAGTCGGCGCGCCGCGTCGTCTCCGGCGGCCGCGGTGTCGGCTCGGCGGAGAACTTCAAGGTGATCTACGCGTTGGCCGACAAGCTCGGTGCGGCCGTGGGCGCATCGCGCGCCGCCGTCGATGCCGGCTACGTGCCCAACGAACTGCAGGTCGGCCAGACCGGCAAGATCATCGCGCCGGAGCTCTACATCGCGGTCGGCATCAGCGGCGCCATCCAGCACCTGACCGGCATCAAGGACGCCGGTACCATCGTCGCGATCAACAAGGACGGTGATTCGCCCATCTTCGAGATCGCGGACATCGGCCTGGTGGGTGATCTGTTCGCGCTGTTGCCGGAACTGGAAGCTGCCATCTGAGGACAGCGGACCGCGGCACCGCGCGATCGGCGGCATCGCCCGCCGATCATGAAGAACAGCATGAGCAGGGGGAGCCATGCGGGCCGATCTGACGTACTGAACGCTGGCGCGAATAGTGCCAGCGCCGCCGTTTGGGCGCGTTGATCTTCGTCGTGTTCGCCGTCCGGGGCTTCGCGATGAGCGGCCCGCTTGTCGCCTCGGTGCGCGGTGCACAGCCTCCCGTCACAAAGCCGATCGCGCTTTTCAGCGCTCTGCTGCTTTGGGTGGTCGACTTCGCCCTGACCTACGCCTTTCCCGTCCCGGTTGCCCCGCATGTCCCGTCCCGGTTGCCCCGCATGAATCCGCGGGCGAACCGATCGTGGTCGAGGTCAGCGCATTGGGCGCTTAGCCGAAAGGCGGTTCGAATGCGGAGGTGTGGTTCGCGATGGAGGCGGACGGCAAGCGGGTTCCGCTAGACCAGATTCGACACGACGCGTGCACTCTTGCCGGCCACCGCCTTCAGCAGCGTCACGCTGTGGAAGGACATCCCGTACGCGGCGTCTGTCGTCGCCATTACCGCGGCCGTCATCAGCCTGCTGTTCCTGCACACCCCCAGGATTTCGCACCCCATCGCCTTCGCATTGTCGCTGGCGGTGCTGCTGGTGTGCGTACTTTTCCGCCACAACGGCCCTCTGATCGCGCTGGCCTCGCTGTTGATCGTATTCGCGCTGTCACGGGCGAGCCGCAAGGGGATCGCGCTGCTGGCCCTAAGCGTCGCCCGGATCGCCATGATCCTCAAGGGACCGATGATCGGCGCGCTGGGTGTCGAGCGGTCGAACGTGGCATTCACCCTTTATGCGCATCACATCGCCGCGCATCTGGAAGCAGGCGAAGCGGCGCCGACGAAGGAATCGGGCTCGCTGTTCCATAAGATCTTCAAGGGCACAAAGCGTTTGGCCATCCCGCTGCAGCGTGGTGGACATCACGACCCTTCAACCCTGAATTCGGCCGGAGCGTGGCCGCGCGCGCGAGTAGCGACCTGCGCGACGCATGGCTGACGATGGCGCGCGAGAACCACCGCCTGGGTCGCATTCTGTCGCATGAAGCACTGGCGCATCCTGCTGGTGGCCGCGCCGATCATCGTGCACAGCGCCGTGCTCGCCGTTGCGGGACGTGGCCCAGGACGCGCGTTACCAGTTGCCCGTGTTCATCATTGCGCTCGCGACGTTGCCCGCCTTGCTGAGGGCCGCCCCGCGCCCCCGCCACTAGGCAACGCCCCCAGGCCAGTGAGCACCTCCGCCCCCGCGGTTCATTTGCTGGGGAGATGGGAGCCGGGTATGCCGACCGCCCTCGTCACGGTGGCCAACGCCGCCACGGACGCGCTATGGTCCAATTCTACTATCACGGTCCATGGAGAGGGGCACCAGAGATGTGGGATAGCACTAACGAGTCGACACAGGAGCCGACGCTGGAAACGGTCGCTTCGCAGGTCTGCACTTTCCGGCAGTTCAATGAGCCGGTGTACGACAGGATCTGCCGCGAGATCGCCCAGCAGAAGCTCTTCCACCGCAAGCAGTGGGAGTACATCTACATCCTTCGCGCACTCGAACAGTTCTGCGTCCTGCAGACTGGCTACTCGGGGCTGGGCTTCGGGTGCGGCAAGGAGCCCCTGGCCGCCGTGATGGCACGCCGCGGGGTCGACGTAATCTGCACCGACATTCCCCCGTTGGAAGAAAGCGACAAGTACTGGGGCAGCACCAGTGTCGAAGGTTTCTTCTACGAGGGCATCGTGCCCTGGGAGCAGTTCGCCAGGCACGTCAGCTTTCGGCCCGTCAACATGAACGCCATCCCGGATACCCTGGGAGAGCACGATTTTATCTGGTCTTCCTGCGCACTGGAGCACTTGGGCTCACTGCAGCACGGCATTGACTTCGTGCTCAATGCGAACAAGTGCCTAAAGACCGGCGGCGTTGCGGTGCATACGACCGAACTGAACGTCGAAGGCGAAGAGGAGACGTTCGAAAGCGTTGGCCTGTCGCTCTACCGGAAGAAAGACATCCTGCGCCTGAAGTCGCTGGTCGAAGAACAGGGCAACGTGTTCCTTCCGATCAACTTCAACATGGGCGATGGCGAGCTCGACAAGTACGTCGACCTGCCGCCTTACGATCGCAACAAGCACCTGAAGCTGATGGTCGAGGAGAAGTACGTCACGACCTCGATCGGCTTCGTAATCCTCAAGCGATAGCGGCGAGCCACGTCCGCCTCGCGGACGTGGCTCGTTACCGCTCTGCTCGGAAGCGAGGCTCCCGACGGCGTCAGGCACCGGGCTTGCTGTGCTTCCGTATTCGACGTAGCTGTAGCCTGCTCCCGCCCACGCCGAAACACACCACCACGCGCCGATCAGACCACTGAGCGTCGCCACTAGGGCAACCGCTAGCATGGCCTCCAGGCTGGCGGCCGTCGACATCCACGGACTGGCTTCGCTGCGGATTCCGAAGATCGACGCGAACGCACGCGAGAGCACGCCGAAGAGAAGGATCTGGACGGCCAGCACGGAGATCATCGTGAACCCGATGAAGCTGTGCACGTCGAGCGCGACGTTGGGCAGCATTCGCGCGGCCCTTGCCATAGCCATGCCACGCCCCCCATGCCGATGGAGAGCAGGCCCAGGCCGGGAACGAAGCAGAGATAGCGCGGCGAAAAGATCAGCAGGAAGCGGAGGTGGCGCCAGCTGTCGCGCCACGTGCGCAGGTGCGGCGGACGCGAGCGGCCATCTGGCTTGAGCGTCGTGGGAACTTCTTCGATGCGCAGTCCGGCGAGCGCCGACTTGACGACCATCGCGCTGGCGAACTCCATGCCCGGCGTCACCAAATTCAGACCGCGGATGCTTTGGCGGTTGAAACCGCGCAGGCCGCAATGGAAGTCGCGGATCGGCGCCTTGAAAAACAGGCGGCCCAGGAAGCTCAGCATCGGATTGCCGAGGTACTTGTGCGTGCAGGAACGGCGTCGCGCCCTTGGCGATTCCGCCCTTGAAGCGATTGCCATCACCAGATCGGCGCCTTCGCGGAGTCGTTCGACGTAGGGCAAGAGCGCAGGGAAATCGTAGCTGTCGTCAGCGTCGCCCATGATGATGAAGCGAGCGCGATGCCTCGATGCCGCCCAACAGGGCCGTACCGTAACCGCGCGCGAGGACGTTCACGACGACGGCACCATTGACGCGTGCGATCTCCTGCGAGCCGTCCGTGCTACCGTTGTCGGCGATCATCACTTCGCCGTCGATGGCGTACTTGGTCAGAAATGCCTGCGCTTTCCTGATACACCCTTCCAGGGTCTATGCCTCGTTGAGGCAGGGCATCAGGATGGTCAGCTCCATGCAGGTCTCGCAAAAGTAAACAAGACCGTTAATTATGGGTGGCCGCGACCATACCAGCAACGGCGACCCACTTTCGCCATGAACCGTCCGAACATGCTCCTTACCAGTTTCAAGGCCTACGACATCCGGGGCCGAGTTCCCGACGAACTCGACGAGACTCTCGCCCGCCGTGTCGGCCTGGGCATGAGCGATCTGCTGGCCCCCGGCCCGGTCGTGCTCGGCCGCGATGTTCGGCTGAGCAGCCCAGCCTTGCAGTCGGCACTGGCCGATGGCTTCCTGGAAGCCGGGCGCGACGTGATCGACATCGGCCTGTGCGGTACGGAAGAGGTGTACTTCCAGACGATGCACCTCGGCGCGGCCGGCGGCGTCATGGTCACCGCGAGCCACAACCCGATGGACTACAACGGGATGAAGCTGGTCCGCGAAGGCGCGCGCCCCATCAGCGGCGACTCGGGCCTGTTCGCGATCCGCGATAGTTGTACGGGCGACCGCGCACGGGAAACGGTGTCGCGCGGGGTCACGAGCTTCCACGAGGACAAGGCCGCCTACATCGCGCACCTTCTGTCGTACGTGGATCTTCAGCAGCTCAGGCCACTGAAGATCGTCACCAACGCGGGCAACGGCGCGGCGGGCGTGGTGATCGACCACCTCGATCCATACCTGCCCTTCGAGTTCGTCCGCATCCAGCACGAGCCCGACGGCACGTTTCCATCCGGCATTCCAAACCCGCTGCTTCCCGAGAAGCGCGCCGCCACCACCGACGCCGTCCGCGCCAACGGCGCGGACTTCGGCATCGCGTGGGATGGCGACTTCGACCGCTGTTTCTTCTTCGATGCGGACGGCCGGTTCATCGAGGGCTACTACCTCGTCGGCCTGCTGGCGTCCGCATTGCTTCAGCGCAATCCCGGGCAGAAGGTCATCCATGATCCGCGATTGACGTGGAATACCGTCGAGATGGTGCAGGCCGCCGGCGGAACCCCCATCCAGAGCAAGACCGGACACGCGTTCATCAAGGAGCGCATGCGCTCGGAGAACGCCATCTACGGCGGCGAGATGAGCGCCCACCACTACTTCCGCGACTTCGCCTATTGCGACTCCGGAATGATTCCGTGGCTTCTGATCGCTGGACTCGTTTCGACGACTGGCCAGTCGCTGTCGGAACTGGTGGAGCACCGCATGGCCGCGTTCCCGTGCAGCGGCGAGATCAATTTCCGGGTCGAGGATCCGAACGCGTGCATCGAGAGGGTGCTGTCGCACTACCGTGCGCTGTCGCCCACGCTGGAGCACGTCGATGGCCTGAGTGCGGACTTCGGGCAGTGGCGTTTCAACCTTCGCAGCTCCAACACGGAGCCGCTACTGCGGCTGAACGTCGAAACGCGCGGGAACGAGGCGCTGCTCCGCGAGAAGACCGCGGAGCTGACTGCACTGCTCGATAGTTAGGGTGACTGACGCTCGCCGGGCTTCCGGCGGGCGAGATTAGGCCGCGAGCATCCAGCGCAGGGTTTCGCGCAATGGAATGTCCGGAAGTTCGCCAATGGTGGCCCGCAGGTTCGCATTGGAGCCGACCAGTCGACGCACTTCATTGGCACGCACGAAGGCAGGATTGACCTTGACCTCGATGCTGCGTCCCGACAGCTCCTCGGCCATCGCGATGACTTCGCGCAACGACCAGGCGCGACCGGAACAGATGTTGAAGATGCCGCCGGACGGACGCATCTCGACCAAGCGCCGATAGGCATATGCGACTTGGCGGACATCGAGGAAGTCGCGCCACACATCGATGTTGCCCAACTCGATCGCCGATGCGCCCTCCCGGAAGTGCTTGACGATCTTCGGCAGGAGGAAGCTCTCGGACTGGCCGACGCCGGTGTAGTTGAACGGCCGAACTGTCACGATCGGCAAGCGCTCCAACCACAGGCGTGCCATGTATTCCATGGCGAGCTTGCTGACCGCGTAGTCGTTCTGCGGGCTCGGCGGCGTGGACTCCGTGATGGGCTCGACCTGCGCGTTGCCGTAGATGTTGGCGCTACTGGCCAGCAGGACGAGCTCCGGCCGACGCGGCGCCGCGGCCAGCGCTTCGAGCAGATTGCGCGTGCCCATCACGTTTACGCGATAGATCGCCTCCACGTCGCCGTGGCCGACGAAGGCGATCGCGGCCAGGTGAATCACCACGTCGGCGTCGGCCCAGGCGACCGCCGCGGCGGTCGCCTCACGGTCGGTGAGGTCGACGGAGCGACAACGCACATCTGGGGATTCGCCATGCAAGAAACCGACGACGTCGTAACCTGCAGTCGCAAGTTCTGCGGCCACGTATTGACCGGTGAACCCGGTCAGGCCGGTCACCAGTGCCCGTGGACGGCGTTCGTCAGAACGAGAAGCCACGCTCATTCCTGCGGATATCGGCCTCGACCATCATGCGGCAGAGTTCTTCGAGCGTGGTCTTGGGTTCCCAACCGAGCTCCTGGCGTGCCTTGGCCGGGTTGCCGATCAGCAGCTCGACTTCAGCCGGGCGATAGAACTTGGGATTGATGCGGACCAGCGTACGTCCGGTCTCAGTGCAGAGGCCCACTTCGTTCTCCGCCTGCCCTTCGAAGCGGATGCCAAAGCCTGCCGCCTTGAACGCCATCTCGACGAAGTCGCGCACGGTTTCGGTGCGGTTGGTCGCAAGCACGTACGTGTCGGGCTTGTCGGCCTGCAGCATGCGCCACATGCCCTCGACGTATTCCTTGGCGTAACCCCAGTCGCGCTTGGCGTCGAGGTTGCCCAGCTCAAGCGTGTCGAGCTTGCCGAGCTTGATCTTGGCCACCGCATCGGTGATCTTGCGCGTCACAAACTCGCGACCACGCAGCGGGGATTCGTGATTGAACAGGATGCCGCTGCAACCGAACATGTCGTAGGACTCGCGGTAGTTCACCGTGATCCAGTGCGCGTAGAGCTTGGCGACACCATACGGGCTGCGCGGATAGAACGGCGTGTCCTCGACCTGCGGCACCGCCTGCACCTTGCCAAACATCTCCGACGTCGACGCCTGGTAGAAGCGGATGTCCTTGTCTACGATGCGGATCGCCTCGAGGAGGTTCAGCGCGCCGACGCCCGTGATCTGCGCCGTCGCTGCCGGCTGGTCGAACGAAACTCCGACGAAGCTCTGCGCTGCGAGGTTGTAAACCTCCTTCGCGCCGCTGTTGTGCAGCAGGCGCACGCTCGATCCCATGTCGAGCAGGTCATGCTCTACGAGCTCGAGGTTGGGATGCGACTGGATCCCCAGTTCCTCGATGCGCCAGGAGTTCACCGAGCTCGTGCGGCGATAGGTTCCGTAGACCTTGTAGCCCTTATCCAGCAGCAGTTGCGCCAGATACGCTCCATCCTGCCCGGTCACGCCGGTAACGATCGCCTTCTTCATGCTTTCAACGCTCCTTGGCGTTGGTGTTGAGTCCGCGTCCATGCCTTTCCCGGTGGTTTCGACCAAACGCATGGCGGCGAAGCAGGTAACAAAGTAGCCGGCGCCGCCGGCCCGATGCGCATTGTAAGCCAGTTTCGCGCCACGATTCCCGCGGAAAACCCGGCTTCCCGCGCGGCGCGGGCGTGACCGCGGTCAGGCTTGAATAAGGTCCTGCACGCGCTCCAGTCGCTCACCACCGCCCGGCAACGCGAGGATGTTGATGAACCCTGTCGACTCGACCGTGAGGTCAGTCGCGAGCCGCTGCCGCACGCGGGCTTCGTCGAGTTCGACCAGCGTCGGATTGCCCTCGCTGACCTCGAACATCCGATACCCAAGGTCATCCAGCCGGTGCCAGACCGCCATGGCGTCGGAGCCGGAGTTCGCAAGGCCATACGGCCAGAACTCGAGCAGCCAGACAGGACGCCAACCGGCGGCGAGAAGCTGCACGGCGCCCTCCAGGATGCGTCCCTCGGAGCCCTGCGTGTCCGACTTGACCAAGGTCGGCAGTTCCGCTACGCCCTCGTACAGTTTGTCGAGCGGCTCCACCGGTACGGTGGATGTTTCGCGGCTCGATCCGTCGTCGAAGAGCCGGTGATCGCCGAGGTTGTCCCCGGACCGGAAGAGGTCCAGGTGCTCGGAACGCGCGCCGACGGCCATGCGCTCAACTCGGACGTTGTGGTGTACGCAGTTGCGCGCCAGATTTCGAGCTAGCAGTTCGCCGTTGGCGGCATCCGGCTCGAACGCCCGCACATGACCGGATTCGCCCACCAAGCGCGATGCGAGCACGGAGTACCATCCGATGTTCGCGCCGATGTCGAGAACGCGATCACCGGGCATGCACACGCGGCGAAGAACTTCCGTCTCGAACGCCTCCCAGATCTCGTCCCGCGCGAGGTCGCCCGAAATGTACTGGTCCGCGCAGCGATGGATCTCGAACGGGAATCGACCGAAGTGGGGAACGTTGGCGTCGACCAGCCAGGGCGCGCGAAGCCCCGGCGCGAGGCGGTCGGCAAGCCACTGCAACGTCGCTCCGTGGCCCGACGCCGTCTCCGCGAGGCGATAGCGCGCAGGCTGGAACAGCTGCTCCACCGCATACACTGGAAAGCCTTCCGCCAGTTCATCGCGTACGAAAAACGCATTGGCGCCGCTGAGGTTGCAGCACACCAGGCGATAGCCCGACAGCTGGTCGACCCAATACTGCAAGGAAGCGCCGAAGTAGTCCCCGCCCTTCCACCCATGCGACGCGTCGTAGGCCATCGTCAGTGAGGTCGGAGGTCGGAACTTCGCGTTGTACTTGACGCAGATCAGCTTGGGGTACAGCTCCGACAGCAGTTCCGACATTACGTACGTATCGTTGCCGTCGATGTCCAGCGAAAGCAGGTCGATGTCCTGGGTCCCAAGGAACGCGGCCATGTCGGTCGCCAGCGCTCTCGCGTTCTCCGCGGTTACGAACGCGCGCATCACGAGCAGGTCATCGAACGCAGTCGACCCCAATTGATCCTTGATCGATGCGATCTTGTCCGCGCTTCCATCGATCCAACCGCCGCGAAAACCGTCCAGCAGCAGCAGGTGCGTATTGTTCTCCAGCCCGTTGCCGCAACCGATCTCGAAGAACGTACCCGAAAGGGGCGCCACGAGAGCGATTCGCGCAAGGCACTCGCGAATGATCCCGTCCTCATCGCACTGCGAGTAGCTCTTCCAACCCTGCGCAATGGGATTCCCCGGCATCCCGGTGGATATCGCCGTGCGTAGCGCTTCGAGCTCGGCTTCAACTGCACTCATATCGCTTCCTTCAGTCAAATTTGCTCAGGTGTGCCTGGCTCGGGACAAAACAGATTCCCCAAAGGTCACGTTGAGCGACGTCGCAGGGTTCGTCCACATTGAACCTGGCCCCTCCGACGCAATAATCGATGACGGACTCCGCGAGCATCTGCGAGTTCCGTAGCAGCGATTTGGACATCAATGAAACTCCGGCCACGAGGTTGTACTCACCCGGGGTCAGAGGACACGCAAAGCGGAAATCGATTGAGTAGTGATGGCCCGCCTCGCACTCGTCGATGCGAATTCCGTTGACGAGCGTGCTGAAATGCAGGATCTGTCGCCCACTTGCATCCATGACGCCGAGCGTGAGCGCGACATCGCCCTCGACCGGCCGCACCACGTTGAAGAAGACACGCACATGGGCGTCTTGGCCAAACGGCTGGCTGTCTGTGTCCCTTCCATCCGTGTCGACCAACAGGATGTCTTCCACTACCACCTCGCCGCTGCCCGTTCGGAGCGGCGCCACGCGTTCCGCGAACGCCTGGTGACGCGCCTGGTCAAAAAGGCTCGCAGCCCCCTCCACGGCACTCACATCCTCGCCCGGCTCCAGGGTGCCTGCAGTGTCTTCCAGCACCGGCTTCTGCGATTCGAATCCCGCGCGCACCGAGCGGCTGAACACGTCGCTCTGGTAGGCGGCGCCGACCGCGGTGGAGGTACCGAACATCCGCACCTTGCCATGGTCCATCCACACGGCCTGATTGCACAGCGCGCGCACGGCATCGGCGGCGTGCGTGACGTACAGGAACGTCACGCCCTCGTCGAGCATCGCTCGAATCTTGTGCATGCACTTGTTCTGGAAGTAGGCGTCGCCCACGCTAAGCGCTTCGTCCACGATCA
Source organism: Lysobacteraceae bacterium P (assembly GCA_005503055.1). GTDB lineage: Bacteria > Pseudomonadota > Gammaproteobacteria > Xanthomonadales > Xanthomonadaceae > Lysobacter_J. The sequence goes on along the minus strand of SCOX01000006.1, from coordinate 182,198 downwards.
GGATGTCCGGCTTCACGTAGACCGCGCACGCGAAGCCCAGGCGGACAGCCATGCCGCTGCTGTAAGTCTTCACCGGGTGATCGATCGCGTCCTGCAGTTCGCTGAAGCGCACGATGGGTTCGGCGGCTTCGGCGGCTTCGTCCTGCCGCATTCCGTGGAGCATGCAGAACTGGATGACGTTATCGCGACCCGTAAGGTCAGGATTGAAGCCGGCGCCCAGTTCAAGTAGCGCGGATACACGACCTTGGACGCGTGCCGTCCCGCTGGTCGGCGTGAGCACGCCCGCCAGGACCTTGAGCAAGGTGCTCTTGCCGCTGCCGTTCTCGCCGACAATGCCCAGGCGCCCGCCCTTCTCCAAGGTAAGCGACACGTCGTCCAGCGCCCGCGTCTCGCGTGCATATTTGCGCGATCCGGTCAGCAGTTCGAAGAGCCGGTGCTGCGGCGTGGAGTAGGTGCGGTAGAACTTGCTTACGTTGGCAAGCTCGATGACCGGGGCCGTCGCGATGGACGGCGCTTGGATGTTCTCGTTAGACATCGGCGAACCCAGCCTTCAACTTACTGAAAACACGCCAGCCCAAGAGCAGCGTGACGCCGGCGAAGCACGCGAAGATGCCGACGTATGACCAAGGCAGGGGCTCCGCTCCCAGCACCGCCAGGCGCGCCGACTCAACCATGTAATAGAACGGGTTGAAGTGCATGACCATGTTGCGGAACCAGAGTGGGCCATCCTGTGCCATCGCGGCCGGATAGAGGATGGGCGTGAGCCAGAACAGGATCGTCACCAACACGGGTACGAGCTGCCCCACGTCCGGGATGTACATCGCGATCGACGAAACGAGGTACGACACGCCGATCGTCATCACCACCGTGAGGCCCCAGATCACGAAGAACGCCCAGGCGTCTGGTGAGGGCATCACGCTCTTGGTAACCAGCAGGAAGGCGATGATGGCGAACATCACCAGCTGGCTGACCAGGGCGGAGGCCAGCGGCACCAGCGGAATGACCCACGTAGGGAACGCGATCTTGGTGATGAGGTAGTGGTATTCGCGCAGGATGGAGGTGCTTCGGCTGGTGACCTCGGTAAAAAGCGCCCACAGCGAGAACGGCACGAAGTAGAACAGCGAGAACGGGACATCTCCGTAGCGCGTACCCATGCGCCCCGTCATCAGCACCGAGAACACCACGACGTTGACTAGCGCGAACAGGAGCGGCAGCGCGATGCTCCACGCAACGCCAGCAAAGGAGTTGGCATAGCGCGTCCTCATGTCGCGCCTGGATAACATGACCGCCAGGCGCAGCCCTTCCGCCAGCCCAACGTTTGTCTGATTCTGCATATCTATTTCACACCGAAGAGTGTCGAAGCGCGAAGTCGTTCACGAACGCGCGGAACTTGCGTCTGATGACGCCAGGGTCGAATGCGGCGACGTAATCGCGCGCGCTGGCGGCGAACTCGCCATAACCTTTCTCGCGCCATTGCGCCGAAGCCACTTCCCTGCAGATTCCCAGGATCGCGGCGGCGAGTGCCTGCTGGTTGCCAGTTTCCACCAAGGTCGCAAGACCACCGCAGACGCAGGGCAGGTTCGAGTTGTCGTACGCAACGACGCGGCACCCGCTCGCGTACGCTTCGATGACGGGCACGCAGAAGCCTTCGTGGTACGTCGGCAACACGAACATGTCCGCGTTGGCCAGGACGTCCCGCTTCTTCTCGCCAGACGCGTTTCCGTGCAACTCGACCGTGAGCCGCCCGCCGCCTGCCGCATTCGTCTTGGCGATGGCGTCCTTGAGTTCGGCCACGACCTTCTGGTCCGAGAAAGCGATGTTGCCGATCATGTCCAGGTGCAGCCTGGGCGCGGACGGGAGCAGCGCCAGCGAGCGCAGCGCCGAGACGAGTTCGACCGGGCCTTTTGCCTTCACGAAGCGACCGATGAACGCGAGTCGCACGATGCCATCGTCGAACCCGGGCTTGCGTTCCGGCGCCGAGAAATCCGTCGTCACCGCAAGTGGCATGACGGAGCTGGGCGTGTGAATGCCCTGCCCGCGCAACACGTCGAGATTGGTCTGGCTGTCGCACAGGACGTGATGCGCCCAGGCCATGTTGCCCATCTGCCGCATCGACTTGTCGATGAGCTCACGTCCCTGCGGCGGCACGAGCTCCTTCGGCGTCACGTTGTGGAAGACCACCAGGCGCTTGGCGTTGCGCGGCGTCATGGGCAGGGCGTCGAACAGCGGCGAGAATATGCCGAAGTGGTAGACGGCGAGATCGCACTTCTGGAAGAACGCGTCGAACACCACTTCACCGACGTCGTTGACGTTCGTATGCGGAACGTCGTCGAAATCGCACTTGTAACTGAACAGCCGTACGTCGTGGCCGCTTTCGCGCAGCCACGTGATCTCGTCCCTGATTGCCTTGGAAATGGCGTCGTGCTCGACGCAAACACCATTCAGGTAGGCGATTCTCATGACCGTCCGCTGCTGCCAAATCGCGCGAGCAAGTCGGTAACACCTTCAGCCATCGTCGACGCGGAGAACCTGCGTTCGTAGGCTTCACGGCCGGCCGCGCCGATGTTCTCACGCAGCGTGCCATCGACGACGAGACGTTCGAGCGCCGCTTCGAGCGCCTTGCTGTCACCCGGAGGAACAAGCAGGCCCGTGACGCCGTCGTCGATGATCTCCGCCATGCCGCCAATGTCACCGCCCACGATCGGCTTGCCGAACATCATGGCTTCCAGGTGCACCAGACCAAACGACTCGAATCGCGACGGAGCGACGATGATGTCCGATGCAGCGTAGAAGCCGCGCAGGGCATCCTCGTCGACCTCGCCGTGGAAGGCGAGGCGCGCACGATCGTACTTGCCCTTCGCAACCTTTTCGAAATCGCGGCGGTACGTGGATCCCGAGCCGTTCGGAATCGTGTCATTGCCGACGATATCGATGTGCAGTTGCGGGAAACGCGTCAGCAGCGCCGGTACGGTTTCCAGGAACACATCGATCCCTTTGCGCGACTCCAGCCGGCCGACGAACGCCATGCGCACCATGCCGCCGGGCAATGAGGGTGGCAGCCGCTTCTCCGCGGCCCTCATGTCATCGAGCCCCAGATGGATCACGTCAAGGCGCTGCGGATCCAGAGTCAACGAATACTGACGTTCGATCTCGCGCGCGATGGCCGAACTGATCGCGTGGATCCGATCGCTTTCGGCCATGACCTTCCGCTCGAGCGCGAGCATCGGCCTGGCGAACGACTCCATGAAGTGCGCGTCGTCCCGCTTGGACGGGTTGGAGTCGAGGTAGAACTCCAGCGTCGTCTGCAGGCTGTGCACGATCGGGACGCGTCTGTCCTCCAGGAATGCGATGCCTTCGACGTCCCAGATCGGCGCGTACACCGCGTCGATGTCGCGGCGCGCTGCGATCTCGGTCGCTTCCACAAACATGGTCTTGGAGTGATTCCAGATGTGCTGCGGAACTTCGAGTCCAGCGGGAACAGGGTGTTCGCGCACCACGATGCGATGGACCCACACGCCTTCTTCGAAGTCGACACGATCGTGCCCTTCGCCCGTCGTCAGCACGTGGACCTGGTGCCCTTGGCTGCCTATTGCGCGTGCAAGGTGGTGGATGTAGCGACCGATGCCGCCAATGCTGCCGGGCGGATACGTCTTCGAAAGGAAGACGAAGCACTTCTGCTCGGCGGCCGGGATGATCGGATCGAAGCGAGTGAAGCCCGAAACGCCCTCGAGCGAGTCGTGAGCTACGAGCCTACGCTCCTGCGAGAGCCCGCGGGACCAGCCTTCGCGGAAGGCGCGGTCGACCTCTTCCTCGTACCGTTGCAGGTTTTCCTTGCCCAGGAGCCCTTCATTGACCGCCCAGATGACGTGCGTGCGGAACTCCCTGATGAGCCCGGAGATCACTCCCGACACTTGATCAAGTGTCGAATGCAGCCGTCCGTTCACCAGCGAGAAGTACGTCTTGTTCTTCACCAGCGAGTACCAGCTGGTGAGGATCTTCGATTCGTTGCGGATGTGGCTGGGCATGAACTTGTGGTGGATGAACCCATTGTCCATCTGCGCCACTTTCCAGCCGTTGTCCACGAAGCGGCAGATGATGTCGCTCTCGTCGAGGAAGTACTCGTACTCCTCGTCGAAGCCGCCGACTTCCACGATGGCGCTGCGCCGGAAAGCGCTGTTGGCCATGACGTGCGGGAAGTTGGAGCTGTAGGGAAAGTTCAGCTCGGGCGACGGGCCGTTGAGCGAGGTGTTCGCCGCGCCGAACCGGTCCATGATGCCGTAGCGCCACTGATAGGTCTTGCCGGTGTGGTCGTGCAAGAATCCGCCCGCAACGGCGACGTCCGGATCCTGGAAAGCCGGGATGACGTCGTCCAGCCATTCGGGTTCGGGAACGGAGTCATCGTCCAGGAACGCGACGATCTCGCCCGAAGAGATCTGGATTGAGATGTTGCGCGACTTCGAGAGGTTGCGGACGTCGCAGGTCGCATAGCGGATCCGGTCGCCCCATGCCTCGCACAGTTCATGGGTACCGTCGCGGGTCGGGCCCGCGACGACTACCACTTCGAAATTCGGATAGCGAATGTATTTCAGACTCTCCAGGCACTGAGCCAGGCTCGTCGCGCGCCCATCGGTATTGATGATGACGGATACGGAGGGAAGGTGGCTCATCTGTACATGCTCGTCACGGGTTGGGGCGCCTTGCGCTGATCTCGAACTCCCTGCAGTCGCCATTCTCGCGATTGGCGACGTGCACGACGACATCTTCGAATCCAACCTCGAGCAGGAGCTTGGTCAACGACTCCGGGGTGAACATGGCAAAATGGAAGTCGCCGTCGTAGTCCTGCGCGCCGAACGTCACGTGGCGGAACTGCTCGAACGAGAACTCACCCTTGCCGTATGCCTCGATCATGCCCTGCGCATCGGGAACGACGGCCGCGAATTTTCCACCTGGCTTGAGCAGCCCGAGCCAGTACGGGAACAACTGCCGCATCAGCTGCTCCTGAGGGAAATGCTCGATCACATGCGCCGAGAAGATCTCATCGACCTCGCCCTGCTTGAAGGGCATGTTGTCCAGCTCGGCGACCACATCGACGCCGGGAAGACCGCGGCGATCAATGTTCATGTACCCATCCAGCGGTACATGTCCGCAGCCCATGTTGATGCGCAGCGATGAAGCGCGCGCCTGGTCCAGCTTGGACTGGTTCACTACCTTCGGCTCAATGGCCCCGCTGTCCTTGGTCTCCGCACCGGTGCCCTTGGCGCCGTAGCGCATCTCGAACATGAGCTCGCGACGGACGAACTCGACGCGACCGAGCAGGTATTGAACGGACTCGAGCATGCTGCGCACGCTCGCGGCGCTCTCCGACGTCACACGGGAAACGGGTGCGAATTCATCACGCAGGCCGGCCAGTTCGGATTGATGGCCGGCGCGCAGGTCGGCCAGTTCGGATTGATGGCCGGCGCGCAGGCCGTCCAGTTCGGCTTGATGGCTGGCGCGCAGTTCGTCAATGCGACGCAACAGGCCCCCGATCTCGGCCTGGACGGACGTGCGTAGATCGACTTGGTCGCGACGCAGCGCGCGCAGAGCCACCGGGATCGATTCGACCATACCCTGCTGCATGATCTGCTGGCGACCGTTGACGTCCGACAGCGCATGCAGGAGTCCCGGCAGCTGCTGGGTTTCGAAGTAGTGTTGTCTTTCGTGGTAGTACGGCAGACGCGTGATGGCGCCCATGATGCGTACTGGCCGTCCGATGAAGCGGACGTTGCTCAGGCGACGGGCAATGCTCTTGATGTTCTGGCGGATGCTCATGATTCGTGGGGAGTACGGAGTCTCGTGGTGGGTCTGTTCAGGCGTCGTGTTGGCTTTGCCAACGCCAAGCGTCTGCGCACATGTCCGAAATGGAGAGATGGGCCTTCCACCCAAGCTCGCGATGCGCGTGCGACGGATCGGCCCAGCATTCGGCCACGTCGCCGGGCCGGCGCGGGGCGATCTCATAGGGAACGGGACGCCCGCTGCACACTTCAAAGGCCCTGACCATATCGAGCACGGACGTTCCCTTGCCCGTGCCCAGGTTGACGGTCAGGACGCCCTGTCGCTGCGGCAGCCGCGCCAGTGCGGCGAGGTGGCCGACGGCGAGATCGACGACGTGAATGTAATCGCGCACGCCGGTGCCGTCGGGCGTGGGATAGTCGTCGCCGAACACCTTCAGGCAGCGCAGCTTTCCGGTCGCCACTTGGCTGATGTAAGGCATCAGATTGTTGGGGATACCGCGCGGGTCCTCGCCTATCAAGCCGCTTGAATGCGCGCCGACGGGATTGAAGTAGCGCAGGCACGCGATCCGCCAGTCCGGCTCGGCGTGGCCCAGGTCGCGCAGCATCTCCTCGACCATGAATTTGGAACGCCCATAGGGATTCGTCGCGGACAACGGGCTGTCTTCCGACAACGGCATCGTCGCGGAGGCCGCGCCGTACACGGTCGCGGACGACGAGAACACCAGCGTCCGGCAGTCGGAAGTGCGCATGGCCTCGAGCAGGCGAACCGTACCGACAAAATTGTTGTCGTAGTACTCGAGCGGTTTCTCGACGGACTCACCCACCGCCTTGAGCCCGGCGAAATGGATCACGCCCGTGAATCGGCCCGCCGCGAAAAGCGTTCGCAGTAACGCGACGTCGCGCACATCGCCTTCCACGAACTCGGGCTGGAACCCGATGATGTGCGCAAGCCGATCCAGCACGCCCCGGTTGGCGTTGCTGAGATTGTCGAGGATGGTGAAGGCGATGCCCGCCTTAGCCAGTGCGACGCAGGTGTGCGAGCCGATGTAACCGGCACCGCCGGTGACCAGGATATTCTCCGTCACAAGGCACTCCGGCGCTGCACGACCGCGGTGCGGAAGCGACGTCGGGCGATATGCATCGGCACGGCGTCAGGGCCGGGCGCATGGAGTTGCCACGTGCGGATCGCCAAGGCGCCCGGGGCGGGCTTCCATACCCCGTCTCCAGCTTGTCGTTCGATCATCAGATCCTTCCAGTACCGCCGGCATGGGCGACCGATGATTCTAGCATCGCGCCCCTGCGCCCCAGAGGCTCCAAGCCTTAACGAAAGGCCCGCGCCGAAGCCGAATCGATGGCTGCACTGCTCGGGGCGCCGGGCCAGATCCTGCCCGCGTCGGGACAAACCGCTAGTGCACACGGCGGTCCAGGGCCGCTCCGGACTCGATGACCGACAGCAACTGAACCGCGCTCTGCTGCCAGGTGATGGCGACACCGGACGACGGCTGCGGAACGGCCGCCTCCTGCCTCAGCCGAAGCCACTGGAGCACGGCTCGTTCCACCGCCGGGCCGCCTTCGCCGTCGAAGAAGAACGCGCCTTCGCCTGCAACCTCTCGGAACTCGGGGAGGTCGCGCAGGATCATGGGCAGGCGATGCAGCGCCGCCTCGACGATCGGCAGTCCGAAGCCCTCTCCGTAAGAGCAGAAAAGCAGGGCGTCGGACTGCTGATAGCAGGCGTGCACGTCGTCATCGGTCGCGCTCCGCAGCCAGCGCAGTCGGCGACCCAGCTCGGGGTGCGTTTCCAGGCGGCCACGGAAGTCATCGAGCCCCCAACCGTAGCGCCCGACGATGGTCAGGGTGATGGCCGGATCGAGCGACGACGCCCAGAGTCGGTCGAAGGCATCCAGCGCATCCACGTAGCCCTTGCGGGGCTCGACGGTGCCAACCATGAGGAACGCCGCGGAACGCGTCGCGACAGCCGCCTGCGGCCTCGGCGGCCAGACCGATAGTGTCGGCACGCCCAGCCGGAAGCTGGTTACGGCGATGCCCGCGTTTCGTCCCGTACGGCCGGACAGCCATGAGGCGAAACGGGTCGCTACGGCGTGGGAAATGCAGATAGCGCCGTCGGCGAGGTCACCGACCACATCCAGCCATTTAGAGAACGACTGATGGATGTGCTCGGGTACGCAATGCGCCAGATCGATCGGCAGCAAGTCATAGACGACGATCTCGACCCGCACGCCGCCCCCCCTGAGACGTTCGAGCGCCTCGCGGAACAGCACGGCATGGTCCCGCAGCAGGTCCAGGCCCAAGAACACATCACCTTGGCGAACGGCGATCTGGCGCCCCGCGTGCGGATCGTGGAAGGTGCCGAACAGGTGCGCCAAATCGCGCGAGGCCGAGACGTAGATGCCTTCTCGCGCCAGCTGCACCGGCACGACCTGCCAGCCAGGCGGCGGCGCGAGGAGCCATTCCGACAGCAGTCCCTTGACGGTGTGCTGGATGCCACCCTGGAGGTTCTCGATCGCCAGCTCGGTCACGTCGACCATCAGCAGCGGCAGGCCGGTTCGCCCAATCGGCGCTTCGAACCCTTCGGCCGAACGCAGCGCCGGCGGCTGCACGCCTCCCCGCCGCGGGCGCAACAGCCGGCGCAGGCCATCGAGCCCAGATCGCATAAAACGGGTCACGCGCCAGGAGCGGCTGTGGAGCATCCGATCAATTTCGGCGCGCGCCTGCGCCAGCGAGTGCTGCGTCTCGGCGAGCCGGCACTGCAGCGCCCAGTTCTCGCGGGGCCAGTCGCGCGCTGCAGCGCGAGCCGTATCGTCGCCCGCATCGCGTCCGCGCGCCGCATCCGGCGGCAAGGTCATGTCCGACATCCTCCGCGCGGTCGGGTCACGACGCCGACAGGGCGTTCGCCAGCTCGGCGCGCAGGTCCGCCAGATCCTCCACACCCACGCTCAACCGCACCAAATTGTCGGTGATGCCCAGTGCCGCGCGGCGTTCGGCCGGGACCGACGCATGCGTCATGATCGCCGGGTGGTTGATCAGGCTTTCCACGCCGCCCAGCGATTCGGCCACGGTGAACAGCTTGCACCGTTCCATCATGCGTCGCGCAGCGGATTCACCGCCCTTGACGTAGATGCTGAGCATGCCGCCGAAGCCGTGCATCTGGCGCTTGGCCAGTTCGTGCTGCGGGTGCGAGGTGAGGCCGGGGTAGATCACCTTCTCGATCGCCGGATGTGTCTGCAGCCATTCAGCCAGCACCTGCGCGTTCTCGCAGTGCGCCTTCATGCGCAGGTGCAGCGTCTTCAGGCCACGCAGCGCGAGGAAGCTGTCGAACGGACCCTGCACGCCGCCGATCGCGTTCTGCAGGAAGGTCATCTGATCGGCAATCTCGGCGTCGTCGCCGACGACCACCATGCCGCCGACGATGTCGGAATGGCCGTTGAGGTACTTGGTCGCCGAATGCATGACGAGGTGCGCGCCCAGCTCAAGCGGGCGCTGCAGGATCGGCGAGCAGAACGTGTTGTCGACTACCACGATCAGGCCGCGCTTGCGGGCGATCGCGGCGATCTGCGCGATGTCCACCAGCTTGAGCAGCGGATTGGTCGGCGTCTCGATCCAGACCATCTTCGTCTCAGGCCGGATCGCCGCTTCGAACGCGGCCGCGTCGCTCAGGTCGACCCAGCTGAAATCCAGGCCGGCGGAGCGGCGACGCACGCGCTCGAACAACCGGTAGGTGCCGCCGTAGACGTCGTCCATCGCGATGACGTGGCTGCCCGAATCCAGCAGCTCCAGGATCGTCGACGTCGCCGCCAGGCCGGACGCGAAGGCGTAACCGCGAGTGCCGCCTTCCAGGCCGGCGACGCAGCGCTCATAGGCGAAACGGGTCGGGTTGTGACTGCGCGAGTACTCGAACCCCAGGTGCACGCCCGGGCTGCTCTGGGCGTACGTGGAGGTGGCGTAGATCGGGGTCATCACCGCACCCGTGGTCGGGTCTGGGCTCTGGCCGGCGTGGATCGCGAGGGTACCAAGGCCGGGCTTCTTCGCCCCGCCGTCGGCATGTCGTTCAGTCATTGCGTCCTTCCAATTCCGCTAGCATGGGCGGCCGACGATTCTAGCACCGCCCATGAGCCCTCCCAGGCGTTTGCCCCCGGATTTCAGCCGCAGTGCAGCCTACCCGCTGTACGCGTTCGATCCGGCCGAAAACCGCGCCTGGGTGCTGCATTTCGAGGCCGATGACTACCGCCGGGCCAGCTTCCTGGACCAGCGTTCGCTGGGGCGGCGGGATATCTCCGGATGGGCCGTGAACCGGACCGAATTGGACGCCGCCCTGCCCGCCTCTTCGCCCCTGCGCGACGTCCACTGGCTGTTCCATATCGGCCACTGCGGCTCGTCGCTGGTGAGCCGCCTGCTCGACCTCATGCCAGGCGTGCTCGGTTTGCGCGAGCCCCTGCCGTTGCTGGCCCTCGCGCACGGCCGCGAGGATCCGACGGTGATGTCGTGGGAAGCGCCGGTACTGGCCCTGCTCGCCCGCGGTTTCGCCGACACCCACGCCGTCATCGTCAAGCCGACCAGCCTGGTCGCCACCCTCGCCGACCGCCTGCTGCCCACGACCGGCAACGGCTGCCTGCTGTGGGTCGACCTGCACACCTGGCTGGCGACGATGCTCCGCGACGCGGCCCTCATCGACGGCGTCCTGAGCAGCGAACCGCTGCGGCTGGCACGCCAGCCGTCGCTGCCGGCGGCCCATAGCCCCGGCGCGCGACTGGCCCGGGCATGGCTGGTCGAGCAGTTGCGCTGGCAGGCGCTGGCCGCCGATCCCGCGCTCGTCGGGCGGCTGATCGACCTGGACTTCGCAGATGTCCTGCGTGATCCCGCTCCGGCCATCGCACGCCTGGCCGCGCATTACGGCCTGCAAGCGCCGCCGGACTGGGCGCAGCGCATCAAATCCTCCGAACTTCTGAGCCGTTACGCGAAGGACGGCGGCGCGCATTTCGACGGCAACGCACGGCGCCGCGAACTCGCCGCGGCCGCGCAGAAGCACGCGGACGGTATCGCCGACGGAATGGACTGGGCACAGGCCGCGCTCGACGCGATCGGCAAGACCGACCTCGCCGCGCGCCTTCGCCCGCGCGACTGATCAGGCCAGGAACGTGGTCATGGCGTAGCGCGTACCGCGCTCGACCGGCATCACTTCGTGCAGCACCGAGCACGAGAACACCAGCGCCGCACCGGTCTGCGGCGAGAACAGATGTGGGCCGAATTCGGGATAGCGGAACTCGCCGCCCACGTAATCGCCCTGGTTGAGGTTCACCGACAACGCGAACCGGCGATGCGCGACATCCGGCGTTTCGTTGTCGCGATGCGCGCGGAAATAGCCGGCGCCTTCCGGGTAGGCCAGCAGCTTGAACGGATCGCGCCGACGCACTTCGAAGTTGAACACGCGCGCGAGCTCGGGCAGCGCGCGGCGCATCAGGCGTTCGTGCATGCGTGCTTCCAGCTGCGCATCGCGCGGGATCGTTTCGCGGCGTTGCTTGATGTTCGGGTCGACTTGCAATCGCTGCTCACCGTCCTGCAGCACGAGCACGGCGGAAACGTCGCCGCCGGCGCAATCCACTTCGAGGTGACGAATCAGCGCGGCGCACAATTCCGGCTCGAACACGCCAGGAACCTGCAGGACCGGCGCGATGGTCAGCATGCGCTCGTCGGTCAGCGGCGCGATCGCGGACACGGGCAGGGGCGGCGCATCGAGCGGCAACGGCTGCGACTCCTGCAGGCGCAGGTTTGTGTCCGCCCGCCAGAACAGCCCCGCGCCCAGGCCCGCACACCAGCGCGGATCGGCTGCGAACGCCTGCCAGCCGGCGGCAGCGCCTTCGATGACGGAAGGCCCGACGCACAGTGCGACGGTGCCCGGCGGTGGCGACGGCAACCGCGCCGCGGTCTGCGCATCGAGCGGCGTCGCCAGCCACAACGGCGCGCCGGCGAATTCGGCGTGCAGCGTGCAGCTTTCGCCGTCGGCGGCGCGCAGACGCACGTCGGGCAGACGGTCGCCCGGGAGCCAGTGCGCGGACGCCGCGGCGTTCATTACTGCACGCGCCTGCGCAGGTAGTTGAGCAGGTCGATGCGCGTGATCAGGCCGATGAACTTGTCACCATCGGTCACGATCGCCACATGCCCGCGGTCGAACACCGGCAACAGAGATTCGATCGGCGAGCGCACGTCGATCTTGTCGAGCTTGCTGACCATCGCGGTGGACACCGGGTCACGGAAGCGCGCTTCATCGCCATACACGTGCAGCAGCACGTCGCTCTCGTCGACGATGCCGACGATCGCATCGCCGTCCATCACCGGCAACTGCGATACGTCGTAGAGCTTCATACGCTGGTATGCGGTGACCAGCAGATCGTTCGGACCGACCACCACTGTGTCGCGCTGCGAGAATGGACGCAGGATCAGGTCGTGCAGATCGCCCGTGGACTGGCGCGCGAGGAAGCCGTTGTCGAGCATCCAGAAATCGTTGTACATCTTCGACAGGTACTTGTTGCCCGTGTCGCAGACGAAAACGAGGACCTTCTTGGGCGTGGTCTGTTCGAGGCAGTACTTCAGCGCGGCGGCGAGCAGCGTGCCGGTCGAGGAACCGCCGAGGATGCCTTCCTTCTCCAGCAGTTCGCGCGCGGTGAGGAAACTTTCCTTGTCGCTGATCGCATAGGCCTTCTTCACGCGGGTGAAGTCGGAGATTGGCGGTAGGAAATCCTCACCGATGCCTTCCACCATCCAGCTCGCCGATTTGTCCGAGAGCGTGCCGCGATTGATGTACTCCTCCAGGATCGAACCGACCGGATCGGCGAGGATGAGTTCGGTGTGCGGGCTCTTGGAAGCGAAGCAGCGCGACAGCCCGGTCATCGTGCCCGAGCTCCCGCAGCCGAAGACGATCGCGTCGAGGCCGCCGGCGTCGGCCATCTGCTCCAGGATCTCCGGCCCCGTGCCGAATTCATGCGCGGCCGGATTGTCGGGATTGCCGAACTGGTTGATGAAGTACGCGCCGGGCGTTTCGCGTGCGAGGCGCTCGGCCAGGTCCTGGTAGTAATCCGGATGGCCCTTGGCGACATCCGAGCGCGTGAGCACGACCTGCGCGCCCATCGCCTTGAGGTTGAAGATCTTCTCGCGGCTCATCTTGTCGGGGACGACGAGGATGAGCTTGTAGCCCTTCTGCTGCGCGACCAGCGCCAGGCCGATGCCGGTATTGCCGGCGGTGCCTTCGACCAGCGTATCGCCGGGGCGGATCTTCCCGGCCTTCTCGGCCGCGTCGATCATCGACAGGCCGATGCGGTCCTTGATGGAGCCACCCGGGTTCTGCGATTCGAGTTTGAGATAGAGCTCGCAGACGCCGGTGTCCAGGCGCTGCGCCTTGATGACCGGCGTGCGGCCGATCAGTTCGAGTACGGATTGATGGATGCTCATCCGGGCAGTTTAAGAGCCCCGGAGGAAGGGCGGAACCCGGCCGGCGACCTTCTCGCGCGACGGGATCGCTGACGGGGCCGCGTCCGTGCGCCGGTACGGGCGTTGCACGGGCAGACGCCCGGAATGCGGGCGCCGTGCACGGTGGGGGGCGGGATCCTTCGCACCGGGGCGGCTGCTGGACGCAGCCGCCCCGGTTCCGGGAGACGCGGGCGGAGAGACCGACGAGGAAGTCGCCGCCCGCGGCGAGGAAGTGGGTGGGTCAGTGGTGCTGCAGGTCGTACATGCGGACCAGGCGGTCCTTCGCAGCCAGCTTTTCGCGCTTCATTTGCGCCAGGGTGATGTCGTCGATGGGGAGCACGCCCAGTTCGGCGTCCATCACTTTCTTGTCGAGATCCTTGTGGCGCTGGTAGAGCTGCTTGAATTCCGGGTTGGCCTTCATCAGCGCGTCGATCTCCGGCTGCGGTCGTTCTTCGAACATGTAGAGCCTCCTTCAGCGGGTAGGCAAGCCAAGGCGCAAGGCCCGGGCCCGTGCGGAAGGCCCCGCACACGAAAACGCCCCGGTCGTTGGACCAGGGCGTCGCGCGGGGTCGTGGGAGAGCAGGTCGGGGGCGGCGGCCTCACAAGGACCGACCCCACACTGACGTGGGGCGGCGGGGTCCTTCGAGATGGGCGTTGACGTCATCGACCAGGCTCATCGCCAAGCGGAAAACAGGCCGCTTGGGTATCCGACCCTACTCCTCCCTTCCGTGGTCGGCAAGCGCCCGGAAGGCAGTGTGTGAGCAAGATCGCGCGTCGGCGGCGAGCGGGAGACGGCCGCGACCGCGCTCCCGCTGATTCAATGTAAATATTTGATTTATTTGGTCTGAACGACCACTTCAGCGCGATCGGCCTTACCGGCACGACCGATGACCTGGACCTTGCCCTGCGTCCATCCGCCAGCCACCAGGGCGTCGCGGACAGCCTCGGCGCGGCGCTGGGCAAGCTTGGCGTCGGCCGCCGTCACCTCGACCCGGACACCGGGCGAAGAGGACGCGTCGGCATAGGCCGCCAGCGTCTTGGCGGTCGCCTGGGCGCTGTCGCTGAGGCTCGCCTTGCCGGCACCGAAGGCGCCCTTGCCCAGGGCGAAGACCTCGCCACGGCTGTCGCGCTTGGACGAGGGCAGCTTGCCACCGGTGACCAGTTCGGCCTCCTCGCGGGCCAGCTTGGCCTCACGTTCGCGCGCGGCGTTGAGGCGTGCAGCCTGCGCTCCGGCAACGCCCTTGAGAGCCGTCTCCACATCCTGCAGCGAGGCCGCATCGGCCTCGCTCTGCAGGCGCAGGCGCTCGGCCTCCTCGGCTTGCATCTGCGCTTGCAGGCGCAGGCGCTCGTTCTCGGCACGGGTGCGGGCGGCGTCCTGTCGGCTGGCCTCAACCAGCAGTTCGCCCCGCTCGCGATCCAGGCGATCGAGTTCGCGCTGCATCGACTGGCTGCGCGCGGAGGATTCGGCAATCTGCACGCGACGCTCGGCGACGTACACCGCACCGGGCCGGTCGCGCTTGGCGGCCTGGTCGAGGGCGCTCACCGCCTGGCGCGCCTGCAGGCGTTCGTAGGCGGCGAAGGTGTTGAGTTGCGGGTCCGCATCCAGCGCGGTCAGACGCTGCGACAGGCGGGCGGAGTCGGGGTTGTCGGCGGCGATGGCCGGCGCGGCGGCCACCAGCATGGCCAGCACGGCGGGGAGTACGAGGCGGCGCAGGCTCACGGCTGACCCTCCGACTGCAGGCGGCGGCGCAACTCGGCGACTTCCGCCTGGCGCTGGTTGAGTTCGGCGGTGACCAGCGCCTCGCGGCTGCGGGCGTAAGCGAGGTCAGCATCGGCAGCCGAGGCCAGGGCGAGGCGACGGGCGTCGTTCTCGTCCCCGCCGCTCATCGCGGCCTGGGCCTGCGACAGGCCCGTGCGGGCCACGCCCAGCTCCTGCGGCGCGTACTGGTCCGCGTCGGCGCCCTCGGCCCGGGACACGGCCTGCCGGGCCGCCGCTAGTTCGCCGGTCGGCGGGGGCAGCGAGGCGCAGGAGCAGAGTACCGAAGCGAGAACTGCAGCCAGCAGCGGAAATCGGAATTGTGCGAAGCTTGGGCGCATTGGGGAGGCCGTGCCTGTTGAAGGTGCCCGGCCATTGTCGTAAAGCCACCGCCGCGCTTGCAACGGGCGCGCAGGTGTTAGAGAAGGGGTTGCTTGCATGGACATCGGCTATTTCCTGAAGCTGATGACGGAAAAGAACGCGTCGGATATGTTTTTGACCACCGGCGCGCCGGTCTACATCAAGGTCGAAGGCAAACTCTATCCCCTCGGCAATACGGGCCTGCCTCCGGGCATGGTGAAGAAGATCGCGTATTCGTTGATGGACGAAGGTCAAGTTCCGCTGTTCGAGCGTGACCTCGAACTGAACATGGCGCTCGCCCTCCCCGAAGCCGGCCGTTTCCGCATCAACGTGTTCAAGCAGCGCGGCGAAGTCGGCATGGTGATCCGCGCCATCCGCAGCGTGATCCCTTCGATCGAGGAACTGCAACTGCCGCAGGTCCTGAAGGACATCATCATGGCACCGCGCGGCCTGGTGCTGATCGTCGGCTCCACCGGTTCGGGCAAGTCGACCACGCTCGCATCGATGATCGACTACCGCAACAGCAACATCTCGGGGCACATCCTCACCATCGAGGATCCGATCGAGTACCTGCACAAGCACAAGAAGTCGATCGTGAACCAGCGCGAAGTCGGCCTGGACACGCACGCATTCCACAACGCGCTCAAGAACGCGATGCGCGAAGCGCCCGACGTCATCCTGATCGGCGAAATCCTGGACGCCACGACGATGGAGGCGGCCATCGCCTTCGCCGAGACCGGTCACCTGTGCCTGGCGACGCTGCACTCCAACAACGCCGACCAGACGCTGGAACGCATCCTCAACTTCTTCCCGGAAGCCGCGCACAAGAACGTGCTGATGAACCTCGCGCTGAACTTGCGCGCGGTGGTCAGCCAGCGACTGGTGGTCGGCACCGACGGTCGCCGACTGCCGGCGTCGGAAGTGCTGATCAACACGCCGCACATCCGCGACCTCATGCGTCGCGGCCAGGTGCACGAGATCAAGCAGGCGATGGAGGAGTCGCTGGAGGAAGGCATGGAGTCCTTCGACCAGTGCCTGTTCCGCCTGTACAAGGAAGGCCGCATCGACATGGAAGAAGCGCTCAAGGCGGCCGATTCGCGCGAGGGCCTGGCGCTCAAGTTCCGCCTGTCCGAGGGTTCGACCGGCGAACACGAC
The DNA here is from genome assembly GCA_005503055.1 of Lysobacteraceae bacterium P. Lineage (GTDB taxonomy): Bacteria > Pseudomonadota > Gammaproteobacteria > Xanthomonadales > Xanthomonadaceae > Lysobacter_J. The sequence continues at coordinate 165,674 of SCOX01000006.1, read as the reverse complement.
CCCTACGCGGAAATCTACGACGCGGCGACGCAGTAAGCGTCCTGCACCCTTCTCCCGCACGGGAGAGGGGTGGAGTGAGGGGTAGCGAAGTCATCGCGCTCCCGAGATCCGCGCCGATGACGGATCGAGAATGCCGGCGCCTCAGCCTGCCGGCGGAGCGTCCGGCTGCTTTTCCGGTCGCGCGGCGTCGAACGCGGGCAGCGCGAGGCAGGTCTTCTCGATGCGCATGATCGTCGGGTACGCCGACAGATCCACCGCGAACCTGCGCGCGTTGTAGACCTGCGGCACCAGGCAGCAATCCGCCAGCGTCGGCGAGTCGCCTTCGCAGAATTTACCCGTCGACGGATGGTCTACCAGCATCGCTTCCAGTGCGGCGAAGCCCTCCTGGATCCAGTGCTGGACCCAGGCATCACGCTCTGGCTGCGGCACGTGCCAGCTCCGGTCGAAGTACTGCAGCACGCGCAGATTATTGAGCGGATGGATGTCGCAAGCTACCAGCTGCGCCAGCGCGCGCACGCGCTGGCGGTCGCGCGCCGCGGTCGGCAGCAGAGGCGGCTCGGGCCAGGTTTCATCCAGATACTCCAGGATCGCGGTGGACTGGCGCATCACGCGATCGCCGTGCTGCAACACAGGCACCAGGCCTTGCGGGTTGGTCTGGCGAAACGCGACGGCATGCTGCTCGCCGCCGTCGCGTACCAGATGCACCGGCACCGTCTCGTACGGCAGCGACTTGAGGTTGAGTCCGATACGCACGCGATACGCGGCGCTCGAACGCCAGTACGAATACAACCGCAGATGCTCAGCCGCCATGTCCTTCCCCCGCGGACGCCACGCGTCCGTCCGTGCGCGGCCGGAGCGCCGCGCACCTGTACCTGATCAGGCGTTGCCGCCCTTCTCGATGCGCTGCTCGATCGCACCGAACACGCTCTCACCGTCGCGCGCGAGCATCTCGATGCGCACGGTATCGCCGAAGCTCATGAACGGCGTGACCGCCTTGCCGAGTTCCAGCGTCTCCACCGTGCGCTTCTCGGCAAAGCAGGATGCACCCAGCGACGTGTCCTCGTTGGCGACAGTGCCGGAGCCGACGATGGTGCCGGCCGACAACGGACGCGTCTTCGCGGCATGCGCGACGAGTTGGGCGAAATCGAATTGCATGTCCACCCCCGCTTCGGGTGCACCGAACCATGCGCCGTTGATGTGCGTGGTCAGCGCCAGATGCACCTTGCTGCCCTGCCATGCATCGCCCAGCTCATCGGGCGTGACGAACACCGGGCTCAGCGCCGAACGCGGCTTGGACTGCAGGAAGCCGAAGCCCTTGGCCAGTTCGTTCGGGATCAGATTGCGCAGCGAGACATCGTTGACCAGGCCGATCAACTGGATGTGCATGGCGGCCTGCTCGGGCGTCGCCGCCATCGGCACGTCGTCGGTCACCACGACCACCTCGGCTTCCAGGTCTATGCCGTAATCCTCGCTCGGCACGCGCACCGGATCGCGCGGGCCGTAGAAGCCCGCGCTCACGGCCTGGTACATCAGCGGATCGGTGTAGAAGCTCTCGGGCACCTCGGCACCGCGCGCGCGGCGCACGCGTGCCACGTGCGGAAGATAGGCCGACCCGTCGACGAACTCGTAGGCGCGCGGCAGCGGAGCGGCCAGCGCGTTCATGTCGATGTCGAATGTCTCGTCGGCGCTGCCATCGTTGAGCGCGTCGTAAAGCGCGTTGAGCCGCGGAGCGGTGTTCGACCAGTCCTCCAGCGCGCGCTGCAGCGTGTCGGCGATGCCGGTAGCGCGCACGCCGCGCGAGAGATCGCGCGAAACCACGATCAGCGTGCCATCGCGACCGCCTTCCTTCAGTGAACCAAGCTTCATCGAAACTCCCGGATTCCTGCGCTGCCGCGCGATGGTTTCAATTGTAACGACTGTGCGCGGCGTGGCGAGACATCCACCAGAACGCAAAGCGAGGCCGCATTCTGCCAGCGCTGCGTCCACGTCCGCGGTGTCGGATCGCGTGCGAGCGCGTCGGACGTCCAGCGGGGCGCCGGGCCTATTCGCGGGCAACAAAAAACCCGCCTCTCGGCGGGTTTCTTGTTTTGTCTGGCAGCCCCGGAAGGATTCGAACCTCCGAATGTCTGAGTCAGAGTCAGATGCCTTACCGCTTGGCGACGGGGCTATGAGACGTAGTTTAACCCAAAACCGATTAGCGCTTCGAGAACTGCGTAGCGCGGCGGGCCTTGTGCAGACCGACCTTCTTACGCTCGACTTCACGCGCGTCGCGGGTCATGAAGCCGGCCTTGCGCAGCTCGGACTTCAGGGTTTCGTCGTATTCGACCAGCGCGCGGGCGATGCCCAGGCGGATCGCACCGGCCTGACCGGTGGTGCCGCCGCCGGCGACGGTGACGACGACGTCGAACTTGTCGGTCGACTGGGTCAGTTCAAGCGGCTGGCGCACGATCATGCGCGCGGTTTCGCGACCGAAGAACTCATCCAGCGGACGCTGGTTGACGGTGATGTTGCCAGCGCCCTTGCGCAGGAATACGCGGGCGGTGGAGGACTTGCGGCGGCCGGTGCCGTAGTTCTGCTGGAGTGCCATGTGATGTCTCTACGATTAGGTCCGAACTCAGAGGTCCAGCGGCTGCGGCTGCTGGGCGGCATGCGGATGCTCGGAGCCCTTGTAGACCTTGAGCTTGCGGTACATGGCACGGCCGAGCGGATTCTTCGGCAGCATGCCCTTCACGGCGATCTCGATGACGCGCTCGGGATGGCGCTCAAGCGCCTGGGCGAGGGTCTCGGTCTTGAGGTTGCCGATGTAGCCGGTGAAGCGGTGGTACTGCTTGTCCTGCAGCTTCTTGCCGGTGACGGCAATCTTCTCGGCGTTGATGACGATCAGGTAATCGCCCGTGTCGACGTGCGGGGTGAACACCGGCTTGTGCTTGCCGCGCAGACGGCGGGCGAGCTCGGAGCACAGGCGGCCGAGGGTCTTGCCTTCGGCGTCTACGACGTACCAGTCACGCTGGACGGTCTCGTTCTTGGCGGAAAAAGTCTTCATGACTGGTCTTTTATCGGTGTTCGGTCGGGCTTGTTCCGTGCAGTTCCGGCAAAGCCGGTCCGGCGGAAGTTCGCCACGCGTTGTCGAGGGGGGGTAAAACGAAGAGGCGGAATCATAGCCGGCCCGGGCCGTCGCCGCAAGTCGGCCGGCCCCGCGGCTAGAATCGGCGCATGCCGTCTGCCCTACCTTCGCCCCGCCCGGCCGCGCCCGACCCGCTGGTGGCCCTGGCCGACCGGTGCGTGCAGTGCGGATTATGCCTGCCGGCCTGCCCCACCTACGCCGAATCCCGAATCGAGGCGGAATCACCGCGCGGCCGCATCGCGCTGGCCCGGGCGTGGGCGCTGGGAACGGTCGAGGCCACCTCGACCGGTGAGGACCACCTCGACCGGTGCCTGGGCTGCCGCAGTTGCGAGGCGGTCTGCCCGGCCGGCGTCGAGTACGGCGCGCTGCTGGTGGAGGCCAGGGCCCGCCAGCGCGAACGCCGTCCGGCCGGCGTTCGTCAGCGAACGATCGAGGCCCTGGCCGCGCGTCCGTCCCTGATGGCCCTCGCGTTGCGCGCCTACGGCTGGCTTCATCCCTTCCTTCCCGCGCGCTGGCGCCCGCTGCCGGCGCCGCCACGCGCGATGACCCGGCCCTCCCCCGCGTTGTCTGCGGAAGACACCGTGGCCCTGTTCGTCGGCTGCGCTGCCGGTATTTATGAAGCAAACCTGCGTTCGGCCGCATCGCGTTGCCTGGCGATGCTTGGTGTTCGCCTCCACGCACCCGACGGACAGACCTGCTGCGGGAGCCTGCATGCCCATGCCGGCGATACGCGCGGCGCGGCGCGGCTCGCCGAACGCAATCGCCAGGCCTTCGCCTCGACGCCGATCGTGCTCACCCTGGCCAGCGGCTGTCACGAGGCGGTCGCCCGGGCGCTGCCGCCGAGCGCACACGCCGTCGATGCGCTGGACTTCCTGGCCGAGCGGCTCGCCACCCGCGCCGGCGCCTGGCGATGGCGCTCCGGGCCCGAACGCGTCGCCCTGCACCTGCCCTGCACCCAGCGCAACGTCGTGCGGTCGGTTGGCTCGCTGCGCGCGTTGCTGTCCGCGATACCGGGACTGGAGGTCGTCGAACTCGACGCGGGCCACGGCTGTTGCGGCGCCTCCGGCGCACAGATGCTCGAGGACCGTGCACGGGCGGAGACCTTCCGTGCGCCGCTGCTGCAACAACTCGCCGACAGCGGCGCGACCCGGCTGCTCAGTGCCAATCTCGGCTGCCGGCTCCACTTCGCCAACGGCACGCAGGTCACGGTGCAGCACCCCTTGGAGTTCCTGGCCGAACGCCTCGAAGCCCCGGCTTCACCGCGACCGCCAGCCGTCGCCGATTAAACTGCCGACATGGACACGCCACGCCAGCTCACGCCCCTCGACCATTTCCTCGCCGACACCCAGCGCGCGCTGGACACCGTGTTCGGCGCACCCGGGGCGGAGCGCCCGAACCCGGCCCGCGAGGTCGCCCAGATCGAGCTCGACGAGGACGAACGTCGTCACGCCAGCGGGCTGATGCGAATCAACCACGTCGGCGAGGTCTGCGCCCAGGCGCTGTACTGCGGACAGGCGGCGGTGGCGCGCGACGAAACCACGCGTTCGCACCTGCTCGCCGCCGCGCAGGAGGAAACCGATCATCTGGCCTGGTGCGCGGAACGCCTGCGCGAACTCGACAGCCGCCCCAGCCTGCTCAACCCGGTCTGGTACGCCGGCAGCTTCGCGATCGGCGCGCTGGCCGGACTGCGCGGCGATGGCTGGAACCTGGGCTTCGTCGTCGAGACCGAGCGCCAGGTCGAAGCGCACATCGACGAACACCTCGATTCGCTGCCCGCCGCCGACGCGCGCAGCCGCGCCATCCTGGAAGTCATGAAGGCCGACGAGGCCCGCCACGCCGAGCATGCCGAAGCCGCCGGCGCGCGCATCCTGCCGCCGCCGGTGCCGTCGCTGATGGCGGCGGCCTCGGCGCTGATGAAGGCCGTCGCGTACAGGGTTTGATTCGGGATTCGGGATTCGGGATTCGGGATTCGGGATTCGGGATTCGGGAAGAGCATAAAAAAGGGCCCGCATTGCGGGCCCTTTTGCTTCTACGAATCTCGAATCACCAATCCCAGCTCAACACGCTCAATCGGCCAGGTTGCGCCCGTGGTAGAGCTCTTCGATCTCGCGCCTCAGGCGCGCTTCGATCTTCATGCGCTCCTTGAACGACAGGTTCTTGGCCTTCTCCTCGAACAGGTAGGTGTCGAGGTCGAACTCCTTCAGGTGCATCTTCGTGTGGAAGATGTTTTCCTGGTAGACGTTCACGTCGAGCATCTCGTAGCGCGACTTGATGTTCTTGGCCAGGTAGTCCTGGATCGAATTGATCTTGTGGTCGATGTAATGCTTGCGGCCCTTGATGTCGCGCGTGAAGCCGCGCACCCGGTAATCCATGATGACGATGTCGGATTCCAGGCTTTCGATCAGGTAGTTCAGGGCCTTCAGCGGCGAGATCACGCCGCAGGTCGCCACGTCGATGTCGGCGCGGAAGGTCGCGATGCCGTTGTCCGGATGCGTCTCCGGATACGTGTGCACCGTGATGTGCGACTTGTCCATGTGCGCCACGACGGCGTCGGAGATGATCTCCCTGCCGGCGTCCTTCTTGTCGATCACCGGTTCCTCGGAAATGAGGATGGTGACCGACGCGCCTTGCGGGTCGTAGTCCTGGCGCGCGATGTTGAGGATGTTGGCGCCGATGATCTCGGCGACGTCCGTCAGGATCTGGGTCAGGCGGTCGGCGTTGTACGCCTCGTCGATGTATTCGATGTAACGACGTCGCTCGTCCTCGGACGCCGCGAAGCAGACGTCGTAGATATTGAACGAGAGGGCCTTGGTGAGGTTGTTGAAACCTTGCAACCTCAGGCGAGGCAACGGCTTGACCACGGCAGTGAGATCCCGGTAGGGCGGCGAGGGCCGCGATTATGCGGCACAAACCCCCCAGGGGGAACGCGTAAGACCCGGGAGACCGTCGACGGCGGCTTCCGGGCCTGGGGGGCTGAACCAGATCGCCGTCACAGGTTAGAGTTCGGGCAGGGTGACGTACTGGGGCGAATATTTGCCCATTGCGTTACTTCCCCCTAAGCTCGCCCGATCACATAACTTTCACGCCCATGTCCGCAAATCCGGCTGCATCCTCACCCGCCATGCGTCGAATCAACAGCCCGTTGCTGCCGGACGGTGCGACCATCGAACGCTTCCTGGCCCACTGCCACCGCCGCCGCTATCCCTCGCGGACGGACGTGTTCCGCCCCGGGGACCCGGCCAGCACGCTGTATTACATCGTGTCCGGCTCGGTCAGCATCATCACCGAGGAGGAGGACGGCCGCGAGCTGGTCCTGGGCTACTTCGGCCCCGGCGAGTTCGTCGGCGAGCTGGGCCTGTTCATCGCCAGCGACCAGCGCGAAGTCATCCTGCGCACGCGCAGCACCTGCGAGCTGGCCGAGATCGGCCACGAGCGCCTCTACGACCTGCTGCTGACCCGGCTGTCGCTGGATGCGCCCAAGCTGCTGTACGCCATAGGCGCGCAGATCTCCCGGCGCTTGCTCGACACCAGTAGGAAAGCCGGCCGCCTGGCATTCCTCGACGTGACCGATCGCATCGTCCGTGCCCTGCACGACCTGGCCAAGGAGCCGGAGGCGATGAGCCACCCGCAGGGCACGCAGATCCGCGTGTCGCGCCAGGAGCTGTCGCGCCTGGTCGGCTGCTCGCGCGAAATGGCCGGCCGCGTCCTCAAGAAGCTGCAGGCCGACGAAAAGCTGCACGCACGCGGCAAGACGGTCGTTCTCTTCGGCACCCGCTGACCGCGTGGGCCGCGCCACCGCACCCGACGAGGCCACGACGCCGAGGGTGCGGTCGGCCGAACTGGGCGACGCCAGCGACGTCGCCCGACTCCTCGGCGAGCTGGGCTACCCCTGCAGCCGCGACGAAGCCGCCGAACGCATCGCAGTGGTCCGCCCCGACCCGCGCCAGCACCTGCTGCTGGCGGAGCTCGACGGCGACGCCTGCGGGCTGATCTCGCTCTACACGCTCTACTCCGTCGTCCACGGCTGCGAACTGGCGCGCATCACCGCGCTGATCGTCATGCCCGAACGCAAGGGACTCGGCGTCGGGCGCCGGCTGCTGAAGGAAGTGGAATCGATCTCCCGCCGCTGCGGCGTGCGCCGGATCGAAGTCACCAGCAACGCCAGCCGCACCGACGCGCACGCCTTCTATCGCCAGTGCGGTTATCTCGAAGGCTCGATGCGCCTGGTCAAGGCGCTCGGCGACTGACCTCCAACCACCCCACTCCGGACCGCGCCATGCAGTGCCCGAAATGCAATTCCCCGATGGAAGCCATCGAACTGCTCTCGTCGCGCTCGACGCGCTGCACGCAGTGCAAGGGTCTGTGGCTCACGATGGGCGAGAACCGCCTGCTCAAGGCGCAAGCCGAGCGCGTGGACACCGGCGACGCTGCGGTGGGCGAGCACTACAACCACATCGACCGCATCAAGTGCCCGGTCTGCATCGACCGCCAACTGGTGCGCATGGTCGACCCGCAGCAGCCGCACATCTGGTTCGAGAGTTGCAGCCACTGCTTCGGCCGCTTCTACGACGCCGGCGAGTTCCGCGACTACGCCGAGCACACGCTGCGGGACTTCATCCTCGACCTGGACGCGCCCGAGCGCGTCTGACGGTCGCGGTGCGATCCGGCGCGGCGCTCAGGCCTTCACCGGATCTCCGCCCCGCCCCACGCAGCCCCAATTGAGGATCGGCGTGCCCGGCGGCAACACGCGCCGGAACATCGCCACGCGACGGCGCTTGGGATTGACCACGACGGGCTTGCGCGCGGCCTTGAGCAACGGCAGATCGGCGCTGCTGTCCGAGTACGCGATGGCGATCTGGTCATAGCCTGCGTCCCAGATCATCCGCATCTTGTTCTCGTGGTGGCAGTGTTCGACGGTGACCATGCCGCCCAGGAACGGCCCGGAAATGCTGCCGATCACCGGCAAGTCCTCGTGCGCGACGAAATCCAGGATCGCCCGCGCCAGCTCCGGCGAGGCACCGGTGGCGATGATCACGCGATCGCCGGCGTCGCGATGCCGCTGCAACACCCGCAGCGCGACCGGCAGCAGGCGCGCGCGGATTTCCTTCGCGTGTGTGCGCACGTAGTGATCGATGAGGCGGTCCATGTCGCGACGGCGATGCGTACCGACGGTACCGATCCACAGGTAAACCGAGATCGCACGGCGGCGCGTCGGCATCCAGGCGATCAGCGGCAACAGCAGCGGCGACAGCGCGATGGCCGCCACGACGCGCGCCCAGTCGCGCTTGATCAGCCACAGCACCAGGTGGCTGCCGGAGTCGCCGTCGTACAACGTGTGGTCGAAGTCGAACACCACCAGCGGCGCGAACGGTCGCTCGCCCTGCTTGCCCTCGCCCGCCAGCGCCACGGCGGCCGCGCCGGGCAGGTGCTCGACCGGCGGGATTTGCGCGTGCTTTCCGGTCGAATTGCTCATGCGGCGAACAGGCGCTGGAGCGCGGCACCGGGCTCGGCCTCGCGCATGAACGACTCGCCGACCAGGAAGCTCTGCACGCCGGCCTCGCGCATCTTCGCCACGTCGGCACGCGTGGCGATGCCGCTTTCGGTGACCAGGGTGCGGTCGCGCGGCACCGCATCCTTCAGCGCCAATGTGGTGTCGAGCGACACCTCGAACGTGCGCAGGTTGCGGTTGTTCACGCCTATCAGCTCGCAGCCGGTCTGCAACGCACGCTCGAGCTCGTCGATGTCGTGCACTTCCACCAGCACGTCCATGCCCAGTTCCATGGCGAGGTTCGCCATCTCCACGAGCGGGCCGTCTTCCAGCGCCGCGACGATGAGCAGGATCGCGTCGGCGCCGATCACGCGCGCTTCGTACACCTGGTACGGGTCGATGGTGAAATCCTTGCGCAGCACCGGCAGCGAGCAGGCACCGCGCGCCTCGCCCAGGTACAGGTTACTGCCCTGGAAGAAGTCCACGTCGGTCAGCACCGACAGGCACGCCGCGCCGCCTGCCTCGTAACTGCGCGCGATCTGCGCCGGGTTGAAATCCTTGCGGATCAATCCCTTCGAAGGACTGGCCTTCTTCACTTCGGCGATGACTGCGGCTTCGCCTGCGGCATGCTTGCGATGGATGGCGTCGACGAAACCCCGCGTCGGCGGCAACTGCAGCGCGCGGGCGCGCATGTCGTCGAGCGGCCGCACGCGGCTTCGCTGCTGGATCTCCTCGGCCTTGCGGGCCAGGATCGTGTTGAGGATGTCGCTCATTCGGAAGTTTCGCGTTTCGATTCGGGCTTGCCGTACGCGCGCTCGACCTTGGCCACGCGCAGTTCGTAATGTTCGTACCAGTACACGCGACCGTGGGCGCGCGTGGCGGCGTGTTCGGCGTGCTGACGCCAGGCGGCGATGGCGGCCTCGCTGTCCCAGTACGAGACGGTGATGCCGAAGCCGTCCGTCCCGCGCGTGGACTCCACGCCGAGGAAGCCGGGCTGCGACGATGCCAGCTCGACCATGCGCTGCGCCGCTTCGCCGTAACCGGCGTCGTCAGCGCCGTTGCGGCGCGAGGAGAAAATCACCGCGTAATACGGCGGTGCGGGAAGCCGGGCGAACGCCTCGTCCATCTCAGGCGCCCACCGCTTCGCCAGCGAGTTCGCGCGTGGTCGCGACGAATTCCTCCAGCTTGCGCTTCGCTTCACCCGAGGCGAGCGCCGCACGTGCGCGTTCGATGCCTTCGGCGATGCTGTCGGCCACACCGGCGGCGTAGATCGCCGCGCCCGCGTTGAGCGCGACGATCTCGCGCGGCAGGCCGGCTTCGTTGTTCAGCGCCTGCATCAACAGGATCTTCGATTCCGCCGCGTCGTTGACGCGCAGGTTGCGGCTGGCGGCCATGGCGATGCCGAAGTCCTCCGGATGCACCTCGTACTCGCGCACCTGGCCGTCGCGCAGTTCGCCCACCAGGCTACCGGCGCCGAGCGATAGCTCATCCATGCCGTCGCGGCCCCACACGACCAGCGCGCGTTCCGCACCGAGTTCCTGCAGCACGCGCACCTGGATGCCGACCAGGTCCGGATGAAACACGCCCATCAGGATGCTCGGCGCGTCGGCCGGATTGGTCAGCGGCCCGAGGATGTTGAAGATCGTGCGCACCGCCATTTCGCGACGCACCGGCGCGACGACCTTCATCGCCGGATGGTGGATCGGCGCGAACATGAAGCCGATGCCGCAGCGCTCGATGCAGCGCGCCACCTGTTCGGGCTGCAGCTCGATCGCCGCGCCCAGCGATTCCAGCGCGTCGGCGCTGCCGGACTTGGACGAAACGCTGCGATTGCCGTGCTTGGCGACCTTCGCGCCCGCGGCGGCCACCACGAACATGCTCGCGGTGGAGATGTTGAACGTGTGCGCGCCGTCGCCGCCGGTGCCGACGATGTCGACCAGGTTCGTGCGGTCGGCCAGCTCCACCGGGCGCGCGAACTCGCGCAGCACGGTCGCCGCGCCGGCGATCTCGCCGACGGTTTCCTTCTTCACGCGCAGGCCCGTGAGGATGGCCGCCGTCATCGTCGGCGACACCTCGCCGCGCATGACCATGCGCATCAGCTCGACCATCTCGTCGTGGAAGATCTCGCGATGCTCGATGGTGCGTTGCAGGGCTTCTTGCGGGGTGATGGGCATGTCGCTGGAAATCCGGGTCGCCTTCCGACAGGGAGGATCGATGGGAGGGTTAGGTTACCGCGGCTGGCGTTCGAGGAAGTTCTTCAGCAGCGCGTGGCCGTGCTCGGTGAGGATCGACTCGGGGTGGAACTGCACGCCTTCGACCGGGTGCTCGCGATGGCGCAGGCCCATGATCTCGTCGAATTCCGGCTCGCCGCCGACGCCGTCCACCTGCGTCCACGCGGTGATCTCCAGGCATTCGGGCAGCGTGTCGCGCGAGACCACCAGCGAGTGGTAGCGCGTAGCCTCGTATCCGTCCGGCAGCCCCACGAACACACCCTTGCCCTCATGACGGATGCGCGAGGTCTTGCCGTGCATGATCCGCTTGGCGCGGACCACGTCTCCGCCATAGGCCTGGCCAAGGCTCTGATGCCCAAGGCACACGCCGAATATCGGGATTCGCGGACCGAGCTGGCGGATGACGTCCACCGATACGCCCGCCTCGTTCGGCGTGCACGGGCCGGGCGAGACGACGATGCGCTCCGGCGCCAGCGCCTCGATCTGCGCCACGCTCAGCTCGTCGTTGCGGATCACCTTGACCTCCGCCCCGAGCGCCTGCAGGTACTGCACGAGGTTGTAGGTGAAGCTGTCGTAGTTGTCGATCATCAACAGCATCGGCGCGAGCTCGGGCAACGGTGGGGAGTGGCGGGCGACGGCGCGGCGGCGACAGGCACGACGGAATCGACGCGATTATCCCGCGCGGCGGGGTGCCGGTGGGAGCGTCGGAGCAGGTGTGCGGTCGAATCTGGTGCGGCCGTGCGAGGCGGCGGGAGGTCAATGCGCGGGGCGGGAAACACTCGGCAGTTCCTTGGACGACGGGAATGGGCGGACGGAGGCCAACGGCCACCATCGCCAACCCTGGTCGGCTTTGCGGAACTGGTGAGGGGTACGCACGATCATGGCCCTACTGTAACGACTCGTCGCGCGCGGCGCGACCCGGCGACCTTCAGGCGAGCGGCAGCCACACCTGCACGCGCAGGCCCGGCGCGCGGTCGAGCAATTCGATCCGCCCGCCATGGCGATGGACGATCGCCCTCACCAGGCTCAGGCCCAGGCCGCTGCCGGGCGTGCCGCGGTGGGCCTCCAGGCGCTGGAAACGATCGAACACGCGCTCGCGATCGGTTTCCGGAATGCCGGGCCCGTCATCGTCGACGCACAGCACCACGCCATCGGCCGCCGCCTCCAGCGATACCCCGACCTCGCCTCCCGTCGGCGCGAATTTCAGCGCGTTGTCGAGCAGGTTCACCAGCATCTGGAACAGCTGGTCGCGGTCGCCGCGCACCTGCGCCGGTGCCAGAGAAGTGCGCAGGCCTACCCCGCGCTCCGCGCCGATCGGAACGTAGAGCTCGGCGGCATCGGCGGCGAGCGCGGACAGATCCAGCACCGGTCCCTCGCCCGCCGGCGACTGCGCTTCGATCCTCGCCAGCCGCAGCAGCGCGCCGAACGTGGTGAGCAGCTGGTCGGTCTCCTGCACGGCGCCGTCGAGCGCGGCGCGCTCCGAGGCGGCCGCGCCGGGGCGCAGGTCTTCCAGACGATTGCGCAACCGCGTGAGCGGCGTGCGCAGGTCGTGTGCGATGTGGTCGGTTGCATGGCGAACGCCTCCGAGCAGATCCTCGATCCGATCGAGCATGCCGTTGAAGCGGCGACCGAGCCGGTCGAACGCATCGCCGCTTCCGTCCAGCGGCACGCGCAAGCCGAGCTCGCCCCCGCCCACGCGCGCGGCGGTGAGGTCAAGGTCGCTGAGCCGGCGCGAAACCCAGCGCGAGGTCAGCCATCCCACCAGCGCGCCCAGCGATGCGGCCACCGCGAGCGCGACCAGCGCCGTGCGCAGCATCAGTGCGAGGAAGCGGTCCTGCGACTGCAGCCGCAGCCCGGTCAGCAAGGTCTCGCCGCCGGGGAGCGGTTGCAGTTGCGCCAGCACTCGGCGAGAGAGCCCGGCGCCGCCCGGCGCGTCGTGATCGGCGTGTTCGAAGGTGGTCCAGCGCATGCCTTTGCCCGCATGCATGGGCGACACGTCGCCAACCTCGACCGTGCCGTTCGCGGCGAACAGCGCATAGACCGCATCGGGATCGTCGGGCGCGTCGAGGCGGTCGCGCAGCTCCTGCACCAGCGCGCCGCGGCCGCCGTCGCGATGCAGCTGGGTCAGCGCCGCAGCGTCCGTGCGTACCAGCTCGCGCGCGTCCTGCAGCAGCAGCGTCGATACCGCCACGTACACGCCCGCGCCGAGCAGCACGAAGGCGAGCAGGAACGAGCCCATCACCGCCAGGGCCAGACGTGTGCTGGTGGAACGCGGCGCGCGCGTCATTCGCCGAGCCGGTAGCCCGCGCCGCGCACGGTGTGCAGCAGCGCGCGATCGAAGCCGTGGTCGATCTTCTGCCGCAGCCGGCTGATGTGCACGTCGATGACGTTGGTCTGCGGATCGAAGTGGTAGTCCCACACCGCTTCCAGCAGCATCGTGCGCGTGACCACTCGGCCGGCCTGGCGCATCAGGTATTCGAGCAGGCGGAATTCGCGTGGCTGCAGTTCGATGCGTTTGCCGGCACGACGCGCGTCGCGGCCGAGCAGGTCGAGCTCCAGATCGCCCACCTGCAACCGCGTGGGTTCGCGCTGCGCGTCGTCGCGATGGCGGCGCACGATGCTGTCCAGGCGCGCGCTCAGTTCCGAGTAGGCGAACGGCTTGACGAGGTAGTCGTCGGCGCCGGCGCGCAGGCCTTCGACACGATGGTCGACTTCGCCCAGCGCCGTGAGCAGCAGCAGCGGCGTGCGATTGCCGGCGCCGCGCAGCGTCTGCAGCAGCACCAGACCGTCCAATGCCGGCAGCATCCGGTCCAGGACGATGGCGTCGAAGGTTTCGGTTGTCGCCAGGAACAATCCCTGCCTGCCGTCGCCGGCATGCTCGACGGTGTGGCCGTCCTCGCGCAGTCCCTTGCCGATGAAGGCCGCGGTGTGGGGATCGTCTTCGATCAGCAGGACGCGCATGGGAACTCCGGGCGACACGAAAAAGGATACCCCGCCGGTGCGCACCGTCGGGGTATCCGCCCGCTTGCACGGGCTCCGGGGATCATTGGGAGCAATCAGCTCTTCTTGGCGTCGGCACTCTTGGTGGAGGTGGCGGTGTCGGCCTTCTTGCTGGCGTGCTTGTGCTTGGAGACCGTGGTCTTGGCGGGCGCGGCCGGCGCGGTGCTCGGCGGGGCGGCCAGCGCGGAACCGGCCATTGCGGTCAGGGCGACGGCGAACAGGGACTTGCGCAGGTTCATGGTGACTCCTAGAGGTGACTCGGAACGACTTGGACGAGGATTTCGACTCGGGCGGGGACTGCTTTCCCGACCGCAGGATCAGATTGCGCGCGGGCGCCTCACCGGCGTCTTTCCGGTGGATTAACGATCGGTAATGTTCGACGCGCGCCGAGGTGCGCACGTCCGGGCGCGCCGCGCGGCGGCGGCTCGGGCCTCAGGTCATCGGTAGGGCGGTGCGCTCAGGCGGCGCCACTGCCCCGTCGCAGCGGCACCGGGGCGGTGGCGATGCGGCTCTTCAGGTCGGCCATCGTGCCGGGCAGCACCACGAGGTAATTGATCAGCTGCTCGGCCAGTTCCAGCAACAACTCGGCCGTGGCCTTGTCGATCGTCGACTCGTCCTCGAACTGGCGCCCGAACGTGCCGCTGGGCGCGAGCAGTTGCGCGATGTCCTGCAGCGGCCGCGCCAGGTCCACGTCCTGCTGCAACGCCTCGAGTTTGCGAGCGAGCGACAGATCGCGCTTGTCTTCGGCAAGCATGCGCGCGCCCAGCCCGCCCAGCAGGTGGCGCACGATCAGCGAGCTGGCGCCCCACTCGGCGTGGTTGTAAAGCTTCAGCGCCGATTCGTAGCTGCGCGCGAGCGGCGCGGACAGCGACTGCAGGTGCTCCACGCCCGGCATCGGCTCGCGCCCACCCGAGCCGGGATGGCAGAACAGGCCGGCGTCCTTGCGCGTGCCGTCCAGTTCCAGCAATTGCACGAAAAGCACCGTCTTCTCGCAGCGCGCGCACTCCAGGTCGCTCGCCGCCAGCTGCCGGCCGTGCTCCTGCCAGGTGCGCGCCTCGAACACCGCCTCCTTGAGACAGTGCGGGCAGAGCATCTCGACGGTGCGCGGGAACGTGTTGGAAAAACGGGACTGGACGAGAACGTCGTGGACGAGCTGCATGGCCGCCTCCCGCGTTGTCGGCGCCGCCACAGCGCCGTGGTTCCCAGTGAATAACGCCGTTTGTGAACAAAACGTTGTCGAGGCGCGCATGCGGTCATGCCCGCGCACGATGTGAACAGCGCGTGGAGGAAATTACGCGACCGGAATCACAGTCCGCGCGCGGCCTGTGCGACGGCGCGAAACAGGGCGCGCCCCTTGTTCATCGTCTCCTCCCATTCCATCGCCGGATCGGAGTCGTAGACGATGCCCGCGCCTGCCTGCACGTACAGGCGTCCGTCCTGGATCACGGCGGTGCGGATGGCGATGGCGGTGTCGGCATCGCCGCTGCGGCCGGGTTCGCCCCAGCCCAGGTAACCAATGGAACCGGCGTAGACGTTGCGCTTGATTGGTTCCAGTTCGCGGATCACCTCCAGCGCACGGATCTTCGGCGCGCCGCTGACCGTGCCCGCCGGGAACGTTGCGCGCAACACGTCGGCGTAGCTCAATCCGTCCTTCAGCGTGCCGGTGACCTCGCTGACGATGTGCATGACGTGGCTGTAGCGCTCGATCACGAACTGCTCGCCGACCTCCACCGTGCCGGCCTGCGACACGCGGCCGACGTCGTTGCGGCCCAGGTCGATGAGCATCAGGTGTTCGGCGCGTTCCTTCGGATCGGCCAGCAGTTCGGCTTCGAGCGCGGCGTCCTGCTCCGGCGTCTCGCCGCGCGGGCGCGTGCCGGCGATGGGGCGCACGGTGACGTGGCCCTGCCCCGAAGCGGTGTGTTGCAGGCGCACCAGGATTTCCGGCGACGACCCCACCACCTGCGTGCCGCCGACATCGAGGTAGTACATGTACGGCGACGGGTTCAACGCGCGCAACGCGCGGTAGACATCGACGGGGCGCGCCTTGAACGGCACCGACAGGCGCTGGCTCAGCACGACCTGGAAGATGTCGCCGGCGCGGATGTATTCCTTCGATTTCTCCACCGCCTCGATGAAGCCTTCGCGGGTGAAACCGGACACGAAGTCCGCCTCGTCCAGCACGCGCCCTTCCAGCGTTTCCGGATAGCCCGGGCCGCCCTGGCGCAGGCGGTGCACGAGCTCGTCCAGGCGCCGGTTCGCGCGGGCCATCGCGCGCGGTTCCGACGGATCGGCATGCACGATGAGGTACAGGCGGCCCTTGAGGTTGTCGAACACCGCCAGCTCATCGCTCTGCATCAGCAGGATGTCGGGCGTGCCGAGTTCGTCCGGCGTATCGCCGCCGGCCAAGCGCGGTTCGATGTACTGGATGCATTCGAAACCGAACCAGCCGACCAGCCCGCCGGTGAAGCCCGGCAGCCCCGGGATCGTCGGCACGCTGTGCGCGGCACGCAGGCGCTCGACCTCGGCGAAGGGATCGTCGACGACTCGACTTTCGAGCAGTTCGCCGTCTTCGGTGACGAACAACGTGTGCCCGACGAAGGCGTAAACACGACGCGCCGGCAGGCCGATGATCGAGTAACGGCCGAACCGCTCGCCGCCTTCGACTGATTCGAACAGATACGTATGCGGGCCGTCGGCAAGCTTGAGGTAGACCGACAGCGGCGTGTCGAGGTCGCTCAGGACTTCGCGCACGACGGGGACGAGGGTGTGGCCCTCAGCGGGCTTGGCCTGGAAGGGATTGGACTGCGAGGGATCGAGGGTCACGCGGCATTTCCTGGGAAGTCGACGGGAGGTGCGAAGCGACACACGGTCGCCATCGCCAACCCGCGTCGGCGTGGAAATGCGGGATCGTCCGGAGGGGGGCGGGCGCGCGGCTCATCGCCCGTACTTTACCGGGTCAGCGCAACGCGATGCGAGCCGGCGACAGCAATGGGCAATGCGCGGGCAGGTGCATGCGCAGGCGTGCCGGCACGCAGGCGATCTCGAACCGGCGCGACTGCACCGGCTCGCCGTCGAGGTTGAGCGCCATCGGCTCGTCGGCATCGACGACCAGCGCACGCATGCGCGCGCGTTCGCCCACGCGTTCGAGCGCGGCGCCGCGACCTTCGCGCATCAGCGTGGCGACGGTGGTGGCCAACTCGCCGGCCAGTTCGGGAATCACCGTCACGTCGAGCAGGCCGTCGTCCACGTGCGCATCGGGACACAGGACCTGCCCGCCGCCGGCCTGCCGGCCGTTGCCGATGCCCAGCGCGATGAAGCCGCCCTTCCAGTCGAAGCCCTCGCCGTGCAGGTGCGCCTGGACCGGATCGATGCGGCCCACGCGCGCGACGCCGGTCACCAGGTAGGCCAGCCCGCCGAGGAGTTTCTTCAGGCCGTCGTCGGTCTCGACCGTGACCTCGGTGCCGAAGCCGCCGCTGGCGAGATTGGCGCACCAGTGGCGTTCGCCGTCGGCGTCCACACGCAGCAGATCGATCGCGTGCGGCGTGCTCGCGCCGATCAATCGCAGCGCTTCCAGGGGCTCGGTGGGAATCGTCGCGGCGGTGGCGAAATCGTTCGCGGTGCCCATCGGCACCAGACCGAGTGCGGGCAATGCATCTGCGTGTTCGTCGCGCTCGGCCAGCGCGGCGGCCACTTCGCCCAAGGTACCGTCGCCGCCGCAGGCGATCACGCACGTGACGCCATCTGCGAGGGCTTCGTCGACATACCGCTTGGCATCGCCGCGCTCCCACGTCACGCGCACGTCCAGCGCGACGCCGGATTCGCGCATCGATGCGACCGCTTCGCGCAGCGCGTCGTCGCCTGCGGACTTGCCATTGAGGAGCAGACGCCAGGACTTCGTCATCGTCGCCACGCAGGGAACCAGCGCGCAGGCTACGCAATGGCGGTGCGAGCGATCGTGAACGACGCCGGGTCGCCCGGGCACGAAATCCCGCGACGCGTCACACATCCGTCATCGAAAGGCCGGAGAATCAGAGTCCATCTTCAAGGACGACGGGCGGAGGCGGGATTGCCTCCAAGTATTCCGCGGCAGGCCAGCGATGGCCTGCCGCGTGCGTTTTCGCCAGGCGCGTTTCGTCAGGGCGTACTGCCCTGCGCCCAGCGCAGGTCGGTGTCCGCCACGACCACGCCGTCTTCGTCCGCGCACAGCCAATCGCCCGCGCGGATGCGCACGCCGCCCAATTCCACATCGACGTCGCGCTCACCGGCGCCGAGTTTCTCGGTCTTGCGCGGGCATGTGCCCAGCGCCTTCACGCCCAGGTCGATCGTGGCGATCGCGTCGCTGTCGCGGATGGCGCCGAACACGATCACGCCGGCCCAGCCGTTTTCCGCGGCTTTCGCGGCGAGCAGATCGCCGAGCATCGCGCGTTGCGTTGAGCCGGCGGCGTCGATCACCAACACGCGGCCCTGACCGGCCTCCTCCACCGCTTCGCGCACGCGCGAGTTGTCGTCCGCTGCCTTGACCGTGCTGACCAGCCCGTTGAACGCCAACCGGCCGCCGAAATCGAACAGCGGCAGGTCGACCACGCGCACCTGCGCGTCGTGCAGATCGCACAGGTCGCAGGTTTTCATCCGCGCACCTTCGCCACGGCATCCTTCATCCGCGCGATCACGTCGGCGTAGCCGCGCTGGTCAGAGCCCGGAGCGTTGAAGATCGCCGAGCCGGCGACGAAGGTGTCCGCGCCCGCGGCGGCGATCTCGCCGATGTTGTCGGCCTTCACGCCGCCGTCGATTTCCAACCGGATCGGCTTGCCGGTGGCGTCGATCTTCTCGCGCACGCGGCGCAGTTTTTCCAGCGCCGAAGGAATGAAGCTCTGGCCGCCGAAGCCGGGGTTCACCGACATCAGCAGGACCATGTCCAGGTCTTCCAGCACCCAGTCGAGCACGTCGATCGGCGTGGCCGGGTTGAGCACCACGCCGGCCTGGCAGCCGTGCGACTTGATCAGCTGGACCGTGCGGTGCACGTGCGCGCTGGCTTCGGGATGGAAACTGATGAGCGAGGCGCCGGCCTTGGCGAAGTCGGGGACGATGCGGTCCACCGGCTCGACCATCAGGTGCACGTCGATCGGTGCGGTCACGCCGTGCTTGCGCAGGGCCTCGCAGACCATCGGACCGATCGTCAGATTGGGGACGTAGTGGTTGTCCATCACGTCGAAGTGCACCCAGTCGGCGCCTGCCTTGAGCACGTTGTCGACCTCCTCGCCGAGCCGGGCGAAGTTGGCCGAAAGAATGGACGGGGCGATGACGGTGGATTGCATGGGAGATCTCGTGGGAACGGCGATGCGGGATGGGGCGGCTAACGGCGCTTGCGCAGCGTCTTGATGCGGTCGTAGGCCTGGTTGATCTCGCGGGCACGGACTTCGGCCTGCTGGCGCAGTTCCGCCGCGGCGCCCGCCATGCGATCGGGGTGGTACTGCGACATCAGCCGGCGGTAGGCCTGGTCGATTTCGGCATCGGTGGCGTCCGAGGTCAGGCCCAGCGCGGCATACGGATTGTCCCGGCCCAGCTTGAACCAGTCGATGTCGAAGGCGTGGCCGACCAGCAGACCGACCAGGGCCCCGAACAAGGGGTTGGTGCGAAAAAGCGCGGCGCCCGCCACGAAGCCGAGCAGCTTGCCGTACCAGCGTTTCATCGTCCTCCCCGCGGTCCGCGGTCGCCCGTTTAGGTCCGCCGACAGTTTACCTGCACGTCGCCGCCGCCCGGCGTACACTGGCCGGCCCTGTCGCGCACGCGCGCGAAACAAGGCGAGCGTCGGGCAGGGACTCCATTGCAACCATTGGGGATTCCAGCGTTGTCCACGACCCTGCTCCAGTCCGACCTGCCCGGCCTCCACCTGCGCCATCGCGGCAAGGTCCGCGACGTGTTCGACCTGCCCGCAGACCGCCTGCCGGCCAACGCGGGCGAATGCCTGCTGATGGTCGCCACCGACCGCCTGTCCGCCTTCGACGTGGTCCTGCCCGATCCGATCCCGGGCAAGGGCGAGATGCTCTGCCAGATCAGCAATTTCTGGTTCGGCAAGACCGAGCACATCATCCGCAACCACCTCACCGGCATCGACGTCGCCTCGGTGCTGCCGGCCGGCGTGGACGCCGCGCTTTACGGCAAGCGCGCCGTGGTGACCAAGCGCCTCAAGCCCGTGCCGGTGGAATGCATCGCGCGCGGCTATCTCATCGGCAGCGGCTGGAAGGACTACCAGCGCACCGGCCGCGTCAGCGGCATCGCCCTGCCCGACGGACTGCGCCAGGCCGAGCAACTGGCCGAGCCGATCTTCACCCCGTCGACCAAGGCCGCCGTCGGCGACCACGACGAGAACATCGACTTCGACACGGCGGTGCACACCGTCGGCGCGGCGCTCGCCGAACAAGTGCGAGACGCGACGCTGCGGCTGTACAAGTTCGCCCGCGATTTCGCCGCCGAGCGCGGCATCATCCTGGCCGACACCAAGTTCGAGTTCGGCCTGGACGCCGATGGCCGCCTGTACGTGATGGACGAGATGCTCACGCCGGATTCCTCGCGCTATTGGCCGGCCGACCAGTACGAAGTCGGGACCAGCCCGCCGAGCTACGACAAGCAGTTCGTGCGCGACTACCTGGAAACGCTGGGCTGGGACAAGACGCCGCCGGGCCCGAACCTGCCGGCCGAAGTGATAGAGCGTACCCGCGCGAAGTACGCCGAGGCGCTGATGAAGCTGGCGGGGATTTCGGTCGATTGACCGCATGCAGGAGCCGCTGATCCGCGAAGAAGCGGCGTTGAGGGCTCTGATCGCGGCGGCCTTCGTCGAGCCTGCGGATCGGCCCGCGATCACGCTGCGCGCCGGCAAATGCGCTGGACGACTACGCGCCGCCTCCGCCGTGGGATCCAGCGCTCGATACGCCCGACGTGGCGTATCTCGAGGCCAATTGCTGGGGCAGCATCACCTCGACCCGGCGTCGTGGCGCTACTACCTGCCGATCCTGATGCGTCACGGGCTGGATCGATTTCGCGGACGGGCGCCCTCGATGTCCACCGATACCCTGCCGTTCTCGTTGCGGCCGCCAGACCGCGACCCACCGCGATTCGCGACGCTATCCCCCGAACAGAACGCTGCGGTGTCGCAGTTCCTCGATCTGCTTGCCTTCGATCCACGTTCGATGCACACGGACGATGCGATGACGGCGATGGAGGAATACTGGGCACCCGGCGCCACCTACCGTTGAGGCATCCATGAGCCCTGGCTACGTCTACCTCGCCATCGCCATCGCCGCCGAGGTCATCGCCACCAGCGCGCTGAAGGCCTCGGACGGTTTCACTCGACCCGGGCCATCGCTGGTCGTCGCCGCCGGCTACGCGATCGCGTTCTACTTCCTCTCGCTCGTGCTCAAGACCGTTCCCGTGGGCGTGGCCTACGCCATTTGGTCGGGAGCAGGCATCGTCCTGATCGCCCTGATCGGCTGGGCCGTACTGAAGCAGCCGCTCGACCTGCCGGCCTTGGCCGGGATTGGCCTGATTGTGGCCGGCGTCGCCGTAATCCAGCTATTCTCGAAGTCCTCCGCGCATTGAGCGCGGGCTGTCATGCCACCTTGGGAGGGGTCGTCATGAACACCGCCGCCGAGTCTTCGCAGCACGTCGCACAGCGCCCGATCGACCGATGGTTCGCCCACTATTCGGCCGACCATCGCAACGCCACCAACCAGCTCATCCACGTCGTCTGCGTGCCGGCGATCCTGTGGAGCGTGATCGCGCTGCTGTGGTGCATCCCCGCGCCGGGCACGTGGTTCAGCGCCGGCGTCTGGGCGGCGGCGGCGATGTTGGTGACGGGGTTGTTCTACTACCGCGCGTCGCGCACCCTCGGCCTGGCCATGCTGGCGATGTACGTGCTGATGGGCCTGCTCACCAAGTGGATCCACGACAGCTTCGGCACGCAGACGCTGCTGTGGCTGGCCATCGGCGTGTTCGTCGTCGCCTGGGTCGGCCAGTTCATCGGACACAGCAAGCGCTTCGAGAACAAGCGCCCGAGCTTCCTCACCGACCTGACCTACCTGCTGATCGGTCCGGCCTGGGTGATGTCGAAGCTGCTGCGCAAGGTCGGCATACGCTACTGAGCCAACGTCAGAGCTGGTAATCCTCCGGCCCGACGAGGTCGACGCCGCATTCCAGCACTTCGAGCCAGTCGAGGAAGCGCTCCATTTCCTCGCCGCGCATGGGCAGCCCGTGCTGGGGCACGAGCATCGCCGGGGCGAGCTCGCGCACCATCCGCGCCCATAGCCTGGCGACACGGTTGGACGCCATGTAGCGTCGATGAAACCCTTCCATGCGCGGCACGTGCGCGCCGAAGTCGGTGACGAACGCGTACGGCGTGCGGCTGGGCACCATCGAGGCGCCGATGTCGCCGGAGAACAGGATCCGGCTCACCGGATCGAAGAAACTGAAATTCCCCACCGAATGCATGAAGTGCGCCGGCAGCGCGCGCACGAAGCTGTCGCCCATCGGGATGCGCCCTCCCCTGTCCGGAAGCAGCACGTAACGGTCGGCGCCGGTGTTGCGCAGATAGCCCGGCACCACGTGCGGCACGAAACGGCCCCACAACTTCGAGCACACCACGGTGGTGTTCGTGTACAGCAACCACTTGTCGACCGAACCGATGATGTCCGGGTCCTGGTGCGAGCACAGCAGCCAGGTGATGTCGGTCGGCGCGACGAACTCGCCGATCGCCAGGATCAGCGGGTTGTAGAGCAGCGCGCCGCCCGGATCGAGCAACGCATTGCAATCGCGATGCTGGATCAGGAACTGGTTGGCCTGCACGCCGTCGTCGCCGCGCACCAGGTCGCTGAAGGCGATGCAGCGGTGCCCGGGCTGGTCGAACAGGATCGTGGCCATGGTCTTCCCCTTTACCGAAGGCGGCGACTGTAGAGAGCACGACCTCCCCACGGTTTGAGCCGGATCAAACTGGTCGCATCGCCCCGCGCGGCGGACAATGGGCGCACCCGCGCGCCCGGCCCCGCGCGCTCCCCCTGGAACTCCATGCCCGCCCGCGATCTCGTCCTGGTCCTCGTCGTCGTCGTGGCGTGGGCCGTCAACTTCCTCACCTCCGCGCTGGCGATGCGCGAGATCCCGCCGTTCCTGTTCACGGCGTTGCGCTTCGCGTTGCTCGCCGTGCCACTGGTATGGCTCGTGAAACGACCTGCGCCCGGCCAGTGGCCACGCCTGCTGGCCGTCTGCCTGTGCATCGGCGTGCTGCACTTCGGGCTGAGCTTCACCGCGCTCAAGCTCTCCGGCGACCTCTCCTCGCCCGCCATCGTGATGCAGAGCTACGTGCCGATGACCACGCTGCTGGCGTGGTGGTGGCTGGGCGAACGCTTCGCGTGGCGCACAGGACTGGCGATCGCGATCAGCTTCGCCGGCGTGCTCGTGCTGGGCTTCGATCCGGTGGTCCTGGACCATCCGATGTCGCTGGTGCTGATGCTGGTATCGGCCGCGTTCCTCGCCGTCGGCACCGTGCTGATGAAGGGCCTGCGCGGCATGGACGTGTACAGCCAGCAAGGCTGGACGGCGGTGTTCAGCGTGCTGCCGCTGATCGCCGTCAGCGCGTGGCTGGAGCCGGGCGCGCTCGCGCTACTGCCGCAGGTGAGCTGGGTCGCGTGGGCGGGCGCGATCTACGCCGCCTTCGTGTCCTCGCTGCTCGGCCACGGGCTGTACTACGTGCTGGTGCAGCGCTACCCGGTCGCGCAGGTGACGCCCTGGCTGCTGCTCGTGCCGGTGCTGGCGATCGGGTTGGGTATCGCGTTCTGGGGCGATCGTCCGGGGCCGCGCCTGCTGGTCGGCGGCGCGATGGTCCTGGGCGGCGTGCTGCTGATCGCCTTGCGGGCCTTGCGCAAGCAACGGCCCGCGCCGGCGGCCGAGGAAATCTGACTCAGCTTTCTTCCTGGCGCGGCTCGAACATCTGCGCGCGCGGGCGGAATGCTCGCGGCGCATAGGCGAAGTCACGCTGCGCCGGCGTGATGTCGAACGCCAGGTCGCTGCGCATGCGACGCACCGCCGCTTCGCCCAGGCCGGTCGCGCGTCCCGTCAACTGCGCGGCGAACAGCGCGGCGTTGAACAGCGGCGAGGGCAATTCGATGAGCTTCGGCGGCGGAGTCAGGCACGCAAGTACGCGCGCCACCATGTCGCGGTAGGTCAGCGTCTCGCCACCGGGAAGCGCGTACGTCTGTCCGTGCGTGGCGGGCGCGGCGGCGCAGGCGAAGGCGGCCGATGCGAGATCGTCGGCATGCACCGGCTGGCGCAATCCGTTCGCGCCGCGCGGCAGCGGGAAGTAGCCCCAACGCCGCGCAAGCTGCGCGATGCGCGTGAGCGTCGCGTCGCGCCCGGCGCCGTAGATCAGCGTGGGACGCAGCAGTGTCGCCGCGGCCTCGCGCCGCTGCGCGGTGGCGAAGACCAGCTCCTCGCCTTCTCGCAGGCGTCGTGCGATGTCGCGCTCGTCCGCGTCGGCCGAACCGCGCTTGACCTCCACGCTCGTCGAACCGAAGGCGATCACGCGCGGGCATTCGACGGAACTGCCGGCGTACCACTGCGCGAAGCCGTCGAGCGGACCGCAACTGAAGATCGCATCCACGCGCGCGGGCACCACCGGCATCGCACCGGCCTCGCCGCGCAGCCAGTGCAGGCCGGGCTCGTCCGCGTGCGCGGTGCGCGAAATCGCGGTGACCCGCCAACCATCGCCTTGCAGGCGACCCAACAAGGGGAAACCGATCTGTCCGGTCGCACCGAACACAAGCGCGTGCCGCATCGTTATCGATCCACCTTCGTCGTCGACGGCAGCGTCATGCGCAGCCACAGCCAACCGGCTATCGCCGAGATCAGCGAGGCCAGCAACACGCCGAGGACCGCGGCTTCATACAGATGCGCATCGCGGTATGCGAGCGACGCGATGAACAGGCTCATCGTGAAGCCGATGCCGCACATCAGCCCAAGCCCGAGCATCGCGCGCAGGTCCATCCCGTCCGGGAACCGGGCCCAGCCCAGCGTCCGCAGAATCACCGCCGCACCGACGATGCCGACCGGCTTGCCGATCACCAGGCCCAGCAACACGCCCATCGGCAGCGGCGCGAACAAATCGTCCAGTTCCATGCCGTACAGCACCAGCCCGGCGTTGGCGAACGCGAACAGCGGCAGGATCGCGTAGGCGACCCACGGGTGCAGCGCATGTTCCAGCGATTCCAACGGCGAATGCGCGCCGTCCTTGCGCGAACCGTGCGGCACCATCAGTCCGGTGACGACGCCGGCCAGCGTCGCATGCACACCGGACTTGAGCACGCAAACCCACAGTATCGTGCCCAGCAGGATGTAAGGCGCCAGGCGCGTAACGCCGCGACGGTTGAGCAGCCACATGCCCGCGATGGCTGCCGCCGCCCACACCAGCGCGGTCGTCGACAGCCCATGCGAATAGAACACCGCGATGATCACGATGGCGATCAGATCGTCCACCACCGCGATCGTCGAAAGCAGCAACTTCATGCCGGTGGGCACGCGTGAACCCAGCAGGGCCAGCACGCCCAGCGCGAAGGCGATATCGGTCGCGGTGGGCACACCCCAGCCGCGCAACGCCTGCGCATCGCCCCGGTTCAGCGCGAAGAAGAGCAGCGCAGGCAGCACGACACCGGCGGCTGCGCAGACCATCGGCAACACCAGCTGCGCGCGGCTGGCGAGCTGCCCACTGAGCGCCTCGCGCTTTATCTCCAGCGCGACCAGCAGGAAGAACACCGCCATCAGGCCATCGTTGATCCACAGCAGCAGCGGCTTGGCGATGTCGAACGCGCCAATGCGCACTTCGACGGGCAGTTCACGGAATGCTTCGTACATCGGCGACAGCGGCGAATTGGCCGCGGCCATCGCCAGGACCGCGGCGGCGATCAGCACGATGCCGCCGGCCGCTTCGAGGCGGAAGAACTCGCGCAGCGCGCGCACGCCGCGCGGGTGCGACGCGGCAGGGCCGGCTGAAGAAGGATTGGCTTGCGTCATCCGGACAGTATATCGACCACGCCGCGCAGCCCCTTCAGTGCGCCATCGTCAGCAGTTCGAACGCGATCCATGCGAAGAACGCGATCAGCAGTCCCGCGCCCTCGCTCTTGCTGATGTGCAGGTCGCCGCGCAGCATCGGGTAGAGCATCAGCGCGAACACGCCGGCGGCGGGCAATTCGAACATCACGAACGATTCGGGGAACGCGAGCGAGCCGCCGATCGCGGCCATGCCGCCGACGACCACGAGCAGGTTGAACAGGCTCGAGCCGATGACATGGCCCACGACGATGTCGCCGTGCCCTCTGCGCGCGGCGGAGATGGCCGCCGCCACTTCCGGCAGCGCGGTGCCGATGGCGACGGGAATCAGGCCGGTGAGCAGCGGCGCCATGCCGATGCCTTCGCCGATGGTCGGCGCGCTGCGCACGATCATGCGCGAACCGAAGTACAGAAGCACCGCGGCGATCGCGAAACGGATCAGGTTGAGCCACAGGTCCGTGCCGGTGCGCGCGAACGCGGCGATCGCATCCTGCAGTTCCGGCGACTCGCGCCGCGTGCGCGCCGCGGCGAACACCACCACGACCACGAAGGCCAGCAGGAGGATCGCGCCTTCGATTCGCGAAAGGGTGCCGTCGAACCCCAGCACCACGGTCAGCAACGTGCCCAGCAGCAGCGCCAGCAACAGCGGCGACAACGCGCGCCAGCGCACCGTCAGCGGCGCAACGAGCGCGGCGGCTCCAAGCGTCAGACCGAAGTTGGCGACGTTGCTGCCCACCGCATTGCCCAGTGCCAGCGCGGGTTGGTGGCGCGCGACGGCCTGCAGGTTGACCGCCAGCTCCGGCAACGACGTGCCGAACGCGACCAGCACCAGGCCTGCGACGAAAGGCGAAGCGCCCAACCGCTGCGCCAGGCCGGATGCCCCCTTCACGATCGAGTCGCCGCCCAGCGCGAGCAGCACCAGCCCCAGTACGAACCAGCCTATGGCCTCGAGCATCGTGTCCCCCTCCACGTCTCAGTCCTTCGATTCTAAGCCCGAGGCGCCACGCAGCGTCCAGAACGTCGTCTCAGGAGCAACCTTCCACATAATCGACCTGCGGCGGCTCACCGATGCGCCATCCAGCGACGCGGCCTTCCGCGTCGGTCTCGAACAGCACCACGCCCGACCCGCCGCCGGGATTCGGAACCCGTAGATATTTCCCGCCGTCGACGTACTTGTGCCCTTGCACCTGCACGTGGCCGGCATAGAGACGTTGGATGTCCTGCTCGCTCATGCCGACACGGCCGCCACCCGGCGCCAGCTCCGCGTCGGAGTCGACGTCCATCCGCACGAAGCGGTCGTCTTCGAACATGAAAGCGATGCGATACCCGCTCTGCGTGCGCGGCTGCGGCATCAGGTAGTAGCACCCGCCGGGCGCATCGGGCTTCATGCCGCCCAGGTCCTTGCCCCAGGCCATGCGCACCTGCTCTTCGCTCGCACCGAACGGCGCCGGACCGAATCCGGCATAGCCGATGGCACCGGGCGCCGGCACCGCGACGTTCGCCGGCGCCGTGGGCGGTGGCGTAGAAGGATTGACGTCCGTGGACGGAGCCTTCGCGGCAGGTGGGGAAACGGCCGATGCCGGCGTGGTCTCGCGCTGTCCGTCGCATGCCGCCAGTGCCAGCAGCAGTGCCATCGCGACCGTCGCCTTCATCGTCCTCGACCTTGCCCATCCATCGGCGGGCAGCCTACTCCTGCACCGTGAACGCGACGCATAGGCTGCGGGACGCCCATACGGAAACAGCGCCCTTCGGCGCTGTTTCAGTTTTGCAGACCAGACGCGTCGGTCAAGGCGCGAAGTGCTTCTTCAATCCGGCCCAGCACGCCTGGTAGTCGCGCTGGCGATGCGCGGCTTCCAGCGCCTGTCGCGTCGGTCGAAGCACGGCCCGCGTCTCGAACATGAAGGCCATCGTGTCCTGGATGACGTCCGGCCTGGAAAGATCCGCCGCGCTCGCCTTCTCGAACGTCGCCGCGTCCGGCCCATGGCCGGTCATGGAGTTGTGCAACGACGCGCCGCCGGGCGCGAAGCCTTCGGCCTTCGCGTCGTAGGCGCCGTGCACCAGGCCCATGAATTCGCTGGCGATGTTGCGGTGGAACCACGGCGGGCGGAACGTGTCCTGCGCGACGAGCCAACGCGGCGGGAAGATCACGAAGTCGAGGTTGCTCGTTCCCGGCGTGTCGCTGGCCGAATGCAGCACCAGGAAGATCGACGGATCGGGATGGTCGTAGCTGATCGAGCCGATGGTGTTGAAGTGGCGCAGATCGTATTTGCTCGGCGCGTAGTTGCCGTGCCAGGCGACGACGTCGATCGGCGAATGGCCGATGTCGGCGCGCCACAGATGGCCCTGGAACTTCGCGATCAGCTCGAACTCGCCCTCGACATCTTCGTATGCGGCATTGGGCGTGAGGAAGTCGCGGGGGTTCGCCAGACCGTTGCTGCCGATGGGCCCCAGGTCCGGCAGACGCAGCATCGCACCGAAGTTCTCGCATACGTAGCCGCGCGCCTCGCCATCGGGCAACGCGACCGCGAAGCGGATGCCGCGCGGTATCACCGCGATCTCCTGCGGCTCGATGTCGAGCACGCCCAGTTCGGTCTCGATATGCAGGCGCCCCGACTGCGGCACGATCAGCAGTTCGCCGTCGGCGTCGTAGAACCAGCGTCCCGTCATGTCGCGATTGGCGGAGTACAGGTGGATGCCCACGCCGGTCTGCGACGCGGGCGAACCATTGCCGGCCATCGTGAACAACCCGTCGACGAAATCGACGCCGGCGGTGGGCATCGGTATCGGGTTCCAGCGCAGCTGGTCGGGAGGCACCGGCGCGTCGCCGAAGTCGTTGTGCAACTGCGGCTGCACATAAGCGGCGAAGCTGCCGTGCATGGCTGCGGGACGCACGCGGTACAGCCAGCTGCGACGGTTCGCATGGCGCGGCGCAGTGAACGCGGTACCCGACACCTGTTCGGCATAGAGCCCATGGGCGACGCGTTGCGGCGAATTGCGCCCGATCGGCAGCGCACCGGCGACCGCCTCCGTCGCGAACTCGTTGCCGAAACCGGATTGGTAGCCGTTGCTCGTGATGGTCATGTCGTTCGAGTCTTTAGGTTCCTCTCCCATCGGGAGAGGGGTTTTCATCCAACAGTGCTTGCGAGGTTTACAGCACGCCGCGCCGCATCTGGTCGCGTTCGATACTTTCGAACAGGGCCTGGAAGTTGCCTTCGCCGAAGCCTTCGTTGCCCTTGCGCTGGATGATCTCGAAGAAGATCGGGCCGATCGCGTTCTGGGTGAAGATCTGCAACAGCTTGCGCTGATGCGTTTCCGGATCGGCATCGATCAGGATCTTGTTCTTCTGCAGGCGCGGCACGTCCTCGCCGTGGTTGGGCACGCGCTGGTCGACCACGTCGAAGTACGTGTCGGGCGTGTCGAGGAACTCCACGCCCTGTTCGCGCATCGCCTCGACCGTGTCGTAGATGTTGTCGGTGAAGCAGGCGATGTGCTGGATGCCCTCACCCTTGTATGCGTCCAGGTACTCGTTGATCTGCGACTTGGGATCGCTCGACTCGTTGAGCGGGATGCGCACGATGCCGTCCGGCGCGGTCATCGCCTTGGACACCAGCCCGGTCTTGGCGCCCTTGATGTCGAAGTAGCGGATCTCGCGGAAGTTGAACAGGCGCTCGTAGTAGTCCGACCACTTCTGCATGTTGCCGAAGAAGAGGTTGTGGGTGAGGTGATCGATGAAGGTCAGCCCGAAGCCCTTCGGGTCCTGCTCGACGCCCTGCACGGGCAGGTAGTCGCCGTCGTAGATGGAGCCGGCGTCGCCGTAGCGGTCGACCAGGTACAGCATGCAATCGCCGATGCCCTTCACGACGGGCGCGGCGACGGCGCGGCTGTCGGCCTTGTCGCCGATCGCTTCGCCGCCGTTGGACACCACCGTGTCGAACACCTTCGACGACGGATGCTTGAAGCGGATCGCGAAGCCGCATGCGCTCGGGCCGTGCTTGGCGGCGAAGTCGGCGGCGAAGCTGTCCGGATCTTCGTTGACGAGGAAGTTCACGCCGCCCTGGCGGTAGACCGTGATCGGACGGCTCTTGTGGTGCAGCACGGCGGTGAAGCCGAGCCTGCGGAAATAATCGTGCAGGAGCTCGCCCTGACCGGCCGGGGCGGCGAATTCGACGAACTCGAATCCGTCGATGCCGAGCGGGTTCTCGAAGGTGGTGACCTGCATGCCGAGGTTGGGCTGCGCATTCATGGCATTGTTCTCAGATGGCGGCCCGGCTGATGGGGACGGAGTTCCGGCCCGGGCCATTCGGAAACGACCGTTATAGTTTCACCTGAAACCATAATCAAGGCATATCGCACCATGAACGCGCGCGACCCCGGAATTCCCAAGCTCGGGCAACCTCTGCCAGGCCAGACCGGCCCCGGCCACGCCCAGCTTGATCTGGAGCACTTCCTGCCGTACCGCCTGTCGGTGCTCAGCAACCGCGTCAGCGGCACGATCGCGCGGATCTATACCGAGCGCTTCCAGCTCAGCATCACCGAATGGCGCGTGATGGCCGTCCTGGGCCGCTATTCCGGCCTGTCGGCGAACGAGGTCGCCCAGCGCACCGCGATGGACAAGGTCGCCGTGAGCCGCGCGGTGGCGCGACTGCTCGAGGCCGGCCGCCTGGACCGCGACATCCACGGCGACGACCGGCGCCGCTCGGTATTGAAGCTGTCCGAGGCCGGCTACCGCATCTACGACGAAGTGGCGCCGTTGGCGCTGGCCTTCGAGCGACGGCTGCTGGAAGGCATCGACGACGCCGAGCGCGCCGCGCTGTTCCGCCTGCTCGATCGGCTCGACGAACTGGAATTGCGGGCGGAAACCGCCTCGGACTGACGGGCCTGCACCGCGGCTGTTCAGCCATGCACGATGGCGAGCACACGCCACGCCGGGAATTCCGCGCCGACCGCCGGCGGATCGATCCAGCCGCAGGCCACCAGGCCGTCGTCGCTGCCGGCCTCGCACAGGTAGACCGCGACCGCGCCGCGCTGCTGTTCGGTGCGCACCAGCGCCCAGCCGGCCGGCAGCTCGCGATCCTCGCGCTGGTACTGCGCCTCGACATACGGCGACACGTTCGCTTCGAGAATCTCGCGCCCGGCCGATGAGGCCAGCGCGGTCACCGTCGCGACTTGCGCATGCAGCAGCGGCGCAACGGGAGGACGTTCCACGACCAGACCGTGGCCTTCCAACCGCAGCGCTATGGCTTCCGGCATCGCGTAGGCAAGCGGTCGTTGCACCGTGTGTTCGCCGATGAACTGGCCGATGTAGGGCACGTGCGCGCTGACCGGCTCGCCGTCCAGTGCGTAGGGTTCGCGCGTGAGGATTTCCACCTCGCGATCCGGGAACGCCTCCAGTCGGTAGCGCACGGCGATGTCGTCCGGCGGCATCTCGCAACCGGCGAGGAGATCGACGATCTCCTCGGCGTGTTCGCCGACATACGCGAGCGTCTGGCGCAGGAACGCGTAGGTCGTGTGTACGCGGTCGTAGAAGTCGAGATAGGCGTAGGTTTCCAGCAGCAGATCGAGGCGATTGGCCAGGCCGCGGTAATTGCCGCCGAAGCGCGGATGGTGCGTGTAGGTGATCCACCCGCTGCCCTGCCCGCCTTCGTCGCGCAGGAAGTTGCCGTACCAGAACGTGTCCAGTCCGTCCTCGCGCTTCACCGCTTCGGTGACGGCCGGAAGCAGGCGCTCGCGCATGAATTCGATCGGCTCCGCACGGCCGCTGTGCACGGTGTGCGGGATGTCGTAGGTCAGCGCGAAACGGTGGATCGAGCCGTTGGTGGCGTGGCAATCGATGGTGAGGTGCGGGTTCCAGGTGTGCATCACGCGCGCCTGCAGCAGGCGCATTTCCTCCGCGTCCTGGCGCATGTAGTCGCGGTTGAGGTTGATGCCGGCGGCGTTGACGCGTGTGCCCACGCCGCTGTCGGGGCCGAGCTGGCCGGTGAAATGCGCGATGTCGAGCTTGCGGTTCGCCGGGTCGATGCGGTCGTTGCCGTCGGCGTTGAACACCGGAACGAGCAGCAACGTCATGCGCCCGAGGATGTCGCCGTGCGCGCCATGCAATACGTCGCGCACGAACATCAGTCCGGCCTCCTTGCCTTCGACTTCGCCGGCGTGGATGCCGCACAGCACCAGCACCACCGGCAGCCCGCGGCGATGGGCTTCCTGCGGCGAGGTCACGCCGTGCGCGGACAGCACGAGCAGCGGCAGTTCGCGGCCTTCGGGCGTGCTGCCGAAGTCGGTGACGTGCAGGCGTGGATCGCCCAGGTCCTTGAGGCCGCCAATGAAGGCCATCACGTCGGCATGGCGCGAGGTCTCGGCGTATTGCGTGCTCTCGGCGCGGGTGAGCAGGGGCGGCTGGGACATGCGGCGGCGTCCGGCGAGGGTATGCCGCTACGGTAACCCGGCGGCTCGACCGCGGCTTCACCGTCGATCCATCGCGGCATGCCTTCGCCGCCGTCATCCCGGCGAAGGCCGGGAACCAGGCCGTCACCGCGTCGGCCTGGAAGCAGACTCCGCAAACGAAAACGGCGACCCGAAGGCCGCCGTCGTTCGAAAGCCATCGCAACGTCAGACGCTGCGGGCCTGGATCCCGGCTTTCGCCGGGATGACGATCCGGCAAACGCTTCCGCGACGCGGAAGCGGGCCGGTTCGTCACTTCACGCCATGCATCAGCTTCTGTACCAGCGGTGCGACCAGGAACAGCAGCACGCCGGCGCCGACCAGCGCCCAGAAGCCGAAGGTGTAACCCGACAGCGCCGAGGCCGTGGTCATGCCGCCCTCGCCACTCACGTGGCCGGCGAAGATGCCCGACAGGTTGTTGCCGATGCCGGTGGACAGGAACCAGCCGCCCATGCCGAAACCGACCAGGCGCATCGGCGCCAGCTTGGTCACCATCGACAGGCCGATCGGCGACAGGCACAGCTCGCCGATGGACTGGATCCAGTACACCGCGAACAGCGTCCAGAACGGGATCAGGCCGGCGGCCGTGACCAGCTTGGACAGGGCGAACATCAGCAGCAGGAATGCCAGGCCGTTGAAGATCAGGCCCAGGGAGAACTTGCGCGGGATCGACGGATTGGCCTTGCCCAGCTTCACCCAGATCCACGCGATCAGCGGCGCCATGGTGATGATCGCGATCGAGTTGATGCTCTGGAACCACGCGGTCGGGAACACGCGCTCGCCGCTGAGGGTGTACGCCAGGTCGGCCAGGCCGCCGCTGAAGATGTCGCGGTCGACGATCTTGTCGGCGAGGAAGGTGAACGAGCTGCCCGCCTGCTCGAAGAACATCCAGAACAGGATGTTGAAGGTGAAGATGATCAGCATCGCGATGGTCATGTCGCGCTGGCGCGGACCTTCGCGGAAGCCTTCCACCAGCAGCATCGCGCACAGGCCCAGGAACATCACCGTCAGCACGCCCTGCAGCGCGGCTGCGCCCATGGCCAGCAGGAAGTAGACGACCGGAATCGACACCAGCGCGCCGGCGAACACGTACAGCACCTTGCGCTTGTCGGTGCTGTTCTCCGGCGGACGGCCGATGCCCTCCAGCTGGCGACGTCCGAACCAGAACCACACCAGGCTGACCAGCATGCCCACGCCGGCGGACATGAAGACGACCTTGTAGGCCGGCATCGATTCGTCGCCGAAGATCTTCTGTGCCAGGTACTGGGTCAGCAGCGGCGCCAGCATCGCGCCCAGGTTGATGCCCATGTAGAAGATGGTGAAGCCCGAGTCGCGGCGCTCATCGCCGACGCTGTAGAGCTTGCCCACCATCGTGGAGATGTTGGGCTTGAACAGGCCGTTGCCGACGACGATCGTCGCCAGGCCCAGCTTGAACAGATGCATGTTCGGCAGCGCGATCATGAAAAGGCCCGCGCCCATGATCACCGCGCCCAGCAGGATCGATCGCTGGTACCCCAGGATCCGGTCGGCGACGTAGCCGCCGAAGATCGCCGCGGCGTACACCAGCGCCAGGTAAGCGCCGTAGACGCGGTTGGCCTCCGCCTCGCCCGAGGCGTCGCCGCCATAGAACTGCGCGACGATGTAGAGCACCAGCGCCCAACGGATGCCGTAGAACGCGAAGCGCTCCCAGAACTCCGTCATGAAGAGCATCCACAGCGGCTTGGGGTGCCCCAGGCGCTGTTCGAATGCGGGAAGCGCGGCCGTTCCGGTCGCGGGTGTAGCGGTTCCGCTCATGCGGTATCCCCTGTGTGGATCAAGTACTGACAAAGAAAAAAGCCGCGCCGGTTGGCACGGGACCGGGGAGATTTACCGGGTGACGTCCATCACGTCAAACCCGTGTGAAGGCGGGGAAACCTTGCTGCGACGCAGCATCCGACCTGAACAGGCATGTCGCTGGCTCAATGCGCCGATGCGGCGGACTCGAAGGCCAAGGCCAGCAAAAGCGGGAAGTCCGGATGGGCGTCGCGCAGGCGCGCCTGCGCCTCGTCCAGCGCGCACCAGCGCAGCTGCGCATGCTCGGCAAGAGGGGCCGGTTGGCCCGTCCAGGATGCGACGCGGTAAAGGCGCAGCCGCCAGGGTTCGGGCACGTCCTGGCTTTCAAGGCACCCCATGTAATGCAGGCCGATCGGGACGATGCCCAGTTCCTCGCCCAGCTCCCGGGCGATGGCCTGCTCGCCGCTTTCCCCGTCTTCGACGTGGCCGCCGAAGACGTCCCACGCGCCGGCGAGCCAGTCGCAGTCGTCGCGGCGGCGTCCGAGCAGGATGCGGCCGTCCTTCACCAGCAACGCGCCGACGCAGTCGTGCACGCGCCGGTCCATCGCCTTACTTCTGCGGCGGCGCGCCGTAGCTGTCGCCCGCACCGATCATCGTGCGCACGTCGAACAGCTCGGGGAAGAAGGTCAGTTCCAGCGCCTGGCGGAGGAAGCCCACACCGCTGGAGCCGCCGGTGCCGCGCTTGAAACCGATGATGCGCATCACCGTGCGCATGTGGCGGAAACGCCACAGCTGGAACTGGCTTTCCAGGTCGACCAGGTCCTCGCACAGGTGATAGGCCGCCCAGTGCGCGTCGGTGTCTTCGTAGATGCGCTCGAACACCGGCAGCAGCTCCGGATCGGCCACGTGCGCGTGCGACCAGTCGCGCTCGACGTGGCGCGCCGGCACCGCATGGCCGTGGCGCGCGAGGTAGCGCAGCACTTCGTCGTAGAGGCTCGGCGATTCGAGCACTTCGCGCAGGCTCTCCGAGGCCTTGGCGTCGTGCGCGAAGACCTTGAGCATCGACGCATTCTTGTTGCCCAGCAGGAACTCGATGGTGCGGTACTGCAGCGACTGGAAGCCCGACGACGGCCCGAGGATCTCGCGGAATTCCATGTACTCCGAGGGCGTCAGCGTTTCCAGCACCGACCACATCTCGGTGAGCTGGCGCAGGATGTTCTTGCAGCGCGCGAAGATCTTCTGGCATTCACCCAGCCGGTCCTCGCGCAGGTTCGCGGTGGCGGCCTTGAGCTCGTGGATCATCAGCTTCATCCACAACTCGGCGACCTGGTGCTGGACGATGAACAGCAGCTCGTCGTGGTGCGGCGGATTGGACAGCCGCTGCTGCGCCGACAACAGGGTGTCGAGCTGCAGGTAGCCGGAGTAGCTCATCCGCCCCTCGAAGTCGGTGTGGATGCTCGATTCCAGTTCGCGCTCGTTCTTGTCGACCGTCATTTCAGGCTCGCGGGGGCGCCGGCACGGGCCGGCAAGGGGGCCAAAAGGGTAGCGCATCGGCGGATGGTCACTCGCGTGAAACACCCGCAACGCAGCATCCGGCAAACTCGGCCGGTCCGCGACAGGGGCGTTGGCGGGCGAGGACGCACGTTCACCAGGGGTCGGCCCGGCAAGGGTGGCCCCGACAACGGGGAAGACTATGGACAGGGTCAAGGGCCGCCGCGCGGTCGCGTTGTTCTCTCTTGCGCTGCTGGCCTGGGCAAATGCCGCCCCGGCGCAGGTCGTCATCAGCCAGGTCTACGGCGGCGGTGGCGGCGGCACGGCGGTCTACGCCAACGACTACGTCGAACTCCACAACCGCGGCGCCGCTCCGGTCTCGCTGGCCGGCTTGTCGGTGCAGTACGCCAGCGCGACCGGCACCG
Source organism: Lysobacteraceae bacterium P (assembly GCA_005503055.1). GTDB lineage: Bacteria > Pseudomonadota > Gammaproteobacteria > Xanthomonadales > Xanthomonadaceae > Lysobacter_J. The sequence goes on along the minus strand of SCOX01000006.1, from coordinate 129,617 downwards.
GCAACTTCAGCGGCGTGGCAGTGCTGCCGGCGGCCACGGTCGAGCCGGGCAAGTACTTCCTGGTGGCGATGAGCGGCGGCTCCGCTGGCGCACCGCTGCCGACGCCGGACGCCACCGGCCCTGCGGCGATGGCCGCCGGCGCGGGCAAGGTCGCGCTGGTGCGGCAGGCGGGCGCGCTTGCCTGCAACGGCGGCAGCACGCCGTGCACGCCCGAACAGCGTGCGCTGATCGCCGACCTCGTCGGCTACGGCAACGCGAACTTTTTCGAAGGCGCCGGCGCGGCGCCCACGCTCAGCGCCGCCACGGCCGCCCTGCGCAACGGCAACGGCGGGACCGATACCGACAACAACAACGCCGACTTCACCGCCGGCGCACCGACGCCGCGCAACAGCGGTTCGACCACGCCCGAACCCGAACCCGCCACGCCGCTGACCATCGCGCAGATCCAGGGCAACGCGCTGCGATCGCCGCACGATGGCGAGCGCGTGGTGACCGAAGGCATCGTCACCGCGCTCAAGTTCAACAACGGCTTCTTCCTCCAGGCCGCGAACGATGACGGCGACGCGTCCACTTCCGACGGCGTGTTCGTCTTCACCAGCAGCGCGCCGCCGGCGTCCGCCGCGGTAGGCAACCGCGTGCGGGTAACCGGCAAGGTCGAGGAGTTCGTGCCCGCCTCCAACGTCAACCAGCTCACCATCACCGAGATCAGCGGGCCGATCGTCGAACTGCTGGAAAACGGCGTCGCGCTGCCGGCACCGGTCGAACTGACAGCCGCGGACCTGTCACCGACGGCGACGCCCGGCACGCTCGAACGCCTGGAGGGCATGCGCGTGCGCGTGCCGCAATCGGTCGTGGTCGGGCCGTCGGAAGGCCGCATCGACGAGGACGACGCCACCGCGACCAGCGACGGCGTGTTCTACGTAACGTTGCCCCAGGTTCCCACGCCCTTCCGCGAGCCGGGCATCGGCGTGATGGACGCGGCGTTGGCGACGCTGCCGCCGGGCAAGAACCCGCCGCTGTTCGACACCAACCAGGAACGCCTGATGGTGCGCAGCCGTGGCCAGGTCGGCGCGTTCGCGCTGTCGGTCGACACCGGCGCCAACGTCGCCGGCCTGCTCGGCGTACTCGACTACTTCGCCGGTACGTGGGCGCTCCTGCCCGACACCGCGACACCGCCGACCGCCGGCGGCGGTCGTCTGCCGCAGGCCGTCAACGACGCCGACTCCGACGCGATCACCGTCGGCGGCTTCAACCTGCTGCGCTTCTTCGACGAGGTCGACGACAACAACGGCGCGCCGACGATCAAGCCCGAAGCGCTGGACAAGCGTCTTGGCAAGACCGCCGCCGCGATCTGCGACTACCTCAAGACGCCGGACATCCTCGGCGTGGTGGAAGTGGAAAACCTGCGCGTGCTCGGCCAGCTCGCCGATCGAATCAACGCCGCCTGCCCCAGCGCGCCGCAGTACGTGCCGTACCTGTCGCAGGGCAACGACGTGGGCGGCATCAACGTCGGCTTCCTCGTGTCCACGCGCAACACCGGCACGGGCATCTCGCGTGTCGACGTGCGCGAGGTGGTCCAGTTCGGCAAGGACGCCACGCTCGGCAACCCCGACGGCAGCACCAGCCTGCTCAACGACCGTCCGCCGCTGCTGCTGCGCGCCTACGTGCACCACGCCAACGGCGCGGTGTATCCGTTGACGGTGATCGTCAACCACCTGCGCTCGCTCAACGACATCGATTCGGTCGCGCCGGGCAGCGGCGGCTGGAGCACCGATGGCGCACGCGTGCGCGGCAAGCGCGGCGCGCAGGCGGCATACCTCGCGGGCCTGGTGCAGCAGCTCCAGCAGACGAACCCGAGCGAGAAGATCGTGCTGGTCGGCGACTTCAACGCGTTCGAGTTCAACGACGGCTACGTCGACGTGCTCGGCGTGATCAAGGGAACCGAAGCCGCCGAGGATCAGGTACTGAGCTACGTCGACAGCCCGCTGACGACGCCGCTGATCGACGGTTCCGAGCTGATCGCCGATCCGGCCCAGCGCTACTCGTACGTGTATCAGGGCAGCGCGCAAACACTAGACCATGTGCTGGTGAACGAAGCGGTCGTGCTGGGCGCATCCAGCGTCACCGTCGAGCACGCGCGCATCAACGCCGACTTCGGCGTGGACCATTTTGGCGACACCTCGCTGCCGCTGCGCGTGTCCGACCACGATCCAGTGCGCATCAGCATCCGCGTGCCGGAATTCCGCAGCGCGGACCTGGCGGTCACGGCTTCCGCGACGCCGGCCACGCTGCGTGCTGGTCAGCTCGCCACCTGGTCGGCGACGGTGAACAACGCCGGTCCGAACGCCGCCGACGCCACTGCCGTCGCGTTCGTCTTCGACGCGAACGTGGCGCCGTCCATGGACGTGCCGGCCGGCTGGACCTGTGCAGCTCCCGTCCATGGTGCCGCCGCAACCACCGTGACGTGCACGATCGCCTCGCTCGCTTCACAGGCGGGCGCGACGTTCACCCTGCGCACGACGATGCCGGCGCTCGCGAACGCAACGCCGGTGCGCATGGCCGTCGCCGCGCGCTCGCAGACGCGCGATCCGGCCAACGCCGACAACGATGCCCTCGCGCAGGTCGTGGTGATGACGTCGGCCGACCTGTCGGTGCGTATCGAAGGTGGCGTGCTGCCGGTGCGCCGCGGCGCGATCGCGACGTTCCTGGTGCCGGTGCGCAATGCCGGGCCCGACGACGCGGCGCAGCCGACGCTCGTGCTCGACGGCAATGTCGCGGTGTCCGCCGCCGCGATCGCCGCACCGTCCGGCTGGAACTGCACCCGTGCCGCCACGGCCGCCGGCTTCCGCGCGCAGTGCACGCGAAACGGCAGCATCGGCAAGGCCGTGCAGTGGTTCGCCTTCGCCATCGTGGTGCCGGAGCGGCCTCGCACCGGCACGGTGCTGGAGTTCAACACCCGCGTCGGCGCCGACACGCCGGATCCGGACGCGTCGAACAACCTCGACAGCCTGAGCGTCGCGATCCGTCGCTGACGCACGAGGGGTATGCGAAGGGCGCGGCGACCGCCGCGCTCTTCCCTTTTCCGGGCCAAAAACCTGTGCGCATTCAGCCGCATACGGTCCCGCACCGTACCGCCGCGTCCGGCCGCGCTTAGCGTCTTTTCCGCAAAGTTGCATGCCGCAGCGCGCAACGGGCCTTAACGCGGGCTTGGTTATGATCTTTGCAACAGCGCGTCGGCGCGGCCTCGATTTGGCCGGCTCCGCGCTTCGGAGCCAGGCCGGGTTTCATGCCCGACCCAGCCCTCCGAACGGTCCCCTGCCGGCACTGGATCCGGGACGCGGCCGCTTCGGCTCCCACCCAGGCACTTCAGTCAGGACTCCCGCGATGACGGTCGCCGCGACCTTCGAAATCGAATACCTGCAATACCTCGGCAAGGACGGCACGCCCGTCGCCGAGCTCCCCGCTGCATTCCGCGACCCCAAGGCGCTGCTGCCCGCGTTCAAGCAGATGCTGTTCGTGCGCACCTTCGACAGCAAGGCCATCGCGCTGCAGCGCACCGGCAAGCTGGGCACGTACGCCAGTTGCCTGGGCCACGAGGCCACGCACGTGGGCATCGGCGCATCGATGCAGCCCGACGACGTGTTCGCACCGAGCTACCGCGAGTACGGCGCACAGTTCATGCGTGGCGTGCTGCCGCGCGAGGTGCTGCTGTACTGGGGCGGCGACGAACGCGGCAACGACTTCTCCGGCCCGAAGCAGGACTACGCCTGGTGCGTGCCGATCTCCACGCAGTGCCTGCACGCCGCCGGCGCCGCGCTGAAGTTCAAGCTGATGAAGCAGAAGCATCTGGCTGTGGCGTGCTGCGGCGACGGCGGTTCGTCGAAGACGGACTTCTACGCCGCGCTCAATTCCGCCGGCGCTTACCAGCTGCCGCTGATCCTGTGCGTGGTCAACAATGGCTGGGCGATCTCGGTGCCGCGCTCGGCGCAGACCGGCGCGCAGACGCTCGCGCAGAAGGGCCTGGCCGGCGGCCTGCACTGCCTGCAGGTGGACGGCAACGACCTGATCGCCGTGCTCGAAGGCATGCGTCGCGCGAGCGAACGCGCGCGTAACGGCGAAGGCGGCAGTGTGATCGAGTTCATGACCTACCGCCTGCACGACCACACCACCGCCGACGACGCGCGCCGCTATCGCAACGACGACGAGGTGAAGGACGCCTGGACGCGGGAGCCGATCGCGCGCCTGCGTACCTACCTCACCGCACAGGGCGTGTGGAGCGAGGAGGAAGAGAAGGCCTGGGCCGAGGAATGCGGCAAGAAGGTCGACGTCGAGATCAACGCCTACCTCGAAACGCCCGTGCAGCCGGTTGAAGCGATGTTCGATTACCTCTACGCCGATCCGCCGCCGGACCTGCTGGCGCAACGCGCCTTCGCGCTCGCACAGGAGGGCCGCTGATGAACGTCGAAAGCAAGTCCGACAAGAGCGCGACGAAGGTCGACGCGGCGAAGGCCGCGACGCCTACGGCGATCACGCTGATCGAAGCGATCACGCAGGCGCTCGCGTACGAAATGCGCGCCGACGACAAGGTGCTGGTGCTGGGCGAGGACGTGGGCGTCAATGGTGGCGTCTTCCGCGCCACCGCGGGCCTGCAGCAACAGTTCGGATCGGAGCGCGTGCTCGACACGCCGCTGGACGAAACCACCATCGCCGGCCTTACGGTCGGCCTGGCGTCGCAGGGCATGAAGCCGGTCGCCGAGTCGCAGTTCGACGGCTTCGTCTACCCGATGGTCGACCACATCATCTGCCATGCCGCGCGCTTCCGTTACCGCACGCGCGGCCGCCTGACCTGCCCGATGGTGCTGCGCGTGCCGTGGGGCGGCGGCATCCGCGCACCGGAACATCACAGCGAAGCCAACGAAGCGATCTTCACCAATGTGCCCGGCCTGCGCGTGGTGATGCCCTCCTCGCCCGCGCGTGCGTACGGCCTGCTGCTCGCCGCGATCCGCGACCCGGATCCGGTGATCTTCATGGAACCCAAGCGCATCTACCGCCAGTACAAGGAAGTCGTGCCCGACGACGGCGAGGCGCTGCCGCTGGACGTGTGCTACGTGCTGCGCGACGGCTCCGACGTCACGCTCGTCACGTGGGGCGCGCAGGTGAAGGAAACGCTGGAAGCGGCCGAGAAACTAGCCGGCGAAGGCATCAGCGCCGAGGTCATCGACGTCGCCACGCTGCGTCCGCTCGATTTCGCCACCATCGCCGAGTCGGTCAGCCGCACCGGCCGCTGCGTGATCGTGCACGAGGCGCCGAAGACCGCCGGTTTCGGCGCGGAGATCGCCGCGCGCCTGGCCGAGGAGTCGATGTTCGACCTGCTCGCCCCGGTCGAGCGCGTCACCGGCTACGACACGCATATCCCGCTGTTCCGCCTGGAAATGAAGTACCTGCCCAGCGTCGATCGCATCGTCGCCGCGGTCAAGCGCACGCTGGCGGCGAGCTGAGGCGGCGCGCGCATGCAGCACGCCCGCGTCGTCGTTTCGCATAGCGCCCCGGATCGCACGCCGATCCGGGTCGCGCGCGGCGACGCCGTGCACCTGGGCGAACGCGACCAGGACTGGCCGGAGTTCGTGTGGACCACGATCGCCGAGGGCCATGAAGGCTGGGTGCCGGCCCGGTTGTTCAATCGCGAACAGGGCCCGGCCACCGCGCTGGAGGACTACGACGCGCGCGAGCTCGACGCCCAGGCCGACGAGATGCTGACCCTGCATTACGAACTCGCGAACTGGTGGTGGGCCGAGAACGCGCTCGGCCACCAGGGCTGGATCCCGGCGCGCGCGCTCGAGCTGCTCGACGACAACGACGGCGAGGACGCATGACCGCCTCGCGCACGCGGCCCACGTTCCTGAAGACCAGGGCCCGGCGCGCCTGGCGCGACGGCCCCCAATTTGCTCGACGGGCCCCCGGCCCTTTCACCGCACTCCAACGAGACAAACCCGTATGGCGAACGCAAAGAAGACCTTCTATCTCCCCGACCTCGGCGAGGGCTTGCCCGACGCGACGATCGTCGAGTGGTACGTGAAGGAAGGCGACACGATCCGGCTGGACGACAACCTGGTATCGATGGAGACGGCCAAGGCGGTCGTCGATGTGCCGTCGCCGGTGTCGGGCAAGGTCGTCAAGCTGTCGGGTGGTCCGGGCGACATCATCGTCACCGGCAAAATGCTGGCCGAGTTCGAGATCGATCCTTCGATGCCGCAGCGTGCCGAGGGCCAGGACACGGGCCATCACCACGGCGGCGCCGGCAGTCAGGCATCCGATGACGCGGACAAGGTGATCGCCTCGGACGAAGGCGGCGAGATCAGCGATGCAGGCGAGGCCGCGCCGAAGGGCGAGGCACGCACGGATTCCGGCACGGTGGTCGGCGCGATGCAGAGTTCCGACGCGGTGCGCAGCGAGCAGGCCGTCGCGGTGGGCGGCGTCAAGGCGATGCCGGCGGTGCGCGCGCTCGCACGCAAGCTCGGTGTCGACCTGTCGCGCGTGCGCGCCACTGGAAGCGATGGCGTGGCGACGATGGACGATGTGAAGCGCGCCGCGGCCGACGGTTCGGCCAAGGCCGGCGCCGCGCCCGTTGCGCGTGCCGCCGATCGCCCGGCTTCGACGCCCGCGCCTGCCGCCGCTCTTCAGCCGGCGCGCAGCACCCTCTCTCAGGCCGGCAAGCCGATGCGCACCCAACCGCCGGGCGTGGCCGCGAGCGGCCAGCCGGAGCAGCTCAAGGGCGTGCGCCGCAACATGGCGCGCGTGATGGCCGATGCGCATGCGAAGGTCGTGCCGACCACGCTGTGCGACGACGCCGATCTGCATGCTTGGATCGGCAAGCAGGACATCACCGCGCGCCTGGTGCGCGCGATCGTCGCAGCCTGCAAAACCGTGCCCGCGCTCAACGCATGGTTCGACGGCGACAATCTCAGCCGCACGCTGCACCCGCACGTGGACATCGGCATCGCGGTGGACACCGAGGACGGTCTGTTCGTGCCCGCGCTTCGCAATGCCGACATGCTCGACGGCGCGGGTGTGCGCGCGGCGATCCAGCGCCTGCGCGTGCAGGTCGAGGACCGCTCGATCCCGGCGACCGAGTTGAGCGGCTACACCATCTCGCTGTCGAACTTCGGCATGTTCGCCGGCCGGTATGCGACGCCGGTGGTGGTGCCGCCGTGCGTGGCGATCATCGGCGCGGGCAAGCTCAGCCACGATGTCGTGGCCGTGATGGGCGGCATCGAGGTGCATCGCCGCATGCCGATCTCGCTCACCTTCGATCATCGCGCCTGCACGGGCGGCGAAGCGGCGCGCTTCCTGAAGGCATTGCTGGACGACATGGCAGCGCCGAACTGACGACGACACCCGCACCGGTCCACTGCTGACAGAACCCTGTCAGCAGTGGACGCGCAGGCTGGGGGCGTCACGATTCCCACCGGAGAACGTCCCATGGCACATCGCAGCCGCCTTGCCGGTTTCATCATCGACTGCAAGACCGACAACCTCGACGCCGCCGCGGATTTCTGGAGCCAGGCGCTGGGCGTCACCATCGCCGACCGCGACGCGGGCGACGAAACGGCGGAGTACCAGGTGTTCGGCGACACGCCGGGCGATCTGTACATCGAGGTGCAGAAGGTCGATCACCCCTCGCGCGTGCACCTGGACATCGAGTCGGACGATATCGATGCCGAGGCCGAACGTCTGGAAAAGCTCGGCGCGAAGAAGATCGGATTCGTGAAGCGCTGGTGGGTAATGGAAGCGCCGACGGGACAACGTTTCTGCGTCGTGCGGATGAAGCAGCCGGAGCTGCGGTCTCCGCCGAAAGAGTGGGTGTAGGCAGGCCGAAGCCGAGGATGTTTCGCCATGGAAGGCCGCGGAGGTTCTGTTTCTGACGGTGAGCAGGCGCCGCGTGCTCACCCATGCATCGGCGTGTCGTCGACCACCACGCGGTTTCGGCCGGTCGCCTTCGCCCTGTACAGCGCCTGGTCGGCGCGATCGAACACCTGTTCGGACCAGTCGCGCGTGGGCTCGCCCGCGGCCAGACCCATCGACACCGTCAGCGCGAACGGCAGCGGCGCCACCGCGATGCGCTGACGGATGCGTTCGGCCACCTGCACGGCCGAGGCCAGTCGCGTGTCGGGCAGCAGGATCAGGAACTCTTCGCCACCGTAGCGCACCGCGATGTCACGTTCGCGGATCGACGTTGCCACCGCGTCCGCCACCGCGCGCAGCGCGCGATCGCCCAACAAGTGACCGTGGCGGTCGTTGACGTCCTTGAAGTGGTCCACGTCCAGCAGCATCAGCGTGTAAGGCGCCTGTTGGAGCTGGAGCATCGCCTCGGGGTTGTCGCGCAATTGCGATAGCGCGGCGCGATTGAGCAGGCCGGTGAGCGCATCGTGCGTGGCGCTGTGCTCGAGCAGGTCGTTGCGGCGCTGCAGTTCGGCACGCGCATCTTCCAGCCGCTGCGCGAAGGCTTCGCGTTCGGACAGCAGCCGGCGCTGTTCCATCGCATAGCGGCGCAGTTCGAGCAGATGCTGGGTCTGTCGCGCGAGCACCTCCAGGCCTTCGCGCTGCGCAGCGGTGAGCGTGCGTGGTTTGTTGTCCAGCACGCACATCACGCCCAGCGGCTCGCCGTCCGGGCTGAGCAACGGCACGCCGGCATAGAATCGCAGCGGATCGCCGTCCACGCGCAGCGACGGCCGCGGCAGTTCGGGATGCTTGAGCAGGTCTTCCACGACGAGCACGCGCTCGGGCTGGCGAATGGTGCGATCGCAGATCGCTTCGCTGCGCGCGGTTTCGTGCACGTCCAGACCGATCTGCGCCTTGAACCACTGGCGGTCGTGGTCGATCAGCGAGATCGCCGCGGCCGGCACGTCGCACAGCGTCACCGCCAAACGGACGATGTCGTCGTAGGCTTGCTCCGGCACCGTCCCCACGACCGCATAGGCGTCGAGCGCAGCTTGGCGGCGCGCTTCATCGGGCGGTGGCGGAGGGAGCAGACGCAGGGCGGACATGGGCGGGCCGAAAACGTCGCTCAGGCTACCCCCCAGTCTGGTCGAGCCCCGTGACGCGCACCACAACCTGCACGGCGGCCGCGCCCGCGTTCAGCCTGGGAGCGGCCCTAGGGAACCTGAACGGGCCGACGCCGCGCCGTCTCGCGGGCGAGCCAGATTTCGAGCCCCTGGGCGTTGAGCTCGATGTCGATGGCCAGCAGCTCGCCGACCTTTTCAGGTGCGAGCGGCGCGCCGTGCGCGCGGGCGCGTTCGGTATACAGAAGCGTCAGCGAATCGACCAGACGCTCGTGGCGATCCGCGTGGCCGCTCGCGGCGTGTGCCAACGCGACCATGGCATCGATCTGGTCGACGAGGTCCTGCGCCAGGCGCGCCACGTCGCCAACTCGGCCGAAATGCGTGAGATGCATCGCCACCGGATCGCGCGCCAGCATCGTGCGGATCGACTCCTTCAGCGGCTCCGGTTCGAACTGCACCGGCGACGTCGTCGGAATCACGAACGGCTGACCGTGGGCGTTGTCGAACTCGCGATACGACAGACCGAACGTGTCGCCGGTGAACCAGCTGCGGCTGTGCTCGTCCCACACGCACAGGTGATGGCGCGCATGCCCCGGCGTGTCGATGCACAGCAGCGGCCGCCCGGCGAGATCGATCGTCTCGCCGTCGTGCATTTCACGCACGCGTGCGGCATCGACCGGAAGGATCCGACCGTAGCTGCGCGTCACCTCTTCCTCGCCGTAGACCGCGGTGGCGCCCGCAACCAGGCGCTCGGGATCGATCATGTGCGGCGCACCGCGCGGGTGCACCGCGAGCCGTGCGTTGGGCAGCGCGCGCATCAACGCGCCCGCACCGCCGGCATGGTCCAGATGCACATGGGTGAGGATCAGCCAGTCGACGTCCTCCGGCCGCAGCCCCTGCCACGACAACGCATCGAGCATCGCCGGTATCGAATGCTGAGTGCCGCAGTCCACGTACGCACCGCGGCCGTGCTCAACGATCAGGTACGCGGCATCGAAGTAGGGCCGCTGGAACCCGGTGTCGATGGTGACGATGCCGTGCGCGTCGTTCATGCCGTGACTCCATGTGACGGAATTTCAATCTAGTGGCGGCGAAACCACCGGCGGCGCAGGAAGAACGCCACGACCAACACCGCGAGGAATACGCCGTATCCCACCGCGGTGGCGAGAATCTGCTGCCACATCTTTCCGTATATCGGATCGGCGTTGGTGTGCGACCAGTACAGGCTGAGCAGGAACGCGGTGAATGCGAGCAGCAGCGCCACGCTGTCGAAAAGTTTTCGCGAGGCGTTGCGCGGGTGGCGCGGAAACATCCAGAACAGCGCGCCGAGGATCGCGAACCACGGCAGGAACAGGATCAACGCGAGGTTGAGTTCGAAGATCGGGCTCATGCGTCCTCGACCGCGAACTGCGCGAGCGCCTCGACGATGTCGCCCATCTCCACTCCCTCATGGAGATGGCCGATCACGTCCTCGCCCAGGTGCACCACGCCGGCCCCGGCGTGGCGCAACGCAGCGCCGCCTTCCTGCTTCAGGCGGCCGATGAGTTGTCCCGCGGTGCGGGCCGATTCGTGGCCAACGCTTTGCAACAGCACGCGATCACCGTCCACCAGTTTGAAATAGAAGCGCCCGTCGGCCTCGCGGTACTGCTTGAACGTCGGCGGCGCCGTCTTCGCGACCTTGCTGGCGCCGGCGGTCTGCGCCTGCGACAGGTCGCGCAGCCCCACCGCGGCGCGCAACGCGTCCAGTGTCGGGCGCGCGTAGCGCTCGCGCAGGCGCTGTGCGCCGTCGCGCAGCACTTGTTCGATGTAGGCCGGCTGCGCGATCAGCGCGTCGTAGCGCTCCCGCAGCGGCGCGATCTCCCGGTCGATGCGTTCGAACAGTGCCTGCTTCGCTTCGCCCCAGGCGATGCCGTCGGCGAACGCCTTGCGCATCGCCGCGGTCTCCTCCACGGACGCGAAGGCCTGGTAGAGCTGGAACACGTTCGAGTCGGTCGTGTCCTTCGCCTCGCCCGGTGCGCGCGAGTCGGTGACGATGGAATAGATGAGCTTCTTCAACGTCTCGCGCGGGACGAACAGCGCGATGGTGTTGTCGTAGCTCTTGCTCATCTTGCGGCCGTCGAGACCGGGCAGCGTCGCCACGTTCTCGTCGATCACCGCTTCGGGCAGCGCGAAATACTGCTTGCCCACCGGTTCGCCGTACAGGTGGTTGAACCGCTGGCCGATATCGCGCGCCATCTCGATATGCTGGATCTGGTCGCGACCGACCGGCACCTTGTTGCCGTTGAACAACAGGATGTCCGCCGCCATCAGCACCGGATACATGAAAAGACCCGCGCTGACGCCGGCGTCGTCGTCCTCTCCCGACTCGCGGTTCTTGTCGACGGCCGCCTTGTAGGCGTGAGCGCGATTGAGCAGGCCCTTGCCGGCGACACAGGTCAGGAACCAGGTGAGTTCCTGCACTTCAGGCACGTCGCTCTGGCGATAGAACCACACCTTGTCCGGTTCGAGCCCGCAGGCGAGCCATGTCGCAGCGATCTCCAGCGTCGAGCGCTGCACGCGCGCCGGGTCCTGCACCTTGATCAGGGCATGGTAGTCGGCGAGGAAGTAGAAGCTCTCGACATTGGGATCGCGGCTGGCCGCCACGGCGGGGCGGATCGCGCCGACGTAGTTGCCCAGGTGCGGGGTGCCCGAGGTAGTGATGCCGGTAAGGACGCGGGTGGGGCTCATCGAGCGATGACTGCGGGGATGGCCCCACAGTGTACCCGCCGGACAGAGTGCGCAGGCCGGGCTGGCCTGGGCGGTCATCGGCAGGCCGTTGCCGCAAAAGCCCATTAGAAAGGGCGGCTCGCTTGGACGAGCCGCCCTGGTTCATCGCAGATGTTGCCGAAACCACGCCGCGCGCGCCGGTGGCGACCCATGCCGCCCCTAGGGCCGGCGCGCGCGCATCGTCTGGAATCAGTTCAAGGACTTCTCGAAGTCGCGTACTTCCTCCTGGGCACGATCGCGTTCCCAGCCGTAGCGTTCCTGGAGCTTGCCGGCGAGGTATTCGGCGTTGCCTTCGGCGACATCGAAATCGTCGTCGGTCAGATCGCCCCACCGCGCCTGCGCCTTGCCCTTCAGCTGCGTCCACTTGCCGGCAATGATGTCTTTATTCATCCGTTGCATTCCTCTTGTCGTGGGAGTGCGGCGTGCTCTCCGCAACGCCAGCTTCGCAATGAAGGCATTTGAACGAGGTCGCGATTGCGTTAGTCCGTGCTTGATGTCAGTGAACGCGCGCAAACCGGGGCTCGCGAAAAAGTTGGACCACGCAAAAAAGGAGACCGGATCGCTCCGGCCTCCTTCAACGCCTATGGACTGGCAGCGCGCGTCAATGCATCAGCACTTGCCGTCCTTGCAATCCTCGGCCTTGTCTTCGACCTTCTCTCCCGCCTTCTGCACGTCCTTGCCGGCGCCGGCCATCGTGTTGCAGGCGCTCAAGGTGCCCATAGAGAACAGGGCCAGCAGCAGCACGGCCATCAAACGCTTCATTCAAAACTCCTCATCAATCTGGCACGACGCTGCGTGCGGTGGCTGCATGAGACGCGAGCTGCCGTGAACATGAAGTGGAATTGCGCGCACTGATTCAGCGCGTGGCAAGCCTCGCAACGCGGCAGCAGATTCGAGACAACAAAAAGGCCGGCATTTGCCGGCCCTCTTGCAACGCGCAAGCGACTTCAGTTTTCCTTCGCCGCATCTTCGACCTTTTCGCCCGCCTTCTGTACGTCCTTGCCGGCACCGGCGACCGTATTGCAGGCGCTCAGTGTGCCGATGGAGAACAGGGCGAGGAGCAGCAGGGCCAACGAACGCTTCATGGGTATCACCTCGACTGTTGGTAAACGAAGGCTCACGCCGCAGCGTGCGAGTGCATTCGACGCGAGAGGCCGTGAACGCGGGGTGGACGCCGCATTCGCCAGCAGACGCATGGCCTTCGGCCGGGCAATAAAAAGGCCGGCAGATGCCGGCCTTTCGGGAGCGAAGCGTGCGATGGCCTCAGCGGCTGGCCTTGTCGTCGATCTTCTGGCCGAGCTTCTCGACATCCTTGCCCAGCCCCTCCATGGTGTTGCAGCCGTTGAGCAGGACGAGCGAAACAGTGGCGAGCAGCAGCAGGCTGATGAAACGCTTCATGGTCTCTCCCGGGAGACGTGTAGTTGACGGCTAAAGCATGGCACGAGCCAGGCCGCGCCGCATCCTGGCGGCGCCGCGCGGCCGCGACGCCTCAGGGACAATTCAGGCCTCGGTGACCCGACGGCGCGGGGTCAGTCACGCATCAGCGTGGACTTGCCGAAAAGGCTTTCCACCAAATCCACGGCCAGCTTCGCCGTGCGGTTGCGCTTATCCATGATGGGATTGAGTTCGACGATATCCAGCGACGCCATGCGTCCGCTGTCGGCGATCATCTCCATCACCAGCTGGGCTTCGCGGTAGTTCGGGCCGCCCGGCACCGTGGTGCCCACGCCCGGCGCGATGCTTGGATCGAGAAAGTCCACATCGAAGCTGACGTGCAGGTGGGTGTCTTCGTCCATCCCCTCCAGCGCTTCCTCCATGACGCGCTTCATGCCGATTTCGTCGATGTAGCGCATGTCGTACACGTCCAGGCCGTACTCCTGGACGAGGCGCTTCTCACCTTCGTCGACCGAACGGATGCCGATCTGGCGGATCTGCTCGGGACGCACCGCCGGTGCTTCGCCGCCCAGATGCGTCAGCGCGTCGGGCCCCAGTCCGCACAGGCACGCCACCGGCATGCCATGCACATTGCCCGAGGGCGTCACCTGGCTGGTGTTGAAGTCGGCATGCGCATCGAGCCAGAGCACGCGCAGTTGCTTGCCGGTCTTGCGGCAATGGCGCGCGACGGCGGTGATCGACCCCAGGCCCAGACAATGATCGCCGCCGAGCAGGATCGGCAGGCGCCCTTCGTCGAGTTCGGCCGAAACCGCGTCCATCACCGCGCGATTCCAGGCGACGACTTCGGGCAGATGGCGATAGCCGCCGTTCGGCTTCTGCCAGGGATTTCGCGGACCGTCGAGATTGCCCCGATCGACGACATCGACGCCACGCTTGGCGAGCGCTTCGCCCAACCCGGCGATGCGCAACGCTTCCGGCCCGAGCCTCGCACCGCGATGGCCGGCGCCGACATCGGTGGGCGCGCCGATCAACGAAACCGGAGGATAGCTGCGACTCATGCGAACGACGTCCTCGACTGGTGCCGGCAGTCAGAGTCGAACTGACGACCTACCGCTTACAAGGCGGTTGCTCTACCAACTGAGCTATGCCGGCGAAGCCAGCATTCTAGCCTGCGCGGACGGGGTCGCCTATGACGGCACGCCCACGGCTATCTCAGCGAATGCGCGCGCAGTCGAGTTCGCGCGCCGGAACCTGCACCGCGGCCTCGGCGCGCGCGGGATCGAACTCGGGCTTGGCGACGAGGTCGAGCCAGACGGTGGACGGGCCGCCATCGCCGAGCGGTTCGGCGCGTACGGCGAAGCCGGCCACGGCCAGGCTGTCGGCGCGGCGCCGGGCGGAGTCCTCGTTGCGGTAGCGGCCGAGCGCGATCGAATTGGCCTCATCGCCCTGACGGACGATGAAGTAGTCGCCAAAGCCCGCGGCGGCGATGCGCTGCGCGGCAGCCTGCGCTTCGGCCAGCGAGGCCATTGGCGGAAGGTATACGCGCCAACCGCGCGCCGAACCGGTGCGCTGTTCGCGTGGCACCACGCGCGAGGCGACGGCCATGAGCACTTCACGCGCGTTGCTTGCGGCTGCGCTGTTGGCGAACGGTCCCACGCTGTAGCAGCGCGCGGGCGGCGCGGTGATCGTCGGCGTCGCGTGCGCCGTGATGGGAGTCGGCGGTACAGGCGCGGACGCGTGCGCCGTCGTACTGGCGATCTGCGCGGGCGCGGGCGCGTCCGCGACGACGGGCGACGCAGGCTTCGCCGGCGGCGCTGGCTTTGTCTCGCTCACCAGTCGCAGCACCGCCACGTCTGTCGGAGGAACGAACGCGGGCGCGGGCGCCGGCGGCGCGCGCAGCGTCCACCAGGCGGCCACACCGAGATTGAGTACCAGCAGCAGGACGACCAGGGCGCGAGCGAGCATGGGGCGATTCTAAGCGGCGGTCTCGACGCAGGCCCAGCGGGCCAGACCTTCCAACACCAGCGTTGCGACCTCGGTCGCGTTCGGCAGTCGGCGCGCCAGTGCATCCGATCCGCCGCCGTGCAGCAGCAGGGCCGGGGTCTGGCCCAGGCGCTGCGTGGCGGTGGCCAGGCTCTGCTGGATCAGCGCAACGCCAGCGCCTTCGCAGCCCGACGCCAGTGCGTCCTCGGTATCGCGGGCGAAATCGTCGTACACGCCGCCGATTTCCGGCAGCTGCGGCGCGCGCGCGTGCAGCACCTCGCGCATCAGCGTCGGCGACGGCGCGATGCGGCCGCCGATGTGCCGGCCGGCCGCGTCGATCAGGTCGATCGTCAGGGCCGTGCCGACACCGCATACCAGCGCCGGACCGCGCACGCGCCCGGGCACGGCGAGCAAGGCCAGGAAGCGGTCCACGCCGAGTTTGCGGGGATCGGCATAGGCGATGCGCACGCCGTCGAACGACGACTGGGTGCGCGCGATGGAGATGCGACCGCAACGCGAGGCCAGTGCATCGAGCACCGCCACACGCAGCCCGGGCTGCGCGACGCTGGCCAGGTACGCCACGTCGATGCGCGCGGGCAGACGCTGTGCCATTGCCGCGGCGACATCCTCTTCGCGATGCGGCAGTGCGATCGCATCGCCGATGCGCCCGTCCGCATGCAGCGGGGCGCATTTCAGGCGCGTGTTGCCCAGGTCGAACAACCACGCGCTCATGCTTTCGCTCCGCTGCGTATGCTCACTTCGCCGGAGTGGAAGCTGCGTTCCTCGCCGCCGTCCAGGCGTACGCGCAGTGCGCCGTCGTCCGCAAGGCCCAGCGCGACTCCGTGCAGCACGGCGGTGGGTGTGTGCACCGTCACCGGTCGATCGGCCAATGCATCGAGCGCGGCGTAGCGCGAGCGAAACGGCTCCAGGCCGGCGCCGTCGAACGTATCCAGGGCGGGCAGCAGGCGCGCGAGCACATTCGCGGCGAGGCGGTTTCGGTCGGTATGGGAGGTCGGGTCTGCCAGACCGGCCAGATCGCACCACGGTTGGTCGATGCCGGCGGCGACGGCGGCTGGCATGCGCACATTGACACCCAAGCCCACGACGGCGCGCACCGGTCCTGCGTGTTCGCCACCGCCTTCGACGAGGATGCCGCCAAGTTTGCGCATTGAGCCGTCCGCTGCGGGCACGACCAGATCGTTGGGCCACTTCAGCTGGACCGCCGGGAAGCCGCAGGCACGCAGCGCCTCCGCCGCGGCGACGCCGGCGACCAGGCTGAGCCCGCCCAGCCGGGCCAGCCCGCCGCCGAACTGTCGGGACACCGACAGATACAAGTGCGCGGCCAGCGGCGAGGCCCATTCGCGCCCACGCCGGCCGCGACCGCCGGTCTGGCGCTCCGCCAACAGGACGAGGGCGCCCCGCTCCGGCGCCGGGCGGCGCAGCAGCTCGGTATTGGTCGAATCGATGGTCCAGGCCGTCTCCAGCGCCGCAAGCGAGGCATCGGCGTCGGCCGGCAAGGCCGACCGGATGGCATTGGCATCGAGCAGGGTCATCTGTTCGGCCAGGGCGTAGCCCTTCCCGGCCCGGGCCTCGATCGGCACGCCCGCCTCGCGCAGGGCCTCGATGCGCTTCCAGATGGCCGCGCGCGTCTGGCCGCCCTCGCGGGCCAGTGTGTCGCCCGAGACCGGCCCGCCGATCAGCCGCTGCAACAGATGACGCTCGTCCATCATCCGTCCCGCCTCGACGTGGGGGGGCCAGCGGACGGGGCGAGGGCGAAGCGGGCGTCGGACGGGGTCATCGCGCGGATTATGCGGGAATGGCGTTGGCCGACGAACGGCCGCGCCCGAGCGGAAACGCACGAAAAGCAGGCTTCGGGATACCGGCCGGGCCGATTCGGCGGGACGATGGCGGGGCACGCCGAAGCGTTGCAACGCTTTGCTCCAACGCCGCATCAATAGGAGATGATTGCGTCTGAAAGGCGCCGTCCGGAGAGACGCCGCCGTCGGCACTGCCGGCGACACCGCCCGCACATGGAGAGTTGCTGCGATGCACCACCCGCCTGCCCGGCCTACGTCCTGTTTTCGCGCTATAGTCCAGTCTTGCCCGGGGTCTACCCCGGGTCCGTCCGAGGATTCCGCCATGTTCCGGATCTGCCTGTGCCTGCTCATCGTGGTCGCCAGCTCGACGGTGGCTGCGCGCGAGATCAAGCTCAGCTCCGCCAACAGCGGTAGCTGCCCGGAAGCATCCTCTATCGCCCGCGAGAACGTCCGTGCGAACCCGCGTGCGCCCGCCCCGGCGCGCGAGACGAAGTCCGTCCGTCCCAGCGTCCATAGCGACGCCAGCAACGGCGGCCGCATGCAGTCGCCGCGTTGGCACAGCTTCCTGCCGGGCATGTTCCGCTGATATCTGGCGTCGCGGTAGTTTCGTCAGGACCGTGATTTGCTAGGCCTGTTTCGGCGTCTGCGGTTCTCGCCCGCACCCATTTCCGATGACATCTGGCGCGCCACGCACGGACGATTGCCGTGGCTGCGCCCACTCGACACCGCACGCGGCGCGCGCCTGCGCGAACTCGCCGCGCGATTCCTCCACGAAAAGACGATCACGCCGGTTGGCGAGCTGACACTTGACGCAGAGCAGCGTTGCAGCCTCGCTGCACTGTGCTGCCTGCCGCTGCTGGAATTCGGCGCGGAAGGCCTGCGCGGCTGGTCGCAGCTCATCGTCTATCCCGACGCCTTCCGTGTTAACCGCACGCATGTCGATGCCGCGGGCGTTCTGCACGAATGGCAGGACGAGCTGATCGGTGAAGCCTGGGAAATGGGCCCGGTGATCCTCTCGTGGGCCGACGTCCTGGCCGATTGCGAGGATCCGCGCGCCGGCTTCTGCGTCGCCACGCATGAGATGGCGCACAAGATCGACGTGCTCGACGGCGTGCTCGACGGCACGCCGCCGCTGCCGCGTCCATGGCAGAAGGAATGGGCGCGCGATTTCCAGACCGCGTACGACGCGTTGGCCAAGCAGGTCGACCGCGGCCGCGAAACGGCGATCGACGGCTATGCCGCCGAAGCGCCCGAGGAGTTCTTCGCCGTCGTCAGCGAATACCACTTCAGCGATCCGCAGCTGCTGCGCGCCGAAATGCCAGCGGTTGCTGCGCACCTGGAACGCTTCTACGGCCCCTCGCCTTTCGCCTGAGCCACACAGTCGCGGTTACAGGCCCGGCGGCAGTACGACCTCGAAATGCGCGCCGCCCAGTTCCTGCGACCGGCTGACATCCAGCGTGCCGCGGTAGCTGCGCACCACGTCCTGCACCGTGGCCAGCCCGATGCCGTGACCCTGCACTCGCTCGTCGCCGCGCACGCCGCGCTGCAGGATCAGGTCGATCTTGTCTTCCGGCACGCCCGGGCCGTCGTCGTCGACCGCCAGCAGCAGGCCCGGACGGCGGTTCGGCGCGATCTCGCCTCCCTTCACCGTCAGCAGCACGCGCGAACGCGCCCACTTGAATGCGTTCTCCAGCAGGTTGCCCAGCACTTCCTGCAGATCGCCGGGCTCGCCGTAGAACTTCACACCGGCGTCGATATCGAATTCGCAGATCACGCCCTTGGCGGCGTAGATCTTCTCGAGACTGCGCACGATCTGGTCGGCATACGGCTCGATTTCCAGCGGCGCGGCGAACAGCACGTGGCCTGAACGCGCGGCGCGCGCGAGCTGGTAGGACACCAGATCGGTCATGCGGCGCACCTGCGTGTCGATCTCCTCGCGAAGCTCCTGCACCGGCACGTCTTCCTCCACGCGCGCGCGCAGCACGGCGAGCGGTGTCTTCAGGCTGTGCGCGAGGTCGGCCAGCGTGTTGCGCTGACGGTCCAGGTTCTCGCGCTCGCTCTCGATGAAGGCATTGATGCTTTCGGTCAGCGGCTCCAGCTCGCGCGGATGGCGACCGCTCATGCGTGAAGCCAGGCCGCGCTGCACGCGCTTGAGTTCGTCGATTACGCGACGGAGGGGGCGCAGGCTCCAGCGCAGGATTACCGCCTGCAAGAGCATCAGAATCAGCCCCGCGCCGCCGAGATACCGCCAAAGTGCCTGGCGGAACACGCTCACCTGACGGCTGAGCGCCGTGGTGTCTTCCAGCACGTAGATCGTGTACGGGAATTCGGCACGCGCATCGTCGCTGCCGGCGCTCCAGATCAATCCGCGTCCGTACCGGTAGGCCTCGCCTGCCCCGCCGCTGATTTCGGTGATGGGCAACGCGCGCTCGAAGATTTCCTCATTGGGCTCGAGCATCTTGCCGGCGGGCAGGATCGGCCCCTGCGCGGAGGCCGAGTCCCAGTGCCCGTTGGGCAGCACCACCTCGGCATACAGACCGCTGCCGGGGCGTTCCAGGCGCGGATCGACCGTCTCGTAGGGCGGGATGAACTCGCCGTTGCGGGCGAACTCGCCACCCGCGACGTAGGCCAGCGCCAAGCTGCGAAGGCGCTGACGCATGTTGCTCTCGGCCGTTTCCAGGAACGCCCGGTCGAGCGCGTAACCCGCCAGCGCGAGGAACGCGATCAAGCCCAGGCTGGCCGCCAGCAACTGCCGGGCCTGCAGCGAACGCGGCTGCCCCCAGCTCATGGGCGGGGTCCGGCGGAAAGGGAGATGACAGGCGGCAGCATCGCCGCCAAGGGTACCCAGCGCGCCGCGCGTTGACGATGACTCGCCGCCGCCCGGCGCACCTGGCTCATCGAATCCGTGCGCTGGTGCTTATTCTCCGCTGCGCGCGATGGCGAAGCGGTAGCCGCGGCCGCGCACGGTCTCGATCGGCTTGAGCGAACCGTCCGGATCGAGCTTCTTGCGCAGGCGGCCGATGAAAACTTCCAGAACATTGGAGTCGCGGTCGAAGTCCTGCTGGTAGATGTGCTCGGTGAGATCGGCCTTCGAGACCAGCTCGCCGGCGTGCATCATCAGATACTCGAGCACCTTGTACTCGTAGCTGGTCAGGTCGACGTTGCTGCCGTTGACGCTCACCGTCTGCGCGGCCAGGTCGAGCACGACGGGACCGCATTCGAGCGTGGGCTTGCTCCAGCCCGCGGCACGGCGCACCAGCGCATTGAGCCGGGCCAGGAGTTCTTCGATGTGGAAGGGCTTGACGAGGTAATCGTCGGCGCCCTGCTTCAGGCCCTCGACCTTGTCCTGCCAGCTCGAACGGGCGGTCAGGATCAGCACGGGGAACTTCTTGCCTTCGTCGCGCAGGGCCTTGATCAATTCCATGCCCGACATCTTCGGCAGGCCCAGGTCGATGATGCCCAGGTCGAACGGGACTTCCCGGCCCATGTACAGGCCTTCTTCGCCGTCCTGGGCGGCGTCCACGGCAAAGCCTTCCCGCTTCAGGCGGGCGGCGAGGGTTTCGCGCAGCGGAGCTTCGTCTTCGACCAGCAGAATTCGCATGTGGACTCCAATGTCTATCGTTCTGTCTAGGCCACTACCCCGGCAGCCACCAGGGAGCGTGGCGGTTCAGTCGTCGTCGCGGCGTGTACGGTCTTCCTGCTTCGGGCGATCGCGCGTTTGCGGGTCGTCCATGTAGATGCGAACACGACCGCTGGAATCGACCACCTTCACGCGGTTGACGTCACGGCCGTCGTACGGAACCCGCTCGGCACTCAGGACCTGGCCGCCGGTGCGGCGCTCCACCCGTCGCACCGAGTCCGAGAGCCCCTGCCGGTCGTTGCCTTTCTCGTGCCCCCGACGATCCGGCTCGCGACGGTCCTGCGCCGACGCCGTGCCGGCCGACGCGACCAGCGCGGCAAGCAGAAGCGAGGAAACAAGGCGGGCTGGCGGCATCTTCATCGCGGCAACTGCAGGAGGCGGGCAATATCGCACGACCGTGCGACAGATGTGCATTCTCGAAACGATGCGGTGAATCCGGTCTGAACTTTTCCGATTGGCAATGGCCGGCATTCAGACCCTGCCGCGTCGGCGAGGCGCCAACGGCCCGGGAATCCTAGTAAATCTCGCCGATGCAGCAGCGAAGCGACCCACCGCCGGCCTCGATGGCATCCAGCCCCACCGACCGAACCTGGAAGCCCGCGCCGGCCAGGATCTCCCGGTTGCGCGGTTCCAGCGCATCGGCGGCGCTGCGGCTCATCCACGCCGTGTCGTCCGAAAGCGCGATGGCGTTACCGACGAACGCCGCATGTTCGGTCTCGTCGAGCCATGCGGTGTGGGGGGCATAGAAATCGCCGATCGCCCGGGCGATGCCGGGATCGGCGAAGCCGCGTTCGCTGACGATCACCGCGCGTCCGGCCAGAACCGCAAGCACGACATTGGCGTGGTACTCGCCCGGCGCCAGATCGAACAGCAGCGTCGCGCGCAGTCCCAGCGCCTCGTGCATGAGCCGTGCGCCGTCCTCGTCGCAGCGTTCGGACAGGCCGCACAGGCCCAGTCCACGTGCGCGATCGATGACCAGCGAGCCGGTCAGCTCGCAGGGGTGCGGCTGGGCGGACAGGTCGATTTCGGCGTAGTCGAGCACACCGCCGAAGAAGCCGCGGATGTCGGCGCGCTCGGCTTCGCGCTGGCGGATCGCGTGGCGCATCCGCCCCACCACGTAGCGGCCGCCCGCCGTCGCAAACACATTGTTGGGAAAGACGGCGTCCGGCGCGGCCGGATCGCCAGGGAAACAGACGGTCGGCAGCACCTCGGAAAGCGCCAGTTGCAACGCGTGGTGCTGTGTCATGGCGCAGTCGCCGTCGAACCCCGCGGCCTGCGCCATGTAGCGGTTGTCCTGCGCGGACGGTTCGGCAAGGCGGAAGCCGTCGGGCGCCACCAGGAAGGCCGCACGCGCCGTGGCCGGGCCGAAGTCGTGCGCAATGTCCCGGGCATGAGCGAAGAACGCCGCTGCATCGCGCGTGATCATGCCGCGTCCACCCGTTCGCCCGCGAAGGACTCGGTGACCGCAAGCGCCTGCTCTACGAGCGCCCAGTCCGCACCGGGCTTGTGCGCGCCTTCGCTCAACACCTGGCGGAACGCACGTCCGCCGCGTTCGCCGGCGAACAGGCCGAGCAAGTGCCGCGTGATGTGCTTGAGATAGACGCCGCGGTCGAGCTGGTCCTCGACATACGGACGCAACGCGCGCAGCAGTTCGCCGCGGCTGCGCAACTCGCCACCGAACCAGGCGACGTCGAGCCGATGCAGCAGGTAGGGATCGTGGTATGCGGCGCGGCCGAGCATCGCACCGTCGGCGTGCGCCAGGTGCGCGCTCGCTTCGTCCTGCGTCGCGATGCCGCCGTTGACCACGATCTGCAACGCCGGCCGTTCGCCCTTGAGGCGATACGCCCAGTCGTAGCGCAGCGGTGGAACTTCGCGATTCTCCTTCGGCGACAGTCCCTGCAGCCACGCATTGCGCGCGTGGATCACGAACATGCCGCAGCCGGCCGCCGCGACCGTGTCGATGAAGGCGATGAAGCGATCCCAGTCGTGATCGTCGTCGACACCGAGGCGGCACTTCACCGTGACGGGAACATTGCAGTGTTCGATCATCGCCGCGACGCCCTCGGCGACGAGCTGCGGTTCACGCATCAGGCATGCGCCGAAGCGGCCGGCCTGGACGCGGTCGGATGGGCATCCGCAATTGAGGTTGATCTCGTCGAAACCGTACTCAGCACCGATCCGCGCCGCCTGCCCGAGCAATTCCGGCTCGCTACCGCCCAACTGCAACGCCACCGGATGCTCCACCGGATCCATCGCCAGCAACCGCGCCCGATCGCCGAGGACGACGGCGTTGGCATGCACCATCTCGGTATACAACCGCGCATGCGGCGCGAGCAGACGGTGAAACACCCGGCAGTGGGTGTCGGTCCAATCCATCATCGGGGCGACGGAGAGGCGGAGCTGGCTTGGGTCGATTGCACGCATGGGCGGCATTTTACCAGCGCCTGCCGACCTCCCTGGCCATCGCCATGGCGCCCATATACCGGCAGCAGCGATCGCCGTCCCTCAGAGGCCCGACCGCTGTTGCGCTCGCGTGGGCAGCCCCACCTGCGCTCAGCGGCCTCAGCGCGGTCCAGCTCGCCATCGCCATTAGATCCAGCGCGGCGACAGCGTGGGTGGTCCGACTGTCGATTCATCGAGCCCGACGTTGGCCGCCGCGGCTGGTGTCGGTGGTGTCGAACCGACGTGGATCGGTCGCCGAGCACGCAATGCTCCGGCTCTACCATCCGTCGCGATCGACGTCGTTGAGCAACGCCCGTTCGTTCGCGAAGCCGTCCTGCTCGGTGTGTCGAACACCACTTTTGCTGTCGCCGGAGTGCCGAGTCACGGCGAGGGCGACGGAAGGGACTGCTTTCCATCAGGGCTGCCTGTCGGCGCTCCCTGTAAACGTTTCGCCAGTGAAACCCAGCGCCATCGCGGAACCCGCTCACTTCGCCAAGATCCGTGCCGTGGGGAAGCACGGCGCGCGATCAGGCGACGAACGGCGCGACTGTATGGGTCCTAGGGCCAATAGAAAGCGCGCCTCGAGCCTTCCACACTCCCACGGTGCACTGCCAGTCAGTAAATAAGTAGGAATACGGTCGCACGCAGGCGCATATCCCCCACGCAAGGACCTGGAGCGCCCCGAATGAACCAGGATCTCCATTCTTCCGAGCCGTCGAGGCTCTCCAACGTTCTGGTAGCCGCTTCGCTTCGCGCGGATCAATGGCGCCAGCTCAACGCGACCGCGCGTGGCTGGGCCGCCGCGGAGAAAGGCAAGTCCGCGAGCGACCTTCATGGGCGCTGCGAGGAGTTGTTCGAGAAGGTGTTGGGCATCGAACACTGTTGGGCGTACCCGGGCGAACGCCTGGTCGGCGCCATGCGCGAAGCCCTGGATCGGGGCGAGGCGGCGACATTCGCCCGCCTGGTCCGCAAGGCATCGGCGGCGCTGCTGTCCGGCGATTACCGCCGTGACGAACAGGCATGGAGCCTCGACGACGACTTCGACCGGACGACACTGGATGCGCTGCCGCCGGACATTGCGGGTCTGCACGACAAGCCGTATTTCGAAGTGCTGATCGTCACGCACACCGATTCCGCACAGTGGACACGCTCGAAGGACGAAATGCGCCGCATGCGCCGTCCCGACGATGCCTTCCACTACTCCGTGGTCCACGTCGGCAGTTTCGAAGACGCCGCACTGGCGGTCATGGTCAACTCCGATATTCAGTCGGTGTTGCTGCTCGACGGATTCGGCTTTGCTTCCCGATACGACGTGCCAGACCTGAAGGAGTTCCTCGCGCGCCACATCCGTCTTGATAAGGATGAGCTCGAACCCGGATCGCTGTCGTTGACGCTCGCCCGCACTATCGCGTCCTATCGCCCCGAGCTCGACCTGTACCTGCTGTCGGACCGTGCACCCGAATCGCTTGCGGGCAGCGACGACGCCGCGCCCCTGCGACGCCTGTTCCACCATCTCGAAGAGCCGATGGAGATCCACCTGTCGATTCTGGACGGCATCAACGACCGTTACGAAACGCCGTACTTCGACAACCTCAAGAAGTACGCGATGCGGCCCATCGGCACCTTCCACGCGCTGCCCATCGCGCGCGGCAAGTCCATCTTCGGATCCAACTGGATCCGCGACATGGGCCACTTCTACGGCACCAACATCCTGTTCGCCGAGTCCTCGGCGACCACCGGCGGACTCGACAGCCTGCTGGAGCCCACCGGGAACATCAAGCGCACGCAGGAAGCGGTCGCGCGTGCGTTCGGCGCCAAGCGCGCGTACCTGGGCACCAATGGCACGTCCACCTCCAACAAGATCGTGGTGCAGGCGGTGTGCAAGCCGGGCGACATCGTCATCGTCGATCGCAACTGCCACAAGTCGCACCACTACGGCTTCGTGCTGAGCGGCGCGCAGCCCTATTACGTCGAAGCGTTCCCGCTCACGCAGTACTCGATGTACGGCGCGGTGCCGTTGCGCACGATCAAGCAGGCGCTGCTCGACTGCGCCGCCGGCGGCAAGCTCGACCGCGTCAAGGTCATCGACATGACCAACTGCACGTTCGACGGGCACATGTACAACCCGCGCCGGGTGATGGAGGAATGCCTGGCGATCAAGCCCGACCTGATCTTCCTATGGGACGAAGCGTGGTTTGGATTCGCGCGCTTCAATCCGTTGCATCGTCGCCGCACGGCGATGGGCGCCGCGGCGGCGCTCACGGCCCGCTACAGAAGCAAGGCCTATCGCGAAGAGTACGAGGCATGGAAGACCGGTCGCGGCGAGCCCGATCCGCGCGATCCTGCCCTGCTGGACGAACGCTGGTTGCCCGATCCCGACAAGGTGCGCATCCGCGTGTACCAGACAAACTCGACGCACAAGTCGATGTCCGCGTTCCGTCAGGGCTCGATGATGCTGGTATGGGACGAGGACTTCCATCAGGTCGAAGGCCCGTTCGAGGAGGCGTTCTTCGCCCATACCTCGACGTCCCCCAACCTGCAGCTGATCGCCTCGCTCGACCTGGCGCGCAGGCAGATGGAGCTGGAAGGCTATGCGCTCACCACGCGCATGACCGACCTGGCGCTGAAGATCCGTCGCGCCATCAACACCCACCCGCTGATCTCGAAGTACTTCCGCGTCGCCACGCCCGAGGACATGGTCCCCGCGGAGTACCGCGAGTCCGGCATCAAGGACTACGGTCCGCCGAACTCGAGCTGGGCGGAAGCGGCCGAGGCCTGGGACAGCGACGAGTTCGCCCTGGATCCCACGCGCCTGACGCTGATCTGCGGCGCCGCCGGCTTCGATGGCACGCAGTTCAAGGGGCTGCTTGCCGAGCGATTCGACATCCAGATCAACAAGACCTCGCGCAACAGCGTGCTGGTGCAGACGAACATCAACAACACGCACAGCGATGCGGCGCTGCTGATCAAGGCGTTGGCCGACCTCTCGCGTGAGATCGAATCGCGCTTGTCGCAGGAAGGCAGCGCCGGGCAGCAGGTGTTCGCCGATCGTGTGAAGGCATTGATGACTGACGTGCCGGACCTGCCCAACTTCAGTCGTTTCCACGACGCCTTCCGCGACGACCCTACCGGGGCGAGCAACGAAGGACACATGCGGCCGGCATTCTTCATGGCCTACGAGGAAGCCAACTGCGAGTTCGTCAGGCTGGGCAGCGACGAGATCGATCAGCGGCTGCGCGACGGGCCGGAGATGGTCTCGGCGAACTTCGTGATTCCGTATCCGCCGGGCTTCCCGATCATGGTGCCGGGCCAGGTCATTACCGCCGACACCATCGCCTTCATGCGCAAGCTCGACGTGAAGGAGATCCACGGCTACCACGCCGCGCAAGGCATCAAGTTGATCAAACCATCCACGCTCGCCGGTCGTCGCGCCAGTTCGGTGCAGTGACCTTCACAGGAAGTCGGAGGCAGCCGTCATGCAAGCGTTCTTCCAGTTCCTGGCCGACAACCCGTACATCCTGCTGTTCTTCACCGTGGGAATGGCGGTCTTCGTAGGCAAGTTCTCCGTCAAGGGCTACGGACTTGGCATGGTCGCGGCCGCCGTGGTCGTCGGTGCGGCGCTCGCGACATGGGCATCGACCTACGGCGTCAAGCTGCAACTCGACAACTTCGCCAAGTCGCTCTTCTACTACCTCTTCATGTACGGCGTGGGTCTGCGCGTCGGGCCGGCGTTCTTCAACAGCCTCAAGAAGGACGGCATCACCTTCACCATCCTGGCGGTGATCTGCTCCTTCCTCGGCCTGGCACTGGTTGTGCTCATGTCGAAGTGGTTGGCGCTTCCCGCCGGTGCGGCGGGCGGCGTGCTCGCCGGTTCGCAGACGATGTCGGCCGCCATCGGTACCGCCGAGATGGCCGTGGAACAGGGCGCGTACAAGCTTCCGGCCGGATCCACCGCGGACCAGGTGTCGGGCATGATCGCGCTCGGCTACGGCGTGACCTACATCTGGGGCACGGTCGGCATCATCCTGATCTGCAAGTACCTGCCGCGCTGGTGGGGCGTGGATGCGAGGAAGGCAGCGCGCGAATACGAGCAGGCACACGGCGTGCGCAATGTCGACGACGCGGCGCTTACCGGTTATCGCGGCGGCGGCCTGCGCGCCTATCGGCTCGATAACGCGCAGACGGCGGGTCAGTCCATCGCGCAGCTGCGCAAGACGTACCCGCAGTACCGCATCGTCAACGTAAGGCGCGGCGAAGAAACCCTGGGTGCCGCGCCGGAACTCGTCCTGCAGCAGGGCGATGTGCTGGCGCTCGGCGGCATGCTTGCGGACCTCACCGCCAACCTTGGTTTGATCGGCGCCGAAGTCGACGATCCCAAGGCACTCAACGTGCCGCTGGACCAGGCCGAGATCCTGGTCGTCGACAAGGCGTTCGTCGGCAAGCCGCTCAAGACGCTTGCGGCAGAAGACTTCGCGGGCCAGCTCCAGGTGACACGCCTGGAACGCGCCGGCGAACCGCAGCCGGTTGGCGCCGATACGGAGCTCAAGCGCCTCGACGTGGTGTTCGTGACCGGCCTCAAGAGCGCTGTGGACAAGGCCGCGGGATTGCTGGGCAAGGTGGCTCGCCCGAGCACGTCCACCGACCTGCTCACGCTTTCGCTGGGCATGGTGCTGGGCCTGCTGATCGGCAAGATCAACGTGCCGGTGGGCGACTTCTCGGTCGGACTGGGCAATGCCGGCGGGCTGCTGCTGTCGGGCATTCTCGTCTCGTCGATCGTGTCGCGCCTGCGCTACTTCGGCAGCACGCCGAACGCTGCGCGCAACATCCTCGAAGACCTGGGCCTGGTGACGTTCATCGCCATCGTCGGCATCAACGCCGGCGCCACGCTGCTGGAGCAGCTCACCGGTTCGATCGCGGTCAAGATCTTCCTGGCCGGCTTCGTCGCCAGCACGATTCCCCCCTTCATCACCTGGGCGATCGGCTATCACGTCTTCAAGATCAACCCGGCCGTGCTGATGGGCGGCGTCGCGGGATCGCGCTCGCATTCCGGTCCGGCGCGCGAAGCCGCCAAGGAAATCGACAGCACCGTGCCGTGGGTCGGATTCCCGGTCGGTTACGCGATATCGGGCGTGCTCTACACCGTGTTCGGCTATTTCGCGATGGTGCTCTCCCAGTAGCGGCCAGTGGAGGCGACATGGACGCGAAGGCCACGAACTCCCGGCGCGGAACGCGTGCCACGGCAACGCTGTTGATGATCGCAGCGCTGCCGCTTGCGGCTGCCGCGCAGACGACGGCACCCGCCGCCGACGCACCCGATGACGTATACATCGAGCAGGAGCCCTCCTCCACCGAACAGGGCCAGACGCCGATCGATGAGGCGTTCGCGCCGCGCGACCGCGCGCAATGGGTGCGTGAAACCCGGCGCAAGGCGTTCCAGGACACCAAGTGGGACCTGCAGGCGCGCACGTTTTACCTCGGCCGCGAGAAGTACGACGACAGCGAGAGCGAAGCCTGGGCGCTGGGCGGTTCGGTCGGGTTCAAGACCGGCTACTTCCGCGAGCGCTTCGCGTTCGGCGCGACGGGCTACACCTCGCAGAAACTCTACGGACCCGAGGACAAGGATGGAACGTTGCTGCTGAAACCGGGCCAGGAAGGTTATACGGTGCTCGGCGAAGTCTACGGCGAGTTCCTCATCAACGAAGACACGCGCCTGAGCCTGGGACGGCGCGGCATCGACACGCCGTACCTGAACCGCAACGACGCGCGCATGACGCCCAATACGTTCCAGGCCATCACGCTGCAGGGCCTGTACGGTGGCGACGAAGGTCGGCCGGAGTGGCGCGTGGGCGGCGGCTATTTCGACGAGATCAAGGAGCGCAACTCGGACGAGTTCGTCTCGATGGCCACCGACGCCGGCGCTCCCGACGGCATCGAACGCGGCGTGTATGCATTGGGCGCGAATTTCAAGGCCGGCGATTTTTCGCTCGGCGCCATCGGCTACTACAGCGACGACATCATCCAGATCTTCTACACCGAGGCGCGATACGGAATCCCGCTCGCCGAGAAGCTGAAGCTGCAGTTCGCGCTGCAGTACTCCGACCAGTCGAGCGCGGGCGACGACTTGCTGCGCGGGACGGATTTCTCCTCCGACCAGTGGGGCGCCAAGGCGGAACTGTCGTGGGGTGGCGCGCTGTTCACCACCGCCTACACACGCGCGGGCGGCGACACCAACATGCAGAACCCGTGGAGCGGCTACCCGGGCTACACCAGCGTGCAGGTCGAGGACTTCAATCGCGACGGCGAGGACGCCTGGCTGCTCCGCGCCGGCTACACCTTCCAGTCGATCAAGGGCGCGAGCGTCTACGCGTTGTACGTGGACGGATCGGACCCGCAATCGCCCACGGAGTACGCCAAGGACGAGTACGACTTCAACTTCCAGTGGGCCATCGCCGACGGCTTCCTCAAGGGCCTGCTGATGCGCCTGCGCTATGCGCACGTGCGCCAGGAAGGGCTGGTCGAAACCGAGTTGAACGACGTGCGCCTGATGGTCTTCTACGACCCGCCGAAGTTCTGAGCCGCGACGGCTGCCGGAGTCCGCATGGCGTGGTTCTCCTCGATGCTCGAGCGGTACCCGGAGCTGGCGGTGTACCTGGCCCTTGGCATCGGCTACTGGATCGGCGGCCTTCGCGTACGCGGCTTCACGCTCGGCGGCGTGACCGGCTCGCTGTTGGCCGGAATGCTGCTGGGGTGGTTGTTCGAAGTTCCGGTGTCGGCGACGGCCAAGTCGCTCGTGTTCCTCCTGTTCCTTTTCGGCATCGGCTATGAAGTCGGACCGCGCTTCCTGACGGCGATGAAGGGCGATGGTTGGCGATTCGCGGTGCTGGGCATGTTCATGCCGATCATCGGTCTGCTGGTCGCCTGGGCCGTGGCGAAGTACCTGCGGCTCGATCCGGGTCTCGCGGCCGGCATGCTGTCCGGCGCCCTCACCGAATCGCCGGCGATGGGCACCGCCAGCGAAGCGATCGCGTCGCTGCCCATCGATGCAGCCACGCGGGAGCGTTACCTCGCGCACGTCGGTGTCGCCGATGCACTGTGCTACGTATCGGGCGCGCTCGGCGTGATCCTCATGTGCACCGTCGTCGGCCCGGCGCTCATGCGCGTCGATCTGGTGGCCCACGCGTTGGTGCTGGAGGCGCGCTACGGCATCACGCGCATCGCCTCCGGCGTCGCATCGGCATGGCAACCGTTCGAGACGCGCGCGTATCGCGTACCGCACGGCGCGCGGATCGCGGGGCTCGATGTCGCCGCAGCGGAACGCGGCGAACGGGACGCACGACTGTTCATCCATCGCATTCGCCGCGAGGGCGTGCTGCTGGACATCGACGTTTCAACCGTGATCCAGACCGGCGACGTCGTTGCCGTAGGCGGGCGACGCGAAGTGCTCGTGAGCCTGGTCGGCGAACGCGCCGACGAGGTGGACGACGCGGAGCTGCTCGACATTCCGATCGCATCGCACGAGGTCTTCGTCAGCAAGTCCCGCTGGGTGGGGCGCACGCTGGCGGAAATCGGAGAATGCGATGACGTACGCGCCGTGTTCCTGCGCCGGATCGTGCGCAATGGGCAGCAGATTCCGATCGGCACGCGCACCACGATCGAACGCGGCGACGTACTGCTGCTCGTTGGCCACGAACCCGCGGTGCAACGTGCCGCCGCCCAGCTGGGCGAGATCATCCGCGCCACCGATTCGACGGATTTCGTCGTCGTCGGCTTCGCGATCTTCCTTGGCGCCGTGCTCGGCGCGGTGATTGCCGTGCCCGTGGGTGGCATCCGCGTGAGCATCGGCACCAGCGTGGGCGCCCTGATTGCCGGACTGGTCGTCGGGCACGTGCGCGCACGGCGGCCGCTGTTCGGACGCGTTCCCGACAGCGCGGTGAAACTGATGCAGTCGTTCGGCCTGGCCGCGTTCGTGGCGATGGTGGGCCTTGGCGCCGGCCCGCACTTCCTGGTCGCGCTTCAGGAGTCCGGCGTCGGCCTGTTCCTCGGCGGCATCGTGGTGACGATCAGCCCGCTCCTGCTGGGCCTGTGGTTCGGCCGCCGCGTGCTCAGGATAGACCCGCTGTTGCTACTGGGCGCGATCTCCGGCGCGCAGACCTTTACCGCCGCACTCGCCGCCCTGCAGGAAAAATCGGGAAGCCCCATCGCGGTGATCGGTTACACGGGCTCCGTCGCGGTGGCGCATGTCTTCCTCACCACCTGGGGCACCGTCATCGTCCTGGCGATGTCCTGAGTGGTGGGACCCGAGGGTCCTGAGCGATGAACGTCTGCATCTTCGCTCGCGAACGCTCGAATCTTCACGGACGAACCCCCGGTCTGGCGTGAAGCCGCGGCCATGGGCACTTTGAGTCGAAGGCGCACAAAATGTTAGCGTGGGCCCTCTTTCAAATCAGATGACGATCGAACATGGCGAATATCGGAACCGTACTCAAGGCAGAGATTTCTCGCTTGGCGCGAAAGGAAGTGCGCACCGAAGTCGAGGCATTGAGAAAGGCCAGCACCGCATATCGCCGCGAAATCGCGGAGTTGAAGCGCCGCGTCGCCGATCTGGAGCGCGGACTGAAGAAGACCTCCAAGGCCCTTCCCCAGCCGCCTGTGGCGGCGGCGGCCGAGTCCAATCGAATGCGCGTGACGGCCGCGGGACTTCGTACATTGCGCGCGAAGCTGGGCCTGTCGGCGGCCGACTTTGGGAAGCTCGCCGGCGTGAGTGGCCAGTCGATCTACCACTGGGAACAGGGAAAGTCCGTGCCGCGCAAATCGCAATTGCCCAAGCTGATCAGCCTCAGAGCGCTGGGCAAGAAGGAAGCCAGGGCGCGCCTCGGCCAGGAGTGATATCGCGGGGGCGAGAGGCGCTGCGCATCGCGTCTGCGCCCCCGCTTGTTGCATCGGGGCGCGTAGCGGACGTCTGTGTCGAAGTCTTTCGTCGCGCTTTACCAGATCAGGCCCCTGCCAACAGCTGCATTTGCCTGGCGATGAAATCCGACAACAGCCCAACCCGTGCCGGAGCGAGCCGGCCAAAAGCATGCAGTGCATGCAGGGAAAGCGGCGGCAGCGGGTGCTGCTTCATCAGTTGGACCAGTTCGCCGCGATCCAGGTCATCCTGCACCGTGCACTTCATCAGGTAGGCCACTCCCATACCGTTGAGTGCGACCGCGCGCAGACCGAAGCCGCTGTCCACTCCGATGCGCCCGTGCGGAACGACGATGGAGCCATCGCGGAAGGTCAGGGGCAACGACCGCCCCCGCAGCAGGTAACGCACGAACGGCAGATCGCGCAGTTCCTCGATCGACGAAGGTTCGCCGTGCTGCGCCAGCAAGGCCGGTGAAGCCACGAGGGCCATGTCGAGCTGCGCGAGCGTGCGCGCCTTCAGATCGCTGTCGGCGATCGCGCCGACCCGGTACACCACGTCGTATCCCTCGCCGATGACGTCGACATGCCGGTCGAGCAGCGTCAGGTCCAGTTCGAGCGCCTCGTGCCGAGCCAGGAACACGGTCGTGAGCGGTTTCATCAGCAGGCGGCCGAGGTCGCTGGGCATGCTGACGCGCAGGCGCCCCTGCGCCGCGCTGGAGGGCCGGATCGCATCGGCCGATTCGTCGATCTCGCGCAACAGCGGAGCAACGCGCTCGAAGAACGCCTGTCCGTCCTGGGTCAGGCTGAGCGTACGGGTGGAGCGGCGAAACAGTTTCGCGCCGAGTTCGGCTTCGAGCCGGCCGATGCCCTTGGAGATGGCCGAGGGCGTCGTGCCCGCGTTGCGCGCGGCTGCGCTGAAGGACCCGGCCTCGACCGCACGCACGAAAGCGATCAGGTTTGCGGACTGGTTCAACAGGCTGGGCATCTTGGACTCCGTGGCACAAGTGAAGTGCCTGTCGCGGGACTGTTTGGCGCGCGTTCGCACCACATAAAGGGTGCACCAGACATACCACTTCAGGTGTTCAATGAAACGACTTCAAGGCAAGGTCGCGCTCGTTACCGGCGGCAACAGTGGCATCGGATTGGCGGCGGCGCGGCTGTTCGCGACGGAGGGAGCCCAGGTGATCGTGACCGGGCGACGACAGGATGTCCTGGACGACGCCGTTTCCCAGATCGCCCAGGGCGCCATCGGCATCCAGGGCGATGTCGCCGACATCGAACATCATGCCTTCGTCGCGCGGACGGTGTATGAGCGATTCGGCACGCTGGATGTGTACATGGCCAACGCCGGCGTCATCACGATCGCGCACTCTGCCGGCGTGACGGCCGCCGAGTACGACGCCCAGTTCAACGTCAACACGCGCGGCGTGTTCTTCGGTGTGCAGTCGATCGTGCCGGTCATGCGCGATGGTGGCAGCATCATCCTGACCAGCTCCCTGGCGGCGACGAAAGTGCTCGAAGGACATGCCGTTTACGCCGGCACGAAGGCCGCCATCGGTGCGTTCGCGCGCAACTGGGCGCTTGAACTTCGCGAGCGCCGCGTGCGCGTCAACGTGCTGAGCCCGGGGCCGGTGGACACCTCGATCCTGTCCAAGCTCGGCATCCCGGAGGCCGACCGGCCCGCCTTCCTCAAGACCATGGCGGACATGATCCCCGCCGGTCGCCTGGGCGAACCGGATGAATTGGCGCAGGCAGCGCTGTATCTGGCCAGCGACGACAGCCGTTTCGTCAACGGCATCGAACTCAATGTCGACGGCGGCATGTCGCTGACCTGATTCCACAAGACCCATCACAGGAGACCCCATATGAGCACCACCCATTACAACCCCGACATCGTGCAGTTCATCGACGTGCTCGCCGACACCGGAAGCCATTACCGGATCGAGGAAATGGAGGATCTGTACATCGACGATCTCGCCTTCCTCGTGCTGACCGCCGAGGGTGAAGTGGCGCGCTTGTCGAAGGCGCAGATGCTGGGCGAATTCACCAGCCGTCGCGATGCAGGCGAGCCGCCGCTGTCGACGGACAAGCGCATCCTGCACATCGAGGAACAGGGCGACCAGGCCACGGCCGTGCTGTATCGGCACATGAGCAAGCAGGCCGATCCGGCCCTGTACGAGCTGCGCCTGCGCAAGGTCGACGGAAATTGGCGTGTTGCCGGCGAAACCGTGACGCCTTGGCCCAACCTGGAACAGGGCAAGGGATTCCTGCCGCCGCGGACGAAGGCGTGGCCGGCGGCGGCTTGAGCTCGAAGGCCGCACCGTGCGCGATGAGATCAGACGCGCCTGCCCACCGGGGCAGCAGCTCGATCTCATCGCGCGTTCGAGCACCGACGACGACGGCCTATGCCGCCTCGACCCGTGCGCAGTACGCCTCGAACGCCCGCTTCCACGCGGGCCGTGCCAGGCAGCGGTCCCGATATGCCACGAGTGTCGGATACGGCGCGATCAGTCGCTCGTCCTTGATCCCCGAAGAGAGCACGTGCGCCATCAGGATGTCGGCGACGGTGAATTCGTTCGTCGCGACGAAGGCGCGATCGGCTAACCAGCGCTCCAGATTCCTCAGCACCCGATTCGACCAGCCGACAAGGAACTCGCGGTGCTTGCCGCAACTGCCATCGGCCGTCCAGTCGAGCACCATCAGGCCGAGCAGCGGCACTTCGACCGAATTCATCGCGGCGAAGCACCAGCGCATTACCTGCGTCTCGCCGGCGAGGTCGCTTGGGATCAAGCGGCCGGACTTCTTCGCCAGATAGAGCACGATGGCAGCGGATTCGGACAGCACCAGTCCGTCGTCGTCGATCGACGGGATCTGCTCGAAGGGACTGAGCCGGCGATAGGCGTCGGTACTCAGGTCATGTGCCGGATGGTCCATACCCGCCAGTTCGAACGGCGATTGCATCTCTTCGAGCGCCCATAGCACGCGCAAGTCGCGGGTGTGGCCGCGCGCACCGGCATTGACCTTCGAGAAACCGTAGACCTTGATCACGGTGAAGTTCCTTGGTTGAAATTGCCCTGCCAAGCCTGCCGCAATTCTACCGCCGCCGCACCACGCCCCAGAGGGATGGCCCCGTCACGCGCATGGAAACAGCGGCGAAGGATCGAGGCTCATTCGACGACCATGACGATCAAGGAGTCCAAAACGCGCTCCGTGGCGGCGACGATTACTTGGTCACCACCAGCTTGCCCTTCATCAACATCGAGTGCCCCGGGAAGCTGCAGAAGAAGGTGTAGTCGCCACCGGCGATGAGCTTCTTGCCAGGGAAGTTGGCGGACGTTTTCTCGCCACCACCGATGACCTTGGTGGATGCGATGACGCGCGGGTCGGCCTTGTTGACGTAGTTGTTCGGAAGACCGGCCTTGATGCCGTCGCGCGTGATCGCGTCCATGTCCTTCGTCGCGGCGATGACGACGTTGTGCCCCATCGCGGCCGCCGGCATCTTGCCGGGATGCGAGAGCTGGACGGTGATGGTCGGGCACGAGGCCGAAACGGTGACCTCCTTCAGGTCGAACTTCATCGCGTCGTCGCCCTTGAGCGCGATCGTGCAGTTGTTGGCGGCCTGGGCATGGCCGGCGCCGAACAGGCCCAGCAGCAGCGTGGACAGGATCTTCATGGCATTTCCTTGGGGCATCGAGGTGGGAAAGGAGCGGGTCGCGGCAATGGAACAACGACCCGGGTCAACGCAATGTGGCCCGATGTTCGCGCCCGGAGCCGATGCGCGCACGTTAGGGCGCTACCCCACGTGCGCGCCTTGATCCATGTCAAACCGCTTCACGGCTTCCGTATCATCTTTCGCGCATCTGCGTCGCCGCATTGCGCGACCTGGGTCAGGGCGCATCGCGGGCCGGCATGCGTGAATGACGCATGCCCCACGATCCGCACATCACGATGAGCCTGTATCCCTTCGACGCGCGCGGCATCAGCAAGCGCTTCCGCCACGCCTCCCGCTTCGGCGCCCCGCTTGCATTGGCTCCCGGCGAGGGCATGCGGTTTTTCAAGGATCACGACCCGATCCGCTGCTGCGACAGCTCGAACAACGCCACGGCGAGCAAGTGCGCGTGAAGAACCAGCAGCGCGAAACCGGCGTGGTGATCATCGACTTCACCGTGCTGGGCAGCCCGGTCTGAGCGGATCGCACGCGGCTCACGAACGCGGCGCGGGTTCCCAGACCATGTACACGTCCGCGCGCACGTAGTGCGAGCCGGGACGTGGCGCCGGGTGGTGGCGGAAGCCCACGCTTTCGTACAGGGCCAGGGCGGGTCCGAGCTTGCTGCTGGACTCGAGGAACAGCTCTCGGCCGTTGCGCGCGTGGAACGCATCGAGCGCGCCCTGCATCAGCGCGCGACCCACGCCGGCGCCTCGCGCTTCCGGGGCGACGGCCATCTTGGTCAGTTCGAAGACGCCATCGGATTCGAGCTTGAGCGCAACCGTGCCGACCGCGCGGTCGTCGCCGTCGATGGCGAACAGCACATGGCCGCCGTCGGCGAGGATGTGGCGCTCGGGGTCGCCCAGCACTTCACGGTCGATGGGCTCGACCGTGAACCAGCGTTCGAGCCATTCGACGTTGAGGCGGGCGAAGTCGTCGCGCCAGCGCGGTGCGTAATCGACGATACGGATGGAGGCGGTAGTCATGCCGCCATGATAGGACGGGCCGGCGCGAAGGCACTCAGTCCTTTTCAGCGCCCTTCTGCTTGGCGTTGCCGTGTCCCTTGGACTTGCCTGCGGGCGCATGGGTCTTTTTCGCCGGGCCGGTGGCCTGGCCTTTGCGCTTGGCAGGCTCCTTGGCGCGACCGGGAAAATCGCGTGCGAGGTCGGCATCGAGTGTGATGCCGCGGCCCCAGCGGTCGTAGCTGGGGACGAAGCCCTTCTTCAATCGATGGAACTCCGCGGACCCGGGCTTGATACCCAGCCCCTGGGCGACGTTGCCCCAGCCCTGGGCGTGGTCGCGCTCCCAGGCGTCGGCGACGTAGCGGCACGGACGTCCCAGCGCCGAGGCGATTGCGCAGGCGAAGTAGACGTCGCCGGGCGCCCAGTGGCGTTGGTCCAGAAGGTCGACGACCAGATCGCGCGGTGCGCCGTAGTAGCGGACCATCTCGTCGACGAACGGGTCGTGGTAGCGCGCGCCATAACGGTTCATGTCGGACAGCCAGGTATCGACCCAGACATCGCCCGTGCGCGGATTCCACCCGAAGGTGTAGTCCTGCGCCGATGCACTGCCCCAGCCCAGCGTCGCCGCTGCCGCCACCAGCACCGCGCCCACGCGCGCCCTCCAGGTCATCGCCATCGCCACGCTCCCGTCTTCATCGAAGGATCGCCATGCCGGCGTCCCGTTGCGGTCCACGGCCATGATCAATCGTCGCGCCAGCGGCGGTCGTGACGGTCGCGGTGGTCGTGGCGATCATACCGGCGGTCGTCCCAGCGTCGATCGCCGTAGTAGGCGCGATCGTCGCGATGGTCGTAATAGCGATAGTCGCGGCGGGCGTCGTAGTAGTGCGTGGTGCACTTGCCGTGCTTGTTGCAGTTGCCGCGCGGCGCGTTCCAGTAGCCGTAGGCGTTTCCATACGGGGGGCCGGCGCGATAGACGCGGCGGTAGTAGGTCGGGCGACCGCGATCATGGACCACGACCAGGCGGTCACGGTAGCCGCGATCGTAACGGTAGTACGGATATCCGCCGTGGTAGATCACATCGGCGACGCTGACGATCACGCGCCCCCAGTCGTCCGCGCGCGCCGGTGTCGGCGCCATCGCCGCCGCACCCAGACCCGCGGCCAGCACCACGGGGGCAATCCATCGGCTCAGGACGGTGGCCATCTTTGCGCTCCTCGTTGCCCGCACCCCGCGGGCCCATGGCACCACGATGCGGCCGGAGCCGTGAACCATTTTCTAATCGGAGCGGGTCGGGCAAAGCCCGCTCAGCGGCCGTTGTGGAAGCTGTTCAGCCAGCCTGCGCGGCGAGGTCGCTGACGGCGGCGGGAAGCTCGTGGGCGCTGGCGATGCGGCGCAAGCGCGGGGCGTCGTCGGCGACCGTCGCCTCGTTCTCGTGACTCCACGTCGTGTGGTACGGCACATGGATGCCCCACCCGCCCAGTTCCAGCACGGGTGCGATGTCCGAACGCAGCGAATTGCCGACCATCACGAAGCGCTGCGCCGGCAGTTCGAATTCCTCCAGCAGGCGCGCGTAGGTCGCGTTGTCCTTCTCGCTGACGATCTCGATGCGGCGGAACAGGTCGGCGAAGCCGCACTGGCGCACCTTCGCTTCCTGATGGAACAGGTCGCCCTTGGTGATCAGCACCACGTCGAAGTCGGCGGCGATGCTTTCCACGGCTTCGCGGATGCCCGGCAGCAATTCCACCGGATGGCGCAGCAACGACTTGCCAAGTTCGACGATGCGGTGCACGTCGTTGGCGGCGATGCGCTGGCCGGTGATGTCGACGGCCGCCTCGATCATCGACAGCACCATGCCCTTCACGCCATAGCCGAACAGCGCGATGTTGCGCTTCTCGACTTCGTACAGGCGCTCCTGCACGCGTGCGTCGCGCAGATCGACATAGGCACCGACAATGCGCTCGAACTCGATCTGGGCGTCGTCGAAGTAGTCCTGGCTGCGCCAGAGGGTGTCGTCGGCGTCGAAGCCGACTAGCTGAATTTCGCTCATGCGCCTAGTGTATTCGACGCGGCGGGCGCGGCTGCAGAGCGGCGCGCGATGAAAACAAGGGCGGCCGAAGCCGCCCTTGCCGGAGTCCAACAATGCGCAGTCGGACCGGAGAGAGATGACGCGGTATTACCTGCCGCCGCTGTTGCTGCCGGCACCGCCGGTCTGCGCCTTGGCCACATACGCCTTGTACTCGTCGGCGGTGAGCGCACCGTCGGCATCGGCATCGGCCTGCTCGAAGACCTGGCCCAGGGCCGGAACGCTGGAAGCCTCGGACTTGCTCAGCGAGCCGTTCTTGTCGGTATCGACGTCCGACCAGCTCTTCTTCGCCGGCGCACCGCTAGCCGGCTGCGCTGCGGACGCTGCGGCCGGATCCTGCGACTGCGGCGTGGCGCCGGACTGGGCGAACGCGATCGGCGCCGAGAGGACGGCCACCAGAGCGGCGGCGGCGAGGAGCGGCTTGCGATTGCGGTTGGTCATGCGATGTCTCCTGAGGGGATAGGAAGTTCTGCGCGTCTGCCCCAAGGCGTGCCGCACGGATCGACCTTGCCGTTCTTCGCATGAACACACCGGCGTGCACGGCTGTTAAAGCAACGTTGCCTTAACCATTGCGGTGCATGCAGTCGGTAGGAACCCCATCGATTATTGACGTACGACGCGCCGGAATGTGACCTGCGCTGAAGTTATGAGCTCCGCGCGGCGAGTGGTTCGACTGAACGGAACACAACCTTCACCGACTTCCCGTCAACGCAATTCACGCGCACGCGTTGCCGGCGCGCGCTCAAGCGTCATCCTCGCTGCCCACTTCGACATCGATGGCGCCTTCTTCATCAATGCGCACGCGCACCACCATCGGCCGGCAGCACACCTGACAGTCTTCGATATAGCTCTGCGCGCCGGCGGAGTCGTCGATCAGCAGCGTAAGCGGCTCGCCACAGTACGGACACAGGACTTCGACGGCGGGCAGCATGGTCCTACTCCGGCTTTGCGGCGGGCAGCGCTTCGCCGGGGGCGGCGACCAGCACGATGTCGACGGGCTCGCCCGGGTTGTGGCTGCGCAGGTGCAGTTCGCTGTCGTCGAGCTTGAGGATATCGGTCGGGTAGGCGATGCCTTCCTCGACCATCGTCAATTTTCCGCCCTCGAAAGACCATTTGCCGTGCATCGGCGTGCCGTTGGGTGAATCGATCACCAGCGTTCCGCCGGAAAGAAACGCATAGACGGTGTCGGAGTCGACGGCGCCGGAGGACTTCACCTTCCATACCTTGTCGACGAACGCCGCCGGCGCCACCGCCGGTGCGGCGGGTGAGGCGGCCTCGCCGGAGACCGGCTCGTCCGTCGAGCGCGCTGGCTGCTGCGAGGTGTCGGCCGTCGCCTGCGGCGCGCCGACGGGCGGCGCCTGAGCCGCCTGCTCCTGCGCGGGCGGCTGCGACTGCTGGCAGGCCGCCAACGACGTCAACGCGACGAGAAGAACAGACGAACGCATCAAGAGGCGCATAGCACGGTCCGGAGAGTCGAAGATGCGCGCACCTTAGCACCGGCTCGCGCAAGCCCGCGTTCATCACGTCCCTGTAACCGCGGCACGGCAAAGCTGCGGCCATCGCACGCCGGTGCCACGTGCGCGGAGAAGACAATGAAGGTCCGTCATGTGTTCAGCACGCCCGACCTGGACATCGCACAGTCGGTGATGAATACCGCGCGAGGCGCCGGCGTGGAGGACGACGACATCCTGCTCGTCGCGCGTTCGGACATCGAGCTCGAAGCGATTCCCAACGAACGCAAGGAAGCCGACACCGACCTGATCCCCGCCGCCTTGCGTGGCGCGGGCTACGGTGGCGCGGCGGGATTGCTGGCGGGCCTGGCCGCCATCGTCATCACGCCGATCGGCCTGACGTTGGCCGGCGCGGCGGCAGCGGCGGTGGCCGGTGCGCTGGTGGGCTCGTGGGCATCGGCGTTGGTGGGATCCTCGCTGCCCGATCCGATCCGTCGCAAGTTCGACGAAGAAATCCAGGCGGGCCGCATCCTGGTCGTGCTCGACGGGGAGAAGGAATTCCTCGATCGCATCGACCCCCAACTCGCGGCCGCAGGCGCCACCCATCTTCCCTACGAGTCCGCCAAGGCGATGGCCTGACGCGACCGGCCGTCACGGAGACGACAGTCCGCGCGCGGATTGTTTCGCCAGCGGTTTCGCCAACGCCGTGCGGTAGCGGCCGTACAGCACCTGCACTTTCGCCACGTAGTCGCGGGTTTCCGCATATGGCGGCACGCCGCCGTAGCGCGTGACCGCGCCAATGCCGGCGTTGTAGGCGGCCGCCACGAGCGTCATGTCGTCGCCGTAACGTCGCTTCAACGCGCGCAGGTGGCGGGCGCCGGCCATGATCGATTCCTCGTAAGAGAACGGATCGGCGACGCCGTAGTCCCGGCTGGTCTGCGGCATCAACTGCATCACGCCCTGCGCGCCCTTCGGCGATACGGCCGTGGCATCGAACCCGCTCTCGGCGTGCGCGATGGCACGCAACCACGCTTCGTCGACGCCGGTCGCCTTGGCCGCGGCGCGGAACTGTTTCGGATAGCGGTCGATCCTCGGCGGTCCGATCCGCCCCAGACCTTCGTGCGCCGGCTCGCCCGGCGGCGCCGGCATCGTGAACGACAGCACCTTCACGGCACCGGGCAACTTGCGCGTGCCGTACACCGGCTTGCCGTCCTGCATGCGTTCGTACAGCACACCGCTCACCGCCTCGCCCGTGCCGAACAGGTTCGGCACGACGGCGGCGTTGTCGTCGATTTTCCTGGGCGTGCAGCGCGAGCCGGGTTCGGGCGCGGTCGACACGCTGACCGTGCCGTCGCGGACGCAGCGGTACACCGTGCGCGCCTGCGCCGCGCCCACGACGGCGAAGGCGACCAGGGCGCAGAGCACGACAGCAAGGGCGCGGAACCGGGCCATGGCGCGGATTCTAGGCGTCCCGATGCAATGCCGATGCAATGGAGGCGCCCACCCGTCGGCTCCGTTCATCGGGGTGGAGAAACCTGTACGGGCGTAGGACCTGAACGAATTGATTCAGGTCAAAGTGGGCTGGGGCGCGGCCGATAGGCTGCCACCATGCCGACCGCTCCCCTCTTCCCGACCGATCTTCTGCGCCGCTACGACCGCCCGGGCCCGCGCTATACCTCCTACCCCACCGCACCGCAATTCAGCCAGGACTTCGGCGCAGCGCAGCTCGTGGAGGCCGCGCGGGCCAGCAACGGCGATCCCATCCCGCGCCGTCTCTCGCTGTACGTGCACGTGCCCTACTGCACCAGCCCTTGCTTCTATTGCGGCTGCAACCGCGTCATCACGCGAGATCGCTCGCGCAGCGAACCCTACCGCACGCGCCTGGCCCGCGAGATCGGCATGATGGCGGGACTGTTCGATCCCGACCGCGAAGTGGCGCAACTGCATTTCGGCGGGGGCACGCCGAACTTCCTCACGCCTGCGCAGTTGCGCGCGACGTTGCTGGACCTTCGCGATCATTTCCGCTTCAGCGACGCCGCCCATCGCGACATTTCCATCGAACTCGATCCGCGCGAACTCACCCCCGACGACATCGCCGAACTCGCCGACGCCGGTTTCAACCGCGCCAGCCTGGGCGTGCAGGACTTCGATCCCGACGTACAGCGCGCGGTGAACCGCGAACAGGACGTCGACGCGACGTTGGCGATCATCGACGCCTGCGGCCGCCATGGCATGCGTTCGGTCAACGTCGATCTGATTTACGGCTTGCCGCTGCAGACGCTCGAAGGCTTCGCGCGCACCCTGGACACCGTGATCGGCGCGCGCCCGCAACGCCTGGCCGTGTACAGCTATGCGCACCTGCCGGAGCTGTTCAAGCCGCAACGGCAGATCCGCGCCGAAGACCTGCCTTGCGCCGACCTCAAGCTCGACCTGCTGCGACTGGCCATCGAGCGGCTGACTGCCGCCGGCTACGTGTACATCGGCATGGACCACTTCGCCCTGCCCGACGACGAGCTGGCGATAGCGCAGGCGCGCGGCGGGCTGCACCGCAACTTCATGGGCTACACGACGCACGCCGACTGCGACCTGATCGGTTTCGGCGTGAGTGCGATCAGCCACATCGGCGACAGCTACAGCCAGAACCCGCGCGACCTGACCGGATGGGAGCAGGCCATCGACGCCCCGCGACTGGCGGTGTGGCGCGGCCTTCGCCTGAGCGCGGACGACCAGCTGCGCGCGGATGTCATCCAGCGCTTGATGTGCCAGGGCGAAGTGCCGATCGATGCAATCGAGCGCGCCCATGGCATCGATTTCGCCCACTACTTCGCCGACAGCCTGCATCGCCTGCAACCGTTGCAGGACGACGGCCTGGTCTGGATCGAACCAGAGCGCATCGTCGCCACGCCCGAAGGCCGTCTGCTGTTGCGGGTGATCGCGATGTGCTTCGACGGCTATCTGCGCCAGCCGCAGGCCGCGCCGGCGCGGTACTCGCGCACCGTCTAGACGGTCGCCAGTTCGCCCAGCGTGCGCAGTGCCTTTTCGGCGCGCGCGTCGAACGGATGTCCGTAGTTCAAGCGCAGGCATCGGCCGAAACCGCGACTGGCGGAGAAGATCGGCCCGGGTGCGATGCTGATGCCTTCGCGCACGGCGCGGCGGTGCAGCGCGAGCGCATCGCGGCCCTCGGGAAGTTCGATCCACGCGAAGTAGCCTCCCGAGGCGCGGGTGACGCGCGTGCCTTCCGGAAAACATGCCGCGACGGCCGCGATGTACTGCGCCTGCTGGCCGACCAGCGTCGCGCGCAGGCGGCGCAGGTGGCGATCGTAGCCGCCGCCCTGCAGGTAACGGCTGATGGCCCACTGCGCGGGAACGTTGGTGTTGAGCGTCGTGGTGAGCTTGTTTCGCGCGATCGTCTCGCGGAATCGCCCCGCCGCGACCCAACCGATGCGATAGCCCGGCGCCAGGCATTTGGAGAACGACGAACAGTGCATCACGCCGCCGGCGCGGTCATGGGCCTTGGCCGGCAGCGCGCGCTTGGCGCCGTAGTGCAGTTCGGCGTAGACGTCGTCCTCGATCAGCGCGATTTCGTGGCGATCGAGCAGCGCGACGAGATCGCGCTTCGCCTCGTCGGGCATGGTCGCGCCGAGCGGATTGTGGAAGGTCGGCATCAGCCAGCAGGCGCGCGGGGAATGGCGGGCAATCGCCTGCGCCAGTGCGTCCAGGTCGACGCCGTCGCGCGGGTGCGTCGGTACTTCAATCGCGCGCAGGCCATTGCGCTCCAGCGACTGCAGCACGGCGTAGAAGCACGGCGACTCCACCAGCACGGCGTCGCCCGGACGCGTCACCGCGGCGATGCTCAGGTTCAACGCTTCGAGTGCGCCGTTGGTGATGACGATCTCGTCGGCCGGCACGTCGATGCCGTCGATGAGGTAGCGCAGGCTGATCTGGCGCCGCAGCTCGCTCAGGCCCGGCGTGAGGTCGTCCACGGTGCTCCACGGGTCCAGGTCCTGCGCCGCGGCCGCGGTGGCACGGCCGAGCCGCGCCATCGGGAACAGCAACGGGCTGGGGAACGCCGAACCGAACGGCACCCGATCGCGCTGCATTGCCGACTGCAGCACGTCGAACACCAGATCGCTGACGTCGACCTCGCGCGAATCGCCGTCGGGACGCGAAGCGGATTCGGGCTCCGGCGGCAGAAACCGGGGGCGTGCGGTGACGTAGTAGCCGGATCGGGCCCGCGATTCGAT
Source organism: Lysobacteraceae bacterium P (assembly GCA_005503055.1). Lineage (GTDB taxonomy): Bacteria > Pseudomonadota > Gammaproteobacteria > Xanthomonadales > Xanthomonadaceae > Lysobacter_J. The sequence goes on along the minus strand of SCOX01000006.1, from coordinate 85,165 downwards.
CAGGCCCCGCGCTTCGAGCAGGTAATAGGCCTGGAACACCGTGGATGGGCTGAGCCGGCGCGCCGTGGTGGTTTGGCGCACCGACGGCAGGCGATCGCCCGGCCGGAACACGCCGGATTGGATCGAGCGCGCCAGGTCGTCGGCCAGGGCTTCGTAGCGTTTCACCCGGTCGCCTCCCGGCAAACTGATACGGTTTTTTATCGGATTTCTGATTCTACTTGAACTGATACGGTCGACCTAGACTGCGCGCACTCCCCCAGCCAGAACCTGCCCCCGGAGCCTGCCCGTGTCCCAAGGCGTCCAACTGCACCTTGCCCTGATCCTGTTCGCTCCGTGGTTCGCGGTGCTGTCCGTGCTGTTCTGGCGTTACCCGCGCCAGCCACGCGGGCCGGCGCGGACCATGTTCGATGCCGCCTCGTTGACCGTGGCCACGGCCGCCGCCTTTGCCGGCATGTACTGGGGCATGGCGCATGCCGACGCGGGCTATGGCCCGATGTGGAAGCAGGTGTTCGCCACCTCGCTGGCCTACGGCCTCTACTTGGGCGTGATGGCGGTGGCGCTGATCGCGCGCATCCGCTGGCTGTCGCGTCCGACCTCCCTTTCCCGGACCGTCCCATGAAGACCCTTGTCGTCGTCGGCTTCCTCGCTCTGATCGTCTACAACCTCGGCGCGGCGCTGTACTACATGCTCACCGACCGCGGCGAGAGCAAGCGCTCGGTCAACGCACTGACGCGCCGGATCGGCCTGTCGGTCGCCCTGATCGCGCTGGTGGCTATCGGCATCGCAACGGGTTTCATCCATCCCCACGCCGTGGGCGCCTGACCTACGCGGAATTCCGCTGCCCGCATCCCACTGCATTTGAATGGCGTGCCCGACGCTTTGATCGAGATCAAGCGCCGCGCGTGAACGGGTTCCTAACATGCCGCCGACCCCGGCCTGCTGCTCGGGAGTGTCCTAGCCATGCAAACCCAACCCGAAACCTATAACGACAAGATCGTGCGCCAGTTCACCGCCATGACGGTGGTCTGGGGCATCGTCGGCATGGCGGTCGGCGTGTTCATCGCCGCCCAGCTGTACTGGCCATCCCTCAACTTCGACATTCCCTGGCTCAGCTACGGTCGCCTGCGGCCACTGCATACCAATGCGGTGATCTTCGCTTTCGGCGGCTGCGCGCTGTTCGCCACCAGCTACTACGTCGTCCAGCGCACCTGCCACGTGCGCCTGGCTTTCAGCAAGCTCGCCGCCTTCACGTTCTGGGGCTGGCAGGCGGTGATCGTCGCCGCGGCCATCACCCTGCCGATGGGCCTGACCCAGGGCAAGGAATACGCCGAACTGGAATGGCCGATCGACATCCTCATCACCGTGGTCTGGGTTGCGTACGCGGTCGTCTTCTTCGGCACGATCGCCAAGCGGCGCGTCAAGCACATCTACGTCGCCAACTGGTTCTACGGTGCCTTCATCATCACCATCGCGCTGCTGCACATCGTCAACAACATGGCGATGCCGGTCGGACTGGGGAAGTCGTATTCGCTCTACACCGGTGCGGTCGATGCGATGGCGCAGTGGTGGTACGGGCATAACGCGGTCGGCTTTTTCCTGACCGCCGGCTTCCTGGGCATGATGTATTACTTCGTGCCCAAGCAGGCCAATCGACCGGTGTATTCGTACCGGCTTTCAATCGTCCACTTCTGGGCGCTCATCGCCGTGTACATGTGGGCCGGCCCGCACCATCTGCAATACACCGCGCTGCCGGACTGGGCGCAGTCGCTGGGCATGGCGTTCTCGCTGGTGCTGCTGGCGCCCAGCTGGGGCGGCGCGATCAACGGCATCCTCACGCTCTCCGGCGCATGGGACAAGTTGCGCACCGACCCGATCCTGAAGTTCCTCATCGTCGCCGTGTCGTTCTACATGATCGCGACCTTCGAGGGCCCGATGATGTCCATCAAGACGGTCAACTCGCTGTCGCACTACACCGACTGGACCATCGGCCACGTGCACGCCGGTGCGCTGGGCTGGGTGGCGATGATCTCCATCGGCGCCGTCTACTCGATGCTGCCGCGACTGCTCGGGCAGAAGCAGATGTATTCGGTCAAGGCGATCGACACGCACTTCTGGCTGCACACGATCGGCGTGGTGTTCTACATCGCCTCGATGTGGATCGCCGGCGTCATGCAGGGCCTGATGTGGCGCGCCACCAATCCCGACGGCACGCTCACCTACAGCTTCGTCGAGGCGCTCAACGCGACGTATCCCTACTACCTCGGCCGCCTGGCCGGCGGCCTGATCGTCCTGGCCGGCATGTTGCTGATGGCCTGGAACGTGATCCGCACCTGGCAACTCGCGCGCGACCTCGTCCCCACGCCGGTGCTTCCGCCCGACGTCGCAAGCGCACACGCCTGAGGCCGCCCAGATGACTCATTCACACGAGAAAGTCGAAACAAACGTCGGCATGATGGCGGTGCTCATCGCCGTGGCCGTCTCCTTCGGCGGCTTGGCCGAGATCGTCCCGCTGATGCATCAGGCCGAAGCGATCCAGCCCCTGCCGGGCGTGAAGCCCTACCCCGCGCTGCAGCTCGCCGGCCGCGACGTCTACGTCCGCGAGGGTTGCTACAACTGTCACTCGCAGATGGTGCGCACGCTGCGCTTCGAGACCGAACGCTACGGCCACTACTCGCTCGCGGGAGAGTCGGTCTACGACCGTCCGTTCCAGTGGGGCAGCAAGCGCACCGGTCCCGACCTTGCGCGCGTAGGAGGCCGTTACTCCGACGACTGGCACCGCGTGCACCTGCACAACCCGCGCGATGTCGTTCCCGAATCCAACATGCCCGGCTTCCCGTGGCTGTCGGAGAACAAGCTCGACGGCGAACAGGTCGCGCAGCGCATGCAGGCACTCAAGACCATCGGCGATCCGTACACCGACGCCGACATCGCCGGCGCCAGGGCCGCTGTCGACGGCAAGACCGAACTCGACGCCGTCGTCGCCTATCTGCAGGGGCTCGGCCGTCACGCGCCGAGGGGAGGCTGACATGCTGTCCGGAATCGTGACGACCGTGCTGCTGGTCCTGTTCCTGGCCGGCTGGGTCTGGGCGTGGAGCCCCAAGCGCAAGAGTGAATTCGATGCGGCCGCGCAACTGCCGCTCGACGACAGCAGGGAGAGGCCGGAATGACTGCCGCATGGTCGTGGTACGTGATCGTCATCGTGGCGATCAACCTGCTGGGTTGCGTCTGGCTGATCTGGTGGACCGGCAAGCGCCGTCCCGGCGATCCCGCCCCCACCGACACCAGCCATGTGTGGGACGGCAACCTCACCGAGTACAACAAGCCGATGCCGAAGTGGTGGATCAACCTCTTCTACATCACCATCGTCTTCGCCGTCGGTTACCTCATCTACTACCCGGGTCTTGGCGCTTTCGCGGGCGTCGGCAAGTGGACCTCCGCTAACGAACAGGCCGCCGACAAGGCGCGCGACGACGCCAAGCTCGAGGCGACGTTCGCGCCGTACGCGAGCAAGTCGATCGACGTCATCGCGCGCGACCCCAAGGCCGTTGCGCTGGGCCGCTCGATCTTCAACAACACCTGCGCCACCTGCCACGGCTCGGCGGCGCAGGGTGCGATCGGTTATCCCAACCTGACCGACCAGGTCTGGCATTGGGGCGGCAAGCCGGAAGACGTGCTGCATTCGGTGCTCGAAGGCCGCGAAGGCGTGATGCCCGAGTGGGGCAAGGTGTTGACCGGCATGGGCGGCGACAACGCGGTGGACTATGTCGTCGCCTACGTCCGCACGCTGTCGAATCCGGACACCATGCAGAACAACTACATGGCCGCGCAGGGCAAGGCGCTCTACAACGGCGTATGCGTCGCCTGCCATGGCGTCGACGGCAAGGGCAACGTCGCGATGGGCGCGCCGGACCTCACCGACGACTACTGGCTCTACGGCAGCAGCAGCGAAAGCCTGCGCCAGACGATCAACAACGGTCGTCATGGCGTGATGCCGGCCTGGCGCCAGACGCTTGGCGAAACCCGTTCGCGCCTGGCCGCGGCCTACGTCTGGTCGCTGTCGCATCCCAACAAGCCGCCTGCGACCGCCACGAGATGAGCACTCCCACGAGGAGCACGTCATGACCGTGCAGGAACCTCGATTCGACCACCCGCCCCGGCCGCTCTCGCAGCGGCTCGGGGCGATCCTCTGGCCGAGCTTCTTCTCCGCCTGCGTGGCGACGATGGTGTTCTTTGCCTTCGTCGACCCGCTGGCCCTGCGCGACATGACGTTTCCGCGTCTGCCGATGACGCGCACGCTCGGGTACAGCCTGGGCTTTTTCATGTTCTGGCTGGCGTCCGCCGCCTCCAGCGCCTTCACCTGGGTGCTGCTGCGCCCGGCCAGCCGTTTCAATCGGCCGTTGCGGCCGGAGTAGCACCGGACCTGCAATGAGCAAGAAGATCGCGATAGACCTGGTCGGAGAAGGCGGCAGCGCCCTCTACGTCAGCGAGCGGAAGATCTACCCCCGCAGCGTGAGCGGCGTGTTCCAGACCTGGCGCAACGTCGCGGTCGTCGTTCTGCTCGGCATGTTCTACCTGTTCCCGTGGTTGCGCTGGGACGGGCGCCAGGCCGTGTTGTTCGACCTGCCGGCGCGCAAGTTCTATGTGTTCGGCCTGAACTTCTGGCCGCAGGATTTCTTCCTGCTCGCGGTGCTGCTGATCATCGCCGGCATGACCCTGTTCTTCTTCACCGCACTGGCCGGGCGCCTTTGGTGCGGCTTCGCCTGCCCGCAGACGGTGTGGACGGAAGTCTTCCTGTGGATGGAGCGCTGGACCGAAGGCGACCGCAACGCGCGCATGAAGCTCGATGCCGCGCCCTGGTCGGGCGCCAAACTCCTGCGCAAAGGCGGCAAGCACCTGCTGTGGCTGGTGTTCGCGCTGTGGACCGGCTTCACCTTCGTCGGATTCTTCACGCCGATCACCGACCTGGCCGCGCGCATCCCGCTGTTGGGCCAACCGCCCGGCTGGGGCGGCTGGGAAACGTTCTGGGTGCTGTTCTACGCGCTGGCGACGTGGGGCAACGCCGGCTTCCTGCGCGAGCAGGTGTGCAAGTACATGTGCCCGTACGCGCGCTTCCAGAGCGCGATGTTCGATCGCAACACACTGATCATCGCCTACGACCCGATGCGCGGAGAGCCGCGCGGCCCGCGCAAGCGCGGCCTGGGCAGCGTGCTCGAACGCGCGCGCGGCCTGCTCGACGTCGCCACCGCCTACGACTACGTGTTCCGCGGCGCTCGCCAGGGCAACGCGGTCGCGCTGGAAGCAGCGGGAACCACCGCCGTCACCGACGTCGGTCTCGCCGCCGAACCGCTGCCGAAGTTCGCACCCGAGCAGTTGGGCGACTGCATCGACTGCACGATCTGCGTGCAGGTCTGTCCCACCGGCATCGACATCCGCAACGGCTTGCAGTACGAATGCATCGCCTGCGGCGCGTGCATCGACGCCTGCGATTCGGTGATGGACAAGATGGGCTACCCGCAGGGGCTGATCCGCTTCTCCACGCAGAACGCGATCGACGGCAAGCCGACGCGGGTGCTTCGTCCGCGCATGCTGATGTACGGCGTGTTGTTGCTCGCGCTGTGCGCGGCCTGGACCTGGGGCGTGGGCCATCGCAGCCCGCTGATCGCCGAAGTGCTGCGCGACCGCAACGCGCTCTACCGCGAGACCGCCGACCAGCGCGTCGAGAACACCTACACGCTCAAGCTGATCAACAAGGACGTGGAACCGCGCCGCTTCCGCATCCGTGCGCAGGGCCAGGGCGGCATCGCGCTCGTCGGTGGCGAACAGACGGTCGACGCCGCGGCCGAACAGGTTCTCAATCTTCCGCTGGTACTGTCCGCATCGAGCGACGTGCGCGGCAGGCACCCCGTCACCTTCCACGTCGAACGCACCGACGGCGCCGCCAGCGCCGATGTGGAATCCAACTTCTTCGGACCCATGTGATGCAACAGCGCGGACGCCCACGCAATCTCGTGATGTGGCTGGTGATCGGTCTGCCGATCGTGGCGATCGTCGCCGGCGTCTCGCTGGTCGTGATCGCGTTGCGCAGCGGCGGCGACGATGCGGTCATCGACACCGTGCAACGCACCGCGCAGATCCAGACCACCGAGCTCGGTCCGGACGAACGCGCGCGCGAGATGAAGCTCTCCGCCGTGTTGCGCATCGACGGCAAGGGCGTGGAGCTGCTGCCGGTCGACGGCGGTTTCGCCGACGGCCAGGTGCCTCGCGACGCGTCGCTGACGATTGCCCTCTCGCATCCCAGCCAGGCCACGCAGGACCGCACGCTCGAACTCAAGCCCAGCGAACTGGGCTGGCGCGCCGATGCGCAGATCCCGCTGGACCACGACTGGCTGCTGCAGCTCACGCCGGCGGACCGGCAATGGCGCTTGCACGGACGACTCCTGGCCGGCCAGCAGGCCGCACACCTGGGGCCGGCGCTCACCGGCGAATGACGATGGATGCGGCGCTGCCCCTGCAGGAGACGCGCGCGGCCGAACTCGGCGGTTGCCAGCACTGCGGCGAGTCGCTGCCGCCGGATGCGATCCGCGCGGACGGAAAGGCGTTCTGCTGCAACGGCTGCGCGGCCGCCGCATCGTGGATACGCGCCGCCGCGCTGGGCGACTACTACAGCCTGCGAACCTCACCCGGCGGGCGCGTGCAGGCCGATGCAGGCGACTTCGGCACCTGGGACCGCGATGTCGTGCTCGCCGAGCACAGCCGGATCGTGCCCGGCGGTCGCGAAATCACCGTGCTCACCGACGCCATGCGCTGCGCGGCCTGCGCGTGGTTGATCGACCGCGCGTTGCGGCGCTTGCCGGGTGTGCTGGACGCGGGCGCGAACGCTGTGACGGGCCGCATCACGGTGGCATGGGATCCGGCGCGCACCGCGCTGTCGCCGCTGATGCAGCGACTGGCCGCGCTGGGCTATCGGCCGTGGCTCGCGACGGGCGAGGCGCGCGAGCAGGCGCAGCGGCGCGAGCGTCGGCGCTGGCTGATCCGGCTCGGCGTCGCGGGGCTCGGCGCGATCCAGGCGATGATGTTCGCCGAGGCGCTGTATCTCGATACCGCGCAGCAGATGCCGACCGCGACGCGCGACTTCTTCCGCTGGATCACCTTCCTGGTGTCCACGCCGGTGGTGTTCTATTCCGGCTGGCCGTTCCTGGAAGGCATGTTGCGCGAGTTGCGCGGGCGCCGCCTGGGCATGGACACGCTGATTGCCGGTTCGACCCTGCTCGCCTATTTCGCCAGCCTCGCGCAGACGGTGCGCGGCGGCGTGCATGTCTGGTACGACGCGGCGGTGATGTTCGTGCTGTTGCTGCTGGTCGCCCGCATGTTCGAACAACGCGGGCGCGGCATCGCGAGCGCGCAGGTCGATGCACTGGCGCGGGCGCGCCCTGCGCTGGCCATGCGCGAGCGCGACGACGGCTCCGCCGAGCAGGTGCCGCTGGGCGAACTGGAGATCGGCGACGTGCTGCGGGTCTGCGCGGGCGAAGCGGTGCCGGCGGACGGCGTCCTGCTCGATCGCGCATCGTCCTTCGACGAAGCGTTGATCACGGGCGAATCCACGCCCGTGCGTCGCGAGATTGGCGACGCCGCGCTGGCCGGCAGCATCTGTCGCGAGGAGTCCGCGCGTCTGCGCGTGACCCGAACCGGCGCTGACACGCGTCTTTCGCAGCTCACTCGTCTGGTGGAACAGGCGCAATCCGCACGCCCGCGCCTGGCCCGCGCGGCCGAGCGCGTGGCCGGCGGCTTCGTTGTCGCGTTGCTGCTGTGCGCGGCGGCGACGTTCGCGTGGTGGCATGTGCACGAACCTGCGCGCGCGCTCGAAGTCACACTCGCGCTGCTGGTGGTGAGCTGCCCCTGCGCGTTGTCGCTCGCCATTCCCACCGCGCTGACCAGCGCGCACGGCGCCCTGGCGCGCATGGGCGTACTCGGGCTGCGCGGGGACGCACTGTCCACGCTCGCGCGGGTCGATCGCGTCGTGCTCGACAAGACCGGCACGCTCAGCACCGGCCGCCCGGAGCTGGACCGCGTCGCCACGTTCGACGGCCTCGATGCCCAGCAGGCGCTCGCGATCTGCGCCGCGCTCGAACACGGCAGCGCGCACCCGCTTGCACGGGCGTTCGCGCACGTGGATGGCATCGCGGTGGCGCAGAACGTACGGGCGATCGGCGGCCGGGGCATCGAAGGCGATGTCGGTGGCACGCGCTGGCGGCTCGGTCGCGCCGAGTTCGCCGCCGCGCGCGAGGACGACGGCGCGCTTTGGCTCGGTGACGGCGCGCGCGCGTTCGCGCGCATCACGGTCCGCGAGACGATGCGCGACGATGCGCGCGACGCCATCGCGGCGCTGCGCGAGGTGGGCGTGGCCGTCGAACTGTGCAGCGGCGACGCTGCCGACGCGGTCGGGCGATTCGCGCGCCAGGTCGGCATCGAGGACGTCAACGCCCGGCAGTCGCCCGAACAGAAACTTGGGCGGGTGCGGGCGGCGCAGGCGCGCGGCGACGTCGTGGCGATGGTCGGCGACGGTCTCAACGACGCGCCCGTGCTCGCCGGCGCCGACGTCTCGCTGGCGATGGCCGAGGGCGCCGCGCTCGCGCAGCGCGCGGCGGATTTCGTGGTCACCAGCCCGTCGCTGCTGCGCGTGCCGCAGGCGATCGTGCTGGCGCGCCGCACACAGCGCATCGTCTGGCAGAACCTGGCGTGGGCGCTGGGTTACAACGTGCTCGCCATTCCGCTCGCGGCGACGGGTCACGTCACGCCATGGATCGCCGCCGTCGGCATGGCCGCTTCCTCGCTGCTGGTGACCGTCAATGCACTGCGGTTGGGTCGGCGCGAAGCCGACACCCGGAGGTCCGCATGAACATCCTCCTGTTGCTCGTCCCGATCAGCCTCGTGTTGCTGGGCATCGCCATCGGCGCGTTCGTCTGGGCCGTGCGGCGCGGGCAGTTCGACGATCTGGACACGCCGGCGATCGACATCCTGCGCGAGGATCCGCTGCCCTCACCCACGGACGCGGACCGCCATGGCGATTGAATGGCTCACGCTCGGCGCGGCCTCGCTCAGCGGCCTGCTGGGCGGCGCGCATTGCGCGGCGATGTGCGGCGGCATCGCGACCGGCTTCTCCGCAACGTCGCAACGCTCCGTGGCACCGGCGATCGAGGCGAACCTCGGTCGCATCGGCGGCTACGCGATCGCCGGTGCGATCGCCGGCGGGCTCGGCCACGGCATCGTCGGGGTCGCACGCCTGGACGGGCTCGCCACGGCGCTGCGCATGCTCGTCGGCCTGGTGTTGGTGGTCGTCGCGCTGCGATTGTTCGACCGTCGCGGGCGCTTCGCTGCGCTGGGTCGTCCCGGCGCACGGATGTGGAACGGGTTGCGCCCGCTGCAACAACGCCTGCTGCCGGCCGATTCGCGGGCCAAGCGCATCGGGCTGGCGATCCTGTGGGGATGGCTGCCGTGCGGCCTGAGCACGACGCTGCTCGCGGCCGCGTGGCTGCAGGCCAACGCGCTCGACGGCGCGTTGACGATGGCCGCCTTCGGTCTGGGCACGCTCCCGGTGATGCTGCCGCTGACCTGGAGCGGCGCGCGCCTGGGCCGCTGGCTGCAATCGCGATGGCGCAACGCCGGTGCGGCGCTGGTGATGCTGGCGGGATTGCTCACGCTGTCGGCGCCGTGGCTGATGCAGGTACCGGAACTGCACGCGGTCCTTTCCGCGCTCGGATGCGTCGCGCCCTCAGCCTGAACGAAGCCGTCGGCTGGCGCGTCGTGAACGGAGCGATCAGCGCGCGCGACGCGCGCGGGAGGTTTGGTCGGCTTCGACGCCGTGCGCGAGCCGCACCAGCTCTTCGCCGTTGAGGATTTCCACGCGGCGCCCGTGCACCGAGATCACCGCGTCTTCCTGCAGGCGCGTGAAGCCGCGACTCACCGTTTCCAGTGCCAGGCCGAGGTAGCGCGCCACGTCCTCGCGGCTCATCGGCAATTTGAACGCGATGGGCGACTGGCCGATCTGGCGGAAGCGCTCCGTCAGCCCGTGCAGGAACAGCGCGATGCGCTCGTTCGCCTGTCGCCGCACCAGCATTCCCATGTGGTCGTGGTCGCGATTGAGGCTGTGGCCGATGACGCGCAGCAACTGGTGTTGCAGGCCCGGCAGCTGCGTGGCGATGTCGGTGAGCTGGTCGAACGGGACCTCGCATACGTTGGCGTCGCCCAGGGCGATCGCTTCGCAGCGGTGCACGCCCTCGCCCAGCGCATCCAGGCCGATCAGCTCGCCGGCGAGATGGAAGCCCAGCACCTGCTCTTCGCCGTCTTCGCTCAGGCTCACCGTCTTGAACGCGCCATCGCGGGCGACGTACACGGACGACAATGCATCGCCGATGCGGAACAAGCGCTCGCCGCGGCCAATGGTACGGCGCCGACGCACGATATCGTCCAGACGCTCCAGCTCGGGCCCGGAGATGCCGGCAGGCAGGCACAGCTGCTGCAGCGAACACTGCGAACAACTGCGGCGCAGGCGCGCCAGGTCGAGGGGAGCGGTGTCGTTCATCTGTCGACATTGTCGCATGCGCGAAGTCGCCCCCGTGAACCGCGCCGGCTGCCGCCGGCCGATGCAAAGCGTTCGATTCGGCCATGCCCGCCAAAAGCGAAAGGCGGCCGAAGCCGCCTTTCGCGCCACACACCCGAAGTTTCCGCCCTCTCGCGGGGCTCGCGACACGGCGCGGGCTTTCGAGCCTCGCGCCAACATCGCCAGGCCAATGTGCGCGCATGCCGATGAACCTTCGTGTGACCGCGAATGCGGTCTCCACGCGCGCTTAACCCCTTGCCGGATGGTTTCTGCTTGCCCTGTGGCAGCGCGTGATGCGCGCCACGAAACGGGGCGTCACGGCGTGTCGGGCCGCGGCGAGGTGCGGTTGCCGGACATCAGCATCTTCCGCGCCGCTTCCTGCGATTCGCGCTGGGCGCGCGCGGTCATGCACACGCGCTGCATCAGGTTCGAGCCGGCGACGCGCACGCGTTCGCACACCATGCGCTCGTCGGCGGCCTGCGTGGCCACGTTGTCGATCCACGCGATTTGCTCAAGCGCCTGCGCGCGCTCGGGCTCGGACAGCTGCGAATAGCTGCGGTTGCCGATCAGCGCCAGCAACTCGTCCTGACGCTGCAGCAGTTCCTGCTTCTTCTCCGCGGGGACGTCGCTGAAGCCGGCCGAATTGCTTTGCACCGCGCGGCGGATACGCTCCTGCTTGGTGACGACGGATTTCGCATCGAAGGCCTCGGCCGCCACGTGGAATGGAATCGCGAGGGCGCCGGCGAGTGCGACGGTCAGCAGCAGGACCTTGGTGTTCATGTGCATATCTCCATTGCGAAAGTGAAGCCGCGCGTCATCGGGGGCGCGGTGAGTGCGGTGTCGTTGGGATCCCCACGCCGCGCACGATTCGCGCGCCTGCGTCGCTCGATCGTAGAGCGCACCGACGCTGCCATCGGCTGACCGTGACCTTTCCGCCAGATTGCGCAAAAGGGCGCCGACAGTTCCAGATGCGGGATAGAGCGTCCCCGAGGTCGCCTCTTTGTTCTGCCGATGCAACGCCCATTTCTTTCATGCAGCGACGGCCGTCCAGGCATTCCGCCAGGGCCCGTCGCACGGATTGCCGCTCCCTCCCCCGACTTCGCGGCGTCCGATGCTGGAGCCCATTCGCAATGAGCAAGAACAAGATGCTGTCCACCGCCCTCGTCGCCGTCATCGCCAGTGCCGCCGCGTTCGGCGCGCAGGCCGCCGACAAGGGTTTCTACGCCGGTGCGGGCGTGGGTCAGTCCTTCGTCGACGAAGGCGCCTACGACGACGAGGACACCGCGTTCTCGGTTTTCGGCGGTTATCAGTTCAACCGCTACTTCGGCCTTGAGGCCGGTTATGCCGATTTCGGCAAGCTCGAGCCGCGCGGCGCCGGCCCCGAACTCGAAGCCAGTTCCGTCTACCTGACCGCCGTCGGTACGTTGCCGATCACCGACAAGTTTTCCGCTTACGCCAAGGCCGGCTTCCAGCGCTGGGACGTGGACACGGCAATCCCGTCCATCGTCGGCAATACCGACGACAACGGCACCGACCCGACCTACGGTCTGGGCGTGCAGTACCGCTTCACCGACCACGTCGCGCTGCGCGGCGAGTACAGCCGCTTCGAGGTCGAGGACACCGACCTGGACCTGGCGCAGCTGCAGGTGCGTTACGACTTCTGAGGTCAGCACATGGCGTGAAGACGAAGGCCGCCGGTGCGAACCGGCGGCTTTCTTTCGTTTCGGCGGCCCCCACCGCGACGCGCGACTGGCGGCACCGACGCCGGATCGTGCACTCTCGGCGCTGGTCGATCGCGGGAATGCGCCCTTGAACCCGTCAGACACACCGCCCGGCACGCTGCGCGCCGTCAGTCGATGGCAGATCGTCGGGCTGTCGATCAACGACGTCATCGGCAGCGGCATCTACCTGTTGCCCGCCGCCGCCGCGGCGCTGCTCGGACCGCTGAGCCTTTGGGCGGTGCTGCTGGCCGGCATCGCGGTGAGCCTGCTGGTGCTGTGTTACGCGCAGGCGGCCAGCTATTTCGATGGGCCCGGTGGCGGTTACCTGTATGCGCGCGAGGCGTTCGGTCCGTTCGTGGGTTTCGAGGTCGGTTGGATGCTGCTGCTCACGCGCGTCGCCACCGCGGCGGCCCTGGCCAACGGACTGGCCGAAGCCGTCACCCACTTCTGGCCGGCGGCCGACACTGGATGGACGCGCGTGTCGATCGTCGCCGGATCGCTCGGCCTGCTGGTCGCGATCAACATCGTCGGTGTGCGCGCGGCGGCGAATGCGGGCGTGCTGCTCGCCATCGGCAAGCTGGTGCCGTTGGCCTTGTTCGTGGCGATCGGCGTCTTCCACGTGGACGCTTCGCTTGCCGCGCCGGCAGGCGTGCCGCTGTCGCCCAAGCCGCTCGCCGAAGCGGCGTTGCTGTTGCTGTTCGCCTACGCCGGTTTCGAGAACCTGCCCGCCGCCGCCGGCGAGTACCGCAACCCGCGTCGCGATGTGCCGTTCGCGCTGCTGACGATGATCGCCACCGTCACGCTGGTCTACGTGAGCGTGCAGTGGGTCGCGCTTGGCACGTTGCCCGGACTGGCGCAGTCGTCGACGCCGCTGGCGGAAGCGGCCTCGCGCTTCAGCGGAGAGACGCTGGCGTTGCTGATGACGGTCGGTGCGAGCATCTCGATCCTCGGCACCAGCAGCAACACGGTGCTGATGGCCCCGCGCTACCTGCTGGCGCTGTCGCAGGACGGCTACGGGCCACGCTGGCTCGGCGCGATCCATCCACGCTTCCGCACCCCGGTGACGGCGATCGTGCTGATCGGCGCGATTTCGCTCGCGCTTGCGCTGTCGGGATCGTTCGTGCAACTGGCGCTGCTGTCCGTGGTCTCGCGCCTGTGCACGTACGTTGGCACCGCGGGTTCGGTGCTGGTGCTGCGCCATCGCCATGGCGACCGCGACGGCGCGCTGCGATTGCCTGGCGGCCCGCTGATTCCGCTGGCGGCGATCGCGCTGAGCCTGGCGCTGCTCGCCAGCGCGCAGCCGGCGAACCTCATCGCGGCGGGGATCGCGCTGCTGATCGGCGCGGTGGTCTACCGCTACCGGCGTTGAAGCGTCACGGCGTGGGCGACGCCGGCAGCTCCATCAACTGAGTTTGCAGGTCGTGCAGGATCTCCGCATCGCCCGGCAGCCATTGCGATTCTTCATTGCCGCGGTAATGGCGATGGAAAGCACGCAGCGCCGCCTCGGGATCCCGCAGGTCGTAACCGATCAGGCGCATCGCCACCCACGGGTCGAAGCCCACCGGCGCCGGCGCCGGATTCGCGCGCGGCCACATTCCGAAACCCGCCTCCGCCAGGCGCTGCCACGGGAACAGCGCGCTGGGATCGCGCTTGCGCGTCGGCGCGATGTCGCCGTGGCCGATCACCAGACGGCGTGGAATATCCAGGCGCGAGGTGATGTCGTCGAGCAAACGCAGCAGCGTGGCGATCTGCGCATCGCTGAAGGGCTCGACGCCGTCGTTGTCCAGTTCGATGCCGATCGTGGCCGAGTTGAGATCGGCCACGCCGCCCCAGCGCGAGGAGCCGGCATGCCAGGCGCGTTCGCTTTCGTCGACGAGCTGGTACAGCACGCCATCGTCGCCGATGAGGTAATGCGCGCTCACGCGGCCGGTGGAGTTGCGCGTCTGCAACGTGACCAACGCCGCCTGCGCGCTTTCCATTTCCGTCTGGTGCACCACGATGGCGACCGCGCCGCGCGGATTGTGATTGGGCGACGGCCGCCATTGCGCGAGCGGATTGCGCTCGGGCAGTCGCGTCGTCGCGCAAGCGGCGAGCGCCAGCGCGGCGATGCAGGCAAAGGCGAAGCGATGGGCGTTCATGCACGACGGGCCGTCACGAAGTGGCGGCCATTGTTCCACAACGTCCCGTGCACGCGGCGTACGCCTCGTTCACACGCTCACTTCGGCCAGAGGAAATCCGTCTTGCCCAGCGGCACGCCGGCCTTGCGCAGGATCGCGTAACTCGTGGTGCAGTGGAAGAAGAAGTTCGGCAGCATGAAATCGCTCAGGTACGCCACGCCTTCGAAGTGACGGTCGCCGCCGCTGCGCGTGCTGAGCGTGATGGTGCGTGCCTCGCCGGCATCGACCTGTTCCGGCGTGAACGTGCCGATGTAGTCGATGGCGCGGTCGATGCGTGCGTACAGCTGCTCGAACGTGGTCTCGTCGTCCTCGAACTTGAGCGATTCCACGCCGGCCACGCGCGCGATGCCGTTCTTGGCCGAATCGGTGGCCATCTGCACGTTTCGCACCAGCGGCAGCATGTCCTCGATCAGGCGCGACTTCAGCAGCGCGTCGTCGGCGATGCCCTTCTCGCGCGCATGCGCCTGGCCGGTCTGCAACACGTGGCGCAGGTTGTGCAATGCGCGCACGACGGTGGGAACGAGGATCTGATGGGTCGACAGCGCCATGCGCGGTTCCTGCTTGGATGAGGCGTCCAGCCTAACGTCGCTTCGCCGGCTCGATTAGCCCGTGCCGGAGGGAAGGGCCGTCCCGCACGCGGGCCAATGCCGAACACCGTCGGCACGAAACGCGAGCCTTACGACAACCAGCCGCGCGCCGCCGCCCGCCGCGAATACGAGAGCAGGAACAGCGCGATCGCCAGGAGCAGGATCGGCATCAGCAGTCCCGACGGGCCCAGCACCGCCCATGCCGGCGTCACCAGGAACGCGGCGAGCGTCTGTACCACCAGGCCGATGAGGGAAAGCAGGAAGAAGGTGACGGCCCAGCGCTTGCGCAGCAGCAGGCCGATCGCGCCAAGTACGCCGCCGAACACCGCCACGCCGTACGCCACCTGGGCCCAGCCCGGCGTCGCTTCGAGTATCTGGCGATGCTCCGGCGGCATCGCCGCTACCTGCTCCGGCGTCGCCGCCATCGTCATGCAGAACATCGCCACGCCCAGCAGATTCCACAGCAGCGCGACGATCGCGATGATCCAGTAGCTCATCGGGCGAGAGGACGGGATGGCGGTCGTCATGGTCGATCTCCTGGTCGTCGTCGAAGGTGGCGGGCGTGCCGCGACCGAAGCGTAGAACGATGCCGCACCGCGTCATGCCGCGCGCCGACCGGCGGCGCTCATTCCTTCTTGATCGGATGTCCGCCGAATTCGCCGCGCATCGCGGCGAGCAGTTTGTCGGCGAACGAATCGTCCTCGCGCGAACGCAGGCGCTCCAGCAGCGAAAGCGTGATCACCGGCGCGGAGACATCGAGCTCGATCGCCTCGGCCACCGTCCAGCGGCCCTCGCCGGAATCGGCCACGTACGGCGCGATGCCGTCGAGCGAAGGATTGCGTTCCAGCGCGTTCGCACTCAGGTCCAGCAACCAAGAGCGCACCACGCTGCCGTGCCGCCAGATCTGCGCGATCTGCGCCAGGTCCAGGGCGAAATCCTGACGCTTTTGCATGATCGCGAAACCTTCCGCGTAGGCCTGCATCATTCCGTATTCGATGCCGTTGTGGACCATCTTGGTGAAGTGGCCGGCACCGCTGGGACCGACGCGGCCCCAACCGTGATCCGCCGCCGGCGCCAGCGCCTCGAACAACGGACGCAGGCGCTCGACCGTGGCTTCGTCGCCGCCGATCATCAGGCTGTAGCCCTCAGTCAGACCCCAAACGCCGCCACTGGTGCCGCAGTCGACGTAGGCGATGCCGTGCTCGGACAGCAATGCCGCCCGGCGCATCGTGTCCTTGTAGAGCGAGTTGCCGCCATCGATGAGCACATCGCCCGGCGCGAGTTTCGGTACGAGATCGGCGATGGTGCGATCCACCGGATCGCCCGCCGGCACCATCATCCACACCGCGCGCGGCGTGGCGAGGGCGCCGATCATCGCGTCAAGCGTTTCCACCGGTTCGATGCCGCCTTGCGCGGCGCGTTCGCGCGCCTGCGCGCCCGGATCAAAGCCGACCACGCGATGCCCATGCTGCACGAGCCGCTGCGCCATGTTGGCGCCCATACGGCCCAGCCCGATCATGCCCAGTTCCATGTCGACTCCGATCAGCAGCGGCCCGGCGGCCGCGAAGCCGACAGGATGGCGCATGCGCGCGCGCAGTTCATCCCTCGATGCAGGGTGCGAAGAGCACGTGAAGAACGCAGCGCATGCCCCGTTGGCGCGGACTCAACGCGGGCTCTTCGACGCCCCGGCGCAGCGCGCGAACCGCGCGTTCATCCCCTGTGCGCCGACGATGGGCGACGCCGCGGGCACGTAATCGTGCAGCGGCACGAACAGGCCCTTGGCGTCCTCGAACACGTAAAGCGAAAATTCGTCGCCGATGAATTCGACCTTGTAGCCCTCCGGCACCGGCGAGGTCGGGGCCGCGCCGAAACTGGTGTAGGAATCCATCGTCGCGCGGGTCCGCACCGCCCGTCCTGCGTTGGCGATCTCCAGCCCGTTGGCGGCGATGCGTACTCGCGGTGCGGCGGGGTTATCGCAGTCGGGCGAATAAATGCCGCCGTAGAGCGCCAGCGATTCGGCCCGCAGGTCCTGCGCCATCGCGGGCACGCTCGCCAGGCACGCACACGACACCAGGCACGACATCAGGCCAATCCACCGCATGCGCATGACACCGCTCCACCAGGTCCGGTGTCAGCATCAACGTGCCGCGCGCGAAGGGTCGGCCAGGACGAGGCTTCCGCTTCGCCCCTTTTGACAAGGATCGGCGGGTCAGTGCCGCAGCGAAGGCGCCGCCGTCGGCGCAGGCGGATCGCGCTCCATGCGCTCCTGCTCCAGCAGCGTCAAATACGTCTCCAGCGTGTGGCCGGCGGCCGCGGCTTCGCGTCCGGCCGCATGGAGCAGCGGCGGCGACGCTTCCAGGCGCACTTCGCGGCCGGCGCGCGCCTGCAACTCGACGATGTGCTTGAGCATGGCCAGCGCCATCGCCGCGCTTTCGCTGCGCGCCGCGACCTGGCCGCCCAGCACCAGGAGCCATTCGTTGTCCCGCCAGCCCACGCCACCGATCGTGGCATCGTCCGCGTCGAGCAGCTGCGCGTGCGGTTGCAGCGATCCGCCCAGGCGGCGGATCGCCCGCTTGGGTTCGTTCTTCAGGCGCGCGTCGCGCTTGGCCTTGGAATTGCGTGACATGGTCTGGCTCGCGATCGCGACTGTCTATGCGCGCATTCTAGGCCGATCGCGTCGCCGCGCGAACGCGAGGGCCGCCGTCATCAGCGCAGGGGCGCCATGACCTTCAGCTCGCGCAGGTTGTAGCCCTTCATCGCAGCGCTGGCCTTCAGCCGCTGGAACAGCGCGCGGTTCATTTCGGGCGTGCGCGAGAGAACCCACAGGTGCTCGCGGTCCGGCCCGCCGACGACCGCCCACCGGTACTCCGGGTCGAGGTCGATCACCCAGTAGTCCGCCCATACCATCGGCAGCCACGACAGCCAGTCCGGGGCGAAGCGCACCTCCAGCGCACCGGGCTTTCCTTCCACCGGGCGGGCGATGCCTTCGGACACGTCAGTGGTGCCTTCGTCCGTGCGGCATGCATTGCGCACGCCGACGGTTCCATCCGCGTTCGGCGTGTAGGTGGCGGTGATGTCGCCGACGCATTGGCGCTGGAAGAACATCGGCAGGTGCGCGATCTCGTGCCATTGGCCGCTGTACCGCTGCAGGTCGAGCTGATCGACTGGCGCGTTCACCTGTTCCTGAGCGAGGCATGGCGGCGCGAACGCGGCCATGAGCGCCAGCGCGGGCAGCAGGAAGGTTCGATAGCGCGGCATGGCAGGTCCAGATGGTGTGGATCTGCAGGTTCCGCGCGGCTGCGTCGTCTTGGCGTGATCGGTCAGGACGTCGCCGAAGGTGCCAGCAGCCGGCCCGAGTATGCGAACAGAAGGCCTATTCCCGGCAGTCGGACGCCGACGTCGAACACGTAGCCTTCATCCGGGTCGATGCGCTTTCCTGCACTCACTCGCGGGAGCACCGCCAGCGGTACGCGCAACCCGCGCCACCACGTCGCGCGCGTTCGCCATCGCCAGCCTCCATCCGCAGACTCCACGGCCAGCGCAAGCCGCAATCGGCCGGTGGATTCCAGCCAATGCCCATCAGGCCAGTGACCGACGGGCACAAAGGTGGATCGCATGTCGAATGCGTCGTCGAACACGCGATGCCAGTGCAGCACGTTCGCGTCCGAACCGATGCGTACGCGCAGCTGTGCCGTATCGCGGCCCGGTGGCACGCCCATTCGCCGGGCGATACGTCGTCCCAACCAACCTGCTAGGCCTCGTCCGTACTCGATCCGGACGGGGCCTTCGAGCTCGCCACCGTGGCGGTGGAGGTCGCGCAGCCGCGGATGCAAACGTTCGAAGCCTTCCGCGAACCAGCGTTCGACCGCATGCATCGGCGCCCTCCCCTTGAGGGCGCCAGTGTGCCACTTAACGGAACGGCGACAGCGCCGTCGTGCCGCACACGAAGGACACGGCGTGGCCGTGGAAGCTGGCGCGGCGGCGGCGTTGCTCGCGGGCCTTTTCGCGCGCTTCGGCCTTGCGCGCCTGCTCGGCTTCTTCTTCGACGCCGGCAAGCGACACGGCCAGTTCGGCGTCCTGGATGTAACCCTGCTGGAACAGCAATCCGGTGTAGATGTTCATGGCGAGACTCCCTGTCGTTCGGTGTGATGTCACCTTAAGGCGGGGTGCGCGCGCGAAAAAGCGACCGTTCGGCAACGCTTCCTTGAACGGGATTCAAGGCTCGGGCGGCTCAGTTCGCGAGCGCCCGCAGCTCGTCCAGGCGATCGGCTTCGGGGGCGGGCTTGTCGTGCCGCCAGCGCAGGATGCGCGGGAAACGGACCGCGATGCCCGACTTGTGGCGGGCACTGCGGTTCACCGCCTCGAAGCCGAGTTCGAAGACGTGATGCGGCGTCACCGAGCGCACGGGACCGAAGCGTTCGATCGTGTTCGCGCGGATCCAGCGATCGAGTGCGAGGATTTCTTCGTCGCCGAGCCCGGAGTACGCCTTCGCCACCGGTACCAGCGCATCGCCGTCCCACAGCCCGAAGGTGTAATCGGTGTACAGCGTGCTGCGGCGACCGGAACCCGGTTGCGCGTAGAGCAGTACCGCGTCGACGGTGAGCGGATCGATCTTCCATTTCCACCAATCGCCGCGCCGGCGGCCGCTGCGGTAGGGCGAATCGGCGCGCTTGAGCATCAAGCCTTCGACACCGCGCTCGCGCGCCTGCCCGCGCAGCTGCGCCGCTTCGTCCCAGTCGCGCGCCTGCACGCGCGGCGAGGCGATGACGACGTTGCCATCGAGCTGCGCCAACACCTCCTCCAGCAGGCGCCGTCGCTCCGCCAACGGCCGCTCGCGAAGGTCCTCGCCGCGCAGTTCCAGCAGGTCGTAGGCGAGCACGCGCGCGGGCGTGTCGGCGAGGATCTTCGCGCCGGGTTTGCGGCGCTGGATGCGCGTCTGCAACGCGGTGAACGGCAGTGGCCGGTCGCCTTCGCGCCAGCCCAGCAGTTCGCCGTCGATGACCGCGTCCAATGGCCATCGTGCGGCGGCGGCTTCGATCTCGGGGAAACGCCCGTCCAGCCGTTCCTCGCCGCGCGACCACAGCACCGCCTCGCCGTCGCGGCGGATCAATTGCAGGCGGATGCCGTCCCACTTCCATTCCAGCAGCCAGTCCTCGATGGGTCCGAGGGCCGCCGGCTCGCCCGCCAGCGGCGAGGCGAGAAAGAACGGATACGGTTGCCGGCGATCGGTCGCCAGCGGCTGCGGGGAGAGCAGGTCGGCAAGGAAGCCCGGCGTCGGCGACCACGCGCCGAGCATGCGCTGGACGATCAGCGCGA
This sequence comes from Lysobacteraceae bacterium P, assembly GCA_005503055.1. Taxonomy (GTDB): domain Bacteria; phylum Pseudomonadota; class Gammaproteobacteria; order Xanthomonadales; family Xanthomonadaceae; genus Lysobacter_J. The sequence goes on along the minus strand of SCOX01000006.1, from coordinate 64,767 downwards.
TATCCAGCCCGGACAGTTCTGCGAGCGCCTGCTGCACGAGCCGTTGCGACGCACCCACGCGCAAGGCACCAGTGAGCAGCTTGTTGAACAGCAATCGCTGGTCGGTGGGCAGCGTGCGCCATCCTTCGACGACGGCCGCGTGGCGCACCCCGGGCAGCTCATTGGCCACGGGCAACAGATGGCCTTCGATCCATTGCGCGAGCGAGCGATCCGGCGACGGTTCGGCCGGATCGTCGATCAACAGCGCAAGCGTTTCGGCCAGGTCGCCGACGTGGTCGCGGCTTTCCTCGACGAGCCAGGCGGGCAGGCCCGTTTCCCCGACGATCCACTCGTGCAGTTCGCGCGTGTTGGCGATGCGCGACAGCTTGCCGCCGGCCAGCAGCCACAGCGCCCACGCCGCGTCGTGCGGCGGTGCGTCGCGGAAATAGGCGACCAGCGCGGCGCGCTTGTCGAGCGTGGCGGTGCTCTGGTCGAGTTCGCGATACAGCGCGGCGAAGCGCTTCATGCCTCGCCACCGAAGGCGGTCCGCAGCGCTTCGGCGGCCACGCCACGCTCGACCAGAACGCGTACCAGCGCGTCGGTGTCGCCGTGCGTTGCGATGACGCGTCGCGCGCCGGTCTGCTCGATCGTACGCAGCAGGTCGGGCCAGTCGGCGTGGTCGGAGATGACGAAGCCGCGGTCGAAGTTGCGCCGCCGGCGGTTGCCGCGAATGCGCATCCAGCCCGAGGCGAAGCCCTGCTGTGCGCGCCGGAAGCGTCGCAGCCACGGCGTGCCCATTGCCGACGGAGGCGCGAGCACCAGCCGCCCGGCGTGTCCGTCGCGCGTACGCTGTTCGGACACCGCCTCCGTCGCCACCATCGCCACGCCGGCACCGCGATAGACCTCCACGCCCGCCGCGATGGCGCCGTGCAGCAGGGGTGGCGGTTCGTCGCGCGCGTCGTCCCGCGCGGCCAGCTCCGTGAGCACGCGCTGCGCCTTGCCCAGCGCATAGCAGAACAGCACCGCGGCTTCGCCACGACGCGCGCACTGGCGGCGCCAGTCGACGATTTCGGCCACTACGTCAGGCGTCTCCGGCCATCGATACACCGGCAGGCCGAAGGTCGCCTCGGTGATGAACACGTCGCAGGGAACCACTTCGAACGGCGCGCAGGTCGGATCCGGCTGACGCTTGTAGTCGCCGGACACGACCCACACGGCGCCGCCCGCCTCCACGCGTATCTGCGCCGAACCGAGCACGTGCCCGGCCGGATGCAGGGAGACCCGGGCGCCGTTCAGCTCGAATGCCTCGCCGTAGGCGTGCGCCACGTAGCGTTGTTCGCCCAACCGCCAACGCAGGATGGGCAGCGTCTCGTCGGTGCAGTGGTATTCGCCCATGCCGGCGCGCGCGTGGTCGCCGTGACCGTGCGTGATGACTGCGCGAGGAACGGGTTGCCAGGGGTCGATGTGGAAATCCCCGGCCGCGCAGTACAGGCCATCGGGGCGCAGTTCGACGAGGTCGCGGGCGTCGCTCGAGCCGGTGCCGTGCATGCACGGGACTGTAACGACGGGGGAATCAGCGGGCGGTGAACCGCGCACGGGTCCGCGACGCCACCGCTCACATCGCTTTCACGCCGATCTTCGCAGCCTTCACGCACTCAGTTGGAGGCATTCATGAAGAACAACGGCGGACTCATCCTCATCGTCGAAGACCACATGGCCATTGCCGAGATGGTCGGCGAGTTCCTCGAATCCCGCGGCTACGAAGTCGACTTCGCCCGCGACGGCGCCGACGCGCTGCGCCTGACGGCCGAGAACACCTATGACGTGATCCTGCTGGACCGCTCGCTGCCGCGCGTGGACGGCCTGGACGTGTGCCGGCGCATCCGTGGCGAACAGCGCCGCGCCACGCCGATCCTGATGCTCACCGCGCGCGACACGCTGGACGACAAGGTCACCGGCCTGGAAGCGGGTGCCGACGATTACCTGACCAAGCCCTTCGCGATCCAGGAACTGGAAGCGCGCATCGCGGTGCTGATCCGCCGCGGCCGCAAGGCCATGGGCGGCGGCGCGCTGCGCGTGGCCGACCTGGTGCTCGACCCGGAAGCCATGACCGTGCACCGTGGCGACCAGGAGCTGCGCCTGTCGCCGACCGGCTTCCAGCTGCTGAACATCCTCATGCGCGAATCGCCGCGCGTGGTGTCGCGTCAGGAGATCGAACGCGAGATCTGGAAGGGCGAGTCGCCCGACTCGGACACGCTGCGCAGCCACCTCTACAACCTGCGCAAGAGCATGGACCGCCCGTTCGACAATCCACTGCTGCACACCATGCAATCGGCGGGCTACAAGGTCGCCGACCTCTCGGGCTCCCCGGCCCAGCGCGCGCCGACGTCGCCCGCGCAGATCCACCACGCGTCGCAGCCCAGCGCGGTCGCCGGTATGCACTGAGGGAACCTGCCAGACGCTGCATGCGACGGCCGCCTCGGGCGGCCGTCGTGCGTCCGGGGTCTTATTCCAGCGTGAAGCCGACCTTGATCGTCACCTGCCAGTGCGCGACCTTGCCATCCTCGACGTGGCCGCGCACGTCCTGCACGCAGAACCATTTGATGTTGCGCACGGTTTCGGAGGCGCGTTCGATCGCACGGCGGATGGCGTCGTCGGTGCTGGTCTTCGACGAGCCGGTGAGCTCGAGGTGCTTGTAGACGTGCTCGCTCATGGTCGATCTCCGGGAAGGGGAAGTCGGCCGCGCGACGGCCGCCGGCCGATCATAGTCCCCTGCCCGCCCCGCGCCATGTGACGCGATTGCGCAGCCGACGCCCGGCGGACCGGGCGCCGTGCGGACTACATGCAATCCGCGCCGGATTTGAGACAGGCCGCGTTGCGGTCGCCCAGCGCCTTGGCATCGGCCTCGCGGCGCGCGCGGCGCTGGCTCTCGGTCACGCACACGGTCTCGGTGCGGTTGCTGCCGACCTTGCGCGTGCGCTCGCAAACCAGCTTCTCGTCCGGCGCGCGATTGACGATGGACGAAATGGACTCCAGCGAATTGAACACAACGATGCGTTCGGACTCGGGCAGGTCGGTGATCGCGTTGCGATCGCGCAACAGCGTGAAGACCTTATCCTGTTCGCGCAGGAGCGTCTCGCGCTCAGCGGCGGGCAGTTCCTTGTAACGGCCGCTGCGTTGCTCCACCTCGACGCGGATCTGGCGCTGCTGCGCGAGGATCGCGGGGGCGTCGAGGTTGGGATGGACTTCGTTCGCGGACGCGACCGGAAGCGATGCGGCCACGACGAGCGCGAGCGTGATGACGACGGTCTTGAGCATTCCTTTACCCCGGTCGAAAGTCCGCCGACCGTACCGGCAAGATTTGCCGCCGTCCAGTGCAAAGTGGCCTGCCGGCGGCCGGCCCGTTCTAGCCGTTGTCCTGCGCGCGGGCGGTCGACGCATGCGCGACCCGGATGGGATCGATCTGCGGCAGCGCGCCCGGCGCCGGCGCGCCCGGACCGGGCAGGCTGTCGGCCGGTGGCGCGTTGTCGGCCTGGGGATTCAACACGACGATGCTGATGCGACGGTTGATCGGCGCATTCGGTTGGGTCTTGTCGAACGGCACCGACGCCGCCAGCCCGACCACGCGCGAGATCCGGTCTTCCTGAAGGCCGCCCTGGACCAGCGCGCGGCGCGCGGCGTTGGCGCGTTCGGCGGAGAGTTCCCAGTTGCCGTAGCCGCCGATTCCATGGAACGGGACTTCATCGGTGTGGCCGCTGAGCGCGATGTGGTGACGGCCGTCGTTGAGCAACCCGCCCATCTCGCCCAGCAACGTGTGCGCGTAGTCCTTCAGGCGCGCGCTTGCGGTGTCGAACATCGGCCGGTTCTGGCGATCGACGATCTGGATGCGCAGTCCTTCCGGTGTCAGGTCGATCATCAGTTGATCCTTGAAGGGTGCCAGCGCCTGGCTGCGCTGCACCGCTTCCTCCAGCGTGCGCTTGAGTTCGTCCAGGCGCCGCTTCTCTTCCTCGCGCGCGGCGGCCTTGGCCTGCTGCGGCGTGATCTTCATCGGCTCGCGCGCGCCGAACTCCGCGCCGTGGCCACCGGCGACGGCGACGGCGCTGGTGGTGGGAATCAGGCGATCGGCGGCGCCGCCGGGACCGTTCGCGCCGGGTGCGGGCTTGAGCGAGCGACCGACGACGGCGCTGGGATTCTTGAAGTATTCCGAAATCGCCGCGCGCTGCTGTTTGTCGGCGATGCCGACCAGCCACATCACCAGGAAGAACGCCATCATCGCGGTGACGAAGTCCGCGTAAGCGACTTTCCACGCGCCACCGTGATGCCCCGCGGCGACGCGCCTGACCGGACGCAGGATGATCAGCGGGCGCGGCTTGCCGCTCATGTCAGCGCTTGCCGCGCAGGTGCGCGTCCAGGTCGGCGAAGGCCGGGCGGGTATCGGAGAACAGCAGCTTGCGCGCGAACTCCACCGCCACGCTCGGCGAATACCCGCGCAGGCTCGACACAAGCGCCATCTTGATGATTTCGAACGCCTTGGCTTCTTCCTGCGCGTGGTGCTGCATCGCCGCCGCGAGCGGCCCGACGAAACCGTAGCCCAGCAGGATGCCCAGGAACGTGCCCACCAGCGCGCCGGCGACGTGCTTGCCGATCTCCGCCGCTTCGCCACCGATGGACGCCATCGTTATTACGATGCCCAGCACCGCCGCGACGATGCCGAAGCCCGGCAGCGAATCGGCCAGGACCTGCAGCGCGTGCGCCGGTTCGTTGGCCTCCTTGGTATGCGTTTCCAGCTCGATGTCGAGCACCTGCTCGAGCTCGTGCGGCTCGAAGTTGCCGCTGACCATCAGGCGCAGGCAGTCGGTGGTGAATTCCATCAGGCGCTTTTCGGCCTGCAGCTTGGGGTATTTCCCGAACAACTCGCTAGAAGCCGGATCGTCGACGTCGCGCTCGATGCCCATCATGCCTTCGCGCCGCGCCTTCATCAGCACGTCGTAGAGCATGGCGAGGATGTCGACGTAGTCGCTCTTCTTGTAATGCGAGCCTTTGAGCAGGCGCGGGATGCCGCTGCCGCAGGCCTTCACGACCTTGAGCGGATTGGCGACCAGGAACGCACCGAACGCCGCGCCACCGATGATGAGCAGTTCATAGGGCTGCCAAAGTGCGCCGAGTTTTCCGTGCGCCAGCACGTAGCCGCCCAGCACGCTGCCGAGAACGACGATGAATCCAATGATGATGAACATGAGCCGCCCCGAAACACCAAAAGGGTTAACGGCGAGCGGCGGGGAAGATTGAGCGCGGCGCGCTGAACGCCGCGCGCCTCAGAACGCGATGCGGAACCAGCGCTCCAGCGTCTGCCCGGGCGCCAGCACGCGCGGCGCCAGGTTGAACGCATCGGGCGGGCCGCTCTGCGGTTCCACGCAGGTGGTGCGCTCGGGGACGTCGTACACGACCCAGTGGTCGCAATCGGACGTCAGCGTGGTGCGTCGACCGCCGCTGTGCAGGACCGCCGGAGCGCTGTTGAGGAAACAGTCGTCCCACGGCCCCTGCGGCGGCGATGCGAGCGGCAGCGTTGCCATGCCGTCCGCATCGCGCGGGTACCAGGCACTCGGCGCGAACTCCAGCCGCTCGGGCTTGAGGAACCACGGATGCCAGCCCAGCTCTGCAGGCATCGCGCGTGAGCCGGCCGTCACGGACAGTGTCATGCGTACGCCGGAGTCCTCGACCTCGATGTCCTGCGATGCCATGCCGCCAAAGGGCCACTGAGCGTCTTCGGGCAGTCCGAGCGACAGCTCGACGCGGTGGCCCGAGTGCGTGTCGACGTGCCAGGGAAGCGCGAAGCCGACGCCATGGATCGCGTGGCGCCCCAGGTTGATCTCCAGCCGACGGCGCTCACCGGCGAACGTGAACCCGCCGCCGCGCACGCGACCCGCCCACGGCACCATCGGATAGCAGCCCCACGCGATGGTCGCCGCGTTCTGCTCGCTGTAGCCGGCGAGTTGCTCCACGCCGTCCACGCGGATCTGCGCGACGCGACCGCCCGCCTGCGGTGCGATATCGACCGATATGGCGCCACGCGCCAGCGTCAACAGCGGGCCCGGGGGCAGCGGCGTCATCGCGCCATCAGGCGTCATGGCGCTCGGCGTAAGGATGGATCGTGCGGATGCAGCCGTCGGCTTCGTGATGCAGCGGCGCGATCTTCACCGAGCGCAGATGCGTCACGCCGCCGGACAGAATGGAGTCGTGGTAGAACAGGTACCACTGCCCCTCGAACTCCGCGATGGAGTGATGCGTGGTCCAGCCCACGACGGGCGTGAGGATGCGACCCTGATAGGTAAACGGCCCGTACGGGCTGTCGCCCGTCGCGTAGCACAGGAAGTGCGTGTTGCCGGTGGAGTACGAGAAGTAATACTTGCCGCCGAAGCGGTGCAGCCACGAGGCCTCGAAGAAGCGGCGGTCGTGGTCGCCGGCGCGCAACGGTTCACCGTTCTCGTCGAGGATCAGCACTTCGCGCGGCGATTCGGCGAATTCCTTCATGTCCCCGCGCAGGCGCGCGACGATCGGGCCCAGCGCCGGTGCATCGTCAGCGGGCTCTTCGTTCGCGACGTCATGCGTGTTGCCGCGGTATTTCTGCAGTTGCCCGCCCCACAGCCCGCCGAAGTACATGTAGCTTTCGCCGTCCGCATCGGTGAACACCGCCGGATCGATCGAATAGCTGCCCTGCATGGCCTCCGGTTCCGGCACGAACGGCCCTTCCGGGCGATCGCCCACGGCCACGCCGATCTGGAAAATGCCGTCGGCGCGCTTGGCCGGGAAATAAAGGTAGTACCTGCCGTCCTTCGTCGCCGCGTCGGGCGCCCACATCTGCCGCTGCGCCCACTTCACGTCGCGCACGTGCAGTGCGACGCCACAGTCGATGGCTTCGCCGTCGGGCGAATCCATGCGCAGGACGTGGTAGTCCTCCATGCCGAAGTGCGAGCCGTCGTCGTCGAAGGGAATGCCCGCGTCGATGTCGTGCGAGGGATAGATGTACAGCCTGCCTTCGAACACGTGCGCTGAGGGGTCGGCCGTGTAGATGTGCGTGACCAGCGGCTGCGAGATGGCCTTCGCGGCCAACGCCTGCAGGTCCTGGGTTTGCGATTCGTCGGACATGGGGTCTCCGGTCGTGGTGTGGCGAGCTTCGGCTCAGGCCGCCGCGCCGGCCTGCAGGCGGCGCGCGACGAGGTCCTGTTCGATGCGCGATTCCATCGGCTTGTTGATTTCGTACAGGAACAACAAGCCGACGCACAGCAGGAACGGCAGCGAGGCGTAAAGGCTGACCGCCAGGCGGATGCCGTCCACCGTCTGCGGCGATTGCGCGGGTGCGCCCGCGTCGTAGCCGTAGAACGCCAGGATGCCCGCCACCAGCGCGCCGCCGACGCTCAGGCCGATCTTCAGCCCGCACAGCATCGCCGAGAAGATGATCGCGGTGGCGCGACGGTGGTTCTTCCATTCCGAGTAATCGGCGACGTCGGCGATCATCGCCCACAGCAGCGGAATGGTGATGCCGTAGAAGAAGCCATGCAGGATCTGCGAGACGAACACCACCCACGTCGCCTGCGGCGGGAACACGATGAACGCCAGCATGAACAACGTGGACACCAGCAGCGCGCCACCGAAGACGTCGCGCTTGCCGAAACGATCAGCCAGTCGCTTCGAGAAGCCGATGCCGATGATCATGAAGACGATGCCGCCCGCGTTGAACAGGCTCAGCGCGGACGTCGGCGCATCCTTGGGCCACTGGAACTCGGTCAGGCCGACGCCGGTGAGCACGGAGTTCAGGCCGGCGATGAAGCCGTTGAAGCCGACCTGATCCAGGAACGCGGCCAGGTGCGGCTCGCTCAGGTAGTACTTGAAGTAGTAGACGTACATGCCGCCCTTCAGTGCGAGCGTCATGAACACCAGAATCGTCAGCATCAGCATCACCACCCACGGGCGATTGCGCGCCAGGTCGGCAAGATCCTGCCGCACGCTGGACTTCTGCTCCGGTGCGGGGACGATGCGCTCCTTCGTGGTGAAGAACGTGATCAGGAAGAACACGGTGCCGACGATGGCGAACAGCATCATCGTGTTGTGGAAACCGCGCACCTTGTCGCCATCGCCCAGGATCAGCACCAGCGGCAGCAGCAGCGCCTGGATGATGAACTGCGCCACCATCACCGCGACGAAGCGGTACGACGAGAGGCTGTTGCGTTGCGCCATGCTGCCGGTCAGCACGCCGCTCAGCGCCGAGTACGGCAGATTGTTCGCCGCGTAGATCATCACCAGCAGCGTGTAGGTGGCGAAGGCGTAGGCGATCTTCGCCTTCGGTGCCAGGTCCGGCGTGCTGAAGGCAAGCAGCGAGAACACGCCGAAGGGAACGGCCGTCCACAGGATCCACGGCCGGAATTTGCCCCAGCGCGATACGGTCCGGTCGGCGGCGATGCCGATGATCGGCGTGAACACGAACGCGCCGAGCATGCCGCCCACGAAGATGATCGTCGCCGCGGTGCCGGGTGCGATGCGGTAGACGTCGGTGTAGAAGAACGCCAGGAAAGTCACCAGCGTCTGGAAGATCAGGTTCGCGGCAAGGTCGCCGAGGCTGTAGCCGACCTTTTCGGTGACCGACAAGGTTTGGGAAGTGCTGTTCATGTGCCCCTGGCGTCGTGCGCTAGCGATTGGGAACCGGTTGTCGGCAATTGGCTGTTTGGAGCTGACTATCGAGAAGCAGCGGGGCCGATGTAACGCGGCCCGCCCGGTGTTTCCACCGGAACGGGCCGCAGGCTACCGCTGTTGGATCATGCTGCGTGATCGATCAGAACGTGCCGCGGACACCGATCGTATACGTGGTACCCGGATCGTACATGTCGTTGACCGCATTGTCGTAGGCGAAGAAGGAACGACGCTCCTCACCGGTGATGTTGAGCACGTTGAAGAAGATCTGCGGCTCGGACTTGATGCCGCGCAGCGTGTAGCTGGACGACAGGTCGAGCTGGCCGCGATCTTCACCGTAGAGCTGCGCGAACGGGATGCCCTGCTGGTTCGGACCGGTACCGACGGCGCCTTCCTGCCAGTTGTACGACAGACGCACCGAAGCGAAGTCGTTCTCCCAGTAGGTGGTGGCGTTCCACATCTTCGGCGAGACGCCGTAGACGTTGCCGGCCAGCGCGGTCGCGTCCTTGCCGATGGTGTCGATGTTGAGCTTCGAGAAGTTGGCCATGAAGCCCAGGCCTTCGAACACGAAGTTCAGCGGCTGCACCCAGATCAGTTCGATGCCGCGGATCTCGAGCTCGGCATCGGCGTTGACCTGCTGCTGCACGTTCACGGTCGCCACGTCCGGGCCGCCGCGGCCGTTGATAGCCTGCTGCTGCGATGCGACCAGGCTTTCGAACGGGATGCCCAGGCTGGTGAACGGCCGGGTGGTCACGCCCTGGTAGGTGTAGCCCTCGATGCGCTTGTTGAACAGCGTCACGCCGACGAAACCTTCATCACCCGTGTACCACTCGCCGCCGATGTCGAAGTTGGTGGAGATGTACGGGGTCAGATCCGGGTTGCCCTGGTTGGCTACCTGCGCCGAGATGTCGGTGAAGGTGGTGGCCGGCAGCATGGAGCTGGGGTTCGGACGGGTCATGGTGCGCGAGGCGGACGTGCGCAGCACGACGTCCTCGGCCACGTCCCACGCCGCGCTGAACGACGGTAGCCACTCGGCGTAGTCGCCGGTCAGCTGCTGGTACGAGCGCACGCCGGCGATGGTGACCGGGCCGGTGATCTCCTGATCGGTCTGCGCATAACGCACACCGAAGTTGTAGCGCATGTTGCGGTTCCAGATCTCCGACTCGCCGTTGACCATGATGAAGGCCGCGGTGTTGGCCTCGTCGAAGCCACCGGTCGGCGCGCCCGTGTTGGCGCCACTCGCCTCACCCGCATTGTCGCGGTAGAAGGCGTAGTTGGTGTCGGCCATGAAACGGTTGAAATCCACCGACACGAATCCGAACGGACCGGGCGTGATGTATCCAGCCAGCGCCGAGTCCGGCACCTGCGCGAACGCGTACGGCTGCCAGTTGGTGCCGGTGTCGCCGAAGCCGACGATGGTGCGGTAGTTCTCGTCCCAGGCCAGGCCGAAGACGACGTTGTTGGTGTCGTCGCCGAGCTGCAGGCTGGCGTTCAAGCCCTTCGTCTCGGTCACGCGCTTCTCGTTCTGCGCCCAGACGCGGCCGCCGGTCCACGTCCAACCGATGTTCGGGTCGTTCAGATCAAGGTCCGTGGTCCAGCTCGGGATGTCACCGTTGTTGGTGTACTGGATCGTGGTGAACGGCGAGTTGAACAGGATGGTCGGCGAGTCGCGGCGCATCCAGCTGCGGCTGTAGCTGCCCGCCACGTCGAGCTTGACGTCGTCGGCGAAGTAGAACGTGCCGCCCGGCGTGACCTGCCAGTACTGCACTTCCTCGTTGTACGGACGCGCTTCGAGGAAGTACTGCGCGTTGGTGAACGTGGCGCTGGTGACGACGTTGTTCGCATCGACCTGCATGTTGATCGGGATCATGCCGCCGTTGCGGCCGATCAGGTTCATGTCGATGCGGTCGTTGCTGCGCTCGGCCTTCGTGTACAGGACGTCCATGTACATGTCGGCCCAGTCGGCCGGGCGCCACTGCACCGAGCCGAGGAACGAATCGCGGTCGCGGTCGCCGGACATGTGCACCGGACGGCCGAGGCGCGGGATCAGCGCTTCGCCGATCTGCGCGGTGGTCAGACCGGGGTTGAGCTGCTGCAGCAGCGCGGCGTCGATCGTCTGACCTGGCGTCAGACCTGCCGCGCGCGCGACAGCGGCCTGTTGCGCAGCCATGGCGAGCTGCTGAGGCGTGGCATTTTGGGGCGCGACGCCCGGAACTTCGTTCGGAATACGCCAGCCATTGCCGCCGGTCACGTTGCACGGCGCGCCCAAGGCCGGGAAAGATGCGTTGCTGCCGCCGCTGCACTGCGCATTGGTCAGGTTCGGATTGGTCCAGCCGACGGTCTCGTAGCCTTCCACGCCCAGCTTGCCACGCGCCGAGGTCACGCCGGCCAGCACGCCGAAAGTCTTGTCTTCGTTGAGCCAGCTGCCGATCACCGTGCCGCGCGGGCTGGCTTCCTCGGCGATGTCGTTGTAGTCGGCCTGCAGGACGTAGGTGAGCTGCGAGTCCGGACGGTCGAACGGACGCACGTTGCGCATGTCGATCACGCCCGCCGCGCCGCCTTCGGTCAGTGCCGCCGTCGGCGACTTGTAGACCTTGATCTGGCTGAAGAACTCGGTCGGGAACAGGTTCAGGTCGACTTCGCGGTTCTGGTTGGTCGAATCCAGGCCGATGGAGGCCGTGGCGACCGACGCACCGTTGATGGTGGTCTTGGTGAAGCTGTTGGGCAGGCCGCGGATGGCGACATTGAGGCCTTCACCGTTGACGTCGCGGTTGAGCTGGATGCCCGGGATGCGGGCCAGCGACTCGGCGATGTTGACGTCCGGGAACTTGCCCAGGTCCTCGGCGAAGATCGAATCGGTAAAGCCCGTCGACTCGCGCTTGGCCTGGGTCGAATACTCCAGGCTCTGGCGGAAGCCTGTCGCGACGACGCGATCGAGCTCGGTCACCTGTTCGGACGTACCGGAATTCTGCGCTGCGGCCGGAGCGGCAGCTTCCTGCGCGGCTGGCGCCTGTGCTTCAGGCTGTGCCTGCGCGAATACGACATTGCTGGTCATGCCCAGCAGGGCAACGCTCAACGCGTGCGACAGCGTGGTTCTGACGATCTTCTTTTGCACCGTACTCCCCTCCCGTTTCTGGTGGTGCGACCCATCCCCCCTGGGGAAAAGCGGCCGCCCTCGTTGTTCTGGTTGAAAACCCGTGTGACGCAGTGACCCTTGAAGCGAGTGGGCCGGATGGTAGCGCTACCATTTTTGATCCGCACGCTGCGGAGCAACATGACGAAAGCGGGGCCTGGAAACGCCTTTTCGCTGCAATGCAGCATGACGTTTGCCCCTTAAAGCAGGTTCGATAGGCGTGTTACGCACGCCATTGGTCCCGCCTGCGCGGCCATGCTAATGATAGCGCTACCACTTTTTCCTTCGATGCCTGCCATCCGCGCAGGGGGATCGCGACCAATGTCCACCGCTGTTTTCACCATCGCGATGCCTCACGGGGCCGCGCGCGCATGAACGACCTGGCCACCGCCGAAGCATCGGCTTCGACCACCAGGATCGGCATGTACCGCTGGCGCGTATGCGCCATGTTGCTGGCGGCGACGACGATCAATTACGTCGACCGCCAGGTGCTCGGCGTGCTCGCCCCGTTCCTGCAGACGGAGATCGGCTGGAACGAAATCCAGTACGGCTACATCGTCACCTCGTTCCAGGCCGCCTACGCCATCGGCCTGCTGTGCACGGGCGCGATCATCGACCGCTTCGGCACGCGCATCGGCTACGCCATCGCGATCAGCGTGTGGAGCGTGGCGGCGATGGCGCATGCGCTCGCGGGCACGGTGGTCGGTTTCGCGCTCGCGCGCTTCGCGCTGGGCCTGGGCGAGGCAGGCAACTTCCCCGCTGCCATCAAGACCGTGGCGGAATGGTTCCCGCGACGCGAACGCGCACTCGCCGTGGGCGTGTTCAACGCCGGTTCCAACGTCGGCGCCGTGCTCGCGCCATTGCTCGTTCCGATCATCGCCGCGACGTGGGGCTGGCAGGCGGCCTTTCTTTTCACCGGCGCGCTCAGCGCGACGTGGCTCGCAGCATGGCTGCTGACCTACCGCACGCCGGAGAACCAACCGAAGCTGTCGGCCGCGGAACTCGCGCACATCCGCAGCGATCCGCCGGAGCCGACGGTGAAGATCCCGTGGCTGCAGCTGCTGCGGTATCGCCAGGCGTGGGCGTTCATCGCCGCGAAGTTCATAACCGATCCGGTGTGGTGGCTGTTCCTGTTCTGGCTCGGCAAATTCCTCGCCTCGGAATACAAGCTCTCGCTCGCCACGATCGGCCTGCCGATGATCGTCGTCTACCTGATGGCCGACGTCGGCAGCATCGCCGGCGGCTGGCTGGCGGGACGCTTCATGCGACTTGGCTGGGACGTCAACCGCGCGCGCAAGGGCGCGATGCTGGCGTGCGCGCTGTGTGTGGCGCCGATCGTGCTGGTCACGCAGGTGGACAATCTGTGGATCGCCGTCGCGCTGATCGGCCTGGCGATGGCAGGCCACCAAGGCTGGTCGGCCAATGTCTTCACGCTTCCGTCGGACATGTTCCCGCGCCGCGCCGTGGCCTCGGTGGTCGGCATCGGCGGCTTCGCCGGAGCGGTGGGCGGCATGATGATGTCCATCTACACCGGCGCGCAGCTCGAAGCCACCGGCAGCTACGCGCGCATCTTCCTGATCGCAGGCTCGGCTTACCTGATCGCATTGCTCGTCGTGCACCTGCTCGTACCGAAGCTGCAACCGGCGGCGCTTGAAGGCAAGTCGGCCGCATGACCACGACATTCATCCGTAGGAGGGACGGCATGACGCACCACCACGCACTTCTTTGCGCGCTCTTGGCCATGGCACCGACGGTCCTGCACGCGCAGGACGCGACGACCGCGACCCCGCTCGCCGCGGGCCAGTCCAAGTTCCTGGGCAGCGCATACAGCAAGCCGCAATCGAAGGATTTTGCGCGCTACTGGAACAAGGTCACGCCGGAGAACGCCGGCAAATGGGGCGAAGTCGAACGCAAGCGCGACCGCATGGACTGGAGCGGTCTCGACGAGGCTTACCGCGCCGCCAAGGACAACGGCCTGCCGTTCCAGATGCACGTGATGGTCTGGGGCAACCAGCAGCCGGAGTGGATCGAGAAGCTCCCGCCCGCCGAGCAGCGCGAGGAGATCGAGGAGTGGTTCGCCGCGGTCGCGCAACGCTATCCGCAGCTGGACTATGTCGAAGTCGTCAATGAACCGCTCAACGATCCGCCGAACAAGAACGACAAAGGTGGCGGCAACTACATCGAGGCGCTCGGTGGCAGCGGCGCGAGCGGTTGGGACTGGATCGTCGAATCCTACCGCCTCGCCCGCAAGCACTTCCCGAACTCGAAGCTGCTGATCAACGACTACAACATCACCAACAAGCCCGACGCGACGAAGCGCTACCGCGAAATCGTCGAACTGCTGCAGAAGGAAAACCTCGTCGACGGCATCGGCGTGCAGGGCCACGCCTTCGCGACCAAGCCCGACGTGCCGATGTCGGTGCACAAGGCGAACCTCGACTACCTGGCCCGGACCGGCCTGCCGATCTACGTGACCGAGCTGGACATCGACGGCGCCACGGACGAAGAGCAACTCAAGGACTACCAGCGGATCTTCCCCGTCTTCTGGAACCACCCGGCCGTGAAGGGCGTGACCCTGTGGGGTTTCCGTCCGGGCCTGTGGCGCCAGAAAGAGAAGGCGTACCTGGTGCGCAAGGACGGCAGCGAGCGCCCGGCGTTGAAGTGGCTGCGCGAGTACGTCGGCGGCACGGCACAGCCTGCACCATGACGCAGGTGCGAGTCGTCGTCGCGGCGCTGGTCATGGCCGCCAGCGCACCGTCGTTCGCGGCCACGCAATGCGACCAGCCCGCCACGGTCTGCGACACCGCGGTGGCCGGCGCGATGGCGCTCGTCGACCACGGCCGCACCGCGCGGGTGCTCACCGACGACGCCGATTTCCCCGGCGTGCTGCGCGCCGCCCGCGATCTCCAGGCCGATCTGTCGAAAGTGGCCGGCGCGAACGCCGATGCCCGATCAGCGAAGACCGCGATCATCGCCGGCACGCTCGGTCGCAGCGCGCGCATCGACCGCATCGTCAAGGCCAAACGCATCGACACGAAGGACGTCGCCGACCGCTGGGAAGGCTATCTCCTGCAGGTCGTCGAGCGCCCCGAACCCGGTATCGACCGCGCACTGGTCGTCGTCGGCGCAGACAAGCGCGGCACGATCTTCGGCCTGTACGAACTCTCGCGCCGCCTGGGCGTATCGCCGTGGTCGTGGTGGGCCGACGTGCCCGTGCCCGCGCGCGAAACCCGCTTCATCGCCCCGGGTCGCTTCATCGACGCGCCCGAGGTTCGCTATCGCGGCATCTTCCTCAACGACGAAGACCCCGCGCTGGGCGGCTGGATCAAGGCCACCTACGGCGCTCCGGATCACCGCTTCTACGGACGGGTCTTCGAGCTGATCCTGCGCTTGAAAGGCAACTACCTGTGGCCCGCGATGTGGGGCCGCGCATTCGCCGACGACGATCCGCGCAGTCCGAAACTGGCCGATGAATACGGCGTGGTGATCGGCACCAGCCACCACGAACCGATGATGCGCGCGCACGTCGAGTGGGAGCGCCACGGCAAGGGTCCCTGGGACTACGCGAAGAACGCCGACAACCTGCGCACGTTCTGGCGCGACGGCATCACGCGCATGGGCACGAACGAAAGCGTCGTCACGCTGGGCATGCGCGGCGACGGCGACGAACCGATGACGCTGGGCACCGCGATCGATCTTCTGCAGACGATCGTCGCCGATCAGCGCAACATCCTCGCCGACCTCACCGGCAAGCCGCCTGAGCGCACGCCGCAGGTGTGGGCGCTCTACAAGGAAGTGCAGGACTACTTCGACGCCGGCATGCAGGTGCCGGACGACGTCACGCTGCTGTTCTCCGACGACAACTGGGGCAACATCCGCCGCCTTCCCAAGCCCGGCGACACGCGTGGCGGCGGTTACGGCGTGTACTACCACTTCGACTACGTCGGTGGGCCGCGCAACTACAAATGGCTCAACACCACGCAGATCGAACGCACGTGGGAGCAGATGCATCTGGCGCACGAGTACGGCGCGACGCGGCTGTGGGTCGTCAACGTCGGCGACCTCAAGCCGATGGAGTTCCCGATCTCGTTCTTCCTCGACTACGCGTGGAAGCCCGACGCGTTCCCGCTGGAGCGCCTGGCGCGTTATCCGGCCGACTGGGCATCCGAGCAGTTCGGCCCCACGCACGCGGCGCAGATCGGCGAACTGCTGAGCCGTTACACGCAGTACAACGCGCGGCGCAAGCCGGAACTGCTGACGGCCGATACCTGGAGCCTGATCGACGACGGTGAGGCCGAACGCATCACCTCCGAATGGAGCGCCCTGGTCGAACAGGCGCGGGCCGTCGGCGCCGCCCTGGGCGCGGAATATCGCGATGCGTACTACCAGCTCGTGGAGTACCCCATCGTCGCGAGCGCGAACTTGAACGCGATGTACGTGGCCGTCGGCCGCAACCACCTGTACGCCGCGCAGGGGCGTACGTCGGCCAATACGCAGGCCGAACTGGCGCGGGCGCTGTTCGATCGCGATGCCGAACTGGCGCGCGTCTATGAGCAGGACATCGCCGGTGGCAAGTGGGTCCACATGATGTCGCAGCCGCGCATCGGCTACACCGGCTGGCAGCAACCCGAACGCAACCTCATGCCCGAGTTGGAGAGCGTCGCCCCCATGGCCGGGGCGGCGATGGGCTTGGCGGTGGAAGGCGATGCCGCGGCGTGGCCGGGCGCACGGGCCTCGGCCGCGCTTCCGGTGCTCGATGCGTCCGCCACGCGCTCGCGCGGCCTGGTGGTCTTCAACCGCGGAAGCGAACCCTTCCACTTCGAGGCCAGCGCATCGCAGCCGTGGGTACGCGTGGTTCCCGCCTCGGGCGCCGTCACCGACGAACAACCGCTGCGCGTGCAGATCGACTGGAACGCAGCGCCCATCGGCGCGCACGCCGCACGCGTCACCGTGCGCGGCGACGAAGGCACGCGGATCGCGATCGACGTGCCGATCGTCAAGCCGACCGACACCGCCACGATCCACGGCTTCGTCGAGAGCGACGGCCGCATCGCCATCGAGGCCGAACACCATGCCCGCGCGGTGGCGCCGCAAGGCCTGCAATGGCGGACGATCCCGAACCTGGGCCGCACGCTCTCGGGCGTCACCTCGTTCCCGGTCACCGCCGCTGCCGGCGAGCCTAACGAGCGCGGCGCATGGCTGGAGTACCCCATCCATCTCGCACGCGACGGCGCTTTCGACGTGCGCGTGGTGATGTCTCCGACCCTGGACTTCCAGCATCGCGGCGGGCTGCGCTACGCCGTCTCGATCGACGACCAGGCGCCGCAGATCGTCACGGTGAAGTCCGATCCGACGCCCGAACACCCGGATTTCAAGGCGTGGACACGCGCGGTGAGCGACAGTGTGTACGTCGGCACCTCGCGCCATCGCGCCGCGGCGGGCAATCGCACGCTGCGCGTGTGGCGCATCGATCCGGGCGTCGTGCTGCAGCGGGTCGAAATCGCGCGCGATGACGCCCGTCGCAGTTACCTGGGCGCGCCGGAGAGTCCGAAACTGTGAATACGCACCCGCGTCGTTCGCGCTAGTAAAAAGAGGTTGCCCGCATTTGCGGGATTGACGATTGGAAGGCGGCGGGCAGCAACGCCGCCCCGTGAGCAGAGAACACCACATGAGCACCGCCAAACCCCTTCACCTCCACGAAGACCGCCTCTTCCCCGCCGAGCCGACCGCGCGCGCGATCGCGCGTCGCCTCTACGCGCAGGTGGCCTCGCTTCCCATCGTCAGTCCACACGGGCATACCGATCCGGGCTGGTTCGCGACCAACGCGCCGTTCGCCGATGCGACCGAACTGCTGCTGGTGCCGGACCACTACGTGTTCCGCATGCTCTACAGCCAGGGCGTGTCGTTGGACGAACTGGGCATCCCGCGCGCCGACGGGTCGCGCGCGCAGGTCGATCCGCGTGCGGCGTGGCGCGTGTTCGCGCGCAACTTCCATCTGTTCCGCGGAACACCGTCGTCGATGTGGCTCAACCATGTCTTCCACGATGTGTTCGGCCTGCGCGAGCGCCTGGGCGAAACCACCGCCGACGACTATTACGACAGCATCACCGAGGCGCTGCAGACGCCGGCCTTCACGCCGCGCGCGTTGTTCGAGCGCTTCAACATCGAAGTGATCGCCACCACCGAGTCGCCGCTCGATCCGCTCGAACACCACAAGGCGATCGTCGACAGCGGCTGGAAGGGCCGCGTCATCACGGCTTACCGCCCGGATCCGGTGGTCGATCCCGAGCACGAACAGTTCCCCACGGCCTTGCGCCACTTCGGCGAGATCACCGGCGAGGACGTCTACACCTGGGACGGCTACCTGCGCGCGCATCGGCAGCGTCGTGCGTTCTTCAAGCAGATGGGCGCGACGTCGACCGACCACGGGCATCCCACCGCCGCGACCGCCGACCTCCCGCCCGATGAGGCGCGCAAGCTGTTCGACACGGTCGTGCGCGGCAACGCAACGCCCGCGCAGGCCGAGCTGTTCCGCGCGCAGGTGCTGACGGAAATGGCAGCGATGAGCCTGGACGACGGACTGGTCATGCAGATCCATCCGGGCTGCTTCCGAAACCACAACGCCGGCCTGTTCGCGCGCTACGGTCGCGACAAGGGCGCCGACATTCCGCTGCGCACCGAGTACGTGCATGCGCTCAAGCCGCTGCTGGATAGATTCGGCAACGATCCGCGCCTGACCGTCATCGTCTTCACGCTGGACGAAAGCACCTACAGCCGCGAGCTGGCGCCGCTCGCGGGGCACTACCCGACGCTGTTCCTCGGCCCGGCGTGGTGGTTCCACGATGCGCCCGAAGGCATGTGGCGCTTCCGCGAACAGACGCTCGCCAGCGGCGGCTTCTACAACACCATCGGTTTCAACGACGACACCCGCGCGTTCCTGTCGATTCCCGCGCGGCACGATGTCGCCCGCCGCATCGATTGCGCGTTCCTGTCCAAGCTCGTCGTCGAACACCGCATGGACGAGGACGAAGCGAGCGAGGTCGCGATGGACCTGGCGTATCGGCTGCCGAAGCAGGCGTACCGCTTGTAGGTGTTGGCGTGTGTGTGTGAGCCGGGCCCGACGGGGCTCAAGAGTGGATCCCCGCCTTCGCGGGGAGGACGGCAAAGAGCGGGGAAGCGAGGTGGCGTTGAACGTTCGTAGGCACTGGTGGAACACATGGCCGGCGATGGCCCTCGTCGTACTTCTGCTTCCCGGCTTCGCACTGGCCGCGGCGAAGGACGATGCCACGCGCGAGCGCATCCGTCTCGACACCGGTTGGCGCTTCCATCCCCGGGATCCCGCGGGCGCGATGGGGCTCGATTACGACGTGCGCCCGGACATCACGCGCAGCGCCGACGGCAAGGACGCAGACGCACGGCCCGATGAAGCGGCCAAGGTCGACTCGCGAGGCGAGCGCGTGCTCAAACCGTGGATCCTGCCCACCGCGAACCCGTTGATCCGCGATCCCGCGAAGCGCCACGCCCGCCCCGCCGGAAATCCCGGCGGCGAGGTGAGTTTCGTGCAGCCCACCTTCGACGACAGCGCCTGGCAACGCGTGACGCTGCCGCACGACTGGGCCATCGCCGGACCGTTCCTCAAGGACGGACCCTACGGCGGCATGGGACGCCTGCGTACCTGGGGACCGGCGTGGTATCGCCGCACGCTGGACATTCCCGCCAGCGACAAGGGGCGTTCGGTCTTCCTCGATGTCGACGGCGCGATGTCGTACGCGACGGTGTGGTTGAACGGTGAGCTCGTCGGCGGCTGGCCGTACGGCTACAACGGCTGGCGTGTGGACCTCACGCCACACATCGTGCCGGGCGGAAAGAACCAGCTCGCGATCCGCCTCGACAACCCGCCCGAGTCGGCCCGCTGGTATCCCGGCGCCGGCCTGTACCGCGACGTTTGGCTGGTGAAGACCGATCCGGTGCATGTCGCGCACTGGGGCACGCGCTTGACCACGCCGCAGGTGTCGGCCGATCGCGCGACCATCGCCCTGGAGGTGTCGGTCGATAACGACTCGGCCAACGCGGCGGACGTGTCGGTGAGCACGCAGGTGTTCGCGCTCGACGAAGAGGGCCGCAAGCGCGGCGACGCCGTCGCGCGCATCGACGGCGGGCGCGCGCGCATCGATGCGAAGTCGAGCGCGACGCTGGCCGCTTCGACCGCCCTCGCCCGCCCGCGCCTGTGGGGCCCGCCGCCGACGCAGCAACCCAATCGCTATGTCGCGGTCACCACGCTCACGCGCGAGGGCCGCGTGGTCGATCGCGTGGAAACGCCGTTCGGCATCCGCTCGATCCGCTTCGACGCGAACGAAGGCCTGCTCGCCAACGGCGAGCGCATCGTGATCCGCGGCGTGAACAACCATCACGACCTGGGCGCGCTCGGCGCGGCGTTCAACGTGCGCGCGGCGCAGCGCCAACTAGAAATCCTGCGCGACATGGGGGCCAACGCGATCCGCATGGCGCACAACCCGCCCGCGCCCGAGCTGCTGGAACTCACCGATCGCATGGGCCTTCTCGTGGTCGATGAAGTGTTCGATTCATGGGAGCGCAAGAAGACGCCGCTTGATTTCCATCTGGTCTTCCCCGACTGGCACGAACCCGACCTGCGCGCGATGCTGCGCCGCGACCGCAACCACCCGTCCATCGTGCTGTGGAGCGTGGGCAACGAGGTCGGCGAGCAGTACACGGGCGATGAAGGCGCGGCGATCGCGAAGCGGCTCCACGACATCGTGCGCGAGGAAGACCCCACGCGCCCGACCATCAACGCGATGAACTGGGCCAAGCCCGACATGCCGCTGCCGGGCGTGCTGGACGTGATCGGATTGAACTACCAGGGCGAAGGCATACGCCAGGACGCCGAATTCGAAGGCACCGAGCGCATCCGCACCCCGCCGCAGTACGACGCGTTCCATGCCAGCTTCCCCGACAAGGCCATCGTCGGCACCGAGACCGCCTCGGCGTTGAGCAGCCGCGGCGTCTATCTGTTCCCCGTGACGAAGCAAAACAGCGCGCCGGTGCGCGATGGGCGCGGTGGCGATTCGACGAGCCGGCAGGTGAGCGCCTACGAGCTGCACGCGGTGGATTTCGGTTCCAGCGCCGACAAGGTCTTCGCCAGCCTCGACCGGCACCCGTTCGTGTCCGGCGAGTTCGTCTGGACCGGCTTCGACTACCTCGGCGAACCCACGCCTTACTACGACTCGCGCAGTTCGTACTCCGGCATCGTCGATCTGGCCGGTTTCCCGAAGGACCGCTACTACCTGTACCAGTCGCGCTGGCGCCCGGAGGTGCCGATGGTGCACGTCCTGCCGCATTGGACGTGGCCGGGTCGCGAGGGCGAGGCGACACCGGTGCACGTGTTCACGTCCGGCGACGAAGCAGAATTGTTCGTCAATGGCGTGTCTCAGGGCAGGAAGAAGAAGGCGCCGTTCGAGTACCGCCTGCGCTGGGACGATGTCGTGTACGCACCGGGCGAGCTGCGCGTGCAGGCGTACCGCGACGGCAAGCCCTGGGCGAGCCAGGTCGTGCGCACGGCGACGGCGGCCGCGAAGCTTGAGGCGTCCGCCGACCGTCGCGTGATCGCGGCCGACGGACGCGACCTGTCGTTCATCACCGTGCGCGTGCTCGACGCAGCGGGCCGCCCGGCGCCCACCGCGAACACGCGCATCCGCTTCAGCGTCGAGGGACCCGGCGAGATCGTCGCCACCGACAACGGCGATCCGACCGACATGACCGCCTTTCCCTCGCACGAGCGCGATGCCTTCAACGGCCTGGCGCTGGTGATCGTGCGCGCGGTTGCGGGACGATCCGGCGCCGTCACGGTGCACGCCGAAGCGGACGCGCTGCAGCCCGCGCGCGTCGAACTGACCACCCAGGAGCATCCATGACACCGAAATCCCGTCCCGCGCGTCGCGCGCTCACCGCAGGGCTGGTGCTCGGCGCGCTGACGCTCGGCACGTTGGCATGGTCGAAGGACCCCGCCGCCACGCTCAAGGCCGCGTATGCCGACGATTTCCGCCTGGGCGTCGCGGTGAACGACGACATCGTGTCCGGCCGCGACGCGGCATCGCAGGCGTTGGTGGTGCAGCATTTCAACGCGATCACCGCCGAGAACGTGATGAAGGCCGAGGTCGTCAATCCGAAACCCGGCGTGTACGACTTCGCCGCCGCGGACGCGTTCGTCGACTTCGGCCACAAACACCGCATGTACGTGATCGGCCACACCCTGGTCTGGCACAACCAGACGCCGGAATGGTTCTTCCTCGACGCGCAGGGAAAGCCGAACACGTCGCAGGCGCAGATCGAACGCATGCGCGCCTACATCGAAAAGGTGGCCGGCCGCTACAAAGGCCGCGTCGATGCCTGGGACGTCGTCAACGAAGTCATCGACGAAGACGGCACCTACCGCGACACGACGTGGGTGCGTTCGGTCGGCGACGGCGATGCGCTTGTGAAACACGCCTTCGGGTTCGCGCATCGCTATGCGCCCGACGCCCAGCTGTACTACAACGACTTCAATACCTGGCGACCGGAGAAGCGCGACGGCATCGTGCGCATGGTGAAGAAACTGCAGGCGGCCGGCGTGCGCATCGACGGCATCGGCATGCAGGGGCATTGGGGGCTGAACTACCCGAGCACCGCAGACATCGAAGCGGCGATAGACGCGTATGCGGCGCTGGGGGTGAAAGTGATGATTACCGAGCTGGACGTCGACGTTCTGCCGCTCACGCGCGAGGGACAGGTCATCGGCACGGTGATGGCGCACAAGCAGTTCCAGCTGCCGGAGTTCAAGCGCTACCTCGATCCCTATCGCGATGGCCTGCCGCCCGACGTGCAGCAGCGTCTTGCCGATCGTTACGCGGAGCTGTTCGCGTTGTTCCACCGCAAGCGCGACGTGATCGACCGGGTCAGCCTGTGGGGCGTGCACGACGGCATGTCGTGGAAGAACGACTACCCGGTGCCCGGGCGCATCAACTATCCGCTGTTGTTCGACCGCGAGCGCCACGCCAAGCCTGCGCTGGATGCGGTCCTGCGGGTACCCTCCCCGTAGCCGGGGCGAGGCCGAAGGCCGCGCCCGGGACGACCTTCGCCGCAGGGCTTTCCCCCGGTGCGCTTCGCTTACCCGGTCTACTCCGATTCTTTCAAGGAACCGCACATGCCGCACGCCGTTCGCGCCATCGCACTGCTGCTGTCCTGCACGCTGCTGAACGCCTGCGCTTCTCCGCGCGACACGGTGTCCCCGCGCGAAGCGGCGGCGCCATTCCGAGAGAGCGTCGGCCGCGTGGTCGCGTTCGATCCGGCGTTCCATGCGCTCGTGCCGAAGGACGCGCGCATCGAGAAGATCGCCGACGGCTTCACCTGGTCCGAGGGACCGGCGTGGATCCAGGACGGCCATTACCTACTCTTCAACGATGTGCCGGCCAACACCATGCATCGCTGGTCGGAGACCGACGGCGTGTCTGTGTTCCTCAAGCCCTCGGGTTACGCCGGTCCCGACCTCGACGGCCTGCGCGAAGCCGGCGCGAATGGACTTGAAGCCGAACCCGCCGGCCCGGTGTTGCTGGCCGATTCGGGTTCGCGCCTGATCGCCCGCTTCGATCCCGCAACCAAGCGCCGGACGACGCTGGCGGCGACGTTCGAGGGCAAGCGCTTCAACAGTCCCAACGACATCGCGCGCCGCAGCGACGGCACGGTGTTCTTCACCGATCCGCCCTACGGGCTGAAGGACATCGACGAGTCGCCGCTGAAGGAGCAGCCGGTCAACGGCGTCTACCGGTTGGATGCGGATGGCTCGGTGCATCTCATCGAAGGCGCACTGAAGTTCCCCAACGGTGTCGCCCTGTCGCCCGACGAACGCACGCTGTACGTGGCCAACTCCGATCGCGACCATCCGGTGTGGATGGCGTACCGCATCGACGCGCGTGGCGAAGTGCTCGACCGCCGCGTATTCGCCGACGCCACGGACCTCGCCTCCGCAGCGGAAGGTGCTCCCGACGGCCTGTGCATCGCGCGCGACGGTCACCTCTTCGCCAGCGCGCCCGGCGGGCTGCTGGTGATGGATGCCGACGGAAAACGGCTGGGCATGATCGAGACCGGCGCGCGCGTGTCCAACTGCGCCTTCGGCGACGACGGCCGCACCCTGTACCTCACCTCGCATGCGTTCGTGGCGCGCGTGCGGGTGAACCTCCCCGGCGTGGGTTTCGCACCGTAGTCGGGTAGCGGCGCGGCCCACGTGCCCGTGTAGCCCGGGTAACCGAAGCGCACCCGGGGTGAGGATGCGCTCCCGGTGCGCTTCGCCTACCCGGGCTGCTTTCGGGCTGCGGAAGAAAACGGGTCGCGCGACCAGGAGAGAGGAAGCGATCGCGCGCCCTGGAACTTGTACCTCGCCTGGCCTATGCGCCCGCCAGCGCCTTCGCCACCGCATCCGGCGAGCCGTCGCCGAGCGCGGCGTACGCACCGCGCAGCGCCGCGACGAAGCGCGCATCGCCCGACAGCGGCGCGAACACCACGTCCAGCCGCAGGAACGCGTCCACGTCCGACGCATCGCCCGTCGTCGCGCGGCCGATGTCGGCCAGCGCATCGGCCAGTGGATCCACCAGCGCCACGCCCGCGTTGGCCTGCCGCCGCACGAACCGCAGCCATCCCGCCACTGGCAGGCACAACCGTTCGATCGAACGTCCGGCGGCGAGCGCATCGGCGATCGTTCCGAGCAGGCGCACCGGAATCTTCTGCGACCCATCCCACGCGATCTGCAGCAGACGATGCTGGATCGCCGGATTACGGAAGCGCTCGAGGATCGCACCGGCGTAATGCTGTGCGTCGAAGCCGAGCGGCGCCACCACGTTCGGCGCGATCGCCTCGCGCATCAGCCGTTCGACGAAACCCGCCAGCACGGGCGTGGCCATCGCCTGTGCGACCGTCTCGATGCCCATCAGCGAGCCCAGGTACGCCAACGCCGAGTGCGGCGCATTGAGCAGGCGCAGCTTGGCGCGGTCGTAGCCGGCGATCTCGCCGCTCATCGTCACGCCGACGCGCTCCAGCGGCGGGCGTCCGTTGCAGAAACTGTCCTCGACGACCCACTGCGTATACGCCTCGCGCTGCACGGGCCATGCATCGGTGCAATGCAGCGCTTCGGACACACGCGTGCGAAGCGCGTCGTCGGTCGCGGGCGTGATGCTGTCCACCATCGTGCGCGGAAAGGCGCCGTTCTCGGCGATCCAGCAGGCCAGGTCCGCATCCAGTCGCTGCGCGAACGACACCACCGCGCGCCGCAGCTTGCCACCGTTGTCGGGCAGGTTGTCGCAGCTGAGCACCGTGTATGGCGGCAGGCGCAGCGCCTTGCGGCGGCGCAGGCCTTCGACGAGATAGCCGATGGCGCTGACCGGTGCATCGGGATGCGCGAGATCGTGCGCGATGTCGGGATGCGCGAAGTCGAGTTCGCTTCCCGCCAGGCAGTAGCCCTTCTCGGTGATCGTCAGCGTGACCAGGCGAACGTCGGGATCGGCCAGGCGCGCGAGCACGCGCTCTTGCTCGTCGCGCGCGGCCAGCACTTCGCGCAGCGCGCCGATGACGCGCAGGCGCGGTGTCTCGCCGAGCATCGCCAGCGTGTAGAGCCCGTCCTGCGGCGCCAGTGCGTCGCGCACATCGCGGCTGTTGAGCGAAACGCCGCTGATGGCCCAGTCCGGGTCCAGCGCGAGGACGTCGTCGATGTAGACCGCCTGGTGCGCGCGGTGAAACGCACCGACACCGAGGTGGACGATGCCGATGCGCGTGGCGTCGCGTTCGTAGGCCGGGCGCTCGATCTCTTGTGGAAGACTGGCGAGCGTGGACGTGCTGAGGCGTTGCATTCGGATGTCTGTTCTCGTCGTTTCGCGTGGATCGGTAGTGTTGCTGTGCTATTGCGGTCATTCCCGCGCAGGCGGGAATCCAACTTGCCGACGCGTCACCTTCCGCGAAAGGCGTGATACGTCCGACGGCCGGATCCCCGCGTTCGCGGGGATGACCGCATGGGCCGGTCGCTGCCTGACGGGGTCACACCGCTGCTTCGTCGCTGCGTCACTTCGTCACCGTCAGCTTCCGCTTAACGCGAATGTCTGCACTCGACGCACCCACTTGCACTTCGTACGCACC
Organism: Lysobacteraceae bacterium P; assembly: GCA_005503055.1. Lineage (GTDB taxonomy): Bacteria > Pseudomonadota > Gammaproteobacteria > Xanthomonadales > Xanthomonadaceae > Lysobacter_J. The sequence continues at coordinate 38,798 of SCOX01000006.1, read as the reverse complement.
CGGATCGACCGCGTAGACGTCGCGCTGCTCGTCCCAGGTGCGCAGGTCGTGGGTCGGCTTGATCGTGAAGGCGACCTCGCGCGACTCGCCCGGCTCCAGATGTACGCGCTGGAAGCCGCGCAGTTCCCTGCGCGCGCGATCGCGCTTCGGGTCCAGCGGGTGCAGGTACAGCTGCACCACTTCATCGCCCGCGCGCGAGCCGGTGTTCTTCACATTGAGCGACACCTTGACCGGCTGCGCGGCACCCGCGCGCTCGCGGTCCAGCCGCAGGCCGTCGTAGGCGAACGTCGTGTACGACAGGCCATGGCCGAACGGATACAGCGGCTCGCCTTCGAAATAGCGATAGGTGCGGCCGCGCATCGCGTAATCGTCGAACGCCGGAAGTTTCTCGTCGGCCTTGTAGAACGTGACCGGCAGTCGGCCGGCGGGGTTGGCATCGCCGAACAGCACATCGGCGACGGCATTGCCGCCGCGCTGGCCGGGATACCACGCGACTACAATCGCGGGCAGGTTCTGCTTGGCCCAGTCGACCGCGATCGCCGAGCCGGTCGTCAGCACCAGCACCACCGGTTTGCCAGTGGCGTGCAGGGCTTCGAGCAGTTTGCGCTGCGGTTCCGGCAGGCGGATGTCGGTGCGGTCGCCGCCGGCGAAACCGGGATAGTTGACCGTCATCTCTTCGCCTTCCACGTCGCCGGTGAGTCCACCGACGAAGATCACCACGTCGGAATCGCGCGCGGCCTGCAGTGCTTCTTCGAACGGCGGCTTCGCGCCCGGCATGCGCCACGCGAGCCGTACGCCGGCATCGCGTTCGCGCTCGTAGTACTCCAGCCGGATGTCGTACGCGCGGCCGCCCTTCAGCTGCACGGTGGCGTGCTCGGCATGCAGGCGGTCGGTGTTCTCCCAGTGATCGATCACCCGCTTGCCGTCGATATAGAGGCGGAAACCGTCGTTGCCGGATGCCTCCAGCGTGTAGCTGCCATCGACCGGAGGCAGCAACTGCCCGCTCCAGCGGATGGAGAAATCGTCGGCCGGCACGTCCTGCCCGCCCTGCGCCTCGCCGCGCGCCAGCAGGTTGTCGGTCGGCGAGCCGCGATCCCAACGGAAACCGATCTGCGGATCCACGCGCACCAGCGTCGGCTTTCCGCCCAGTTCGCGATTGCGGAAATACTCGCCGCGCAGGCCGCGCTCGGAGGAGCCCGCCGACGGCCGCAGGTACTGCGGCTCGATGAGCGGCGTGGCGGCGGGATCGTCGCGACCTTCCACCAAATCGACGCCGCGCGCATGCACCACCGTCGCGTTCGGCGCGGCTTCGCGGATGCCCTGCAGGATCGTCACCGGCGCGGCGGGCGTGCCGTAGTAATTACCGAGCAGGGCCATCGTGTCGTCGGCGGTGGGGCCGACCACGGCGATGCGCCGGATGTCGCGCGACAACGGCAGCACGCCGTCGTTCTTCAACAGCACGATCGATTCCTGCGCGACCTTACGCGACAGCGCGTCGTGCGCGGGCGACTGGTTGGCCGAGTACGGAATGCCGGCCCAACGCACCTGCGACGGCGGATCGAACATGCCCAGGCGCATGCGCGCGGTAAACAGCTGCGTCAGCGCGGCATCGATCTCCTTCTCGTCGATGAGGCCCTTGCGCACTGCCACCGGCAACGAGGGCATGTAGGTGTCGCCGCAATCGAGCTGCGTGCCGTTCTTCACCGCGAGCGCGGCGGCCTCCTCGGGCGTCGCGACGATCTTGTGGTGCTTCCAGATGTCGACAATGGCCCAACAGTCGGACACGACGTAGCCCTTGAAGCCCCATTCGCCACGCAACACGTCCTGCAGGAGGAACTTGCTCGCGCTGGCCGATTCGCCGTAGACGCGGTTGTAGGCGCCCATCACGGCGTCGACATCGGCTTCCTTCACCAACGCTTCGAAGGCCGGCAGGTAGGTTTCGCGGAGATCGCGCTCGGAGGGCTTGGCGTCGAAGGTGTGGCGGTCCGCTTCGGGCCCGCTGTGCACGGCGAAATGCTTGGCGGTGGCGTCGAGCTTGCGGTACTTCGGGTCGTCCCCCTGCAGGCCCTTCACGAACGTCACGCCCATGCGCGAGGTCAGGTACGGATCTTCGCCGTAGGTTTCCTGCCCGCGACCCCAGCGTGGATCACGGAAGATGTTGATGTTCGGCGACCAGAACGTGAGGCCCTGGTAACGGCCGCGTTGGTCGTGGCGCGCGTACTCGTGGTGCTTGGCGCGCGCCTCGTCGCTGATGGCATCGGCGGTGCGCGCCATCAGCGGAACGTCGAAAGTCGCGGCCATGCCGATCGCCTGCGGGAACACCGTCGCCCCGCCCGCGCGTGCGACGCCATGCAGCGCTTCGTTCCACCAGTCGTAGGCGGGCACGCCGAGGCGCTCGATCGCCGGCGCGGCGTTCTGCATCTGCGCGGCCTTCTCCTCCAGCGTCATCTGCGCGACGAGGCTGGCGGCGCGCTGTTCGAAGCTGCCGCTCGTATCGAGCCAGGGGCGCTTCGGGTCGTCGGCGGCATTGGCGTTGAATGCATGCGCGCAGGCGGCGATCAGGACCGCCGTCAATACGCGACGCGCGGGCCGCGGCGCGCGGCGGACATTCGACTCCCGGTTCGGGGCGTACGTGACTTCCATTGCGGTCACCTCACTGATCCTGCGTGATATGCGCATACGGCCCCACCGTCGCTCCGATGAAGCCACCCGCGACATCGGTGCTCAGCACCGTGCCGTCCACGTCCTGCTTCAACCACTGCCAACCATTGCCAGCGTCGTAGGCGAAGGAATACGCGCCGCCGTCGCCTTCGATCTTGAGCTTGAGATCCTTCGCCTTTGCCGGCAGCACGGTGCTCGCCAGCGTCGTCGCCGCATCGCCCTGGCGCTTGCGCAGCGTCAGTTGCACGCCATCGCGCGTGCGCCGCACTGTGTAGGCGAACCAATGCTTCTCGTTCTGGAACGCGGCCAATCCGGCTTCGGCGTTGTTACCGCCGGGAATCGCCAGCGCGGTGCTGGCTTCGAACGCCAGGTGTTGTTGGCGCCGCGCGAGGAACGCGGGGTTGCGCAACGTGTCCAGGCCCTCGGTGAGCGGCTGGATCGCCAGCTTGCCCGCGTGCGATCGGACATCGGCCCACGCTTGTTTCGGCACGCGCGCGAACATCCACGTCGTATCGAGCGTCGGCTTGTCGAAGTCGTCGCGCCAGGTGAAGTTGCCGCTCAACGGCGCCTGCGTCGCGCCACGCTGCATGAACGTGGGGCTGTCGGTGACCTGCGGAATGCGCGTACCGTGCGCGAGGATGGTCGGCCAGCCGTCCTTCCACGTCACCGGAAGCAGGAAGGTCTCGCGCCCGGTGTTGTAGTGCTTGCCGTCGTAGGCGCGGCTGGCGAGAAACACGGCCCACCACGTGCCGTCCGTGCCTTCGACAAGATCGGCGTGGCCGGCGTTGGTGATCGCATCGCTGCGGTCGCCGGGGAGATCGCGCTGCGTCAGGATCGGGTTGTGTTCGTAGGGCGCGTACGGCCCCCAGATCGAACGACTGCGCGCGACGACTTGCGAGTGCTGCGGGCCGGTGCCGTCCTCGGCGCAGACCAGGTAGTACCAGCCGTCGTGCTTGTACAGGTGCGGCCCCTCGATCCAGATCGGCTTCTCCGACAGGACCATGCCGCCGTTGAGCAGCACCTTGCGCGGGCCGACGGGTTTCAGGCTGTCAGGCACAAGTTCCGTCATCCAGATCGCGCGGTGCCCCTCGTACAGCGGCGTGCCTTCGGGCGCGTCGTTGTTGATGAGGTAGACCTTGCCGGCGTCGAAGAAGAGCGACGGGTCGATGCCGTCGATGTCCTTCAGCCAGATGGGATCGGACCACGGCCCGGCTGGATTCTTCGCGGTGGCGATGAAGTTTCCGCCCGCATCCACCGAGGTGTTGACGACGTAGAACGTGCCGTCGTGATGCTCGATGGTCGGCGCGAACACGCCGCGCGACATGCCCAGCCCGTCGAAGTCGAGTTGCGACGGCCGGTCGATGACGTGACCGATCTGCGTCCAGTGCACGAGATCGCGGCTCTCGAACACCGGGATGCCCGGGAAGTACGCGAACGTCGAGTTGACCAGGTAGTAGCGCTCGCCCGCGCGCGCCACGCTCGGATCGGGGTAGAAGCCGGCCAGGATCGGGTTGCGGTACTGGCCGGGCTTGAGCGGTTGTTCGAAAGCGGCGTCTTGTCCCTTGTACTCGAACCAGTCGAACAGCACGGGTTCGGCGGCATGCGAAGACGCCGACGACACGGTGAGGATTACGATTCCCAGGACACGACGCATGTGATTCATCCGGTCACCAATCCCACATCGAGCCGTCTTCCAGACGCGCGATCGGCAGCTGCTTGGGCGCGTACGGGAAACGGGCGGCGAGCTTCTCGTCGATCTCCACGCCATGGCCCGGCGCTTCGCCGCAGTGCAGGCGTCCGGCACGGAAGCTGTAGTCGTGCGGGAAGACTTCGTTGGTCTCGTCGGAATGGAACATCCATTCCTGGATACCGAAGTTCGGCACCCACGTATCGAAATGCAGCGCCGCGCCCATGCACACCGGCGACAGGTCGGTGGCGCCGTGGAAGCCGGTGCGCACCGCGTGCAGCGCGGCGAAGTCGGCGATGCGACGTACGTGGGTGATGCCGCCGCCGTGCACGAGCGTGGTGCGGATGTAATCGATCAGCTGGTTTTCGATCAGGTGCTTGCAGTCCCAGATCGAGTTGAACACCTCGCCCACCGCCAGCGGCGTGACCGAATGCTTGCGGATCAGCTCGAAACCCTTCTGGTTCTCCGCCGGCGTGGCGTCTTCCAGCCAGAACAGGCGGAACGGCTCGAGATCGCGCGCCAGCCGCGCCGCTTCGATCGGCGTGAGGCGATGATGCACGTCGTGCAAGAGTTCGACATCGTCGCCGTGATCGGCGCGCAGGCGTTCGAACAGCTTCGGCGCGATGCCCAGGTACCTGGGCGTGTTCCACACGGTTTCGGCGGGCAGTTCGCTTTCGGCCGGTTCATACGGCTTGCCGCCGGTGGAAATGCCGTAAGCCTTCTTCACGCCAGGCACGCCGCACTGCGCGCGCACGGCGAGGAAGCCCTTCTCGATGTACTTGCCGACCTCGTCGCTGGCCTCCTCGATGTCGCGGCCGTTGGCGTGGCCGTACACCAGCGCGCCTTCGCGCGAGCGACCGCCCAGCAACTGGTACAGCGGCAGCCCCGACATCTTGCCCAGAATGTCCCAAAGCGCGACGTCGACCGCCGCGATCGCGGTCATCGTCACCGGCCCGCGCCGCCAGTACGCGCCGCGGTGGAAGAACTGCCAGATGTCCTCGATGCGGCCGGCGTCGCGGCCAATGAGGTTCGGCACGAGGTGGTCCTGCAGGTACGAGGCAACGGCCAGTTCGCGGCCGTTGAGCGTCGCGTCGCCCAGGCCGGTGATGCCCGAACGCGTGGTGATCTTCAGCGTGACGAAGTTGCGGCCCGGGCAGGTCACGATGACCTTGGCCTCAACGATCTCGCGATCGCGTGCGGAGCCGTGGCGGTTCTGTGTGGATTCGGTGTTCATCGTGAGTGGTCGTCGGAGGAAGGCGAAGGAAGGGAAAGTTCGAAAGGACCGGCGGGCAGGTTCGAGGCGTCGAACAGCGTGCACACCGGGCCGTCGGCCCAGCAGTAGCGCACGCGCGTGGCTTCGTGCGCATTCGGCGCGCGCAGGGTGACGGTGTTGCCCCAGGCCTTGGCGTCGGCGTAACGACACGGGTCCGGCTGTGCGCCGCACAGTTCGAAACCGATGACGCTGTCGGCACCCTGCCCGGTCAGATCGCCCGTGTTGTCGGCGAAGGTCACGACGACCGCGTCGTCGGCGCGGCGCGCCGAGCGCGGCACCGGGCCCGATGGCGCCAGCTTCTCGCCATACACGACGTGACGCGCGGCACGCGCGAGACGACGGCCGAGCTCCTGCTTGTTCGGCGGATGGATGTCGTAGTGGTCGCCGATGTCGATGGCGACGACGAGGCCGCTGTTCGCGTCGTCGTTCGCGACCTGGCGCTGCGACTCGCGCAGCTCCGCCCAACCACTCTGCGCCGGTTGCGCCTTCGGCATGCCGTAACCGGCGAGCTGCACGACGAGCAACGGCGTGTCGGCGCCGAAGCGCGAGCGCCAGTCGTCGCGCAGGACGCGCAGGAGATCGCGATAGCGCGCGGGCTCGAAGGTGTTGGATTCGCCCTGGTACCACAGCATGCCGCGCACGTTGTAACGGCCCAGTGGCGCGATCATGCCGTTGTACAGCGTCGACAGGCCGGCGGCGGTCTGCCACGGCGCGCGCGGCGGCCAGTCGCTGCCGGGCACGATGCGGTACTTCCACGCATTGGCGAGCGGCGCGGTTGAGCCGTCCTTGAAGCGCAGCACATGCGCGTTCGCCGGACCGGACAGCCCACCGTCGCGATAGGTATCAAGCACGTTGACGACGATGGTGTTGTCGCCTTCCCTGAGCAGGCCGCGCGGAAGCGTGTACTCGCGTCCGCTGCCGGCGCCGTAGGTGCTGCCGACGGCGACGCCGTTCACCCACGTCATGTCCATCTCGTCGGCAGGCGCGAGCGCGAGCACGGCGTCCTGCTTTGCCTGCTGTGCGGTCAGCTTCACCGTGATGCGGTACCACAGCATGCCGTCGAACTGCGCCAGTTCCGGCACGCCCCACTTCTCCCACGCGCCGAGTTCGCGCGGCGCGGTGCGCCATTGCTTGTCGGGCGTGTAGGTCGGGCTCCACGGCTCATCGCCGGCCTTGACGTCCCCACGCGCCTTCCACCAGCGCGTCCAGATCGCGCCCCAGCTCTGCATCGCCGCCAGCGGGTCGGTGGCGTACTGCGCGAGCACGTCGAGCTCGTCGTTGTACAGGCCGGTGGCGCGCAAGGCCGGACCGCTGGTCCAGGCCTGGATGCGCGATCCACCCCATGCGGCGTTGATCAGGCCCATCGGCACATCGACGGTCTTCTGCAGCTCGCGCGCAAAGTAGTAGCAGGCGGCGGAGAAGTCGCGCACGGTGTCCGAATTCGTCGCGGTCCACTTCACTGGCCGGGCGAAGGTGTCCTGCGGCGTCGCGGCGCCGTCCTGCGGAACGGTCAGCAGGCGGATGCGATCGCTGGACGCACCGGCGATCTCCGCGCGTGCGTCCAGCGAACGCCACACCTGCAGTTCCATGTTCGACTGACCCGAGCACAGCCAGACGTCACCGACCAGGACGTCGGCGACATTCTGCGTGACGCCGCCGGCACTGGCCGTGAGCGTGTACGGGCCACCGGCCTTGCTCGCCGGCAGCGTCGCGCTCCACGCGCCGTTCGCATCGGCACGCACGCTCGCGCGCTTGCCGGCGAAGCTGATCTTCACCTGTTCGCCGGCCCCTGCGCGACCGAACACGCGGATCGGCTGGTCGCGCTGGAGGACCGCGTGGTCCTGGAACATCGTGTGCAGCAGCGTCGTGCCGGTGTCTGCGCCTTGCGCCGCCGATGCGGTGAAGGCGCCAGCGGCCAACACCACGCCGCACAGCGCGCGCGTGAGGTGTGCTGCGATGAGGTTGCGGATCTGCATGGTTCAGCCATCCCCCGGAGCGAACGGAAATTCGAGCGACTCGTAGTACTCCAGCGTGTGCTCGGGCGGCGCATAGCCGTCCGGCAGCGGGCGCTGCGAGAACGTCTGGAAGTAGGCGATGCTGGCGTCGCGCCACCACTTCGCCTCCTTCTCCTGGATTTCAAGGAACGTGGCGACCTGTGCGTGACGCTGTGGATCGATGCGGCCGGACAGGCCGTCCCAGGCGGCGCGCATCGAGCGCACGTGATCCACGCCCTGCGTGTAGCGCACGACGAGCTCGTCCCACAGCGGGCGACCGGACTTCGTCGTGTAGTCCCACGGCAGATGGTGGAACCAGAGCAGGAATTCCTCCGGCGTCTTCGACGCGTCGTCGAACTGGGCCGCCACCGGCCTGGCGTATTGCGACACCGCACCGGTGCCTCGCGTGGTGCGGTCGAAGCCGATGCCGTCCTTCGACGCCCGGTGGTAGTACACGCTCGTCCAGTCCGCGCGCGGGCCGCCGGCGACCCACGGCCCCGGGCCGTAGTGGTGACTGCGACCCATCAGGTGGTGCAGGCCGAGCGGCGTCATGTAGTCCACGACCGCTTCGCGCGAGCCCATCATCATGCCGACGATGGGCTGCACGACATCGTTGTCGTTGGAGAACGTCATGCGCGTCCATTCCTCGGCGATATCGCGCGAGGACAGCTGCGGATCCCAAGCGAGCCGACCGAACACGTACCAGTTGGCCTGGTCGAAGTGCGAGCCGCTCCAGTTGCGGTCGCTGCCGATGTTGGCCACGCCCGCCATACCGGTGAGCTTGTACTTGTGCAGCGACCCGTCGACGACGTCCGCCACGCTCGACCCTTGCCCGCGTGCGTAGGTGTCGGCGCGCAGGGTCTCCTCGTACATCGGCCCCAGGTAGGCCAGATGCGTGGCGAAGCCCAGGTACTCCTTGGTGATCTGGAACTCCATCATCAACGGCGTCTTCGGCATCGCGCCGAACAGCGGATGGAAGGGTTCGCGCGGCTGGAAGTCGATGGCGCCGTTCTTCACCTGCACCATCACGTTGTCGCGGAACTTGCCGTCGAGCGGTACGAACTCGTTGTAGGCCTGCTTGGCGCGATCGTCCGGCGTCTCGTGCGAGTAGACGAACGCGCGCCAGATCACCGTGCCGCCGTGCGGCTTCACCGCGTCGGCCATCATGTTGGCGCCATCGGCGTGGGTGCGGCCGTAGTCCTGCGGGCCGGGCTGACCTTCGGAATTCGCCTTGACCAGGAAGCCGCCGAAGTCGGGGATCGCCTTGTAGATCTCGTCGGCCTTCGCCTTCCACCACGCGCGGACCTTCGGGTCGAGCGGGTCGGCGGTATCGAGGCCGCCGATTTCCTTGGGCGCGCTGAAGCGAGCGCTCAGAAACACGCGGATGCCGTACGGACGGAACACGTTCGCCAGCGCCGCGGCCTTGCCGATGTACATCGGGGTGAGCTGTTGCGCGCTGGCGTTGACGTTGTTGAGCACGGTCGCGTTGATGCCGATGGAGGCGTTCGCACGCGCATAGTCGGTGTAGCGCAGGTCGACGTAGTCGGGCAGCTTGTGCCAGTCCCAGATCGATTCGCCGGCATAGCCGCGCTCGACGTGACGGTCCAGGTTGTCCCAGTGGTTGAGCATGCGCAGCTGCGTGCGCGGCGCCTGCCGGATGTCGAGCGCGTCGATCGGCTGGCGCGTCTGCAACAGGCGCAGGAAATGGAAGGCGCCGTGCATGGCGCCGGCGTCGTCGTTGGCGGCGATGACGGTGGCCGGGCGGCCGTCGATCTCGACGCTGCGGATGACGTAGCCCTCGCGGCCCAGGTCCTTCGTCGGCAGGCGCAGACGGGCGACCTGCTTCGACGAGGCCGGCGTGCCGACGATCAGCGCACCCTGCGCCCCCGCCGAATCGGTCGGCCACGGCGCGTCGCCGAGCAGGCCGGCCAGTCCGCGCTGGAGTTCGTCGCGCGTGGCGCGCTGCATCGGCGTCGTGGCGGGCGCGACCAGCTCGGTGGCGCGCGCGCGATACGGGGCGGCTTCGGCCTCGGCAATGGGGCGATAGCGCAGCCACAGGTCGTAACCGTCCTCGGCCAGCGCCGGGCGCGGCAATGCGAGCGCGGCCAGCAGGCACAGGGCCATCGCCACGATTGCCGCCGGACCCGCCCGGTCGGTCGTCGTCCGATGGCGCGGTGCGGCGACGTGTACGCTGTCGCCGGGCACGCGGGTTGCCCGTACCATGTGCAAAGCTCTCATGCGCAGTCCTGGTTGAACTTGGAAGAAGGCGTCCGTCGCGCTCCGCGACCGCTGGCCGACAGAAGGAAGGAACGTTGGAGAAGCCGAAGAAGTCGCTCCGCCGCAGAGGCGACGCCGTCACCATCGACGAAGTAGCCGTGCTGGCGAGCGTTTCGCCGATGACCGTCTCGCGCGTCGTCAACGGCCAGGGCAAGGTGCGCGACAGCACCCGCGAACGCGTCATGCGCGCGGTGAAGGAGCTGGGCTACACGCCCAACCTGGCCGCCAGTTCGCTCGCCGCCGCGCAGCACACGCGCATCGCGCTGATCTACACCAACCCCAGCTCGGCGTACCTGCGCGAACTGCTGGTCGGCGCCTTGCGCGGCGCGGCCCGTACCGCGGCGCAGCTGATGATCGACAGCTGGGACAACTACAACGCCGAAGCGCAGCGCACTGCAGCGCGCGAACTGGGCAAGAGCGTCGCCGGCGCGATCCTGCCGCCGCCGCTGTGCGAGTCGAAGGCCGTGGTGTCGGAGCTCACCGCCGCGGGGATTCCGGTGGTCGCCATCGCCTCGGGTCGCTTCAGCCAGGAAATCTCCTGCGTGCGCATCGACGATTTCCGCGCCAGCCAGGAGATCACCGCCCACCTGATCACGCTGGGCCACACGCGCATCGGCTACATCAAGGGCCATCCCAACCAGACCGCCAGCGCGCGGCGCTTCGAGGGATTCCAGGCCGCGCACGCGCAGGCCGGGCTGGAAATCGACAGTGCGCTGGTCCAGCAGGGTTACTTCACCTACCGCTCGGGCCTGGATGCGGCCGAGAAGCTGCTCGCGCACAAGAAGCCGCCGACGGCGATCTTCGCCAGCAACGACGACATGGCCGCCGCCGTGGTGTCGGTGGCCCACCGGCGCGGGCTGGACGTACCGCGCGATCTGTCCGTCGTGGGGTTCGACGATACCTCGGCGGCAACGACGGTGTGGCCCGAACTCACCACCATCCACCAGCCCATCGCCTCGATGGCCGATTCGGCCATCGACATCCTGCTGCGCAGCATCCGCCGCAAGGACAAGAGCACGCGCGTGGTGGTCGACCATGTGATCGCCCACCAGCTGATCACGCGCGATTCGGTGGCGCCGCCCAAAAGCAATCGCGACGCCTGATTTCGAAAACAAGCGCCGCGACGGCAGAAGCCGCGCCCGAGTCAGGATGGAGAAACCCGGGCGCGTCACGCTTCAGCCTTCCATCTGCTCCAGTTCCTTGCCCTTGGTCTCGTAGACGTACTTCAGGACAAAGAACACCGACACGATCGCCGCCACGGTGTAGATGCCGTAGGCGCCGGCCAGGCCGATGCCGGCCAGCAGAATCGGGAAGGTCACGGTGATGGCGAAATTGCTGGTCCATTGCGCCGCGCCGGCGACCGCCAGGCCCGAGCCGCGGATCTGGTTCGGGAACATCTCGCCGAGCATGACCCACATCACCGGGCCCCAGGACGCGTTGAAGAAGATCACGTAGAGGTTGGCGGCGACCAGCGCCAGCGTGCCCATGCCGTCGGACAGGAGCAGCCGTCCGTTGGTGTCGATAGAGGCCGTGGCGAAGGCGAAGGTCATCAGCGCCAGCGAAACCGCCATGCCGACCGAGCCGATCCACAGCAGGGGCTTGCGGCCGATGCGGTCGATCAGCAGCACGGTGACCAGGCAGGCGCCGATGCTCAGCGCACCGGACAGCACGTTGATCAGCAGCGCGTCGCTTTCGGAGAAGCCGACCGCCTGCCACAACACCGCTCCGTAGTAGAAGACGACGTTGATGCCGACCAGCTGCTGGAACGTCGCCAGTCCGATGCCGATCCACACGATCGGGCGGATCTTGCCGGTGGCCTTGTTGACCAGGTCCGACAGCTGCGGACGATGATGGTCGCCCGACAGCGAGGCATCGATCTCGACCAGCTTGGTCTGCGCTTCGGTCGCGCCGTACAGGCGCGTGAGCACCTTCAGCGCGTCGTCCTTGCGCTTCTTGACGACGAGGTAGCGTGGGCTTTCGGGAATCGTCAGCAGCAGCACGAGGAACAGCGCCGACGGGAAGGCCATCATCCAGAACATCCAGCGCCAGGCCTCATGGCCCAGCCACAACGGCTGCGTGGAGGCGCCGGCCGTCTTGGCGAGGAGGAAGTTGCTGAGGAACGCGCAGAACAGACCGCCGATGATGGCGATCTGCTGCACCGTCGCCAGCCGTCCGCGATAGCGCGCGGACGCCACTTCGGCGATGTAGGCCGGCGACATCACGCTCGCCGCGCCGACGGCGAAGCCGCCGATGACGCGTGCGATGACGAACATCGTCGAACTGGTGGCCGCACCCGAACCCAGCGCGGAAATCAGGAACAGCACGGCCGAGATGATCAGCACCGAACGACGGCCCCAGCGGTCGGCGAGCCGGCCGGCGAAGAACGCGCCGATCGCGCAGCCCAGCAGCATGGAGGCGACTTCGAAGCCGAGCCCGGCCTTGGTCGAGTTGAACGCCTGTTGCAGGCCGTCGACCGTGCCGTTGATGACGCCACTGTCGAAGCCGAACAGGAAACCGCCGATCGTTGCGACGCAACTGACCAGGATGATGAAGCGGGTGTTCTCCGCACTGGCGGCGGACGTGGAACTGTCGAGCATGGCGCTGTTCATTCGCTTGCACTCGTTGTTGTGCCGGACCCCTTCCCGCCCGATGCGGCGCCCCGCCTTCACCCCCGGCGGCCCCTTCCCCGCTCCGGTGGCGGGGAAGGCGCGTGTTGCCTCAGCGCATCAGGTACTGGTTGAGGAGGTTCTCATAACGCTCCTGCTTGCCGCTCGCCTGCGTCGGTTCGCCGGCCTTTAGGGCCAGACCGTGCAGGTCGGCGAGGCCGAGCTTGCCCTGTTCGAAGTCGCGACCGGCGCCGGCGTCGAAGCTGGCGTAGCGGTCCTTGCGCCACGTCTCCCACGGGGAATCGTTGAGCAGCGCGTGCGCCACTTCCAGGCCGCGGGCGAACGCGTCCATGCCGCCGACGTGGGCGATGAACAGGTCTTCCATGTCGGTCGACTCGCGGCGCGCCTTGGCGTCGAAGTTCAGGCCGCCCACCAGCCCGCCCTGGCGCAGCACCACCATCATCGCGCCGACGGTGTCGTACAAGTCGGTCGGGAACTGGTCGGTGTCCCAGCCGTTCTGCGGGTTGCCGCGGTTCGCGTCGATGCTGCCGAGCAGGTCGTGGTCGGATGCCACCTGCAGGTCGTGCTCGAACGTGTGGCCAGACAGCGTGGCGTGATTGGCCTCGATGTTGAGCTTGAAGTCCTTTTCCAGGCCGTGCTGCGCGAGGAAGCCGGCAACCGTGGCGCTGTCGAAGTCGTACTGGTGCTTCATCGGCTCCATCGGCTTGGGCTCGATGAGGTAGTAACCCTTGAAGCCGATGCTGCGGCCGTAGTCGCGCGCCATCGTCAGGAAGCGGGCAAAGTGGTCGAGCTCGCGCTTCATGTCGGTGTTGACCAGGCTGGCGTAGCCTTCGCGACCGCCCCAGAACACGTAGTGCTCGCCGCCCAGTTCGACGGTGGCGTCGATCGCCGCCTTCACCTGCACGGCGGCGCGCGCGACGACGTTGAAGTCCGGGTTGGTCGATGCGCCGTTCATGTAGCGCGGGTGCGAGAACAGATTGGCCGTGCCCCACAGCAGCTTCACGCCGGTGGCGTTCTGGCGCTCCTTGGCGAGCGCGACCATGTGCTTGAGGTTCTTCTCGTACGTGCCGATGTCCTCGGCGTCGGGCGCCAGGTCGACGTCGTGGAAGCAGTAGTACGGCACGCCGAGCTTGGTGATGAACTCGAACGCGGCGTCGACCTTGTTCTCCGCCGTCTGCATCGGCGTCGCACCTTCCCACGGGAAGCGGCGCGTGCCCGGGCCGAACGGATCGTGGCCGGCATTGGTGAAGGTGTGCCAGTAGCAGACGGCGAACTTCAGGTGCTCGGCCATCGTCTTGCCGCCGATCTTCTTGTTGGCGTCGTAGACCTTGAAGGCAAGCGGGTTGTCGGAATCGCGTCCCTCGAACGGGATGCGGCCAATGCCGGGGAAGTATTCCTTGGCGCCGATGAAGTGGTTGCTCATGTTCGTGGGAGTCGCTTTGGTCGGTGAAAGGGGACGCGGCGGAGCCTCGGTGGAGTGCTCGCGTCAGCGCGCTGCGGTCGTTTGCGGCGCGTAAAGCGCTTGCGCCGTTTCGAGGTATCGGAGGAACTGGCGGTAATGCGTGGCATAGGCCGCGACGGCTTGCGGGTTCGGCCGCGTGGCGGTGGCAGCGTCCACGCGAACGTGATCGCGCGCGATGTCGGCGATGGACGTGTCGCGGCCGTTGGCATGATCGTGCGCCCACAGGGCCTGCAACGCCGCGCCGAACGCCGCGCCTTCTGCCTGCTCGGGCACCTGCACGGGCAGGTCGAACACGTCGGCGACCATCTGCCGCCAGGTCGCGCTGTGGCTGCCGCCGCCGGTCAGGCGGATCGAATCGAACGAAAGCCCCGCGTTCTGCAGCGCATCGAAACCGTTGCGCAGTGTGTAGGTCGCGCCTTCCATCGCCGCGCGGTAGACGTTGCCGCGGGTGAAGTTGGCCATGTCCGCGCCGTGCAGGCTGGCGCGCGCGGTCGGCATGTCGGGCGTGCGCTCGCCGTTGAAGAACGGCAGCATCACCAGCCCGTCCGCGCCCGGCGTGGTTCCGGCCAGCACGCTTTCGCCGTCGCGGCTGCTGAAGCCGAACAGCTTGGCCACGTTCTCGGTCGCGACGGTGGTGTTCATGGTGCAGATCAGCGGCAGCCAGCCGCCGGTGGACGAGCAGAACGCGGCCCAGCCGGCGCGCTCATCAACGATCGGACGGTCCGCGCAGGCGAACAGCGTTCCCGACGTGCCCAGGCTCATCGTCAGCGTGCCGGGTGCGACATTGCCGGTGCCGATGGCGGCCATCATGTTGTCGCCGCCGCCCGCGGACACGCGCACCTCGCGCGGAAGACCGAGTTCGTCGGCGATCGACGGCGCGATCGCGAAGCTCATGTCGGCTTCGACCAGCGGCGGCAGGAAGTCGGCCAGGTTCGTGTCGGCGTCGGTGGCGGCGAGCATTTCGCGCGACCAGCTGCGCGTGCGCACGTCGAGCCAGCCGGTGCCGGAGGCGTCGCCGTATTCCATCCAGCGCTCGCCGGTGAGCCAGAAGTTCACGTAGTCGTGCGGCAGCAGGATCGTGGCGAGCTTCGCGTAGACCTGCGGCCGGTGCTTGCGCGTCCACGGCAGCTTCGAGGCGGTATAGCCGGCCAGGATCGGATTGCCCGCCAGTTCGACGCAGTGCGAGGCACCGCCGGCAGCGGACATGATCTCGTCGCACTCGCCGCTGGTGCTGGTGTCGCACCACAGCTTGGCCGGCGCCAGGACGTTGCCGGCGGCATCGAGCGGGACGAAGCCGTGCTGCTGCCCCGACACGCCGACCGCGGCGACGGCGGCGCGCTGTTCGGGCTCGAGCCTGGCGAAGCAGGCGCGAATGGCGTCGATCCACCACTGCGCTTCCTGCTCGCGGCTGCCGTCATTGCCGGCGATCAGTTCCAGCGACTGCCCGTGCGTGGCGACGATGCGCCGCGCCTGCGGATCGTAGGCGACCAACTTGACGCTCTGGGTGCCCACGTCGAGGCCGACGAACAGCCTCGCGGCGGGGCTGGGCACCGGGCTGGAAATGGGGCTGCCTGCTGCGCTCATCCGCGTCCGGCTCCAGAAAAGTTAGCGCTACCATTCTTCCGGCAGGAGAAATCCGCACTGGAAACATCGACCAGCAGTGACATGGGTAAAAATCGGGATCCCGTAGGTGCGTAGCACTCTACCAGCGATGCGAAAAAAGCCTTGCTGCAGTGCGCAATTCCTTGCGCGACAAGCACTTGCCGCTGATGCGGCGCAGCGATCCGGCGAGCCGACCCCGCGACGACCGCTGCCGGGATGCCTCCCCGACGGCTCCCGGCCGAGGGCCCGGCGCCGGCCGCACCGCCGGGAACGGCCGCTAGCGCTACCAGCCCGCCTACAAGTTGCGGAACACCGACGCCAGCCACAACAGCACGAACGCCAGCGCCATCATCCAGAACGCGAGCGGCGCCAGCATCGGAAGATAGCCCAGTCGCGCGGCCAGGCCTGCGCCACCGGACAGCGTGGCGATGAAGAACATCGAGATGCTTGGAGGGGTCAGGCCCATCGTGGTTGGCTCCCTGTTCGGGTGGTGGTGCGCCGGATCAGCGCTTGGGCAACATGCGACGCGGATCGACCAGCTCGCCGTCGTGTCGCATTTCGAAATGGACCATGTCGCGCGTTGCGCCCACGCGCCCCATCTCCGCGATCACCGCGCCCGCGCCGACGCGCTTGCCCGCGGCGATCAGCAGCTTGCGGCTGTGCGCGTAACTCGAAATCCAGCCGTCGCCATGTTCGATGACGATCAGCTGTTCGTATCCGGGCGAACCAGAGCCCGAATACAGCACAGTGCCGGCCGCGGTCGCGCGCACGGGACTCCCCGCGCGCCCGGCGATGTCTAGCGCACGCACGACGGCATCGTCGCTGCGTGGCATGTTCACCAGCGTGCCTTCGGCGGGCCATTGCCAGCGCGGTTCGCCGGTGTTCGCGCGCTTTGTCGCCGGTTTTTCCCGCGTCGATGACGTCGCGTCCGGGAGCGGTTCCACGCGTACTTCGGACCCACCGGGATCGGGCGCATCGGAATGAGGCAGACGCAGGCGTTGCCCGGGACGCAACTGGAACGGCGCGATCAACGCGTTGGCCTGCGCCAGCTCGCGCACGCTGGTGCCGTTGCGCGATGCGATGCCGTACAGGGTATCGCCCGGCTGCACCTCGATCGCTTTCTCGACAGGGGCCGCGTCCTTTGCCACCTCATGCGCGTCGGCCGTCGTCGCGCCCGACGTCATCGGCAAGCGCAGGCGCTGGCCGGGATGGATCACGAACGGCTCGGCGATTCCATTTGCCCGTGCAAGTTCGCGCGCCCGCACGCCGTGGCGAGAAGCGATGCCGTACAGCGAATCGCCCGTCTGCACGACCACGCTCTCGACAGCGGACGTCGGCACCGCGGCGGGATACACCTTCACCAAGGTGCATGCGCACAGGCACAGCGACACGATGAGAATGGAAAGATGGCGCACGGGCCTGCCCTGCTGTGTCCGTGCGGATCGCGACCGTGCCGCGCCGTGGACGGGCGGCGAGGATAGTGAACACTTCCGGCGAGTGGCAGGCGCAATATTCCCATTGCGCTTGGCTCACCTTCGGTGCGAGCGCGCCACCTCACCGGACGGTAACGACCACCGGAACACGATCTGGCGCACATGCCGTACACATGCATACAAATCGGCCCTCGCACGACACATCGCCGATACGCGCCGACGCTCCAATAGGCCGTCCGAACCCACGGAGTTCCCCATGAACACCCTACGACTCGTCACCACGGCGCTCCTCGCGTCCGCCGGCGCACTTGCGCTCCCCGCCGTTTCGCATGCGCAGGGCGCCGGCATCACCCGCACCGACCTGCAACGCCACGACCTGTCGGTTCCCGGCCGCGAGATGGTGCAGGTGCTCGTCGGCTTCGCCCCGGGCGTCATCGCCGGCAACCATCACCATCCCGGCGAGGAGATCGTCTATGTCACCGAAGGCGAGCTCGAATACCGCCTCGAAGGCCGTCCCGCGCAGAGGCTCAAGGCCGGCGAAGTGCTGTTCATTCCAACCGGCGTGAACCACGAAGTGCGCAATATCGGCCAGGGCAAGGGTACGGAACTGGCGACGTACATCGTCGAGAAGGGCAAGCCGCTGGTCGTGCCCGCGCCCGCGCAGAAGACCGCATCGCAGGCGACGCCGATCCAGCGCACGTCCAGCCCGATCAAGCTGACCTTCGCCGACGAGCGGCCGCTCAAGCCGGGCATGTTCGACTCGCCGACTGCGTGGGAAGACTGACGCCGGACGCGTAGCGACGGCATGCGGACTGCGTGCCGTCACGCGCGGTGCAAAGCGCTTCGCTTATTGCACCCTGCGGCGCCGCTGATGCGGCGAAACCGGCCTCAGGCGACGGGCGGCTCCCGTGAGTGGCCGCCTCGCGGGCGCAAAGCCCGTTGTCAGGGACGAGCCGGACCGGAATCGCGGAAAGGCGACAAGGAAGGACGCATGGCCAAGACAGCCAAACGAAGGATGCACGACGCCCTCCGCCATGACGTGCCGATGCGTCCGTGGACGGTGCTCGCCCAGGATCCTGGCCTGCGCGACGAACATGGCGTGGTGACGACCGAGGTCTGGGTGCCCGCCGAACGCCTGGAGCGCGGCCCCAAGGGCCATCGCATGCACGTCATCGATTACGACGGATCGGCCGATCTGTTCTACCGCGCGCGCGACATCGAGATCGATCACGATCCCTACGAAGATGTCCACGACGCGAAGCGACTGGTCGCGGACTGCTATTTCCACCAGCAGAACGTCTACGCCATCGCGATGTCGACGCTCAACGAGTTCGAGTGCGCGCTGGGCAGGCCGGTACCGTGGGGATTCGACGACCCCTGCCAGCAGCTCAAGATCGCACCTCACGCGTATGCCGATGCCAATGCCGGCTATTCGCGCGAATCCGAAAGCCTCGGCTTCGGCTACTTCCCCGACGACAGCGGCCGGCTGGTATTCACCTGCCTGTCGCACGACGTCATCGTGCACGAGACCACGCATGCGTTGCTCGACGGCCTGCGTCCGTTCTACATGAAGCCCTCCTCCACCGATCAGGCAGGTTTCCACGAAGGCTTCGCCGACGTCGTCGCACTGCTGTCCGTGTTTCGCGCACCGGAAGTGGTACGGCAGGCACTGCGCCCCCTCATCGGCAAGGACGGCCGCATCCGCACCAAGCGCCTCACGCTAGACGAACTGGCCGCCACCGCGCTGGGAACGCTGGCGGAGGAAATGGGGCAGGCAATGGAAGGCGTGCCGACTGCGGCGTTGCGTTCGTCGCTGAAGATCGAACCCGACCAGGCGCACTACACCAGCACGCGTTTCGAGGAAGAGCACGACCGCGGCGAGCTGCTCGTGGCGATCCTCATGCGTGCCTTCATGGAGACCTGGCTCAGGCGACTGGCCGGCTTCCTCGACCCGAAGCTCACCTTCATCCGACCGCAGCTGGTCGTCGAAGAAGGCTGCAACGCGGCCGCGCAACTGCTGCGCGTGGTGATCCGGGCGATCGACTACCTGCCGCCGGTCGACATGACCTTCCCCGATTACGTGAGCGCCCTGCTGACGGCCGACATCCAGCTCAATCCCAACGACACCAAGTACGGCTACCGCGGGATCCTGCTCACCACGTTCCAGCAGTACGGCATCGACCCGGCCAGTCATGGGCGCTCCGATGGCGCGTGGGAGCCGCCACCGAACGCGGCCTCGCTGAGCATGGCCGGCGTGCACCTGGAGCGATTGCAGCGCGAGCCCACCGAGGTGTTCCGCTTCGTCTGGGAGAACCGCGTGGCGCTGGGGATCGATGCCGACGCCTTCACGCGCGTCACCTCCGTGCATCCGGCGATCCGGGTCGGTAACGACTGGGCGATCCTGCGCGAAACCGTGGCCCAGTACGTGCAGACGTTGCGGGTGCGGGCCGACGAGCTGAGTCGCCTGGACATCGATCGACCGCCCGATCTGGACGACGACCGCGAGATCGTCCTGCACGGCGGCGGCACGCTGATCTTCGACGAATTCGGACGTCTCAAGTTCCACATCGGCACCGGTGTGCGCAGTTCGAAGCAGTCCGAGCGCCTGCGCAGCCTGTGGGCGCGCGGCCAGTTGAGCGAAGCGCTGGACACCAGTTCGCTCATCTCGCGCATGCACCGCGACCGCGTGCTCAGGCTGGCGCCGTCGCCTTCGGGAGTCTGGTGACATGGCCGCCACCAAAGCCAAGGGAAGGCCGAGGGCGGTCACCCTGCGCAGCTACGACGTCGGCTTCGGCGACTGTTTCCTGCTGAGTTTCCAGTACGCGGATTTCGCCCGCCACGTACTGATCGACTTCGGCTCCACGCGCCTTCCGGACAAGGCGGTCGAGGGCGACTACATGGCCTACATCGCCCGCCACATCGCCAACGACTGTGGCGGCAAGTTGCACGCGGTGGTCGCCACGCACCGGCACAAGGACCATATCAGCGGGTTCGCGATCACGGACGACGACAGCTCCGGCGCCATCATCCGTGCCCTCAAGCCCGACGTCGTCCTGCAGCCGTGGACCGAGGATCCACGCGCCCGTCGCAATGCGAAGCGGCCGACGAAGAAGATTCCCGGCAAGAACCTGACCTCCACCGCACGCAGGGCGCTGCACGTCAACGCGTTGCGCGACATGAACACGTATGCCGATTTCGTCGTGCAGGCCAGCGCCAGGCTGAAGTCACCCAGCCTGAAGGCGGTGCGTGAGCAGCTGGAATTCCTCGGCGACGACAATGGCCTGGCGAACCGCAGCGCGATCACCAACCTCATGGACATGGGCGCCTCGCCCGCGCGCTACCTCTACTTCGGTGCGAAATCCGGATTGGAAACGCTGCTGCCTGGCGTGACGACGTACGTGCTCGGGCCGCCGACGCTGGACCAGACGGACACCATCACCAAGCAACGCTCAACCGACAAGGACCAGTTCTGGCTGTCGCGGGCCGACTTCTGGAGCAAGCGTGCGGCGGTGGCCAAGCAGTCGGAGGTCGCCTTCGCGCCGCTGTTCCCCAACCAGGAGGAACACCGCATCCCGCTGGATGCGCGCTGGTACCGCCGTCGCGCGCAGAAGGAACAGGCCGACTCGATGCTTTCTATCGTGCGCTCGCTCGACGCGCAGATGAACAACACCAGCCTGATCCTGCTGTTCGAGGTGGGCGGCAAGCTCCTGCTGTTCCCGGGCGACGCGCAGTACGAGAACTGGATGTACGCGCTCGGACAGCAAGAGGTCGCCGACAAGCTGCGCAAGGTTGACCTGTACAAGGTCGGCCACCACGGAAGCCGCAACGCGACGCCGAAGCTGCTGTGGGAAAGCTTCGACAAACGCCTGCGCACCGATGCGGAAGAAGGTGATAGCGAAGGCGAACACACGCACGACGGCGAGTTCATCACCCTGCTCTCCACCAAGGACGACGTTCACGGCCGCAAGGAAGTCGGCACGGAGGTCCCGCGCCGCACGCTGATGGACGCACTCGAACAACAGTCCCGGCTGCTCGATACGCGCAGCCTGCGGAAGGACGAGATCGGCCAGTGCTGCACGCTGGACCTGACCTGAGCGAACCGGAGCGCAAGGACATGAAAAGAATCGTGATTTGCGCCGACGGGACCTGGAACGTGCGCGATCAGGTCGACGACAAGGTCGGCAAGCGCCGGCCTTCCAACGTCACCAAGATCGCGCGCGCCGTGTTGACGCGATCGAACGGCATCGACCAGATCGTGATCTACCACAACGGCATCGGCACCGATCCGGGCATGGACAAGTTCACCGGCGGCGCCTTCGGTCGCGGCATCGAGGAGAACGTACGCGCGCTGTACCGTTCGATCACCTACAACTACGCGCCCGGCGACGAGCTCTATCTGTTCGGGTTCAGCCGTGGCGCGTTCACCGTGCGCACGCTCGCCGGCTTCATGAACCTCGCCGGCCTGCTGGAGAAGGACGACGACTACTACGTCCCCGACCTGTACGAGTGCTACGAGAAGGGCCAAGGCCCGGGCACGGCGATGTGGACGCAGGCCAACCGCAACGTCAGCAACACCCTGCCCTGCCCTCCCATCCGCATGATCGGCGTCTGGGACACGGTGGGGGCACTCGGCGCCCCGGGCCTGATGGGACAGCTCTTCAACAAGGACAAGTACAAGTACCACCGCATCGAACTCAACCCGCACATCCAGCACGCCTATCAGGCGCTGGCCGTCGATGAGCGCCGCAAACCCTTCGCACCCGACGTCTGGAAGCGCCCGGCCGGCTGGCAGGGCGTGCTGGAACAGGCGTGGTTCCCCGGTGTGCACTGCAACGTCGGCGGCGGCTACACGCCCGACGGACTTGCGAACGGCGCGCTGCACTGGATCGTAGACCGCGCGAAGGCGCTCGGGCTCGGTATGGACACGGCGTACCTCGACCACTTCGAGGCGCACAGCGATTCCTTCCTCGGCGATTCGATGGGCGCGATGTACAAGATGATGGGACCGCTGGTGCGCTCGATCGGAACGACCGATCCCGCCTCCGAATCGATCCACCCGTCCACGCGCCAGCGCATGGCCAATCCGAAGTGCAACTACAGGCCGAAGAACGTTCCCTGAGCGCTCATTCGCGCCAGCCCGCTCCATGAACGCAGGTCTCTCGCGAACTGTTCACGCCCGCGGCGTTACGGTCGAGACGACGACCGAGGAGCCTTCGTGGACAAACGTCTCACTGCATTGGAAAGCGCCGCCGTCCTGCATTCCGCGCAGATCCTGGCGATGGAATGCCTGTTGCGCGCGATGATCGTCACGCACCCCGACCGGGAAATACTGAAGGAAGCGTTCCAGCGCATCGCTGCCGAACTCGAGCAACGCCTCGCCGACGCCGGCTTCGACAACGGCCTTCCCGTCGACAGCGCGCGCACGCTGGTCGAACCGTTCCATGCCAGGACCGGCGATTGGATCGAGTGGGTCGATCTGGTTTGAGGCCGGCCGATCCCGGCTCGCGGGTGCAGGCTTCGGCCACTCACAAGCCGCGAAATGACCCCGGCAGTTGAAGCACCTCTCGGGTGCGCCGCGCTTACCCGGATCACAGTGCCTCGCGCGCGTCTCCACGTTGGCAGGCTCCATGCCCACTGCGCGATGGCCGCCGGCATCGACGGCGCGCGTTGTTTCCAAAGCCAGGAATGCGTCGCGTGTGCTGAACACGGCGCAGCCCACGCATGGACGCCAGCGGGCCCTGCCGGCCGACGTCGAACCTGTTATGCGAGGTACACGTCATGGCGGCTCCCAAGCGCATCACCGATCTGTCGGCTTATGCATCGGTCCTTCCCTATGCCAGCGAACTGTTCGGCGTCTACCAGCCACTGCTGGGGTGGCGATCGGCGCGCATCGGCGAACGATTCGAGGAAGGGTTCCGGCAGGATCGCGCGCTGATCCTGGACAAGCTCAAGCGCCAGTTCGCGGGCCTGGTTGAGATCAACTATGCCGACAGCGGCCAGCCGCGCATCGACATCCGCCCGGGCGAGTTGCGGATCGGCATGCTCAAGGGCTACGACAGCGTCGTGCTCGAACGCGTCTCCACCGCCCTGCCCTCGCACGAGCAGTACAAACCGGCCGTGTGGAGCGAGGTGATCACGCCCCAGCGCCTGGACACCATCCTGAAGAAGGACGTCGTGGCGACCTACACCACCGTCTTCCAGGACGTGGTGCGCGCCGAAACGCCGCTGCCTTCCCCGCGTCGCATGCGCATGGCCGTCTCGACTTCGCCGGGGCGCAACATCGCCGCGTTCGAGCAGCAGTTGAACTACGAGTCCTCGATTGCCGGCGCGTTGCTGTTCCTGGCCGAAGGAAAGGACCATCGCGCGTTGGAATCGCTCTTCTACGCCACTCGCGACAACCGCGAGCAGGCCCGTACCCTGGCGCGAATGCTGTCGGGCGAGGACGGATCGAGTGCCCTGCCCGGGATCGACACGCTCGACCCCGGCGAGCGCGAGCAGCTGGAGAACGTGTCGCTGTCGCCGATCAGCGTGGTGCACCTGTTCCGGCAATACTTCTTCGAACTCGACTCCTTCCTCGGAACGCCCGAGAGCCACGTGTGGCTCAGCCCCGGCGCGGTGGTCGAACTCATCGAGATCCACACCCGCCGCACGACGGTGGAAAGGACGCTCGAGACCGCGCTGGAAACGCTGACCAAAGCCGAAACCATCACGACCGAGCAGGACGAAATCTCCGACGCGGTCAAGGAGGACAACCAGCAGGACGTCAAGTTCGGTGCCAGCGTGACGGCGTCGTATGCCTCGGTGCAGGCGACGTCGAGCTTCGACTACACGAGCTCGCAAAAGCTTGCGCGCGAGACGGCGCACAAACGCATGCGCCAGCAGACGCAGAAGCTTTCCTCGGAGATCCGCAAGAACTTCAAATCCACCTTCAAGACGATCACCGAAACGACCGACATCTCCAGCACCAAGCACGTGCTGGCCAACACGACCAACGCGCTGATCAACTACGAACTGCGTCGCAAGATGCGCCAGGTCGGCGTGCAGGTGCAGGACATCGGCACGTTCCTGTGCTGGCAGGCCTACGTGGACGACCCGGGCAGTTGCCTGGGCCTGTCGAAGCTGGTGCACATCGGCACGCCGCCGGACCTGGACGGCATCGCGCATCCGGAAGAAGTGCCGCTGCTGCAGCCCTTCCAGCAGTCGAACACGGTGGTGATCCCGTTCGTTTCGGTCGACGACACCGGAGCCGACAGCGCCGGCGAGACCTACATCGATGGCGTGGAGCAGGACGATTCGGAGCTGTTCGGCAACCAGGAACGCATCCAGGCCGATTTCCCGCAGGAGTTCGTCTGCCCGCGTTCGGACTACGAACTGTCCAACGTGGAGATCGACCCGCAAGGCGAACCGGTGACGCTGTCGATGCTCGGCGGCATCACCAGCACGGGGGATCGCGCCTCGTTCGTGCTGCACCTGGATTCGGCCAACTTCCGCGGCAAGCCCAACCTGCAGATCCGCGTGATCCTGCACTGGTCGCCGCGTGCCGGCGTCAACGACGCCATCGCGCAGAAGAACCGCGAGAACCTGGCTTCGTTCCGGGAAAAGGAGCGCGCCGCCTACGACAAGGCGATCCTGGAAAGCACGCGCGACCGGATCGATGTCTCCAGCCGGATCCAGCCGCGCAACAGCGCCGAACTTCGCGAAGAAGAACGCATCGTGGTGTACCGGCAATTGATCCAGGAAATGCTCACCAGGAACGTGCCGCAGCCGGACGATCGCACCCGGCACGTGGTGGCCGAGCTGATCAACTCGATCTTCGACGTCGAGAAGATGCTGTACTTCGTCGCGCCCGAATGGTGGCGCCCGCGCCTGCATCGCAGCCGGCAGCAACTGGGCGTGCGTCCCGAGCAGCCGACGCTGCCAACGTTCCCACTGCCCATCGCCGACCGCACCGCCGGAGTGCTCGCGCGCGGACTGATCAAGCGGCTCGACCGCCCGGCCCCGACCGCGGGTCGCGGCA
This sequence comes from Lysobacteraceae bacterium P, assembly GCA_005503055.1. Classification (GTDB taxonomy): domain Bacteria; phylum Pseudomonadota; class Gammaproteobacteria; order Xanthomonadales; family Xanthomonadaceae; genus Lysobacter_J. The sequence continues at coordinate 13,765 of SCOX01000006.1, read as the reverse complement.
TCGTCGATGCGAACACCGTTGGCTGGGGTGGCATCGATGAAGCCGAACGCGACAATTACTACATCACCGAGAACTCCGCGCCGGCGAGGCTGGGCAGTTCGCTGGGCTGGTTGCTGCAGTTGGACGGCGACAACATGCGCAACGCATTCCTCAACGCGCCCTGGGTGAAGGCGGTGATCCCGATCCGCCCCGGCCGCGAGGAAGCGGCGATCAACTGGCTCAAAGGCGTGGAAGGCATGGACGGCATCACCGACGACGTGATCTACCGCGCCTCGCACCCCGGCGAGAAGGACATCGACGGCAACCCGCTCGACGGCCAGAAGATGCTCGACGTCATCACCGACCTGGGCAGGAAGATCAAGCGCAAGTACGAAGAAGGCGTGCAGACCGGGAAATACCCCAAGCAGGACGAAGTGTCGGACCCGGCCCTGGTGGACGAGGAGAACACCGTGACCGCCACGCCGATCGACCGCGTCTACGAACACGGTTTCTTCCCGCTCGAAGGCAGCTTCCGCGCCAACGTCGGCAAGGACTACGAAATCTTCGATCAGTGGCTGGAAATCCTGCCGACCGACCAGATCGTGCCGGTGGAGGTCGAGTACGACCCCAAGACCGGGCGGCAGCTCTGATCGGCAGCTTTGATAGGCGATCAACGCGCGCACGTCATGGCCGATCCGCCGCCCATTCCCGGCATCGAGAACATCCCCGCGATAGCCGGCATCGACAAGGTGGCGCCCGTGTCGCCGCTCGCGCCCGCCGGCAAGCAGGTGCCCAGTGCGGTATCGGGGCGCGGCAAGGTGTCGGCGGTGGACGTGGGCGCGTACTGGATCAACCACTACAAGCGTTGCGGGCAGAAGCCGACGGATTACTGCGACTCGCTCGCCGCGCGTTTCGCCGCGGCGATGCGCAGCCTGGGCCATCGCGTCGCCTTCATCCGCGGGGAGCAGGACGCCAGTCCGCTGCAGTGGGGCGCATGGACCGACAAGAACGCCGCCGGGATCGACACGGTCGAATTCGCGTTCCTGGCCACGCACAGCGGCACGCATGGGCGCGAGCTTCCGGGCGCCCGCTGGCTGTACTGGTGGCTGGGAACCTTCGACAGCCCCGACGGCTGCATCGTGTCCACGATCCGGCTGGATCCGAATACTTGGGCCCCGGTGACGCCGGCCACACCGGTGGTGACGATGCGGCTGGGCGAAGGACGGCTGCGCTGGGTCGTGCTCGATTGCTGCCGCAGCCTGCAGTTGGGCGCGGAAAACGAGCGCGATGCCGATACGCGCGCGGTGCTCGCCGCTTCGCACCCGCAACTGACGTGGGGGCGCTGCATGGATGGCGCGAACATGGTGTTCGGTTTCACCGGCCTGAGTTCGGATGCGTCGTGGACGGCCGAGCGCGGGCTCTCGTTCGGCTATCGCGCCGGGCGCGGCGAAGCGCTGGCCGAAAGCTGGATCGACGAGGCCTATTCGCACTGGCTGGACGACGCCCCGGTAGCGATGACGGTCGGGCGATCCGCCGACGACGCGCTGCGCCGGATCAAGTCCGAAAGCGTCAAGTCGCCGGGCGCGAAACTGCGTGCGGCCGACATCGACAGCTACCGCTGGGTGTGGCGCAACTGATGCTCACCCTGACCATCGACGAAATGCCCGAAACGAACGTTCGGCAAGCGGCGATCGTCGAGGTGCGCGCGGCCAACGTCGACGTGCTCGGCACGATGGACCTGCTCGAACGCCTCGGCCTGGGCGCGCGCCTGCCCGGCTTTGCCTGGGAACGCGACCTCGACTGGCTCACCGTGGGCGACGCGCGCACCGTCCTGAGCATCAACGAACGCTCCGGCGGCCTGCGTTACCGATTGCGTCCGCTCGCCGAGGAACCGGGCGACGACGTGCGCGCCTCGCCTTCACGCCTGGAGCAGGTCGCACGCGACTTCCTGGAGACGCTGGGACGACCGCGCGAACCGTTGCACCTGGAGCGGATCACCTACCTGCGCTCGCAGTCGGCCGACCGCGATGGCACGCTCACGGCGCAGGTCGCGCTGGATGCCGGACTGGTGTTCACCCGCATCATCGACGAGCTGCCCGTGGTCGGCCCCGGTGGCATGGTCATGGTGAAAGTCGGCACCGACGAAACGGTGGTCGGCGGCCGCGAAGTCTGGCGTCCGCTCGCCAGCCGCGGCGCACCGGTTCCGCTCAGGAGCGCGGACGAGGCCCTGGCCCTGTTGCACACGCGACTGCGTCAGTCCGGACTCGACGGCAAGGCCCACGTGCGCAAGGCGCGCCTGGGTTATGCGGAACTCGGCATCGAAGCGTCGCAGCGCCGGCTCACGCCGTGCTACGCGTTCCTGATCGAAACCGTCGGCAATCTGGTCGAATCCAAGCGCGTGGAAGTCATCCCCGCACCGAGGACCGGGGTGGCGCCAAGCGAGTTCGCCTGACTGCGATCGCGACGCGGCGTGGTTGCCTGCTTCTGCGGCAGGGAGTCCGTTGTCGGCCAGGAGCGCGACGGTCATCGTCTTCGCGCGCGTGACGGGCGACAGGCAGGACGCACCACTTCGCGCCATCGCCACATCGCTTAACTCCGCGTGACCGCGCCGGGGGCGTGATGCGCGCACGCGCGCAGTCGGGAAGGTGACGCGCCGTGTTCGACAAGCGCAGGTGCTAGCTTCGCGGCGGCCTTAGTGGAGATGCGAAGGATGAACGTCTCGACGCCCGTAAAATGGTGCGCCTGGGGAGTGGCAGCGCTTGCGCTCACGGTGTTCGCGAGCGAGGTGCACTACGGCCGAAGCGACGAATCGACAAGCGCACTCGAGAGCGCCTCCATGGGCGCAACCGTGTCCGCTTCTGCAGCGCGCGACTACATCGCGGCGGCGAGGCCGTTCGCGAACCAAGGCGTCCTGGCCGTGCTGGCCGCCACGCCGGCGCTGGGCACCACCAATACCGTCGACCTGACGCCGCCCGTACCGCGCGCCTCCGGCACGCCGTGCGTGGTCGAGCTGTTCCGCGACATCGAGTTCCGGGAGCCCGGGCCGGCGTACTTCGAAGACGGTGCCACCGACCAGTTTCCCTACACGCCACCGGCGAGCTGCCCCGGACCGTGGGCGAAAGTGATCGTGAAGCTCGCATGGAGCGCGGACGACCCGTCGGCGTACTTCGACGGCCTGACCACCGCGCTGGTCGAGATTGGCGGCGTGCCGCTCTACGCCGGCGGCGGCCAGTTCAACCAGACACCGACCCGCTGGCGGGCCGAGCGCGACGTGACCGATTACAGCGCGGTGCTGCGCGCGCCGGGGCTCGGTCGCGTGGCGATGATCGCGTTGCCGCGCTATTCCGACCGTTTCCGTGCGGCGTACCGCGTGAGCGCCACGCTGCTGTTCTATCCGGTCAATCCCAACAACCGCGCGCAACGCGTGCCCGACCAGGTGCATGCGATGAGCCCGTTCGGTTTCGGCGGAATCTCGACGCCTTCGGCGCAGTTGGCGGCGACGTTCACGCTGCCGCGCAACGTCGAACGCGCGTACCTGGACGTGATCGCACAGCCGTCCTACGGCAACGATCTGCACTGGTACAGCTGCATGCCCGATGCGCTGCTGGCCGAGTTTCCCGAGTTGACGCATCAATACGCGATCGGCCCGGAACGCCTGGGCCTTGAAGGCGGCCCGGTGCCGCAAGGCTGTCGCGGCGGCAGCTTCCGCGAAGTGCAGGTCAGCGTCGACGGGCAACCGGCCGGCATCGCCCCGGTGTTTCCGAAGGTGCACACCGAATTGAGTGCGTCCTGGGGCGGCACGCGGCTGTCCCAGCCCTTCCCCGTGCCTCGCGCACTGTCGTACCTGCCGTACCGTGTGGATCTGACGCCTTTCGCCGGCCTGCTCAGCGATGGCGCGCCGCACACGGTCGCGTTGTCGATGAACAGCGGCGGCGGCACCATCGAGTTCAACGTCTCGGGCACGCTGCTGGTCTACCGCGATCCGCACACCACGCAGGTCACCGGCCAGGTCACGCGCAATACCATGCCGGCGATGTTCGCGCCGACCCTGAGCGACACACTGCATCGCAACGCCGCCGGCGAGGTGACGGGCATCGTCCAGACGCGCTCGCTTCACCAGTACGAGATCGAAGGCTACATCGACACCGCGCGCGGTCGCATCGAAAGCGCGGTCAGCCGTTCCTTCAGCTACAAGAACAAGCAGAGCGTCTACGCACGCAGCGTCGCCGACACCGACCCGGACGCGTACATGCTCATCATCGAACTCGACAGCCGCAGCGTCGCTTTCACCCAGCGCCTGCTCAACGGCCAGCTGATCGTCGACGACGAGGACCACCTCTACGTGCCCACGACGCTGGTCTATCAGTACGGAAAGGCGAGCCTGATGCAGACCGTCTCGCAGCGGACCGAACACTGGCGCCCCGGCGTGACGCGCTACTACGTGCGCCTGCGCCAGGAAACGCGGCAACGCTACGAACCGATTCCGTCGCCCGGCGCGACGGCGCAATGGGACGCAACGCAGTCGTATCTGTTCCGCGACTCGCACGGCAGCTGCTACCGCGTCGACGCGAGCGCGGAGCAGGGAGCGCTTACCGCGTACCAGGAAGGCAAGGACTGCCCGGACTCACACAACCGCTTCTTCTGGGCCGCCCGGCCGGACGGTTCGCCGTATGAACTGGGATGGCTCGGACCATGAGCTGACGGCCGGAGAGGTCGGCCCCGGCTTCAAGCGGGGAACACCGCGCGATGAATCAATCCACCTGGCGAGATCTCTGTTTACCTCGTGACGTGTTCCCTGACGAATGGCACGACCGCGTCGGGTCGCATCCATCAGATTGGATCATCGATCGACCTGGCCAACTCGGTGAACAGCTTGGGCCCCGTCTCGGTCATGTACCAGCAGTCCTCCATCCGGATTCCGAATTCGCCTGGAATGTAGAGGCCCGGTTCGTCGGAAAAACACATGCCCGGTGCAAGCGGCGTGGTGTCGCCATGCACGAGGTAGGGCGGCTCGTGTCCGTCCAGGCCGATGCCGTGGCCGGTGCGGTGGGACAGGCCGGGCAAGCGATAGCCAGGGCCCCAGCCGTCCTTTTCGTAGTAGGCGCGAACGGCGTCGTCGATCGAACCCACCGGGATGCCCGGCTTGGCGGTCGCCAGCGCGAGCTCCTGACCCCGCTTGACGGTTTCCCAGACCTTTCGCTGTTTTGCCGTCGGCGAGCCCATCACCCATGTGCGCGAGATGTCCGATTGATAGCCATGCACGGTGCAGCCCACGTCCATCAGGATGACGGACCCTTCGCGCACCGTCTGCGGCTGCTTGGAACCGTGCGGATAGGCGCTCGCCTCGTTGAGCAGGACGAGGGCGAACCCAGGCTCGCCGCCCAGGGCCACCGTGGCGGCGTCCGTCATGGCGGCGATCTCGTCGGGGCGCATGCCCGGGCGGACGTTGCCATGGACGTGGCGCAGCGCCGCCAGCGTGACGTTGTTGGCCGCCTGCATCAGCGCAAGCTCGGCCGGCGACTTGATCAGGCGGACGGCTTTCACCAGCGCATCGCCGGACACCACTCGGTAGGCCCCCGCGCTTGCCTCGCGCACGCCGTCGACGATGAACACACGCGTGGTGGGTTCGAAGGCGATCGCGCCAGACCGCACGCCGCGATCGCGGAGTGCGCCAACCAGGCGGTCGAATGGGCTTTCATGTTCGTTCCAGGGACGCACGTCGCCGCTCACGGCCAGCGTCTCGCGCACGGATGGCTCTTCGAACGCCGGCGTCACGACGACGACGTCGCCGCGGGCCGGGATCACGGCGGCCGTCGTGCGCTCCGAGCGATGCCACCGCACGCCAGTGAAGTAATCCAGGCTCGAGCCCGACTCCAGGATCAGGGCGCCGATGTCCTGCTCGACCATCAACCGTTGCAGCTTCGCGATGCGCGCCAGACGCTCCTCGGCCGTGATGGGCTTGGCGCCGACGGTCAACGAGGTCAAGCCGGCCACACCGGGAGGTGCAGCCAGGACCGACCGGCCTGGCAGCATGAGGGCGCCGGCGCCGGCTACCGCTGCACTGAGAAAGTCGCGACGACGCATGGAGTCTCCGGAAGTTTTCTGACGGATGCTTCGCAGTATGAGGCCGAAGGCGGCGAGCGAATGCCCCGCGCTGCGCCTTCCGTGGAGGGCCCCCAATGGCCAGAAGCGGCATTCCGGCGGACGGGTATCGCGTGTACCTTTTGTGGCCGCTCCGTCCACGAAGGTGTGCAATGAAGACGCAGTACTACACGTCCTCCAGCCTCGATGGTTTCCTCGCCACGGAAGACGATTCGCTCGACTGGCTGTTTCCCTTGGGAGACATCAACGACACCAGCTACCCGGCGTTCTTCGAAGGCGTGGGCGCGATCGCGATGGGCTCGGCGACCTACGAGTGGATCCTGCGCAACGCACAGGAAGTGTCCGATCAGACCGGATCCGCGTGGCCTTACGCACAACCCACGTGGGTGTTCACCCGTCGGACGCTTCCCGTCCTTCCCGGCGCAAAGGTGTCGTTCGCGAGCGGCGATGTGACCTCGGTGCACGACCAGATGCGCGAGGCCGCAGCAGGCAGGAACATCTGGGTCATGGGCGGCGGCGATCTTGCCGGCCAGTTCCACGATGCCGGACTGCTGGACGAGATCATCGTCCAGGTCGGATCGGTGACGCTGGGCAAGGGAAAGCCGCTGTTCCCTCGTCGCGTGCTCAGCCCCGGATTCGCGCTTGTGTCCGTGAACCAGGTGGGGACCGGTTTCGCCGAGCTGACCTACCGCGTGTCCAGGAACGATCGCTGAGCAGCGAACGTTCGCGCTATCGGCATCGTCCAGCAAAGGCCGCAGACGTCGCGGCCGTCCTTGCCGTTACCAGCTGAATCCTGCACCCGCCGAGACGCTCTTCTCGCCACCGCCGAACGCGGCGCCCAACGACACGCTCGCGCGGTTGCCGATGATGCGCTGGTAGCCGGCCGCTATCGCCTGTTCGCCACCCTGCGCACCGACGCCCACGCCGATGCGGTTGTTGCCGGCCAGGCCGGCGGTGTTCATCGCCATGCCCGCATAGGCACCGCTGATCGCGGCCATCTTGTCGATGCGTCGATCCGTGCGATCGAAGCGGTCGTCGACCTCTTTCCTGAGGGCGCCGAAGTTGTCGGACAGGCCGGTCACTTCACTGAAGCGCTGATCGGTGTAGGAATTGGCTGCGGTCAGGGTCGCGGTATCGCCGGCATCCGCGTAGCCCTGGGCATCGCTCAGCGTCTGGGCGTCGCCAGCGTCGGCGTGGGTACGGGCTGCGTCCAGGGAGGTGGCGGCAGCGGCGTCGGTGTAACTGTTTGCCGATGCCAGCGTGGTGGTGCTGGCGATGGCCATGTCGCTGCGGATGGCGGTTTCACGCGCAACGGCGTAGCCGTTCGCGTTGGCCAGTGTTGTCGCAGTCACCGCATCGGCGTGCGCATTGGCCGAAGCCAGCGTCGCCGCATCGCCGCTCGTCAACTGATTCACGTTGACCGCATCGGTACCTGCCGACCCGGCCGCCACGTTGATGATGCGGCGCTGCGAGGTGGCCGAGCCCACCGAGACCACGTTGGCCACGCCGCCGTCGGTGCTGCCCGACCCCAACGCCACCGAATCGCCGCCGTTGGCGCTAGCGCCCTGGCCCAATGAGGTGTTGCCGCTGGTGCCGTTCGCACCGGCATTCCCGGGCCAGCCACAGCAACCATTTGCGCCTTGACCACCCACACCGGCCGACGCGCCGTTGCCCAGCGCGATGTTGTTGTCGCCGCCCGTGCCGCCGGCACCGCCCGTGCCACCTGCAGCGCCATTGCCGGCGTTGCCGCCCGTGCCGGCGCGGGAGTCGATGCCGATCGCGAAGTTCCCCGTGCCGCCGTTTCCACCCAAGCCTCCGGTGCCGCCGGCAGTGCCTCCGGCGCCGCCGCCGCCGGTGCCGGCCTGGCTGTTCTCGCCGATGGCCGTATTCGCCGAGCCGCCTGCGCCTCCGGGGCTGACCGTGTAGCCGATAGGCGGATTACCCGGCGAACCCGGCGTGCTCGCTTCGCTGCCGCTTCCGCAGGCGATGTCCCGGGTAGCTGCGTTCTGGCTGCAGGGCGTCGCTCCCCCGCCGCCAACCGCCTGCGCGAACGCGGCGGGTGTGTACAGCATCAGGAGGACGGCCACGACCGGAATGCCGGATATCAGCGCCCTCGCAAATGCCGATCGCGAAGGGAAGGATGGGTGGCGAGTGCAACGCATGGCGTTCTCCGGGCAACAGGACGGGCCGCGGAAAGCGAACACCTGCGCAAACGCCGCCCCCACGGCAAGGCGCGAGGATGTGTTCCACCCGCCATTCCGGACATCCCCGAAATCAGGTAGTCCCCGCGCCGACGCGGGAACGGTCCCTCACGACACCAGTGGAAACTCCAGTTGCAGCGCGGTCCCGGTGGCATCGGAGTCGATCCGCAATTGCCCGCCGAGCCGACTGGCGCGCAGACGCATGCTCGCCAGGCCCGCGCCGCCTGCGCTACTCGATGCCTGCGTCGTCATGCCCTGTCCATCGTCGTCGATGCGCAGGCGCAGATGTTCTTCCACGCGTGCCAGGCGGACTTCCACGCGGCGCGCGCTGCTGTGCTTGAACACATTGGTCAGCGCTTCCTGCAGCAGACGCAGCAGGTCCAGGCTTCGCGCAGTGTCCAACTCGACGCCATCGAGTCCGTCGAACTGCCAACGGCTGTCGATGTCGGCCATCTCCATCAGCCGCCCGAACCGATGCCGCAGCGGCGCCAGCTGCGCCGTCAGGTCGGAGTGGTCGCGGGCGGTGGAATCGACCACCAGCCGCAGGTCGTCGCGCATTTCCTTCAGCACATCCACGACCTTCGCCTTGGGCATGTCCTCCGGCGCCTGCTCCAGCTGCGTGATGGCGCCCACCAGCGTGCCGCCGAAACCGTCATGCAGGTCGCGCACCAGTTGCAGGCGCTCACCCGCGCGACTGTGCGCGAGCTCGGTGGCGTGCTGGCGCGAGAGCGTCTCGGCCAGGTCGGAGGTCGCGGCTGCGACTTCACGCTGCAGCTCCGCATTGAAGCCTTCCGTCCGGCGCATCGCCATGACGAAGCGGTAGGCGAGCACGAAGCCGACGCCGATCAGCGTCAACACCGACGTCAGGCTGAGCAGGTAGGTGTCGCCGCGCACCCAACCGAAGTAGAGGGCGAAGTCGTAGAACGACACCAGCACCGGCGCGATCACGCACGCCGCCATCACCACGTAGTCGATGCGGCGCACGCTCCACGCCCGGACCAGGAACCAGCCGATCGCGAGGTAGAAGAACGCACCGCCCAGCAGGATCCACGGCGTCCGGTGCGGGCCCATCCAGCCCGGCGCGAGCAGTGCCGCCATCAAGCCAAGCAAGGTCAGCGCACCCATGGCGCGTTCCACGCGCGGATAGCGCCGCTCGCCGTAACGCAGCAGGAACATGGCATAGCTGGCGCCTGCGGCCATGTACATCGCGGCGATGAAGGCCTGCCAGGCGTCGGTGCTCGGGAACGGCCAGGTGCCGGTGGCGATGAAGTTCACGCCGTACAGCGAACCGGCCAGCTCCGAGAGCGCGAACCATCCGTAGACCGACTCCTGCCGACGCAGCAGCCAGATCAGCAGGAACATCCCGCCCAGCACCACGCTCATCGCCAGATTGATCAGCTTGATGTCGTAACGGCGGAAGCGATCGTTCCGGTACTGCGCATGCACCACCGACGGATCGCCGACGCTGACGGTGCCGAAACCGGGCTGGTACGCCTTCAGCCCCGATACCCGCACCAGCAGCGTGTTCTCGCCTTGTCGAAGCACAGGCGCCGACAACAGGTAGTACTGCGGTGAGTTCCACGTGCGCGACAGCGGCTCGACCAGGCTCGGATCGCGCCCGATCAGGCTGCCGTTGACGTACACCGCGCCGGTCATGCACAGGTAGTCGATCAACAACGCAGTCGGCGCATTGGAGTCGTCCTGTCGCCAGTGCAGCCGGTACCAGACCACGCCGTCGTGATCGGGCCAGCGCGCATCCCAGTAATCCATCAACTTCACCGACGTCCAGCCGGTGGCGGGCGGCTCGGTGGCGTTCCAGTCGGAACGGACGGCCTCGGCGCGATCGATCGTCAGCACGGACGCCGATGCATGCGCCTGCGCGCACGCCATCGCCAACCACAGCGCGCAGAGCATCAGGAACGACGCGCACGCGCCCCGTCGCATCAAGTGAGCAATCCGATCGAACGCGCTTCGAACACCGCTTCGGTACGCGAACCGACCGCGAGCTTGCGATAAATGTTGCGGGTGTGGCTTTCGATAGTCAGGCGCGACAGCTGGGTCGCTTCGGCGATCTCGCGATTGCTCAGGCCGCGCGCGACCAGCCCCAGCACTTCGCTCTCGCGTGCCGTCAGGCGATTTTCGTTTTCCTCGGGCGTCGGCGTCGCCGCGGCTTGCGGCAGCAGCGTCAGGATGCGCCGTGCAATCACCGGATCGATCGCCGCACCGCCACGCTGCAGGATGCGCAGGAACATCGCCAGCTCTGCGTCGTCGCTGCTCTTGAGCAGATAGCCGATCGCGCCGGCACGGATCGCCGCAAGGATGGCGTCCTCCTCGGCCCAGGCCGATACGACCACCGCCTGCGTCTGCGGCACATGCCTTTGCATCCAGGCGATCAGTTCGACGCCGTTGCCGTCGGGCAATTGCATGTCCACCAGCGCCAGCACAAAAGACTGCGTCGACATTCGCAATCGCGCCGCAGACAGATCGGACACCGCCTCGACCTGCGCATCGTGGCCGGCGACCTCCGACGTCAATCGCAACAAGCGGCGCTGCGCGCTGTCATCGTCTTCGACGATCAGCACCGAAGCGAGCACCATCGACTGCGGTTCCATGATTCCCCTTGGCCTGGCCCCGTCCCAGGCAGGTAAGTTTATCCCGCCCGGGAAGCATGTGCGCCACGCGGCGGGGAGGGTACCGGTCAGTGGCCGTCTCTGCCTCGTTGACCGGAGCTTCTGGCGATACGGCTCAGTTCCGCACGCAGTCGCCTCATTTCCCCAACGACCGCCCAGATGCCGAGCGAAAGCGAAATCGCAGAAACCGCCAGGATTATCGTCATCAACATGGTCCCCTCGCCGTGATCTGGGATGAACGCCCAACGCCATGGGTCACTGGCAGTTCGGATTGTCCGCTATCGGGCAGAAGCGGACACTGGCCAACATCGGGCTATTGGTCTCCGTGTGAACCAATCCGTACCAGAACGATTACGACTACAGCCCAGAGAAGAAATGCTCCAAAGTCGTTGAAGCTCTCCGCGGACAGCCAAGCGTGTGGTGACTTCTTCATCGATCGAAGGTAAAACGCGGGCGCCAGCAGCAGTACCAGGACGAGCCCCTCGACGGCGTACTTCGCCATTTGACGCGGTGTCGGCCCCTCGGGCTGCCGAGCCTCACCAGGATCCTGTTCGTCGTCCACTGATTCTTCTCCGTCACTCCATGCGGCAGCGGCGCACGCCCGCCTTCAGTTCACCCAATACCATACGGTTCCACTCGCGCGATCTACAGCGACGCCTGCCGCCACCTTCTGCTGCGCATGGCGCATCTCAGGACAGGAATGCAAACTCCATTGGCCACCTGACGCGGCGACCTCATTACCGGCAGTCAACGGCTCTGGCCACCAGGGAGCTTGACGCAAAGTCCTTCTCTTGTTCGGCAACTCGACAGCCGCGGATGCGGTGCAGCGATCGAGCAACTTGTCGATTCCTTCGGCGTCTGAAGTGAAGCGCATCCACATCTCCGAAGTATCCACGTCGTACGTCTCAAGGATCTTCCTTGAAGAAACGGGCATATCGCGAGGTAACCACCCCCGCTGCATGGCCCCACTCTTTGACGCGTCCGAGTATGCCTCGTAAGCCTCAGTGCGCACGAAGTCGACCCCTGTTAGCGACCAGCACCAGAATGCCAAGGCCAGTACAGCCAACAGTCCGAAATCCTTCATGGCAGGCATGATCGCCATTCCATGCATCATCTCAATCCCCCTCGGATCCGCTGACAGGTAAATAGCAGCAAGCCCGCGTTGATGACCGCTTTGGTGCGGAAGCGGACGTTAGCATCCGATCCGGCGTCCGCCCTGCCGCAATGTCCGCTAACGGCCAGGAGCGGACATAGTGATCCGTTCGCACCTACACCCGCTGGAGGGCAACCACGTCGATTTGCTCCCGGCTTACCCCTGGTTCCGACGCGAACTCAGCTTTCCACACGCTTGAACACGCTGTCGCTGGCGATCTGGCGGTTCTGGTCGCCACGTAGATTGCGGCATGCATCGGAGCGTTCGGCTTCGGCCTGCAAACGCGCGTCGACGTCGCGGCTCTTGCCTTGCTCGAACCAGACCTGTTCCCACACCGTTTCAAGGCGGGTCGACATCGCCACGCCGTCGACGAGTTCGGGCCGGTAGCGGTAATTTTTGAAGAATGCACGCTGATCGCGCAGCCACAGATCGCCGTAGCGCGCCTGCAACTTCGGATCGTCGAGCACTGCTTTCTCCACCGTGGCCGTGCCGTCGGGTGCGACGACATACACCACCTTGCCTCTGAGCCGGCTCACGCCCTCTCTAAGCAGCTTCGCAACCGGCATGGCCACACCGTGCGGCTTTCGCGCCTGCTGATAAGTACTAGCCGGTCCATTGCCGGCGAACGCGAAGCTGTAGGCGATGCCGACCTGCGTCGGGACCAGGCAGGCCTGTATCCCTGCGTACGTACGACCGCTGACGGGCTTGCCTGCACTGCTCGGCGGCTGGAAACGCCAGGTTCGGGCGATACGTTCGGCATCGCGGCGCACGCTGTCCGGCACCTTCTCGTCATCGACGAACGTCACGCCCGAGACATGACCCTCCCTATCGACGTCGAGTCCGGCCTGCAGATGCACCAGAACCGGCTGTTGTTCGACCTCTCCTGCCTTGAGTGGCGTCGTGAACAACCACAGGCAGGCCAGCGGTATTGCCAGCACAGCACGCGAACGATTCATCCCGGTGGCTCCCCATGTCCCCGCCTGAGCATAGGGCCAGCGATGGACGGCAGACAACTGCAGGGGTGAAGTATGGGCAAGCCACGCTCCCCAAGATGCGGTGCAACCATTCAGTAGCGCGCGTGAATGACCGGTTTGGGTTGCGGTTTCAACCGGTCGATGCAACAGCTTGTTGAAATCTTTCGGCCGGCGTTTCGTAGCCTAGCGTCTTGCGGGGCCGTCCGTTCAACTCCCTCGCGACTGCGTCGAGCTTGGCCTGCGTGATCATGGACAGGTCCAGCCCCTTGGGGAAGTACTGCCGAAGCAGTCCGTTGGTGTTCTCGTTGGAACCGCGCTGCCACGGGTGCTGCGGGTCGCAGAAATAGACCTGGATGTCGGTGGCCAGGGTGAAGCGGCGGTGATCGGCCATCTCTTTGCCGCGGTCCCACGTCAGCGAGCGATACAACTCCTTTGGCAACCGCTGCGCGTTCTTGATCAAGGCATCGATGACCGATTCGGTGTCCCTGCCGCCCACCTTCACCAGCATCACGTAACGCGTATGCCGCTCCACCAGCGTGGCGATCTGGCTGTTGCTGCCGCCGAACAGCAGGTCGCCTTCCCAGTGGCCCGGCACGGCCCGGTCTTCGACCGCCGCCGGACGTTCGCGGATCGAGACGGTATTGCTGATGCGGCCGTGATTGTCGGCCTTCTGTGTGTGGTGGCGCGAACGACGCATCGCCCGCGTCCGCCGCAGGTAGCCAAGAA
>SCOX01000005.1 GCA_005503055.1 Lysobacteraceae bacterium P | reverse complement strand
CCGTGGACGTGAAGGGCGAAATCCTGCAGCTGAAGGAAACCATCAACACGATGGTGGACCAGCTCAACGGCTTCGCCGCGGAAGTCACGCGAGTGGCGCGAGAAGTGGGCACCGAAGGCAAGCTCGGTGGCCAGGCGCAGGTGCCCGGCGTGGCCGGCACGTGGAAGGACCTGACCGACAACGTCAACTCGATGGCGTCCAACCTCACCGCGCAGGTGCGCAACATCGCCGAAGTGACCACCGCGGTCGCCAAGGGCGACCTCTCGCGCAAGATCGCCGTGGACGTGAAGGGCGAAATCCTGCAGCTGAAGGAAACCATCAACACGATGGTGGACCAGCTCAACGGCTTCGCCGCGGAAGTCACGCGAGTGGCGCGAGAAGTGGGCACCGAAGGCAAGCTCGGTGGCCAGGCGCAGGTGCCCGGCGTGACCGGCGCCTGGAAGGACCTGACCGACAACGTCAATTCGATGGCGTCCAACCTCACCACCCAGGTGCGCAACATCGCCGAAGTGGCGACGTCGGTGGCCAAGGGCGACCTGTCGCGCAAGATCGCGGTGGGCGCCGAGGGCGAGATCCTTCAGCTGAAGGAAACCCTCAACACGATGGTGGACCAGCTCAACGGCTTCGCCGCCGAAGTGACGCGCGTGGCGCGTGAAGTGGGCACCGAAGGCAAGCTCGGCGGCCAGGCGCGCGTACCCGGCGTGGCCGGCACCTGGAAGGACCTGACCGACAACGTCAACTCGATGGCGTCCAACCTCACCACCCAGGTGCGCGGCATCGCGGCGGTGGTGACCTCGGTGGCCAACGGCGATCTGCACCGCAAGCTGACGGTGGAAGCCAAGGGCGAAGTGGCCGAACTGGCCGACACCATCAACAGCATGACCAACACGCTGGCGATCTTCGCCGACCAGGTCACCACCGTGGCGCGCGAGGTGGGCGTGGAGGGCCGTCTCGGCGGCCAGGCCAAGGTGCCGGGCACCGCGGGCATCTGGAAGGACCTCACCGCGAACGTGAACCAGCTCGCCGCGAACCTGACCAACCAGGTGCGCGCGATCGCCGAAGTGGCGACCGCGGTGACGCAGGGCGACCTCACGCGTTCGATCCAGGTGGACGTGCGCGGCGAAGTGGCCGACCTGAAGGACAACATCAACGCGATGATCGCCAACCTGCGCGCGACGACCGAGTCGAACCGCGAACAGGACTGGCTGAAGACCAACCTCGCCAAGTTCTCCTCGATGATGCAGGGTCAGCGTGACCTGCTCACGCTCGGCCAGATGCTCCTGTCGGAACTGGCGCCGCTGGTCGACGCGCAACAGGGCGTGATGTACATCGTCGAAGCAGGCGACGAAGGCGAATCGCCGCGACTGCGCCAGCTCGCCGGTTACGCCGACACCTCGCCGGGGACTGGCCGTTCGCTTGCCTTCGGCGAAGGCCTGGTCGGCCAGTGCGCGGCCGAGGCGCGCCTGATCGTGCTGGAGAACATCCGCGGCATCGGCGATGGCAAGCAGAACGTGCGCATCCAGTCGGGCCTGATCGAAGCCCCGGCGCGCAGCGTGATCGTGCTTCCGGTGCTGTTCGAGGACCAGGTCAAGGCGGTGATCGAGCTGGCTTCGCTGCACGAGTTCACGCCGTCGCAGCGCGCGTTCCTGGAGCAGCTGTCGGGCAGCATCGGCATCGTGCTCAACACGATCGAAGCGACGATGCGCACCGAGAGCCTGTTGTCTCAGTCGCAGCAGCTGGCCGGCGAACTGCAGACGCAGCAGGACGAACTGCAGCAGACCAACGAGGAAATCGCGCTCAAGGCCTCGTTGCTGGCCGCGCAGAAGTCCGAGGTGGAGCAGAAGAACCTGCAGATCGAGCACGCGCGTCGCGCGCTCGAGGAAAAGGCGGCTGAGCTGGCGCAGACCTCGCGCTACAAGTCCGAGTTCCTCGCCAACATGTCGCACGAGTTGCGCACGCCGCTCAACAGCATCCTGATCCTGAGCCAGCAGTTGGCCGAGAATCCGGAGGACAACCTGAGCGAACGCCAGGTCGAGTTCGGCCACACCATCCACGCCGCCGGCACCGACCTGCTGCATCTGATCAGCGACATCCTGGATCTTTCGAAGATCGAGTCCGGCACGGTCACGATCGACATCGAGGCGATCAGCTTCGCGCACCTGCGCGAGAACCTGGAGCGCGGTTTCCGCCACGAAGCCGAGCGGCGCAAGCTGGACTTCGTGGTCGACTTCGCCAAGGAGCTCGGGCCGACGCTGCGCTCCGACCCCAAGCGCCTGCAGCAGATCCTCAAGAACCTGCTGTCGAACGCGTTCAAGTTCACCGAGCACGGCAGCGTGCGACTGCACGCACGTCCGGTCACGCGCGGCTGGAACGAGGACCATCCGGTGCTGGCCCGCGCGCCGGTCGTCGTCGCCATCGAAGTCACCGACACCGGCATCGGCATTTCGCCGGACAAGCAACGCATCGTGTTCGAGGCGTTCCAGCAGGCGGACGCCGGCACCGCGCGCAAGTACGGCGGCACCGGCCTGGGCCTGGCGATCAGCCGCGAAATCGCCGGTCTGCTCGGCGGCGAACTCAAGCTGAGCAGTGCCGAAGGCGAAGGCAGCACGTTCACGCTCTACCTGCCGCTCAACTACGTCGGCAATGGCGATGCCGCCGCCGAGGCGCGCGATGCGGTGCGTATGTCCAGCCGCGTGCGCGTGGAAGTGCCGGTTCCGGCCGAACACGTCGCCGGCGCCGATGCGGCGGTCGCGGAAAAGATCGAGGACGACCGCGACGTGCTGATGTCGGAGGTGCCGACGCTGCTGATCGTCGAAGACGACACGCACTATGCGTCCGTGCTGCGCGACCTCGCGCGCTCGCGCGGCTTCCAGGTGCTGCACGCCAACCGCGGCGACGAAGCGCTGCGCTTGGTGCGCGAGTACCGTCCGACCGCGATCACGCTCGACATCTTCCTGCCCGACATGCTCGGCTGGACCGTGCTCGCGCGCCTGAAGCAGGACGCGGCGACGCGTCACATCCCGGTGCAAATCGTCACCGTCGAGGAAAGCCGCCACCACAGCATCGAGCGCGGCGCGTTCTCCTACCTCGCCAAGCCCTCGACCTCGGAAACCATCGGCCAGGCGCTGGAGCGCATCAAGGAGTACGCGAGCCCGCGCGTGAAGCGCCTGCTCGTGGTGGAGGACGACGCGGTCGAGCAGATGAGCATCGTGGAGCTGTTGCGCCACGACGACATCGTCATCGACACCGTCGGCTCCGGCGAAGACGCGCTGGCGGCCCTGCGCGAAGGCCGCTACGACTGCGCGGTGCTGGACCTGCGCCTGCCCGACATGAGCGGTTTCGACCTGCTCGAGCGCATCCACGCGGACCAGTCGCTGCGCAACCTGCCGATCGTGGTGTTCACCGGCAAGGACCTGAGCGCGGACGAAAGCGAACGCCTGCGTCGCGTGGCACGCAGCGTGGTGCTCAAGGGCGTGGAGTCGCCCGAACGCCTGCTCGACGAGACCGCGCTGTTCCTGCACCGCGTCATCGGCAACCTGCCGGCGGCCAAGCAGCGCATGGTGCGCAGCCTGCATGAATCCGACGACGGTCTGCGCGGCAAGAACGTGCTGGTGGTGGACGACGACGTGCGCAACATCTTCGCGCTGTCTAGCGTGCTCGAACGCCACGGCATGCACGTGCACACCGCCGGCAACGGCCGCGACGCGATCACCAAGGTCGGCGACATGCCGGAACTCGACCTCGTGCTGATGGACATCATGATGCCCGGCATGGACGGCTACGACACCATGCGCGAGATCCGTTCGCGCAACGATCGTCGCACCCTGCCGATCGTCGCGCTGACCGCCAAGGCGATGAAGGGCGACCGCGAGAAGTGCCTGGAAGCGGGCGCGTCCGACTACCTCGCCAAGCCGGTCGTCACCGACCAGTTGCTTGGGGTCCTGCGGCAATGGCTCCAGCGTTGAGCGCCACCACGACGACGACCGCGGTCGCGGCGGTCAAGATCCTGCTGGTCGACGACCAGCCCGGACGCCTGTTGACCTACCGCGCCATCCTGGAGCCGCTGGGCGAGGACCTGGTCGACGCGCGTTCGGGCATGGAAGCGCTGAAGTTGCTGATGGAAGACGAGTACGCCGTCATCCTGCTCGACGTGAACATGCCGGTGATGGACGGTTTCGAGACCGCGACGCTGATCCATCAGCATCCGCGCTTCGAGAACACGCCGATCATCTTCGTCACCGCGGTGAACCTGAGCGACCTGGATCGCCTTCGCGGCTACAAGCTCGGCGCCGTGGACTACGTGATGGTCCCGGTGATCCCGGAGATCATGCGCACCAAGGTGTCGGTTCTGGCGGAGCTGTACCGCAAGCGACGCGAGTTGCAGGTGGCCAACGCCAGCCTGGAAGCGGCGCATCGCGAACTGGAGCAGGAGAAGGCGAACGAGCTCGAACGCCTGAATGCCTCGCTGCGCGCGGCCAACTCCGAGCTTGAGCTGCGCAACCGCGACCTGCTGATCGAGAACAAGGAACGCACGCGCGCCGAACGGCAGCTGCGTGAAGCCGACCAGCGCAAGGACGAGTTTCTCGCCACGCTCGCGCACGAACTGCGCAATCCGCTCGCGCCATTGCAGAACGCGCTCGCGGTACGGCGCCTGCGCGCGCCCGACGACCACGATCCGCTGCTGTCGATGATGGAACGCCAGCTCTCGCTGCTGGTGCGGATGATCGAGGACCTGCTCGACATCGCCCGCATCACGCGCGGCAAGCTCACCCTGCGCCGCGCCTCGACCGTGCTGCAGGACGTCATTGGCGCGGCCGTGGATACCGCGCGCCCGCTGATCGATCAGGGCGGGCACACGCTGGCCCTGCACCTGCCCGACGAACCGATCGCGCTGGATGCCGATCACGCGCGCCTGGCGCAGGTGTTCGCGAACCTGCTCAACAATGCGGCGAAGTATTCCGATCCGGACGGCCGCATCGAACTGGGCGCCGCGCTTGAGGACGGCCTCGTGCACGTCTGGGTCAGCGACCGCGGCATCGGCCTGACGACGGAGCAGATGGAGACGGTGTTCGAGATGTTCCGCCAGGTCGACACCACGGTGGAGCGCTCGCGCGGCGGACTCGGCATCGGCCTGACGCTGGTGCAGCGACTGACCGAGATGCACGGCGGTCGCGTCGAGGTGCACAGCGACGGGCCGGGCCACGGTTCGACGTTCCGCGTACACCTGCCCTGCGGTGGCGCGACCGATGCGGCGCAGCCCGCGGCGCCGACCGTGCGCGATGCGACTTCGGTCTCGCGACGCGTGCTGGTGGTGGACGACAACCACGACGCTGCAGACACACTGGCGATGATGGTGCGCCTGCTCGGCCACGAAACGCGCGCGGTGTACGACCCGCTGAGCGTGGAGACGGAAGTGGCGGGCTTCGCGCCGGAGATCGTCTTCCTCGACGTCGGCATGCCGGGACGCAGCGGTTACGACGTCGCCCGCGCACTGCGCGACGCACACGGCGACACGCTGGTGATCGTCGCGGTCACCGGATGGGGCCAGCCGGAAGACCGCCAACGCACGTTGCAGGCCGGCTTCGACCACCATCTGGTCAAGCCGCCGGACATCCAGGCCATCATGGACATCTGCAGCAAGGGATTGCGCCCGCTCGCCGAGGACGCATCGCAATGAACGGCACCAGTCCGCACTGGATGAGCAAGTGGGCGCACGACCTGCGCGGCCCACTGGCACCGATCCAATCCGCCCTGTTCCTGCTGCGCCACGGTTCGACCGCGAGCGCCGAGCAGGACGAACTGTTCGACCTGGTCGATCGGCAGATACGCCGGCTCACCGGCATGATCGACGAGATCGGCGACTGGGTACGCGCCGATCAGGGACGCCTGCTCACGCGCAGCGGGCCGATCGAACTAGCATTGCTCATCGAGGCCAGCCGCGGGCTTGGCGCCAACGCGGTGGACGTGCGTTACGAGGGCGACGCCGAGAACGTCTGCCTGGAGGGTGATGGCTCGCGTCTGGCGAACCTGCTCTCGACGTTCTTCTGGCTGGTGTCCACGCCGCAGGAAGCGGGCGTCGCGAACGGCGCGGCCGGCACGGTCGCCATCGGCCTGGACGAAGGCTGGGTGCGACTGTCCGGGCCGCTGAGCGCGGCCGTGCGTGCGTCGGGCAACGTGGAGACGCTGTTCACCGAGCCGCAATCGGCTCCGGCCAGCGACGGCCTGGGCCTGCGCCTGCTGATCGCCAGCGCGATCGCCAAGGGCCACGGCGGCGAGTTGGGCACGCGGCAGGGCGCCGACGGCGACGTCGAGGTCCTGCTGCGATTGCCGTTCCGCGCCGCCTGAGCCCGAACGCCTATTGCGGGGCCAGGCGCTGCGCCTGGCCGTACGGCGAGGCCTGCAGGCGGCCGTCGCGGATCCAGTCGACCAGCATCGGGAAATAGCCGTCCGCATAACGGATGCCGGTGCGCTCTCCATCGGCCGCGGTCTCGAACTCGATGATGCCGTGGTCAGTGCCGGGGAATTCCACCACTTCCACGTTCGCGTTCACGCGCGCGACCGACAGCAGGCGGCGACGCGATTCTTCCGGCGGCGCTTCCGCATCGCTGCCGGCGATGATCCACAGCAGCGGCACCTTGGTCGCGCGCAGCGGCGGCATCGGGTCGTGCCCCCAACTGGTGCCTTCATCGTGCAGCGGGCCGATCAGGCGCAGCGCGAGCGGTGAGTGCTTGACCAGCTCGCCGGTGTACTCGCCCTGCATCGCGTTCCACCACGGCTCCTTGCCGTACTTCGCCTTCAGCGACTCCAGTCGGTCGAAACCCTCCTTGAATCCCGATGCCATCACCGCGCCCGTGGCGTCGGTGACCTCGCGTGCCTTGGCCTGCGCGTCCTCGCCGAAACCGGCCTTGATCAGGTCCAGACGCACCTGGTCGCGGTCCTCGGCGAGCGGACTGTCCGCCAGCCCATAGCTGATCGCGACGAAATCCGGATCGCTGCGCTGCGCGGCGAGGGGTTCGATCCACCCCGCCTGGCTGCCACCGCTGTAACCCACGCGACTCGCGCGCGGACCGGCGAGGCGTCGCGCTTCCTTCAGCGCCGCGGCGGCATCGGCCGCCAACAGGTGGAAGTCCTGCGAGTAGCGGCCGGTGCTTTCGCCGGTGCCGCGCTTGTCGTACACGAACACGCCGATGCCCTGCGCCGGGAAGATCCGCTGGAACGCATTGAACGTGCGCGCCGAGTAGCGTTCCGAGCCGTGCACCATCACCGCGATCGGCACCGGGCCGTCGCCCGGTGGCAGGACCAGGCGACCGGCCAGCGTTTCGCCTTCGCCTTCGAAGCGCGTGTCGACCGGCGCGAATGCGAGCTTCGTGCCGGGGTGGCCTTCGAACGCGATGGCCGGCGCCTCGCACGTGCCCAGCGTCACCGGTGTCGCGTCCGCGCGCTCGCTCCAGCCGACGGTGCCGCTCCAGCGGCCCGCCGCGTCCTGCTTGAGCTTGCCGGTGCGCCCATCCATCAGGCGCCAACGCAATCCGGGTTCCGACATCGGCGCCACGTCCAGCAGGCGGCCGTCGTCGAGGCGGTAGATGCCCACGTGGCAGGCTATGCGCGGATCGATCGGCTTGTCGCGCTCCGGGCGCATCCACCAGAAACCCGCGCCGACCAGCAGCGCGGCCAGAACCAGGACGGACACGATCACCTTGCGCATAAACGGATCTCCCTAGGACGGCGCCGACTCTAACGGCACCGGTGCGATGCCACATGTGCATGGATGCACAGGGGCGCGGCAGGGTTTGCAGGCGCATTCATCGAAGGCGAACGGCACCGCGCAGGGCGATTGTTGCGCAAGGCTCAACATGGAGCGTCCGCGCTCAGGGCTACTTGCGCGTCGTCGCCCTTCCTAGACTCGATGCGCTGAAGGCGTCCGCCTTCGGCTCGACCACCGCTCCATCACCGTCAAGACGCACACTGGAGTCCCCCATGCGCCTCTATCACTCACTGG
Organism: Lysobacteraceae bacterium P; assembly: GCA_005503055.1. Lineage (GTDB taxonomy): Bacteria > Pseudomonadota > Gammaproteobacteria > Xanthomonadales > Xanthomonadaceae > Lysobacter_J. The sequence goes on along the minus strand of SCOX01000005.1, from coordinate 290,252 downwards.
GCCTGGCCGTCGCGATGCTGACGGTCGGCGCCGTCGCCCACGGCCAGCAGAATCCTGCCCCGCCCAAACCCACCGTCACGCCCGTGTTGACCCAGGCGTTGCCGGACTATCCGGGCAAGGAGGCGCTGGTGCTCACGGTTTCGTATCCGCCGGGCGGCATCTCGCCGCTCCATCACCACGATGCGTACGCGTTCGTGTACGTGCTCGAAGGCTCCGTCGTGATGGCGGTGGAGGGCGGCAAGGAAGTCACCCTGACCCGCGGTCAGACCTGGAGCGAGAAGCCCGGCGACGTGCACACCGTCAGCCGCAACGCGAGCGCGTCCAAGCCGGCGAAGTTCGTGGTGTTCTTCCTCAAGGACGCGGGCAAGCCGGCGGTGATTCCGGGCGCGTGACGGAAGGCGCACCAACGACAACGGCGGGCGGGTGAACAGGCGATCGCCGTGGAAGGCCTGACGGGAAACACGTTGCGGCCGCGTCGATCACTGCTGCCGCTCAGCGTGCGCTCCTAGCAGCGACGACACCTGCCGAACCGCTTCGATCCACACGCGAAGCCGCCCCGTGTTTCGACCGTTGTCCGCACGGGCACCGCTTCCATCGCAGACACGAGGACACCCCCATGAGTCCCGCCGACACCGTTGCCAGGAAAGCGCCCGTCCAGTTGCCCGAAGCCGACGGCGACTTCTATCAGTTCGCCCGCACGCTGTCCGAGGACGAGAACCGCATCCGCCTGAAGGTGCGCGCCTTCATGGAGCAGGACGTCCAGCCGATCATCGCCGGCTACTGGGAGCGCGACGAGTTTCCGTTCGAGATCCTGCCCAAGCTCAAGGCGCTCGACATCGCCGGATCGACCTACCAGGGTTACGGCGGCGCAGGCTGGAGCACCACGCTGCTCGGCTTCGTCATGATGGAAATGGCACGGGTGGACTGCTCGATCTCCACCTTCTTCGGCGTGCACGCCGGCCTGGCCATGGGCTCGATCTACCTGTGCGGCTCGGAGGAACAGAAGCGCAAGTGGCTGCCACCGATGGCGGCGATGGAGAAGATCGGTTCGTTCGGACTGACCGAGCCCGATGTCGGATCCGGTGCGGCGGGCGGTCTCACCACGACAGCCAAGCGCGATGGCGACACCTGGATCCTCAGCGGGCAGAAGAAGTGGATCGGCAACGCCACCTGGGGCGACGTGACGATCGTCTGGGCGCGCGACGTCGACGACGGCCAGGTCAAGGGTTTCATCGTCGAGAACAAGACGCCCGGCTTCCACGTCGAGAAGATCCTCCACAAGATGGCGCTGCGGGTCGTGCAGAACGGCCTGATCACGCTCAAGGACTGTCGCGTGAGCGAGGCCGATCGCCTGCAGAACGCCACCTCGTTCAAGGACACCGCGCGCGTGCTCGCCATGACCCGGGCCGGCGTGGCGTGGGAATCGGTCGGTTGCGCGCGCGGCGCCTACGAGCACGCGCTGACGTATGCGCAACGGCGCATGCAGTTCGGCAAACCCATCGCCGGTTTCCAGTTGGTGCAGGACCTGCTGTTCCGCATGCTGTGCAACATCACCTCGAGCCAAGCGGTGTGCCTGCGCCTGTCGCAGATGCAGGACCAGGGCCTGATGCGCGACGAACACGCCGCCCTCGCCAAGGGCGTGTGCACGGTGCGCATGCGCGAGACGGCCGGATGGGCGCGTGAGCTGCTCGGCGCGAACGGCATCCTGCTCGACCAGCACGTGGGCCGCTTCGTCGCGGATGCCGAAGCGCTGTATTCGTACGAAGGGACGCGTGAAATGAACGCATTGATCGTCGGCCGCGCGATCACCGGCTTCAGCGCGTTCGTGTAGGCGATGCCCCGATGGCGTGAAGCGCGGGCAACGCTGAACCGGCGTTGGCGCGACGTTGATGTACGAGGACTACGATGATCGGCGAACGAGACAGCTATCGGCGACCCATGCACCAGCCGACTTGGACCGAACTCCAATCGCAGTTGCAGGCCTTGCGCGACGGCGTCCCGCTGATGCTGCGCGAACACCCGTCGGCCGTGTTCTTCGACAAGTTCGCCGACGTGGCGGGCCCCATCGTGGACCGCGCACCGCCCGACCTGACCGAATCCGTACACACCGAACTCGGCGCGATCCTGCGCGACATGAAGATCGCCGACGACGGCGAGGGCTGATCGAAGCGCGGCGGGGCGGCGCAAGGTGATAGCGCCCCGCGTGCCTCTGCGTAGGGTGCAATAAGCGAAACGCATTGCACCGCCCGGCCGCGGAGGGGAAAGCGGTGGCCGCGCAAGGCTATTGCGCCCGGCGCAAAAGGCCGCGCGATTCAAAGATCGATGATTCCGCGCCGCGCGGCGACGGTGACGGCATGGGTGCGGTCGGCGACGCCCAGCTTGAGGAACACGCTCTTCAGGTGTCCCTTCACCGTCTCTTCCGACAGGCCCAGCTCTGCCGCCACCTGCTTGTTCGCTTTGCCGATCGATACCAGCCGCAGGATCGAGACCTCGCGTTCGCTCAGCGACTCATCGGTCACGTGGACGGCGATCTCCTCGGCGATGTCGCGGTGCACGTGGCGCATGCCGCGGTGGACGTCGCGGATGGCGTCGATCAGTTCGGTACGCAGGCTGCTCTTGAGCAGGTATCCGACCGCGCCCGCCTTCAGCGCGCGCACGGCCTGCACATCGCCGGCATACGTCGTCAGCACGATGATCCGCGCCGTCGGATTCTCCGCACGGATCGCGTTCATCGCATCGACGCCGTTCATGCCCGGCATCTGCAGGTCCATGAGCGTGACATCCGGACGCAACGCACGGAAACGCTCGACGGCCTCTGTGCCGTTGCGCGCTTCGCCGACCATCGTCATGTCGGCCTGGTTGTCGAGGATGGCGGCGACGCCATCGCGCAGAACGGGGTGGTCGTCGACCACCAGGACGCGGATCTTCGGGTCAGTCATGGTCCTGATTCCTGCGCAGGAAACGCGGCAGCCAGACCCGTCGGCTCGAACCGCGCTTCGCGAATGCCAGCTTGGCCGGCAGGGTGAGCGTAACTTCCGTGCCGTCTTCGCGGCCACTGCTGATCGTAATGGCGCCGCCGATCTTCTCGGCGCGCTCGCGCATCCCGATCATGCCGTAGTGGCCGTCCTTCTCGCCGCGCGCCAGCACTTCGTCGGGAATGCCGACGCCGTCGTCGCGCATGCGGACGGCCAGGTAGCGCGCCTCGAAGCCGATCGCGATCTCCGCCGAGGTCGCGCGTGCGTGGTGGGCGACGTTGAGCAACGCTTCGCGCACGATCCGGGTGATCTCCGATGCGACCAGGGGATGCAAGGGTCGCGGCTTTCCCTCCACGACGATCCGCACCGGAATCGGCGGATCGAACGGGGTTTCGGCCGCGAGCCGCTCGACGATGGCGCACAGATCGTCCGTCTCTTCGCCACGCAGGTCGCGTACGCGATTGCGCGCTTCGACCACGACGTTCTCGGCCGCCGCGAGGGCCGCCTCGAGCTGTTCCTTCGGCGCGGCCTCGCTGGAGATCCGGTCGGCCACGGCCTGGAACCGCAGGATCAGCCCCTGCACGCCCTGCAGCAGCGTGTCGTGGAGTTCGCGTGCGATGCGTTCGCGCTCCTGGATGCGCTCTTCCAGCCGGCTGCGGATGCGTTTGGCGATCTGCGCCACACGCAACCGGTACACGATCGCCAGCAGCGCCAGCGCCAGCGCCGTGCACAGCAGGAGGAACCACACGGATTGAACGAAGGTGGGCGGTATCTCGATCCGCAGCGTCGAGCCGGCCCGGTTCCAGACGCCGTCGCCGTTGGCGGCGATCACGCGGAACGCGTAGGTGCCCGGCGGAAGGTTCGTGTAGAACGCCTGGCGGCGTCTGCCGGGATCGACCCAGGTGCGGTCGAAGCCGGCGAGCATGTAGCGCACGCGCACGCGTCCCGGGTCGGCGAAGCTCAGCACCGCGAAGTCGATCTCGACGTTGGCCGTGGCGGCCGCCAGCTTCACCGCCGTCGGATCGCGATGCACGCGGCCGTCGCTGGTCACGGCCTTGATCGCGGTGCCGGGCGGCATCGGGTTGCGGATGAGGCGTGCCGGATCCATCCACAGCGTTCCCGTTTCGGTCGCGATCCACAGCCTGCCGTCGCCGCCACGCACCATGGAGCGTTGCGAGTGCGAGTGCGGACTGCTGATCAGTCCGTCGCCCAGACCCAGCGAGAGCGCGGGTGTCGAGAGCGTCCTGTTGGCGAACGCATGCTCGAGATCGCGCGGCCCCAATCGCACCACGGACCGCGGATACGTCAGCCAGGTATCGCCGTCCGGACCTTGCACGATGCCGTTGATGCGGCTGCCACGGGTCACTTCGGGAGCCCATGCGGTGTCCACGCGTCCGGGTCCGTAGCGCGCCAGGCCGAAGGCGCCGGCGGCGAGGACGTGGTCTCCCGACGTGTACAGCGTGAGCACCTTGAGGCCGCTTCCACCGAAATCCAGCGGTGTGATCCGGCGACCGGAATCCTCGAGCCAGACCAGTCGATCGCCGGACTGCACGACCATGCCGCCGTGTGGCGAACGCACCATCGTGGTCGGATAGAAATCCGCGCGATCGCCCGCCTCCAGCGCCATTTCCCAGCGGCCGCGTCGATACCGGTGCACGCCGCCACCGGCGGCGGACATCCAGAAGTCGCCATGCGCGTCGAACGCGCAGTCGTAGATGAAGTTGTGGGTCGCCTGCCGGTCGGGGCGATCGATGGTGGCGCGGACGCGGCCATCGGCCCAGACCACCAGCGTGGTCGGCTGGCCGATCCAGATCGCGCCGTCCGGCGCCTCGCACAGGCTCTCGGGTTCCTCGACATCACGAAGGATGGCCTCGGGGTTGCCGCCGGGCCTGACCCGATAGATCGTGCGCGCCTGCCCGATGTAGACGCTCCCATCGCGCGCCTCCAGCAGCTTGTCGCCAAACGCGGCGGGCGATGAAAGCGTGGCTTCGGCGATCAACGTGGCCGGCCGGAACTTGTCCAGGCCGCCCTCGGTGCCGATCCAGATGTTGCCTTCGCGATCTTCGAACACCCGGCTGGTGACACCCGACGACAGCCCGTCGCGACTGCTGAACGATTCCGTCGCGGCGGCTCCGGTATTCGCGCTGGAAAGGTCCGGCCTGGGCAGGCGCTTGACGCCGTCGTAGCGCGTGGCGATCCACAGGTTTCCATCGCGATCGAACAAGGGCGCGCCGCGGATCTCCGCATCGCCGGTCAGGTAGGGCGAACGCAGCGGCGGCGGCGGTCCACGTCCGCCCGGACCGGTGATGGGGAAGCTGCGCTCCTGCTCGGTGATCCAGATGCGCCCGGACGGATCCTGCGACACCCTGGCGGCGACCGCTTTCCTGATTATCTCGAACCGCTGCGCGCCCGCCGCCAGGCGTGCGATCGAGTCGTTGCATGCGATCCAGATCGCGCCGTCGGCGGCGACCAGCAGGTTCGCCGTGTTGGTGCGCGGCAGGCCATCGGCGGCGTTGTAGGTTCGCCACTTGCCGTCATGGAAGCGGAGTACTTCGGCGTCGTAGTTGGCCGTCAGCGCCCAGACCGAACCGTCCAGGCCTTCCACCATCTCGACGATCCGGCTCGGCGCGGCCGGCGCATCCAGGATGCGCAGCGCACCGTCCCGGTAGATGGCGAAGCGGTGCGTGGATTCGAAGTTCGTCCAGACATCGCCGCTTCTCGTCGCCAGCACCGCGCTGGGAAGGCCGTGTTTGTGGTGGCGGTCCTGGGCTTCGATGGGTTCGAACTGCGTGCCGTCGAAGCGGAACAATCCATCGCCCGTCGCGACCCACAGAAAACCGTCGCGCCCCTGGGCGATGTCGAGCACCGGTACGGGCGCTTCGCTGCCCTCGATCCAGCGCTGGTGCACGTACTGCGCGAGCCGCGGTGGTTCTTCCGCGAGCGCCGCCAGGGGCAGCGCGGCCAGAACGGCGGGAAGCAGGAGTCTGAGTAGCCACATCGTGTGGTTATGCCGCCTGGAGCCAGGACAGCTTACCCTCGATCGGGGCTGGCCAAGCCCCCCCGTTCGGGGCGTAGCGGCACATCGACGTGGCGATATCGTTTGGTCATGTCCTATTACTCGAGCCGGTACCCGGATGGCACCGCTGGGCTTGGGTTGCTGCTTCTGCGACTGTCCTACGCACCGGTTGCATTCGGGGTCGCGGCAGCATTGCAAGCGACGATCCCGAGCCCTCACCTGCTGCACGTGGTCGCCGGATTGATCGCATTGACGTTGACCATAGGCGTTGTCACCCGGCTGGCCGCGCTGGTGCTCGGCGTCGCGGTCGCCTGCGCGATGCCCGCATCGAACACGGTCCAGCAGCTGTTGCTGGCAGGCCACGTCGGCGGCTGCGCGGCGATCGTGCTGATCGGCGCGGGTGCGTTCTCGATCGATGCCATCCGCCACGGCCGCCGCGTGATCCACCTGCAGTCCCATTCCCCAGATCGAGGGGGCGGGGATTGACCTGCCTTGGGATGTAACGGGGGCAGTGCGGCTGTCACGCTTCATCGGCCACATTGACCGCGCGAGGGCGCCATGTCGATCACCCAATTGCCGCAGGGGCCGTCCGATCACCGGGAAGCGCTCATCTCCAGCCTGTCGGCCAGCTATGCGGGCCTGGTCGCCTTCATCACCGTCGCCAACGAGGGCAGCTTCTCGCGGGCCGCCGATCGACTGGGCATCGGTCGCTCCGCGGTCAGCCGCAGCGTGCAGAAGCTCGAAACGCAACTGGGCGCGCGTTTGTTCGCGCGCACCACGCGCAGCACGACCATTACCCGCGAAGGCCAGCAGTTCTACGAGAACTGCCGTCCCGGGCTCGAGCGATTGCTGCAGGCGCTGGACGACATGCGCGACCTGCGCGATGGCCCACCGCAGGGACAACTGAAGATCAGCGCGCCGATCGGCTTCGGTCGCAGGGTGGTCGCGCCGCTGTTGGTGGAGTTCCGTGCCGAATTCCCCGAGGTCTCGCTGGAACTGCTGTTGGACGAACGTCCGCTCGACCTGGCGGCGGAGCGCATCGACATCGCGTTTCGCGACGGCCGCCTGGAGGACAGTCAGGTCATCGCCAAGCAGTTGATCCCCATGCGGATGCTGGTGTGCGCGTCGCCCGATTACGCCCGTCGCTACGGCTTGCCGCAATCGATCGATCAGCTGTCTTCGCACGCATGCATCAACCAGCGCCTGGCGAACGGACGTCTGCAATCATGGGATTTCAAGGTCGACGGGGTCGCGCGGAACGTGATTCCGAGCTCCGACATCGTCGTCAACGACCCTTCGCTGGCGATGCAGGCGGTGCTCGACGGGCAGGGGCTGGCGCAGCTGGCGGCCTACCAGGTGTGCGATGCCCTGCGCGATGGCCTGCTGGTGACCTGCCTCGACTCTCTCGCGCCCGACGATCGCGGTCACTACCTGTGCTATCTGAGCCGTCGTCAGCTGCCCAAGCGGATCCGGGTGTTCATCGACTTCGTGACGACCCGCATACGCGCGCTGGATCTGGACTGCTCCACGGGCCACCTCGGCGAACACGAGCGCATTGCCGCGTTCGCATCGACTCCGGTGGATGTCGCGGCGTAGGACGTTTACGCCACGCGCGCGCGCACCGCGCTGGGTGGCGTTCCCATGATGCGTTTGAACGCGCGGCTGAAGGACGCTTCGGAGTCGTAACCCAGGCGATCGGCGGCGACGGTCACGCGCATGCCTTCGTGCTGGATCCAGGCGCGGGCCTGGAACATCTTCACCTTGGCGACGTAGCGCGCCGGGCTCTCGCCGACCACGCGCGTGAAGGCCTGGGCGAAGCGCGAACGCGATACGCCCATGATCCCGGCGAGAACGGGTACGCTCCATTCGCGTTCGGGTTCGGCATGGATCGCGGCGATGACCTTGCCGATCTTCGGACACTGCAACGCGGCGATCCAACCGGTGGAATCGCTGCAACCGCACTCGACCCACGCGCGGATGATGCTGGCCGCGAGCACGTCGGCCAGTCGCGCGAGAATGCCGCAGGCGCCGATGCGATCGAGCGACACCTCGCGTTCCATCGCTTCCAGCAAGGCCGGCACCGCGGGGTCGCGCTTGACGAGGTCGCCGGCATGCATGACCTGCGGCATCATCGCCAGCAGCGGATGCAGCGGGTCGAGGTTGAAGCGCATCGCGCCGCAGAACATCACGCTGGGTTCGGGCGATTCGCCGTGCGGCGGGTGCGCATCGCGATGGCCGGCGCGCACCAGGTAGAGCTGCTCGGCGACCTCGGTGCGTTCGAGTTCGCCGATGTCGACCGCCGGCAGGTCCGGTGCGCTGGCCATGATGTGCAGGGTGCCGCGCGGGACGAGCACGGCGTCGCCGGCATCCAGATGCTTCCATCCTTCCGCCGCGGTCCACCACCACGCGCCGCCGCGGGCAACGAAATGGAAGCGCGCGTCGCGCTGCGCGGGAAAGGCGATCGCCCACGGCGCCTGCATGACGCAGCGGCCGTATTCCACGCCGTCCAGGCGCAGGCCCAACAGCACGCGGGTCAGCAGGTCGCCCTCTTCCGGCGGCGGCACGGGCGGCAGGATGCGGGAGGAATGGTCAAGCATTGCGGCCTTTCCGGCATGGAAACGCCTGCATCGTACGCCTAACCTGCCGGCCCACCCCCTCCTTGCTGGTGCCCGTGTCCACAACCGAGTGTTCCGCCTGCATCGACGACACCCTGCCGCAGGCCTCCCCCGCGACCGCCCACTGGCCGGCTATCTTCTCGCTGACCCTGGGCGTGTTCGGACTGGTCACGGCGGAGTTCCTGCCCGCGAGCCTGCTGACCGAGATGGCCGCCGATCTTTCGATCACCGAAGGCGCGGCGGGGCAGACCGTCACGGCCACGGCGCTCATCGGCGCGATCGCCGCGCCGTCCATTCCGGTGCTCACGCGGCGCATGGACCGTAGGCACGTGATGCTCGCGCTCACGTTGCTGCTGCCGCTGTCGAACCTGCTGGCGGTCGTCGCGACCGACTTGTGGATGTTGCTCGCTTCGCGCGTGCTGCTCGGCATCTCGCTCGGCGGCTTCTGGTCGATGGCCGCGCCGCTGGCGCTGCGGCTGGTGCCGGATGCGCTGTTTCCGCGCGCGATGTCGCTGATCCTGACGGGCGTGTCGGTCGCCACGGTCTGCGCGGCTCCCATCGGCGCATGGATGGGAGAGGCATGGGGATGGCGCAGCGCGTTCGTCGCGGCCGGCGGCGTGGGCCTGCTCACGCTGGCGGTGCAGCTGGCCACGCTTCCCGCGCTGCCGCCGAAGTCGCATCCGGACCTGCGCGTGCTGGGCCAGTTGCTGTCGCGGCCGGCCGTGCGCGCCGCGTTGTTGGCTGTGCTGCTGGTGATCTCCGGGCATTTCGCCGGCTTCACCTACATCCGTCCGTTGATGGAGGACGTCGCACACCTGTCCATCGGCACGATCTCCACGGTCCTGCTGGGTTACGGCATCGCAGGCTTCTTCGGCAATCTGGCCGGCGCGCACGTCGCCGCACGCAGCGAGCGCTACGCCATCGTGCTGGGCAGCGTGCTCATCGCGGTGCTGGCCGCGACGCTGCTGCTGGGCGGGCAGTCGGCCACCGTCGCGGCGATCGCCATCGTGCTGTGGGGGTTCGCGTTCGGTGCGTTCCCGGTGGGCTTCCAGATCTGGATCGTGCGGGCCGCGCCCGACCAGGCCGAGGGCGCCAGCGGCCTGCTCGTCGCGGCGTTCCAGACCGCCATCGCCACGGGCGCGATCGGCGGGGGCATTCTGGTCGACTCCATCGGCGCGCTGGGTGGGCCGTTGTTCGCGACCGTCTCGATGGCGCTCGGCGCGGCGCTTACCCTGCGATACGGACCGCGCGGCCGTGCGCCGCTGCCCGCCCCCACGATGGCCTGACCCACCGGAGATCGCGATGCACACTTCCCACGAAACCAACGTCAATCGCCGCATCACGCTGGCCGCCCATCCGCACGGCCTTCCGGTCGCGACCGACTTCCGCCTCGACACGCAACCCGTTCCCGCGCCCGCGGACGGGCAGGTGCTGGTGCGCACGCTGTTCCTCTCGCTCGATCCGTACATGCGCAACCTGATGGACGAAACCGGCCCCGGTTACGCGCCGCCGGTGCCGCTGGGCGCGCCGATGGTGGGCGCGACCGTCGGCCGCGTCGTCGAGTCGCGCAACGCGCGTTTCCGCACGGGGCAACTCGTGCTCGCCAACGGCGGATGGCAGGACTACGCGCTCTCGGACGGCGACCTGCTGTCCCTGGACGACATGGAGCATCCGTCGCACGCGCTCGGCGGGCTCGGCATGCCGGGCTTCACGGCCTATGTCGGGCTGCTCGACATCGGCCAACCGCGACCGGGCGAGACCGTCGTCGTGGCCGCCGCCACCGGCGCCGTCGGCTCCATCGTCGGCCAGCTGGCCAGGCTCAAGGGCGCCCGCGTGGTCGGCATCGCCGGCGGTGCGGACAAGTGCCGGCATGCGGTGGAAACGCTCGGCTTCGATGCCTGCATCGACCATCGCCAGCCCGGACTCAAGGCGCTTCTGGCCGAGGCGTGCCCGGAGGGCATCGACGTGTATTTCGAGAATGTGGGCGGCGCGGTACTGGATGCGGTATTGCCGCTGTTGAATCTTGGCGCGCGCATTCCCCTGTGCGGATTCATCGCCCACTACAACGACAAGGCCGCGGCGGCGGGACCGGACAAGCTGCCGGGCCTGTTGGCGGTCCTGCTGCAGAAGCGCGTCCGCATGCAGGGCTTCATCATCCTCGACCACTACGCGGAGCGCTTCGCGGCATTCCGGCAGGAGATGTCGCACTGGGTATCCAGCGGCGAGGTGAAGCTGTTCGAGGATGTGGTCGAGGGACTGGAACAGGCACCGGCCGCGTTTGCCGGGCTGCTTCAGGGACGCAACCTGGGCAAGCTCGTGGTGCAGGTCCTCGATCCGACTTGCCATTAGGTAGACCTTGACGCGAGAACGACTGGCGCCCGGCATCCTCATGACGCCTGCGCCGCGTTCGATGCCGACATCGAAGGTGTACTTCGTACCATTGGTGTCCACGGCGATGAACCCTTCGCCGGGATACCCGTTCGCTGTGTTTGCCTTGCAACTGAATCGGTAGAAGTCGCTTGCCGCGCGGGTGTACGTCAATCCGTCACTCGGGGCAACGCCAGTGTTGTTAACGACTTCACGATCGCCTTGGCCCGGCAGATGCAAGAGATTCCCGTGCCAGATTTCGCGCAGCGTAAAAGGCGACGAGGTCTGGGGAACCCACGTCTCTGAACAGCGGTTTGTGCCCGGAAACCCTTCGTTCCACTTGAAGATTCCGTCGAAGGTCCCTACAGCGATCGAAGGAAGAAGGATATGCATTGCTTCCTTCGGTTGCTCGAAACGCTTTCACTTCGATACGAATGCCGTCCGTCGAGCCTGTTGGTGGATATGGCATTCGACCTTCTGGCGGCTACTGCTGGGGTTCTCGGCGAGCTACTTGAACTTCTAGCTAAGGCAAAGAGAGTTGCCCTCGAGAACGGCGACGGAATCGTTCGGAGGAAGACAATAGAAGCGTGCTTTTACAACGAGCGAGACCTCGCGTCACTCTGGAAGGATGTCAACGCCTTTGAAGAAGTGATGATGCCCGGTGACATTCGGAAGAGAGCCGAGCTTGTGCAGCGAAGATGGTCCATGTCGGAGAGCACCGCTGTGACCATTTCGGACTAGTCGCATGCCGAATGCCTCATACTGGATCGCATTACCTCCGCTTCCGCTCAGAGAGGTTGGATCCGCCTTCGTTGAATCTTTGGAGCATTACGTCGCGCGAACAGCATGGACAGCTGGCATCAGTGGGAATGCCGTTCTCAGTATGGCGTTAGGCTCACAGACACCCTGCCTGACCAGCGCAAGCGGTCTTATCGGGCCGAGCCCTCTGTTCGCCACCCGCTTGGTCGCACTGGAGCGCCTAATCCGCAATCCGAATCTTCGGTGCGGAACCTTCTACGTGCTCAAAGACGTTCTAACCGGTTCGGCGCTCGGGAAGTGTGGGACTCAGCAACGGTGGTGCCCTGAATGCCTTGCCGATTGGGACTGCCAGAACTCCTACGAGCCGCTGGCATGGTCGATCGATGCTCTCACCAGATGCCCAATGCATAACTGCGATATCGAGAACGTCTGCCGACGCTGTGACGCTATCCAACAACTCCCGTGCTTGTACGAGCGTCGAAGATTCTGCAGGAGATGCAACTACAGTCTAGCGGGGCTCGGAAGGCAATCCAGGCGACCTGAGTACCTCCATTGGATCGACTCACAGGTGCAGGAGATCGTGCGGGTCTGCGCTACACCTGGGCAGGAGCCGATCGCAAGCGGACTCCACGACGAGCTCTTTAGCGGGTTGCTAAGGTCCGCTAGGAGACGAGCGATTCCGCCGGCGATACGATCAGAGATGCACAGCATCGAGCGGACTCGGAAGTCTGGGAAGATGACCTTCCGGACCTTGTTCAACCTTTGTGCACTCCAAGGCGTATCTATTCGAACTCTGCTGTTGAGCCCCGACGAGGCCACCAGCGAACCGATGTTCGATTACTGGTCTGGCTTCCATTCACTGAACTGCGATTACGGGCGATCAAAGGCGAAGATCGAAGCATTCTCATATGTTTGCGCGTGTCTCTTGGCAAGGCCGGAAGGAGCCGCTCTGGTGCCCACCATGATGCTTCTACGCGCCATAAAATTGAACCGCGACGTGGCTCGCGACAGGGCGCCCGAGACCTATCACGGCTATGAGTCTGCGTACCGTGCACAGGCCAGTGGGTCAAATCGCCTAGCAATCGAGCGCGCATTTCGAGTGGCAAAACGTTGCTTTGCTAATCGCCCACTTGGAAATGGACCCATAATTGAGGTGGCCCAGGTCGTCTACAATCAAGGGAACGTCAGCTGCGAGATTGCGCTATCGGTAAGTCGAGGTCAGGAATGGATGGAGCGCGCGTATCGCGCCGCCCTTGCCATGCATGGGCATTCGGCTTTGGCGGAGCACGCGTGGATGCGTATGGGTCCGCCAGAGAGGACGGCGCTTCGCGGTAGCGGCTCTTCCGTGCAGGACGAGCGGACAACGGAGGCAGTCTGATGGCGATGGATGGGGCATTAGCTTCGAGGAGGTCGTGGCCAGCGTATGTCGCAATCTGCGATCATTTCGCAACTGGCGAAGGTCGAACCGTGATTGTCGCGATCGGCGCAACAGTTGAAGAGGCAACGATCCTCTTCAAGGAAATGGCGCCGGCGTACTTCGCGTCCTCAATGCGGATTACGGAGCTGGCGCCCGAGGACGCCGTGGACTTGAATGCGGTAACAAGATGGATTCCAGCCGGTGTCATCGAACGCATAGCTCGCTCCGATGGGCCCCTGAGGTTTTTCGGGATGTTCCATCAGAACCTCTCCTAAAGAAGCGCCGTTAATGACCTACTTGCAAGGTATGGCGTACGAACTGGCGCGTGAGTTAATCAGTTCAAAGATCGGGAATCTGAGCCACGCGATCGGCGTTGAAGAGAGGAACGAGGTTCCTAACGCCGATCTGATCTCAGAGCTCGAGGCAAAGATCGTCGCGCTTGCAAAGGAGCGGGAGGATCTAGTTCCCGAGAACAAGGATCAGATGAGAAGCGTCATCATGCGCTATAGCCGCACAGGCACGTTCCCGCAGGAACTGGCAGGTTAGGCCCGATGGTATCGCGCCCACGCTCTGCGTTAGGACGAAGAGAATGTGCCGGCGCTCATTGCCGTCGAGTTCGACCCATCACCGTTTCCGCTCGGCCTGCGGCCACAGATGGCCGCTTACCGATAAGAGATCGCCGCGATACGGCGTTAGTGCCCCTCGGCTTAGAGCGTGGTCGAACCAGCAACCAGTAGTGCTGAAATGGCCCGGCGACGTGCCGCATTCCAAATGCCTGCCCCATTTGGCTTACTCATGCAATCGGAGAAGCCCGGCCATGTCTACCCAGAAGCTTGAGAGGATGATCGCCCAGTTCCGGCAGCTTAGGGGGAGGTGGATCGATGCAATGACGGGCGAACATGACAATGCAATTTGGAGGCAGCTTGCGCACGTGATTCACGAGGAGGCGTGGTTCAAGACTGTGCTTCGAATCCGTGAGCGGGCCGGTAATCCTCCGATCTCCGCATATATATGGGATTTGTTTGTCACTGGATATGCGATCAAGCAGTCCCTCGCTGTGCGAAGGCTGACAGATCGGAAGGATGGAACTGCTTCGCTCTTGCGGCTTGTGCACGAGATGAGGGTAAACCAATCCCTTCTTACTAGACAGGTCGCCATTGGACACGATGGAACCCCGTGGGATACGTCGAAGCTCGAAGAAGAATGGCGTACGTCGTACGACGACCTAACGTATCAAACACTTTCCGATTCGCGGCTAGCAAACGAACGATTCGATCGTTTACGGAACGTAGCGCTGGGGGAGCCGAGGCAAGCTGGCGATACGATTGCTGTGAGCGTATTTGAGGCGCTTGAGAGAGCACTTGCGAGCCCTGCCATCAAGCGGGTGAGAGCCCAGTGCGACAAGTCGATTGCTCACGCCGACTTGTCTGATCTAACGAACGTAAAGGGGCCGACATTCAACGATATTCACGAGTCTGTTGCTACGTTGTTTCGTGTCCGCGACTTTCTAAGACTCGATGTCCTGAATCACAGCGCGGGGCCTATCGTCCCGGTGATTGATACTCGTGTCATGGAGCATCTGGATCAGCCGCTCGTGCCAAGTGCGTCGAGGTCGGAATACCTGATGATCTGGGGCGAAGTTGAACGCGAGCTAGAAGCGTTGATCGATCGAGAAGTCGTCAGCAAGTTCGCGGTTCATCAGTAGTGTGCCAAGGTGCTGGCCACGCCATGCGAGACGCGCATCTGACGCAACCCATCGCATCACCGCCGCAACACCTGGCGCATGGCGCGTGGACGAGGGAGGACTCGCTGGCTCCGTGGCCGAGGTGATTGCACTGCTGCAACCACACGAATCGCCTAAGAACCTCGATCGGATGCAATGAAGAGCCCAATCGGGTCGATCAGACGAGCCATTTCTGCATCGGCTGCACAATGGCGAGGGTGCACCCGCCGTCACCACGTCCGTGCGTACGCGACAGCATCGCTGTGACTTGTAAGACGAAAGGTGATCGCGCTTGGGGCGTGCCTTGCGGGGACGTTGTCGGGACCACGGGGCTCGATGGCCGCTTCTGGTCTTTTGAAAGTGAAACAGGGATAGCAGCGCCCGGCCCCTGCTCCGTAATCAATGACTTAAGGTGCACTTAACGTACTGGTCACCAAAGTCTGTGCTCTGGCTAGACACCAAAGTTCGTGCAAAACGCTCGAACTTTGGTGTTCTGTCCATTCGGCCGCCGCGGCGCCGTCCGCAGGCCCCGCCCGCGTTGCACTAACATGGTGCAATGCCTGCGCCTTCGCTGCCCGAGACGTCCCGCCCCGAACTCGACGCCCTGACCACGCCCATCGCCTGGAGCGATGAGGAAGGTGCGATCGTCGGCTGCAGCGCGGCGTTCTCGCGCTGGCTCGGCGTCAGCGCGCGGCGCCTGATGGGGTGGCCGCTCGCGGGACTGGACGGCGGCGAGCATCGGCTGGCCGACGCGATGGCGCGCCTCGACGCGGCCGACGCACCGCTGCGCCTGCGCCGCAGCCGCCTGCGCTACGCCGACGGCGAGGAATGCTTCGCCGACGTGTGGCTGAGCCGGCGCGACGACGGCGGCTGGTTGCTGGAAGCCCATCCGGTCGACGAATTCCCCGGCGACGATCCCGCGTTGCTGCTGCCGTCGGCGTTGTCGGCGTCGCTGAAGGGCCTGGCGCACGAACTGCGTAACCCGCTCGCCGGCCTCAAGGGCGCCGCGCAACTGCTGGCGCGCCGGCTCGACGCCGACACCGGCGGCGATTCGCGCGAACTGGTGGCGCTGATCGGTTCGGAGGTCGAACGCCTCACCGCGCTGGTCGATCGGCTGCTGACGCCCGCACCACCGCGACCGCACGCGCCGCTCAACATCCACGCCGTGCTCGAACGCGTGCTGCGCCTGGCCGAGAGCGACGCCGGTTGGGCCGTGCGCCTGGTGCGCGACTACGACCCGAGCCTGCCCGAGTTCGCCGGCGATGCCGACCGGCTGATGCAGTCGGTGTGGAACCTGGTGCGCAACGCGATCGAAGCCGGCGCCGCCAACGTCACGTTGCGCACGCGCGCCGAACACGCGGTGCGCATCGCCGATGCGGTGCACGCCATCGCGCTGCGGCTGGAGATCATCGACGACGGCCGCGGCGTGCCCGACGAACTCACCGAACGCCTGTTCCTGCCGCTGGTCTCCGGCCGCGCCGAAGGCAGCGGACTGGGCCTGGCGCTTGCGCAGCAAGTGGCGCGCGAGCATCGCGGCTCGCTGGCGTACCGCTCGCGACCGGGCCACACCGTGTTCACCCTGTTGTTGCCGATGCAGGTCGAGGACCCTCTCGAATGAAGCCCAGCGACACGAACAACGCCCGCATCTGGGTGGTCGACGACGATCGCAGCGTGCGCTTCGTCCTGGCCACGGCGCTGCGCGAGGCGGGCTACCGCGTCGACGGTTTCGAGAACGCGCGCGACGCGCTCGATGCACTGGCGCAACGCGGTGCACCGGAGCTGTTGTTCACCGACGTGCGCATGCCCGGAGACGACGGCCTGGTGCTGCTCGACAAGCTGAAGGCGCAGGCGCCGAAGCTGCCGGTGATCGTGATGAGCGCCTACACGGACGTGGCCAGCACCGCCGGCGCGTTTCGCGGCGGTGCGCACGAGTTCCTGTCCAAGCCGTTCGATCTGGACGAAGCCGTGGCGCTGGCCGCACGCACGCTGGGCCCGCGCGAACCCGCCGAGCCGGCGCAGCGCGAGAACGCCGCCACCCAGGACGATGCGCTGATCGGCCCGGCTCTCATCGGTGAAGCGCCGGCGATGCGCACGCTGTTCCGCGCCATCGGCCGCCTCGCGCAGGCGCCGCTGTCAGTCCTGATCACCGGCGAGACCGGCACCGGCAAGGAGCTCGTCGCACGCGCGCTGCATCGCGAATCCCCGCGCGCGCGCGCGCCGTTCGTCGCGCTCAACACCGCGGCGATTCCCGCCGAGTTGCTGGAGAGCGAGCTGTTCGGCCACGAGGCCGGGGCGTTCACCGGCGCGCAGCGCCGCCACGTCGGCCGCTTCGAGCAGGCCCACGGCGGCACGCTCTTCCTCGACGAGATCGGCGACATGCCGCTGCCGCTGCAGACGCGGCTGCTGCGCGTGCTCGCCGAGGGCGAGTTCTTCCGCGTCGGCGGTCGCGAGCTGATCCGCGTGGACGTGCGCGTGATCGCCGCCACGCACCAGGACCTGGAAGCGCTGGTCGAAGCCGGCCGTTTCCGCGCCGACCTGCTGCACCGGATCGACGTCGTGCGCCTGCGCCTGCCTGCGCTGCGCGAGCGGCGCGAGGACATCCCACGCCTGGCCGACCGCTTCCTGCAAGCGGCGGCCCTGCGTTTCGACGCGCCGGCCAAGCGGTTCGCGCAGGGCTCGCTGGAACGGCTGGTCGCCTACGACTGGCCCGGCAACGTGCGCCAACTGGAGAACCTGTGCTGGCGGCTGGCGGCGCTCGCGCCCGGGGAGATGATTTCGCGCGAGGACCTCGACGACGCGCTTGCGGCCACGCCCGGCAAGGACAGCGCGCGCGAGGCTGGCGATGATGATTGGGACCGCCGCCTGTCGGCGTGGACGCGAGCGCAGCTCGAACTGGGCCGCGACGATATCCACGCGCAGGCGCGCGAACGCTTCGAACGCGCGCTGTTCGACGCCGCGCTGGAACACACCGGCGGTCGTCGTACCGAAGCGGCGGCGCGGCTCGGGCTGGGGCGCAACACGCTCACGCGCAAGCTCGGACCGGGACGCCGACGGCCTTCATGAGGCCGTCACGCTGTTCACTCGCGGCCCACCGCGGCGCCGTTAGCCTGCGTGCGCCCGCGTCGATGCGTTCGCGCGTCCCCGCCCCAGGGTTCGCCCAGATTCGATGATCGCAAGGAGATGCCCCCCATGAAGACCCCGCTGACCGCCGCCCTGCTCGCCGCCTCCGTCGTGGCGCTGTCCGCCTGCAGTTCCACGCCGCCGGCGAAGGACACCGCCGCGCCTTCGCCGGCCGCACAGTCCACGGCGAAGTCGGCCACGGTGAACCTGGCCTCGGCCTCGGGGAGCCTGGTGAGCGGCAAGCTCAACGTCGTGCCGATGGGCACGGGCGTGCACCTCACCGGCGAGATCGGCGGTCTTTCGCCGGGCAGCACGCACGCGATCCACATCCACGAGAAGGGCGATTGCAGCGCGGCCGACGCCAGCAGCGCCGGCGGCCACTTCAATCCGGGCGCACAGCCGCACGGCAAGGTCGGCAGCGGCCCGCACCACGGCGGCGACATGGACAACATCGTCGCCAACAGCGAAGGCGTCGCGCAGGTCAACGCGCATGCCGAAGGCGTCACCCTCGGCGGTGGCGCGGCGAACGACGTCGCCGGCAAGGCGGTGATCGTCCACGCCGCGCAGGACGATTACCGCACGCAGCCCACCGGCAACGCCGGCGGACGCGTCGCCTGCGGCATCATTACCGTCACCCGCTGAGGCCGCGCCGCGCACGGTGCGGGCGAGCGCTCAGGAGAGCCCGATGTCCCCCACGCTGCGCATCCGTCCCGCCCATGCCCACGACCGCGACCTGCTCGCGCAGTGGGCCCTGGCGATGGCACTGGAAACCGAACACAAGCATCTGGACGAAGCCACCGTGCGCGCCGGCATGGAAGCGGGCATCGCCGATCCGGCCAAGGCGCGCTACTTCATCGCGATGCACGAATCGGCCGTCGCCGGGCGCGAGACCATCGCCGCGCCGGCCGGCACGCTGATGCTCACGCGCGAATGGAGCGACTGGCGCAACGGCGACTGGTGGTGGATCCAGAGCGTGTACGTACCGCCGCAGTTCCGCCGCCAGGGCGTCTTCTCGGCGTTGTACCGCCATGTCGAGCAGCTCGCACGCGACACGCCGCGCGTGGTCGGACTGCGCCTGTACGTGGAGCGCGAGAACGCCAACGCGCAGCGCACGTATGCCGCGCTGGGCATGGTCGATGCGGGGTATTCGATACTCGAAGCGGAGTTCGCGAAGACGACGCGCTGAGCCTGGCCGCCGACACATTCGGCATCCGGCCGAACCGTCGCGCTGCAATGGGCGCCACCGCAACACGCGCGCAGCCACGACCCGTTATCCTCCGCGTTTACATGCTCAACACGCATGCGGGCGCACGGTGCGCCGCATGAACCAGGGGGCGCCCGCCGCCCCGATCACGACCAGGAGATCACCATGTTCCGCAACAGCCTGTGCCTCGCCGTCCTCGCCGTGTCGCTGGCCGGTTGCGCGTCCGCCCCGAAGGTCGCCGGTGGACCCGCCGCCCCCAGTGGCGTGTGCAACGCCGAGGGCGCGCGCTGGGCGATTGGCTCGGCCGTCAACGACGACGTGGTCAACCGCATCCTGCGCGACACCGGCAGCCGCGACGCGCGCGTGCTGCGCCCCGGCCAGATGGCGACGATGGATTACCGCGAGGATCGCGTGAACGTCGACGTCAACGACCGCGGCGCGATCACCGGCCTGCGCTGCGGCTGAGGCATCACCCACGGCGCGCGGCCCGCAGCCGCGCGCCGTAGTCGGATCGAACGGGAATCGTCATGCGTCGTCCTCACCATCTGTGGCTGATCGCGCTCATCGCGCTGGTCGGGCTGTGGCTGTGGACCAAGCGCGCCGGCGATGGCGAGCTGCGCACGCCGGACGCACCGGTCGCGACACAGCGCACGGCCGACGCGGCGCATCCGGTCGCGTACCCGGCATTCCTGCCCGTCCAAGCGCATGCGGTGCTGGAACGCATCGCCAGCGGTGCGCCGCATCCGTATCGGCAGGACGGCAGTGCCTTCCAGAACCGCGAAGGACGCCTGCCGCCGCAACCGCGCGGCTACTACCGCGAATACACCGTGCCCACGCCCGGCGCCGATACGCGCGGCACGAGGCGGATCATTGCCGGCGGCGACCCACCGGTCGAGTATTGGTACACGGGCGATCATTACCAGAGCTTCCGCCGTTTCGAATGGCCGTCGAAGGCGCGGCGATGAACGCCGTCGACCTGCGCGGGATCCTCGCCGACGCCGAGCACAGCGGCGCGTACTTCATCGACGAACGCGACACGCAGGCCATGGCGCGCACCGCCGCGGAACTCGACTTCGCCGTGCTGCGCGTGGACCTGGCCGGCTGCGCGGACAAGGCCGACCTGATGGCGCGCCTGGCGAAGGCCGGCGATTTTCCGGACGGTTTCGGCGCGAACTGGGATGCGCTGTCGGACGTGCTGCGCGATCTGTCGTGGCGTCCGGCGCCGGGCTACGCGTGGCTGATCGAAAACGCCGCGCAATGGCGGGGCGCGCACGGCGATGACTTCGACACCTTGCTGGAGATCTTCAACGAAGCGGCGTTCGAATGGGCCCGCGCGGACGTTGCGTTCTGGGCGCTGCTGCCGTTCCCCGGCGACCAGCTGACGGCGCTGGAAGGCTGAGGGGCGTGCGTTCGAACCGTCCGGATCCTCAGATGCGATCGTCGATGCCCACCACGCCTGCGTGCTTGGCGCAGTGCGCGCAGCAATAGAACTTGCCGTTGTTCTCCGCGCCGTGCCCGATGATGCGGCAGCCGCAGTGCTCGCATTTGGGCGCGAGCTTGTGGATCGCGCACTCGAAGGAGTCGAACGTGCCGCTGGCATGCGGCATGGTCACGGTGAATGCCTTGTCGTAGTCGTTTCCGCAGGTATCGCAGGTGGGCATGACGGGATTCCCATGGATGGCGAACCCGCAGTCTCGCCGCGCGCATGGAACGGCCCGGTGAAGCGGCTGTCCTTTCCTTCTCCCGTCGGGAGAAGGTGCCCGAAGGGCGGATGAGGGGGAGCGGAGTGAAGGCGGAGCAACCCTCTGGTGCAGCGCTGCACCAGGCGATTCGGGACGTCCCCTCCGTTGGCCCTCACCCCAACCCCTCTCCCGCGGGAGAGGGGCTTGCGTATCAGCCGGGCTCGGCGGCTGCAACTTGCGAGGTGGTCGGCACCCGCGCGTAGCGCCACGCAATGCCCACCGCCACAGCCAGCAGCACGCCGGCGATCAGGAACGGTGCGCCCGGCAGATGCACCGGTGCGGCAGCGTCGATGAAGTAACCGAAGCTGCCGGCGAACACGACCGGGCCGATGATGCCGGCCAGACTCACCAGGCTCATCAGCGCGCCCTGGATGCGTCCCTGCACGTCCGGCCCGACCTGGCGCGTGATCAGCGCCTGCGTCGACGGCGCGGCGAGACCCCACACGGCGGAAATCGGCAGGCCGATCAGGAACACCCAGCCCACGTCGGCCAACCCGTAGATGCCGAAGCCCACCGCGCCGCAGCCCAGTCCGAGGATCAGCGCACGCCGCTCGCCCATCGCATGCACGACCTTGCCCACCAGGCCCGCCTGCACGATCACGTTCAACACGCCGACGATCGCCAGCACGTAGCTCACCTCGCGCGGGCCCCACTGGTACTGGTAGTCGGCGAACAACACGAACACGCTCGGGTACACGTAATGCGCGAGGTTGGCGATGAACACCACCGCCGCCAATCCGAACACCTGCGGATACCGCTTGAGCAATGCCAACGATCCCAGCGGGTTGGCGTGCGACCAGTCGAAGCGCGCACTGCGACGCTCCTTCGGCAGCGACTCGGGCAGCACGAACCAGCCGTAGCAGAAGTTGACCAGTGCCAGCCCCGCGGCGAACCAGAACGGCAGGCGCAGGTCGATCTCGCCCAGCTGCCCGCCGATCAGCGGCCCGATGATGAAGCCCACGCCGAAGGCCGCGCCGAGCAGGCCGTAGCTCTTCGCACGTTTGTCCGCGGGGGTGACATCGGCGACGTACGCATTGGCGGTGGTGAAGCTGGCCGAGGTGATGCCCGAGATGATGCGGCCGACCAGCAGCCACGCCAGCGACGGCGCCAGCGCCATGAACACGAAATCCAGGCCCAGGCCGAGGCAGGAAATCAGGATCACCGGGCGTCGGCCGAAGCGGTCCGACAGCGCGCCCTGGATGGGCGAGGTCACGAACTGGATGCCCGCGAACAGGAAGCCGAACGCCGCCACCCAGTACGCCGCGTGCGCGGTGTCGCCGCCGGCGAACTGCTCGATCAGGTGCGGCAGCACCGGAATGATCAGGCCGAACGACAGCACGTCGATCAGGATGGTGACGAAGATGAAGACGAGCGCGGCGCGGCGGCGCGCGCCCGTGGCGGGAGCGGTGTCGGTCACGAGGGGCCGGGGGCGATCGGAGAAAGTGCGCAGTTTAGCGCGCCGGCTTTTTCCTCCCCCCTGCGCGCAGGAGACGGAGCCCCGCGCCCGCACCTGCCCATCGGGTGCGCGCACCTACGTTCTCTTCCCCCTGCGTGCAGGGGGAGGTTGGGAGGGGGTTCGAGGCGTGGAGCGCCGAGCTTGCCGCGATGCGGCTTCGTACCCCTCCCCTGCACGCAGGGGAGCAAAGGCCATGCGCCGCAGGAACTGCCGTGCGCACGACTGCGCAGCAAATCCCGCGATGGTTTCAACCGTTACCAAACGCCCGCGGATGGCGGCGCATTTTCCACGCTGCATCAATCGTTTACGCGCGCCCTGGGCCTCCGCGACGGCTGACTCGCCGGACAAATTGCCGCAACGCACAAAGTGTGATTTATTCGGTCGAACCAGGGTGGTGAAGCAGGCCGGACCGCGCAAGCGGACCGTCTTTGCCATCGCCGCGATATGCCTGGAATGCCAGGTTCGTTGTCGTGTTTCGCACAGCAACCCAGCGGTCGAGCCGCTATGGAGTGGAGTGACGATGCAGCAGCAGTCCCGTCCCGGTCCGGTCGGTCTCTACGACCCGCGCGATGAGCGCGATGCGTGCGGCTTCGGCCTGATCGCGCAACTCGACGATGCGCCCAGCCGCGCCATCGTGGATCGCGCGATCGAAGCGCTCGTGCGGATGACGCATCGCGGCGGCATCGCCGCCGACGGACTCAGCGGCGACGGTTGCGGCCTGCTGATCCGCCAGCCCGACGGTTTCCTGCGCGCGCTCGCTCGCGAGGCCAACATCGCCCTGGGTGCGCATTACGCCTCCGGCCTGGTCTTCCTTCCGCACGACGAGGCCGACGCCGCACGCGCGCGCGAGGAACTGACCGCACAGCTGCAACGCGAACGCGTCGACGTGGCCGGCTGGCGGCAGGTGCCGGTGGACCTGGACGCCTGCGGTGAACTCGCACGCCGCACGATGCCGCGCATCGAACAGATCTTCGTCAAGCCCGCCGGTGCGTACGACGCGGCGAGCTTCCAGCGCTCGCTGTTCCTGGCGCGGCGCCGTGCCGAGCAACGGCTGCGCGAACTGCCCGACTTCTACGTCGTCAGCCTGTCCACGGCGAGCATCGGCTACAAGGGCATGGTGCTGCCCAACCGCCTGGCCCAGCTGTATCCGGATCTTCAACGAAGCGACCTGGCCGCCAGCGTCGTGGTCTTCCACCAGCGCTTCTCGACCAACACCACGCCGCGCTGGCCGCTGGCGCAGCCGTTCCGGCTGCTCGCGCACAACGGCGAGATCAACACCATTTCCGGCAACCGCGCCTGGGCGCAGGCGCGCGCGCACGTGTGGCGCACGCCGAACCTGGAGCTGACCGAGTTCGATCCGGTCATCACGCTCGACGGCTCGGACTCGCAATCGCTCGACAACATGCTCGAACTGCTGCAGGCCGGCGGCATGGACCTGCTCAAGGCGATGCGCATCCTGATCCCGCCGGCCACGCAGTCGCTGGAATACAAGGATGCGGACCTGGCCGCGTTCTACGAGTACTACGCGCTCAATACCGAACCGTGGGACGGTCCAGCCGGCATCGTCACCGTCGATGGCCGCTACGCCGCGTGCACGCTCGACCGCAACGGCCTGCGTCCGGCGCGCTGGATGCGCACGCGCGACCGCCATTTCCTCATCGCCTCCGAAGCGGGCGTGTGGGAACGGCCGGCGGAGGAGATCGAGGCCAAGGGCAAGCTCGGCCCGGGCGAGATGATCGCGGTGGACCTGTACCTGGGCGAGGTGCTCGACAGCGACGCGATCGACCGCATCAACCGCGCACGCGCGCCGTACAAGCGTTGGCTCAAGCAGGGCATGACCTACCTGCAGACCGAGCTGATCGATCCGGCGCTGGCGGCCGAACCGTTCGACACGGAAACGCTGACGCGCTTCCAGAAGTTGTTCCAGCTCACGCGCGAGGAGCGCGAGCAGGTGCTGCGTCCGCTCGCGGAGACCGAACAGGAAGCGGTCGGCTCGATGGGCGACGACGTCCCGATGGCGGTGCTGAGCCAGCAGGTGCGCCCGCTGTACGACCAGTTCCGCCAGGCCTTCGCGCAGGTGACCAACCCGCCGATCGATGCGCTGCGCGAGGACTGCGTGATGTCGCTGGCCACGCAGCTCGGCCGCGAGGGCAACGTCTTCGTCGACGGCCCGGGCAATGTCGACCACATCCATCTCAACTCGCCGGTGCTCTCGCAACGCAAGTTGCGGCAGATGCTGGCGATGGAGCAGTACGAGCATTCCAACGCACTGCTCCACCTGCACTACGCGCCGGAGGAAGGGCTCAAGGCGGCGATCGAGCGCATCTGCGCGCAGGCCGAAGCCGCCACGCGCGCCGGCAAGGTGCTGTTGGTGCTGAGCGATCGCTATCCCGAACAGGGCCGCCTGATGGTGCACGCGCTGCTCGCCACCGGCGCGGTCCACCAGCACCTGGCGCGCGCGGGGCTGCGCTGCGAGTCCAACCTCATCGTCGAAACCGGCACCGCGCGCGATCCGCACCATTTCGCCTGCCTGCTCGGCGTCGGCGCGACGGCGGTGTATCCGTACCTCGCCTACCAGACCCTGCACGACCTGGGCGTGCGCGGCATCCTCAAGACCAAGCACGGTCAGGTCGCCGAGATCGGCCGCAGCTACCGGCGCGGCATCAAGAAGGGCCTGCTCAAGATCATCTCGAAGATGGGCATCAGCACCATCGGCAGCTATCGCGGCGCGCGCCTGTTCGAGATCGTCGGGCTCGACCGCGAGGTGGTCGACCTGTGCTTCGCCGGCACGCCGTCGCGCATCGGCGGCGCCGGCTTCGCCGACCTGCATGCCGACGCACAGGAACTGGCCGACCACGCCTGGAACGCGAACGCCCTGCCCGCCATAGGCGGCCTGCTGAAGTACACGCCCGGCGGCGAGTACCACCTGTTCAACCCAGACGTGGTGGTGAACCTGCAACGCGCGGTGAGCACCGGCGACTGGAACGACTGGCTGCGTTATGCCGAGGCGGTGAACGAGCGGCCCGCCGCCGCGCTGCGCGACCTGCTCGCAATCGACACTTCGGGCGCAACCAAGATCCCGCTCGACGAAGTGGAGCCCGTGTCCGCCATCGTCAAGCGTTTCGATTCGGCCGCGATGAGCCTGGGCGCGCTGTCGCCCGAGGCCCACGAGGCGCTCGCCATCGCGATGAACCGCCTGGGCGGACGCAGCAATTCCGGCGAAGGCGGCGAAGACCCGGCCCGCTACGGCACCGACAAGGTTTCGAAGATCAAGCAGATCGCATCGGGTCGCTTCGGCGTCACGCCGGAGTACCTGGTCAATGCCGAAGTGCTGCAGATCAAGGTCGCGCAGGGCGCCAAGCCCGGCGAAGGCGGCCAGCTGCCGGGCCACAAGGTCAACGAGCTGATCGCGCGCCTGCGCTATGCGATGCCGGGCATCGGCCTGATCTCGCCGCCGCCGCACCACGACATCTATTCCATCGAGGACCTCGCCCAGCTGATCTTCGACCTCAAGCAGGTCAATCCGCAGGCGCTGGTGTCGGTGAAGCTGGTCTCGCACGCGGGCGTGGGCACGATCGCCACCGGCGTGGCGAAGGCCGGCGCCGACCTCATCACCGTGTCGGGTCACGACGGCGGCACGGGCGCGAGCCCGATCTCGTCGATCCGCTACGCCGGCACGCCGTGGGAGCTGGGCCTGTCGGAGGCGCGCCAGGCACTGGTGTCGAACGACCTGCGCGAGCGGGTGATCCTTCAAACCGATGGCGGCCTGAAGAGCGGCCTGGACGTGGTGAAGGCCGCGCTGCTGGGCGCGGAGAGTTTCGGCTTCGGCACCGCGCCGATGATCGCGCTGGGCTGCAAGTACCTGCGCATCTGTCATCTCAACAACTGCGCCACGGGCGTGGCGACGCAGGACGACGCGCTGCGCCGCGACCACTTCACCGGCCTGCCCGAGCGCGTGGAGAACTTCTTCCGCCTGCTCGCCGAGGAAGTGCGCCTGTGGCTGGCGCAACTGGGCGTGCGCACGCTCGGCGAGCTGGTCGGCCGCACCGACCTGCTGCGCCAGCTGGAAGGCGACGGCGAGCGCCAGCGTGGGCTCGATCTGTCGCCGCTGCTCGCCGGCAGCGGGCTGGCGCACGGCGGACACTGCGGTGCGCCGCAGCCGACGGCCGACGCGACGGGACTGGCGGCGCAGCTCGACACCGACCTGGCCGAGGTCATCGCGGGCAAGCGCGGCGGCGCGTACACCTACACGATCCGCAACACCGATCGCAGCATCGGTGCGCGCTTGTCGGGGCGCATCGCGCGGCTGCACGGCGATCGCGGCATGTGCGATGCGCCGATCACGCTGCGCTTCGACGGCACCGCGGGGCAGAGCTTCGGCGCCTTCAATGCCGGCGGCCTGCACTTCGACCTGCACGGCGAGGCCAACGACTACGTCGGCAAGGGCATGGCCGGCGGACGCATCGTGATCCGACCGCCGCACGGCGCGCGCTACACCGCGCACGAGACGCCGATCATCGGCAACACGTGCCTGTACGGCGCCACCGGCGGCGAACTCTACGCATCCGGCCGCGCGGGTGAGCGCTTCGGCGTGCGCAATTCCGGCGCCACCGCGGTGGTGGAAGGCGCGGGCGACCACTGCTGCGAATACATGACCGGCGGCGTGGTCGCGGTGCTCGGCCGCACGGGGCTGAATTTCGGTGCGGGGTTCACCGGCGGCATGGCGTACGTGCTCGACACCGAGCGCGATTTCGTCGACCGCTACAACCACGAACTCATCGACATCCTGCGGATCGCCTCCGACGGGTTCGAGAACCATCGCTCGCACCTGCGCGACCTGCTGGAGGCGCACGTGCAGCTCACCGGCAGCGTGTGGGCGCGCAGGATCCTCGACGAGATGCGCGACTTCCTCGGCAAGTTCTGGCTGGTCAAGCCGAAGGCGGCGAGCCTGGAGTCGCTGGCGGAGAATTTGAGGAGGGCTGCGTGATGTCCATGCTCCGCATGAACATCACCCCAAGGTTTGCCACGCAAACCTCGGGCCCGCTACGTGTCTCCCATCCCCGCCCCTACGGGGCGCCCCCCTTGCCAAGGGGGCTTTCCACCAGCGAAGGCTGCGCAAGGTGAGAGCGTGAGCAAGATGGACAGCAAGAAGCCCGTGTTCGCATTCCGCGAAACGCCCCGGCAAATGCCGTCGCGCATTCCGCTGGAACTGCGCCGTGGCGGCGACTGGGGCGAGCTGTACGGCCGCTTCGGCGAGGCCGAGGCCAAGCACCAGTCCAGCCGCTGCCTGGACTGCGGAAATCCGTATTGCAGCTGGAAATGCCCGCTGCATAACTACATTCCGAACTGGCTCGAACTCGCCCGCGAAGGCCGCGTGCACGAGGCCGCCGCGTTCGCGCACGAAACCAATCCGCTGCCGGAAATCTGCGGCCGCGTGTGCCCGCAGGACCGTCTGTGCGAAGGCAGCTGCACGCTCAACGACGGCTTCGGCGCGGTCACCATCGGCGCGGTGGAGAAGTACATCGCCGATCGCGCATTGAGTGAAGGCTGGCGGCCGGATTTGTCCAAGGTCGTCGCGACGGGCAAGCGCGTTGCGGTCGTCGGCGCGGGTCCGGCGGGTCTTTCGTGCGCGGACCGGCTCGCGCGTGCGGGCATCGAAGCGGTGGTGTTCGATCGCTATGAACAGATCGGCGGCCTGCTCCACTTCGGCATTCCCAGTTTCAAGCTGGAGAAGTCGGTGCTGGCGACGCGCCGCGACGTGCTCGAAGGCATGGGCGTGCAGTTCCGGCTTGGCGTGGAGATCGGCCGCGACATCGGACTGGATGCACTGATCGACGAATTCGACGCGGTGTTCCTGGGCCTGGGAAGCTATCGCTACACCGACGGCGGCTTGCCCGGACAGGATCTGCTGGGCGTGCTTCCGGCATTGCCCTTCCTGGTGCACAACGGACGCCTGGTGCGCGGCGACGACGATGCACAGGCCAAGCCGATCGCCGGCTGGGAAGACCGCGTCGCCCTGCCCGACCTGCACGGCAAGCGCGTGGTGGTGCTCGGCGGCGGCGACACCGGCATGGATTGCGTACGCAGCGCCGTGCGCCTGGGCGCCTCGCGCGTGAGCTGCGCCTACCGTCGCGACGAAGCCAACATGCCCGGCTCCGCGCGCGAAGTCGCCAACGCACGCGAGGAAGGCGTGCAGTTCCTCTTCAATCGCCAGCCGCTGGAACTGCTGGGTGAGGACGGCCGGGTGACCGGCGTGCGCGTCGCCGAAACGCGCCTGGGCGAACCCGATGCGCGCGGTCGCAGCAATGCCGAAGTGGTCCCCGGCAGCGAATCGGTCCTCGCGGCGGACGTGGTGATCATCGCGTTCGGCTTCCAACCCGATCCGCCGCAGTGGCTGTCGGCGCACGGAATCGAACTGGAAGGCAACGGACGCATCCGCGTCGTGCAGCCCAGCGGCTGTGCATCGCGGCGCGCGGCGTCGGCAGCTCTGCCGTTCCAGACCACGAACCCGCGCGTCTTCGCCGGCGGCGACGGCGTGCGCGGCGCGGACCTGGTGGTCACGGCGGCGTACGAGGGGCGCGAGGCGGCGGGGGGGATCGTGAGGCTGTTGCTGGGGTGAGGCCTGCTTGCGATTGACCCCGGAGGTGCCCTCCGTCTTCGGCGCGGGGCGCCTCCGCTCAGGACGAACGTGGCGGGTGTCCGCATGGTTGAAGACCCGAACGTTTCGCTGCTCGATCGATGCCCGGTTGAAGGCTCGGAGCCCTGACGCAGGAGGCCGAGGCCTTCACCCTTCGTCCTGAGCGTAGCGACGAAGTCGCGACGTCGAAGGACCGTCAGTCGGTCGCACCTATGCCCGTTGGTGCTTGTGTTTCCCGCGAGAAGGCGCCCGAATGCGAGCCCAATCGCCGTCGACCAGCGTTTGTCTTTCGCCTGCTCCAGCCTTTGACCTGCCGCTCGGCGGTGAGCGCTTCCTCCCTGGTGTCGAACGCTTGCGCGTGGACGAGCAGGAGCGGACGCTTCGACTGCGTGTAGCACGCAAAGCTGCCCGCATGATGCTCACCCAGTCGGCGTTCGAGGTCATCGGTACGGCCGATGTAAAAGCTGTCGTCGGCGCAACGCAGGATGTACATCCAGAACATGGGCGCTCTTCCTTGGGCGTCCGCTCCCGATCATCCTTCGACTCCGGCGCTGCGCGCCTACGCTCAGGACGAACGGGGATGTGGGTCGAATGGCGCGAAGCTCAAAGCCAGAATGCCATCACCGTTCTACCCGAACGTAGCGACGGAGTCGCGAATCTGCCTAGCGCCCCGGCCCCACATCGATGAACTGCAGGAACTCCGCACGCGTGCGTGCATCCTCGCGGAAACTGCCGAGCATCTTCGACGTGATCATGCTCACCCCGCGTTTGTGCACGCCGCGCGTGGTCATGCATTCGTGTGAGCCTTCGATCACCACGCCGACGCCGCGCGGCTGCAGCACGTCCTGGATCACCTGCGCGATCTGCGCGGTCATCTTTTCCTGCACCTGCAGGCGGCGTGCGTAGGTTTCCACCACGCGCGCGAGCTTGCTGATGCCCACGACCTTGCCGTCGGGCAGATAGCCCACGTGCGCCTTGCCGATGATCGGCGCCATGTGGTGCTCGCAGTGGCTTTCGAACTCGATGTCGCGCAGCACGATCATCTCGTCGTAGCCCTCGACTTCCTCGAAGGTGCGGCTGAGGTAGTCCGCCGGGTCTTCGCCGTAACCGCTGAACCAGTCCTGGTACGCCTTGGCCACGCGCTTGGGCGTGTCGAGCAAGCCCTCGCGTGCCGGATCGTCGCCGGCCCAGCGCAGCAGCGTACGCACGGCGGCCTCGGCCTGATCGCGGGTGGGCTTGTCGTCATGCGCCATGGCACGGCCTCGAAGTGGGGGACGGGAATGCTACTCCACCCGACGCGAGCGGAGAAAAAAGACGCCGTCGGGCGGGATGAGGCCACGACGGCGCGAAAAGGCTGGAACAGCCGACAAAGATCCGAGCGACCGGCGACGCCACGCATGAGGGAGGGGAAGGCGTGGCGCCGCCGGTCGTCGGCGGGGGAGCTTGTCTGACGCAGGTCAGCGTGCGGCGACCTCCTCGCGCACCGGCACGCGCGTGGGCCAGCCGCCGGCCAACGCCTTGTACAGCGCGACCGCCGAGCTCGCGCTGCGGGTACGGCCATCGGCGAAGGCTTCCTGCGCGGTGAGCTGGGTGCGTTCGGCGTCCAGCACTTCGAACAGGTCGGCCGCGCCGGCTTCGTAGCGCACGCGCGCCAGGCGCGCGGCGGTGGCGCTGTCGACAGCCGCCTGCTCCAGGTGCTGGTCTTCCACCCGCGCACGGGCGTAGCGGACCAACGCGTTCTCGGTGTCTTCCAGCGCGAGCAGCACCGACTGCTGGTAGCGCGCCAGTTCGCCGGCGGCGTCGGCATCGGCGGCGGCCATGCGTGCACGCACGCGGCCGATGTCGAGGAACGACCAGTCGATGCCGAGCGCCACGAAGCGCGTCTCGCTGTCGCGTTCGAACAGCGCGCTGCTGTCGATGGCCTGGCTGCCGATCAGTCCGCCGAGCGTGAAGCGCGGGAACAGGTCGGCGGTGGCGACACCGATCCGCGCGGTGGCCGCGTGCAGACGGTGTTCGGCGGCGATGACGTCGGGGCGATGGCGCAGCAGTTCGCCGGGCGAACCCGGATCCAGCCGCGACGGCAGCGCCGGCAGCGGCTGCACGGGCGTGAGTTCGGCGATCAGCGCTTCCGGCGTCTGACCGGTGAGCACCGCGAGACGGTGCATGGTCACGGCGACCTGCGCTTCCAGCGCGGGCACGCGCGACAGCGTCAGTTCGAGCTGCGCGCGCGCGCGCGAGGTGTCGAACTCGGTGCCGCGACCGGCATCGAAGCGCGCGTTCACCAGGCGCAGCGTTTCGCGCTGGTTCTCGGCGTTGTTTTTGGCCACGCGCAGGCGTTCCTGGAAACCGCGCAGTTCGACATAGCTGCGCGCGACTTCACCGACGATCGCGACCTGCAACGCATCCAGGTCGGACGCGGTCGCCCAGGCTTCGGCGCGCTGCGACTCCACGCCACGACGCACGCGGCCGAACACGTCCAGCTCCCAGCTGACGTCGGCCTGCACGCTGTAGCTCTCGCCGTCGCGGTCATTGCGCGACACGCCCGGCGCCTGATCGGCGCTGGCGCGCGAATCGCTGGCGGTGGCGCTGGCCGTCACGGTCGGGAAGCGATCCAGCTTGGCGTTGCGAAGCAGCGCGTTCGCACGGTCGTAGCTTGCCAGCGCGATGCGCAGGTCGTGGTTGGCGGCGAGGGAATCCTCGACCAGCCGCGTGAGCAGCGGGTCGTTGAAGCTGCGCCAGAACTCGTCGTCGGCCTGCGGCGCGGGCGCCTGGCTCGAGGGCGAGGCATTCGATGGCACGCCGGACGGCGCCTGCGCAGAGGACGATTCGACGCCGGTCGCGACGTCCACCGCACGCGCGTCGGCCGCGGCTTCATCGCGGGCAAACTTGGCGGGCGTGTCGATGTTCGGCCGCACGTAGTCGGGGCCGACGGCGCATGCAGCGAGCAATGCCGCCGCGACGCCGAGGGTAAGCGAACGGATCACCATGGCAGCGTTTCTCCCAGATAGACGAAGCCGCCGCTGCGGCCGTTGTCGTCGAGCAGCGCCATCTCGACGCTGGTCTTGGCACCGGTAGGCACGTCGATCTCGCCTTCACCGGCGTTCATGTCGGTCTTCACGTAGCCCGGGTGCACGGCGTTGACCTTGATGGGTGTGTCGCGCAGTTCATAGGCCAGATGCACGGCGTACGAGTTCACCGCGCTCTTGGACGCGTTGTAGGCCGGGATGATCTTGAAATCGTAGATCGGCGAGGCCGGATCGCTGTGCGCGGCGAGCGAGCCGAGCAGGCTGGAGACGATGACGACGCGCGCGGCCGGCGCCTTGTGCAGCAGCGGCAGCAGTGCGTTGGTCGTGGCGACCACGCCGAAGACGTTGGTGTCGAAGGTCTCGCGCCACGCGGTGAGCGACTGCTGCGACGGCTTGGTCAGGCTGCGGTCCTCGGTAATGACGCCGGCGTTGTTGACGAGGATGTCGAGCTTGCCGAACTTGCGTTCGACTTCGGCGACGGCCGCGTTGATGCTCGCTTCGTCGGTGACGTCGAGCGCGATGGCTTCGACCGGGAGGCCTTCGCCCTGCAGCTTCAGCGCAGCATCGACCGCCTTCGCGCGGTCGCGACCGGCCAGCAGCGTGTGCACGCCGGCCTGGGCGAGCTGGCGCACCGTTTCGAAACCGATTCCGCGCGTGCCGCCGGTGACGAGGGCGACCTTGGAAGCGTGGTTGGGTGATGCGGACATGGGGGACTCCTGTGGGGTTCGCGCGGATTGCGCGTAATTCGTTGCCGGCACGGTGGGGGCCGTGCCGGCGATTGCGGATCAGACGTGGGTGGAGGCGTGCGCCTCGACCGTGGACGGGCCGTGGCTCACCAGCGGACGGTTCGCCAGCTTGCGCAGCGCGACGTAGAACACCGGCGTCAGGAACAGGCCGAACAGCGTCACGCCGATCATTCCTGAGAACACGGTGATGCCCGTGGCCTGGCGGACTTCGGCGCCGGCGCCATGCGAGAGCACCAGCGGCACGGTGCCGGCGATGAACGCGATCGACGTCATGACGATCGGGCGCAGACGCAGACGGCAGGCTTCCAGCGCCGCTTCGACGATGCCTTTACCCTGCATTTCCAGCTCGCGGGCGAACTCGACGATCAGGATCGCGTTCTTGCACGCCAGGCCCATCAGCACCACCAGGCCCACCTGCACGAACACGTTGTTGTCGCCGGTCATCCACACGCCCAGCAGCGCCGACAGCATGCACATCGGCACGATCAGGATCACCGCCAGCGGCAGCGTCCAGCTTTCGTACAGCGCGGCCAGCACGAGGAAGGCGAGCAGCACGGCCAGCGGGAAGACGATCAGCGCCGCCTTGCCCTGCGTGGCCTGCTGATAGCTCAGGTCCGTCCACTCGATTTCCATGCCGTTGGGCAGGACCTTCTGCGCGAGCTCTTCCAGCTTCACCATCGCCTGCGCGGAGGACAGCTGCGCCACGTCGGCCTCGCCGAGGATGTCCGCGGCCGGATAGCCGTTGTAGCGGATCACCGGATCGGGACCGAAGGTTTCGGTGACCTTCACCATCGAACCGATCGGCACCATCTCGCCACGGTCGTTGCGAGTACGCAGGTTGGCGATGTCCTCGACGCTGTCGCGGAACGGACCGTCGGCCTGCGCGACGACCTGCCAGGTGCGGCCGAACATGTTGAAGTCGTTGACGTACGCCGAGCCCAGGTAGGTCTGCAGGGTGTCGAACAACTCCGTCAGCGGCACGCCCTGCGCCTTGGCCTTGGTACGGTCGACCTCGGCGTCGAGCTGCGGCACGTTGGCCTGGTAGCTCGAGTTCGGGAAGCCCAGCCCCGGCGTCTGCGAACCGGCGCCCTGGAAGTTCTGCACCGCGCTTTGCAGCGCGCCGTAGCCCAGGTTGCCGCGGTCCTCGATGTAGAGCGAATAGCCCGACCCGTTGCCCAGGCCCTGGATCGGCGGCGGCTGCAGCGAGAAGGCGAAGCCTTCCTGGATGGCGGAGATCTTCTGGCTCAGTTCGGCGTTGATTTCCTCGGCGCTGCGATTGCGCTGGCCGAAGGGCTTGAGGTTGATGAAGGTGACACCGTAGTTCGGCGTGTTGCTGAACTGCAGCGGGTTCAGACCGGGGAATGCCACGTCGTTCTGCACGCCCTCGATGCTCATCGCGATCTCGCCGATCTTCTTCAGCGCCGCATCCGTGCGTTCGATCGAGGAACCTTCCGGCATCTTGATGCCGGCGATGAGGTAGCTCTTGTCCTGCACCGGCACGAAGCCGCGCGGCACGACCTGGAACATCAGGCCCGTGGCCAGCAACAGGCCCGCGTACACCAGGAACACGGCGCCACGACGGCCCAGCACCTTGCCCACGCTGCTCTGGTAACGCTCGGCGGCGGTACCGAAGAAGCGGTTGAACGGACGGAAGATCCAGCCGAAACCGCGCTCGATGCCGCGGCTCAGCAGGTCCTTCGGCGCACCGTGCGGCTTGAGCAGGCGCGCGGCCAGCGCCGGCGACAGCGTCAGCGAGTTGATCGCCGAAATCACCGTGGAGATGGCGATGGTGACGGCGAACTGCTTGTAGAACTGGCCGGTCACGCCCGACAGGAACGCCATCGGCACGAACACCGCGCACAGCACCAGCGCGATCGCGATGATCGGACCGGATACTTCCTTCATCGCCAGGTGCGCCGCTTCCAGCGGCGTGTGGCCGTCCTCGATGTGGCGCTCGACGTTCTCGACCACGACGATGGCGTCGTCCACCACGATGCCGATGGCCAGCACCAGTCCGAACAGTGTCAGCGTATTGATCGAGAAGCCCAACAGGTGCAGCGCGGCGAACGTGCCCACGACCGACACCGGCACCGCGATCAACGGAATGATCGACGCGCGCCAGGTCTGCAGGAACAGGATCACCACCAGCACCACCAGCAGCGTCGCTTCCAGCAGCGTGGTCACGACCGACTTGATCGAGTCGCGTACGAAGATGGTGGTGTCGTAGATCGACTTGTACTCGATGCCCGGCGGGAAGCGCTTGGCGGCTTCGTCCATGCGGCGGATGACTTCGTCGCGGATTTCCAGCGCGTTCGCGCCCGGTGCCTGGAAGATGCCGATGGCGGCTGCGTTCTGGCCGTCCAGGCGCGCGCGCATGGTGTAGTCGCCGGCGGCCAGCTCGATGCGGGCGACGTCGGACAGGCGCACCACTTCACCGCTTTCGCCACCCTTGAGCACGATGGCGCCGAACTCTTCCGGCTTCTCCAGGCGGCCGCGCGCGTTGATCAGCGTCAGGAACTCGCTGCCGTTGGGCATCGGTTCGGCACCGAGCTGGCCCGCGGAGACCTGGATGTTCTGCTCGCGCACGGCGCGCAGGACGTCGCTGGCGGTCATGCCGCGCGCGGCGATCTTGTCCGGATCGAGCCAGATGCGCATCGCGTAGTCGCCGCCGCCGAACGGCTGCGCTTCGCCCACGCCGGGAATGCTCGCGAGCTGGTCCTTGATGTGCAGGCGCAGGTAGTTGCGCAGGTACAGCGTGTCGTACTTGCCGCTGGGCGAGGTCAGATGCACGACCATCAGGAAGACGGGCGACTGCTTCTGCGTGGTCACGCCCTGCCGGCGCACGTCCTCGGGCAGGCGCGCGAGCGCCTGGCTGACGCGGTTCTGCACGAGCACCGTGGCTGCGTCCGCGTCCACTTCGGGGCGGAAGGTGACGGTGACCTGCAGCACGCCGTCGGAGCTGGCGACCGACTTGACGTACATCAGGCCTTCGACGCCGCGGATGGATTCCTCCAGCGGCGTGGCGACGGTTTCGGCGATGACCTTCGGGTTCGCGCCCGGATACACGGTGCGAACGACCACCGAAGGCGGAACGACTTCGGGGTATTCGCCGATCGGCAGCAGCGGGATCGAGATCAGGCCGGCGGCGAAGATCACGATCGACAGCACCGCGGCGAAGATCGGTCGGTCGATGAAGAACTTGGAAAAGTCCATGAGGGGTTCCTTGTGCGGCGGCTTCAAAACAATGTGTTGAGGCCGCAGCGGTCCTGGGCGATGCGTCTTCCGCATCGCCTGTCGGCTGGTTTCTTTGTCCCCCTCCCGCGTGCGGGCGAGGGTTTCAACGGCTTACTTCATCGCCACTTGCGGCTGCGGCGCCGGCGCGCCCATCGCGATCACCTTCGGCTGCACCGGCATACCCGGGAAGAAGACCTTCTGCACGCCGTGCACGATCACCTTGTCCGACGGCGCCAGGCCCGAGGTCACCACGCGCAGGCCATCGATCATCGGCCCGAGCTTGATGTCCTTGCGCGTCGCAGCGTTCTTTTCGCCCAACACGTAGACGTACTTGCGGTCCTGGTCGGTCAGCACGGCCTTGTCGTCGACGAGCATCGCCTTGAACTGGCCGGTGCCCTGCAATTGCACGCGTGCGTACAGGCCCGGGGTGAACATGCGGTCCGGGTTCTTCAGCACGGCGCGGGCGCGGATGGTGCCGGTGCTCGGATCGACCTGGTTGTCGACGAAGTCCACCGTGCCTTCATGCGGATAGCCCTGCTCGGTGGCCAGGCCGACGCGCACCGGGTTCCGGGTCGCCGCGCGCTCGCCCTTGCGGGCCAGCTCCTGGTAACGCAGGAAGCTCTGCTCGTCGCTTTCGAAGTAGACGAACACCGGGTCCTGCGAGACGACCGTAGTGAGTAGCGTGGTATCGGCGGTGGCGAGGTTGCCCTCGGTCACGAAGGCGCGACCGGCGCGGCCGTCGATGGGCGAACGGACGGTGGCGAACTGCAGATCCAGGCGCGCGTTGTCGAGCGCGGCTTCGGCCGAACGCACGGCGGCGTTGCCCTGCGTGCTGGCGGCGCGGCGCGTCTCGAACTCTTCGCGCGAGATGGCCTTGGCTTCGACCAGGGTTTGCGCGCGCTTGTCCTGCATCTGGGCGAGGCGGGCTTCGGCGCGGGCACGCTCGACGTCGGCCTCGGCCTGCGACAGGCGCGCCTTGTACGGACGCGGATCGATGACGAAGAGCACGTCGCCCTTCTTCACTTCCTGTCCTTCCTTGTACGCCACCTGGTGCACGTAGCCGGACACGCGCGGACGCAGCTCGACCGTCTCGATCGCGGTGACGCGACCGGTGAATTCGTCCCAGCGGCTGACGTCCTTGTTGAGTACCTGCGCCACGCTGACTTCCGGTGCCGGCGGCATGCCGGCGGCCGGTTCGGCCTGACTGCTGCACGCGGTGGCGATGGCGGCCATCAGCAGGCCCGTCGCCAATGCGAGGTAGGGAATCCCGGTTCCGGACCGGGCCATTTCTTTGCGGGGGGTCATGTCGAGCGTTCCTGGTTGTTGTTATCTGTTGAGATCAGGTTCCTGAGCAGCGTGCGGGCATCCTGCAGACAGCGTGCTGGCAGTAGCCCCTGTTCACCTGTCGGTTTCTGTCCGGCATCCGCCGGGCCGCTCGATGTCGACTCCGCGGCGCGGGCCACGGCGTCTTCCTCGGGTTCCTGTGAAATCGTCGAAGGAGAGGACGGCCAATCGACATTCGATGTGACAGTCGGCAACGCGCCGACCTTCACATCGGAAAACTGCACGACCGCTTCGGCCGGCTGCGCGCCGTCGGGGTCCATGAGCGCCAGCGCGCGCTGGCCGACGGCCAGGGCGCTGGGCCATTGCTCGCAGGCGTGCGCGCGATTGAGCTCGGTGGACACCGGGCTGTCGATCGCCAGCAGCTGCACCCGAACGCCGAGCGTGCGGGCTTCTTCGTGCAGCACGCGGGCGAGCATGCGCAGCGCCGCGGTGGCGATGGAACGGTGGCCGTAGCCGGCCCACGGCCGATCGGCGTTGGGGCCGCCGATCAACACGTACGTGCCGCTGCGCCCGGCATCCGACAGCAGCGGCAGCAGATGGCGTGCGGCGGCCAGGTGCGGCAGCAGGTCGTCGTCCAGCGTCTGGCGCAGGAACGCCGCCGGGTTGTCGAGCAGGCGGCCACGCGCGTTGCTGGCGCAGACCGCCGCGACCACACCACCGATCGGACGGCCGAGCTTGCGCAGCGCGCGGGCCAGGCGTTCGCCATCGCCGTCGCTGCTGACCGAACCTGGGACGATGCTGAGGTCCGCATCGGGAAACTTGCCGCGCAGGCATTGCAGGCCGGCCTTGTCGCGCGCGACGGCGATCACCGGACGACCGTTCGCCAGCGCCGCCGCCACCACGCCCCGGCCGACGCCGCCGGTGGCGCCCAGCACCACGACAGCGGTGCGGGCGATGCGGCGGGCGGAGGCGCTTTGGGCCGGTGCCTTGTCAGCAGGCGTGTTCATTACCGACCCCAATGTCCCGCATTCGGGATTTTTACTCCCGCCAGCGGGACGGTTTCCTGGCGGGTGGCCACGCGCAGCAGCGAGCTCACCACGGGCAGCAGGAGCATCGCGCCGGGCAGGGCCAGCACGAAGGCCAGCACCCAGGCGAGCATCCAGAACTCGTCCGGACCGGCCGCCAAGCCCTGTTGGAGCACGACCAGGGCGACGCCGACGAGCACGGCCATGGCGGCCAGCATCAGCGGCAGGAAGGCGTAACGGGCTTGGCGGGGGGTGAGCATGGTCGTGGGGGTCGGGGGAGCGTGGGGCACAGGTTAGGCGTGCAATCGGCACTTGATTAGTCCGATTTCGAGGGAATAATTGTCCCGTCATCGGTCCAAATCGCCGTTCGGCGGGACCGAGCCCTTCCGCGCCCACAGGAGCCCCCACCATGGCCCGCGATCTCAACGACACCCTGATCTTCGTAAAGGTGGTCGAACATGGCAGTTTCATTTCCGCCGCCCGCGCCCTGCAGCTGCCCAAGACCACCGTCAGCCGCAAGGTGCAGGAACTGGAAACGCGCCTGGGCGCGCAGTTGCTGCACCGGACGACGCGCAAGCTCGGCCTCACCGAGGCGGGCAACATCTACTTCGAACATTGCCAGCGCATCTCGCGCGAACTCGACGAAGCCGAAAGCGCGGTCGGCCAGTTGCAGGGCGGCCCGCGCGGCTGGCTGCGCTTCACCGCGCCGTATTCGGTCGGCATCACCTGGATCGCGCCGCTGCTGGGCGAATTCCACGCGCGCCATCCCGAACTGCGCGTGGAGATGGTGCTGACCAACGAACAGCTCGACATCATCGACAAGGAACTGGATGTCGCGCTGCGCGTGGGTACGCTGCCGGACTCCAACCTCATCGCGCGCAAGCTCGCCACGTTCCGCACGCAGGTGTACGCCAGCCCCAACTACATCGCGCGCCACGGCGAACCGCTGCATCCCGACGATCTGATCCACCACCGCACGGTCGCCATGCCGAAGGCTCGTCGCAACGGCCAGTACTACTGGCCGCTCAACGATGGCACGCGCACGGTCGACTACCGCGTCGATCCGGTGCTGGTCGCCAACGACCCCGGCCCGCTCAGCGGCGCGCTGCTGTGCGGCGAAGGCCTGATGCTCGCCGCCGACGTCACGGTCAAGGCGTACGCCGAACAAGGCTACGTGCAGCGCGTGCTCGCCGGCTGGACCGGTCCGGACTACGAGTTCAATGCCGTCTTCCCGCGCGGCCGCGTGCAATCGCCGAAGGTGCGCGCGTTCGTCGACTTCCTGGTCGAACGCCTGAACTTCGACGCCGACTACATGCAGGTGCTCTGCCCCAACGTGCGCGCGCGCTACAAGGCGGCGGAAAAATCCGCGGCCGATGCGATCAACGCCGAACTGGCCAAGGTCGCCAAGCAGCCCGAAGCCAAGGCCAAGCGCAAGGCGACGGTCGACGAACGCGTGACCGAAGAGCCAGTCGCGGCCGACGCGCACGACGACGAAGGCCCTTCGCTGGCGTGACGCCGGCGTTCGTTCCTTCACGGCGCGCCCCTGTCCGCAGGGGCTCGCCGCATTCATTCAGCCGTTTCACCCCGGCGTCATAGCCGGCGCGATCTGCTAGACGGCGCCAGGGACATTCCCCGAGTCCATCGAGCCTGAATCGCGATGCATCCCATGGTCGTGGGTGTTGCCGTCATCACCGCCGTGGCGATCGCGGCTGGCGGCGGGACCGTGTGGCACCGCTACCTGCGCACCCCTCCGACCCACCTTGAGCCACTGCCTGCGAACCTGATCGCGCTGGACTCACCCGCCGGGCAGACATTGCTTGCGGGCAGCGATGCGGTGGCCGACTACGATGACCTCGTCGAACATTTCGTTCCACAATCGCGGCGTGCCTATTGCGGCGTCGCCAGCGCGTTGACCGCGCTCAACGCCGCCGAGACCACGCCCGCGCCACTCGACCAGGCGGCGCTGTTCGCCGATCCCGACGTGGATGCGCATCCATTGAAGGTGAGCTTCGTCGGCATGTCGCTGAACGACCTCGGCGCGCTGATGCGCGCGCACGGTGCGCGTGTCGAGATCGTGCACGCGTCCGAGGTGGACCTCGAAGGCTTCCGGCGACGGCTGCGCCAGAACCTCGCGCGCGAAGGCGACTTCCTGCTGGTGAACTACGGCCGCGAGCACCTGGGACAGCCGCCGATGGGCCACATCTCACCCGTCGCCGCCTACCACGCGGGCAGCGACCGACTGCTGGTGCTGGACGTGGCCGCGTACAGGTACCCGCCGACGTGGGTCGCGGTGGAGGACATGTGGAAGGCGATGCGCGCACCCTTGAACGCCGAGACCACGCGCACGCGCGGCTTCCTGGTGATGCATGACGACGCGATCGCGGGAACGCCCTCCGCAACGCAGTGAAGCGGTACGCGATCGCGAGGGCTACGAGCCCGCCAGACGCCACGCCAACCCGGAGACACGCTGCGCATGCCGGTCGAGCGCTGCGCGCAGCACCGCTTCGCTCGTGCACAGATGCAGTTCGCCGCGTGCGCGCGTGACGCCGGTGTAGAGCAATTCGCGCGACAGCGTGCGCGCGTCCTGGCGCGGTAGCAGCAACCACACGGTGTCGAATTCCGACCCCTGCGCCTTGTGCACCGTCATCGCGAACGCGCCCGTGTGGGCCGGCAGCGACGCGGGATGGAAACCGCGCATGCCATCGCTGCCACCGGCGAACCACGCCACCGGCACGCCGGCCGAATCGTGCTGGACGACGCCGATGTCGCCATTGAACAGCCCGTGCCGGTAACTGTTCTCGGTCACGAGCAACAGGCGGCCATGAAAGTACGGGTCGCGTTGCGTGCCCGCCAGCGCGTCCTCGATGCGCTGGTTCAGCGCGCCCGCGCCCTGCGCGCCCTCGCGCAGCGCGGTGAGCATGCGCATGCGCTGCGCCTGTCGCAGGGCCTGCTCGGGATCGTCCAGTTCCATCAACGCGCGCCATGGCGACAGCAGCGTTGCGCGCGTACCGCCGGCCATCGGATCGGACACGTCCTCATGGAAATGCACGCCGGCCAGCCCGACGCGCAGGCGTTCGATCGCGCGGTCCGCATCGCCCGTGCGCAATGCGTCGGCGAGCG
This sequence comes from Lysobacteraceae bacterium P, assembly GCA_005503055.1. GTDB lineage: Bacteria > Pseudomonadota > Gammaproteobacteria > Xanthomonadales > Xanthomonadaceae > Lysobacter_J. Next base: position 248,786 of record SCOX01000005.1, on the reverse strand, counting down.
GCGCGAGGTCCAGCGACTGCGCCTGCCGATAGCCGCGCTGCAACTGCACGCGATGCCCCGCCAGCGCGCCGGGCCCCCCGGCGCGCTCCGGTACTGCGCCGAGCAACGGCGCCAGCGCTTGTGCCACCGATGGCGCGAACGCATCGCCCTCGCCTGCCGCATCGGTGATCGCCGCCAGCACGTCGCCGGCCTCGACCGACGGCAACTGATCGCGATCGCCCAGCAGGATCAACCGCGAACCGTCCGGCACGGCTTCGACCAGCTTGCACATGAGTGGCAGATCGACCATCGACGCTTCATCGACAACGATCACCTCGAACGGCAGCGGATGGTCCGCGTCGTGACGGAAGCGCGGGCTGTCCGGAATCGTGCCGAGCAAGCGATGCAACGTGCTCGCGGTGTGCGGCAGCGCATCGCACCACGCGCTGTCGATGCCGCCGAGCGTGTACATCTGCGCGGCGGCGGCGCGAAGGCTCTCGGCCATGCGCTCGGCGGCACGGCCCGTCGGTGCGGCCAACGCGATGCGGGGCGCGGGCAGATCCGACAACCGCGCCTGCGCGATCAGCAACAACAACACGCGCGCGATCGTCGTGGTCTTGCCGGTGCCCGGCCCGCCCGTCACCAGCAGCAGCGAGCGCAGCAGCGACAACGCGGCGGCACGCGCCTGCCGGTCGGCGTCGCCGGCCTGCGGGAATAGCACGGCGAACAACGACGCGAGCACCCGCAGATCGCCATGCGCGGGCGCCGCGGCGGCGATACGGCGCAGGCCGTGCGCGAGACGACGCTCGTACTCGCGGTAGCGGCGCAGGTAGAGCAGGTTGTGTTCGAGCACCAGCGGTGCCTGTGCGCTGACGTCTTCGGCCGGCGGTGTCGCGACCCAGCGCGATGCCTTCAACGCCTGGCGCCATTCGTCCGCGTCGGGCCACTCGACGGCGGCATCGCACACCAGCTGCGGCCGCGACAGGTCCACGCCGGCGTGGCCGTGCGCGATCGCCGACGACGCCAGCGCCGCCGCGACCAGCACCCGGTCGTCGGCATCGCCGGTCTCGCGCCCCAGGCGGCGCAGGCTCTGCGCGAGCGCGTGGTCGACCGGTCGCAGCGCGCCCTCGCGCAGCAGGGCGTCGAGCAGGCTCATGCGATCGCCTCCTGCGGCGCACGCGCGTCACGCCCGAACAGGGCGTCGAGTCCTTCGATCAGCGCGCGCGAAGGTTGCCAGGCGTGCACGCCCGGCGACGTCGGACTGGCGGCATCCAGGCCACGGCAGAACACGTAGCGGATACCGCCGAAGTGCGTGTCGTAGTCGTAGGCGTCCGCCAGTCGGAAACGCAACCAGCGATGCATCGCCAGCGTGTACAACAGTGCCTGCAGGGTGTACTCGCTGTCGTCCATCGCCGCGGCGAGCGCGTCGTGGTCATACGCGGGCAGGCGATTGGACTTGTAGTCGAGCACGTGGAAACGCCCGCCATGCGCGTACACCAGGTCGATCTTGCCGGTCATCAGGCCTTCCAGGCGCTGCCGGTTGCCGAAGGCGTTGCGATCACGCAGCAGGTCGTGTTCGTGCAGCAAGGCGAGCAGGCGTTCGACCGACGTCGCCTCCAGCGCAAAGTGGAATTCCATCTCGGCCAGGCGTGCATCGTCGGGCACCTCGCACAGGCGCGTACCCTCCGGCAGCGCGACGGTGAGCGTGTGGCCGACCAACGGCGCGAGCACGTCCACGCCGTCGTCGATGTCCTCGTCCACGTAACCTTCGCCGCGCAACGCTTCGACCAGGTGCCGGCGCTCGTCGTCCGGCAAGCCGGTGGCCAGCCATTGCGACCACGCGCGAAAGTCCACGCGTTCCAGCGCGTTGTGCAGCACGTTGCCGAAGCGGCTGCCGCCGAAGCGCGGGTCGCCATCGAACGTGGCGATCGCCGGTTCGTCTTGCGCGCCGCCCTCCTCCGCGACGACGCGCGGCGCGGCCTCCACCGTGCCGGGCGATTCGTTGGCCAACTGCGTGAAGCTGTAGACCCACCAGTCGCGCGGAACGACGCGACGCGCGACGCGCGACCGCGGCATCGCGTCGAGATGCTCCGGCGCCAGTGCATCGGGCACGCGCAGCGGGAACGCCGGGCGCTGCACGTCGACGGCGCCTTCCAGGTCGCTCGAAAGCGCGTCCGGGTCGCGCAGCATCGGCTCCAGCGGACTGTATTCCGCCTTGGCGAAAGGTCCGGTCGCAAGCCAGAGCGCGTGGCGTGCGCGCGTAAGGCCGACGTACAACAGGCGCGCGTCTTCGCCGCGCTCCTCCTCGTCATGCTGCGCACGCGCATTGCCCCACGCGATGTCCTGCGACGAGGCCTCGCTGCGCAATTGCAGGACGCGACCTTCGCCGTCATGGAATTCGCACAGATTGCCGATGCGTCCCTCGCGCCCGATCGCGGCGAACGGCAGGAACACGAACGGATATTCCAGGCCCTTGCTCTTGTGCAACGTGAGGATCTGCACGCAGCGCGCGTCGGATTCCAGGCGCAATTGCTGCGTTTCGTCGCTGTCGTCGGCCTCGCCGATGCGGGTGCGCAGCCAGTCGACCAGGCCGTGTTCGCCGATCGCTCGGGTGTCGGCTTCCTGCAGCACTTCGGCCAGTTGCAGCGTGTTGGTGAGGCGACGCTCGCCATCGCCGAGTGCGAGCAGGCGCGGTGCGTGTTCGGCGGCGACATCGCCCAGCATCGCCAGCGGTCCGTGCCGCTGCCAGCGATCGCGCCAGGCCAGCGTGCGCAGCTGCCAGTGGCGATGCAGCGATGCGTCCTCGTCGAAGCGCGCCAGTGTGTTCGCATCCAGGCCGACGAGCATCGTCGCCAGCGCACCGCGCATGCGCGCGTCGTCGTCCGGTCGCAGGAGCGCCTCGAGCAGCGTGAGCACGTCGCGCGCTTCGTCAGTCGAGAACAGGCTGCGGCGCCCGGCGGCCACGGCGGCGATGCCGGCGCGCGATAGGGCTTCGCGCATCAGCGTGGCTTCGGTGTGGTTGCGTACCAGCACGGCGACGTCGCCCGCTTGCGGCGCGCGTTCGCTGCCGTGATCGCGCACGCTCGCGCGGCCTTCGCGCGCATCGCGCAGCAGCGACTGGATCGCGCCCACGCAGGCCAGCGCGCAGAGCGGGCGCGCTTCGCCGACCAGCCATTGCGGTTTTTGGCGACCGTCGTTGGGCGCCGGCAGGATGCAGACCTGCAGCGCCGCGGCAACCCGGCCGTCGCGCTGGAAATCCGCATCGCCTACCGACCCACCGGGTGCGACGTCGCGGAACCGGATGCGTTTGTCCACGAACGCCGACTCGCCGGCGCGGTCGTACAGGGCCGCGACGGCTCGCAGCAACGACGGGCGCGAACGGAAGTTGCGATCCAGCGGCGGCGCGCGCAGCGCGCTATCGGCGGCGGCAAGGTAGGTGTGCACGTCGCCGCCGCGGAACCGGTAGATCGCCTGCTTGGGATCGCCGATCAGGAACAGCGCGGGCGCCATACGTTCGCCTGCGTCGCCCTCCCCAGCTCCGTCGCCGCGCCCACCGAAGATGCGCTCGAAGATCGCCCACTGGCGCGGGTCGGTGTCCTGGAACTCGTCCACCAGCGCGAACGCGTACTGCGCGCGCAGGCGCTCGACCAGTCGCGCGCCGTGCGGTCCGTCGAGGGCATCGGCAAGATTGGCGATGAGATCGTCGAACGTCTGCTCGCGGCGCTGGCGCTTGATCGCTGCGAGCCTTCGCGCGGCGTCTTCGCGCACGCGATGGACCAGGGCGATGCGACGCGATGCGAGCCACTGGTTGCGCATGCGGACATCATCGAGGTAGCGCTCGATGGCCGCGAACAACGGCGACTGCGGCGTCTGCAGCGCCGGGCCCTTCTTCGGCTTGTTGGTCTTGTCGGCCAGCATGCCGGGCGTGAGGCGGTCCAGGCGCTCGTGCACCGGCGCGGCGGGATCGTCCTGCGCGCACCACTGCGCAAGCGATTGCCGAAGCTCGGCGATGAGCGCGCTCTTGTACGTCGTGCCGTTGAGGATCTTGGCGTCGATGGCCGATGCGACCGCAGCGCATGCCTCCTGGCCGTGCGTTTGGAACGTCGCGCGCAAGGCCGCCGCCGATTCGACCAGTCGCGGCAGCGGATCGGCTTGCGGCGCCGGTGGCATCGGTTGCAGGCGCGGGACGTACAACAGCTTGTAGAGGTCGCCGGCGAGACCTTCGGGTGTGCGCCACTGCGCCTGCAGCAGTTCGGCATCGATCGGATCGGCGCCCAGCGAACGCCACAGATCGGTGGCGACCGCGTCGATCAGTTCGCGTTCGCTGCCCGTCAACTCGGGTGCCAGCTGTGGCTGGCCAGCCTCGACCGCATGCTCGGCCAGGGCGCGCGCGCAGAAGCCGTGGATGGTGAAGACCGAGGCGAGGTCCATCTCGCGCGCGGCCTGGCGCAGGCGACGCGCGAGTACCAGCGGATCCTCGCGTCGTGCCTGGCGTTCGATCAGTGCGCGCGTGACGGCGGCTTCGCTGTCGTCGTCTAGCGTGGTCGGCATCAGCGCGACTTCGTTGGCCAGTCGCGCGGCCAACTCCAGGCGAAGGCGCAGCCGCTCGCGCAGTTCCTGCGTGGCCGCCTCGGTGTAGGTCACTGCGAGGACCTGGCCGACGCGCAGGTCGCGCTCGATCACCAGCCGCGTTACCAGCGTCGCCAGCGTGAAGGTCTTGCCGGTGCCGGCGCTGGCCTCGATCAGACGGACGCCGTCCAGCGGCAGGTCGAGGAAGGTGTCGTGCGTGTCGCGTTCGCGGTTCATGCAGCGGCAACCCCGCTGCGTCCGTCGTCGATGCGGCCGTGCACGAGCGCGTCGAACAAACGCGTGGCGAGTTCGCGGAAGCGGATACCGTCGGCGTCGTCCAGCTCGCCGGCGAACGGATCGCGGCCACGCAGGGCCAGCTGCGCGGCGGGAGCATTTCCTTCGCCCCAGACCTTGCGCTCGCGATCGCCCTGCCAGGCTTCGCGCGCGGCTTTCCACGCGATCTGGGCGGCGACTTCATCGCCACGCGGCGCGTCGTACCAGCGCCAGGCCGAGCGTGCCTGCAACGGCAGCGGTTCGCGCAGGCCGGCGCGGTAGATCGACAGCAGCTCGCGCAAGGCGGCGCGCGCCTGCACGGCCGGAATCGCCGCGCGCGTGCGCACGCCCGGGCCGTCGTCCCACTGCGCGAGCTGGGCGAGCGGACGCGTATCGCCCAGCGCCGACAGCACCAGCCAATCCAGGCCGTGCGCGATCTGCGCCGGCCCGTGCAGCGCATCCAGACGTGAACGCAGCGCGCCGTGTGGATACAGCCGATCGAGATGGCCGTACAGCCGCACGCCGTCCACGTCGAGTTCGAACGCGCGCGTGGAGGCGTCGCCTTCGCGCCATTCGCGCAGCGCGCTTGCGAACGGCAACACCCTGCCCTTCAGTGCCGCGAGCAGGCGTTCGCCGAGTGGGCCGGATGGCAGCATCGCGCGGGCGCGCAGCCGCGCGGCGAGATCGCCGCTGTCGCCCGAAGCGCAGGCCTCGAACACGGCCTGCTCGAGCTTCCAGCGGTCGAGTCCACGCGCGGGTGCGGACAGCGGATCGAGGTCGTCGTGCGCGTCGATTTCGTCGGGCAGGCGCAGACCCATGCGCTGGCGCAGGAACTGGCCCGGCGGGTCGGCGAGGAAGCGGCGCAGCGCGGTCAGCGGCAGCTCCGCGGGCGCATCGACCGCAGCCAGTGCGTCGCTGAACCACGGCGCCGGCTCGCCGCGCGGAGCGCGCAGCGCCGTGGCCGCTGGATGCCACGCGGCGAGGTAACTGAAACGTCGCGGCTCGTCGCGTTCACCGAATGCACGCGGCGAGAACGGCTGCAGCGGGTGATGCACGACGAGCTCACCCGCAGCGGCGGCATCGTGGTGATAGTGGCCGGCGGCGTCGAGCAGTTCGGACACCAGCACCGATGGCTCGCGCGCGCTGCCGTCGCGCGGATCGGCGCCGAGCCAGCTGACATGGAACACCTCGCCGGCCGAGGCGAGCAGTTGCAGGAACAGGAAGCGGTCGTCCTCGCGCAGCGAGCGGTCGCCGAAGCGGCGCGCGGGCGTGGTGAGTTCCTGCGTCATCTTGTTGAGTCCACCCGAGGGATCGCGACGCGGGTAGTCGCCGTCGTTCATGCCGAGCAGGCAGATCACCCGGAACGGGATCAGGCGCATCGGCACCATACGCGCGAAGCTGACGCCGCCGGTGAGCAGCGGCGCGCGCGTGTCCGACTCCGACAGGGCCGCGCGGAAGTACGCACGGGCCACGTCGGGCGGCACGGGGCGATCGAAGCCGGCGTCGTTGGCACTGGTGGCGAAGGCGTCGACGTGGCGGCGCAGGCGCTCGATCGCGCGCTGGTCGCCGACGGCACGTGGGTGTTCGGGCAGCAACGCGTCGAGCATCGCGAACAGGGCCTCGCGCCATTGCGAAGGCGTCATCGCGCGCGCTAGCACGTGTTCGTTGCGCGCGAGCACGCGCAACACGCGGACCAGTGCGTCGAGCGCATCGAGCGCGCTGCCTTCCAGTTCCGTCCACGGCGCGACGCCGGCGAGGTCTTCGTCGGCGCCGCTGGCATGGCCCAGCAGCAGGCGGTCGAGCGCGAAACGCCAGGTGTAGGCGTCGTCCGCCGGCGCGTCGTGGCGTGCGCGATGGTCCGGATCCAGGCCCCAGCGCGCGCCCGCTTCATGCAGCCACCGGCGCAGGCGCTCCAGGCCAGCGGCATCGAGCCCGGCGGCGTCCATCAAGGCCGGCGTCGCGATCAGGTCCAGCACCTCGCTGACGCCGAAGCGCGCGTCCGGCAGCGCGAGCAGGCGCAGGAATACGTCGGCCAGCGGCTCGCCGGCGAGCGGACTCAGGTCGGCCAGCGCGTAGGGAATGTAGTCGCGCGTGCCGCCCAGTCCGCCGAACACCGCCTCGATGTGCGGGCGGTACGGATCGATGTCCGGCGCGAGCACGGCGATCTCGCGCGCCTGCAGCGGCGGGTCGAAGCGCCGGCCGTCGGGCAGTTCGTTGTCGAGCAGCGCGCGCAGGCGGTCGTGCAGCACCTGCACCTCGCGCAGCCGCGTGTGGCAGGCGTGGGCCTGCAGACTCGGATCGTCGCGGTCGATCCCTTTTCGCCACGGGCGCGGCGCGCGCCGGTGCAGGAGGTCGCGCTGCAGGCGGCCGAGCAGGCTGTCGCGTTCGGGTTGGTCGTCGGGCAGCGCTTCCGGATCGGCGTAGCGCTCTTCCTCCACCGAGGGATGCACCACCTCGTAACCGCCGAGCACCGCCATGAAATCGCGCCCCGCCGCGCCCCAGTTCGACAGCAGCGGGTTGTCGTCGTCGCCCTGCGCCGGATCTTCGCGCAGGCGCTGTCCCCAGGTCGGCAGGTCGCCCCAATAGCGGCGCGACGGTGAGGGCACGTGGAAATGCAACGTGCCCACGCGCGCCTGGGTGGCGATCACGCGCAGCACGTCGGGCGAGATGTTGAGCGTGGCGAAGGCGAACAGGCGCGCGGGCATGCCGGCCGGCAGCGGCGCATCGGGCGCGGCGAAGCGCGAGAGGTAATCGTCGATGCGTCGCGCGCGGTGACGGCGGCCGGCGGCGACGCGGCGCCACAGTTCGGCCTGCGCGTCGTGCGGCTCCCGGCCGCCTTCCCAATCCAGCAGCCAGTCGCGGCGCCAGGCCTGGTACTTCTCGAACACGGACGCGAGCTCGCCGGCCAGCGCCCATGGCTTCAACGCGTCGTCGCCCGACAGGTACGCCCGCAGCGGCGCGAAGGCGCGCCCTCCGAGCGCCGCCGGATCGGCCAGTTGCGCGTACAGCCGCCACTGCATCGCCGCGGCGTCGAGGTCGTCGCTGGCGCCGGGGACGTTGGCGTCGAGCGTCTGGCGGACGAACTCGCCCGGCGTGAGGAAACGCAGGTTGGCGGCGACGCCATGGCGCTGCGCCAGGGTCGACTGCAGCCAGCGCCGCATCGCCACCTGCGGAATCAGCACCACCTCCGGCGTGAGCAGCGGCTGGTCCGGCACCGGCTCGCGCAGCTGGTTCGCGAACAGCTCGGCGAGCACGTCCAGCGCGTTGGAGTGGTAGAGGCGGAAGTCGGAGCGGCCGGGCATCGCGGGTATCTTGCCGGAGCGCGGTCGCGCACGACGAGACGGATGCGGGGCGCGTTCTTTAAGGCGTCCCAAAATCGGCTGGCCATGATGGCTTCGCCGTCCGGTGCCACCCTGCCGATCGTCAGGCGGGCAAAGTGCGGCGAACCTGCGACAATGCCGGCTTCCCGGTCCCGTTCAGCCCTCAACGGCCATGCTGCCGCTTTATGGCAGCCGGTCGAACACGTCCCGCGCATGACGAACGAAACCCCCATCGTCCGACTCAGCCAGCTCCGCCTCGATCGCGGCGGTCGCACCGTGCTGCACGACATCACGCTGGATGTACCGCGCGGCAGCATCGTCGCGGTGCTCGGTCCGTCGGGCAGCGGCAAGTCGACGCTGCTGGCGGCGTTGACCGGCGAACTCGCGCCGGCGTCGGGTTCGGTCGAAGTGCTGGGCCAGCCGGTGCCGCAAGACCGGCGCGCGCTGCTCGAGCTGCGCAAGGGCATCGGCGTGCTGCTGCAGGGCAACGGGCTTCTGACCGACCTCACCGTCGCAGAGAACGTCGCCCTGCCTCTGCGCGCCCATACCACCCTGCCCGATCCGGTGATCCGCCAGCTGGTGCTGATGAAGTTGCATGCGGTCGGCCTGCGTGCGGTTGCCGATTCGTTCCCGCGCGAGCTTTCCGGCGGCATGGCGCGACGCGTCGCGCTGGCCCGAGCGCTGGCGCTGGATCCGCCGCTGATGATCTACGACGAGCCGCTGACCGGCCTGGATCCGATCGCCTCCGGCGTGGTGATGGAGCTGGTCAAGCGCCTCAACGACACGCTCGGCCTGACCAGCGTCATCGTCACCCACCACGTCCACGAGACCCTGCCCGTCGCCGACCACGCCATCGTGATCGCCAACGGCCGGATCGTCTTCTCGGGCACGCCGGCGCAGCTGCAGGCCAGCGACGATCCGTTCGTGCGCCAATTCCTCAATGGCGAACCGGATGGGCCCATCCCGTTCGACAGCGGCGCCTTCGACGCCGCGCCGCGCAACTCGGAGGTCGCCTGATGCCCTTCGTCGCCGCCACCCGTTCCCTGGGTCGGGCCGGACTGTTTTCGCTTTCGGTGTTCCGGGCCTCCAAGCCGACCGCCGATTTCTGGCGCGAGCTGGTTCGCGAGATCTACAAGATCGGCGCTCGTTCGCTTCCGATCATCGCCGTTGGCGGCGCGTTCGTCGGTCTTTCGGTGACATTGCTGGGCTACCGTGCACTCGAAACCTACGGCGCGACGGCCCAGGTCAGCGCCCTGCTGGGCCTGGGCCTGTACCGCGAACTCGGCCCGGTCCTGACCGCCCTGCTCTTCATCGGCCGCGCGGGCAGCTCGATCGCTGCCGAACTGGGCCTGATGCGCGCCACCGACCAGATCACCGCACTGGGCCTGATGGCCATCGACCCGATCGGCAAGGTCGTCGCCCCGCGTTTCTGGGCCGCGGTGCTGTGCGTGCCGCTGCTGACCGGCTTCTTCTGCAGCATGGCGATCACCGCCAGCTACTTCGAGTCGGTCCATGTGATCGGCCTGGACAACGGCACCTTCTGGCAGGTGCTGCGCGACAGCGTCGATTTCGTCGACGACTTCCTGATGGCGTTCGTGAAGTCGGCGGTGTTCGGCGGCACGGCGGCGCTGGTGGCGGCCTACGTAGGCTTCCACGCCGAGCCGACCATCGAAGGCACCTCGGTGGCGACCACCCGCGCGGTGGTCAACGCCTCGCTGCTGGTGCTGATGTTCAATTTCGTGATGTCGGCCTTCCTGTTCCAGTAAAGAACGCCGTGGAACGTGCGGCGAACGTCGCCGATCCCGGCCTGAACCAACCAAGGATTCACCATGAGCGTGCGTGCCCCTCGAATCGAATTCGCCGTCGGCGCCTTCCTGCTGCTGGCCCTGGCGTCGCTGCTGGTGCTGGCGCTGGCCTCGACCAATGGCCGCTGGGGCATGGGCGGCGACACCTACGCGCTGACCGCCCGGTTCTCCACCATCGGCGCCCTTCGTCCCAATGCGCCGATCAAGATCGGTGGCGTGTCGATCGGACATATCGACAAGATCGAAGTGGATCCCGTCAAGTTCGACACCGTTGTCACCCTGGCGGTGGACAAGCGCTACGACAAGCTGCCGGCCGATACCGCCGCCAGCATCCTCACCAGCGGCCTGCTCGGCGAGAGCTACCTGAACCTGGCGCCGGGTGGTGATCCGGAGAACCTCAAGCCGGGCGACGAGATCTACCTGACCCAGTCGGCGGTGGATCTGATCCAGCTGGTGGGCAAGTACATGTTCAGCGGCGGTGGCGCGAAGCCTGCCGACAATGCCGGCCAGGCTCCTGCCTCGGACGCCGCAGTTCCCGACTATCTCCAAGGCGAAACCGCCCCCAAGGACGAGACCAAGACCCCATGACGCGTATCCCCCACCGCTCCCTGTCCCTTTTGATCGCCGCTGCGCTGGCCGTCGCCGCGCCGGCCGCCGTGCTGGCCCAGGACGCGAACGCGCCGGCCGCCGCGACCGCCGCCCCGGCCGGCTCCCCGAGCCAGCTGGTGCTGAGCAACAGCACCCGCATCCTCGCCACGCTGGAATCGCGCCGCGCAGAGTTCATGCAGAACCGCGCCGCCCTGCGCGACTTCATCGGCAGCGAATTCAACGCCATGTTCGACCGCGACTACTCGGCCCGCCTGGTCCTGGGCGTGCATGGCCGCGGCGCCTCCGACGCCGACGTGAAGGTGTTCGCCGACGCGCTGGCCGACAGTCTGATGCAGCGCTACGGCTCCTCGCTGCTGGACCTCAACACCAAGCTCAAGGTGCGCGTGAAGTCGGAGACCCCGCTGCGCGGCGGCGCCATCGTCAAGGTGTCCAGCGAATACCTGCGCCAGGGCAACGAGCCGGTGCCGGTCGACTACCTGATGCGCAAGGTCGGCACGCAGTGGAAGGTGTTCGACGTGATGGTGGAAGGCGTGAGCTTCGTGCAGACCTTCCGCAATCAGTTCGATACGCCGCTCAAGCAGAAGTCGATCCCGCAGGTCGCCGCCGACATCAAGGCCGGCAAGCTGCAGGCGCAGGCGGCGAGCAACTGAGCATGGCCGCCGCGACGGTACGCCAGGACGGTGACACCCTCGCTTTCGACGGCGTGCTCGAACGCGCCGTCGTCGCCTCGTTGTGGTCGCAGCTGCGCGCGGCTAAAGCGCGCCGGCTCGACCTGAGCGCGGTGAAGTCGGTCGATAGCGCGGGACTGGCGCTGCTGGCCGAGCTCAGCGCGCGGCTGGGGATCGCCGAAATCGTCGGCTCGCCCCCGGGCCTGGCCGACTTGCGCCGCGCGTACCGCCTCGATTCCACGCTCGCCTTCGCCGGCTGAGTCGCGACACTCCGTTCCGGCCATGCCCTCGGGCCCGGCCGGCCGCGCTTTTCCCGAGCCTTTACACTGCGACCCATGCGCCCCCACGCACCCCTCATCGCATTCCTGCTCGCCGCCGCGCCGCTGCTCGGCCAGGCGCAGATCCTCACGCGTCCACTGTCCGGCCAGCAGAGCGAGGAATTCGATCGCTGCATGAAGGCCGCCGGCGACGACGCCGCTGCCGCGCGCCAGTGCGTGAAGGCCAGCATCGACGGCGAGACCGGCGCTCCGACCGAGGCCCAGCCGCCTGCTGTGCCCACGTCGCCTCCGCCAACCGAGACACAGCCGACCTCGCCGCCGGATCAGCCCGTCCCGACGGTACCGCCGACCGAACCGGCGACGCCGCCCGACGCCCCCGTGCCGACCGACGTCCCGCCCACGCCCGTCGTGCCCGAACCTGGCGCGCAGGTGCGGGGTGAGCCTACCCAGGCCGAACGCGACTTCGACGACATCTACGGGCAATACGGCGATCCGAACCTGCCCACGCCTGCCGCGCCGCCCGCGGTTTACGACCCGTGGGAGCGCTACAACCGCGGCATGCACCGCTTCAACAACGCGGTCGACCGAACCGTCGCGCGGCCGCTCGCGCGCGGCTACGTGAAAGTGGTGCCGCGGCCGTTCCGGCTGGGCGTCAGCAACTTCTTCAACAACCTCGGCCAGCCGGTGTCGGCGGTCAACGCGCTGCTCCAGGGCAAGCCGAAGCAGGCCGGGCAGTCGCTGGGGCGCTTCCTGCTCAATTCGACGCTGGGCATCGCCGGCATCTTTGATCCGGCCTCCGACGCCAAGCTGCCCAACAAGAGCGAAGACTTCGGGCAGACGCTGGGCACCTGGGGCTGGCGCAATTCGCGCTTCGTCGAGCTGCCACTGTTCGGTCCGCGCACGCTGCGCGACACCTTCGGCATGGTCGGCGACGCGCCGCTGAGCCCTCTGCGCCAGGTCGAAGCCGACCGCGTGCGCATTCCGCTGCAGGGCCTGCAGCTGGTGGACGTGCGTTCGCAGTTGCTGGCGACCGACAGCTTCCGCGAAGGTGCCGAGGACGACTACGCGCTGGTGCGCGACGCGTGGATACAGCGCCGCAACTACCAGATCTTCGGAGATCGCATGGGCGAGGACGACCAGTCGCTGCCCGACTACCTGCGCGACGACACCAATCCGCAGGTGCCTGTGGACGCGATGCCGGTGATGCCGACGGACGGCACCTGACCGGCGATCAATCGACCAGTGGTGTGTCGATGACTTGCAGAGCCCCGGTGAAAACGCCGGGGCTTTTTTGTTAGGCGCGTCGAGGAAGCGACAGGCAGGGCAGGGGACGCAGAGTAGGCAGCGCTCTAGTCGCCCGAGCCGGAACGCTCCAGCGTCAGCGGAAGCACCGGTTCGTCGGGGGCCAACTCGGCCGACAAGGCCTTCTTCCCCTTGACGCCCAGTTCGACCAGCCTGCGCGCGCGCGGGATCACCGCGTGCGTCGATTCCGACAGCTTGTTGCGCGCGTTGACGAAAGAGGTGTTGGCTTCGTTGAGCTTGCGGCCCACCTGGTCGAACTCGGTCAGGAAGTTCTGCAACGCATCGAGCACGCGGCCACCGGCGTCGCTGATGTCGATCGCCTGGCGCTGGATCTTGTCGCGCGTCCACAGGCGCTCGATCACACGCAGCACCGCCATCAAGGTGTTGGGCGATGCGAACACGATGCCGCGCGCGAAGGCGTCGGTCTGGAGCGCAGCGTCGGTGCCCAGCGCGGCCGACAGCGCGCCTTCGATCGGCACGAAGGCGATGGTGACTTCCAGCGCCGAATCGCCGACGGCCTTGGGGTAGTTCTTGTCGGCCAGATCCTTCATGTGCAGGCGCAGCGCCACCGAATGGCGCCGCAGCGCGTCCTCGTGCTCTTCCGGCGTCTGCGCGTTCATCGCCTGCTCCCAGTCGATGAGGTTGACCTTGCTGTCGACCACGATCCGGCGGTCGCCGGGCAGGCGCACGATCACGTCCGGACGCAGGCGGCGGCCTTCGTCGTCCTCACTGGAGGTCTGGCGGTCGTAGTGCGTGCCTTCTTCCAGGCCGGAGCTGCGCAGCACGCTTTCCAGCATCAGCTCGCCCCAGTCGCCGCGCACCTTGGCGCTGCCCTTGAGCGCACGCGTCAAGGCCGATGCCTGCGCGGCCATGTCCTGGTTGAGCGTCTTGAGCTCGTTGACCGCGCCGGCGAGCGAGGCGCGCTCCTTGGCTTCCTCGCCGTAGACGACGTCGACGCGCGAACGGAACTCGTTGAGCTGGTTGGCGAAGGGCTTGAGCAGCGTCTCGAAGTCGGTGCGCGACTGCTGCGTGGCGGTGCGCACATTGCTCTCGAACTGCGCGCCGCGCTCCTCGAACGTCTTGCCGGCCAGCTCGGCGAAGGTCGCCGACAGCTTCGTCTGCGCGGTCTCGAGGAAGGCCTTGATCTCGGCCTTGGCCTGTTCGGCGTGGGCGAGGTTCGCCTCCGTCTGCGCGGAACGTTCGCGCTGCAGCGCCAGCTCCGCGCGCAATTGCGACAGCTCGCCGCGTTCGGTCTCCAGGCGCAGGCGCAGGTCGGCCAGCTCGCTGTCGCGGGCGCGCAGGTTTGCGTTGAGTTCCGCCGCCGCCGCACCGTGCCGCTCGGCGCGGGACTGCGCTTCGGTACATTCCTGCGCCTGGCGCGAGAGGTCCTGCGCGCGGGCGGCGAGGTCGGCGTCGCGTTCGGCCAATCGCACGTTCAACGCGGACAGTTCGATCGCCTTGGCGCGCTCGGCTTCGCGCAGCGCGGACAGTTCCGCGGCCTGCGCGCCATCGCCCTGGCCACGCGCCAGGCGCGTCAGCTGCCAGGCGAGATAGGCCAGCATGAGCACGATGACGGCGCCTGCCGCGTAGATCAGCGTGTCCATGAAGGTGCGGCCTCTTGCGTTTCGATACAGGGTCCAGTGTATCGGCGCGCGTCTCAGTGCGTGAGACGCGCGGCGCGTAGAGGTCGCGTCAGTTCGCCAGGCATCAGTCGATGACGCGGCAGAACACCGCCTTGAGGTAGCGCGATTCCTGCACCTGCGCCAGCCACGGGTGGTCGGCGCCGGCGCCGGACACCTTCAGCACCTGCACGGTGCGGCCGGCGTAGTAGGCAGCGCGGCGAAGCATGTCCAGGAACTGCTCCTCGCTCACCAGGCCCGTGCACGAGAACGTCGCGAACAAGCCACCGGGCTTGACCACGCCCAGCGCGAGTTTGTTCATGTCCAGGTACTTCTTCAGCGCCGGGATGACCTGCTCGCGGTCGCGCGTCATCTTGGCCGGGTCGAGGATCACCACGTCGTACTGGTCGCCGCGGATGCCCGCGTCGCGCAGCCACGGGAAGATGTCGGCCTGGACGAAGCGCGGGCGCACGTTGTTGAGCTTGGCGTTGCCCTTGGCGATCTCGATCACGTCGGCGTCGATGTCCACGCCGGTCACTTCGCTGGCGCCGCGCGCCGCGGAATACACGGCGAAACCGCCCGTGTTGCAGCACAGGTCGAGCACGCTCTTGCCTTCCACCTGCTGCGACAGCCACTGCCGGTTCTCGCGCTGGTCGGCGAAGAAGCCGGTCTTGTGGGCGCCGGCCGGGTCGGCACGGAACTTCACGCCGTACTCGGTGATCACCGCCGGCGGCACCGCCTCGGTGCCACGGAAATCGAAGCTTTCCTGCTTCTGCACGTGCTCGTCGGCGAAGCTGTAGAAGCGGCAGCCCGGGAACTGTGCCTTGAGCGCGTCGTACACCCATTCGCGATGACGGAACATGCCCGCGCTGAAGAACTCCACCACCAGCAGGTCGCCGTACCGGTCCACGACCAGCCCGGACAGGCCGTCGCCCTCGCTGTGCACCACGCGCCAGGCGTCGCTGATCTCGTCCAGCTTGAGCACGTCGCGGCGCAGCGAGACGGCTTCGGCGATCTTGCGCGCGAACCAGCCGGCGTCGACCTCGATGTCCGGGTGGGTTTCCAGGATGCGCACGGCGATGCGCGAATGGCCGTTGTAGAAGCCGCGGCCGATCCAGTCGCCTTCCACGCCCAGCACATCGACGATGGAGCCGGGCTTGGGCCGCTGGACGGGCTTTTCGACGAGGCGCTGGAAGATCCAGGGATGGGTGGATTTCCAGGCGTTCTTGAGGCGTACGGTGGGGATCGGTGCGTTCATCGTGTCATTTTACGTGCGCTGCGTCGCAGCAGCCGAATATCGGCCCGTCGGCGGGACGAATCGGCCCGTATCGGCCGGCTTGCATTCACGCCGGGCGGGTCCAATGTCGTCCGAATGCACCTGCCCACACCCGAAGCCGTCCCCGACACGCCCGAGCAGCGCAAGGCCGACAAGCGCCGCTGGCTGCGCGCCTTCAACGTCAGCCTGGCCTTCGTGCTGCTGCTGTTCGCCGTCTTCAGCGCGCAGGGGCATTTCGACGTGGCCGCGTGGACGGTGCAGCCGTGGTCGGTCGAGGGCCTGCGGGGCATCCTCGCCGCGCCGCTGTTGCACGGCTCGTTCGACCACGTGGCGGCGAACGCCATCGCGTTGTTGATGCTGGGCACGCTCGCCGGCGGTCTGTATCCGAAGGCGACCCTGCGCGCGCTGCCCCTGCTGTGGCTGGGCTCCGGGCTGGGCGCGTGGCTGCTC
The DNA here is from genome assembly GCA_005503055.1 of Lysobacteraceae bacterium P. Classification (GTDB taxonomy): domain Bacteria; phylum Pseudomonadota; class Gammaproteobacteria; order Xanthomonadales; family Xanthomonadaceae; genus Lysobacter_J. The sequence goes on along the minus strand of SCOX01000005.1, from coordinate 232,638 downwards.
GGCGACTTGGGCACGCGCCACCTGGGCGCCAGCGGCGTCACCCACGGCCTGATGTTCCTGGTTTTCGTCCTGGGCCTGCTGCGCCGGGACCGTGCGTCGATAGCGGCCGCGATGCTGGCCTTCATGTTCTACGGCGGCATGCTGCTGACGATCCTGCCGCGCGAGCCGGGCGTCTCGTGGCAGGCCCACCTGGGCGGCGCGATCGCAGGCGTCGTCGCCGCATGGTTGCTGCGCCACACCGACCCGCTGTCGCCGCGCAAGCGCTACAGCTGGGAGGACGAGGAGGACACGATCGCCCCGCTGTCGGACGAACTCGAGCCGCCGGCGCCGCGCGACGTGCCGGTGCTGTGGAACCGACCCGACCGCGACCAGGGCGTGGTGCTGAGATTTCCGCCCCGACGCGAGCCGTAGCGACCATCCCGTGGGTTGGCTAGAGTCGGCCGACCAAACGGGGGGGAAACCATGAGCGAGAACCTGTACGCGCCGCCGGCGACGCCGGTGGTCGATTCCGCGCGCGAAGCCGCAGCGGGCACCGAATTCTTCGTCGTCGGCACGACCAAGCTGTGGCTCTTGTACTTCGCCACGTTCGGGCTGTATCCGTTGTTCTGGTTCTACATGCACTGGGCGCGTTACAAGCGCTTCCGCCGACAGGACATGTGGCCGGCCGCGCGGGGTCTGTTCGCGATCTTCTTCGCCCATCAGCTCACCGGCGAGATCGACGACCGCCTGCGGCGCGACGGCAAGCGCCACGCCTGGTCGCCGGGCGGAAACGCGACGGCGTACGTCGTGCTCACCATCGTCAGCACCTTCGCCAGTCGCATTCCCGAAGGGGTGTCGCGCGTGGCCGACGTGCTGCCGCTGCTCCTGCTGGCACCGATCGCATGGATCCTGGCCAACATGCAGCGCGCGGCGAACCTGGCCTGCGGCCAGCCCGACGCCGCCTCCAACCGCGGCCTCACCTGGGCGAACAGGTTGTGGCTCGTCCCTGGCGGACTGGTGTGGGCGCTGGTGTTCCTCGGCCTGTTCCTGCCGGAGAGCTGACGCACAGACCTGCGGCATTTGGCCCGGTGCGGGGCGGGTGCTAGCGTCCGGGCTTTCCCGACGCCGGACCGCCTCATGCGCCGCATCGCGCTGCTCAGCCTCGCCCTTGCCCTCGCCGCGTGCCAGCGCGCGGCTCCGCCCGCCGCACAGGCGCCGGTCAAGGAAACCTACGACGCCACGGCCAGCGCCGACGCGCGCCGCATCGAAGCCGACGTGCGCTTCCTCGCCGACGACCTGCTCGAAGGTCGCGAAGCCGGCACCCGTGGTTACGACCTGGCCTCGCTGTACGTGGCGCAGCGCCTGCGCGCGATCGGCCTGGCGCCGGCGGGCGAGGACGGCGGCTACTTCCAGCGCGTGCCCATGCTGCGCGGCGTGACGCAGGTGGAAGGGAACGGGTTCACGATCGTGCGCGACGGCGCCGAACGCGCGCTGCCGTTCCGCGATGCCTTCCTGCCGGGCATCAACTTCAACGAGCCCAAGGCGAGCGTGGAAGCGCCGGCGGTGTTCGTGGGGCAGGGCGTGTACGCGCCCGAGCTGGGCCACGACGACTTCGCCGGCGTGGACGTGAAGGGCAGGATCGCGGTGATGTTCAACGGCGCACCGGCGCGTTTCGACAACGACCGGCGCGCGTTCCATTCGTCACGCCGGACCAAGGCCGAGGAACTGGTGCGACGCGGCGCCATCGGCGTGGTCGTGGTGCAGACCGACGATGAGGAAAAGCAGTCGCCGTGGACGCGCAGCGCCGGCAACTGGAACCGCCCCGGGATGCGCCTGCGCGGCGAGGATGGCAAGGGCATCGACACCTGGCCAAAACTGCGCGTAACCGCCACCGTGTCCGCCGCCAGTGCCGACGCCGTGCTGTCGGCCGGTGGTCGCACCGCAAAGCAGCTTTTCCAGGATCTGCGCGACGTCAAGCTGCGCGCGTTCGACTTGCCCGGCACGCTGCGCCTGGCCTCGCACACCGCGATCACGCCCGTGGATTCGCGCAACGTCGTCGCGCGACTGGCCGGCAGCGATCCGGCCCTGAAGCACGAGAACATCGTGTTCAGCGCGCACCTCGACCACGTCGGCGTGGGCGCGCCGGTCGACGGCGACGCGATCTACAACGGCGCGCTCGACAACGCGCTGGGCATCGCGGTGATGCTGGAAGCGGCCAATCGCCTCGCCCACGACGCGACCGCGCCGAAGCGCTCGGTGCTGTTCGTCGCGGTGACGGCGGAGGAGAAGGGACTATTGGGCGCGGAATGGTTCGCGCGCCACCCCACCGTGCCGGCCGGCTCGCTGGTCGCCAACGTCAACATGGACATGCCGATACTGCTGGCGCCTACGAGCGACGTGGTGCCGATCGGCCTGGAACATTCCACGCTGCAACCGCTGGTCCAGCAGGCGGCGAAGGAGATCGGCGTGTCGCTGTCGCCGGATCCGTCGCCGGAGGAAGTGGTGTTCGTGCGCAGTGATCAGTACGCCTTCATCCGCGCCGGCGTGCCGGCGGTCTATCTGGACGGGGGCTACACCGGCGTCGACGGCGATGCCAAGGCCATCCAGGATGCATTCCTGCGCGAGCGTTACCACCAGCCGGGCGACGATCTGTCGCAGCCGATCCAGTGGTCCGACGCGGCGCGGCTGGCGAAGCTCAACGCGCGCATCGGCCGGCTCATCGCCGATGCACCGCAGCGCCCCGCCTGGAACGCGGGCGACTTCTTCGGCGAAAAGTTCGGCAGCAAGGCGGCCCCGACGCCCTGAGCATTGTTCGGCTTGCCGCGCGGCCGAGTCCGGCTACGGTTTGTCGTGGCTTGCAATCAGTGAGGTGAACGATGAAGACGCTGGGGCTGATAGGCGGCATGAGCTGGGAATCCACGGTGCCGTACTACCGTTTGATCAACCAGACGGTGAAGGAACGGCTCGGCGGCCTGCATTCGGCGCGACTGCTGCTTTACAGCGTGGACTTCGCCCCGATCGAGAAGCTGCAGCACGCCGGCGATTGGGACGCGGCGGGCGAGGTCCTGGCCGACGCCGCGCGGGCGCTCAAGGCCGGCGGCGCGGACCTGCTGGTGATCTGCACCAACACCATGCACAAGGTCGCCGGCGCCGTGGAAGCGGCGAGCGGTTTGCCGCTGCTGCACATCGCCGACGCGACGGGCGACGAGATCCGTCGCCAGGGCCTGACACGCATCGGCCTGCTCGGCACGCGTTTCACGATGGAGCAGGACTTCTACCGGCAGCGCCTGGCCGAACGCCACGGGCTGGAGGTGCTGGTGCCGGACGCGGACGATCGCGACCTCGTGCACGACGTGATCTACGACGAACTGTGCCTGGGCACGATCCGCGACGAATCGCGCGCGCAGTACCGGCGCGTCATGGACGCGCTGGTCGCGCGCGGCGCGCAAGGCATCGTCCTGGGTTGCACCGAGATCGGCCTGCTGGTGGGCGAGGGCGATGCGAGCGTGCCCTTGTTCGACACCGCCGCGCTGCATGCACGCCACGCGGCGCTCGCGGCACTGGAGTGAACGCGCATTACGGCGGACGGGTCGCGACGGTGACCTCCCGCCCATGCACCGCCACGCTCCATCGCTACACTCGCCGCTTCCGACCCTGAGCAGAAGCCCCCCATGACGCAGTGGTACTTCGTTTCCGCCGGCAGCTCCCAGCGCACCGGTCCGCTAAGTTCCGAAGCCGCGCGAGAGCATGCGCGCCGGAATCCGAACGACCTGTGCTGGCGCGAAGGCCTGTCGGGTTGGCAGGCGGTGAAGTCGGTTCCCGAATTCGCCGAGGCCACCGGCGTCCAGCCCGTGCACCTGCCGCCGCCGACGCCATCGACCGCCGCACGACGCAGCGACGACATCGATTTCCGAATCGTCGGCAACGACATGCAGTTCGTCGAGGTGGAACTCGACCCGGGCGAAAGCGCCATCGCCGAAGCCGGCGCGCTGATGTACAAGGACGCCGTCGTGCAGATGGACACCCTGTTCGGCGACGGCCGGCATGCGGGGCAGGGCAGTGGCGGCTCTGGAAACAGCGTGATGGACAAGATCTTCTCCGCCGGCAAGCGCGTGCTCACGGGCGAAAGCCTGTTCACCACGATGTTCACCCATACCGGCAGCGGCAAGGCGCGCGTGGCGTTCGCCGCGCCGTACCCGGGCACCGTGCTGGCGATGAAGCTCGACGAACACGGCGGTCGGCTGATCTGCCAGAAGGACAGCTTCCTGGCCGGCGCGCGCGGCGTGTCGGTCGGTGTCGCGTTCCAGAAGCGCATCCTCACCGGCCTGTTCGGCGGCGAGGGCTTCATCATGCAGAAGCTCGAAGGCGACGGCTGGGTGTTCGTGCACGCCGGCGGCACGGTGGTCGAGCGCGAGCTGCGCGCCGGCGAGCGCCTGGACGTCGACACCGGCTGCGTCATGGCCTACCACGACACCGTGCAGATGGACGTGCGCGCGGTCGGCGGCATCAAGAGCATGCTGTTCGGCGGCGAAGGCATGTTCCTGGCGACGCTGACCGGACCGGGCAAGGTGTGGCTGCAGTCGCTGCCGTTCTCGCGCATGGCCGGTCGCATGCTGGCGGCGGCGCCGCAGGGCGGCGGACAGAACCGCGGCGAAGGCTCGGTGCTGGGCGGGCTCGGCCGCATCCTCGACGGCGACAACAGCTTCTGAGGACGGGACTTCCGAGGACGCGATGAGCGGTTACTCCGGCACGCCACTGGCGAAGAAGCTCGGCCTGCGCGACGGCGCGACCGTGTGGACGCTGGCGGCGCCGGAGCACTACCGCGCGCTGCTCGAACCCCTGCCGCCGGGCGTGCGTTTCCTCGCCCGGCTGGCGAAGGGCGTCGATGTCGCCCACGCGTTCTGCCACGAGCGCTCGGTCCTGGCCGACACCCTGGCCAAGTGCCGGCGCACGCTGGCGCCGGACGCGACGGTCTGGGTGTCGTGGCCGAAGGAGGCTTCGAAGGTTTCCACCGACATCACCGAAGACACCATCCGCGAACTCGCCCTGCCCATGGGCTTCGTCGACGTGAAGGTGTGCGCGGTCGACGAGGTGTGGTCGGGACTGAAGCTGGTGGTGCGTAAGGAACTGCGTTGAGCCGGCGATCCGCACGCCCTGGCGGGACCACGAATCCGTCGAATGAATGCCCATGAAGCGAGGCGCGGTTCCGCGATCGCAGGCCTCAACCGCCTGTATCGCCGCGTGTATGCTGCGCCGCTGATCGCCACCGCCTGCACACCACCGACCATGACACCGCTCCGCTCACTGCGTCCCGTACTGCTGGCCTGCCTCGCCGTCGTGTTGGGCGCCTGCGGCGGCGAGGCGGTCCGACCGACGCCTCCGCCCTCCGTCGCGACACCGCCGGCACAGGCCCCGAAGGTGCGCATCGGCATCGCGCTGGGCGGCGGTGCGGCCAAGGGTTTCGCGCACATCGGCGTGATCAAGATGCTGGAGGCCAACGGCTTCCAGCCCGAAGTCGTCTCCGGCACCAGCGCCGGCAGCGTGGTCGGCGCGCTCTACGCCAGCGGCATGGACGCCTTCGCGATGCAGAAGCAGGCCTTCGCGCTGGACGAAGCATCCATCCGCGACGTCAGCCTGTTTTCCGGCGGCGTGGTGAAAGGGCAGAAACTGCAGGATTACGTGAACCAGCTGGTCGGCGGCAAGAGCATCGAGCGCATGCGCAAACCGTTCGCGGCGGTGGCGACCAATCTGGAAACCGGAGATCGCACCGTCTTCGTGCGCGGCAACACCGGCCAGGCAGTGCGTGCGTCCAGCAGCATCCCGGGCGTGTTCGAACCGGTGGCGATCGGCAAGTTCCACTACGTCGACGGCGGCATCGTCAGCCCGGTGCCGGTGGACGCGGCGCGGCAGCTCGGCGCGGACCTGGTCATCGCCGTGGACATTTCCAGCAAGGCCAGCGGCAAGAATCCGGGCAGCATGCTGGGCAACGTCAACCAGTCGATCACAATCATGGGCCAGCGCCTGGGCGCGCAGGAACTCGCGCGCGCCGACGTGGTGGTGCGCCCCAGCGTGAACGACATCGGCCCGGCCGATTTCGAGCAGCGCAACAACGCGATCATGGAAGGAGAGCGCGCCGCATTGGCGGCGATGCCTCAGATCCGCGCGAAGGTCGCGCAATGGCAGAAGGCGCGGACGGACGAAGCCAGCGCCGCGCGCCGCGCCGCCGAACTCAAGGCCGAGCAGGCCAAGCTGCGTGCGTTCTGCGAGGAAGAGGACCGCAAATGGCTGTCGAAGCTGCGCCGCGATCCGCAATGCAAGGCGTTGGCGGAGCAGGGCGCGCTGTCGAAGTGAGTCTTTCCATCTCCCAGCGGGAGAAAGCGTCTCGAAGGCCTGGGTCTTCCCTTCTCCCAGCGGGAGAAGGTGTCCCGAAGGGGCGGATGAGGGGAAACGGAGCCCGCTGCCCGCATGCTCAGTGCGGTAGGGCGCCGGGCGTTTCGTGCGTACGCTCAGTGCAGTAAGGCAACGGCCTTTCCATGCGTCCGCTCCGTTACCCGCGCCCAACCCGTCTCCGGTGGGCGAGGGCTCGTGCCCGTCAGGCCGCTTCCGGCGCCGCCACCAGCCGCACCGCCTTCCGCGGTCGGCTCGGGAACGCGTGACGCACGATCCGCCAGATCACCTGGCCGAACTGCTTGGGCAGCGAGCCGGTGTTGTAGTGCTGACCGTAGCGCGCGCAGATGTCGCGCACCGTCGGGGCCACCTCGGCATAGCGATTGGCCGGCACGTCCGGGTAGAAATGATGTTCGATCTGGTGACTCAGATTGCCAGAGAGCACATCGATCAAACGACCGCCGGAGATGTTCGACGAACCGCGCAGCTGACGCAGGTACCAGTGCCCGCGCGATTCGTTGCGCACGCAATCCTTCGGGAAGGTTTCGGCGTCGGCGGTGAAGTGCCCGCAGAAGATGATCGTGTACGTCCACAGGTTGCGCAGGATGTTCGCGACCACATTACCCAGCAGCACCGGCAGGAAGAACGGGCCGGCCAGCGCGGGGAACACGACGTAATCCTTCACCACCTGACGGGCCATCTTGCGGCCGACCGGCACGAACATCCGCCACATCTGACGGTGCGTGACCTTGCCCGCGATCCAGCGGCCGAGCTTGAGGTTCTGGATCGCCACGCCCCACTCGAACAGCAGCGCGAACACGACCGCGATCACCGGCTGCGCCAGGTAGTACGGGCGCCAGCGCTGTTCCGGGAAGATGCGCAGCAGGCCGTAGCCGATGTCGTCGTCCAGGCCGCGCACGTTGGTGTAGGTGTGGTGGCGATAGTTGTGCGTGTAGCGCCAGTTCTCGGAGGTGCCGGCGATGTCCCACTCGTAGCTGCGGCCGTCCAGGTGCGGGTCGCGCATCCAGTCGTACTGGCCGTGGATGACGTTGTGGCCCAGCTCCATGTTCTCCAGGATCTTCGACAGGCCCAGCATCAACGCGCCGAGCACGCAGGCAGGCCACAACAGCATCGGTGCGAAGAGCAGCGAGAACGCGCCCAGGTACAGCAGGCCGCGGCCGGCCACTTCGGTCCAGCGCACCCACGCGACGATGCGGTGGATGTAACTGGCGTCGCGCTCGCCGAGCGTGGCGACGGTTCGGGCGCGCAGGGCGTCGAGCTCTTCGCCGAAGCGGTCGAGTTCGGCGGCGGTGAGGGCACGGTTGCGGACGCGGGACGTCATGTCGGGGCTTCTCACGGTTTTGCGGTTCACAGATCGATTTCGATGTCGCCGGCGGCGGCGCTGATGCACAGGCGCAGTGCCGAGGCAGGTTCGGTGCGGACCTCGCCGGTGTTGAGGTCGCGCGTCGCGCCGGCGGACTTGCCGCACGCGCAGGTGTTGCAGATGCCCATGCGGCAGCCCGAGGCAGGCTTGATGCCCTGCGCTTCCAGCGCGGAGAGCAACGACTGCCCGCGCGGCACGGTCAGGGTGCGACCGCTACGTTGCAGGGTGACGACGGCCTCGCCGACGTCGTTGAAGTCCTGGGTCGGCGGCGTAAAGGCCTCGGCATGGAAGCTGCGCGCCTGCGGCGCGACGAGCGCGCGGGCCGTTTCGACGAAGCCGCGCGGGCCGCAGGCATACACGCGTCGCTGCGCGACGTCGGCCACGAGCGAGGACAGCTGCGCGGCGTCGAGTCGACCGGTCGGTGCCGTGTCGTCGGCCTCGCGCGTCAGGATGCAGTGCACGGTGAAATCCTTGTGCGCATCGGCCAACGCGAGCAGCTCGTCGGCGAAGCACAGTTCCTCGCGCGTGCGTGCCCAGTACATCAGCGTCAGCGGCGCGGGCATGCCGCGCGCGGCGTGTTCGCGCACCAGCGCCATCAGCGGGGTGATGCCGCTGCCGGCAGCGAGGAACAACCACGCGCCTGCATCGGCCTGCGGCCAGGTCATCTCGCCGAACGCCGGGCCCACGTCGAGCACGTCGCCGACGCAGGCGCGCTCGAACAGGTGCGCGCTCAACTTGCCGCCCTCGATGCGCTTGACCGTGATGGCGACGCGGCCGTCATCGCGCGGGGCATCGCTCAGGCTGTAGCTGCGCGTGACCGCGGCGCCGTCGATGCGGGCGCTGACGTTGAGATGCTGGCCGGCGCGGAAGCCACGCCAATGACGGTTGGGCTTGAGCACCAACGTGACGGCGTCGCGCGATTCGACGCGACGGTCCACGATGCGGGCCAGCGGGCGTTCCCAGGTCCAGGTGCGATCCAGGCGGGACGCCCAGAAGTCGAACACCTTCGGGGCAACGCAGGCGTGCAGCAGGCGCCGCAGACCGCGCGGGCGTTTCGGGGGACGGACGACGGCATTCATGAGTGTCACTATACATCCACGCGCACAAATGTCTATACGACTGTATATTGTGTCCTCTATATGATGATGGACCAAGCCGCCGCCGTGCCCGCACTCGTGAGCCTACAGACGCAATTCCATGCCGAATCCGAGCACGCGGCGGGCCGAAAGGCCTCGATCTCGCGCGAGGACCTGCTGGCGGCGGCGCTCAAGCTGATCGGCCCGCACCGCAGCGTGTCCACGCTCAGCCTGCGCGAGGTCGCGCGCGAAGCCGGCATCGCGCCCAACAGCTTCTACCGCCAGTTCCGCGACATGGACGAACTGGCCGTCGCGCTGATCGATCTTGCCGGCCTTTCATTGCAGAAGATCATCGACGCCGCCCGCCTGCGCGCGGCGACCGACCGCAGCGCGGCGCGCGGGGCCGTGGAGGCGTTCATGGAACAGCTGCGCGCCGACGACCAGCTGCTGCATGTGCTGCTTCGCGAGGGCACGGCAGGGTCGGATGCCTTCAAGCATGCCGTCGAACGCCAGCTCAACTTCTTTGAAGAAGAGCTGCGCATCAGCCTCATCCAGATCAACGCCGCCCAGGGCGTGGTCCTGCGCGAACCGGCGCTGGTCGCCAAGGCCATCACCCGCCTGGTCTTCGGCATGGGTGCCACGGCCATGGACCTGCCGCGCGCAAAGGACCCGGAACTGGTCCGTCAGCTCACCCTGATGGTGCGCATGATCATTGCCGGATCGCGGACGTTGGCGGTCGAAAACGGCACGAACGCCGCCTGATCGCTGTCAGCGCACGGGCAGCGGCATGCCTCTGGACGCCTTCACCGTGCGCAGCACGAAGCTCGAATTGACGTCCGCCACGCCGGCCTGGCTGAGCAGCCGATCCAGCAGGAAGCGGGAAAAGTGCTCCAGGTCCTGCACGACGATCTGCAGCAGATAGTCCATGTCGCCGGTCAGGGCATGGCAGGCGACCACCTCGTCCCATTGGTTGACGAAGGCGCCGAAAGCGGCGATCGCGTCGGCATCGTGCCGGGAAAGCTGGACGCGGACGAAGGCCTGCAGCCCCAGTCCGAGGCGTTCGGGGTCGACCTCGGCCCGGTAACCCGCGATGACGCCATCGCGCTCCAGCCGTTGCACCCGGCGCAGACACGCCGACGCCGACAGGTGGACGCGCTCGGCCAGTTCGGCATTGGTCAGACGCCCATGGCGCTGGAGTTCGGCCAGCACCAGCAGATCGGTGCGATCGAGATCGAAGGCAGGCATTGTTGCGCCATTTGCTGTGGATGCGCACGAATCTTGCGTCAAATCCGGTCCGTGGCGCAATAACGCAAGCCCATTGCGCGATGCGGTCGCTAAAGTCTTGGTTCGATACAAGGAGTTGCGCATGAACCTCGGCACCCCCACCCGCGCGGAACACCAGCTCACCGACAAGGGCTATGTGCCGGTGTACACGACGGCGGTCGTCGAGCAGCCGTGGGCGAGTTACACCCCCACGGACCACGATGTCTGGAGCACGCTGTTCAAGCGCCAGCGCGAAATCCTGGTGGGCCGGGCGAGCGACGAGTTCCTGCGCACGCAGGAAGCGATGGGCATGACGCCCGACCGCATCCCCAAGTACGACGACCTCAACCGCATGCTGCGCAAGGCGACGGGGTGGGAGCTGGTCGGCGTCGAAGGCCTGCTGCCGGAACTGACCTTCTTCGATCACCTCGCCAACCGCCGCTTCCCGGTGACGTGGTGGATCCGCAAACCCGAGCAGCTCGACTACCTCGCCGAACCCGACCTGTTCCATGACCTGTTCGGCCACGTGCCGCTGCTGATGAACCCCGTCTTCGCCGACTACATGCAGGCGTACGGGCGCGGCGGCGTGAAAGCGCACGCCATCGGACCGGACGCGCTGGTGAACCTGACCCGCCTGTACTGGTACACGGTGGAGTTCGGCCTGATCAAACAGGACGACGGCCTGCGCATCTACGGCAGCGGCATCGTGTCGTCGAAGGGCGAGTCGATCCGTTGCCTGGACAGTGCGGCGCCGAACCGCATCGGCTTCGACCTGGAGCGCATCATGCGCACCCGGTACCGCATCGACACCTTCCAGAAGACGTACTTCGTCATCGACAGCTATGAGCAGTTGATGGACGCCACCGGTCCGGACTTCACGCCGATCTATGCGCGACTGGCGCAGCAGGATTCGGTTCCGGCCGGGGCGGTGCTTCGGACCGACGTCGTGTTCAATCGCGGCACGGGCGAAGGCTGGGCGACGGACGGGGACGTTTGAGCCGCAAGCGCGATAACTGACGGGAACGTGCCTGCGTCATGCCGGCGAACGCCGGAACCCAGGCCGTTCCGCCAGCCGCTCGCGACTCACGGCCGCGCCAGCGCCTCCATCCCACGCTGGATCTCCACGCTCGCCCGCCGCTCCTGCTGCAGCAGCTGTTTCGCCAGCGCTCGCGCCGCGACGCGCAATTCGGGCACCGCGGTGATCTCCCACAACTGCGCGCGCAGCAGCGGGCCTAGCGCATAGAGCCCGCGTACCGGCGAGCCGTTGCCGTCGAGCGCTTCGAACCGCGGCGACGCCTCGATGCCCAGGCCGAGCGGATCGGCGGTGATCAGTCCGGAATCGCGGAGCTGCGCGATCAGCGGGTGGCTGGTGCGGTCGACATCGGTGTCGAAGCCGGTGGCGCGGATCACCACGTCGAACTCCTCGCGACTGGCGTGGGAAAAGCCGCGTTCGCGGATCAACACCTCCACCGCCTCATTGATCCTTCGCGCGCGTAGCAGGCGGCCGGAACGCACGCGCAGGCGGCCGCGCGTGCGCAGTTCCTCCAGTTCGCGCGCCAGCGTCGGCGCGAGGCGATGGCGCAGCACCTCCCAGTGCGAGCGCAGATGGCGCAGGAAGCGCGCCCGCTGCGTTCCGGACAAGCCGCGCCAGAAACCTTGCAGGTACGGCCGCAGCGCATCGATGAGGCTGCGCCAGTCGGGCACGATCGGGGTCAGCGCACGCAGCGCACGCACCAGTCCAGCCAGATCGTGGGCGTTGATCGCCTGCAACACCGTCGGCGGCAATGCGATCGGCGGCGAGGGATCGTCCGTGTGCGGCTGGGGCAACTGGCCATGGCGCGAGAGCGCGGTGATCGGACCGCGGTGACCACGCCGGTGCAGCGTGGCCACCACGTCGGCCATCGTCAGGCCGGTGCCGATGATGAGCACGCGTTGGTTGGGCGCGATGTGATCGATCGCGCCGATGCCGTCCAGACCGTTCTGCCACGGCCACGCGACGTAGCTGGGATGCAGCGCCAGACGCGGGCCGATGCCCGCCAGCGGCTGCGGCGGCAATGCGCCGACGGTGAGCACCACGCGGTCGCTGAGGAAGTCCGATCCGTCGACCAGGTGCACGCGGAATGCGGCGCCTTCGCGATCGATGGCGATGGCCTCCTGTGCAATGCGGTTGAAGCCGGCAAGCGACAGCTGCGCCGCCGCCTGCAGCCGCGAATGCAGGTACTCGCCGTACACCAACCGCGGCAGGAAACTGGTGCGCGCGCGCTCGGTCAGGTTGAGCCAGTCGGCGAACTCGCCGGGATGGTCCGCCGTGGCGCCCAGGTCGCGTGCACGCACGTTGAGCAGGTGCTCCGGCCGCGCTTCGCCATAGGCGACGCCGCGACCGAAGCTGTCGGGCACGCCGACCAGCTGGATGTCCACGCCTTCAGGCGCTGCCCTGGCCAGTTCGGTGGCCAGCGCGCACCCGCTGAAGCCGGCGCCGATGATGCTGATCCGCATGTCGTTTCTCCCGGTGTCGTCGTGCGCCTATTGGTAGGCGATCGCCGGACGGCGGAAGTAAACGGTGGGTTACGCGGCGCCGCGTTTCACGCAACGCTTCGTCAGTGCTTCATAACCGATCGGAATCTGTCCTTCACGCGCCCTGCGCGCGCGCCGTCGCCGACACGGGCGCACGCGCCGGACGCGGCTTCCAACGGCGGTCGAGCACGAGCTTGGCGACGATCGCCACCGCCAACGGTCCGAACCAGGCCAGGTAGTGCAGCACCGTGCCGTTCACCGCAGGCAGCAAGCGCGGCAGGCCGATACCAAGGAACGCGATGTGGGTGGCGATGCCGTTGCCGATCATCGCGGTGTAGTGCTCGCTCATCCACCAGCGCGGCGTCGCGCCGAGCTTCACGCGACGCAGTCGGCGTCGCAGCATGTCGGCGCCGGTGAACAGACCGACGGCCGAGAAGCCGATCAGCAGCGGCGCCCCCACCTTCATTCCGAGCAGCAGCACACCGGCGCCGGACACCACCGACAGGACGGCCAGCGCGACGTACACCGGGCCGGTGAAACGCGCCGCCGATGTCTTGTCCCGGATCGCGCGCCACGACACCCACACCCCCGTGCTCGTGATCACGACGAGGTAGCCCAGGAACGCCGCGGTGACCACGTGTCCGTCGATCCATCGCGCGATCGCCATCGGCGCACCCGTGATGACGATGCCGAGCATCGCCAGCAGGTAGACACGGCCGGTACTGCGATGCGCCGGCGTGCCCTTGCGCAGCAGACCGGCGGTCCAGAACGTGACCAGGGCGACCAGGCCCACGAGGACGTGCACGGCAACCAGCATCTTGTACGCAGTCATGGCGGCGCTTCCTGTCGCATCGTGGCTCGGACGGTGGCCACACGATGCGCGCCGCCCGGCGCGCTTCGCAGTGTCCGCGGTCATCTCGACGACCTGCCGGAAGTCACTTCCTGCAGCGACGGCATTGCGGCGGCGTCATCGCGGCCGCAGCATGGCGGCATGCACGAACGCATCCGCCAGGCCCTGCAGCCGCTCAACCTCGCCGCCTTCGCAACGCTGCTGGCGGTGGGATACGGCATGCAGCACGAACTGCGGGGCGCGCCGATGGCGCTGGCAGGTGCGCTGCTGGGCGTGTCTATGTCGGCCATCCTGGCGCTGGACTGGCTGCCGCGGCGACCGGTCGCGCGCGCGCTGCTCTATGCCGTGCAGGCGGCGGTCGCGTATGCGCTGATCGCGCTGGCGCCTCGTCTGGGCGTCGCACCGGTGCTGCTGGTGGTGCTGATCGCGCAGCTGCCAATGGAATACCGGCCGCGCGTCGTGTTCGCGCTGGCGGTGGTGCTCGACGTGGCCCTGCTCATCGCCCTGGTGATCGGCGGTCATCCGGCGCCATTGCTGCAGCTGTTCCTCTACATCGGCTTCCAGATGTTCGCCGCGCTGACGACGCATTACGCGCGTACCGCCGAACAGGCGCGCGACCGTCTCGCCCTGGTCAACGGCGACCTGCTGGCCACGCGCGCGCTGCTGGCGGACAGCGCACGCGACAACGAACGCCTGCGCGTGGCGCGCGAACTGCATGACGTCGCCGGCCACAAGCTGACGGCGATGACGCTCAACCTGCGCGCGCTGGCGGCGGATCCCGCGTTCGCGGGCAGGGGCGAGATCGTATTGGCGCAGCAGCTTTCCAGCGAACTGCTCAGCGACATCCGCGGCATCGTCCAGGCCATGCGGCACGATCGCGGCCTCGACCTGGGCACCGCGTTGCGCGCGCTCGCCGCGCCGATGCCGCGTCCGGCGCTGCGCCTGCAGATGTCCGATGCGGTGCGCGTCACCGACCCGGCCACCGCGGAGGCGGTGCTGCGGCTGGTGCAGGAAGCCTTGACCAACAGCGCGCGTCACGCCGATGCGGACGTGGTGCGCGTGAGCCTGGATTGCGACCGGGGTCGCCTGCACATACGCGTGGAAGACGACGGCCAACTGCGCGGTGCGATCCGCGAAGGCAATGGCTTGTCGGGCATGCGCGAACGCGTGGTCGCCGCCGGCGGCCAACTTACCCTCGGCATGTCCGAGCACGGTGCGCTGCGCATAGACGCGAGCCTGCCCGCATGACGTCGCTGCGCATCGCGCTGGCCGATGACCAGGCGATCGTGCGCGCCGGGTTGCGCGCCTTGCTGGAGCGCCACGACATCGTCGTCGCCTTCGAGGCACAGGACGGTGCGCAACTGCTCGAGCGCCTCGCCGACACGCCGGTCGACGTGGTGCTCAGCGACATCCGCATGGCCGGCCTGGACGGCATCGAAGCCCTTCGCCGCCTGCGCGAACGCGGCGACACGACGCCGGTGCTGCTGCTCACCACCTTCGACGAGAGCGAGCTGCTGCTGCGCGCCACCGAAGCCGGCGCCCAGGGTTTCCTGCTCAAGGACGCCGCGCCGGAAGACCTGCGCGAAGCGATCGCGCGCCTGGCCGCGGGCGAGACGCTGCTGCAGCCGGTCAGCACCGACCCGGTGCGCGCGCGTTACCAGTACCACCAGCAGGAAGCGCCGCGCGAAACCTTCACCGACCGCGAAGTCGCGATCCTCCGGCTCATCGCGGGCGGCTACTCGAACAAGGAGATCGCACGCGCGATGTTCCTCGCCGACGGCACGGTGAAGAACTATGTGTCGGTGATCCTGGAGAAGCTGGGCACGCGCGATCGCACTCGCGCGGTGCTGAAGGCGATCACGTTGCGGGTGATCTGAGTCGGCTCAATGCGTGGCGAACCGCACCGTCCACAGCCCGAGCCCGGTCATCGCCAGCGATCCCAGCAGGTGCAACGCGATCATGCCGAACGCCCATGCATAGTCCTGCCGCTGCAGCAGATCGACCGTTTCGGCCGAGAACGTCGAGAACGTGGTCAGCCCGCCCAGCAATCCGGTGATGACGAACAGCCGCCATTCCGGGGCCATCTGCGGCATCTGCGCGAAGCTCGCGACCGCCAGGCCGATCAGGTAGCCGCCGACCAGATTGGCCGCCAGCGTCCCCATGGGCACGGCGTGATGCAGCGGATTCAGCCACAGGCTCAAACCCCACCGCGCCCACGCACCGAGCGCGGCTCCGACGGCGATGGCGATCAGCGAGTAGAGCATCGGCGTTCTCCATGCGGCACGGGTACAAGCGTACGCGGCGGGGACACGGGCCGGCCAGCGAACCTCAGGACGCCTGCATCGCCTTCATGTAAGCCTCCAGCCCCCGCTCGCGCGTCTCCATGAACGTCTCGCCCGTCGGCGAATACGTCACGATGCGATCGGGGCGGAAGTTGCGGAAATCGCAGCGCAACCGGCACCAGGCGCCGAGCGTCCAGCTGCCGCCCCAGAACGCCAGGCACAACGGCTCGATCTCCCGCGCCGTCGAGCGCGAATCGTTGTCGCGATAGTCCATCTGCAGCACCAGCGCGCCCGTCACCGCCGCATGCAGGTCGTCGATCAAGCCGCTGTTCTCGAGTCGGCTGACTTCCGGCGCGAAGATGCGCGTGCGCGAACTGCGCTCGCGCAGTTCCGGCGGAAGCACCGCTTCGATCTTGATCAACGCCGCGGCGGCTTCGCGTCCCAGACGCTTGCCACCGAATGCCCGCACGAAGCGCGTGCCGACCACCAGGGCTTCGAGCTCGTCGGGCGTGAACATCAGGGGCGGAATGTCCGAACCCTTGCGCAGCAGGTATCCGACGCCCGCCTCGCCTTCGATCGGAACGCCCGAGCGTTGCAGATCGGCGACATCGCGGTACACCGTCCGCAACGACACGCCCAGTTCCTCGGCCAGTCGTTGTGCGGTGATGGCGGAACGGCGTCCACGCAGGGCATGGATCAGCAGGAAGAGGCGGTCGGCGCGGCGCATGCGCCATGATGGCGCGCGATCGCGTCGCACTCAATCGCCGCGCGCATCGGCAGCGCGACCGCCGTCACGCGCGCAGCTCCGAACGTGCCGTGGGCGAGAGACGCAAGCGCTGCGGCGGCTGCTTCAATCCGTGCAGCAGCGACTGCGCGACCGCACCGCGCCACTCGCCATCGACTAGCAATGCGCTCTCATAATCGTGGTGCGCGTCGACATCGGCGAAGCGCGCGAACCACACCAGCGCCTGCTCGCCTTCGCGCACCGGCAGGCGCGGATAGGTGTTAGCGCTAGCCTCGGTGACGTAGATCCCGATCAGCTCCGCGCCCGCCGCACGCAGGCGCGGTGCGAGCTGGCCCTCGAAGCGTGCGAGGAAGCCGTCGTCCGCCGGCGCATCGAGCAGGCAGATGCCGGCTTCGATGAGACCGTCGTCCATCGTCGGAGCCCCCGGGGCGCCCGACGCGGCTCGCTGCGCCGTCGGTTGCGCCAAGCCGGTGTTCGCGCGCGCCGGACGCAACAGCAACACGTTGTCGCTGTCGACGATGGTGGCGTTGGCGGCCTCGCGATGGCGCTTCCATGTCGGGCCGGAATAGAAGCCATCAAGCGCTTGCGCGCGCACCGGCATGTCGGCGAAGCCGCGCAACCAGACGAATCGGTCGGGCGCGTCGAGATCGCGGAACTGCCCGATCACGTGCATGCCCACGGATTCCTGCGGTTCGATGAACTCGCGCTCGAACAGCTCGATCAGTTCATCGCGTCGCGCGGGCTGCATGTCGTACTGGCGCATTTCGATCACGCCGTCCTCATGCAGGGGCCGGCCGTCCTCGGCGGTGCGCCGGAACCACATGTGCCAGTTGGTTTCCCACGTCGCGCCGTCATCGACCGACAACGCCTGCTGCCAGTGCGCGGTGTTGGCACTGGCCTGGTTCCAGACGAAGCGCACGCGTACCGGACGCCCCTCGTGCTGGTCGACGCCGAAGAAGGTACCCACGCGCGTGCCGTCGGGCGCGTCTTCGAACGCGCCGGTCATCGGCGGATCGAGCGCACCGTCGTGGTTGCCGGCCCAGTAGATGTTCCACTGGCGCGTTTCCGTGCCGAACAATCGCAACGTCATGCCGATGAAGCGCTCGTCGCTGCCGGGACGCGTCCAGTCGCTGACGAAATCGTCCACGTTGCCCATGCCGCCGAGCAGCGGCTGGCACAACTGCGTGGCATGGAAGATCTCCCAGTCGCTGGAGCCGACCAGGCGCTGCGTCAGGCGTTCGTTGCGAATGCTCCAGCGACCATGCAGGAAATCGAAGTCGTGGCGGCCGTCATGCGCGGCAGGGGTATTCATCTCGGGTGGTTTTCCGGTGGATCGGAGGGTGCGCGCGGTGGCGCGAAGCGGCGCGAGCCATGCCGTCTGCGCCATCGCGGCCAGTTGCAGGAACAACCGCCGCTGACGGCGCCAGGCGGGTTCGAGGACGGCATCGAGGGCGTTGCGCATGGCCAGTTCCGTACAGGCGTGCCGAGTGCACGCTGAGCAGGATGGCCGGGCGCTGCTGACAGGGTCCTGTCAGCAGCGATGCTCGATGGACGGGGCGCTCAGGCCGCGGGGAAGAACACCGTGACCGCCAGGCCCTTGCCGTCGAGGCCGTCCTCGACATGGATCGTCGCATGATGGGTCCGTGCGATGCGCGCGACCAGGGACAGGCCGATGCCGCTGCCGCTGCTCCTCAACGGACCGTTCGAGCCGCCGTTGGCGCGGTAGAAGCGATGGAAGATGCTCTCGCGCTCGCTCATGGCCACGCCCGGTCCGTCGTCGGCCACGCACAGGGCGATGCCGCCGACGCCGTCGCGGACGTCGCGTCGGCAGATCACTTCTATGTGACCGCCTTCGCCTGCGTAGCGCACCGCGTTGTCGATCAGGTTGCGGATCAGGATGCCGAGTTGATCCACGTCGCCGCGGATGCGTCCGTCCTCGGTGCGCAGGCTGATGCGCTGTTGGCGCTCACGTGCCAGCGTTTCGAAGTCCCGCACGACCAGCACCAGCAATGGCGCCAGGTCCAGCGACGCGAGCGCGGGCGTGGCGGTCTCGGCATCGATCCGGGCCAGGTCGAGCAGCTGTTCGGACAATCGTGCCGCACGTGCCACGCCTGCGCTCAGCCGGCGCAGCGCGGTGTCGCGCTCTTCCTCCGTCGCAGCGCGGCGGGCGAGGTCGGCATGCGCGCTCAGCACCGCCAGGGGCGTGCGCAGCTCGTGCGCGGCGTCGGCGATGAAGCGGCGCTCGTTCTGCACGGCCTGGTCCACGCGCGTGAGCTGATCGTTGAAGGCGTCGACCAGCGGGCTGAATTCGGTCGGGATGCCCGGTGCCTGCAGCGGTGTGAGGTCCAGCGGCGGCCGCGCGCGCAACGAATCGCGCAAGGCCGCGACCGGGCGCAGCGAACGCCCGATCACCACCCATACCGTCAACACGAAGAGCACGAAAATGAGCCCGGCCGCCAGCAGACTCAGGCCGATCCAGCGCGCCACTTCGTTGGCGATCATTTCCTTCGAACGCCCCACCTGCACGGTGAGGCCACGGCGTGCATCGGTGAGGCTGTACACGTGCCAGACCTCGCCGGCGATCTTGCGGCGCGCGAAGCCGTCGCGGAAATCGGGCTTGAGCGGCTCGTCCGGTGCGGCGATCGAATAGACGACGTTCTTGCCCTTCACCCAGACCTGCCAGCTCATCTTGTGGTCGCGCTGACCTGCGGGCAGCGCGGGCCGTTCGCGCGCAGCAAGGCGATCCAAGCCGTCGGGCATCGATTCCAGGATCTGCGAGGCGACCTCACGCTGGGACTCGTCCCAGAATCCATAGTGCGCGCGCGACAGCTGCCATGCCTGGCAGCCCAGCCAGACCAGCCACGCGACCAGCACGCACTTCACCGACACCCAGGTCAGTCGCCAGCGCAGTGAGCGCGTCTTCACGACGATGCCCCGCTGTTGATGCGATAGCCCTGGCCGTGCACGGTGACGATGAGCTGTTCGCCGAGCTTGCGCCGCAGCTGGTGCACATAGACGGCGATGGTGTTGCTCTCGATGGTGCCCGAGCTGCCGTACACCGCTTCTTCCAGCTGCTCGCGCGTGACCACGCGGCCCTGGCGTTCCATCAGCAACAGCAGCGTGCGGAATTCGTGCGCGCTCAACGCCACGGCCGTGCCGTCGCGCGTGACTTCGCGCCGCGCGGGGTCGAGCACGACACCGTTGAAGCTCAGCACCGGCGACACGCGACCATGGGTGCGGCGCATCACCGCGCGCAGACGGGCGAACAGTTCGTCCGGCTGGAACGGCTTGACGATGTAGTCGTCGGCGCCGGCGTCGAGGCCGGCGATGCGGTCGCTGAGCTTGTCGCGCGCGGTGAGGATGATGACCGGAGTGGCGTCGTAGCGCCCGCGCAGGTAGGACAGCACGCTCAGGCCGGAACTGCCGGGCAGGCCGAGGTCGAGCAGGACGGCGTCGTAGTCGTGATCGACCAGCGCGGTGCGCGCCAGCGCCGCATCGCCGGCGGTGTCCACGCGGAAGCCGTGCGCGCGCAAGCCGGCGCACAGCGCCTCGGCGAGCATCGTGTCGTCTTCCACCAGCAGCAGGTTCATCGGGGTTCCGTCGGTCGTGCAGAGGGCCAGTGTCGCCGGGCGCGTTTAAAAAGTTCTTAAAGGCCGGCGCGCAGTCTGTGCCTCCCATGCGCCGTGCTCCGCATCGTACCGGCAACCCCGGAGCGCGATGCGGCCCCGGTCGCTTCCCCTTCCGGTGATTTCATGACCGCCACGTCCCTGCTGTTCCGCATGCCCGCGCCGGCCGTCTCGCCCGTCTCGGTGCGCCCGGTCGGGCCGGAGGATGCGCAGACGCTGCTGCGCCTGGCGCAGGCACATGCACGCGCCTCAGGGGACGTCGCGACGGCGTGGACGGACCTGCTTGAGTTCAACGAAGCGCTGTTCGAAGCACCGGTGCGCGCGTGGGCGTGGCTGGCGTTCGTCGGCGATGAAGCCGTTGGCCACGCCGTGGCGACCGTCGGCTTCTCGCTGCGCGCGCGTGGCTACTGCCTCCATCTCGACGTGCTGCATGCGCGTGACGAATGGGCGCACGACGCCGGCGGCGCGCTGTTCGACCAGGTCCGCGCGATGGCGCGTCGCCTGGGTTGCGTGCAGTTGCAATGGCACGGCCCACGCGACGGCGGTTCGCGCTTCGATGCGTTCGACGTGCGCCAGGACGGTGTGCGCCACGTCCTCTCCTTTGCCTGATCGCGCGCCGTGCCGCGCCTTCCCCTGCTGATTGCGCTGATGACCACCGGATTGCTCGCCTCCTGTTCCACGACATCGCCATACGCCACCTCGCCTCAGTTCCGCGACGGCGGCTTCCACAATCCGGTCGCGCCCCGACAGGCGGGTCTGGGCCAGATGCCGCGAATGCTGTGGCGTTTCATGTTCGACAAGCCCGAAGACGCGCGGCCCGAGTCGCCACCGCCGGTGCATCCGTTGACACGCGCGCAGCTGCTGGCCGCTCCCGACGGCTCACTGTTCCGGCTCGGCCATTCGACGATGCTGCTCAAGCTCTCCGGCGGCTTCTGGTTGACCGACCCGGTGTTCGCCGAACGCGCGTCTCCCGTGCAGTGGGCCGGGCCGCGACGCTTCCACGCGCCGCCGATTTCGCTGGAACAGCTGCCGCCGATCGAGGGCGTGATCCTCTCGCACGACCACTACGACCACCTCGACCGCGCGGCCGTACTCGCATTGGCCGCGAAGACGCGGCACTTCATCACCCCGCTTGGCGTGGGCGACCTGCTCGTGGAATGGGGCGTGGATGCGGCCAAGGTGCAGCAGCTGGACTGGTGGCAGGAGACGCGCATCGGCGCAGTACGCCTGGTCGCCACGCCCGCGCAGCACTTCTCCGGCCGCGGATTGTTCTCGAAGAATCCGACGCTGTGGGCTTCGTGGGTGGTCCAGGCCGACGGCCTGCGCATGTTCTTCAGCGGCGACAGCGGTTATTTCGACGGCTTCCGGACGATCGGCGAGCGACTGGGGCCGTTCGACCTCACCCTGATCGAATGCGGCGCCTACGACGCGATGTGGAGCGGCGTGCACATGCAGCCGGAGGAAACGGTGCAGGCGCACCTGGACCTGCGCGGGCAGCGCCTGCTCCCCATGCACAACGGCACCTTCGACCTGGCCCTGCATGGTTGGCAGGAACCGTTTACACGCGTGAGCGAGAACGCGCGACAGCGCGGCGTGACGCTGACAACGCCCGGATTCGGTGAGGCGGTGGACATTCGCAATCCACCGGCCGAACGCGCGTGGTGGCTGCCAGCAAAGTAGTCATCGGCGACAATGGCGGCCCCGTTCAACACCGTGCCGCCGCCCATGACCAACATGCCGATCACTGCCGGGTCGCAGTCGATTTCCCTCACCCGCTACCTCATCGAGGAGCAGCGCGCCGGTCGCATCAACGCCGACCTGCGCCTGCTGATCGAAGTCGTGGCGCGCGCGTGCAAGACCATCTCCATCGCCGTCGGCAAGGGCGCGCTCGGCGGCGTGCTCGGCGACGCGGGCACCGGCGACGAAGCCTCGATCAACATCCAGGGCGAAGCTCAGAAGAAGCTGGACGTGCTGTCCAACGAGATCCTGCTGGAAGCCAATGCCTGGGGCGGCCACCTCGCCGGCCTGGCGTCGGAGGAGATGGACACCTCGCAGCCGATTCCCGACGCGTACCCGCGCGGCAACTACCTGCTGCTGTTCGATCCCCTCGACGGCAGCTCGAACATCGACGTGAACATCTCCGTCGGCACCATCTTCTCCGTGCTGCGCGCGCCCGACGGCGGCACGCACGCGCAGGACGAGCACTTCCTGCAGCCGGGCACCGCCCAGGTCGCGGCGGGCTATTGCACCTATGGCCCGAGCACGATGCTGGTGCTCACCGTCGGCAACGGCACGCATGCGTTCACGCTGGATCGCGAGATCGGCAGCTTCGTGATGACCACGCGCGGCATGCGGATCCCGGCCGAGACGAAGGAATTCGCGGTCAACATGTCGAACCAGCGCTTCTGGGAAGCGCCGATGCAGGCTTATGTCGGCGACCTGCTTGCAGGCAGCCAGGGCCCGCGCGGCAAGGACTTCAACATGCGCTGGGTCGCTTCGATGGTCGCCGACGTGCATCGCATCCTCACGCGCGGCGGCATCTTCAGCTATCCGCTCGACAGCAAATGCGCGGCGAAGGGCGGCAAGCTGCGACTGATGTACGAGGCCAATCCTATGTCGCTGCTGGTCGAACAGGCCGGCGGCGCAGCCAGCACGGGCCGCCAGCGCATGCTCGAAGTGCAGCCGACCGGATTGCACCAGCGCGTGCCGGTTTTCCTGGGTTCGCGCAGTGAAGTCGAAGCGGCCGAGCGTTATCACGCCGAGCACGACGCGTCCGCGTAGGCGCATCGCATTGCGTTTGAATGAGTGGCGCACGTTAGCGTGCGCCACTCACGAACGTGAATCGCATTGGCGCGCTTCATGTCGCGTGCCCGAAAGCCGATTCAGCTTCACGACGCGTCGTTTATGACCGCTCATCGTCGAACGGTCCGTTGAATACACTGCGTAACTTGCCGCAGTGGCAGCATCGGTTGCCCCCGAACCTACGCCAGGCATGACATGCCGATGGACGGAATGCTGGAATCCGAAGCGGCTCAACCCGACAGCCGCGAACTGATTTACGTGACCCGCGGTGGCGCCGGCCGCGTGCTGGCGCTGGGCGGCCTGCAGCAAATGGGCTGGAACCTGCGTCGCGCGCCCGATGCGCGCAGCGTTCTGCGCATCCTGCACGGCGACGCGCGCAAACCGCACGCGGCATTGCTGGACTTGCGCGAAGGGTTCACGCAACAGGACCTGGCCGAGTTCGGCACGGCGCTGTCGGCCGGAAACGTCGGCTGGGTGGCGGGCATCGACGCGCGCCAGCTCGACGAATCGCCGGTGCGCGACCTCATCCGCGACTATTGCTACGACTACCTGACGCTGCCGTGTCCGGAGTCCGTGCTCAACACGGTGATCGGTCATGCGCACGGCATGGCCACCCTCGCCTGCGAGCGCGGCGAAACGACCAGCGAGGCCGGCTTCGACGGCATGATCGGCGAGAGCCCGGCGATGCGCACCCTGTGCCGCACGCTGCGCAAGGCGGCGCTGACGGAAGCGCCGGTGTTCATCGCGGGCGAAACCGGTACCGGCAAGGAACTGGCGGCGATGGCGGTGCACCGGCATTCACGCCGGCATGCGCATCCATTCGTGGCGATCAACTGCGGCGCGATCCCGCACACCCTGATCCAGTCCGAACTGTTCGGCTACGAGCGCGGTGCGTTTACGGGCGCGCAGCAACGCAAGCTCGGACGGATCGAGATGGCCAATGGCGGCACGCTGCTGCTCGACGAGATCGGCGACCTGCCATTGGAGAGCCAAGCCTCGCTGCTGCGCTTCCTGCAGCAGGGAAGCATCGAACGCCTCGGCGGGCACGAGCAGATTTCGATCGACGTGCGCATCATTTCCGCCACGCATCACGACCTCGACCGCGCCGTGGCCGAAGGACGCTTCCGCGCCGACCTCTACCACCGCTTGTGCGTGTTGCGCCTGCAACAGCCGCCGCTGCGCGAACGCGGCAGCGACATCGACCGCCTGGCCGAGTACTCGCTCCAGCGCTATTCGCAGGAAGGCCATCGCACGCTCAAGGGCTTCGCGCCGTGCGCGCGACAGGCGCTGCATACGCACACCTGGCCGGGCAACGTGCGCGAGTTGATCAACCGCGTGCGCCAGGCGGTGGTGATGGCCGAAGGCCGCCTCATCACCGCCGCCGATCTGCACATCGAAAGCTCGCTGACCACGCCGCCGCCAACGCTGGACGAGGTGCGCGACTCCGCCACCCGCGCGGCCATCGAACGTTCGCTGCATCGCAACCGCGGGCGCCTGGTGGACGTGGCGCGCGAGCTGGGTGTATCGCGCGTGACCCTGTACCGCCTGATGCTGCGCCACGGCTTGCGCGCGCACGAGCCGGTAGCGCCGGGCACCATCCACGTCGCGTAACGGGATACCGGTGCATTTGCTTCGCACGCGGGTCGTGCGAGGATGGCTCATCGCCGCTTATCGTTTCGCGCATGCACCGCCAGGACGCTGACGCCGCTGCGGCGGATTTCATCGAAGTCTTCGACGACGCGCTCGATCGCGGGCAATGCGCGCGACTGGTCGAGCGCTTTTCCGCAAGCGGCGACACGGTGCCGGGCCGCATCGGCGGCGGCGTGCTTCCGGAACTGAAGGACAGTCGCGATCTCACCATCACCGGCCGCGACGAGTGGCGCGAAGAGGTCGACCTGCTCCATCGCGTGGTGTTCAAGGGTCTGGTCGCGTACCTGCGTCGCTACCCGCACACACTCATCGCTCCGGTCATGCTCGAGGTACCGGGGGAGGGCGACGCCCGACATCGCCTGACCGCCGAACGGCTCGCCGCGATGGACGACGACGCGCTCACGCCCGTCGTGCAGACGGTGCTGCGGCCAGGGTCGATCAACCTGCAGCGGTACACGGCCAATCGCGGCGGGTATCCGTACTGGCACTGCGAGCTGTACCCGCGCGATGCCAACGCCGAAACCCTGCACCGCCACCTGCTGTGGACGATCTACCTCAACGACGGCTTCGAAGCGGGCGAGACGGAGTTTCTCTACCAGCGGCGCAAGATCGCGCCGCGCGCAGGTTCCCTGCTGATCGCGCCGGCGGCGTTCACCCATACGCACCGCGGCAATCGACCACAGGGCGCCGACAAGTTCATCGCGACGAGCTGGATCCTGTTCCAGCGTGCGGAGCGATTGTTCGGCACGGGCTAGGCGAAGCCTTCGCCAGGCCGCGCGATCCTTGCCGGCTGGCGGCCGTCCTCAGACGTGACGCGGATGGTTCAACACGAGCCAGTAGAGGCCGACCTGCTTCACCGCCCACACGAACTGCTCGAAATCCACCGGCTTCTGGATGTAGCTGTTCACGCCCAGCGCGTAGCTCGCCTCGACGTCGAAGGGCTCGGCGCTGGTGGTGAGGACGACCACGGGCAATGTCCGCGTGGCTTCGTTGGCACGCACGGCCTGCAGCACTTCGCGGCCGTCCACCTTGGGCAGGTTGAGGTCCAGCAGCATGATCGAGGGCAGATCTTCCGGATCGCGGTCGGAATACTTTCCGCGCGCGAACAGGTAGTCGAGCGCTTCGGCGCCGTCGTTCACGATGACCAGCCGATTGGCGATCTTCGCCTCGTCGAAGGCGATGCGCGTGAGCTCGACATCGTCCGGGTTGTCCTCGACCAGCAGGATTTCCTTGTGCATCAGGCACGCTCCTCCGCCGCCAGGGCCGGCAGTTCGAGGGTAAATGTCGCACCCGATTCCGGAGCGGAATCGGCGCGGACTCTGCCGTGATGGCGTTCGGCGATGCGTCGAACGATCGCCAGGCCCAGACCGTGACCACCCCCTTGGTCGGGTCCGTGCAGTCGTTGGAATGGCTCGAACAGCTTGTGCGCGTAACGCATGTCGAAACCGATGCCTTCGTCACGGATCTCGACGCGCACGGTATCACCCTCGCTGCGGCCGGTGACGTGAATGCGGATGGGTTCGCGTTCGCGCGAGAACTTCCAGGCGTTCCCCATCAACTGCGTCAGCAGCAGCTTGAGCAGGCGCTCGTCGCCCCAGGCGTGCAGGCTGGGCTGTACGTCTATCTCCGCGCGGCGTTGGGGCTCGGCGTCGCGCAGCTCGGCGCCGACCCAGTCGGCGAGCAGGCTCAGGTCCACGTCGGCGGCCTTCAGATCCGTACGCGTGACGTAGGACAGCTCGTTGAGCGCGCTGAGCAGGCCGCTCATGCGCGAGGCCGCCGCGCGAATGCGCGAGAGGTAGTCGCGATCCGTGTCGTCAAGACGATCGGCGGCGCGGTCGGCCAGCAGGGCGGAGAAGCTCTCGATCGAGCGTAGCGGCGCGCGCAAGTCGTGTGCGACCGCGTCGGCGAACAGTTGCAACTGGTGGTTGGCGGCGTAACGACCGGCATATTCCGCATCGGCGCGCGACTGCAGCGCCCGCTCCGCGGCGTGCTGCTCGCTGATGTCGCGCAGTTGCACCAGCAGGAACAGCGGCCGTGCACCTTCGTCGCGCATCACCGACACGTTGACGTGCGCCCAGACGGTGTCGCCGTTGCGGTGCATGTATCGCTTCTGCGCATCGAGCACGGGGATACTGCCGTCCACCAGGCCGCGCAGGTAGCTCAGGCTCATCGCGATGTCGTCGGGGTGGGTCAACGAGGCGGCGGGCGTGCCGACCACTTCCTTCGAGCTGTATCCGAACATGCGTTCGAAAGCCGGATTGACCTCAAGCCAACGGCCCTGCAGGTCGACGATCGCCATGCCGACGCCGGACGCATCCATCGCAAGACGGAAGCGGTCGATGCCCGTGTCCTGATGGTGGTCGCTCATCGATGAAGTGACTCAAGCCTTTGCGCGGCCGTAGTGTAGCCAAGCTCGTCGTGACGGTGTGGTGCACGGTGACCTTGCGCGGGGCGAGGTGGCGGCGATGCAGAATGCGCGGTGTGGCTGCCGTCACGTAACGCGTGGCGTTGCACGTGTCACGGTTCGGACGAGCGATCCTGTATCGATCAGAACAGTTCGCCTTGCGGCGAAGGCTTTCGCGGTGGCACGAACTGGCTCGTGTCGAGCCCGGGCATCGCGCTGAACCCCAGGCGCTTGTGCGCCTTCCGGAAACGCTGCGCGATGAGCTGCGCGAACGGTCCTTCGCCGCGCATGCGCGTGCCGAAGTTGCTGTCGTAATCCTTGCCGTCGCGCATTTGCTGGATCAGGCTCATCACGTGCTCGGCGCGGTCGGGGTAGTGCAACTGCAGCCACTCGCGCCAGACCTGCTTGAGCTCGTGCGGCAGGCGCAGCAGCACGTATCCCGCCGACGTCGCACCGTGGTCGCGGCAGGCTTCCAGAATGTGTTCGATCTCGCGATCGTTGATCATCGGGATCACGGGCGCGACCATCACGCCGACGGGCACGCCGGCGTCGGCAAGCGTCCTGATCGCCTTCAGCCGCGAATGCGGCGCGGAGGCGCGCGGTTCCATGCGCGCCGAGAGGCGGTTGTCGAGCGAGGTGACCGAAAAGGCGATGCTGACCAGGCCGCGTTTGGCCATCGGCACGATCAGGTCCAGGTCGCGCAGCACGCCGGCGTTCTTGGTGATCACGCTGAAGGGGTGCGAGCAGGCGCTGAGGACTTCGATCACCGAACGGGTGACGCGATAGCGGCGTTCGATGGGCTGGTAGGAGTCGGTGTTGATCCCAAGCGCCAGCGGCACGCATCGGTAGGAAGGTCGCGCGAGTTCGACCTGCAGCTGGTCGGCGGCGTTGGTCTTGGCGAACAGGCGGGTTTCGAAATCCAGCCCCGGCGAGAGGTCGAGGTAGGCATGCGAGGGCCGGGCGAAGCAGTAGACGCAGCCGTGTTCGCAGCCGCGATACGGGTTGACCGATGCGCTGTGGCCGACGTCCGGCGAATCGTTGCGGCTGACGATGCTGCGTGCGCGTTCCTCGGTGACGCGGGTCTGCGGGCTGGGTGCTTCGGACAGGTCCTCGTAGACCGAACCCCAGCCATCGTCCTCCGCGCGTGCGACCGTCACCGCGTAGCGGCCGTCCACGTGGGAGGCGGCGCCGCGACCTTTGATCGGGGCCTGGGCTTTGCGGGCGTCGTCCATCGGCTTTAGCCTACCCGCGCCGCGTCGCAGCCCGTGAGACGGGACAGGCGCGCATCGACGCCGCCGCGCCAATGCCCGGCGCGCCACGCTGAATGCAGCAGGAGACCCGCCCGGTATGCTTGAGATCCTGCGCAGCGCATGGAGCGCGTTCACTTCGATTCCCCACCTCGGCCTTTACCTCACCCTCGGCTGGCTGACCTACCTGGTCTGGCTGGGCCTGTGGATCGTGCTGCAGAAGCGCGAGCCGGTGGCGACGCTGAGCTGGCTGATCAGCCTGGCGGCGCTGCCATACATCGGTTTCGTCATCTATTTCTTCTTCGGCCCGCAGCGAATCCGCCGCCAGCGTCTGCGCCGTGTGCGCGCGCGCGCCAACCTGCCGCCGCCGCCGGAAGGCCTGGTGCCCACACCCGACGCCATCGAACTGGCGCGGCTGGCGCAATCGACCACCGGGCTGCCGCCCATCACGGCGACCCGCGTGGATCTGCTGGTGGATGGCTCGGCGAAGTACATCGCGCTGCTCGAAGCCATCGCCAAGGCCCGCGACCACGTCCACCTGGAGTACTACATCTATCTGCCCGACCGCACGGGCACGGCGCTGCGCGATGCGCTGGTCGAGCGCGCACGGGCGGGCGTGCGGGTGCGGTTGTTGCTCGATGCGGTCGGCTCTGGGCGCACGAAGCGCAAGTTCCTTCAGCCGCTGGTGGAGGCGGGCGCGGAGGTCGCGTGGT
The DNA here is from genome assembly GCA_005503055.1 of Lysobacteraceae bacterium P. Classification (GTDB taxonomy): domain Bacteria; phylum Pseudomonadota; class Gammaproteobacteria; order Xanthomonadales; family Xanthomonadaceae; genus Lysobacter_J. The sequence continues at coordinate 203,716 of SCOX01000005.1, read as the reverse complement.
TCCATCCGATGAAGCTGCAATGGTTCTGGAAGCGGCCATGGTTGAACCTGCGCACGCACCGAAAGATCGTGGTCATCGATGGCGAGATCGGCTTCACCGGCGGCATCAACATCACTGACGAAGAGGATGAGCGCCTGCGCCAGGACGCGTATCGCGACCTGCACGTGCGTCTGGAAGGCGACGTCGTGCGCGAGTTGCAACTGGTCTTCGCCGAGGACTGGGCGTACGCGACGGGCCAGCCGCCGCTGCGCCTGCACCATCCACCGCCGCAGCGCGGTTCGATCTCCGCGCAGGTGGTGGTGTCCGGGCCGGATTCGTCCTGGGAGGCGATCCATCGCGTGCACGTGGCGGCGATCCATTCGGCGCAACGGCGCGTGTGGCTGGTGACGCCGTACTTCGTGCCCGGCGAGGCGGCGCGCATGGCGTTGACCTCGGCGGCGCTCGGCGGCCTGGACGTGCGCCTGTTGGTACCGCGAGTGTGCGACAGCCGACTGGTGACGCTGGCTGCGCGGTCCTACTTCGACGAGTTGCTGGAGGCCGGAGTGAAGGTCCACGAGTACGGCCCGCGCATGCTTCACAGCAAGGCCCTGCTGTGCGACGACGAGCTGGCGATCATCGGCAGCGCGAACTTCGATCACCGAAGCTTCCGCCTGAACTTCGAGGTGTCGGTGATGTTCCGCGACCACACCCTCGCCGGCCAGTTGGCGACGCTGATCCAGGGCGAGTGCAACCAGGCGCCCCGAGTGCGAACGGATCGCTCGCAACCGCTGTGGAGCACGCGCGTGCCAGAGGCGCTCGCGCGCCTGGTCTCGCCGCTGTTGTGATCCGTGCCGCGCTTCGGCTGACGGGCGGTTGTGGGTGCCCGGCGATCGGCCCTTCAGGCCCTCGGACGCGCGCTACACTGCGGCCGCTGTCAATCCACGGAGAGCCCCCATGCACTGGCTGTATTTGCTGCTGGCCCTGATCGCGCTGGCGATTTCGTTCAAGACGACGTCGGTGGCCGTGCTGGCCGTGTGCCTCCTGGCGGCCTTGGGATTCCTCCTTGCCTGGGTGCTGAAGCTGCTCGCCTCGCGGGTGGACAGCCAGACGCGCGACTCGGCGTTGATCCTCGATCCGGTCGAACTGCGACGTCTGCGCGAACAGGCCGAGGCCCGTCGCGCCGCCGCGAACACGCCGCCGCCGTCCTCGTCCAGCGTCTGATTCTTGCGGCCGCGTCCTCACGGGCGCTGCGCTAGTATCGGCCCGCCGGTGCCCGCCATCCCGGGCCGATCCGCGCTTCCTGTCGCCTGCGGGCGCACCGGCCGCACCGGTTTCCAGGAGATCGCCATGAACGCGTTCGGCATCCCGCTACTCTCGCTGTGCTTCGTCGCTGGTGCCTGCGCCGCCGGGCCCGACCAGGCCACCGCGCCCGCCGCGGGCGACACGACCTCCGACTGCGGTCGCATCAGCGTCTTCGATGTGGCGCCGCGCAGCCAGGATCTTTATCGAGCCAAGCTGTTGAACATCGACGGCGAGCTCGCCGGCCCGACCGGAGCGAAGAGTTTCCGGGTCAAGCCGGGCAAGCGCGTGCTGCAGGTGGCCGAGCTGATCGACAGCGAGCAGTTCAACGACGTCCAGCTCCGGCAGCGCGACATGCGATCGGATCCTTACAAGGATCTGGTCGTCGACGTGCAGCCCGGGACGACCTATCTTTTGGCGGCGCGGCTCGTCCCGGCGCGACGCAACTACATCACCGACGGCTCCTACTGGGAGCCGGTCATCTACCAGCAGAATTCCGAACCGTGCCATTGATCCAGCCGTGCAGGGCGATGCCCGCCGAGGGCGTCGCCCGATGACCGTACTGAGCGTCAACGTAAACAAGATCGCGGTGCTGCGTAATTCGCGCGGCGGCAACGAACCGGACGTGGTGCGGGCCGCGCGCGCCTGTCTCGACGCCGGCGCGCACGGCATCACCGTGCATCCGCGCCCCGACGCGCGGCACATCCGCGCCGAAGACGTTTACGCGCTCGCGGACCTCACGCGCGAACGCGGCGTCGAGTTCAACCTGGAGGGAAATCCGTTCGCGCCGCCGCGTGGGGGTTATCCGGGATTCCTGGCCCTGTGCGAAGCCGTTCGCCCCGCACAGGCGACGCTGGTGCCCGACGGCGACGCGCAGCTTACGTCCGACCATGGCTTCGATTTCGTGCGCGACGCGGAAGCGCTACGCCCGCTCGTCGCATCGCTCAAAGCGCTGGACTGTCGCGTGAGCCTCTTCGCCGATGCGCACACGCAGGCCGGGCGCGACGGCATTGCGCAGGCGGCAACGGTGGGCGCCGATCGGGTAGAGCTCTACACCGGCCCCTGGGCGGACGCGTTTGCAAAAGGCCACGGCGAAGCGATGGCGGCGTGGTTCGCGCAGGCGGCTCGGCGTGCGCAGGAGGCTGGCCTGGGCGTCAACGCGGGCCATGACCTGAGCCAGGAAAACCTCGGTGCCTTCCTCAACGCGGTGCCCGGCGTACTGGAAGTATCGATCGGCCACGCCCTGATCGGCGAAGCCCTCTACCAGGGCCTCGACGCGACGGTGCGTTCGTATCTGGGAATCCTGGAAGACACCCGCCGCCGTTGACGGCGGGCGCCGTTCGGGGCGGCTATTGCCAGGCGATCTCGCGGACGCCGTTGCGCTTGGCTTCGGCCAACGTCCAGGCGAAATCCTGATACTCCGCGTCGCCATTCGCGCTGATCTCGACGATGGTGCGCGGGTCATGCTGGGCCAGTTCGCCCAGAGCCTGCGGCAGGTTGGCGCGATCCAATGCGACGCCATCGAGGCGGAAGCGGCCGTTGCCATCGACCTGCAGCAGCACCCGCTGCGGCGGGGTGATGGGCTCGGAGCGGTCACGACTCTGGGGCAATCGGAGATCGATGCGTCCGGTCATGGCAGGCGCAGCCACCATGAAAATGACCAGCAGCACCAGCAGGACATCGACCAGCGGCGTGATGTTGATCTGGGCGACCTCGGCATGGTCGCGGCGGGAACGGTCGGAATCGCGGAAAACGGAAGAAGCCATCGCGCTACCCCCATCGGGCCCCATGCCCGGTTCCACGCTAAACCCGGGGCGCGGCGATCCGCAAGAGGCCAAAAAGAAAACGCCGCCCGGAGGCGGCGTTTTCACGACAGGTAAGCGTCAATCAATCGTTCTGAACAAAGCCGATCTTTTCCATATCGGCATTCTTCGCATGCGCCAGCACCTTGGCCAGGATGCCGTAATCGGCGTCCGGGCTGGTGTCGATCTCGAGCATGGGCTGGTTGGTCGGGTCACGCTGGACTTCGACTTCCATCATGTTCTGGATCGCCGTAAGCGGCTGAGGCGCATCATTCCAAAACACCTGGCCGGACGCGTCGATTCGCAGCCTGATCGGCGGCGGCGGCTCTCGCGTCTGCGGCGGTGGGTTCAACGACTTCTGCGGAAGGTTGACGTCGATCGGGTACGTCAGAGGAGGCGCCGTCACCATGAAGATGATCAGCAGGACCAGCATCACGTCCACAAGGGGCGTGACGTTCATGTCCGCCATCGGACCGCCACCGGATTTCGAAGCAAATGCCATATCTGGATCTCCGGATCAGCGAGGTTCTTTGAGCGCCATGAAACCGACCTTGCGCATGCCCTGGGCCTGCGCAATTTTCACCACATCGGAAACGATGCGGTACTTGGTCGTCTTATCGCCGCGGACGTTGATGGCCGGCTGCGGGGTCTTCTGCGCTTCGATCGACAGACGGCTCTCAAGCAGGTCCTTGGTGACCGGCTCATCGTTCCAATACAGGTTGCCGTTGTCTTCCACCGAGATGTTGATCGGCGGAACCGGCGGAGCCGTATTGTCACGCTGGTCCAGATTGGCCTCTGGAAGATCGATCTTGACCTTATGCGACATCAGAGGCGCGGTGATCATGAAGATGATGAGCAGCACGAGCATCACGTCCACGAGGGGCGTGACGTTGATCTCGGCCATCGGGCCGCCGCTATCGCCAGTACTGAAGGCCATTACGAAACTCCAACCTGCTACAAGAGGGTGTCGTTAGAACGAGTTCTTAGCGCTTCGCGCCCACTTCGCCGACGCGCGAGCCGGTGGCGAAGAAGTCGTGCAGGTCGTGCGCGAAGGTATCGAACTTGTTGTTCGTGACGCGGTTGAGGCGGGTGAAGAAGTTGTACGCCAGCACCGCCGGGATCGCGACGAACAGACCGATGGCGGTCATGATCAGCGCTTCACCCACGGGACCTGCAACGGCGTCGATCGAGGCCTGGCCGGTCGCGCTGATGCGGATCAGTGCGTGGTAGATACCCCACACGGTGCCGAGCAGACCGACGAACGGAGCGGTCGAACCGACGGTGGCGAGCACGGTCAGGCCGGCTTCCAGCTTCGAGCTCTCGCGGGTCACGCCCTGGCGCAGCGCGCGGTCGACGAACTCCGAACGGTTCAGCGACTCGACGAGACGCGAACCTTCGTGACGCTGGTGGTGGGCAGCCGCCTGGGCTGCGTCGAGGGCGATCTTCGAGAACGGCTCGAAGCGGCCCTGCTCTTCCATGAAGCGGATCGCGTCCTGCGCGTTCGGCGTTTCCCAGAAGGTGCTGACAACGCGGTCAGAACTGGCGCGCAGGCGCAGGTTCTTCACGAAGTTCACCACGATCCAGTAGATCGACAGGACCGACATGATCGCCAGAGTGATGAAGACGACCCAGCCGACGAAGTCGAAGTTCTGCAGCAGATGCGCGAAGCTCATCTGCTGAAGTGCCTGGGCGTTGGAGCCTCCGGCAGTCGCAGCGGTGGTGGTTTCCTGCAGCATGACGCTTACCTTTGAAATGTCGTGGAAAAGGAGTTTGTTACGGATTGCTTGCTACGTGTCCCGTGACCCCGATCAGGTCGGCGGGACGAAATCGACCGGGACGCGGACGCGGCTGGTGACACCGGTGCCGTTCTGCATTTCCGGGTTGAACTTCCACTTCCGGGCAGCGTCCATTGCAGCACGGTCGAGGTTGCGGTTGCGGCTCGACTTCTCGACCGAGACGTCCAGCACGTTGCCCTGGCCGTCGATGGTGATGATCAGCACGACCGTGCCACCAACACCCTGACGGGCTTCCGTCGGCGGGTACTTGGGCGGGTTAAGCCGCTTGGAGGACGGGTCGACGCTCGAACCGATCGTCGTAGCCGGTGCAGGCGGCGACGGAGGGCTCGGCGGCGGCTTGATGAGGTTGACGAACGTCACGTCCTCATCCTTCTGCTGCTGGGCCGGAGGCGCCATCGGAGCAAGCAGCAGCAACAGGGCCGCGACGTGGAAGGCGATCGCGATCGTGATACCGGCGATACGCGCCCAGTTCAGACCGTCGCGGTCGTCGTCATTTCTAGCGTGAAGTTCTAGGTCTTGCGTCATGCGCCGTAGCTCGGGAGGTAATTCCGGACGCCAAGGCGCCTCGGGCCGACAGATACGATCCCCGCGACCCATTCGAGTCGCGGGAACCTCCTAGCATATACCAATTTGCGTCCGTGGAACCACGCAAATCAGCGAATTCGCTTTGCCTATTACTTGCCTGGCAGCGCGAGGATCTTCTTGGCGTCGTCGGGCTTCTTGATGCCCTTTGCGACGGCCTGCTTGGCGGCTTCCTTGGCCTCGGGAATGCGGTCTTCCTGCCACAGGACGCGAGCGAGGTTCAGATACGCCTCGCCATCGGGAGCGAGCGGAGCGGCCTTCTTGTACGCGTCGATGGCCGGACCCGCCTGGTCGGAGAAATAATACGCCTGCGCCTGGGCCAGGTAGGTCTGGTAATCCGGCTTCAGGACGCCCTTCTGCAGACCGTCGTTGATGACCGAGATCGCCTCCTTCTCCTTGCCGTCCAGGTTGAGGTAGGTGGCGTACAGCTGACGGTACTCCTTGTCCTCGGTCAACTGGCCGCTGGCGCGGAGCTTCTCGAGGACGACGGCCGACTTGTCGTACATCTCAGCCTGCTGGTAGACAGCGGCGAGATTGAGCTGGGCGCGCTTGTCGTTCGGATTCTTGGCGGCGACGGCCTCGGCCATCTTGGTCGCTTCGGCGGCGTTGCCGGATTCGGCGTAGGTCGCCATCAGCAACTGCTGCCACTCCGGCTTCGGATTCGGGCTGGTGTCGATGGCCTGCTTCAGGACCGCCGCGGCCTCCGGGTAACGCTCCAGGCGGTAGAGGGCGTTGCCCTTGACCACCAGTTGTTCCGGCTTGGTGCTCTTGGTCTCGTTGAAGAAGGTGTCGAGCGTCTTCAGCGACTCGTTGTACTGCTCGTCCTGCAGTTGCAGCTGGGCCAGCATGTACATCGCGCCGTAATGGCCGTTGTTGTCCAGGCCGTTGAGCTCGATCGCCTTCTGCAGGTATTGCTTTGCGCCAGCGGTGTCATCGCCGTCGTAAGCGATCTGCGCCCCGATCTGCGCGGCGAACGCGCGGTCGTAGGCGTTGAATTCGGTGTTGGCGATGATCTCGTCGGCAGCGGCGCGGGCGTCGGCGCTCTTGTCGTCGTCGTACAGCTTCATCATCTTCTGAAGCTTCGGGCCGCCCTTCGACGACGCCTTGGCTTCGACCTTGCGCGTGGCGTTCGGGTACTCATCGGCAACGGCCTTGCTGGCGCTGGCGCTCTGCTTGCCTTCCGCGTGGCGCGCACGGCGCTCCTCGGCCCGGTCCTGCGCGGACTGCGCATTGACCTGGCTGACCGCACCGAACATCAGGACCGCGCCAATCGCCGCGGCAAGGACGCTGCGGTTGCGGAGAGAGAACTCGTTCATCGAACACCTCAGTTCTGCTGCCGCCCGGGAAGCTTGCGGGCGGGACGATGGCACCGGGGCCAGGGGGGCGTCACGCTAACAGAAACTCGCGGCCCTGTGATACGGGGTTATGTGGCTGATTAGCAGGTTCGTTAACCGCACTTGGGCGTATGGCCGGCCGCGCGAGCCTGTTCGAAGGTGGGCATGAGGCTGCCCGCGCGTGCATTGAGCTCGCTGATGCGTGACTGCGGGTCCGGGTGGGTCGAGAGCCATTGCGGCGGACGGCTGCCGCCCGCGGCGATCATGTTCTGCCACAGGTTCACCGCTTGGCGGGGGTCGAAGCCGGCCTTTGCGGCGAGCTGCTGGCCGACCACGTCGGCCTCGGTTTCCTGCGTTCGCGAATTGGGGAGCAGGTAGAAGGTCTGCGCCGCGGCACCGCCGAGTTGTCCGGCCGCGTTGCCGGCGCCCGAACCGTAGGCCGAGCCGAGGATGGCGCTCCCGATCCCCAGCAGCGTGGACGTGCCCTGCTGGCGCGTGATCCGCTCGTCGTGGTGGCGGGAGACGACGTGACCGATCTCGTGCGCGATCACCGCCGCGAGCTGGTCCTGGTTCTTGGCCACCGTGAAGATCCCGGTGTTCACGCCGATCTTGCCGCCGGGCAGGGCGAAGGCGTTGGGCGAGCTGTCGTCGAACACCGCGACCTCCCACTGGCTCTGCCATCCGGCCGGGAGCTGGCGGGTGACCGCGTCGGCGACGCAGCGCACGTAGGCGATCTGTCGTGCGTCCGTGCTGAGCTTCTGCTTGGCTTTCGCTTCGGCGAACGCCTGCGCGCCCAGCTGGTTGAGCTGGTCCTGCGAGACCGCGCCGATGTACTGGGTGCGGCCGGTGGGCGAGGTCGTGGTGGCGCAGGCGACCACCAGACCAGCGGTGGCAAGGCCGAGCAATTCACGTTTCATCGGGGGCACCTGAAGTGGCTGTTGGCGGTTGTAGCCTTCGCCGGATTAACACTTCGTCAATGGCTGAACGGATGCACGGGACGGTCACGGGGCCGCATGGGCCCCGAATCGCTTCGTGAGGCTCAGACGTCGAGGTTGGCGACCTTGAGCGCGTTGTCTTCGATGAACACGCGACGCGGCTCCACGACGTCCCCCATGAGGGTGCTGAAGATCTGGTCGGCGGCGACGGCGTCCTCGATGCGCACCTGGAGCAGGCGCCGGGTTTCCGGATTCACCGTCGTCTCCCACAGCTGCTCGGGGTTCATTTCGCCCAGGCCCTTGAAGCGCTGGATCTGGCGGCCCTTCTTGGCCTCTTCCAGCAACCACGCCTGCGCCTGCGCGAAGCTCGCGATGGGCTGGGCGCGATTGCCGCGGACGATCTGCCCGCCCTCGCGGATCAGCCCGTGCAGCTGCGCGGCCGCTTCGCGCACGCTGCGCAGTTCGCCGGCCTCGAAGATCGACAGCGGCAGCACCTGGGTCAGTTCCTCACCCATGTGCAGGCGCTTGACCAGCAGCGCCGGCTGGCCCGCGCCCTCGTGCAGTTCGAGCTTGTAGCGCGGCCTGCCCAGGCCGCCCCGATTGAGGCGAGTCTCGAGCGCGTCGAACTCGCGACGCAGCGCAGCGTGGTCGGCCAGCGCGGCGGCATCGAGCGGGATCGAATCGATCAGCGCTTCGATCACGCTCGGATCGTAGCGATGTGCATTGCGGGCGATCGCCTCGCGCGCCCCGGCGTAGGCCAGCAGCAGCTTTTCCAGCGCCGCGCCTTCGACCGCAGGTTCGTTCGCGGCGGGCACCAGCGAAGCGCCTTCGACCGCGTTGTTGGCCAGGTACGCATCCAGCGCCGCGTCGTCCTTGAGGTAGAGCTCGTTCTTGCCCTGCTTGATCTTGTACAGCGGCGGCAGGCCGATGTAGACGTGACCGCGCTCGATCAGCTCCGGCATCTGCCGGTAGAAGAACGTGAGCAGCAGCGTGCGGATGTGGCTTCCGTCGACGTCCGCGTCGGTCATCAGGATGATGCGGTGGTAGCGCAGCTTGTCCGGGTTGTACTCGTCCTTGCCGATGCCGGTGCCCAGCGCGGTGATGAGCGTGCCGACCTCGGCGCTGCCGAGCATGCGGTCGAAACGCGCGCGCTCGACGTTGAGGATCTTGCCCTTGAGCGGGAGGATCGCCTGCGTCTTGCGATTGCGCCCCTGCTTGGCCGAGCCGCCTGCCGAGTCGCCCTCGACGATGAACAGTTCCGACAGCGCCGGATCCTTCTCCTGGCAGTCTGCGAGCTTGCCGGGCAGGCCGGCGATGTCGAGCGCACCCTTGCGGCGCGTGAGATCGCGCGCCTTGCGGGCGGCCTCGCGGGCGCGGGCGGCGTCGACGATCTTGCTGGCGATGGCGCGGGCTTCATGGGGGTGTTCCTGCAGGAACTCCTCCAAACGTGCACCGAACGTGCTCTCAACGACCGGCCTCACCTCGGAACTGACCAGTTTCTCCTTGGTTTGCGAGGAGAAGCTGGGATCGGGCACCTTCACCGACAGGACCGCGATCATGCCTTCGCGCATGTCGTCGCCCGAGAAGGCAATCTTGGCCTGCTTGGCGATGCCGTTCTGTTCGATGTAGTTCGACAGCGTGCGCGTGAGCGCGGCACGGAAGCCGATCAGGTGGGTGCCGCCATCCTTCTGCGGGATGTTGTTGGTGAAGCAGAACATCGTTTCCTGGTAGGCGTCGGTCCACTGCAGGGCGACGTCCACGGTGATGCCGTTCATTTCGCCCGACACCGAGATCACGTTCGGGTGCAGCGGGTTCTTCAGCTGCGCCAGGTGCTCGACGAAGGAGCGGATACCACCGGCGTACTCGAAGACATCACGCTTGCCTTCACCACGCTCGTCGATGAGCGTGATCTTGACGCCCGAGTTGAGGAACGACAGTTCGCGCAGGCGGCGCGCCAGGATGTCGTAGTGGAACTCGATGTCGGTGAAGATTTCCCTTGCCGGCAGGAAGCGCAGCGTGGTGCCGCGACGGGTCGAGGCTTCCAGCTCCTTGAGCGGGTACAGCGGCTCGCCCAGCGCGTATTCCTGCTGGTGGTGGTGACCGTCGCGCCAGATGTCGATCCACAGGTGCTCCGACAGGGCATTGACCACCGAGACGCCGACACCGTGCAGGCCGCCGGAAACCTTGTAGCTGTTGTCGTCGAACTTGCCGCCGGCGTGCAGCACGGTGAGGATCACCTCGGTCGCCGAAACGCCCTCTTCCTTGTGGACGTCGACGGGAAAACCGCGACCGTTGTCGGCCACCGAGCAGGAGCCATCGTCGTGCAGCGTCACGGTGACTTCGTCGGCGTGGCCGGCGAGGGCCTCGTCGATCGAGTTGTCGACGACTTCGAACACCATGTGGTGCAAGCCCGTACCGTCGTGCACGTCGCCGATGTACATGCCCGGACGCTTGCGCACGGCTTCCAGACCGCGCAGGACGGTGATGCTGCTGGAGTCGTAGGTCTGGGGGACGGCGGGAGTCGAAGCGACGGGGTCTTGCGCGGGATCGTGCTCGATGTGGGTCATGCGGCAACAGGCTCCGTGGACGCGGTCCGCGGCGGGGCCGGGCGCGCCAAAACACTTTAGCTATATGGATTGGGAGTATAGCAGCCGGACTCCCGACACCGGTTGAACCCGGTTCGGCGACGACTGGACTGGGCGGTCGGCTCAGGGATCCACGAGGGCCCCATGTTCCACGTGGAACCTACGAACGACTGCGTCCTGCGGCAGCCCCGGAGGGGCCTCTGTGCCCGTGATGAATACCTGGGCGCCGCTGGCCTGCAGGCGGGCAAGCACCCTTCCTTGATGGTGGCGATCGAGCTCGGACGCAAGATCGTCGAGGGCGACCACGGGCCATTCGCCCTGCGCGGCCCGGTGGTGTTCAGCCTGGGCCAGCAACGTGGCCAGCGCCGTCAGCTTGGACTGCCCACGCGACAGGGCCTCCCGGCCCGGCAGCGCGCCGAACACCACGCGCCAGTCCGCGCGATGCGGCCCCACGGTGGTGTATCCGGCCGAGAGGTCGCGGTCCCGCGCCAGGAGCAGGGCGTCGGACAGCGACATTTCCTCCCGGCGCCAGCCAGGCGCGTACTCCATCCCGCTGCGCCCCAGCGCAGGCGCAAGTTCGGAGAGCAGGGCTTCGAAACGCGGCTGCAACAGATCCAGGTAGCGCTCGCGATGACGGCCCAATGGCTCCCCGGCCTCCGCCAACTCCCGATCCCATGCGTCGAGCTGTGCGTCCCGGGCACGCGCCTTGAGCAGGGCGTTGCGCTGCTTCAAGGCTCGGTTGTAACGCCGCCAGATGGGGAGGAAATCATGTTCCACGTGGAACAGGCCCCAATCGAGATACCGGCGCCGCGACTCACCGCCGCCGGTGATCAGCGCATGGCTGCCCGGTTCGAAGGTCACGACCGCCAGCGCGGCGCACAGATCGCCCAACTGCGCGACGTTCGCGCCGTCCAGACGGCCGCTCCATTCCTGGCCTGTGTGCCGAAGGCCCGCGCGGCGCACTCGTCCGGAGGCCTCTCCGGCGCGCTCCTGCCATTCCACGAAGATTTCGAGCGCCGGATCGCCGGTTCGAATCAGGCCGTCGCGCACCCGAGCCCGGAAGCTCCTCCCGTAGGCCATCAGATGCAGCGCCTCGAGCACGCTGGTCTTGCCCGCACCGTTGTCCCCGGTGATGAGGTTCAGGCCCGGTGCGGGATCGAGGCGAACTTCCTGGAAGCGGCGCAAGTGCCGCAGCTCGAGTCGGGTGACGTGCATTGGATGCAGTTTAGCGAAGGGACCAAATAAAACGCCCGGCGCAGGGCCGGGCGTCGATGTTCCACGTGGAACGCGGCTATCAGAGGCGAAGCGGCATCACTACATGCCGGCAGCGCTCATTGGCCGCTTCCCTGACGAGCGCGGACGAGTTGGCGTCGCGCAACGCGATGACCACGTGCTCGTCCTTCAGCGCCGTCAGCGCATCCAGCAGGTAGTTCACGTTGAAGCCCACCGCCAGGTCGTCCACGCGGGTGTCGGCTTCCACCTCTTCCTGCGCTTCTTCCTGCTCGGGGTTGTGCGCGCTGATCTTGAGCTGGCCCGGCGACACTTCCAGGCGCACTCCGCGATACTTCTCGTTCGACAGGATCGCCGCACGCTGCAGCGATGCGCGCAGCACTTCCCGGTCGATGCGCACTTCGCGGTCGGCACCGATAGGAATCACGGCCTCATAGTCCGGGAAGCGACCATCGATGAGCTTGCTGGTGAAGGTCACATCGTCGCGCTTCACGCGCAGATGGCCGCGTCCCATCTCCAGCTCGAGCTCACGCTCGCCGCCTTCCAGCAGGCGCTGCAATTCCTGCACGCCCTTGCGGGGCACGATGATCTGGCGCTTGGTCTGGGCGCCGTTCTCCAACGGAGACTCGCAAATCGCCAGGCGATGGCCATCGGTCGCCACGCAACGCAGGCTCGACTCGCGCAGATCGAAGAGCAGGCCGTTGAGGTAGTACCGCACATCCTGCTGCGCCATCGCGAATGCGGTGCGCTCGATCAGCTCCTTCAGCGCGGCTTCCGGCACGCGCACGCGCTCGTTGGCTTCGACTTCGTCGATCGACGGGAAGTCATTCGCCGGAAGGCTGGCCAGCGTGAAACGCGAGCGCCCGGCCTGCACCGTGATCTTTTCCGCGGTCTGCGAAACGGTGACCTTGCTGCCGTCGGGCAGGGCGCGAACGATCTCGAACAGCTTGCGCGCCGGGATCGTGGTCTCGCCGTCCTGCGCATCGTCGACCAGCACGCGCGAGACCATCTCCACTTCCAGGTCGGTACCGGTCAGCGACAGCTGGCCGTCCTTTACCTGCACGAGCAGATTGGCCAACACCGGAAGGGTCTGGCGGCGCTCAACGACGTTGACGACTTGAGCGAGCGGCTTGAGAAAGACTTCGCGTTGAAGGGAAAAACGCATGCGGACCCCGTCCCCGTGCCATTACTAAGAATGTGGAATAAATCAAAAGCATGGTGGTGATGGTGTCGCCGAAAATCCGGGAAAACCACCTCAAGCCTTTGATTACCAAGATTTTTATCGCTAGTGAAACTTCGGTAGAACTAGCCCTGCAACTGTCGGACAAGTTGTGGACAACTTTAGCGCACCACGGCGGGCTCGAAACTGTCCACAACTTGTGCCCGCACCATACACGGCTTGCCCCGAGGGCACGGGGATAAGTATGTATCGGCGGCCGCCGCTTTGCGCCGCCGCTGCTCCCGCATCACTCGCTCAGCTTGCGGATCAGCTTGTCCCAGTCTTCGCGCATCTTGCCGTCGGTTTCCATGAGCGTGCGGATCTGCCGGCACGCGTGCAGCACCGTGGTGTGATCGCGGCCGGCGAAGGCATCGCCGATCTCCGGCAGGCTGTGCTCGGTCAGTTCCTTGGCCAGCGCCATCGCCATCTGCCGCGGACGTGCCAGCGAGCGCGTGCGGCGCTTGGACAGCAGGTCCTTCATCTGCAGGCCGAAGTAGTCGGCCACGGTCTTCTGGATGTTCGGGATGCCGATGGCCTGCTGCTGCGCACGCAGCAGGTCGCGCAGGGTTTCCTGGGCGAACTCCACCGTGATCGCGCGGCCGGTGAAGTTGGCGCGCGCGGACAGCGTGTTGAGCGCGCCTTCCAGATCGCGCACGTTGCTGCGCATCTTCTTGGCGAGCAGGAAGGCGACTTCCTCGGGAATGTGCGCGCCGCGCTCGCGCGCCTTGGACAGCACGATCTGCGCGCGCGTCTCGAAGTCCGGCGGCTCGATGGCCACGCTCAGGCCCCAGGCCAGACGCGACTTCAGGCGCGGCTCCAGGCCTTCGACCTCGCGCGGGTAGCGGTCGCAGGTCAGGATGATCTGCTGCTTGCCGTCGAACAACGCGTTGAAGGTGTGGAAGAACTCCTCCTGCGTGCGGTCCTTGCCGGCGAAGAACTGGATGTCGTCGATGAGCAGCGCGTCGACCTGTTGGAACTGACGCTTGAACGCATCCATCGTCTTGTCCTGCAGCGACTTCATCATCGCGCTGAAGAACTGTTCGCTGCGCAGGTACAGCACGCGCATGTTCGGGTTGGCCGCGCGCATCGCGTTGCCGGCGGCGAACATCAGATGCGTCTTGCCCAGGCCGGTGCCGCCGTACAGGAGCAGCGGGTTGTGCGCGCGATCGCCCGGCTTGAGCGATGCCTGCCACGCGGCGGCACGACCGAGCTGGTTGCTGCGGCCTTCGACGAAGTTCTCGAAGGTGTAGTGGTTGTCGAGGTGGCCGTTGAAGGGCTCGCTCGGTACCGCACGCACCGGCGCGACCAGCGCCGCCGGCTCCGGAGCCGGGCTCGCCGCGCGCGGCAGCGAGCCGATCTCCAGGCTCACCTCGCCACTGCCGGCGAAGTGGGCGAGCAGCTCGCGAATACGGGACAGGTAGCGCTCGCGGACGTGTTCGACCACGAATGCATTGGGCGCGTAGAGCACCGTTGTGTCGGCGCGCTGGGTCGCCTGCAGCGGCTTGAGCCAGGTGTGGACATCTTCGGCCGGGAGTTCGGCTTCAAGGCGTTCGAGGCAGCGGGGCCAGGCATCCATCGTTTCTGAAATCTTCTTCTCTTGAGCGGCCGGCGCGAAGCCGGCAAACCACGGCGAAAAGCGTCCCGCCGCGCGATGCGCGGATCGCGGCGAACGGGTCGGGGGTGACGGCCAGACTAACACCGGCACCGGGCGCGGAACAGGACTTGTCCACAGGGCCGTTAACAAGGTAGTCCACAGGCACGAACGCCGAAGCCGGCCTTGCTGCCAAGGTGCAATTCGCCAGCCTGCCCGCGCTGCCGACCTTGTCCGCACTGCGCGAAGGGCCCCAGATGGGAGTCGGGCGTGTTGGTTTCGATGCGCGCCACGACTCCCGGACGGCGCGACATGGGAATCATCGATGCCGTGTGCTCACCCGATCGCGCGTGCGAAGCGCCCTTGTACGGTGGCGCACCGAGGTCCGGCTCATTCCCAGTTGACCGGGGCTCCCCGGCCCCGCTAGAATCCGCGGTCCATTTCGCCGTTTACGCAGAGCCGGACCATGGCCACCAAGCGCACCTACCAGCCCAGTAACCTCAAGCGCAAGCGCGACCACGGCTTCCGTGCCCGCATGGCGACCGCCGATGGCCGCAAGATCCTGGCCCGTCGTCGTGCCAAGGGCCGCAAGCGTCTTTGCGCCTAAGCGCCGCCGCTGCCGCCTTGCGCGGCAGCCGTCGACCGGCCTGAGCCGGTAGCTTCGATGACGTCGGCCCGTTTCCCGCGCAGCGCGCGGGTTCGCGCGCGATCCGATTTCGACCGCATCTTCCAGCACGGCCGGCGCGTGGCGCTGCCCGTGCTGGCGTTGCATTGGCAGCCCAGCGACGTGCCCGCACGCCTGGGACTGGCCGTGTCGCGCAAGGTCGATCCCCACGCTGTCGGCCGCAATCGCATCAAGCGCGTCCTGCGCAACGCTTTCCGTCACCTGCGCGGGCAACTCGCCGCGGGTGACTACGTCGTGGTCGCGCGGCCTCCAGCAGGTCGGATCAGCGGTCCGGAACTCATCGCCGCCTTCCACAGTCTGCTCCAGCGTAGCGGCGGACTGCCGACCGCTGCGTTGCCCCTGTCACCCGCGCCCGGCACAATGCCGGCCGCTCTCCCTTCCGCCCCAGCGCCGCACGCCAATAGCGGCTGAGCCTGCCTGCCGCCCATGAACCAGACCCGTGTCTTCCTGATCTTCGCCTGGCTGATGGTGGCGACCCTGCTGTGGATGGAATGGGGCAAGGAGAAGGCCGCACCGCCGGTCCAGGCCCAAACCACGACGGAATCCGCCCCGGGCAACGCCAGCGTTCCCGGCGTCGCCAGCGCTCCGGGGGCCGTGCCCACGGCGCCGAGCATGAGCGCCCCGGCTGCCGCGACGGCCGCGCCCGCTGCCGCGCCCACGGTCACCGTTACCACCGATGTGCTGAAGCTGGTCCTCGATGGCGGTGAGCTGCGCCAGGCGGACCTGCTCCGGTACCCGAGCACCGCCGACGACAACAGCCCGCCCGTGCGCGTGCTCGCGACCGACCCGGCCAACTTCTTCGTCGCGCAGAGCGGCTGGGTCAGCCAGGGCGGCCAGGCGCCGACGCACCAGGCCGGCTTCGTGCCCGAAGGCGGCAAGACCGATTTCGTGCTCGCCGACGGCGCCTCGTCCGTCGAAGTGCCCTTCGTGTGGGCCGGTAGCGACGGCGTGACCATCCGCCGCACCTACACCTTCACGCGCAGCAACTACGTCGTGCAGGTGCGCGATGAAGTGATCAACGCCGGCAGCAAGCCGTGGCAGGGCTTCGTCTATCGCCAGCTCAGCCGCGTCCCGCGCGCCCTGGTGAAGAAGGGCCCGATGAGCGCCGAGCAGTACAGCTTCCAGGGCGCTGCGTGGTACTCCAGCACCGACAAGTACGAGAAGCGCAAGTACGACAACTTCGTCGACGACGGCCCGCTCAACAAGCAGGTCACCGGCGGCTGGATCGGCATGCTGCAGCACCACTTCTTCGCTGCCTGGATCCCGGAGTCGAACGACGTCAGCACCTTCTCGCTCGCCACGCCCTCGGGCACGGGCGGCACGCAGTACCTGATCCGCGAAGTCGGCCCGGGCGTCACTGTCGCGCCCGGCGCCACGGCGCAGACCTCCGCGCGCCTGTGGGTCGGCCCGAAGCTGGTCAAGGCGATCGAAGCGCAGAACGTGCCCGGTCTGGACCGCGCCGTGGACTTCAGCAGCTACAGCATCATGGCGACGATCGCCAGCTGGCTGTTCTGGGTGCTGGAGAAGATCTACGGCCTGGTTGGCAACTGGGGCTGGTCGATCGTCGGCCTGGTGCTGCTGATCAAGATCGCGATGTACCCGCTCTCGGCCGCGCAGTACAAGTCGATGGCGAAGATGCGCAAGTTCCAGCCGCGCATCGC
This sequence comes from Lysobacteraceae bacterium P, assembly GCA_005503055.1. GTDB lineage: Bacteria > Pseudomonadota > Gammaproteobacteria > Xanthomonadales > Xanthomonadaceae > Lysobacter_J. Next base: position 187,018 of record SCOX01000005.1, on the reverse strand, counting down.
CCAGCTCAAGGAGCGCTACGGGGACGACAAGCAGAAGTTCCAGATGGCGATGATGGAGCTGTACAAGAAGGAGAAGATCAACCCCGTCGGCGGCTGCCTGCCGATCCTGCTGCAGATGCCGGTGTTCCTGGCGCTGTACTGGATGCTCTCGGAGTCGGTCGAACTGCGCCACGCGCCGTGGATCGGCTGGATCACCGACCTCACCTCGCGCGATCCGTACTTCGTGCTGCCGATCATCAACGTCGCGGTGATGTGGTTCACCCAGAAGTTGAACCCGACCACCGGCATGGACCCCATGCAGGCGAAGATGATGCAGTTCATGCCGCTCGTGTTCGGCGTGATGTTCGCCTTCTTCCCGGCCGGCCTGGTGCTCTACTGGGTCACCAACGGCGCGCTGGGCCTGCTGCAGCAGTGGTGGATGGTGAAGAAGTACAGCGAGCAGCCGGCCAAGGCGTAAGCCGCCTTGATGTCCCGCGCAGAAGCCCGCCGCCAGGCGGGCTTCTCGCTTCTGCACGAGGTGTTCCGCGTCCCGCCATCTGAGAACATGGGCCCATGACCGACCGCGACACCATCGCCGCGATAGCCACTGCGCCCGGTGCGGGTGGCGTTGGCATCGTCCGCCTGTCGGGCCCGCGCGCGCGGGAGATCAGCGAGGCGATCGCCGATCGCACGCTTACCGCCCGTCAGGCGCACTACGTCCGCTTCCGCGACGCGCAGGGCCAGACCATCGACGACGGCATCGCGCTGTTGTTCGCCGCGCCCGCCAGCTACACCGGTGAAGACGTCGTCGAGTTGCAGGCGCACGGCAGCCCCGCGGTGCTGCACGAACTGGTCGCGCGATGCGTCGCACTCGGTGCGCGTCGCGCCCGGCCCGGTGAGTTCAGCGAACGCGCGTTTCTCGAAGGCCGCCTCGACCTCGCCCAGGCCGAAGCCGTCGCCGACCTCATCGCCGCGGCCGACGTGCGCGCCGCCCGCGCCGCCCGGCGTGCGCTCGACGGCGAATTCTCGCGACGTGTCGAGGCGATCGGCGACGAACTGCTGGCGATCCGCGTGCACGTCGAAGCGGCCATCGACTTCGCCGACGAACCCATCGACACGCTCGGCGGCGCGCAGTTGCGCGTTCGCCTGGCCGACACCGCCCTCGCACTCGACGAGCTGTTGAAGGCCGCCGAACGCGGCCGCCGCCTGCGCGATGGGCTGCACGCGGTGATCGTCGGCCCGCCGAACGCCGGCAAGAGTTCGCTGCTCAACGTGCTTGCCGGCAGCGAGCGCGCCATCGTCACCGACATCGCCGGCACCACGCGCGACCTGCTGCACGAGACGATCCGCATCGACGGCGTCGAGCTCACGCTGGTCGACACCGCCGGCCTGCGCGAAGGCGGCGACGCGATCGAACGCGAAGGCATGCGGCGTGCGCGCGGTGAACTGCGGCGCGCCGACCTCGCGCTCGTCGTGCTCGACGCCCGCGATCCCGACGGCGGCCGGGCGGCCGTTGCCGACGCCATTGCAGACGTGCCCCTGCGCGTGTGGCTGCACAACAAGGCCGATCTGGTCGAATCGATCGCGCCCGACGAGTCCGACGCGTTGCAGGTGTCCGCACGCACGGGCGCCGGGATCGAGGCGCTCCACGCGAAACTGCGCCAGCTCGCACAAGGCAACGCGGAGGAGGCGGGCGAGGGCGCGTTCACCGCACGCGCGCGGCACGTCGACGCGCTCGCCATCGCCCGCGAACACCTCGCCCAGGCCCGCGTCGAACTCGATCGCGAAGCCCTCGACCTCGCCGCCGAATCGCTGCGCCTGACGCACGACGCACTGGGCGAGATCACCGGCCGCGTGCACGCCGACGATCTGCTGGGCCACATCTTCTCCAGCTTCTGCATCGGAAAGTGAGGCCGTCGCTTCCGCTTTGATGCGGATCAAGGCGCGGGCGAGCCGCGGGCGCACAGTGCGGACACGATTCCGAGCGAGTGCGAGATGCCCACCATCGACACCGACGTCACCATCATCGGCGCCGGCCCCGCCGGGCTGTGCCTGGCCCGTGCGCTTTCCGGGACGGGCCTGCGCGTCGCCGTGCTGGAGCGGGAAACCGAAACGGCGTTGCGCGCGCCAGCATTCGACGGCCGTGAGATCGCCCTGACCCAGCGTTCGGTTCGCCTGCTGCAACGACTGGATCTGTGGAGCCGGTTGCCCACCGACGAACGTCACCCGCTGCACGAGGCACGCGTGTTCAACGGTGCGAGCCGCGACGCGCTGCACGTCGGCCGGCGCTTCGCCGGCGCCGAACCGCTCGGCTGGCTGGTGCCGAACCACGCGATCCGTTCGGCGGCGTTCGAGTGCGTCGCCGATGCGTCCGACATCGAACTGCACGCCGGCGTCTGCGTGTCCGCCGTGGAGACCGACGCCGCGAATGCCCGCGTCCGCCTCGAAGACGGGCGTGTCTTCGCCTCGCGCCTGCTGGTCGCCGCCGACGGCCGCTTCTCCGAAACGCGCCGCGCCCTGGGCATCGCCACGCGCATGCACGACTTCGGCCGCGTCATGCTCGTCTGCCGCGTGACGCACGAGCGGCCGCACGACGACATCGCCTGGGAGTGGTTCGATCACGGCCAGACGCTCGCGCGCTTGCCGTTGGGCCGCGCCGCGCCGGACGGCCGGCGCGGGTCCGTCGTGTTGACCTTGCCCGTCACGCAAATGCGCGCGGTGCAGGCGCTCGACGACGCGGCGTTCGCCAGCGAGATCGCGCGCCGCTTCGATGGCCGCCTGGGCACCGTGTCGGAGGTCGGCGAACGTCGCATCTACCCGCTGGTCGGCGCCTGGGCCACGTGCTTTGCGGCCACGCGCGCGGCGTTGCTGGGCGATGCCGCCGTCGGCATGCATCCGGTCACGGCGCATGGCTTCAACCTGGGCCTGCTCGGCGTGGAACGCCTGGCGGAGGAACTGCGCACCGCGGCCGCAAGTCACGCCGACCCCGGCGCGCCCGCGCTGCTCGCACGCTACGACCGCGTCCAGCGCCGGGCCAGCGCGCCGCTGCACCTGGCCACGCGCGGCATCGTCGGGCTGTTCACCGACGACCGCCCGCCCGCCCGGGTCCTGCGCGCCGGCGTGCTACGGGCCAGCGCCTCTTTTGCGCCTTTCCGACGCCTCCTGGCGGCGATGCTGGCCGATCGGGGACCCGTGGGAAGCCGCGTTACCGGACGCCGGGACTGCCCTGAACAGGACGACGGTCGGCCCAGAAAGGCCGACCGATGGTAGGCTGCGGATGTCCTTCGCTTGACAAACATGGGCCGCTCACGCGATCTAGTGCCTGTGTGCTCGTGACGGCGCACTTCAGGGGAGCTTTGCCAATGATCGTCGTAAATCCACAAGACCGGCGTGCGCGCCGAATGTCTGTCGTATCGCAGTTGTCCATCGTGCTGGCCCTGGGCTGCGCGCTGGCTGCCTGCCAGAAAGAACAGCCCGCGCAGGAAGCCGCGGTCGCCCCGGCTGCCAAGGTCGCCGCTCCTGCGGTGACCGCGGAAACCGCGGTATCGGCCAAGGTGACTGCACTGACCGCCGACCAGCTGCGCGATGCAGCCCGCAAGGCTTATGCGGAAAACCGCCTGTACGCACCGGCCGAGGACAATGCGGTCGAGTACTACCTGGCGTTGCGCGACAAGGCACCGGGGGACGCCGCCGTGTCCAGCGCACTCACCGACCTGCTGCCGATGACGGTCATCGCCATCGAACAGAGCGTCAACCGCGAGGACTTCGCCGAAGCCCAGCGACTGGCCGCGTTGCTCGAGAAGGCCGATGCCCAGCATCCGGCCCTGGCGCGACTGAAGACCAGCATCGCCGCACAGCAGGACGCGTCGACCAAGCGCGCGGCGCAGCAGCAGCTGACCGCCGAGGATGAGGCCAAGAAGAAGGTCGAACTCGAGAAGAAGCGCCTGGAGGACCAGAAGAAGCAGCAGGAGGAAGCCGCACGACAGCTCGTCGCGCAGCAGGCCGCCAGCAAGCAGGCCGACGACAAGGCCGCCGTCGATCGCGCCGAACAGCAGCGTGCGGCCGAGGCCCGCGCCGCCGAACAGCGTGCCGCCGAGCAGCGCGCCGCCGCCGCCCGCCAGGCGGCCGCGACGCCGGCCACCGCCGACGCCAGCGATCTGCGTCCGCTGTCGATGCCGCCGCCGCGCTACCCGCCGGACGCACTCCGTGCCGGTACCTCGGGCGAAGTGCAGGTCGAGTTCACCGTCGGCACCGACGGTTCGGTCACGGCCGCACGCGTGGTGCGTTCCAATCCGGCGCGCATCTTCGACCGCGAAGCTGTCAACGCCGTGCGCAAGTGGCGCTTCCAGCCGGTCGATGCGCCGGTCACGACGCGTCGCACCATCGGTTTCAACCCGCAGAGCTGATCGCCACGCGACGGCGACGGTTGGGGAACCGGGGCTGCCGCGAGCGTTTCGCCTGGGATGTTGTGTTGCAAAGGAAAGGTCCGGCGGTTGCCGGGCCTTTTTCTTTGGGGGGGGCAATTGCGGCGCAGGTGACGTGACGCGGGTCGTCTATGGCTGCCGTCCATGGCGTCACGCAGCTGGCTACGGACAGCTTGGCCCGGCCATCCATCGCCGGTCGTTCGCCCAAGCACGCGGCAGTGCCGGTAGCGCTTGTTCTCACCCGCGTGAGAGCTTGTTCTCACCCCGAAATCGCCAGGCGCTCCTGGTGGTAACGGCGCACCGCCGCGAACCACAGCAGCGCCGCGACGCCGAAGCCCGCCCCCAGGTAGATCGCCCACGTGCGCAGGTCGATGACCTCGCCGCGGATCACCTTCAGCAGCATCTGGTTCTGCGCCAGGAACGGCACCATGAACTGCCACGGTTGCGTCTTCACCGGATTCACCACCAGCGCGATGGTCGGGATCATCGGCAACAGCATCAGCCACGTCATGTGGCTCTGCGCTTCCTTCATGCTCTTGGCCGCGGCCGAAAGCCAGGTCAGCAGCGTCGTGCCGATGAACAGCATCGGCAGCAGCACCAGCAGCATGCGGCCGATGGAGGCGAAGCTGACGTCGAGCATGCGGCCCACGCCGCTGCTCATCTGCGCGCTGGCCTTGAACGCCAGCAGCGTCAGCACCAGCGACAACAGGCCCATCGCGCACGCGGCGGCGATCTTTCCGCTCACGATCGCGCCGCGCGCCGCCGGGGTGGCCAGCAAAGGTTCCAGCGACTGGCGTTCGCGCTCGCCGGCGGTGGCATCCATGATCAGGTAGGCGCCGCCGACGAAGGACATCAGGATGAGCAGGTACGGCATGATCGCCGACAGCATCAGGCCGCGCTTGGCTTCCTCGGTGGCGAGGTCGCGGCTGCCGACGCTGACCGCGCGCGTGACCGAGGGGTCGATACCGCGCGCAAGCAGGCGCAAGGCACCGACCTGGTCGCGATAGCCGTTCAGCGCCGCACGCACGCGTGCACTGGGAATCTCGCTATCGCGTCGCGTCGTGTCGGACACGATCTCCACCAGCGCCGGCTTGCCCGCACGCCAATCGTTCGCATAGCTCGCGTCGATGCGCAGTGCCACGTCCACTTCCTGGCGGGCGATCGCGCCGTCCACGTCGTCCGGCGCCTTCACCGCACGAATGCCCTGCGTGGCGAGGAACGCGACGAGGTTCGGCGCGCGCTCGATGCCGACGGTCGGCACCTCCAGCTCCCGGTCGAGCTGGGTCCGTGCGCGCGTCTCGGCGAGCGAACCCATGCCGATCATCAGCAGCGGATACAGCAGCGGCCCCAGCAGCAACGCCAGCACCAGCGTGCGACGGTCGCGCGAGATGTCGCGCAGCTCCTTGCACATCACCGACCACAATGCGGCCAACGCGCTCTGCCTCGACGCCGTGTTCGCGCTCATGCGTGCAGGCCCTCGTCCGAACCGATCGCGCGCACGAACGCGTCCTCGAGGTTCGCCTCGCCCGTCTGCGCGCGCAGTTCATCGGCAGTGCCGGCGGCGACGACCTGGCCCTTGGCGATGATCACGATGCGATCGCACAGCGCCGCCACCTCCTGCATGATGTGGCTGGAAAAGATCACGCAACGTCCCTCCGCGCGAAGCTGTTGCAGGAAGCCGCGCATCGCCCGCGTGGTCATGACGTCCAGCCCATTGGTAGGCTCGTCCAGGATGACGTTGCGCGGGTCGTGCACCAGTGCGCGCGCGATCGCGGTCTTGGTGCGCTGGCCTTGCGAGAACCCTTCGGTCTGGCGATCGAGGATGTCGTGCATCTGCAAGGCCTCGGCCAATACCTGCGTGCGCTGCACGATGGACGGCTTCGACATGCCGTGCAGCTGCCCGAAGTAGGCGATGTTCTCGCGGGCGGTCAGGCGCTTGTAGACGCCGCGTGCGTCGGGCAGCACGCCGAGCGCGCGCCGCACCGCGGCGGGGTCGCGCGCGGCATCGATACCGTCGACGAGCACCTGCCCCGAGTCGGGCTTCATCAGCGTGTACAGCATGCGCAACGTGGTGGTCTTGCCGGCGCCGTTGGGGCCCAGCAGGCCGGTGATCTCACCGTCGCGCGCCTCGAAGCGAACGCCATCGACGGCATGCACGGCGCCGCTGCGGGTCTTGAACGACTTGTGCAGATCCTGCGCGATGATCATGCGCTCACGGCTCCCATCCGTTGAAACTGGTGAACGGCGGCACGTAGCCCACCGAGTCCAGGCAGCTCGCATCGAGCGACTTGGCATCGAGCGATTCGATGAACTGACCCACCAGCTTGGGCAGGCAACCGACGGCACCCACGTTATGGCCTTGTCCGCGCAGCACGAAGTGGCGGCCGTTCGGCAGGCCTTTGAGCACGCGTTCGCCGTACTGCGGCGGCGTGACCGGATCGATCTCGCCCGACAGCAACAGCGCCGGCACGTTGGAACGAAGCGGCGCATCGAAACCCGCCGGACGCGTCCCGTGCGGCCACGCCCTGCAAGCGGCGAAGAACGCAGGCCCGGTCTGCGCGCCGAGGACCGTATCGGCATCCTTCGGGTCCGGGCGGTAGCGGTCCGCATCTTCGGCGCAGATCACCGACCACTGCATCTCGCGCGACATGCGCCCGTCCATGCTGCGCGACGCCAGCTGCGCCAGCGCCATCAACGGCGCGTACTCGCCGCGATCGGCTTCGTCGATCACCACCGGCATCAGCGACATCATCTGCGGCATGTACGAGAACAGATGCGTGAGCCCGACGACCGTGTCGGCGGTGAGGGTGTCGCGGCGACGCTGCCCGGTGGCCGGATCGCGGAAATCCACCTGCACAGGAGAAGCTTCAAGGCGCGTCTTCAACCCGCGCAACTGCGTGCGCAAGTCGCGCGGGTATCGCGCGCGACAGCTCGGCAGCGACTGGCAGAACTCCGACTGCATCGCCAGCGCGCGCTCGAACGTGCGCGCGAACTCGCCGCCGACGACGAGATCGTTCGGCGCGACACCGTCGAGCACCAGCGAGCGCGTGCGCCCCGGATACCGCGCGGCGAACTGTTGCGCCACGCGGGTTCCGTACGAAACGCCGACGAGGTTGACCTGCGCCACCCCCAACGCGGCGCGCACCGCCTCCAGGTCGGAGACGGCCTGCGTGGTGGTGTAGAAGCGCGGATCGGCCTTGCGTTCCAGCGCCTGCGCGCACCGCTGCGCGTAGGCCGCGATGGCGTCGGCGTCCGCCTCGTCCTGCGGCGACAGGCTCAGCTCGGCGCCGTTCGCACCTCGGCACACGAGCGCACTGAGCTTGCCGGTGCCGCGCTGGTCGACCAGCACGATGTCGCGATGCTTGCGGACCTCGCGCAGCGCCAGGTCGATCTCGGTTGCGTACTCCGTTGCCGCCTGGCCCGGCCCTCCGGCGAGAAAAAACACCGGATCGGGCGCCTGCCCGCCCTTGTCGGTTGCGGGCAGCCACGCGATGTTCAACGCGATCTTGCGTCCGTCGCGTCGTTGCGGATCTTCGGGAACTTCGAAACGCGCGCATTGGGCATCGATGCTCGACGGCGCGAGCGGGCTCGACAGCGTGCACGGCTCGAAGGGGATCGAACCGAACAGGCGCCGGCCCGCATCGGCAGGTGCGTTGCCCGCATCGGGCGCGTGGCAGGCGGACAGGAAGCAGACCGCCGCCAGCGCGGCGATCCTTCCGTGCGTGATACGCATGGAGGTTCTCGAAAGGACAGGTAACGGCGCTCAGCATGCCAGAGCCCCCGCGGCCATGTATGACATGGCGCCGCGATTCGCGACCCCGCTCGTCGACCTACTTGCTGCTGACGTACTTCTCGCGTCGTACATGCGGCACTGGCAATCCATGGCCCTTCAGCGCTTCGAAACACGCATCGACCATGTTGGGATTGCCGCACAGGTAGGCGATGTCGTCGGCCGCGTCGGGACCGAACTCGTCTAGGAACTGCTGAACGTAACCGCGTCGGACGTCCGCATGCGCATGCGGCGAACCTTCGGCCGGCAGCTCGCGCGAGAAGCACGGCACGAAGCGAAAGTGATCGGGATGCCGGTTGGCGAAGGCGCGGAACTCGTCGCCGTACAGCAATTCGTCCGGGGTGCGCGCGCCGAACAGCAGCACCACGCGGATGTCGCGTTCGCGTATCAACGCGTCCAGCTGCGGCAGCATCGCGCGGTAGGGCGTCACGCCGGTGCCGGTGCCGATGAGCAGATAGCGACCGTTGGCGTCGCCGGGCATCAGGCAGAAGCGGCCGAACGGGCCGCTTGCATCCACGCGACCGTCATCGTCCAGGCCTTCGAACAGCGCCGTCGCCGCGCCACCGGGCACGTAGCTCACGGCAATCTCCACCGCCTCGCCCGGGCCCAGCGCGTGGTCGTGGATGGTCGCCAGCGAATAGCTGCGCTTGGTGGCGGTGCCGTCGGCGTACTGGAAATGCACCTGGATGAACTGGCCGGGGACGAAATCCAGCGGCTGTCCATCGTCGCGCACGAACGTGTAGTGGCCCACGGTCGGGGCCAGCATGCGGCGGGAGACGAGCTTTAGCGGAAAATGCTGGATGGCCAAGGCGGTACCGACGATGCTGCAACAGTGTGTGGCCGGAGTGCCGACACGAGGGCGCCTATACTACCGTCTATCGCCGCGAGGCCGCGGCGCAGGCCTTCACGAATGACTCCGGCATCCCAAGCTTCATCCGCGCCGAGCGCGGCCCAGACCGCTCCCGCGCTCTCCGTGCGCGACCTGCGCAAGACCTACGCCGGCAGCGCCGGAAACAAGGGCGTCCCGGCGCTCAAGGGCGTCTCGCTCGACGTCGCCCCCGGCGATTTCTTCGCCCTGCTCGGCCCCAACGGCGCCGGCAAGAGCACCTTGATCGGCATCGTCAGTTCCCTGGTGAACCTGAGCGAGGGCTCGGTGTCGATCTTCGGCGTCGACCTGGCGCGGCAGCGCGAAGCGGCGATGCGCCTGATCGGCCTGGTGCCGCAGGAACTGAACTTCAACATGTTCGAAAAGCCCGTCGACATCCTCGTGAACTACGCGGGGTTCTACGGCGTGCCGCGCGAGGAGGCATTGCGTCGGGCCGAGGTCGAACTCAAGCGCGCGCAACTGTGGGAGAAGGCCACGGTGATGAGTCGCACGCTATCCGGCGGCATGAAGCGTCGGTTGATGATCGCGCGCGCGATGATGACCCAGCCCAGGCTGCTGATCCTCGACGAACCCACCGCCGGTGTCGACATCGAGATCCGTCGCGGCATGTGGAAGACGCTGAAGGAGATCAACGCCGCCGGCACCACGATCATCCTCACCACGCATTACCTGGAGGAAGCCGAGAGCCTGTGCCGTAACCTGGCGATCATCGATCGCGGCCGCATCGTCGAGCAGGGCCCGATGAAGGCGCTGCTGGCCAAGCTCGACGTGGAAGGCTTCCTGCTCGACATCGACGGCACGCTGCCCGCGTCGCTTCCGGCGATCGACGGCACCACACTCATCGCCACCGACGACCACACGCTCGACATCGAGATGCCGCGCGCGATGGACCTCAACCGCGTGTTCGCCGCGCTGGGCGATGCGGGCATCCGCGTGCGTTCGATGCGCACCAAGTCCAACCGTTTGGAAGAATTGTTCGTGCGCCTCACCGGCGAGAACGCGCAGGACAGCACCTCGCAGACGCCGCCGGAACAGGTCGCATGAACCAGGACCAAGCAAGCAGCATGAATCAGACCCTGACGCAGATGTCCGGCACGCAGCGCAACTTCGTCGCGCTGGGCACCATCGTGCGCCGCGAGATCACCCGCATCCTGCGCATCTGGGGGCAGACGCTGGTACCGCCGGCGATCACGATGACCTTGTACTTCCTGATCTTCGGCGGACTCATCGGCTCGCGCGTGGGCACGATGGACGGCATCAAGTACATGGATTTCATCGTCCCGGGCCTGGTGATGATGAGCGTGATCCAGAACAGCTACGGCAACATCTCGTCGTCGTTCTTCGGCGCCAAGTTCGGCCGCCACGTCGAGGAACTGCTGGTCAGTCCGATGCCGAGCTGGGTGATCCTCACCGGCTACGTCTCCGGCGCGGTGCTGCGCGGGCTGATGGTCGGCGCGATCGTGCTGGTCATTTCGATGTTCTTCACGCGGGTGAGCATGCCGCACCCGTTCGTCACCTTCACCACGGTGCTGCTCGGCGCGACGATCTTCTCGCTGGCCGGTTTCGTTAACGCGGTGTACGCGAAGAAGTTCGACGACATCGCCATCGTGCCGACCTTCATCCTCACGCCGCTGACGTACTTGGGCGGCGTGTTCTATTCGGTGAAGCTGCTGCCGCCGTGGGCCGAGGCGATGACGCACGCCAATCCGATCTTCTACATGGTCAACGCGTTCCGCTACGGACTGCTGGGCGTGTCGGACGTGCCGTTGTGGATCTCCTACAGCCTGATGCTGGGCTTCGTCGCCGCGTTGACCGCGTTGGGGCTGTGGCTGCTCAAGCGCGGAGTGGGACTGCGCAGCTGATGCGCGTCCTGGTGCTCGGCGCCGGTGGAACCGGCGGCTACTTCGGCGGACGGTTGGCGCAGTCGGGCGCGGACATCACGTTCCTGGTGCGGCCCGCGCGCGCGGCGCAGCTTGAAGCCAGCGGTCTTTCGATCCGCAGCCCGCTGGGCGACGCCGACATCGAGGTCGCGCACACCACGGCCGATGCGCTGCCGGCGCTCGCCGCGACGCGCCCCTTCGACATGGTGCTGCTGAGCTGCAAGGCCTACGACCTGGACAGTTCGATCGACGCGATCGCCCCCGCCGTCGGCGACGACACCTGGGTGCTGCCGATCCTCAATGGGCTTCGCCATTACGCGCCGCTCGACGCACGCTTCGGCAGCGAGCGGGTGGCCGGGGGGCTGTGCTTCATCAGCGCGATGAAAGGCGCCGGCGGCGAAGTGCGCCACCTGGGTCAACCGGCGTCGATCACGTTCGGTGAGCGTGCAGGCGAGGCCGACAGCGAGCGCACCCGCGCCTTCGCGGCGTTGTGCGCGCAGGCCAACATCGATCACGTGCGTTCGCTGCGCATCGCGCGCGATCAATGGACCAAGTTCACCTTCCTCGCCACGTTGGCCGCGGGAACCTGCCTGATGCGCGCACCGGTGGGATGCATCATCGATGCACAGGGCGGCGAAGCCTTCATGAGCGCGCTCTACGCCGAATGCCTCGCCGTCGCCGCGGCCGAAGGCGAGCCGATCGACGCACAGGCGCAACAGACCGCGCTGGCGACGCTCACCGCGCAGGGTTCGCCGCTGAAGGCCTCGATGCTGCGCGACCTGGAGGCCGGACAGGCAGTCGAGGCGATGCAGATCGTCGGCGACATGTGGCTGCGTGCCAGCGCGGCAGGCCAGCACGCGCCGCTGCTCGCGGCGGCGTGGACGCACTTGCAGGCGTACGAGGCGGGACGCGACGGCGCGTGATCGCCGGCCAGCGATGGCTGGCTTCCAGGCCCGTCATTCCGGCGCAGGCCGGGCCCCCCGGCCGCACCAGTTCGTCATCCCATTCGCCATCCCACTCGTCATTCCAGCGAAAGCTGGAATCCAAGTTGATTTCGCTGTGTCGCGTGTCGATCCGACGGAGAGCATGGCGGATGACGCCGGAGCAACATGGATTCGAGCTTTCGCTGGAAAGACGGAATGTGTGCGCCGCATATGAGGCCGCATTGATCCGGCGCGCGCCTCAATCGCACCGCGCCCCGTCCCCCTGCGCCCGGCATTGCGCCGGAAACCCATGCTCGCGCCAGTACGCCAGCAGGCCGCTGCGGTGCAGGTACTGCGCGAACGCCGGATCGCGTCGCAGCTCGCGCGATTCGGGCTGCCAGAACACCCACTGGTACGAGGCGTAGCCCGAGCGCTGCACCGCGTCGAGTCCGGCGATGTCGCGCGCGTAGTCGCGTCGCGGCAGCAGCAGGCGGGTGAAGTCGTACGGCACCTGGCCGTACTGCGCGCTGCGCTCGGCCTTCTCGATCAGCGGCAGCACCGCCGGCCAACGCGAGGCATCGCGCAGCGCCGCCACCGCGGCCAGTTCCGAGGCGCGCCACGGCATGTCCGCCGGCAGGCTCGCGGCGAGGCGTTGTGCGTCGTCGTAGTCGTGGCGCCAGATCGCATTGAAGAACAGGCCGGTCGAGGCCTGGCCGGGATCGGCGAGCGCGAGGTGCCGGCGCGCTTCGTCGTGGCGGCCCAGCGTGTCGAGGATGCGGCCGCGCCAGAAGTGGATGATCGGATCGAACGGGGCGACCGCCAGCGCCGCGTCGACTTCGCGCTGGGCGTCGTCGATATAGCCCATCGTCGCCAGCCGGAACGCATGAGAGCCGCGGAACACCACGTCCGACGGTGCCAGCGCGACGGAACGCTTCGACAGCGTCATGCATTCGTTCCACGCCTGCGCACGGCAGGCGCGTTCGGCCAGGACTGCATGCGCATCGGGTTGATCGGGATCGAGCTGCAACGCGCGCGCGGCGGCCTGTTCGGCCTGCGCGCGCAGTTCGTCGCGACCGGGCAGGGGCGCGATGGCCCGCTGCGCCAGGATGGCCGCCAGCCCGCCCCAGGCGCGGGCGTAGTCGGGTTGCTCGCGCAGGATCCCGCGCAGCTCCTGCTCGGCGCTCATCAATGCCGGCGTGGTGGTCTTCTCGCCGCGCGGGGCGAAACGCGCCATCAGGTAGCGCCGGTACAAGGCCGGGTCCTCGTCGGTGCGCGCTGTGCTCGGCGCCAGGCCGAGCTGGAGCTGCAACGCGTTGGCGATCGCGTAGGCGATGTTGCGCTGGAGCTCGAAGATGTCGCGCAGTTCGCGGTCGAAATCCTGCGCCCACAGGGTGCGATCACTGCCGGCTTCGATCAGGCGCAGGTTGATGCGCAGCCGCTCGCCGTCCTGACGCACGCTGCCCTCGAGCACGTGCGTGGCCTGCAGGCGGCGGGCCACGTCGGACGCCGGCAGCCCGGCATCGCGGAAGCGGAAGGCGGATGTTCGCGACGTGACGCGCAAGCCGTCGATGTGGGCCAGCAGGCCGATGAGCTCCTCGCTGAGACCGTCGGCGAAGGCCTGCCCGCGCGGGTCTTCGCCCAACGCACGCAGCGGCAGGACGGCCAGGACCGGCGCGGCGGTGGGGCTCGGCGCCATGGCCATGGGTTCCGATGGCGCCTCCCGCGACGCCCGCCACGTCCAGCCAAACGCCCCGACGATGACGACCAGGGTGGCCGCCAGCGCCCACGGCCATGCCCGACGCCGCGTGGCCGGACGGGTTCGATCGTCTGCGCGCGAGGTTCCGCCGGCTGCAGGCGAGGGTCCTTCGGGTGTCGCGAAGGTTCCGTCGCGTGCCGGCGAGGCGCCGTCGGGTGCGGCCAGGGTTGCGTCGGGTGTGGGCGAGCCGCCGTCGGGTGCGGGCGAGCCGCCGCCGTCGGGTGCGTGCCCTGGCGCCGTTGGCTCGCGTGCGAACGATGTCGGGTTCGCCGCTGCCTGCGGTCGGTCGAACCGGTACCCGTAGCCATGCACCGTATGCAGATAGTGCGGCTGGTGCGCGTCCTCGCCCAAGGCGTGGCGGATCAGGGTGATGACCCGGTTCAACACACCGGGCGTGACGTGGCGATGGCCCCAGACCGCATCGAGGATCTCCTCACGCGAGAACACCTGCCCGGGCGAGCGCGCCAGCAGGCACAGCACGGCGAAGGCCTTGGGTTCCAGCGGCTGGAACTCGCCCGCGCGCAGCAGGCGTCGGCCGGCCAGGTCGAGGGCGAAGTCGTCGAAGGCAAGCACGGGAGGGTCGGGAAGGGTCATGGGCAGACGGGAGGACACCCATCTACGGATACGGAGCCCGGCGGATGACACGGCCTAAGGTTTTCCCAAGCTTTGGAGGAATCCCTGACAAGAACCCCGCGCCGCCCTCATCGCACCCTCAAGACCCGCGGCGGCTCCGGCGGGACGCTGGCGACACGGCATCGCCCCGATGCCGACCCGTCGGGAGATCACCCATGAACGCCACGTCCTTTCCGCTTCGGACCGCCTCCGCTGTGCCCCTGGCCGCCGCCGCCCTCGCGTTCGCCGCCGCGTTCGCCTCCGCCGCCGCGACCGCCTCGCCGCCCGAGCCGGCGACCATCACGATCGATTGCGCCCGCCCGACGCTGCCCAGTCAGCAGGCCATCGCCCGGCTCACCGGCGTGGACAACTTCAGTCAGGCCTACGCCGTGCGGGCACGGCTGATGGCAGACGCCAAACGCGCGTGCCAGTCGGCCGGCAAGGTGCAGCTGGTGCTCGAACCGGCGCCGGAACCCCGTCGTCTCGCCCGCCGGTGATCGAACGTGAGTGTCCGCTCAGCGCGGCGGCAGGCGGAAGAAAGACCGCGCATTCGTCGTGGTCAGCGCCGCCGTGGTCGCCACGTCCTCGCCACGGTCCCGGGCCAGTTCCTCCACGATGTGCGACAGGAACATCGGCTCGTTGCGGCGGTGCGACGGCGCGGGCCGGATCGTGCGCGGCAGCAGGTATGGCGCGTCGGTCTCGATCAGCAGGCGATTCGCCGGGATGTGCCTGACCAGCTCGCGCAGGTGCTGGCCACGGCGTTCGTCGCAGAGCCAGCCGGTGATGCCGATGTACCAGTCGCGGTCGAGGTAGTCGAACATCTCTTCCCGCGTGCCCGTGAAGCAGTGCACCACAGCCGGCCCCAGGCGGCCGTCGAAGTTGTTCATCATCGACATGAAGTCGGCGTGCGCGTCGCGCTGGTGCAGGAACAGCGGCTTGCCCACGCCGCCCACGGCGTGGTCCACCGCGATCTGCAGTTGCAGCTCGAATGCGCGCCGCTGTGCCGGACGCGGCGAGAAGTCGCGGAAGTAGTCCAGGCCGCATTCGCCCACGGCGACCACTTCCGGATGCGTGTGCAGCTCGCGCATCTCTTCGTCACATTCGCTCGTGTATTCGCTGGCGTGGTGCGGGTGCACCCCGGCGGTAGCGAACAGCTCGCCCGGGTGCCGTTTCGCCAGCTTCAGCGCCAGCGGCGAGTGCTCGCGGCTGGCGCCGGTGATGACCATCTGCGCCACGCCTGCCTCGCGGGCGCGCGCCAGCACCGCGTCGCGGTCGTGGTCGAAGGAGTCGTGGGTGAGGTTGGCGCCGATGTCGATCAATTCCATGCGCCCAGTTTAACGGCGGGCACGCTCATCGCCCGGCGCGGCCTTGCATGGGCGCGTTCGGCCCGGACGGGATTCGGCGCGCAAATCCGCCCCGTCCGTGTCGAGCGCGTCCATGCAAGCCCGCGCAGCAGGGTCCACCTCGGCTCGGTCCCGTATCCTTGCGCGCGTGAATCGCGCCGCCTTCCCCATCGACGAACTGCTGCCGCGCATTCGCGCCAGCCTGGCCGAACACCCGCGCCTGGTGCTCGAAGCCCCGCCCGGCGCGGGCAAGACCACGCAGGTGCCGCCGGCGCTGCTCGACGCGCCCTGGCTTGAGGGTCGGAAGATCGTGATGCTGGAACCGCGCCGCGTGGCCGCGCGTGCGGCGGCGCATTTCATGGCGCGCCAACGTGGTGAGGACGTCGGTGCCACCGTCGGCTACCGCATCCGCTTCGAGAATCGCGTCAGCGCTGCCACGCGGATCGAGGTCGTCACCGAAGGCATCCTCACCCGCATGCTGCAGGATGACCCGATGCTGGAAGGCGTCGGTGCGCTGCTGTTCGACGAATTCCACGAACGCCACCTCGCCGCCGACCTCGGTCTGGCGCTGGCGTTGGACGTTCAGGCCGGTCTGCGCGAGGACCTGCGCATCGTGGTGATGTCGGCCACGCTGGACGGAGAACGGCTCGCGGCCTTCCTCGACGCGCCGCGCCTGAGCAGTGCGGGCCGAAGCTTTCCCGTCTCGATCGCGCATTTCCCTGCGCGTCGCGAGGAAGCCGTCGAACACCAGGCACGCCGCGCGGTGGAGCATGCGCTGGCGCAGCATCCCGGCGACATCCTGGTGTTCCTGCCCGGCCAGCGCGAGATCGCACGCACGCAGGCGGCGCTGGAACAAGGCACGCGCGGCGAGGCGGACATCCTCACGCTGCACGGCGAGCTTCCCGTCGAGCAACAGACCCGCGTGCTGCAACCCGATCCCGACGGCCGTCGCCGCGTCGTGCTCGCCACCAACGTCGCCGAATCCAGCGTGACGCTGCCCGGCGTGCGCGTCGTCATCGACTCGGGCCTGGCGCGCGAACCGCGCTACGACCCCAACAGCGGCTTCGCCCGCCTGGACGTGGTGAACATCGCGCAGGCCTCGGCCGACCAGCGCGCCGGTCGCGCGGGTCGCGTCGCCGATGGCTGGGCGTACCGGCTGTGGCCGGAATCGAAACGCCTGGAACCACAACGCAGGCCAGAGATGGCGCAGGTGGAACTGGCCGGGCTTGCGCTCGAGCTGGCCGCATGGGGCGACGCCAACCTGCGTTTCGTCGACGCCCCGCCGCCTGGCGCGCTCGCCGCCGCACGCGAGCTGTTGCAGCGCCTGGGCGCGCTCGACGGCGCCTCGATCACACCGCTGGGCCGACGCATGCTGGCGCTCGGTACGCATCCGCGTCTGGCGGCGATGTTGCTCGCACCGGGCGATCGCAGCGAACAGGCGCTGGCCTGCGATCTGGCCGCATTGCTGGAAGCCCGCGATCCCCTACGGCCGTTACCGGGCAAGCAGCGCAGCGATTCGGCGCCCGAACGCTGGCAGGCCCTGGCCGCGTTCCGCACTGGGCGTATTGCACCGGACGCAGCGCGCTCGTCGCTCGCCGTGCTCGACCAGGCCGCCAAACAGTGGCGTCGCCGCCTGCGACTGGACGCGACGCCGCCTGCCTCGGTGCCCGCGCACCTGCTCGGTGACGTACTGCTGCACGCATTCCCGGACCGTGTCGCGCGCCAGCATCCGAGCGATCCCTACCGCTACCAGCTCGCCAACGGCCGCAGTGCGAAGCTGTTCGACGACTCGACGCTGTACGGAGAGCCGTGGATCGTCATCAGCGAACTGCGCGACGACCCGCGCGACGCACGCGTGCTGCGTGCCGCGCCGCTGGACGAACAACGCCTGCGCCGCGACTTCCCGCAACGATTCGTCACCGACGATCGCGTCGTGTGGGACGCCACCCTGCGCGGCATCGCGGCCGTGCGCGAAACGCGCTACGACCGCATCGTCATCGAAAGCAAACCGCTGGCAAAACCCGATCCCGCGCGCTACGCCGACGCGCTGGTCGATGCGGTGCGCCAGCTCGGACTTCGTGCACTTCCGTGGACGCCGGCGCAGACGCAATGGCGCGCGCGCGTGCGCAGCCTGCGCGCGTGGATGCCCACACTCGATGCACTGCCCGACCTGTCCGACGCGGCGCTGCTGGACACGCTGGACGATTGGCTCAAGCCCGCGCTGACTGGCAAGACGCGGTTGGAGGCACTGGACGAAGAGGCCTTCGGCGAGGCGCTGAAGTCCACGGCGGCATGGGCCGTGCGGCAGAAGATCGACGCGCTCGCACCGACGCGGATAGTCGTGCCCTCGGGCATGGAGCGCCGCATCGAGTACGGCTACGACGATGAGACCGACGCACCCGTCGCGCCGGTGCTCGCGGTGAAGCTGCAGGAACTGTTCGGCCTGGCCGACACGCCGCGCATCGCCGACGGACGCGTGCCGCTGACGCTGCACCTGCTCTCGCCGGGCGGAAAACCGCTGCAGATCACGCAGGATCTGAAGGGCTTCTGGGACCGCACCTATCCGGAAGTGAAGAAGGAAATGAAAGGGCGCTATCCGAAGCATCCCTGGCCGGACGATCCATGGAGCGCGACGGCCACGCATCGGGCGAAGCCGCGTGGGTGAGGACGCCCGCTTGCGCGGCACTGCCGCGCGAGCTTCCGAACGCCGCGCCATGGATGGCGCGGCCGAGCGAGCCGACCCCCGCCACGTATCGCCATGGATGGCCTCGGAGTCGGACTTTCCGATGCCGTGACGTGCGGCGCAATGCGCTTCGCCTATTTCACCTCCACGAACCCGGCAATCCGCGCTGCTCTACACTCGTCCCATGACCGCCTCGCCTCTCGACCAGCCCGAATTCCTGCCGTACAAGCTCGACCTCGTCGGGCAGCGCGTGCTGTGGCTGCGATTGGATGCAGCGCAACGGCGCGAGGCGTCGTTCCTCGACGACCGCGCGCTGCCGCCCAACGCCGAGGGCGGCTGGCTGCCACTCGATGCGCTGCTGTCCCACCGGGCCGCATCGTTGTCGAGCCGTGAGGCGCCGACCGCGCACGCGATCTTCCACATCGGCCATTGCGGTTCCACGCTGCTCAGTCGCCTGCTCGACACCTGGCCGCAGGTGCAGCCGGTGCGCGAGCCGCTGCCGCTGCGCACGCTCGCCGAGGCGTGGCCGACGCTGGACGAACCGGTTTCGCGCTTGTCCCCGACGCAGGCCGACGACACGCTGCGCGCGCTCTGGACGCGCTGGTCGCAGGCCTTGCCGCCGCATTCGCGCAGCGTGGTCAAGGCCACGAGCAGCTGCAATGGGCTGATCGCACCGCTGCTCGCGCAACAGCGCGGCTTGCGCGCGGTGTTGCTCGACATGCCGCTGCGCCCGTACCTGGCTGCCTTGCTGAAATCGCCTGCCTCGGTGTTCGACGCGGCAAGCGCCGCCGCCGAGCGCTTGCGCTACCTGCAACACCACGGCATCGCGCGCCACCTCTCGCTGCATCAGATTCCGCTGCATCGCCAGTGCGCCATGGGTTGGCTCGCCGAGCAGATGCGCTTCGACGCGATCGCGAAAGGTCGCGACGGGGACCGCGTGATCCGCCTGGATTTCGACGCGCTTCTGTCCTTCCCGGACCGCGAACTGCAACACGTCGCCGCGCACTTCGGGCTGGATGTCGCGCACGTCGCCGCCGCGGTCGCATCGCCGGCGTGGGGGCGGTACTCGAAAGCGCAGTCGCACGGCTACGGACGCGACGATCGCGAGCACGACCTCGCGCTTTCGATGCAGACCTTCGCCGTCGAGATCGACGACGCGGAAGCCTGGATCGCGGCCTTGGCGGCGATCTGACGGCATGTCCCGCGGCCTTGGCGGCGATCTGACGGCATGTCCCGCCGCCTTGGCGGCGATCTAAAGATTCCGACAGCGCGCCCGGCGGCGCCGGGTTCGAATGGCCGGCCGCGCACGATGCGCGCCCGCACCGCAGGCCCATGCATCGCGTTCATCCCACCCACGCGCCCGCTCGACCGGGCCTGCGATAAGCTCGCCGCCAGCATGTCGGACTTCGCGATCCATTCGCTGCTGGACACCGGCACCGTCAAGGTGAAGGACGTCTTCTGCGCGGGCACGTGCCGGCACCGCAGCGCGGAGGAATGCGCGGCGGCGACGCACCTGGTGTTTCCGTACCGTGGCCTGTACGCGCGCCACGTCGGGGACGACCAAGCGGTGGCCGACGCCAACCACGTGCTGTTCTTCAATGCCGGGCAGGGCTACCAGGTGAGCCATCCGGTCGACGGCGGCGATGCCAGCCTGGTCCTCGCCGTGACGCCGGAACTGCTGCGCGAGCTTTCGCCACCCGGTCTGATGCAGCGCAACGACGAACCTTCGTATCGCTTGCAATCGCTGCGCATCGATCCGCGCGCGCAGGCGCTGGTCGCGCTGTTGCGCCACAGCCTGCGACACGGCGGCATCGAACCGCTGGAGGCGGAAGTGCTTGCGGTGACGCTCGTTTCACGCAGCCTCGGCCCGCGCACTGCGTACGAAACGACCGCCACGCAGGCGCGTCGGCGACTGGTCGATCGGGTGAAAGTTCTGCTCGCCAGCGACCTGGGCCGGCAATGGAAACTCGCCGAGATCGCCGAGCAGATCGGCGGCTCGCCGGTGTATCTCACCCAGGCGTTCGCGCAGGTCGAAGGTCTGCCGCTGCACCGCTACCACCTGCGCCTGCGCCTGGCGCGCGCGCTGGATCGCATCGCGCAGTGCGAGGACGTTTCGGCGCTGGCGATGGATCTGGGCTTCTCCAGCCACAGCCATTTCACCGCCGCGTTCAAGCAGGCTTACGGCCGCACGCCGTCCGCGTTCCGCGCCAGCGCGATGGCGAAGAGCGCCTGAACGCGCCCGCGCGTGCGATCGCTAAAGAATCCGACAGCGACCACGCCGCGCGAATGTTCCGATGAGCGTGCCCGGAATCGCCGGGCTTCAACGGAGCGTGTCATGAGCGAGAACACCTGTGCCGTCTGCGATTACCCCCTGGACGAGAACCGCATCGAAGTCACCATCGGCGGACGCGCCGTCGAAGTGTGCTGCGAGGATTGCGCGCGCAAGCTGAGCGAAGCGGAGCGGAGCAAGTGATGGACGCGTCGACCTTCTTCGCCGATCGCCGGACGGTGGCGACACCGTCCGGCAACATCGGCTACGTGGAGCGCGGTCGCGGCCCCGTCGCGCTGTTCGTCCATGGCGTCTTGCTCAATGGCTACCTGTGGCGGCACCAGCTCGACGTGCTGCAGGACGTGCGTCGCTGCATTGCCGTCGACCTGCTCGCCCACGGTCACACCGAGGCGGCCGAAGGACAGGACGTATCGGTCACGGCCAATGCGCACATGCTGGCGCAATTCCTCGACGCGCTGGGCATCGAACGCGTGGACCTGATCGGAAACGACAGTGGCGGCGGCATCTGCCAGATCTTCGCCGCGCTGTATCCGCAGCGCCTGCGCAGCCTCACCCTGAGCAACTGCGATGCGCACGACAACTGGCCGCCGGAAGCGTTCCAGCCGTTCGTGGCGATGGTCGCCGCAGGCGGGCTTCCGGACACGATCCGCACGATGGTCGCAGACAAGACCGTGTTCCGGTCCGCACTCGCACCTGCATACGAACGTCCGGACGAAGTGGGCGATGCCACCATCGACGCGTACCTGCAGCCATTCGTGCAATCGGCGCGGCGCCTGGTCGAGCTCGAACGCTTCGTCAACGCATTCGATTGCCGCCATACGCTGGCGATCGAGGACGGTCTGCGCACGCTGCAGGCGCCGACGCTGATCGCGTGGGGAACCGACGACGTGTACTTCCCGCTCGAATGGTCGCGCTGGCTGCAACGCACGATTCCCGGCACGACGCGCCGCATCGACTTCCCTGGTGCACGCATCTTCTTTCCTGAAGAGCGGCCGGAGGCGTTCAATCGCGAGCTGCGTGCGCACCTGCTGGCAGTGCAGGAAGCGGAGCTGCATGCCTCGTCCACCGCCGCGGCAGCGGCATGAGGCCGACCATGCAACGCATGCACTCGCAAAACGCGAAGGGGCCGGTGGTGGTATACGGCGCCACCGGCCACACAGGTCGATTCATCGTGGAGGAGTTGCTGCGCCGCGGACATGCGCCCGTGTTGTGCGGGCGCGACGTGACGAAGCTGGCGGCGATGGCGCGCGCGCATCCGGGCCTGGTCTGCCATGTGGCCGAGGTGGATGACGCGGCGGCATTGGACAGGACACTGCGCGGCGCGTCGGCAGTCATCAATGCCGCCGGTCCCTTCCTCGACACCACGGTTCCGTTGATGGAAGCGGCATTGCGCGGCGGCGCGCATTACCTCGACACCAGCGCGGAACAACGCGCGGCGCTGGCCGTGTTCGAGCAGGACGGGGCCGCGCGCGAAGCGGGAATCGTCGCGATGCCGTCGGTCGCGTTCTACGGCGCGTTCGCCGACCTGCTCGCGACCGCATTGATGGGCGACTGGCCCGACGCGGACGCGATCGACATCGGCGTCGGCCTGGACGGCTGGCGTCCCACGCGCGGCACGCGCATCACTGGCGAACGCAACCACGGGCCGCGCTGGATCGTCCGCGATGGTGCGCTGCTTGCGATCCCCGATCCAGCGCCCACGCGTCAGTGGCAGTTCCCGTCGCCATTGGGGACACAGGACACGGTGATGCTGTCGTTGTCGGAGATCGTTGCGATCGCGCGCCACCTGCGCTGCCCGAGCGTGCGTGCGTACATGAATCTGGCACCGCTGCGCGATCTGCGCGATCCGCGGACGCCAGCACCGGTGCCGGCGGACGAGCGTGGACGCTCGTCGCAACGATTCGTGCTGGACGTGCGCGTACGGCGTGGCGATGTCACGCGCCGTGCCTGGGCGCAGGGTCGCGATATCTACGCGGTGACGGCACCGCTCATCGTCGAGGCGCTGGAGCGCGTGCTGGCGGGTGACGTTGCAGGCGCGGGCGCGTGGTCGGCAGGCGAGGCGTTCGACGCCCGGGGGTTCCTCCAAGCGCTGTCGCCGGAACACTTCGTCGTGACGTTTGACGAGGAAACGAGCGAAGGCCGTCGGCGTGCCTGATGCGTCGTCGGACTTGGGATCGTAGGGTGCAATAGGCCAAGCGCATTGCACCGCGCGCCACGGCGCCGGAGAAAAGCCGGCGCAATGTCATTGCGCGCTACGGACGGCGCGTTACGTATCGGCCCACATTCGGAACAGGTTCGTCCGCAACGATTCGAGCAGCACCTGCAGTCGCTGGCGCTCTGCCTGCGTGGCGCCGCCGCTGGCTGCCAGTGCGCGCGCTTCTTCCAGTTGGATCAGCAGTTCGCGCTGGCTGCTGTCGGCGACCCAGCTCTGCAGCCAGGTGATCGCGGCGATGCGCACACCGCGCGTCACCGGCGTGACGCGGTGGATGGTCGTGGACGGATAGAGGATCGCGCTGCCGGCGTCGAGCTTGTACGACAGCTCCTGCGCGCCGAGTTGGATCGTCAGCTCGCCGCCGTCGTACTCGGATGGATCGTTGAGGAATACCGTGCACGACAGGTCGCTGCGGATCGGCGGCGTGGACGGGAACAACGCTTCGTCGACGTGCCAGCCGTAGTTCATGCCCGGCTCGTAGCGCACCACCGTCGTGCGCGCCATCGTGCGCGGCTGCGCGAACACGCGCAGCTCCGGGAAACGCATCAGCGCGTCGCGTGCGATCAGCGCGATGCGCTGGTTGGCCGGGTCGTCCTGAGGCGCTTGCAGGTTCTGCTTGATCGTCGAGTCGGGATTGGTCATGCGACCGTCGCCGAAGCGCACCTGCGGAATCAGATCGCGCGCCGCCTGCAGTTCGGCGGCGGAGAGCACGTTGGGCAGGACTCGGATCATGGCGGCGCCGCGACGGTGTGATGGCGGCCATGATCGGCATTCAGCCGGGGGCCGGCAACCGGGCCGCGCGCTCACGCTGCTTCAACGATGGCTTGCCGACACTGGGTTCCGACTCGAAACAGGATTGGCACCATGACGAAGCTCACTTCGCTCCCCGAACGCGCGCTCGACCTGGCCTCGCTGCTCGGCGACAACCTCCGCAACGTGGGCGAGAACCTGCGTCATTCCGTACCCGCGGTGACTCAGCACGCGGGCCAATGGCTGGATGCAGGCGCCAAGCTCGGCGCGCTCAAGGGCGGCGCGCGCGTGGCCGGCGGGTTCGTGCGCCGCAACCCCGTGCTGATCGCCGCGGCCGTCGCAGGCGCGGGCCTGCTCTGGTACGCCGCCAAGCGCCGGGCGCGCCAGGCGGAGGAAGAGCTGAATGGCCAGGAGGCGATCGAGGGTTCCTCGCGTCGCGTGGAAGCCCGCCGCGGCAGCGGTCGTCGTGCGCCGACGCCGCGCCGTACTGCGGCCTCGCGCCAGCAGACGCACGTGGAGCACTGATCGTCGAGGGACGCTGGCCTACACCAGCATCGACGACGGCGCTTCCGGCAGCTCGATGATGAAACGCGCTCCGCCGTTGCGGCGGGGCTCGTACCAGAGCTGGCCGCCGGCACGGGCGACGATGCGCTTGGCCAGCGACAGGCCCAGTCCGTTCGACAGGCCGTTGTACTGCGGGTCGTCGTGCAGGCGGACGAACGGCGTGAACAGTTCCTTCTGACGCTCGGGCGCGATGCCCGGCCCGCGGTCGGCCACGACCAGCTGCCAGTAGCCGGGCGCGCCGGCGCGCGCGGTGAGCAGCAGTTCCGAATCGGGCGCGTACTTCATGGCGTTGGTGACCAGGTTCTCGGCCACCTGGCGCAGCACGCGCGGATGGATGTTCACCTGCGTCGCCGCCGCCGGCAGGCGCAAGTCGACGCGGATGCCGCGCGCTTCAAGCTGCATTTCGTAGCGCTTGTGCAGCCACTCCAGCGTTTCGCACAGGTCCGCGCGGCCGCCGCTGGCGGCGTCGTCCGGGCGCGGATCGGCCTGGCTTTCCAGGTAATGGTGGATGTAGCCCAGCGCGTCGTCGGCGCTTTCGTGGATCATCTGCAGGTAGCGCGGGATGCGCTCGGTCTTGCACAGGCCGCTGCGCAGGAGTTCGGCGGCGAAGACCACGCTGCTCAGCGGATTCTTGAGATCGTGGGCGACGAGGTTGACCAGTTCCTCGCGCTCGCGCGCCACGCGCTCCAGGCGATCGCGGGTGAGCTTGAGGCCGACGTGCGCATTCACGCGCGCCAGCAGCTCCTCGGGCAGGAAGGGCTTGGTGACGTAATCGACCACGCCGGCGTCGAAGGCGCGCAGCAACAGGTCGCGATCGTGCGCCGCGGTGACGAAGACCACCGGAACCTGCAGCGGACCCAGTTCGTGCAGGGCGGCGATGACGTCGAAGCCGTCCATGCCCGGCATCATCATGTCGAGCAGGATCAGGTCCGGCGGGCTCTCGATATAGCGCTGCAGCGCTTCCTCGCCGGAGCTGGCGGACACGACTTCGTATCCCTGCCGCGCCAGCAGCGTGCCGACGACGCGCAGGTTCACGTTCTGGTCGTCGACGACCAGAATCCGGCCCGAATTGCCAGAGGCTATGACCATGCTGCGTCCCTGTCCCCGGGGCAGCGTCGACCCCCTTCGCGCCGCGGTTTCATCGGCACAAACGGTAGCAGAAAGGCGGCCGATTGCGTGCATGGCGTCCCCGTATGGCTGTAATCGGCGCGGCGCGGGCCACGATGGCCGCGATCGCAACACCGCGTTGCAACGCGCACCTGCCCCTGGGCTAGAACGCATCGCATCATGTGTCCCCCTACTCGCGTGCCGACCCCCATGCGCCCGAATTCCCGCCCCCTCGGCCGGTCCACCCTGCGCGTCGCCCCGTTCGCCCTGGGCGGCAACGTGTTCGGCTGGAGCGCGGACGAGGCCACCTCGTTCGCCTTGCTGGATGCCTTCGTTGACGCCGGATTCGACCTGATCGACACCGCGGACTCGTATTCCTACTGGGTTCCGGGCCATCAGGGCGGCGAGTCGGAGTCGATCCTGGGACGCTGGTTCCAACGCAGCGGCAAGCGCGCGCAGGTCACGCTGGCGACCAAGTTGGGCAAGTGGGAGCGCTGCCGTGGATTGGCCCCGGACACGATCCAGGCCGCCGTGGAAGGCTCGCTGCAGCGCCTGCAGACCGACGTCATCGACCTCTACCAGGCCCATGAGGACGATCCGGGCACACCGCTTGCCGACACATTGGGCGCCTTTGCCCGTCTGATCGAGCAGGGCAAGGTACGCGCGATCGGCGCCTCCAACTACTCCGCCGACCGCCTCGGCCAAGCCCTCGACGTGGCGCAACGCCACGGCCTGCCGCGTTACGAGACGGTGCAGCCGGAGTACAACCTCTACGCCCGCGCCGGCTTCGAGCAGGCGCTGCAACCGCTGGCCCGCGAGCGCGGCATCGCGGTGATCCCGTATTACGGTCTGGCCAGCGGTTTCCTGACCGGCAAGTACCGCAGCGAAGCGGACCTGGGCAAGAGTGCCGCCCGCGCCGGCGCGATCGGCAAGTACCTCAACCCGCGTGGGCTGCGCATCGTGCAGGCGCTGGAGGACGTCGCCGCCGACCTGCGCGCCACGCCGGCACAGGTGGCGCTGGCCTGGCTGATGGCGCAGCCGACCGTCGCCGCGCCCATCGCCAGCGCAACCAGCGTGGCACAGCTGCACGAACTGCTCGCCGCCGCGCGCCTTTCGCTGGGCGCCGCGCAGCTGGCGCAACTCGAACAGGCCAGCGCGCAGTGAGCGCCATCACCACACACCACACGCATGCCTCGCGCCGCGTCGGGTTCGCATTGGCCGCAGCCGGCGCAATCCTGTTCTCGGCGAAGGCGATCCTGGCGAAGTTCCAGTACCGCTACGGCATCGACTCGCTCGACGTACTGGCGCTGCGAATGCTGCTGTCGTTGCCGCTGTTCGTCGCACTGGGCATCCGCGAGACGCGCCGCCCCGGCCATGCGCGAATGACCCGACGCGACTTCGGCCTGATCCTGGTCCTCGGCGTGCTCGGCTACTACCTGTCGAGCCTGTTCGATTTCTGGGGCCTGGAGTACGTGCCGGTTTCACTGGAACGGCTGATCCTGTTCCTCAATCCCACCTTCGTGCTGCTGATCGGCGTGTTCGCCTTCAAGCGCCGCGTGGCGCGGCGCGAATGGATCGCGCTGGCGGTGAGTTACGCCGGCGTCGGCCTCGTTTTCGTCGAAAACCTGCGCGTGGAAGGCGACCACGTGTTGTTCGGAAGCGCGCTGGTGCTGTTGGCGGCGCTGAGCTACGCGCTCTACCTGACGATGTCCGGCCAGCTCATCAAGCGCATCGGCTCGCTGCGTCTGGTGGCGTACGCGATGTGCGTGTCCACCGCCGCGACGCTGGTGCATTACGTGATCGCGCGCGATCCGGCCCACCTGCTGCACCTGCCGCCCGCCGTGTACGGCCTGGCGGCGATGAACGCCTTCTTCTGCACCTTCCTGCCGGTAACGTTCACGATGGGCGCGGTGGAACGTCTTGGCGCGGGGACGGCGGCGCAGTTGTCGGTGCTGGGCCCGGTCTCGCTGGTGTTCCTGGGCGCGTGGCTGCTGGGCGAGGCGATTACGCCGGTGCAGTTGATCGGCACGGCGGTGGTGATGGGCGGCGTGCTGCTGCTGACGCGACGCGGCGCGAATTCCGTGCCGGTGCCCGTGGACGACGAACCGGGCGAAACGTCCGCCGCGCGCTGAAGCGGTCGTCTACAGGCGTTGCGCGTTGGCGCGTTCGCGCACCTGCGCCAACGTCCAGTCGCACCGCAGTTCGCCGTCTTCCCACACGGTCACCAGCGCGTCCTCGTAATCGGGCGGCGCGTGCGCGGTGTCGAGCGACACGGCATCGCCGGGCAGCGCGATAGTGCGGTATTCGCCGGTCCCGACATGGCGGGCCAGGGTCATGCGGCCGCGCTTGCTGGCCTTGGCCTTGTCGGTGATCGGGTCCTTGTAGACGTCGATCCACGCACCGTCCACGCGCGCGGCCGAGCACTTCAGCGCGAACTTCTGCGTGTCGCGGTCCAGCCGCTGCAGCAGCGCGCCGCCCATGCCGAAGGTGAGATTGTCGGTGGCGTAGCCGGCACAGGTGGCGCGTTCGAGAATGGCGCGGATGCTGGACGGGTTGATGCCATCGCCCTGGATCACGCGCACGTGGTTGAGCACGCGGAAACCCTTGCCGTTGACGATGTGGCCGAAGGCCTCGTCCAGGCGCAGCAGGCATTGGTGCACGACCTCGACCGGGTCGCCGGAATCGGGTCGGATCACCACGGTCGCGTCCGAGGCGATGACCTCCTCGCGCAGCGCCTGGCCCCACAGTTCCGACACGGCGCGGTAGATGTCGTAGCTGTCCGACACCACGGCCAGGACCGCACCGGGCCTGGCGAACTGGCGCAGCATGTTGCGGTACGCATCGACTTCGCGTTCGCGTCCCCAGGCGGTGATCGTGCTGTGCTCGGCGGCGGGAATCGAGTACGCCGCCATCGGCTCGTGGTAGTACGCACGCGCGGCGAGCAGGCCGGACACGGTGTCGGTGCCCATGAAGTTGACCAGGTGCGAAAGCCCGCCGATCGCCGCCGATTCCGCGCTGGACACGCCGCGTGCGCCGAAGTCGTGCAGCTTGAACGGCAACTGGCCGTCCGGATCGTCGCTGGTGCGCTCGAGGAACTGTCGGATCGTCTGCTTCGCGTGCCAGCTCGTCGTCGCCACCGTCACTGGATACCACAGGCGCAGCAGCACGGTTTCCAGATACGACGGCACCCAGCACGCGCACGGATCGGTGGACTCGATGGTCACCAGCGCCTGGTGCGTCGGCACGACCGCGCCTTCCGGCACGGCGCGGATGCGCAACGGCAGTCGGCCGCCGTGTCGCTGCACGATGTCGCGCCAGCCGGCTTCGTTGAAGGGCTCGCCGTGCGCGGCGAAGAGCTCGCGCGCGTGTTCGATGTCCGCGAGCGTGATGCGGCGCGACAGGTACTGCTTGAGGATCGTCTGCAGTCCGAAGAACACCGTGCGGTCGTACAGCCCGCCGCGAGACTCGACGTAGAAGAACGTCGCGTCCGTGCCGGGCGGATACTGCAGCCAATGACTGGCCTTGTAGCTGTCGGTGTTGAGCAGCAGGTTGTCGAGGAAGTCCATCGCGTTCCCTCGGGGCGAGGCGGCTATGTTGGCGTGGGGGACGTGCGTGCGTTTTACTGCGCTCAAGGCCCGCGTCTCATCGTGCACACGGGAACGTCATGGCGGCGCAGTGCGTCTCAGATCGAGCGCCATTGCCCCGGCGCGAGCCCGTCCAGCCGATGTGCGCCGATCGCGACGCGCACGAGGCGCAAGGTCGGCAGGCCCACCGCTGCGGTCATGCGTCGTACCTGGCGGTTGCGGCCTTCGGTGATCGCGATCTCCAGCCATGCATCCGGCACGGTCTTGCGGAAACGCACCGGTGGATCGCGCGGCCACAGCGCGGGCGTGTCGATGCGCGCCACCTTTGCCGGCCGCGTCGGGCCGTCGTTGAGGGCGACGCCGCGCCGCAGCGCGTCGAGGTTCGCATCCGATGGCGCGCCTTCCACCTGCACCCAGTAGGTCTTGGGCTGCTTGTGGCGCGGGTCGGTCAGCGTGTGGGCGAGCGCACCGTCATCGGTGAGCAGCAGCAATCCTTCGCTGTCGTGGTCGAGCCGTCCCGCCGCGTACACGTCGGGCGGGAGGGCGAATTCCGCCAGCGTGCGTCGCGGCGGCGTGCTGCGGTCGGTGAACTGGCACAGCACGCCGTAGGGCTTGTTGAACGCGATGAGCATGGAAAGCCGGGATGGTTGATCCGCCAGACGCGATCGCGGCGATGACGGCTCTATCGAATCACCAATCCCGAATCACGAATCACGGCTTCGTGAACCGCAACGTCATCCGGTCGCTCTCGCCGATCGCCTTGTACTTCGCATCGTCCTTGGCGTCGTGCTGGTTGGTCGGCGGCAGCGTCCACACGCCGTTGGGATGGTCTGCGGTGTCCTTCGGATTGGCGTTGACCTCGCTCTTGGCGTCGAGCTTGAAACCGGCCTTCTGCGCCAGTTCGATCACCAGCGCCTCGGTGAGGTAGCCGGAGGTCTTCATCTTCTCGATGTCCGTGCCCGGCTTGGCGCGATGGTCGACCACGCCCAGCGTGCCGCCCGGCTTGAGCACGTCGAAGAACGCCTTGAAGTAGGCGTCCGCCGTGCCGTCGTCGACCCAGTTGTGCGCGTTGCGGAAGGTCAGTACGACGTCGGCCGAACCGGCGGGGCCGAAGCTCGGCGCCTTGGGGTCGAAGTTGCGGACTTCGGGCTTGCCGTACACCTGCGTGTTGGCAAAACGCTCGCTCATCGCCTTGCTCTGGCGGTAGCGGTATTGCGGCTGGTTCGGGATCGCGGGGTCGTACATCGCCGCGACGTACTGGCCGCCGTCCTTCAGATAAGGCGCGAGGATTTCCGAATACCAGCCGCCGCCCGGCGTGATCTCCACGACGGTCTGCGTCGGCTTCACGCCGAAGAACGTCAGCGTCTGCGCCGGATGGCGGAACGAGTCGCGCAGCACGTTCTTCGGATCGCGCGTGGGCGAGGCCAGCGCGGCCTGCAACGCCGGATCGACGGCGGCCGTTGCGGCGGCGGCCTTCGGGGCTGTCTTGGCCTTGGGCTGTGCGGCGTCGGCGTGGGCGATGAGCAGGGCAGGAACCAGTGCGGCGAGAAGCAGGCGTTTCATGCGGATCTCCATGCGGTTGACGGGGGCGACCGGTGAACGGGGCGCCAGACTACCCCCAACCGCGTGGCGGCCACCATCAACGGACGGCACGGGGGCGTCGCTTGTCCGCTGCCTTGCGCGGCTTGGCGGCGGGTTTGGGCGCCGGTCGCGCCCGCGGCGACATCGCATCGCTGGCTGCGTACTGCGCCGCTTCCTCCAGCATCCAGTCGCGGAACAGGGCCAAACCGCGATGGTCGCGCGAGCGCGACGGGTAGACGAGGTAGTGCGCGAATTCGGTCTTCAAGCGTTCGTCGAACAGCTCGACCAGGTGGCCGGCTTCGATCAGCGGCCGCGCCAGCGCCACGCGTCCGAGCACGATGCCCATGCCTTCGGCGGCGGCGCGGTGCAGGTTCTCCGAGTCGTCGAAGATGGCGACGAAGCGCGCCGGCGGCGAGCCGCCGAAACGCGCGAACCACTCGCTCCAGCGACCGCCCGGCGCGCCCAGCAGCGGGAACTCGCTCAGGTTCGCCAGCGTCGGCCGGCCGATGCGTTCGAGCAGCGCGGGACTGGCGGTGGGCGTCATCCAGTCGTCGAACAGGTGCACCGCTTCCAGGCCGGGCCACTTGCCCGGGCCGAAGCGGATGCCGGCGTCGATCGTGGTTTCGCGAGTGAAATCGACCGGATCGACGTTGGACTGCAGGCTGATCTCCAGTTGCGGATGCGCGGCCAGGAAGCGCGGCAGCCGCGGCACCAGCCAGCTCGACGCGAACGACGGCATCAGCGTGATGGTGAGTGCGTCGTCGCGGCGCACGCGGCGCGGTGCGAGCGCCTGTTCGATCGCCTCCAGATGCGGTGCGATGCGGTCGTACAGCGCCTGGCCGTGTTCGGTGAGCTTGACGCCGCGCGCGCCGCGCACGAACAGGCGGCGATCGAGGCGTTCCTCGATGGCGCGAATCTGGTGGCTCAGCGCGCTGACGGTCAGGTGCATCGATTCGGCCGCGCGGGTGAGATTTCCGGCGCGTGCGGCGGCGATGAATCCAAGCAGGGAATGCAACGGCGGACGGCTCATTCGACCTCCTCCCAAGTGCGCCGCTACGGTGTCCAAGCTTGAATCGGATTCAAGCCTGGCTTGCAGAACCGTCGCTTTTTCGGGCCCTGGCGCGGGCGTATCTTGCAACGCACTCAAGGAAGTTGTCCACGCCAGGCAGGCAAACGCACCCCCCGGAGCACGCCATGAACGTCTTCACCAATCTGCTGTTCCCGCAGGACCCGACCCCGTCGCCGCATCCCTTCGACGAGGACGACCGTTACGCCACCGGCTACGGCAATCGCATCGCGTCCGCGCGTTTCTTCGCGCCGTTCGGCCACGCGAAGTCGGGGCGGGCCGACAAGGCCGCGTCGCTGCCGTTCGATGCCCGGCTGGTGCTCGGAGGCTGCCGCTGACGCGACGCGGTGCGCGCCTTCGCCGACGTGAAGTCGACGATCTGGAACCCCATGCGACACGCCCCGCCGACCCGGGTGCGTGCCGCAGCCCGCCTGGGGCCACCCGGATGGGAATGAAGCCTCTGCCCTTCCCCGCACCGCCGGTTCCCCCGGCGGTCTTTTTTTGGGGGGACGGTCACGTCCGCTGCGGCTGGCGGCGAATCCGGCTCGATTGTTTGCATGGGGTGAACGCCCTACAATCGCGAACGATTCTCATTTTATTGGCCACCGGTGTCTTTGCCGGCGCTCCCACGGACGGGCGCCAATCCCATCCCCACAGGTTCCCGATGCGCCCCAACCGCTCCCCCGTCCGCTCGCTGCCGGTCTCGATCCGCCACGCCCTCGCACTCATATTGCTCGCTGGCGCGGCGGCGCCGGCCCTCGCGCAGGACACCTCCAGCGCCACCGACCTGGACTCGGTCGAAGTGCGCGCGCCGATCGCCCGCAGCAGCGGCACGGCGACCAAGACCGACACGCCGATCCGCGAGATCCCGCAGTCGATCTCGGTCGTGACCGACCAGCAGATGCGCGATCGCGCGATCCACGGCATCGAGGAAGCGATGTGGTTCACGGCCGGCGCCCAGGGCGGCGGCTACGGCGGCGACCCGCGCAGCGACTGGCTGCTGCTGCGCGGCTTCACCCCGGCGCGTTACCTGGACGGCCTGGCGCTGGCCGAAGGCTCCGGCACCGGCATCACCCGCATCGAGCCGTTCGGCCTGGAGCGCGTGGAAGTGCTGAAGGGTCCGGCCTCGGTCGCGTACGGCGCGATGCCGCCCGGCGGCATGGTCAATTACGTGAGCAAGCGTCCCACCGCAGAAACGCTGCGCGAGGTCGAGGTCCAGGTCGGCAATTACGATCTGTTCCAGGTCGGCGCGGACTTCGGCGGCAAGCTCAGCAGCGATGGCGTGTGGACGTACCGCCTGACCGCGCTGGCGCGCAACAGCGACGACCAGGTCGACTTCGTGCACGACGACCGCTACTTCGTCGCGCCCTCGCTGACGTGGAAGCCGGACGAGGCGAACTCGCTGACGCTGCTCGCGCGCTGGCAGAAGAACGACACCGTCGCCGGCGCGGGCTTCCTGCCGGCCGAGGGCACGCTGCTGCCGAACCCGCACGGCAAGATTCCGCCGAACCGCTTCACCGGCGAGCCGGGCTTCAACGGTTACGACAAGACCATGACGTCGCTGGGCTGGGAGTACTTCCACGACTTCGGCGGCGGCGCCACGTTCCGCCAGAACCTGCGCTACGGCGTGACCGAGATCGACCCGAGCACATCGGTGGGCGCGTTCGGCCTGCTCGCCGATCAGCGCACGCTGTTCCGCTACCTGTGGAAGACCGAAGAAGAGAGCAAGACCTTCGGCGTCGACAACCAGCTGCAGTTCGATTTCGCCACCGGCGAGCTCGAACACACCCTGCTGACCGGCCTGGACTACCGCCGCGCGCGCAACGACTACGCGTCGGCCTTCACTTTCGCCGGCGCGCCGACGCTGGACATCTTCGATCCCGTCTACGGCTCGCCCATCGTCGAACCCGAGTACACCTCGCGCACGCGCCAGGAACAGTCGCAGTTCGGCCTGTACGCGCAGGACCAGATGAAGCTGGACCGCTGGGTCTTCACGCTGGGCGCGCGCCAGGATTGGGTCGGCACCGACACGCATGAGGTGATCGGCGGTGCGCAGGGTCACCAGAGCGACGACAAGTTCTCCGGCCGCGTCGGCGTGAACTACCTGTTCGACAACGGCTTCGCGCCGTACATCGGCTGGTCGCAGTCGTTCCAGCCCACCGTCGGCACCGATTTCGCCGGCAACGCATTCGTGCCGACCACGGGCGAGCAGGTCGAAGTCGGTCTCAAGTACCAGCCGGCCAACAACCGCGTGCTCGCCACGCTCGCCGTGTACGAGCTGGTGCAGGACAACACGCTGGTGGTCGATCCGAACCACACGCTGTACCAGATCCAGCAGGGCGAGACGAAGGTGCGCGGCGTCGAACTGGAAGGCCGCTGGAACGTCGGCAACGGCCTGAGCGTGTACGGCGCCTACACCTACACCGATTCGGAAGTGACCAAGAGCACCGATCCGCTTTCGCTCGGCGGGGAAATCCCGCTGCAGCCGGAGAACGTCGCCTCGCTCGGCGCCGACTACACGATCACGCAGGGCGCGCTGTCGGGCCTGGGCTTCGGCGGCGGCGTGCGCTACACCGGCGAGCATTACGGCGACGCGTACAACCTGTGGCAGACGCCCTCGTACACGCTGTTCGACGCGTCGGTGCACTACGACATCGGTGCGTGGCGCCTGCAGCTCAACGCCGCCAACGTGGGCGACAAGGAGTACATCGCCACCTGCAACAGCGGCACGTGGTGCTACTACGGTTACGCGCGCACGGTCACCGCGACCGCACGCTTCCAATGGTGATCTGAGCCGATGCCATGACGCTTGTCGCCACCCTTGCCGCCATCGTCGCCTCGCTGCTCTCGGCCGCCGCGCTCTACGCGGCGTCCAGGCACTGCCGCTGGCCGTCGTGGCAACGGCGCGGCGCGCGCGGCAATGCGATCGGCGCCGTGCTGGCGCTGGCCGCGCTGGCGTTGTGGATCGCGCAACTCGGCGTCGGCGCCGGGCTGTGCGCGATGCTCGGCACGTGGATGGGCGGTCTGATGCTGTTTCCGTACCTCGCCTGGCGCACCGCGCCGGACGGTAACGGGGGATCGAACTGATGTGGGCGCGCGCCTTCGCCGGCATCGTGCCGGGCTTCCTGTTGTCGGCCGGGATCATCGGCCTGATCACCTTCGCCGTGCCGGGCCCATGGCAGGGAACGCTGGTGGCGGGGGTCATCGCGTTCTTCGTGGTGTGGATGGCGGTGATGGGCGCGAGCTTCCAGTTCGCCAACGGCAAGCGCGCATGGGCGTGGTTGAGCAGCCTTGCGGTGGCTGCGTTGGGCGCGCTGTGGCTGCTGCAATCGCTGGGCTGGGTGAAGTGAGGTCGCGATGAAGATTTCCTCCAACACGTTGCGCACCTTCACCACGCTGCACACCTGGGTCGGACTGGTCGCCGGCTTCGCGCTGTTCGTCGCGTTCTACGCCGGCGCGATCACCATCTTCCACCACGACCTGCAGGCCTGGCAGTCGCCGCACGGCGTGAACGCGAAGGCGCAAACGCTGGACGACGCGCAGCGTTTGCTCGACGAAACGCTCGAGCGCCACCCCGAAGCGCGAAAGCATGTCGGTATGGTGTTCCCGGGCGAGGAGTACCCGATCACCGCCACGTACTGGCAGGACGCACAGGGCACGTGGCGCTACGCCACCACCGAGCATCCCGAAGGCGTGGACGAAATGCCGGGCGGCGCGCTGTCGGAACTGGTCAATGCGCTGCACTACTCGCTGGGCATTCCGGTCGCCGGCACGTACCTGATGGGCATCGTCAGCCTGCTCTACGGCCTGGCGCTGATCTCCGGCGTGATCATCCATCTGCCCAAGCTGGTCGAGGACCTGTTCGCGCTGCGTCCGGGCCGCAACCTCAAGCGCATGTGGCAGGACGCGCACAACGTCATCGGCGTGCTGAGCCTGCCGATGCACATCATGTTCGCGGTCACCGGGGCGATGCTGTGCCTGGTGATGATCGTGATGCTCGCGCTCAACCCGTTGATCTACCGCAACCAGCTGATGTCCGCGCTGGGTCCGGCGATGGACACCGCACCCGTCGTCGCGCCGGCCAAGCGCGAACAGGCGCTGGGTTCGATGGCGATGTGGAGCGAGCGTTCGATCGCCATCGCGCGCGAACAGGGCGTGGCGTCGTTCGAGCCGGCGTATCTCAAGCTGACCAACGCGGGCGATGCGAACGCGACGGTCGAGATCACCGGTGAATCGCCCGGCGCGCTCGGCCCGCTCGGCGCGGTCGCGATGAACGCCAACACCGGCGCGAAGCTCGCCACGCAACTGCCCGGCCAGCGCGACGCCAATCACGCGACGCTGTCGTCGGCGTACGCGCTGCACTTCGGCGAGTACGGAAACGCATGGGTGCAGTGGCTGTACTTCCTGCTCGGACTGGGCGGCGCGTTCCTGTTCTATTCCGGCAACCTGCTGTGGATCGAATCGCGCCGCAAGCGCCGCCAGGCCGAACAGGGCCGCGCCCAGCTGTGGATGGCGCGCGCCACCGTCGGCGTGTGCATCGGCGTGTGCGTGGCGATCTCGGTCGCCTTCATCGCCACGCAACTGTTGCAGTCGTCAGCGCTGGGCGGCATCGAACTGGGCTTCGGCGTGAACTTCGTCTGCTTCGTGGCCTGGGGCCTGTGCACGCTCTGGGCCGCGTTGCGCCCGCCGATCCGCGCCGCGCAGGAACTGCTGTGGGCCGCGGCCGTGACGACCGCGCTGATTCCGTTCGCGCACGGCGCCAGCACCGGTGCGTGGTGGTGGACCAGCGCTGCCGCCGGCAACTGGGCGCTGTTCGCCATCGATGCCGGCGCCATCGCGATGGCTGTCGGCTTCGCGTGGCTGGCCCGCGTGACCGCGCGTCGCATGCGCGAGGGCGAGCCGAACAGTGTGTGGACGGCCTCACCGTCGCCCGTCGCTTCGCGGGTTCAAGCACCGCAGGCCTAGACCGTCGCGGGCCTTTCGCCGCGCCCAGCGACAAGGGTGCCGCGAACCCGGCGCGGCGAGTCCTGCCGTTGCGGCGCGCGACAAACACGCGTGGCATGATCCGGGCATGCAGGGCGTGCCCGAACAGTTCGAACACCCGCTGGACGTGGCGCAGTTCCGGCGCCCCGCGCATCGCACGGGCGTGGAGCTGTACCGCGCGCACATCGTGCGGCACACGTTCGAACCGCATACGCACGAGGCGTTCGGGCTGGGCGCCATCGAGAAGGGTGTCGAACGGTTCCGCTATCGCGGCAGCGACCATCTCGCACCCGCCGATTCGCGCGTGATGATGAATCCCGATGTGCTGCATACCGGCCGCGCGGAAACGGTCGGCGGCTGGCGTTACCGGATGGCCTACATCGATGCCGACGTGGTCGAGGCCGTGACCGGCCGTCGCGGGCTGTGGTTCCGCGACGCGGTGGATCACGACGCGACGCTCGCACGCCGGATCACGACGTTGCTCGATGCGCTGTGGCAGGCCGACGAACCGTTGGCGTTCGACGGGCTGCTGCTCGCGCTGCTGGACGGCTTCGGCGACCAGGCGCGTTCCGCGCGTCCGGCGGAGGAACACGGCACGCCGCGCTTCTCGCGCGTGGTCGACTACCTGCGCGACAACCTGTCGCAACGCCTCACGCTGGACGGTCTGGCGGCGGTGGCGGAACTGAGCCCGTTCCATTTCCTGCGCGCGTTCCGCGACCAGTACGATGTCACGCCACAGCAGATGCTGATGGCGCTGCGCCTGTTCGAGGCCAAGCGCCGGCTGGCCGACGGCCAGGGGCCCGCGCAGGTGGCGGCGGAGGTGGGGCTGAGCGACCAGGCGCACCTGACGCGGACGTTCGCGCGCCGCTACGGCGTCACGCCGGCGCGCTACCAGCGGCAACTGCGCGGCTGAGCGGCGGCTCCCGACCGCAATTCCGTTCAAGACACGTCCCGCCGCGGCATCGCACGCTCCGCCCATGTGGACCGGAACCCTCTACGCCCTCGCCGCCGGCCTGATGTGGGGCCTCGTCTTCGTCGCGCCGCTGCTGCTGCCGGAGTACCCGGCCGCATTGCAATCGGTCGGACGTTACCTGGCCTTTGGGCTGATAGCGCTGCCTTTGGCCTGGCTGGACCGCGCCGGGTTGCGGCGGCTTTCGCGCGCGGACTGGATCGAAGCGCTCAAGCTCGCCGCCATCGGCAACCTGCTCTATTACGTCTGTCTGGCCGGCGCGATCCAGCGCGCGGGCGCACCGCTGCCGACGATGATCATCGGCACCTTGCCGGTGGTGATCGCGATCAGCGCCAATCTTCGCGACCACCGCCGCGACGGCCGCCTGCCGTGGCGGCGCCTGGCGCCGTCGCTGCTGCTGATCGCGCTGGGCATCGCCTGCGTGAACCGCGCGGAGTTGCGCGCGCTGGGCGCGCAGCCGGACGCCGATCCCATGCGCTACCTGCAGGGCGCGGCGCTGGCGGTGATCGCGGTCGCGTGCTGGACCTGGTATCCGCTGCGCAATGCCGACTGGCTGCGCGCGCATCCCGATCGCAACCCGCGCACCTGGGCCACCGCGCAGGGCGTGGCGACACTGCCGCTGGCGCTCGCCGGCTATGCACTGCTGTGGGCCGGCATGGCCGTGGCCCACAGCGAGTTCCCGATGCCGTTCGGCCCGCGGCCGTGGTTCTTCATCGGGTTGATGGCCGCGATCGGCCTGTTCGCCTCATGGCTGGGCACGCTGTGCTGGAACGCCGCCAGCCAGCGCCTGCCGACCGCCCTGGCCGGGCAGCTGATCGTGTTCGAGACGCTCGCCGCGCTCGCCTACGCCTTCGTCCTGCGCGGGCGCATGCCCGAGCCGCTGACGCTGGTCGGCATCGGCCTGCTGGTTGCCGGCGTGCTCTGGGCGGTGCGCATTCGCCCGGAACCGGCCGTAGCCGAGGGTCACGCGGCCTGACGACGCCTTTGTGCGCGGCGTGAAGGCCGCGCGGTTTCGCCATCACGCCACAGCCGTTACGATCCCCGCAGGGTGACGGCCGCGCGCCGCGCCATCTGTAGAACGCGCACGGGGAAGGCGCATGTCCACCAGACTTCTGATCGTATTGCTGTCGCTGGCACTGGGCGTAGTGAGCGGCGCGTTCGGCTATTCGCTCATTGCCGGCAAGCGCCAGACCGCGGCCTTGGCCGCCGCGCGCGCCGAAGGCCGCAAGGAAGCCGAGAAGGCGCTGGCCGACGACATGGCCGCGCTCAAGCCGGTGAGCTTCGCCAAGTCCGCCGATTCGGAATCCAAGGCCGGCGGCGTGCAGTTCGGCTACGAATACGTGAAGCCCAAGACCGCCGAGCTGGAGCCGTTCTACAAGATGGCCCACGACAGCGACATGCTGCGCCACATCCCCGAAGTGCAGGCCATCGACGGCATGCTGATGCTGCCGCGCCCGATCAACTACGTCACCGCCGAATGCGGCGAGGTCAATGCGTTCTATTCGCCCGAACGCGGCGAAGTGGTGATGTGCTACGAAACGATGAAGGTGCTGCTCGAGCGCGGCCGCGATCTGGTCGCGAAGAACAAGCTCGACGAGAGCTATGCGCAGCGCTATCTCGACGCGAACTTCCGCTTCATCCTGCTGCACGAAACCGGCCACGCGCTGATCACGTTGCTGCAGATCCCGATCACCGGCCGCGAGGAAGACGCCGTCGACCAGCTCGCGACCACGCTGATGCTGCGCTTCGCCGGTTTGAACGAATCGACGACGGATGTCACCGAAAACCTGCGCATGGCGTCGAACTGGTTCCTCGCGCGCAGCACGGGCGAGTACAACCTGGACGCCTACGCCGACGAACACGCACTGGGCGAGCAGCGTTACTTCAACCTGCAGTGTTTCCTCTACGGCAGCGATCCGGCGCGTTACCTGAGCATCGTCACCGACGGCGACCTGCCGCAGACGCGCGCGAAGGGCTGCCCGGAGGAATCGCGGCGCATCAGCCGTTCGTGGCTACGCCTGCTGCTGCCGTACGTGGCGCCCAAGTACGAGATGACGGAAGAAAAGGCGAACCGCCTGTTCGAGCAGCGCGACGAGGAACGCGCGCGCAATACGGATTCGTCGTACATCCGTTGAGCGCGGGCAACGGTCACGGCGTACGCGCCACGGACATCACGGCCGGTCGGTCGCGATCCGGATCACCAGACCGGCGCGATCGTCCGTCGTCCAGATCGCACCGTCCCTGGCGACAGTCAGCCCCACCGGCGATCCCTGCGGACGCTTGCTCGGCGCGAGACGCCAGTCCGGCGTCATGACGACCGCGTTGGCCGCCGGCCGTGCGCCATAGGCGCGGGTGCCGGCGCCGTAGACGGGAAAGCGCGCGTTCGCATCCGCGACCGGTACCCCGCGTGCATCGGCGTCGTACGAGACGATGCGTCCGCCAACGCTGCGGTGGCCGTGCCACGTCATCAGCAGGCGACCGCGCAGCGCCGGGAACATCGCCCCGTCGTACCAGAGCATGTCCAGCGGCGCGCTGTGCGGCGGCAACAGCAACGCCGGCGCAGTGTGTGCGGACGATGCGCAGTCCATCGCGCGCGTCGTCTTCCAGCCCGGCGTCGGCGTCGCGATGTCGGCGCAGTACGGCCAGCCGTAATGGCGGCCGGTCCGGATCACGTTGATCTCGTCGAATGGAAACCAGCGCGAGGGCAGGTCGTAGCTGTTCTCGCCCTGCAGCACCGTGCCGGACGGATGCACCGCCAGCGCGACCGAGTTGCGCAAGCCGCGCGCGTACACGGTGTAGTCGCCGCTCCAGCGACCGGGCGACAGCAGGGCGTAGCGGCGGATCGATGCGGCGTCCTGCTCGCCGTCGGTTTCCGGGCAGGTGCGTGCCGGAGGCGTGCCGTCGGCGCGCAGGCACTGGTCGGACGGCGCGCCGACGTTGACCAGCAATGCGCCGTCGGGCGCGAACACGAACTTCGACAGCGGGTGTCGGTTCTCGTGCAGGCGATTGTCGGGAAGGCCGGTCACGACCGGCTCGATGGATTTCGCCGGATCCTCCGCGCGCAGATCGAAGCGGAAGATGCGGCTCATCTCGCCGACGTAGACCTTGCCGTCGGGCCCGTTCGAGATGGCGTGCGGCATGTGCAGACCGTCGAGCACGCGCGCCAGCGTCGCGGCACGTCCGGGCGTGGCGTCGAGCATCCACACCGCTCCGTTCGCTCCATCCCAACGGCCCAGATCGGTGACCAGCCAGCGGTGCTCGTCGAGCTGCAGCAACGAACGCGGCAGGCGCATCGGGCGTGTGCGATCGGCCGCGGTCGGACCGACCACGAGCCCGGCGCAATAGCCCTTCGCCATGCCGATCTGCAGGCGCGGATAGCCGTCGCATGTGCCTTGCGGTGCGGCGTAAAGGACGCGCGTCACGGCGCCGGCGGGCGCCAGCGCAGCCGCAAGGACCAAGGCCATCGCGGCGGCGACGCGTCGGGGAAGGATGCGGGTCATTCGTTCGGTCCCTGGCAGGTGGCGCAAGGATCGCATGGGCGTCACCCGCGGCCGGAGGCGGCCCGGGGCCTCCATCGGGCCGTGCGGCAGCTGCGGCGGGGACTCTGCGCCGCTGCCCGGCCACCGGATGTGCCATGCTCCCGTGGACACCACCAACGAGGAACGCGGTCATGGCCAAGGGTCTGGACAAGAAGAAAGAGCAGAAGAAGAAGCCTGCGAAGACGATGAAGGAAAAGAGGGCGGAGAAGAACGAAAAGAAGACCACGCGCGGGTTCATGCCGACCTGACAGGGTCCACCCTTCGGGGCAGCGCTGTCTTCAATCGATGCGTCTTCGACGTTGGCTCGGGACGCATCCGCACCGCCCTGCAGTACATGCGTCGCGCATCCTCAGCGAGTCCCATCGCCATCGGGCGCCAGCCGTTGGTGGCCCTGAAGACCCAATCGCGGTCTCGCCCACCGGCGACACTTCGTCGGCGGCACGGTTCAAACCTCGGCGACCGACGATTCCTGACCGCGCTGCGAAACGCGGGACCCCGATGACACGGCAGCGGGCGGTTGTCGATCCGCGCACGGCGCGTTCGTCGTATCCAAGGACCGATCGGGTTCATCGACCTGGAGAGCGGCATGGGCAAGCTCGTCGTTTCCGAATTCATCAGCCTGGACGGCGTGATCCAGTCGCCCGGCGGGCCTGATGAAGATCCAGGCGGTGGTTTCGACCTGGGTGGCTGGATCGTTCCCTATGCCGACGAGGCCGGCGGCAAGGACTTGCAGGACCTGCTCTCGCAACCG
This sequence comes from Lysobacteraceae bacterium P, assembly GCA_005503055.1. Lineage (GTDB taxonomy): Bacteria > Pseudomonadota > Gammaproteobacteria > Xanthomonadales > Xanthomonadaceae > Lysobacter_J. Next base: position 145,345 of record SCOX01000005.1, on the reverse strand, counting down.
TTCGAGTTGCTGCTCGGTCGCCGCACCTACGACATCTTCGCGTCGTATTGGCCGAACGTGCCGGCCGATTCAGGCGCCCAGGCCATCGCCGATCCGTTCAACCGCGTTGCCAAGCACGTCGCCACGCACCGATCGGGCGACCTCGGCTGGCACAACAGCCGCGCGCTGAAAGGCGACCTCGTCGAAGCGGTGCGCGCGCTCAAGGCGCAGGACGGCGCCGACCTGCTGACGTTCGGCAGCGGCGACATGGTGCGCCAGCTGCTGCGCGCCGGGCTGGTGGACGAGCTTCGGCTGTTGATCCATCCCCTCCTGCTCGGGCCCGGCAAACGCTTGTTCGGCGACGATGCGCAACCGTCCGCGTTCACCCTGGCGCGTTCGACCATCACCCCCGGTGGCGTCGTGATTGCCCGCTACGTTCGCGATGGCGAAGTGCGCACGGGGAGCGGATTGACGACGTCGCGGGCCGGCCTGCTGGCGGCGATCGGGCCCCCGAGTCTGCCGACGCGCAGCGGAAAGCGTGGACGATGACGAAGAAAGCGTCACGCATGACACTTTTTTCGCCACGCATGACGCTCCAAGTGTCACGCGAGACGCAAGAAGCGTCGGAGATGACGCTTTCCAGGATTCCTGCCAGCCGAAAAGCGCCACGCGCGGCGCTTCTTTCGTCATCCGCGACGCTTTCAACGCCTCGCCCCGAGGCAAACGCCGCTCCTGAAACACAAAAAGCCGCATCGCTGCGGCTTTACGTGATTCGCATAACGCCCTGCCATACGTAGCCCGGGTAGGCGAAGCGCACCCGGGTACCGTGAGCCGCAAAGCCCCGGGTGCGGCCTTTGGCCTTACCCGGGCCACGCGACCGCGATCCAACGTGGATCGCTTAAAGCGCCGCCAGCGCCGCGTTGAGCGTCTCGCTCGGACGCATCGCCTTGGCCAGTTGCGCGAGGTCGGGGTGGTAATAGCCGCCGATCTCCACCGGCTTGCCCTGCACCGCGGCCAGCTCGTCGACGATCTTCTGCTCGTTGGCTTCCAACGTCTCGGCCAGCTTGGCGAAGCGCGCCTTCAACTCGGCATCGCTGGACTGGTCGGCCAGCGCGCGCGCCCAGTACATCGCCAGATAGAAGTGGCTGCCGCGGTTGTCGATGCCGCCGACCTTGCGCGAAGGCGACTTGTCGTTGTCGAGGAACTTCGCGTTGGCTTCGTCCAGCGTGTCGGCCAGCACCTTCGCGCGTGCGTTGCCGGTGTGGTTGGACAGGTGCTCCAGCGATGCGGCCAACGCCAGGAACTCGCCCAGCGAATCCCAGCGCAGGTAGTTCTCCTCGACGAACTGCTGCACGTGCTTGGGCGCCGAACCGCCCGCGCCGGTCTCGAACAGGCCGCCACCGGCCATCAGCGGGACGATCGACAGCATCTTCGCGCTGGTGCCCAGTTCCATGATCGGGAACAGGTCGGTGAGGTAGTCGCGCAGCACGTTGCCGGTGACGGAGATCGTGTCCTGGCCCTGGCGGATGCGGGCGAGCGAATGCTTCATCGCCTCGACCGGGGAGAGGATGCGGATGTCGAGGCCCGCGGTGTCGTGGTCCTTGAGGTAATGCTCGACCTTGGCGATGACGTTGGCGTCGTGCGCGCGCTGCGGATCCAGCCAGAACACCGCCGGCGTGCCGGACAGGCGCGCGCGGTTCACGGCCAGCTTCACCCAGTCCTGGATCGGCGCGTCCTTGGTCTGGCACATGCGCCAGATGTCGCCCGCTTCGACCTTGTGCTCCATCAGCACGTTGCCGGCTTCGTCGAGCACGCGCACGGCGCCGTCGGCGGGAATCTGGAAGGTCTTGTCGTGGCTGCCGTATTCCTCGGCCTTCTGCGCCATCAGGCCGACGTTGGGCACCGAGCCCATCGTTGCCGGATCGAACGCGCCGTTGACGCGGCAGTCGTCGACGACCGCCTGGTAGATGCCCGCGTAGCAGCGGTCGGGGATGATCGCCTTGGTGTCCTGCAGCTTGCCGTCCGTGTTCCACATACGGCCGGAGTCGCGGATCATCGCCGGCATCGAGGCGTCGACGATGACGTCCGACGGCACGTGCAGGTTGGTGATGCCCTTGTCGGAGTTGACCATCGCCAGCGACGGGCGACGCGTGTACTCGGCGACGATGTCGGCCTCGATCGCCGCGACCGTCTCCGGCGGCAGCGAGGGCAGGCGCGCGTACAGGTCGCCGATGCCGTTGTTGGCGTCGAAGCCGGCGCGTGCCAGCACGTCGGCGTGCTTGGACAGCGTGTCGCGGTAGAAGCGCTTGACGACGATGCCGAACATGATCGGGTCGGAGACCTTCATCATCGTCGCCTTCAGGTGCAGCGAGAACAGCACGCCACGGGTCAGCGCGTCGTCGATCTGCGCATCGACGAAACGCGACAGCGCGACGGCGCTCATCATCGCCGCGTCGATGACTTCGCCGGCCTGCACCTTGATGCCGGTCTTGAGCATGTTGCGGCGGCCGTCGGTGCCGGTGAATTCGATCGAGACCGTGCCGGCCTTGTCGATCACCTTCGACTGTTCGCTGCCGTAGAAATCCCCCGCGTCCATGTGCGCGACGTGCGAAGTCGAGCCGGCGCTCCACGCGCCCATGCGGTGCGGATGCTTGCGCGCGTAGTTCTTCACCGAAAGCGGTGCGCGGCGGTCGGAGTTGCCTTCGCGCAGGACCGGGTTGACCGCGCTGCCCTTGACGCGGTCGTAGCGCGCCTTGATGTCGCTTTCCTCTTCGCCCTTGGGCTCTTCCGGATAATCCGGCAGCGCGTAGCCCTGCTGCTGCAGTTCGGCGATGGCGGCCTTGAGCTGCGGCACCGAGGCGGAAATGTTCGGCAGCTTGATGATGTTCGCGTCCGGCGTGGTCGCCAGCTGGCCGAGTTCGGCCAGGTCGTCGGCTATCTTCTGCTCGGGCTTCAGGCGCTCCGGAAACAGCGACAGGATGCGGCCGGCCAGCGAGATGTCGCGCGTTTCCACCGCGATGCCCGCCGGCGCGGTGTAGGCCGCGATGATCGGAAGCAGCGACTGCGTGGCCAGGAACGGCGCTTCGTCCGTCAGCGTGTAGAGGATCGTGGGCGTGTTGGGCATGTCGGCGTGGACTCGCTTGCGTAAGACGTGGGCGGAAGGCCGATGTGATCGCGGCGCGGCATGGCGCTCGGCGTGGCCTGTTTCGACGCGCGCGCCAGCGGCGCGCAACCCCGGCATTGTCGCGGTTTCGACCGGGCCCGGCAAAGCGCGCGGGCGCAACGGTGAAGGCCGCGGGATGTGCGTTGGGACGTTCGTGCTACCGCACGCAGCGGTATGGCGCGGCATGCACGTAGCCCGGGTAAGCGAAGCGCACCCGGAGTGAGGCCGCGGCAACGTCGATCCCGGGTGCGTTGCGCTTCCCCGGGCTACGGAAGTGGATTCGAAGCGATCAGGTCGCGCCGCAGCACTTCTTGTACTTCTTGCCGCTGCCGCAGGGGCACGGCGCGTTGCGGTCGGGCGTGGCCTCACGGCGGATCGGCTCGCGCGGCGTGAGGGTGTCGATGCGCAGATGGTGCAGGTCGGCGAGCATGCCCGGCAGCGAGGCGATGACCTCCAGCCGCTCGCGATAGCTCACCGGCGTGCCCGGCTGCTCCGGATCCTCGCCGACGATCTCGCCGCTGGCGAGGCGATCCAAGCGCAGGAAGATCTCGTCGACCCATTCGTTCTCATCGAGCCACTTGTCCCACGCGATCTCGCTCAGCTCGACGCCGCGGAAGAAGCCGAACGCCCAGTCGCGGCCGATGTCGAGTTCGTCGTCCTGCTCGGATTCCGGGTCCTCCGGCAGCCACAGCAGCGGCGCCAGGTGGTCGGGCAGGTCGTCGTCGCCGTGGCGCACGCGCTGGCTGACCATGTTCCAGTGGCCGAGCAGCAGCGCTTCGACCTGCTGACGCTCCTCATCATCCTGCCAGCGCGGCGGGGTGCCCCAGACGGCGCCCTGCCATTGTTCGAAGGGAATCGTCTCCGGGCCGACCGCCAGCGCCGAAAGATAGCCGTCGAGGGCCTCCAGGTTGAAGCCCTTGAACGGCACGGCGCGCTGCTCCAGCAGCTCGGCCAGGCGTTCGATCTGGTCGTCGTCGAGGTAGGCGGGGGCTTTCATCGCTGGTGGCTTCGTTTCGCGGAGGCGCGTCATGGTAGTCGCAGTGGGGTTGCCTCGCCGAGAATCCGTGCATGAGCCCCGCGAAAACCGCCCCGCTGCCGCCTTCCGCCCCGTGTCCCTGCGGTCGCGGGCGCCCGTACGGCCAATGCTGCGGGCCGCTGCACGCCGGCCAGCCGGCCAGCGATGCCGAAGCGCTGATGCGTTCGCGCTACAGCGCCTACGTGCTGGGCGATGTGGACTACGTGCGTTCCAGCTGGCATCCGGACGCGCGCCCGGATGAGCTCGATCTGGGCGATCCCGCCGCCACACGCTGGCTGGGGCTGGACGTGAAGCGCCACGTGGTGGTCGATGCCGACCATGCGACGGTCGAATTCGTCGCCCGCTACAGGAGCGGCGGCGCGCCCGCGCTGCGCCTGCACGAGCTCAGCCGGTTCGTGCGCGAGGACGGCCGCTGGTATTACGTGGACGGACGATTCCCCACGTGAGTGCGGCCTCGTGCATGCAGGAACGATGCGCAAAAAAAGGGCGCGGGGAGAGCCGCGCCCATGCTGCCCACCAGTGAGGTGGGGGAGAGAGACGGTTACTTCACCTCGAAGTCGCGCGTCTGCACGACGGCGCCATCGAGCAGGACTTCAAGCTTGTACTTGCCGGTCGGGAAACCCTTCGGGCTGTTGATGCTGAAAACGGTGTTGCCCGGTCCGGCGAAGTTGATGTCGGCGGTGTCTTCCTTGACGATCGAGCCGTCCTGGAAGGTCCACTTCGCACCGAGCTTGGCGGGCGCCGCGGTGGCCGGGTCGGACGTCGAGGTGCCGACGGAGGCGCTGATCGTGTCGCTGGGCTTGAAAGTCGCGGTCGGGGTGGCGATCTTCTTGTCCGCGCCGACCGTCGTGCCCAGGTCCACGGTGGTCACGGTGACGGCGGCGACCGGTGCGGGCGGCGGCGTCGGAGCGGCCGGTTCGGTCGTGGCCGGCGGCGTGCTGACGGCGACGGGTTCTTCCTTCTTCTTGCAGCCGACCAGCGCCACCGACGCGAGCAGTGCGGCGGCGACGGCGGTGTGCAAACGGGTGCGGATCATCATCGAAACATCTCCTGAAGTTTGGCAGCGGTCGTCAGCGGTCGGGCATCAGGCGGCGGGCGGAATGCGCAACACCTGGCCGGGCTGGATGCGGTCGGGATCGTCGAGCTGGTCGCGGTTCGCTTCGAAGATCGCGTTCCACTGGCCGGCCTTTCCATAGAACTGCTTGGCGATGTGCGACAACGTGTCGCCCTTCTGGACGGTATAGGTCTGCGCTTCGCCGGCGGTGGCGGAGGTGATCTGTTCAGTCGAGCTGATCGTCGACTGCACGTCGCTGAAATCCGCCTTCTTGTTGATCTGCTCGGTGCTTTCGACGTTGCTTTTGACGTCGGAGAAGTCGGCCTTCTTGTCCGGGGTGGTCACGTGGTCTGTCTCCTGCCGTGTAGGCGCAGGCACCATGGCACGTGCCCTGTTAAGGGTAGGTAACAGGGACGGACGAAAATCGATGGTGGGGCGACGGCCCTATTGCCGTTCGTCGCGACCCGGCACCGGACGCGCGCCGCCCGGCGTCGCCCGCCAGGGATTGATGTCGAGTCCGCCGCGCCGCGTGTAGCGCGCCTCCACGGACAGACGCTGCGCACCGGTGCGCGCGAGCACGTCGACGAAAACGCGTTCCACGCACTGCTCGTGGAACTCCGCGTGATCGCGGAATGAAACCAGGTAACGCAGCAGTCCCGCGCGATCGAGTTGCGGCCCGTGGTAGGCGATGACGATGCGCGCCCAGTCGGGCTGGCCGGTGACAGGGCAATTGGATTTCAGCAACGAACTGGTGAGCGTTTCGGTCACCACATGCGATGCATCGGCGGCCAGATGGTCCGCGTTCGGCGGTCCGTAGTCGTCGATGTCGATCGCCAGGCCATCGATGCAGTCCATCACCGCGTTGCCGGGCGCGGTCTCGTCGATCGGCGGCAGGCCGAATTCGACTTCCACCGTTGCGCCCGCAACGCGCGAAAGGTCCTCCACGATGCGCGTGCGCACCTCGTCGTCGGATGCCATGCGCGTGGCATTGAAGGAGTTGAGGTAGAGCTTGAGCGACTTGGACTCGATCAGGTTCGGCGAGGTCGCCGGGACCGTGATGGTGGCCGTGCCTGCGCGCGGCTTGCCGCGACCGTCGAGCCAGCTGAGCTCGTAGGCGTTCCAGCGGTCCAGGCCCTCGAAGGGGAGCGCTCCTGCGCCGATGCCGATGTGGTCGCGACCCAGCGTGCGGGCGATGGGGAACAGCAGGCTGGCGTCGTACTCGCGTGGGTAGTCGACGTGGCGGCCGAGGGGGAGATCGTGGTTCATGGCGTGATTTTAGCGTGCGCGCCGCAAGCCCCTGCGGCCGGGGACTCGCCGCCATGCACGGCGGGATGGCCGATGCGGGTGGGGGACCGCCCCGTTTCGCGGAAGTTCCTGCACCTGCCAGTTCAGTATTCAGGTTAAATTTCGGTTAGGTCCGGATACTCCATCGCCACCGGAGCCACTCGCGCTTCCCCCAAGCGGGTTCCGGATTCCAGAACAATTAAAGAGGCTGAAGTCCTTATGAAGCGTTCCCTGCTTGCCCTGACCCTTTTGGCTGCCCTGCCGTTCGCCGCTTCGGCCGCCGATGGCGTGTCGTACAACTACATCGAAGGCGGCTACGTCGCCACCAGCCCGGACAATCTCCCGGACGCCGACGGCTGGTCGGTGGGCGGTTCCGGCGCGATCGCGCCGAATTTCCACCTGTTCGGCAACTACAGCAGCCAGGAGTTCGACGACAACTTCGGCGACCTCGACCGCTGGCGCCTGGGCGTGGGCTACAACCACGAGATCAACTCCAGCATCGACCTGCTGACCCGCGTCGCCTACGAGAAGCAGGAGTTCGATTCGATCGACCTCGACGGCTGGAGCGTGGAAGCCGGCGTGCGCGCCTCGCTGACCCCGAACCTGGAAGGTTATGCGCTGGCCGGTTACGAGGACTACGACCAGGGCGTCGACGGCGAGTTCTACGGCCGCGTCGGCGCGCAGGTGAAGTTCAACCAGACCTGGGGCGTCAACGGCGAAGTGAAGTTCGTCGACGGCTACACCGAGTACTTCGTCGGTCCCCGCATCAGCTTCTGATCCACACAGCGTTACCGCGACCGATCTCTCTCTCCCCCAAGTCGCGATTGAAGCCCGGCCTCGGCCGGGCTTTCTTTTTTTGTGGGGAGTGACAAAACGCGACACCGATCCAAAGCGGGTTGTGAGCTTTGTCACGCTCGGCTATCTTCCCCGCGCCGCCGCAAGGGCGGCAAGGATCACCACCACAAGGATCAGGGGATTTCATGAAGAAGCGTTTTCTGTTGGCCGCCGTCCTGGCGGCCGCGCCGTTTGCCGCGTCCGCGACCGACAACGGCCAGAGCTACACCTACATTGAAGGCGGCTACAACCAGCTGCGCATCGACCACGACGATGAGCTTCTGGGAGACTTCGACGCCGATGGGGCCTATCTGCGTGGTTCGTTCGGCATCAGCCCGTCGATCTACCTGTTCGGCGCCTACGCACAGGGCGAGGACAACGACACCGTGGGCGTCGATCTCGGCGCGAACGGACAGTTCGACGTCAAGGTCGACGACGAGCTGACCACCACCGAGTTCGGCGTGGGCTTCCACTCGGCCATGGGCGAGCGCGTGGACTTCATCGGCGAGCTGGCCTACTTCCGCATGGAAGAGGACTTCAAGGTGTCGTCGGAAGGCGAATCCGAATCGGAGTCGTGGCACGCCAACGGCGGCCGCGCGTCGGTCGGCCTCCGTGGCGGCAGCGAGCGCGCCGAAGGCTGGATCAAGCTGGGCTACCTCGACGCCAGCGACTTCAGCGGCAACTTCGTCGGCAACCTCGGCGGCCAGTTCAAGTTCAACCGGACCTGGGGCCTGGTGGGCGAAGTCGAAGTCTTCGACGATCTGTCGCGCTACATGGTGGGCGTGCGCGCCAGCTTCTGAGCGCGGCAACGTTCGCGGAAAGAGCCCGGCTTCGGCCGGGCTTTTTCGTGTGGGACGGCGTTGGCAGCCCGGGATACGGCTTCCGTGCGAAAGTGTGGCCTTCGTTTGCACCATCCATCCGGGGACTCATGAAGAAGCAACTCGCGCTGGCGCTTGCGCTGGCCGCGGCGTCAGGCGCCGCATTCGCCGACGGCCACAGCTACACCTACCTGGAAGCCGGTTTCGCCCAGCTCGACCAGGAGCTGCCGGGCATCGAGGGATTCGAAGTCGATGACATCGAGGCGGGTGGTTTCTTCGTCGCCGGCTCGGCGGCGGTATCGCCTTCGTTCCATGTATTCGGCGCCTATCGCAAGGGCGATGACGACGTGGGCGTGTCGGCGCCGGGGCTGGGCGAGATCGGCAGCTCCAACGTGGACATGTCGCAGGCCGTGCTGGGCGTGGGCTACCACCACGGCCTCAACGCGCGCGCCGACCTGGTGGCCGAACTGAGCTGGCTCAGCACGGAGATCGACGTGAAGGGCGACGAAGAGGAAGCCCAGGACGGCGACGACGTGCGCGCGGCAGTGGGTGTGCGCCACCTCATCGCCGACAACGTGGAAGTCTGGATCAAGGGCAACTACACCGACGGCGACGTCTACGACGGCGCCTTCAGCGCCAGCGTCGGCCTGCAGTACAAGCTCACTCCCACCTGGGGCCTGGTGGGCGAAGCCGAAGGCGGCGGCGATACGTCGATGTTCGCAGTGGGCGTGCGCGCCAGCTTCTGATCGGTCGAACAATCAAAAACGTTGCGACGGCCCCGGGGAGGGGCCGGTCGAGGCCGCCGCGTCCGACGTCGCAACGCTGCTTCGCGGCAAGGATGCGCACTGCTCACAAGGGGAAACATGAGGAAGCAACTCGTATTGGCAGCACTGCTGTTGGCGGCTCCGTTCGCCGCGCCGGCCGCGGAAACGCTGAGCTACACCTATCTGGAAGGCGGTTACGCGCACCTGGCGCAGGACGACCTCCCGCCCTGGGGCGGGAACCTGACCTACGACGTCCCGGGCGATCCGAAGACCGACGGCTTCTTCATCGGCGGCTCGTTCGCCTTCAGCGACGATTGGTATGGCTTCGCCAGCTACCGCCGCGGCACGGACACTGTCGAGGTCCAGACCTTCAACGTGTTCATGGGAGGGCCGCCGACCCTCTCGCAGGCGGACGTGACCGGGAGCCGCTTGAACGCGGGCGTGGGCTACCGGTTTGGAATCTCCGACAGCACCGACCTGTTGGCGGAACTCTCGGCCTATGGCACGAAGTTCGACGTGGACGGCCAAAGCAGGGGTTACGGTTTCGACCAGGGGCCCGACCTGCGCCTGAGCGTGGGCGTGCGCGCGGCCTTCGGGCCCATGGAAGCCTGGGCCAAGGCGCACTACACCGATGTCACCATGGACGGGGACAGGGACGGCCCATCGGAGTTCAGCGCCACCGGCGGCCTGCAGTACAAATTCACGCAGACCCTCGGCATCGTCGGCGAGTACGAGGGCGGCGACGGCTACTCGCAATACACGCTCGGCGTGCGCGCGAGCTTCTGAGCACTGCCGGATTCGCAGCAAGCAAAAGCCCGGCCGAAGCCGGGCTTTTCTTTTGAATCGAGACAAGAGCGCCGCGATCAGCCAAACAGATTGCGCGGATACTCCGGCTTCTGCTCGCGTGCGAGCAGGAGCTTCAGGCCTTCGCCCGGCGTGATGTCGCCATGCAGTACCGCCTGCACCGCGCTGGAGATCGGCAGCTCGATGCCATGGCGTTCGGCCTGGCGCATGACTTCGTCGGCGGTCTGCACGGACTCGACCACCTGGCCGATTTCGCGCACCGCGTCCTCGATCGACTGCCCGCGACCCAGCGCAAGGCCGAGTCGGCGATTGCGCGAAAGATCGCCTGTGCAGGTGAGCACCAGATCCCCCAGGCCCGCCAGGCCCATCAACGTCTCGGCCTTGCCGCCGATGGCGTGGTTCAGGCGCAGCATCTCGTTGAGGCCGCGCGTGATCAGGCCCGCCCGGGCGTTGAGACCCAGCTGCATGCCATCGGCCACGCCGGTGGCGACGGCCAGGACATTCTTCATCGCGCCGCCGAGCTCGGCGCCGAGCATGTCGTTGCCGGTGTAGGCGCGGAACGCCGGCCCGTGCAGCGCGTCGGCGACGGCCTGGGCGAACTGCGGGTCGCTGCCGTGCACGGTCAGCGCGGTCGGCAGTCCCTGCGCGACTTCCTTGGCGAAGGACGGTCCGGTGACGACAGCCAGTGGGACGTCGGGCCCGAGCACTTCTTCGGCGACTTCATGCAGGAAACGGCCGCTGCCGGGCTCGAAGCCCTTCGTCGCCCAGGCCACGCCGGCGTGGGCCGGGCGATGGGGCGCGAGCTTGCGCAGGGTGTCGGCGAAGGCGTGCGAAGGCACGACGACCAGCACCAGGTCCGCATCCTTCAGGGCCTGCGCCAGGTCGGTGGTCGCGCGCAGCGAGTCCGGCAATGCAATGCCGGGCAGGTAGCGCGGGTTCTCGTGGCGCTGGTCGATGGCCGCGACGCCGTCGGCGTCGCGCCCCCACAGCACGGTCGAATGACCGTGCCGTGCGATCAGGGCCGCCAGGGCGGTGCCCCAGGAGCCCGCGCCGAGGACCGCGACGTTCGGAAGAGTGGTCGCTTCCATGCCGCGGCGCGGTCAGGCGTTGCCGGCGGTCTCGGCGTCTGCCAGGCCCGGCTGCTGGGCCGCGCGCTGACGCAGGCCTTCGGCGTAGAGCGCGTCGAAGTTGATCGGCTGCAGGAAGAACGGCGGGAAGCCGCCGGACTGGATCAGGTCGCTGATCAGCTGGCGGGTGTACGGATACAGGACGTTCGGGCAGTGCGTGCCGAGCATCGCGTCGAGCGTCTGCGCGTCGAAGCCGGCCAGGCCGAACACGCCGGCCTGCTTCACTTCGGCCACGTACAGGGTCTTGTCGTTGGCGGTGCAGGTCAGGGTGATGCCGAGCACCACCTCGAACGCGTTCTCGTTGAGGCGCTGAACGCTCTGGTTGAGGTTCATCTGCAACTGCGGCTGGGCCTGCTCGTTGAACACGGCCGGCGCGCCCGGAACCTCGAAGGAGACGTCCTTGACGTAGATCTTCTCGACGGTGAACGCCGGGCCGATGGATTCGGCGGATTCGGCGCTGCCGTTGACGTTTTCTTCGGACATCTTCGTGACTCCAGGCAATAAAAGTGCGGAAAGGTTTCGATTATGGCACGCAGGTCCGGCGTCCCCGGCTGTTCAGATTGCGTGGGAGAAAGCACCACGACAAGTCATGCACGTGTGTCCCCCGAACCGGTGTTGGGGCGTGTGCACGACCCATCAAGCCCGCACGTCGGCGGGCTTGCTAGATCAAGTCGCGCGGCTCAGGCGCGGCCCTTGACCAGCGGCAGGTCGGCCTGCTGCCAGGCGCCGATGCCGCCGTCGAGCCAGTACACGTGCTTGAAGCCGGCCTTCTTCAGGCGCTTGGCGGCGTCCGCCGAGCCTTGGCCGTTGCGGCACACGACCACGACCGGCAGTTCCTTGGCGTTGGCGAGCAGCTTGCTCTCCGGATCGAACTGGCTGGGCTGCACCGACTTGCTGCCGGCGATGTGGCCCTTCTCGAAGTCGTTGCTGGCCGACAGGTCGATGACCAGCGCGTTCTCGCGATTCATCAACCCGGTCAGTTCGGCCGGGCGCAGCGCCTTGTAGCCGCGGAACAGGCGCGCGATTTCGGTGTAAAGGATCGCCAGCGTCAGGCCGATGAGCGCCATCGACAGGTACATGTGGCGCTCGGCGAAAGCCAGCAGGTCTTGGAAGTTCACGGCATCACGCAGCGGAAAACGGGGGCGGGATTGTCGCCCAGGGGCGGCGGCGGCGCAAAACGGCGCGCGAGCAGGCCGCGACGCAAGGCTTTACTCGCCGTCCCACAGGTCCGGCAGGCCGGTCATCAGCCACCAGTTCTTGGAGGCCTCGTCCCAGCGCCATTCCTCGCGGTAGCGGACGGTGCGCTCGGCCTGGGTGTGGCGGTTGACCACGCCGATCTCGACGTCGCGCATGGCCACGCCGCCCTTCTTGTCGGCGGAGCTGCTGCGCTCGCGATAGGCGGTGATCTGCACCTGTTCGTAGCGCTTGAGCTCCAGATCGGTGGTCGGGTGCGCCTCGCGGTAGCCCGGTTCGACCAGGCTCAGCGCGCCCTCGAAATCGCCCCAGCGGATCGCCCCCGACCAGGCGTACTGGTTGGCCTGGAGCAGATCCATCTTGCCGCGACGGGCCAGCGCATCGCCGGTGATGGCGAGCAACAGGGCCAGCACGGCCAGGAGCATGGGCTTGGTCAGGCGCATTCGGATTTCCCCCCGGGATTGCGCGACATCCTAGCCGTTCGGGCGGGACGCCGTCCGTGACTTGGCGATCGCGACATAGCGTGCGGTGAACTCGGTCGCGATCCCGCCGTCGGGCAGCAGCGCCCGGGCGACCAGTCCGATGCGGGCACGGCCACGCTCGCGCAGGGTGGCGATGAAGCTCGGCCAGACCGCATCGGCGGCCAACTCGGCCTCCACGTCCAGGTCGGCGAACAGGGGCGCGACATAGCGGATCTGGCTGTCGGCGACGAAGACCTCCGCCTCCAGGAGCGCCTCTTCGATGTGCAGCGCGACCAGCCCCCACGAGGCCAGCGTCATCATCGACGCCAGGCTGCCGCCGAACGCGCAGCCCTTGTCGTTGACGTGCGTGGACAGCGGTGCGTGCAGGCGCAGGCGCAATCCGTCGTAGCCGGCGACGGTCACGTTCATCGCCGCGACCGGCGGCATCGACTGGTAATGAAGTTGCAGGCGGTGCAGCGCTTGCGAATGGTCGTAGTCGGTTTCGGCGGCGAGCGCGCGCGGATCGGAATTCATGCGGATCTTGGGGGATGGACGACGGAGGTCGCGGGGCGGCGGCTATGCTGGTGCGATGCCCGACCGCACGACGCCCGGATGGTACGTGATCTCGCTGCGCGCGCGCGGCGAGCATGCGCCGATGCGTGCAGCGGCCGCTCGCGCCGGCGCGGGTGTGATCGCGATCTCGCCCTGGCGCCTGCACCTGCGCGAAGACGAGGCCACGCGCGGGCAGCTGCGCACCGCGCTCGCCGCGCCGCGCGTCGTGTTCACCAGCCCGGTCGCCGTGCGTGCCGCGCGGCGGCTGCAGCCGCTGCGGGCGCGGCCTGGTCAGGCCTGGTTCGCGGTGGGCGAAGGCACCGCCGCGGCGCTGCGCCGGGCCGGCGTCGCCGACGTGCACGCGCCGCAACGGATGGACAGCGAAGGCCTGCTGTCGCTGCCGGGATTGTCGGATCTGCGCGATGTCACGATCGGCTTCGTGAGTGCGCCGGGCGGGCGCGGCGTCCTCGTGCCGGCGCTGGAAGCGCGCGGCGCCCGCGTCGTTCGCGCCGATGTCTACGAACGCGAAGCGGTCGCGCCGTCGGCGCAGTCGCTGGCACGCCTGGACGCCGTGGACGCGCCGGCGCACCTGGCCTTGTCGAGCGGCGAGGCACTGCGGCTCGTCATGGACGCCCTGCCCGATCGACTGCGCGAACGCCTGCGCCGCGCGCCGGTGATCGCCGCCAGCCAACGCCTGGCCGAACTGGCGCGTACCTTCGGCTTCGGCGACATCGTGATCGCCCGCAGCGCGCGCCCCGTCGACCTCGTCGCCGCCGCGAAAAACGCACCGACGTCCACGGCGTGACGCGCGTCGCATCCGGTAGCATGGCGCCTCCCGCAACGCCGATGCCGCCGTGTCCGCCACCCCCGTTCCGCCGACCACGCCTTCCCCCCGCCGTTCCTACGGTTGGGTGCTCTGGCTGCTGGTCGCGCTGCTCGCCGCCGCTGGCGCATGGGGTTGGAAGGCGTGGCAGGCGCGCGGCGAGCGCGAACGCGAGCAGCAGGCCGACGCCGGCCAGCGCCTGGATGCGCTGGAAGGCCGCATCGACGCGATCCGTCGCGACCAGCGCTCGCAGCTGCAGCGCCTGCAACAGGCCGACGCCACCAACCGCGTGCTGCGCGATGAAGTGCTGGGCATCGGCCAGCGTTCGGCGCTGATCGAGGACACCGTTTCCAAGCTCGCCGATCCCGATCGCCACGGCGAGCAGGCGCTGCGCCTGGACGAAACCGAACTGCTGCTCAACATGGCGCAGCAACGTCTGCTCATCGCCGGCGATCTGGAAGGCGCGCGCCGCGCGTACATGCTCGCCGGGAACGTGCTCGACGGCATCGACGACCCCGCGTACCTCAGCCTGCGCCAGACCTTGCAGCAGGAACTCGCCGGCCTCGACGCGATCGGCACCGAACCGCGCATGCGTGCGATGGCCGAACTCGATGCATTCGCGCAGACCATAAGCGCCGCGCCGGTCGAGCCGCATGCGGCCGCCACGCCCGGCGCGCCGTGGTGGCGCCGTGCCTTCGCCACGCTCATCGACGTGCGCCCCAGCGATCGCACCGTCGCCGTGCAACCGGCCGACCGCATCGCCGCGGCGGCAGGTTTGCAGCTGGAGATCTCGCTCGCGCGCGCGGCGGCGGAGCGTCGCGACGAAGCCGGTTTCCGCGCCGCCCTGCAACGCGCCGAGGGCTGGATGACGCGGCTGTGGCCGCCGTCGCCGACACTCGAACGCCAGCGTGCGCAATTGCGCGCGATCGCCGCGCGCGAGCTTTCACTCTCGCTTCCGACGCTGGGCAGCACACTGCAGCAACTGCGCCAGCTGCGCGCGGCGAGCTGACCGGCGTCGCCCCGCATCGGGATGGGCGAACACGACAAGGAGCCGCGATGAACCTGTTCCGCAACGTGCTGTTCTGGATCGTGCTGGCGCTGGCGGGTGCGCTGATCGCGCAGTTGCTGGTGCAGGACCCGGGCTACGTGCTCGTGCGCTACGGCGGCAACGACTACACCACCAACGTGCCCAAGGCGATCGCGCTGCTGCTGCTCGCGCTGGCCGTGCTGTGGCTGTTGTGGAAGCTGGTGAACCTGCCGTTCGCGGCGATGCGCCGCCACCGCAGGCGACAGTCGCGCGCCCGCCTTATCGACGGCTTCGACGCGCTGCATCGCGGCGAGTGGACGCGCGCGGAGAAGCTGCTCGAACAAGCCGCGCAGGAGCGCGACGCGCTCGCGGTGGGGCGCGTCGGCGCGGCCCGTGCGGCATGGTCGCGAGGCGACGAAACGGCGGCACGCGCGCACCTGTCCGCGGTCGGCGCCGACCACCCGGCCTCGCGCGCCATCGCCGAGGCGGAGTTCGCGCTGACGCAGGATCGCGCCGCGGAGGCGTTGTCGATCCTCGATGCACCTTCGGCGACGCCGCTGCCGCCGCGCGGTCTGGTGTTGCGCGGTGAAGCGTTGGCTGCGCTGGGCCGCAGTGGCGAGGCGTACGGCACGCTCGGCGCACTGCGCCAGCAGCACGCGTTGTCGAACGATCGCTTGGCTGCGCTCGAAGCGCAGTGGGCGGCGGAGTCGCTGCGCGAGGCCGCCGATGCGAACGTGCTCGCCGACCGCTGGGAAGCCTTGCCCAAGCCGCTGCGCAACGACCCGGCGGCCGTCGCCGCCTACGCCGAGCGCGCTTCGGCGATGCGCTGGGACGAAGCCGCCGCCAAGAGCGTCGAACAGGCGCTCGACGCGCGCTGGGATGAATCGCTGGCCGCACTGTACGGACGCCTGCCGGTCGGGCGTTTCGATCAGCGCCGCGCCGTGGCCGAGCGCTGGCTGCAACCACACCCGGCCAGCCCGGCGCTGCTGCTGACGCTGGCCCGCCTGTCGCGCGCGCAGGGCCAGTGGCCGCAGGCGGAGCAGTACCTGCACCGCGCGCTCGCACAAGGCGCCAACAGCGAGGCATGGGAAGAACTGGGCGAGGGTTTCGCGCAGGCCGGCGACGAGAAGCTCGCGCGCCTGTGTTACGCCAACGCGCTCGCCGCCGCGCGGGGCGAGGCGACACACCCGCTGCCGGGGCGCGACATGCGGCAGACGATCTTCGACCAGGCCGTGGTCGAGGAGCGCGACGAGCATGGCGTGCCGCGCCTGCGCGGATAACGCGCCGGCCAGGTCGCGCGTCGACGCCGACGTCATCCCCGGCGAAGTCGGGAATTCGCGCCCAACCGGTGGCCGTCATCCCCGCGAAGGCGGGGATCCAGGCTTCCGGCGCGACAAACCTTCCGACGAGCGCGACATCGCGCGCCTGTCGGGGTGACCCCGCGATCCGGCCTCAGCGCGTCCGATAGAACGCGGGCAATGTCGCCAGGAACTCCGCGCTGCAGCCCTTGAAGCGCGTGTAGTTCTCGCCGATCCGCGTCACCACCAGCACGCGCGATCCGACGATCCCGCACGCCACGCTCGCCAGCAGCAGCACCACCCCCGCCACCGACGCCCCCGGCGCCTCGCGGGTAATGCCGAAGGCGACGAGTCCGAGGCCCGCCAGGCTCCCCGCGACGGACGCCACGATGCTCATGCGCTGGCGCGCGCGATGCCGCTCGCACAGGCCCAGCGTCACCGGCGTGCGGCGGCGCACGAACAGCGCGATCACCAGGTAGATCAGCAGGTTGACCAGCGCGACCAGGTACAGCGCCGGGTGATGCCAGTAGAAGCGCGCGTGCTGCATCGGCTCGGTGGCGGGTTCGTTGCACTTGATGCAGCGGCCGGGCAGCGTGCAGCCGGGCCGGACGACCAGTTCCTTGCCATCGCGCCAGCAATCGCCGCCGACTTCGGCGGACAGCGCCTCGCGCAGCCGCGTCGTGGGCGGCTGGTACGGATTCAACGTCGACATCGATTTCCCCTTGGACCTGCAATGCCAGCGCACGCGCCCGCTGGGAGCGTTGCGGGCCCAATCGCCACCGGTGTCCCCACACCGGCAGGCCCGCGCGCCGATCCTAGGGGCGAAAGGCCAGATTCTGCAAACTTCGTTCCAGTCTTGGGGGCGGGAGCGGCGTTCCAGTGCCCCGGGTCGGAGCTCCAGGCCCGCGGACTCGAACGCGAGGCAAAAAGACTGGAGCGCGAGTCGGGAAGGGGTGGAATGCCAGGCAAAAAGACTGGGGGCCCAGGCGAAAAGACTGGAGCGTCAGGCAAAAAGACTGGACGGCCAACGGGAAGGACTGGAGCGCCAGGCAAAATGACTGGCACTCGAGTCGGGAAAGGCTGGAGCGCCAGGCAAAAAGGCTGGGCGGCCAACGGGAAAGACTGGAGCGCCAGGCAGAAAGACCGGCGCGCCAGGCTCGCGGAACTCGCGATCCGAGCGGCGAGGCCGGCGCGTCGTTCCGCGCCAGCGTCGTCCGGATCAGCGCTCCAGGATGGCGACCACGCCCATGCCGCCGGCGGTGCAGATCGACACCAGGCAGCGGCCGCCGCCACGCTGCTTCAGTTCCTTCGCGGCGGTGGCGACGATGCGCGCGCCGGTCGCGGCGAACGGATGGCCCGCGGCCAGCGAAGAACCATTGGGATTGATCTTGGCCACCTCGATCCGACCCATGGGCGCTTCCAGGCCCAGGCGGTTGCGGCAGTACTCTTCGCTTTCCCACGCGCGCAACGTGCACAGCACCTGCGCGGCGAAGGCCTCGTGGATCTCGTAGAAGTCGAAATCCTGCAGGGTCAGGCCGTTGCGCTTGAGCATTTCCGGCACCGCGATGGTCGGCGCCATCAGCAGGCCTTCGCCATGCACGAAGTCCACCGCCGACACGTGCGCATCACGCAGGTAGCACAGCGGCTCCAGACCGTGCGAACGCGCCCACTCGTCCGAGGCCAGCAGGCATGCCGAGGCGCCGTCGGTGAGCGGCGTGGAGTTGCCGGCCGTCAGCGTCCCCCGGCCCGAGGTCCGGTCGAACGCGGGCTTCAGCGAGGCCAGTTTCTCCAGGGTGCTGTCGGCACGCAGGATGTTGTCGCGCGCCACGCCGCGGAAGCTCACCACCAGGTCGTTGAAGAACCCGCGCTCGTAGGCGGCGGCGAGCTTGAGGTGCGAGGACAGCGCCCACTCGTCCTGCGAATCGCGCGAGATGTTCCACTGCTTGGCCATGTCCTCGCAGTGCTCGCCCATCGACTTGCCGGTGCGCGGCTCGGCCACGCCCGGGAATTCGGGCTTGAGCTCGCGCAGATGGAAGCCCTTGAACGCCGCCAGCTTGTCGCGCGGGGTCTTCGCACGCGCCGCCTCCAGCAGGCGGCGGCGCAGCTTCTGGCCGTACACGATCGGCACGTCGGAGGTCGTGTCCGAACCGCCGCCGACGCCGACTTCGATCTGGCCGGCGGCGATCTTGTTGCCGATGTGGACGATGGAGTCCAGCGAGGTGCCGCACGCGCGCTGCAGGGTGATGCCCGGCGTCAGCGGCGACAGGCCGGAGGACAGCGTCGCCTCGCGGCCGAGGTTCCAGTCGCTGGAGTGCTTGATGACGGCGCCCATCGCGACCTCGCCCAGCTGCTGGCCGTGCAGGCCGAACTTCTCGACCAGCGCGCCCAGCGTGCGCACCGACATGCCGAGGTTGCCGACGTCCGAATAGGCCGTGTTCTGGCGGCAGAACGGGATTCGGACGCCACCGAGCACGGCAACGGGACGGGCAGGACGCATCGGCACACCTCGCGGAGCAAAGGGGGATTCACCAAGGCCTTTACGGCCGGGCGGGCATAATGGTTGCGAGTGTAGCGCCGGCTCCCGCGCGCGAACACACGCCACCGTATCGACGATACTGGACGCCATGACCCCAGCGCAGACTGCCCCGCCCGCTCCGCCCGCCGACCTGCACGTGCTGGGGGCGCTCGCCCTGGAGCTGCGCGGCGACGCGCCCATCGCCCGCCAGGCCCTGGCGCAGAGCGAGGTCGGTGCGCTAGCGGAGCTCATCGCCGTGGATCTGGCCGGCTTCGTGCCCGAGACCGCCGCGCTCGACCTGGTCACCGTCGGCGCCCACTACGACCCCGTCGAACTGCTGCGCCCGGGCTGGCCGCTGCACCGCGAGCTCGACCAGCTCGCCGCCCGCGCCCCGCGCGGCGGCATCGCGCCCGAGGCGGGCCGTGTGATCGCCTTCGGTGCGCACGAGGCGCAATTGCCCGGCGCGCTCACCCCGTCCGCGGACCATATCGGCGGACCGTTCCGGCTGGTGCCGTTCGTGCTCAGCGGCAGCGGAACCGTCGCCGCGCGCGTCGGCGACGCCTTCGAACGCGAACTGCTGGAGCGCGGCATGGCCGGCGCCGCCACCGCGCTCGCGGCGCAGCAGGCGTTCGGCCTGCAGGTCGAGCACGCGCGCTACCTGACCGTGCACGACCTGGCCGCGATGATGGCGATGCAGTACGAGCACGCCGGCCTCTCGCCGCTGTGGCCGCTGCTGGAGACCGCGCTGCTGGAACCGGAGGGCGAACACTGGCTCGACGCCGTGCCCGAACCGCTCGTGCATTACGCCGACGGCGAGGCCCGCATCGCGATGTTCGAGCCGCGCGCGTGGAAATCGCGCTACGCCACCGAAGCTCCCTGCGACACGCCCGAATGCCGGGCCCGGCTGGAGCAGCAGCACCGCCATTTCCAGGCACGCCAGCGCCAGATAGCGGCGGTGCTGGGCGCGCACGGCATCCCGGTGAACTTCGTGCACTGCAGCGACGAGGGACGCGCGGCGCTGGTCTGAGGGTCGCCTGCGGGCTCGAGATGCCCGCGCCCGCGCAGCCGCGACGGATCATGCGCGATCATCCTGCGATGGCCGACCTTCCCCACTCCCCCGCCTGCGATCGCAACCGCGAGCCCATCCTCGACGTCCTGCGCACGCATTTCGCGCAACGGCGCCAGGCGCTGGAGATCGGCAGCGGTACCGGCCAGCACGCGGTGTTCTTCGCCGCGGCGATGCCGTGGCTGCGCTGGCAATGCAGCGATCGCGCCGAAAACCTGCCCGGCATCCGTCTGTGGCTCGACGGTGCGGCGTTGCCGAACACGCCAGCGCCGGGGGAACTGGACGTCGCCACCGGTCCGTGGCCGCGTTCGCCCGCGCCCGACGGCCGTTTCGACGCGGCTTTCAGCGCCAATACCCTGCACATCATGGGTTGGCCGCAGGTCGAAGCATTCTTCGCCGGGCTCGACGACGTGTTGGCCACCGACGCGACGCTGGTCGTCTACGGCCCCTTCAATTACGGCGGGCAGTACACCAGCGACAGCAACCGCGATTTCGACGGCTGGTTGAAGGCGCGCGACCCGCAATCGGCCATCCGTGATTTCGAGGCGGTCGATGCGCTCGCCTCGCGCATCGGGCTGCGCCTGGTCGAGGACATCGCGATGCCGGCCAACAACCGCGGCTTGGTGTGGCGGCGCGGCGACACGTCGCGTTGACGGTGCGGCGCTAGAGTCCGTGTGCCGCAACGGCGCGGAGGATCCGGCATGGCGCACAAAGTGATTTTCCACCTGCCCAAGCGCGAACTGGGGCGCGAGGACATCGAATTCGTGATCGAGCGCGATGGCCGCCGCTTCGGCACGCTGCTCGTCTCCAAGGGCGCGATCGAATGGCGCCCGACCAACAAGGTCTACCGCCGCAAGCTCAAGTGGGACCGCTTCGACCAGCTGATGCGCGACACCGGCCGGCGCGTTTGAGCGTTCAGGCCTGTTCCTGCCCGCGATACCAACGGCGCTGCGCGAGCGCCAGCAGTTCTCGCGGTCTTCGCGCGTGTCGCCGTGGGCGTAGATCGTGCCGAAACGAGACAGGTCGTGGCGCTCGCGAACGCGTCGTGCCTTTTCCGCGCCCGCGCATTGCGCGCCGACGTAGCGCCCGGTCATGACGCCGTCGCGCGACTCCAGTGAAGAGCACAGCAGGTCCAGGCCGTGCTTCGCGCACCAGTGCGACAGGTAAAGGTCGAAGGCGCCGGACACGACCGCGATGGTGTCGCCTTGTTCGCGATGCCAGGGCGAGGTTCATCGGGACGTGCGGTGGCTGCGGAAGGCGGAGATTAGCGTGGCGATGCGCGGTACCGAAGGAGGGTGCCTAGACAAGATTCCCGGGCAGCACTTTCGCTGTCGGCGGCCACCGGACGAATCAGGCAGCCATCGGGATGCATCGGAGCAGTCAGGCGGACGAGTCAAAGCAGTCACCCGGACGAATCAGAACGTCATCCCGGCCTGGGATGACGGCTCGGGAGTTGCGTGACGGCTGCGGCTGCGGATGGCGCAGGCGAGACTGGGCTGCAGTTGAAAGCGCACACGCCACGCCCGTACCGCACCCGCAAGGCCGGACTTGGACAACCCGCGCAACTGTATGCGAGGCTCGCGCCACCTTCCCGCTGCGGATGCCGCATGAGCGACGACGCCGGTTCGCCTGCCCGAGCGCCCCTGCGGGGTGAGGCCGCACTGGTGCGCGCGCTGGGTCCGTTCCAGCTCGGCGCCTCGATCATCAACATCATCGTCGGGGCCGGCATCTTCATGTTGCCGGCGCTGCTGGTCGCGCGCATGGGGCCGGCGGCGCCGCTGGCCTTCGTCCTGGGCGCTATGGCGATCGTCCCGATCGCGTTGTGCTTCGCCGCCGTCGGCAGCCGCGCGTCCGCGACCGGCGGTCCGTACACCTATGTCGGCGCGGGGTTCGGACCGTTCGCGGGATTCCTCACCGGCGCGCTGATGTGGATCTGCAACGTCACCTCCAGCGCAGGCGTCGCCGCGGCGCTGGCGGGACAGGTCGCGCATGCGTTCCCGCAGCTCGCCGAACCGAGCGCGCGCGCATTGCTGATCGCCGGCGCATACGGCCTGCTGTTCGCGCTCAATGCCTTCGGCGTGAAGCTGGGCGCGCGGATGATCGTCGGGCTGGCGGCGCTCAAGCTCACGCCGTTGTTTCTGCTCGCCACGCTGGGCCTGTTCTTCGTCGACTGGACGCAGGTCAGCCTGGTGCCGGACGCGATGCCCTCGTGGGGTGCGCTGGGCTCGTCGCTGGTGCTGGTGGTGTTCGCTTACGCGGGAATGGAAACGGCGCTGGTGCCTTCTGGCGAGGTGCGCGATCCGGCGCGCCACGTGCCGCGCGCGACCCTGGGCGCGATCGTCGTCGTCGTGCTGCTGTACATCGGCATCCAGCTCGTCTGCCAGGGCACGCTGGGCGCAATCGCGGTCGCCAGCGTGGCCCCGGTGGCCGACGCCGGTGGCGCGATCTGGCCACCGGCACGCGCGCTGTTGCTGGCGACCGCCTGCGTGTCGATGCTGGGTTTCCTGATGGGCAACCTCTTCGCGTCGTCGCGCCTGCTGTTCGCGCTGGGGCGCGACGGCTTCCTGCCGCGCGCGTTCGGCGTGGTCGATGCGCGCCATCGCGTGCCGATGCTCGGCCTGCTCGCGCACGCCGCCATCGCCACGGTGCTGGCGGTGGCGGGCAGCTTCGAGACGATGGCGCTGATCTCCGGCGGCGCGATCTGCCTGGTTTTCGCGGCCGTCTCGGTATCGGCATGGCGCGTGCAGCGCATCGGCCTGCGTGGCGCAGGCGCGCCGCTGGTGTTGCCGGGCGGCGGGCTGATTCCCGCCATCGCGGTGATGACGATGGCCGCCATCCTGTTGACGCTCAGCGTGCAGGAGTGGCTGGCGATCGCGCTGTCGTTGACGGCGCTGGTGATCGTCTACGCCGTGCTCGCGGCGTTGCGCGGGCGCAGCGCGCGGCGTTCGGCGGTGTGATCAGCCGCGATGTTCCAGCGCGAGGTACTCGGCCGACTGCATCTCGATCAGGCGTGAGGCCGTGCGCTCGAACGCGTGCGCGAGCTTGTTCCCGGAATACAGCGCCGGCGGTTGCGCGGCGGCGGTGCAGACCAGGTTGACGTGGCGGTCGTACAACTCGTCGATCAGGTGCACGAAGCGACGCGCCGGATCGTCGTTGCGCCCGTCGAACAGCGGGATGCCGCCGACCAGCACGGTGTGGCACTCGGTGGCGATCTCGATGTAGTCGCTGGCTGCGCGCGGGCCTTCGCACAACGCGGCGAAGTCGAACCAGGCATGGCCTTCGGCCAGCGCGCGCACGGGAATCTCGCGGCCTTCGATCACGAGCGGACCCTGCTCGTGCGGGCAGGTGGCGGTCAGCTCGTGCCAGCGTTGCGACAGCCACTCCTCGGAAGCGGCGTCCAGCGGCGCGCGATAGACCGGCGAGCGCGTCAGCGCACGCAGGCGGTAGTCGTGCGCGCTGTCCAGGTGCAGCACCTTGCAGTGCTGCTCGATCTGCGCGATCGCGGGCAGGAAGCCGGCGCGCTGCAGACCGTCCTTGTAGAGGTTCTTCGGCTCGGTGTTGGAGGTGGTGATCAGCGTGACGCCCTCGGCGAACAAGCGGTCGAGCAAGCGGCCCAGCAGCATCGCGTCGCCGATGTCGTTGACGAAGAACTCGTCGAGCACCAGCACGCGCAGGTCGCGGCCCCACGCGCGAGCGATGGTCGCCAGCGGATCGCTCTGGCCGGCGTGCGCACGCAGTTGCGCGTGGACTTCGCGCATGAAGCGATGGAAGTGCGTGCGCCGCTTTCCACCCGATGCGACTGTTGTGCCCTCGGTGTCGGTATGGCTTGTAGCCGCGACATCCTTCATAGGCAACGCATCGAAGAACAGGTCGATCAGGAACGTCTTGCCGCGCCCGACGCCGCCCCACAGGTACAGGCCGCGCGGCGCTTGCGCCTTCTTGCCCCGCAGCGCATCGAACAATCCGAGCCGCGGCGGATCGAGCAGCGCGGCATGGATGCGGTCGAGTTCGCGCAGCGCGGGGCGTTGCGCGGGATCCTCGTTCCAGTCGCCGCGCGCGACGCCGGCAGCGTAGGCGGCCGAAGGAACGGACGCGCCTGCGGCGTCCGCTTCGATGCTTGCGTTCATGCGATCTCGGGAAGGTACGGCTTGATGCCGTTCTTGATCGCGCCGCGCAGGTCCATCAGGCGGCGATGGAAGAAGTGGCTGGTCTCGGGCATCTTCACCAGCTCCGGCGGCTGCGCCAGTTTCAGGCTGTCGATCCACGCATAGACGGCCTGCGGATCGACGATCTCGTCCTCCTCGCCCTGGATCACCAGCCACGGGCACTGCGGCGGCACGATGGTGCTGAAGTCCCAGCTGCGCCCGGCGGCGGGCGGGGCGATCGAAACAACCATCGCGGCGTGCAGTTCGTTCGCGCACCTGAGCGTGATGTACGAGCCGAAACTGAAGCCGGCCAGCCACAACCGCGCGCCGGGCCGCTGTTCGCGCACCCAGGCGGCGACCGCACGCAGGTCGTCGGCTTCGCCGCGGCCCTGGTCGAACGTGCCTTCCGACGCGCCGGTGCCGCGGAAGTTGAAGCGCACCGTCGTGATCCCGCTCTCGCGCAGCGCGCGCGCGGCCATCGTCACGACCTTGTTGTGCATGGTCCCGCCGTCGGTGGGCAGCGGATGGCAGACGATGGCGACGGCGTCGCGCGCCGGTGCTTCGGCGGCCTCGACGATGGTCTCCAGCGCGCCGGCCGGCCCGTCGAGCATCAACGTGGCGGTGGCGTCGGTCGGGAAGGCGGGACGGGTCATGTCGCCATGATACGGGGTGGGCAATTCAGACCCTGTCGTGGGCGCCTGCCGTCACAGGTCGAAACCCAGGACCAGCGGGTCGTGGTCCGAGCTGCGCCACGGACCGGCGCCGCCGGCGCGATACCCCGACGCATCGGGTTCGTCCGCGTTGACATGCCATTCCGCCGCC
Organism: Lysobacteraceae bacterium P; assembly: GCA_005503055.1. Lineage (GTDB taxonomy): Bacteria > Pseudomonadota > Gammaproteobacteria > Xanthomonadales > Xanthomonadaceae > Lysobacter_J. Next base: position 120,579 of record SCOX01000005.1, on the reverse strand, counting down.
CCGCGCAACCGCTGGGCGAACGCCGGGCTCAGCAGCGCGTGGTCGAGGCGACCGAGCTGGCCGTCGTACACGTAGCTGTAGGGCGATTCGGCGCCGGCCACGGCGAACGCGTCGCGCCAGCCGGCATCGCGCAGCGTGCGCACGGGTTGCTCCTGCGCGTAGGCGTTGAGGTCGCCGACGATCAGCGTGCGGGCGCCATGGCCGGTGGGATCGCTCGCCAGCCATGCGTCCAGGCGCCGCGCCGAGTCCGTACGCGTGGCGTTCCAGCACGCCGCGCCGTCGCGCTGGTCGCGGTCGGCGCCTTCCGCGCCGCTGCAACCCTTCGACTTGAAATGGTTGGCGACGACGACGAACGCCCGATCCTTCGCGCGACCCTTCAGCGGGACGAACGCCTGCGCCAGCGGCACGCGGCTGTGTTCGCCGAACGGACCTTCGTTCAACGTCGCCGGCTTGCCGAGCGTGCGCACGCGATCGGCACGGTAGATCAGGCCGACGCGGATCGCGTTGTCGCCCGGGCCCTGGCCGGCATCGACGAAACGCCAGCGACGGCCATCGGCGTCGAGTGCGCCCACCAGCGCGGCGATGCTCGACTGCGGCCCGTAACCGTCGTTCTCCAGTTCCATCAGCGCGACCACGTCGGCGTCGAGCGCGTCGATGATCGCGACGTGCTTGGTCAGCTGCGCGCTCAGTTCCTGCGGCGTGCGCGCGCCGCGCGGCGTGGGAAACCCGCCGCCATGGCCGTCACCGTTGAACAGGTTTTCCAGGTTGAGCGCGGCGATGCGCAGCGTGCCCGGCACGGTCGGCGGTTGCGGTCGCGGCGCCGGTTGCAGCGTGGGCGCGGCGTCCGGGTACAGTGCGTAGCCCTTCGCGTCCTGGTCGATCACACCGACCATGCCTTCGATGCGGCTGCCGGCGCGCGCCTGCGGCAGGCCTTGCGGCCATGCGGTGTCGGCGGCTTGCAGCCACAGCGTGCGCCGGGCGTTGTCCGCGACCTGCGCCTGATACGCGTCGCTGCCGGGTTCATTGCGTTCGGTCGGCTGCCAAGCGCGCTCGCCAAGGCTGACCTGCACGCGACCGTGCCTGGCCAGATCGCCGCTGTCGGCGAGAAGCACGGGTGCGTCGACGCGCACGTGCATGCCTTCCAGGCGTTCCCAGTCGGCGGGAGCGGTGCCGATCGCGACGGTCGGCAGGAGTGAACTGCCGATGCGGTCGACCCGCGCGTCGATCAGCGCCGTGCGCGTGGCGCGGCCGGCGTCGAGTTCGGCCACCGTGCCGCGGACGCGGGCTTCGTCGCCGGGCTCCACGGACGCGCTCGGGTCCTGGACGAACAGCGCGTCCGAGGTCGCATCGTCGCCGTCGCCGCCGTCCTGCAGATACCAGCCGCCGTCGCCGCGCATGCTGACGATGCCGTGCACGGTAACGGCCTGTCCGACGAGCGCGCTGCGCGCCTCGCGCCCCTGCACGGCGCCGATCGGCATGGCGTCGCGCGTGGCGGGCACCGTCGAGCAGCCGAGCAGCAGGCAGGGCGCGAGCAGCAGGGTCGAGCGCAGCGGGGCCATTCGCGACAGGGGCAGGGGAAGGGGCATGGCGCGTTCGCCGGAGGAGAGGCGCGCATTATCGCGGCCGATGGCGACGGCTGCTCGCAGCGGCTTTGACGGGATGCGGCGGCTCGCAACCGCGCCGCAGTACAACCGCCGGAAACGACAACGCCGCCCGGAGGCGGCGTCGTGCGAAGCGGACCGGACGGTCGGTCCTACTTCAGATTGGCGAGCATCCAGTCGACGGTGGCGATGACCTGCTCGTTGGTCAGGGCCGGGTTGCCGCCCTTGGCCGGCATCACGCCGGCGGTGCCGGTGAAGCCATCGATGGCGTGCTTGTGCAGAGTGTCCACGCCCTTGGGCAGACGCGCGGCCCAGTGGGCCTTGTCCAGCGTCGGGGCGCCGCCGGCGCCGGAGGTGTGGCAGCCGGTGCACAGGTTGTTGAAGATCACCGAACCGTCGGTCGTGCCGCCGTAGGCGACCTGCGATGCCGCCTTGGCGGCGGCCGCGGCGGACGCGGCCTGCTGGGCGGCGGCGCCGGTGCTGCCGGCGTAGACCGCGCCGACCGGCGCGATGCGCTGCTCGGTGCGCTTGACGACCTCCGGGTTGACCTCTTGCGGGATCTGGCCGTGGACGAAGATCGCCGCGACGATCAGGCCGAGCGTGACCAGCATCAGGAAGCCGATCACCATCGAGAATTTCTTCAGGAATTCGAGGTCGTAATTGCGCACAAACCCACCTATGGCGCGCCCGCCAGGGCACGCAAAGCCATCGACAAGGCCGCCGGTGGGCGACCGCGCGCCAGTATAAAGCCCGCTCCCGCACTCTAGGTGGGGGAGTGGCGCGCCCGGAGGGATTCGAACCCCCGACCAATGGCTTCGGAAGCCACTACTCTATCCGGCTGAGCTACGGGCGCCTGGCTGAGATCCCGGCGATGCGGCCTGATCGGACGATCACGTCGCTTCGCGCGGGGCTGGCATTCTAGCGGCAAAGCGCGGTGGCGTGCTGCCGCGATTGCCGGGCCGCTTCCGTTCCAACACGGCGCTGGCGCCGATCGACCCTCCGTCCTTTGCATGAAATGAGCTACGAACGTTTCCAGACCCCCGCGGCCTCGCCGTGGAAATCGCGACTGGCGCTGTACTGGCAGCTGGTGCGCGGCGATCGGCCCATCGGCTGGCTGCTGCTGCTGTGGCCCACCTGGTGGGGCCTGTGGCTGGCGGCAGGCGGTGTGCCGCCTTTGTGGACCCTGTTCGTTTTCAGCGCCGGCGTGTGGTTGACGCGTTCGGCCGGCTGCGTGATCAACGACTACGCCGACCGCTGGCTCGATCCCCACGTGGAACGCACCAAGGGCCGCCCGCTGGCCACCGGCGCGGTGCGTGGACGCGAGGCGCTGGTGTTGTTCGCTGTGCTGATGCTGGCGGCTTTCGCGCTGGTGCTCACGCTCAACCGGCTGACCATCCTGATGAGCTTCGTCGGCGTGGCGCTGGCGGCCAGCTATCCCTACCTCAAGCGCTACACGCACCTGCCGCAGGTGTACCTGGGCTTGGCGTTCGGCTGGGGCATCCCGATGGCATTCGCCGCCGTGCAGGGCGAGGTGCCCGCCGTGGCGTGGCTGCTGTACGCGGCGAACATCGTGTGGTCCACCGCCTACGACACCTGGTACGCGATGGTCGATCGCGAGGACGACCTGCGCATGGGCAGCAAGTCCACCGCGATCCTCTTCGGCGACATGGACCTGGTCGCGCAGGGCGTGCTGTACGCGCTGTTTTTCCTGGCGTTGGTGCTGGTCGGCCAGCGCGCGGCGATGGGCGGGTATTACTGGCTGGGCGTGGCCGTGGCCGCGATGCTGGTGGCGTACGAGTTCGTCATCGCACGCAAGCGGGAACGCGCGGCGTGTTTCCGCGCGTTCCTGCACAACCATTGGGTCGGGCTGGTGGTCTTCGCCGGCATCGCCGCCGATTTCGCCCTGCGCGCGACGTAACGCCTAGAACGCTTTCGCCAGCCGGCGCAGGCGGAAGCCGGCGAGGATCTGCAGCACGCCGTAGAACAACGCCGCCACCCCGATCCACAGCGCCACCGTCACCAGGCCGGCGGCGGGGCGCATCACGAACAGCACGCCCAGTGCGATCGCGAGCACGCCGCTGAGCGCGATCATCCATTCGCCGGTCACTTCCTTGCGGATGCGGATCGCCAGGACGATGCGGTAGATCCCGGCCACCATCAGCCAGGCCGCCAGCAGCAGCAGGAGCACGCCGGCCGTCGCGACCGGATTGACGATCGCCATCACGCCGAATACCAGCGAGGCCAGCGCGTACAGCGCCAGCCAGCCCTTCGACACCGCGACATCCCGAGTGAACAACGCGATCGCGCTGAGCACGCCTTCGGCGAGCGCCATCACGCCGAAGGCCCAGGCGATCGCCACGGCCGTCTTGCCCGGCCAGAGGAAGGCGCCGATTCCGAACAGCACGGCGACCACGCCGTACAGGACCAGCACCCACCAGCTGCGTCCCAGGCTTGCGAACAGTCCTGCGCTCATGACGACCTCCGTGGCGTTGACGATGGCGTTTCAGCGCGGCCGAGGGTGAGCGGGGCGGGGTCGCCGCGGCGTGAAGGTCGCGTGCATGAAGCGCCGATGGACGACCCGCATCGTCCGCGTCGTGTCGGCAAACCGGCATCCCGCCGAACGGCATGCGCCAACCGGCAGGGTCCGTGCTGGAATCGGCCTTCGTCCGCGTCGGAGTCCGCCATGCGCCGCCTGTGCCTGTCGTTGTTCCTCCTGTGTGTCGGCGCCAGCGCCGCAGCCCAGACCGCACCGGAGCGCGAGCACCTCGCCCCGGCCGGGTGGGAGGGTTCGTACCACGGGCTGCACTACACCCCTGTGCTGCGCATCGGCGATCGCGTGATCGTCTCGGGCATCCCCGCCAGCGAGGGCGACACCGACGAAGCGAAGGTCCGCTGGGCGTTCCAGCAACTCCAGGCGCATCTGGAAAAGGCCGGCGCGACGATGGCCGATGTGGTCGAACTGCAGAGCTTCCACGTCGCGCGCGACCATGAAGAGTTTCGCAAGCGGGTCGAGCCGGTGCTGAAGGTGCATCGCGAGTTCTTCAAGGACCACTACCCCGCGTGGACCGCGGTCGGGACGACGGCGTTGTTCTCCGCAGGCGCGCCGATGGAGATCCGGGCCGAGGCGATCATCGGGTCCGGGGCGCGGGCGAAGGCGGACATCCCCGCGCCGCCGGTCAATCGCTAGACCGCCTCACGGCACGCGCGCGCAGACCCACACGTCGACCCGCGCGACACCCGCGCGGAGCAGGGCGCTCGCCGCCGCACGCGCGGTCGCGCCGGTGGTCATGACGTCGTCGACCAGTGCGACATGGGCAGGCAGCGCCGCACCGGCGCGCACGACGAACGCGCCGCGCACATTGCGTCGACGCGCAGCGGCGTCGAGCCGCGTCTGCGCGGACGTCGCGCGCACGCGTCGCAGCAGGTCGTCACGCAGCGGCAAACCGAGCTTTCGCGCCAGCGGCCGGGTGAGTTCCAGCGCCTGGTCGTAGCCGCGCCGTCGGAGCCGGTTGCGATGCAGCGGGATGGGCAGCAGCGCCTGCGGCCGATCCGCGTCGGCCAGATCCCGCGCCATCAGCGTGGCCAGCAGGCGCAGGCTGGCCAGGTCGCCATGGAACTTGGCGCGCGGCAGGAGCCGGTCGAGCGGTGTCCGGTAGACGAACGTCGCCCGGGTCGCCGACTGCGGCGGCGGACGGCGCAGGCAATCACCGCACAGGGTCTCGACACTGCCCAGCGGGAGGGCGCAGCGCTGGCAGGCAATTCGATTGGATGGCAACGAATCCAGGCACGATTGGCAGATATCGCCTCCGTTGTGCCCACGTTCGTGGCAGATCAGGCAGGACGGCGCGAACACGAAGGCCCATGCCCGTGCCCAGCGGCCGTCAACTCCGTGCGCAGTCGTTTGGTTGACAGGGTTCGGCATGGTTTCCAGACTGCCCGACCTGTCCCGTCGAAACAGTCGGATTTCCCCCATGCCCGCCGTCAGCCAGACCTTCTCCGTCGAGCCGCGCCACGATTGGTCGCGCGCCGAAGTCCGCGCCCTGTTCGACCTGCCGTTCCCGGAGCTGCTGCACCTCGCCGCCAGCGTCCACCGCGCGACCTTCGACCCCGCCGAGGTCCAGGTCAGCACGCTGCTCTCGATCAAGACCGGCGGTTGCCCGGAAGATTGCGGCTACTGCCCCCAGGCCGCGCGCTACCACACCGGTGTCGAGGCGACCAAGCTGATGAGCACCGAAGCGGTGCTGGAGAAGGCCCGCCAGGCCAAGGCCGCCGGCGCCAGCCGCTTCTGCATGGGCGCCGCCTGGCGTTCGCCGAAGGACCGCGACATCCCGAAGGTGGCCGCGATGATCTCCGAGGTGAAGGCACTGGGCCTGGAAACCTGCGCCACTCTGGGCATGCTCTCGGCCGGCCAGGCGCAGGCGCTGAAGGACGCCGGCCTGGACTACTACAACCACAACCTCGACACCGCGCCTGAGTTCTACAACCAGGTCATCCACACCCGCGAGATGCAAGACCGCCTGGACACGCTCTCGCACGTGCGCGACGCCGGCATGAAGACCTGCTGCGGCGGCATCGTCGGCATGGGCGAGCACCGCGACCAGCGCGCGGGCCTGCTGCAGACGCTGGCGAACCTGCCGGCGCACCCGGACTCGGTGCCGATCAACCGCCTGGTCCAGGTGGAAGGCACCCCGCTGTCGGGGACCGAGCAGCTCGACCCCTTCGAATTCGTGCGCACCGTCGCAGTTGCGCGGGTCCTGATGCCGCGTTCGATGGTGCGCCTGTCCGCCGGACGCGAGTCGATGAGCGACGAGCTGCAGGCCCTGTGCTTCCTCGCCGGGGCAAATTCCATCTTCTACGGTGAGAAATTGCTGACGACCGGTAATCCCGACGCCGAGCGCGATATGGCATTGTTTGCCCGACTGGGCTTGCGTCCGATGCCCGTGGTCGAACAAGGGGAGACCGTCCATGCCGACATCGTCGAACCGGCGCACACCTGCGCCGCGTGATGGCTTGCCGGTGCAGCCATGAGCCGCCCGGGCTGGCGTGAACATGTCGACGCCGCGCGCGCGCAGCGCGAGGCGACGTCGCGCGTACGCGTGCGGCGCACCGTCGCTCTGCGCGACGGCGCGCGCTGCCTGGTCGAAGGCCGTTCGCTGCTGAACTTCTGCGGCAACGACTACCTGGGCCTGTCCCAGCATTTCGCCGTGGTCGGCGCGCTGCAGGATGCCGCCTCGCGCGAAGGCGCCGGTGGTGTGGGCTCGCACCTGGTCTGCGGCCATCACCAGCTGCACGAGGCGCTGGAGCGCGAGATCGCCGACTGGCTCGGCACGCCGCGCGCGCTGCTGTTCGGCAGCGGCTACCTGGCGAATCTGGCGGTCGTGCAGGCGCTGCTCGGCGACGAGGACGTCTGCGTGCAGGACCGCCTCAATCACGCCAGCCTGATCGACGCCGCGCGTCTGGCCGGTTGCCGGCTGCGTCGCTATCCGCACGCCGACGCCGAGGGCGCCATCCGCCAGCTGCGCAGCATGCCCGAGGGCGTGGCGATGCTCGCCACCGACGGCGTGTTCAGCATGGACGGCGATATCGCACCGCTGCGCGAACTGGCGCTGGTGGCGCGCGTGCAGAAGGCGCTGTTGTACGTGGACGACGCGCACGGCATCGGCGTGGTCGGCCCGGACGGACGCGGCAGCGTCGCGGCCAACAAGCTCGGCGTGGCCGACGTCCCGCTGCAACTGGCGACGCTGGGCAAGGCGCTGGGCGGCTACGGCGCGGTCGTCGCCGGCGACGCGGACCTCATTGGCCATCTGACCGAAACCGCGCGTACCTACATCTACACCACCGCGTTGCCGCCGGCCCAGGCCGCCGCGTCGCTGGCCGCGGTGAAGCTGGCGCGCGCCGACCACTGGCGTCGCGGTAAGCTCGACGAACTGATCGGCCGCTTCCGCGAACGCGCCCAGCGCGCCGGACTGGAGCTGCTGGATTCGCAGACGCCGATCCAGCCCGTGCTGTGCGGCGATGAGAACACCGCGCTGGCCCTGGCCGCGGAACTGGAACAGTCCGGCTACTGGGTCGCCGCGATCCGCCCACCGACCGTGCCCGAAGGCCGCGCCCGCCTGCGCGTCACGCTTTCGGCGCTGCATGGCGTGGCCGACGTCGATGGCCTGGTGGAAGCGCTGGCGAAGGCACGCGATCGCGTCCGTCTCGGCATGCTCGATACGGGCCCGCGCCAGGCCGCCTTCGCGCGATGAGCGGGGAGCGCAATCTTGCGCGCCTGCTCGCCTCGCTGACCGCGACGGCGCGCGAGGGCGAGTTCGCCTTCGTCGCGCGCCCGGCCGCCGATCCCTCGCTGGCCGCCGTGGCCCATGCGATGGTGCGCGAAAACGAGGGCATCACCTACGTCATGCCCTGCGAGGTCGCCGACGCGCGCGGCCTGCCGTACGATTTCCGTGCCGCCTGGCTCACCCTGGGCGTGCATTCGGCGTTGGATGCGGTCGGCCTGACCGCCGCCTTCGCCAACGCGCTGGCGCGGCACGGCATTCCCTGCAATGTGCTGGCCGGCTTCCACCACGATCATCTGCTGGTCGCGGCCGACCGCCGCGACGACGCACTGGCGGTGCTGGCCGACCTTGCCCGGGACGGCGGCGGCGCTTGAGAGACCGGCTTCCGTTTCCATCCCCCATCGGCAGCACCCCATGTACATCGAAACGCGCGGGCACGGTCCCGCGCTGGCACTCATCCACGGCTGGGCCATGCACGGCGGCCTGTTCGCCCCGCTGGTCGAACGCCTGCAGGACCGCTACACGCTCCACCTGATCGACCTGCCCGGCCATGGCCGCGCGCACGCCGACACCACGCCGCTGGTCCCCGAGACGCTCGCCGCGCAACTCGTCGCGCGCGTGCCGGACGCGGTATGGCTGGGCTGGTCGCTGGGCGGCCAGTTCGCGCTGCGGGCCGCGCTCGACTTCCCGGAGGAAGTGCGCGGCCTGGTGATGATCGCGTCCTCGCCGCGTTTCGTGACCGACGCGAACTGGCCGCACGGCGTGAAGCCGAGCCTGTTCGGCGACTTCGGCAAGGCGCTCGGTCGTGACTTCCGCGGCACGCTGGAAGGCTTCCTCGCACTGGAAGCATTGGGCTCCAGCTACGCGCAGGAAGAACTGCGCAGCCTCAAGGCGCAGGCGTTCGAACGCGGCGAGCCCGCACCGCGCGCGCTGCAGGAAGGCTTGGTGCTGCTCGATCGCCTCGACCTGCGCGACGAACTGCCGCACCTGCGCGTGCCGAGCCTGTGGATTTCCGGGCGCCGCGACCGCCTCATCCCGGCAGGCGCGATGCCCGCCGCCGCAGCGATGACGCCGGGCGCGCGCAGCGTGGTGATCGCCAATGCCGGACACGCGCCGTTCCTCGGCGCGGCCGACGAAGTGGCGGCGCAGATCGACGCGTTCGTGCGCGAACTGCCGACGGCGCAGGTCGCGCGGAGCGTGCTGCCATGACCGACATGTTCGACCACCGCCAGGTCCGCCGCGCGTTCTCGCGCGCCGCGCACCACTACGACGATGCCGCCGCGCTGCAGCGCGAAGTGGCGTCGCGGTTGATGGAGCAGCTCGACTACCTCGACGATCCGGCACTGAACCGCGCGCCGCCGCAGCTCGTCGTCGACATCGGCTGCGGCCCGGGTCACGCCGCCGTCGCCATGCAGAAGCGCTGGCCGAAGGCGCACGTCGTCGGCCTGGATCTCGCCTCCCCGATGCTGCGCGAAGCACGTGACCACACGGGCGGCTGGTTGCCGGGGCTTCTATCGGCGCGCCTCCCGGGCGTCGCGCGCAGGCCCGACTGGCTGTGCGCCGACGCGCGCGCGCTGCCGCTGCGCGATGCCAGCGTGGACATCCTGTTCTCGAACCTGTGCCTGCAATGGGTCGAGGACCTGCCGGCGGTGTTCGCCGGCTTCCGCCGGGTGCTCAAGCCCGATGGCCTGCTGCTGGTGTCCACGTTCGGCCCGGACACGCTGCACGAACTGCGCGAGGCTTTCTCGCACGCCGACAACGCGCCGCACGTGAGCCCGTTCGCGTCGATCGCGCAGTTCGGCGATGCGCTGATCGCCGCCGGTTTCAAGAATCCGGTGCTCGATCGCGACGACTTCGTGCTCGGCCATGACGACCTGGCCGGCCTGATGCGCGAGTTGCGCACGCTCGGCGCGACCAACGCAATGAACACGCGCCGACGCAGCCTGACCGGGCGTTCGCGTTTCGCGCGCGCCGCGCAGGCCTACGAACCGTGGCGCCGCGACGGCCGATTGCCGGCGACGTGGGAAGTGATCTACGCCCACGCCTGGGGACCGCAGCCCGGAACGCCGATCCGCGTCGGCGGCGTGGACGAAGTGCACGTGCCGGCGCACGGCATTCCCGTGCGAAAGCGCACGTGAACGCACGCAGCACGGCGCTGGCGGCGGTCGCGATCGCACTGGCCTCGGCGTTCTTCTTCACCTGCACCTACGTGCTCAATCGCGCGGCGGCGGTCGAAGGCGGGTACTGGGCGTGGACCGCATGCCTGCGCTATCTGCTCACGCTGCCGTTATTGTTGCCGGTGATGCGCTGGCAAGGCGGCATGGCGCCGGTATGGCGTGCGATCCGCGCGCATCCGGGGCCGTGGCTGCTGTGGAGCGGCATCGGCTTCGTGCTGTTCTACCTGTGCTTGAGCTACGCCGCCGCGAGCGGTCCGTCGTGGCTGGTCGCCGGCACGTTCCAGCTGACGGTGATCGCGGGGATGCTGTGCGCGCCGTTTCTCTATCGCGACGAGCGTGCGCGCATTCCGATGCCGGCGTTGGCGACCGGCGCGCTGGTCGTCGTGGGCGTGCTGCTGATGCAGTTCGGACACGGCGGCGGTTCGCTCGATCGCGACGGCTGGATCGCACTGATGCTGGTCGCGGTGTCCGCGTTCGCGTATCCGTTGGGCAATCGCGGGCTGCTGCTGCACCTGGAGCGCAGCGGCATCGAGCTCAATGCCACGCAACGCGTGTTCGGCATGACGCTGGCGAGCCAGCCGATGTGGTGGGCCGTGGCCGCGATCACGTACGCGCACGTGGGCCCGCCGCCGCTGGGGCAGGCGTGGTTCGCGGCCGGCGTGGCCCTGGGCGCGGGCGTGATCGCCACCGTGCTGTTCTTCCAGGCCACCGGCATGGTGCGCAGCAATCCCAGCGCGCTGGCGGCGGCCGAAGCGATGCAGGCGGCGGAAATCCTGTTCGCGACGCTGATCGGCGTGCTGTGGCTGGGCGAGGCCTGGCCGCAGGGACGGGCCCTCGGTGGTGCGGCGCTGGTGGTGGTCGGCATCGTGGTCTTCAGCATCGTCGCGGCGCGCTCGAGCGCGGGCGATCGGCGCGCGACCGAAGAGATGTCGGGAGATCGCGGGGCCTGAGGCCGCCGGGGAAACAGCGTTCAGGCGCCGCGCTCTAGGATCGCAGCACTGTTCGATCCGCGGACCCGACGATGCCACGCATCACGCTCACCCTCGCGCTCCTCCTCGCATTGCCGGCCGCGCCGACGTTCGCACAGGACCTCGGCGACTGGGGTTTCGATCCCGGCGCCCTGATGGCCGACGGCCGCGAACTGCTGCTGCGCGCTCCCGATGCCAGTGTCGACGGATTGTTCCAGGCCGTGCACGAGAGCGCGCGTTCGCCGCAGGACTCGCGCACGCTGTGTGCGCTGTTCGACCCCGATGCCGAGCGCAGCCTCGATGGCTACAACCGCATCGCCTCGCAACTCAGCGACGAGAGCCGCCTGCGTTTCGCCAACGCGGCCACCGACATCTTCATCACCGCCGCGCAGAGCCCGCGCCAGCCCTACGATGCCAAACTCGCGACGCATGCGCTCAAGGCCGCCGGCGTGCGTGCGGCGCTGCTCAACGACGGCTTCGTCGCCGGGCTCAACGGCGCCGACCACGATGCGCGCTGTCGTTCGGTGGGCTGGCTGATGGACGCGATGCAGTCGCGGCCGCTGGCCGAGCGCGCGTCCGTGATGCGCCTGCTGTTGAGCCAGGGCCTGGACTATCTCGCGTTGGGAAGCGCCGCGCCGCCGCGTTGACGCCTCAGCGCACGGGTTCCACCCGGAACATCACGCGCCGCTCGAAGGGCGTGCCCAGCAGGATCGCGCGATAGCCGTATCCCTCGATGCGCGCGCGCACCGTCGGCCAGTCGGCCTGCTTGGCGATCCACACCACTCCGGCTTCGCGCTCGCCCAGCTCCACGGCCAGCGGTTCGTCGTAGGGCGGGTTGAAGCGCGGCTGTTGCACGGCGTCGAGCGAGATCTTCTCGATCTGCGTGCCGCGTCCCAGGTGCAGGTGCAGGCCATAACGCGCCATGTCTTCGACGAACACGATCTCGTGGATCGGCGCCGGGGCGCGCGCGACGATGGCATCGGCCCACGCGGCGGCGTTCTTGTGCGTGGGCCAGGCGATGGCCGCCGCCTTCATCGCCAGCAGCAGTACGACCCATGCCAGCAGGCGCGGCCATGGCGGCAGGCGACGCCCTTCGCGTATCCACTGCAATGCGACGAGCAGCGCCATCGGAACGAACAGCGGCAGCAGGTAAAGCGGCATGCGCGAGCGCGCGAAGCAGAACACCAGCAGCGGCAGCAGCAGCCACAGCGCGAGCAGCAGCCAGTGCGCATCGCGCTGGCGTCGCGCGGGATCGTTCCACCACGGACGCAGCAGCGCGGGAAGTCCACGCGCCCAGCGCCACAGCGTCGGGGTCCACGGCAGCGTGCCGACGATCAAGCTGGGCACGTAGATTTCGATCCAGCCGAACCACTCGGCGTGGCGCCCGAACTCGTTGGTCGTCATCCGATTGACCAGTTCGTCGCCGACGAAGTACTCGAACAGCCCCGGATTGCCATGAAACACGGCCACGTACCACGGCAGGGCCAGCAGCGCGAACAGCACCAGGCCCGACCATTGCAGCACGCGGTGCTCGCGCCGCCCGGGCAGGAGGAAGTCGAACAGCAGCACCACGGGCAACGGAAACAGCCCCGCTGGCCCTTTGGTGACGAAGGCCAGCGCGAGCGCGATCCACATCAGCGCGATCCAGCGGCGCGGATGCGGTGCCGGCGCGAAGCGCGCTTCCACGAACGCCCACATCGCCAGCGTGGTCCACGCGGTGAGCAGGTAGTCGGTGGTGATCAACTGCGATGCGCCGAACGGAAAGAGCATCGTCGCGTACACCACCGACGCGGCGAGCTGCGTCCCCGGCGCCAGCCGCGTCGCGATGCGCCAGCACAGCCACACGCACAGCAGATGCGCGAGCGCGGCCGGCAGTCGCGCCGCCCATGCGTTGGCGCCGAACACCGCGATGCTGGAGGCGATCGCCCAGTACGTCAGCGGCGGTTTCGACCAGTGGCCGACTTCATCGTTGCGGCGCGGATTGAGCCAGTCGCCGCTGTCGAGCATGTTGAGCGCGACGTTGGTGTAGCGCCCTTCGTCGGGGTCCCAGATGCCGCGCGAGCCGAGCAACGCCAGCGCGAGCACCGCCGCCATCGCGGCGGTCCACAGGGCGGGCGATCGCAGGATTCGTCCTCGCATACCGCCTTCGTAGCGAAGCCGGCGTAAAAGGAACGTCGGAATGCCCCGGTCAGCCGACCTGGGCGATCCATTCCTCGAGGTTGTAGTAGTTCGTCACGCGGTGGATGCGGCCGTCGCGGATCTCGAAGAACGCACCGCCCGCGAGCACGTACTTCTGGCCGCGGGCGTGCGGTAGCGCCTGCCCGGGGTTCGATCCGGCGCCGGTGTCGTCGGCCAGGTATTCGCCGTGCACCACGTACTCGGCTGCTGCGCGTGCGCCGTCGGGCGAGACCAGCACCACGATGTCGTGCAGTTGTTCGCGATAGCTGCGCTGCATGCGTTGCAGGAAGGCATGGAATGCCTCGCGCCCGATTTCGCGCGGACCCTGGTTGAGGTCGTGCACCACGTCGTCGCCGAGCAGCACGAGCATGCCGTCCCAGTCGCCGCGGTTGAAAGCCGCGTAATAGGCCAGGATCAGCTCGGTGGCGCGGTCGTGAGTGCGGGTGCCGTCGATCTTCATCGTGTGTCCTTGCCGGACCACTGGCGCCGCGCAGGCGGCCGGACCGCCATGATAGCCGGCACCCGCGCGGCTCCGACCGTGATGCGCGCCATAAAGCGCGAGGCCCGCGTGCGGCGCGGGTCTTCTTGTTTCTGTGTCGGTACCGGTGCCTTCACACCGGCTCGATTCAGATTCGCACCGCTGCGCGCCGGCGCTGGCGGACCAGGCTTATGCCGAGGACCATCGCCAGCAGCAAGGCCGTTACCGCTAACAATCCAGCGCCCAGGTGCTCGGCGTTGAGACCGTCCGCGACGCCGTCGCTGTCGTCGAGCACGAAACTCGCCGCGCGCATGCCGGTGTAATGCATGCCGCTTACGGCCGCGGCCATCGCCAACGCACTGCCGAGCATCCGCATCCGGCCGCGCAGGTTGAAGGCGAGCCACAGCGCGAGGAACGAGGCGACGACGGCGATCGCGCCCGATGCCGCGACCAGGCGCAGGTCGTAGTGGATCGTCGCCGGCATCTGCATCGCCTTCATGCCGGTGTAGTGCATGCCGGTCACGCCCAGCGCCATGAACATCGCCGCCGCGAACAGCTTGCCCCAGCCGAACCGACCGGCGCTGGCGATCGCCAGGCCGCACGCGCACGCGAGCATCGCGAACAGCGCCGACGCCACGACGATGCGCGGGTCGTAGGACACCGGCGCGTCCATGCGGCAGGCAAGCATCGCGACGAAGTGCATGGCCCAGATCGCGCCGCCGCCCATCACGACGCCGGCGGAGAGGATCGCGACCCACCGCCCGACGAACGAGCGTGCCGACGGAATGCCGACCGCCAACTGCAATGCGGTGAACGCCCCCAGCACGGACACCGCGTACGACAGGACCACCAGCAACGGATCATGAGTGCAGGCGATGGCGGGTTCGTGCGGCATTGCGTGGGCCTCCATGCGGTTGACGCGAACGTGCAGATGAGTCGGCGTATCGATCAGGCGTGGAACTCGAAGATGCAGATCTCCGCACCGGCGTTGCGGCAATGGGTTTCCACCACGCGCAGGCCGTCGGTCCCGTGCGGGGCGCCCAACAGGCCGCCGAGCATTCCGCGCAGGAAGTGGCAGCAGGCGCCGTGGCCGCCGCGATGGCAAAACGGGCTGTTGCTGACGTGCAATGCGTCGCGGTGCATCTCGGCCTGCACGATCTGGCGCAGCGCGGGCAGCGCGATGTGGCGCACTGAATCGCCCAGTGCGAGTTGTCCGCCGAGGGCGAAGTCGCGCTTGTAGACCCATTTGCCCACGCGCTGGCCGATGTAGCGCAACGCCGGTTCGCGCTGGTCGGCGGTCAGTTCGCGCTCCAGCGCGAGCAGTGGCACGAAGATGTTGGGGTAGTCGTGTGCCAGTTGCGGCAGCAGCGCTTCGATGCGACGCGAGTCGGCGAGGCTGGGCAGGGTGTTGGTGCGGGTCGGCGAGAGGATGTCGGCGGCTTCCGGCGGCGCCTCCACGCGTTCGGGCGTGCCGTGCGGGCGCGTGGCTTCGAAGCTGCGCACGAGCGGGTGCGTGCCCAGGCACTCCTCCAGCCCGAGCAGGTGCACCTGCGGACCGCGGACCAGCATGGTCAGCACCACCACGCCGTCGCTGCCGCCGGCCATGCGCTGGCGCAGCAGCGTGAAGCCACTGGCGATGACCGCCTGGCCGAGCGCCAGCAGCAATCCTTCGCGCCGGTCGGAGACCACGCGAAATTCCACATCCACCATCAGCCACCTCCCCAGGGGCCTGAGTGCCGTTCTATGCCGTTCTGGCTGTCATGGCCGCCGCGCCTGGTGCGTCCGACGACGACCCGGGTCCCCACCCGGTGCCGCCTCGTGGCGGCTTGGTCGTCATGGCTTCACGCCAGAATCAGCAAAGCGATTCTGGTCAATCCGTCACGAAAAGCAATGCCGGTCGCGCTATTCAGGTACTCGCGAACAGCGCCGGCAACGCATCCGGGTCGACATTCCCGCCGGTCAGCACCACGCCCACGCGCTGGCCGGCGAACAGCGCCGGGTTGCCCAGTACCACCGCGAGCGCCACCGCCGAGGACGGCTCGACGATCTGCTTGGTGCGCTGCCAGAACAGACGCATGGCGGCCACGGTGTCCGCATCGCCGGCCGTGAGTACCTGCGCGCCGTGCGCGTGCAGCATGCTGAAGTTGATGGCGCCCAGCGTGCCGCGCAGGCCGTCGCAGACGGTGTCAGGCGTGAAATCGGTGACGCGCTCGCCGCGCTGCATCGAGGCGAACGTTTCCGCCGCGCCGGCGGGCTCGGCCAGATACAGGCGCGTGGCCGGCGACCGCGCGGCCACGCTCAGCGCGGTACCCGCGGCCAGGCCGCCGCCGCCCACCGGCACGATCAGCGCATCGAAATGCGCCTGCGTGCACAGCAGCTCCAGCGCGGCCGTGCCTTGGCCGGCGATCACGCGCGGGTCGGTGTAGGGATGCACGAGCTCGGCGCCCAGCTGCGCCTGCAGCTGCGCGCAACCCGCTTCGCGTGCGGCGATGGTGGGTGCGCAGCGATGCAGCGTGGCGCCATAGGCTTCGATCGCCGCGAGCTTCGCCGCGACCGCGCCCTCGGGCACGACGACGTGGCAGGCGACGCCACGTGTTCGCGCGGCCAGCGCCAACGCGGCGCCGTGATTGCCGGAGGAATGCGTGACGACACCGCGCGCGGCGGTCGCATCGTCCAGCGACCAGATGGCGTTGCACGCGCCGCGGAACTTGAAGGCGCCCGCGCGCTGCAAGTGCTCGGCCTTGAAATGCAGTTCGCATCCGGCGCTCGCGTCGAGGCTGCGCGAGCGCAGCACCGGCGTGACGTGGGCATGCGGAGCGATGCGCGCGGCGGCGGCGAGGACGTCGTCGAAGGCGGGAAGTACGGAAGCGGCGGCGGTGTCGTTCATGGTGCGATGTTAGGGCCTAGCGGCGATCGTCGAGTGGGCGGGCCTTGAGCAGGCTCACCGCCGCCGAGCCTGCAACCACGAGCGCGGCGCCGGCCCAGCCCAGCGGGGTGATGCGCTCCGGTGCCAGCCATTGGGGCCATAGCGCGTGCACCACCCAGGCCGCGGCGATGCACAGCAGCGGCGTGGTGGCCAGGATCGCCGACACCCGCGAGGCCTCCCAATGCGCCAGCGCTTCGGCGAAGGCGCCGTAGGCGCCGATGGTGTTGAAAGCACAATAGGCCAGCAGCGCCCAGTGCAGCGCGTCGAGCTTCAGCAGTGCGGCGGGATGGGCGAACGGCAGCAGCGCGATGCTGGCGAAGACGTAGATGAAGAGCAGGATCTGCATGGACCCCAGGCGCACCAGCAGCTGCTTCTGAAGCAGCGCGTACGCCGCCCAGACGACCGCCCCGACGAGCACGAGCCCGGAGCCGAGCACATAGCCGGGGGCCTTCGCGCTCGCTGCCAGCTGGTCGGCGAAGAACAGGGCCATGCCGGCGACCAGCAGGCCCAGCCCGAGCCATTGCGCCGCGCGGAAGCGCTCGCCGAACACCCAGATCCCGCCCAGCGCCATCAGCAGCGGCGCCAGCTGGATCAGCAACTGCGCATTGGCCGGTGTCGTGTGCTGCACGCCGAGCAGATAGAAGACGTAGTTGCCCACCAGCATCAGCGCGGCCACGCCGAGCATCGTCCAGCGGCGGCCGTCGAGCGCGCGATAACCGCCCAACCGTCCGCGCGCGGCCAGCCAAGCTCCCGTCACCAGTGCGGCGACGAGGAAACGGAACCAGGTGAGCGTGATCGGATCGAGTTCCTGCAGCACCAGCTTGAGCGCCACCGGCAGCGTCGCCCAGCACGCGGCGGTGATCAGGGTCAGTACCAGCCCCAGCCGCCATTGGCCGGAGGCGCGATGCAGGGTCATTGGCGCACTCGTCGCGTAGGGCGTGCCACTCTGTCACCGTGCGAAGGGGGCGGCAATGCAGCAGTTTGGCGCGACGCGCCGGCGTCGCTGAACGACGCCATCGAAAAGGCATACGCGCCAAAACAATTAAGGCCGAGTTCAACGCCACGGCTCGAAGCTGGCGACACACCCTGGGGGGTCCGAGCCATGATCCGCAAACTGCTTCTGCCTGCACTGGCCGCCACGATGCTGGCCGGCTGCGCGACCGGTTACACCTACCGCGGCGGTGCCGGCGGCGGTGACTACTACCACGGCCGACCGAGCGTCGAGTACCGCTACTACGGCGGTTACGGCGGCGGGTACTACGGCGGCGGCTATCCGTACTACGGCTATGGCGGCTACTGGGGATCACCGTACCGCTACGGCTTCGGTTACGGCTATCCAGGCTATGTGTATCCGCGCTACCCGGTCTATCGCTATCCGTATCGGCACGACCGCCATCCGGGCTACTACCCCAACGGGCCGCACTGGAACGGGCATGGGCCGAGGCCGGGGCAGAGCTGGAACGGTCCCGGTCCGCGTCCGGGACCGGGCTGGAATGGACAAGGTCCACGACCCGGCCAGGGCTGGAACGGGCAGGGGCCGCGACCGGGGCAGGGCTGGAGCGGCCAAGGTCCGCGACCAGGGCAGAGTGGGGCCGGGCCGAATCGGCCGGGCATCCAGCCGCCGCGTGTCGATGCACCCGGTCCCCGGGTCCAGACGGCGCCGCGTCCGCGTGCCATGAACCGCAACCGGGTCCAGGAACAAGAGCGGTGATCGCATTCGTTGGCCCTAGGGCGCAGTCACACTTTTCCTCTTGCGCTCGGGATCGACTGACGGCAATCTGCGGACATTGACCGATTGCGTCGCTTTTGGACGTAATTCGGAGAGTCGGCACAAAACCGAACCGCTCCATGTCGGCGCCCGATGAGGAACCACGGATCCCCCCTGTTCCGTCCCCATCGGGCGTCGGCGCCCATCCGGCAGGCGTCACGGCCTGCCAGAAACGCAAAAGGCGCCGGAAACGGCGCCTTTTGCGTTTGCGACCTGCTCGGTCGCGCAAATAAAAAGGGGGCCGAACGTCCCCCGACATTCGGCCCCCGTGCTTCCCCCGCGAGCGCTTGACCAGCCCCTGTTCCAATTCCGGCCGGCGCTTAGCGCCTGCCCCGCTGGGTGCAGAGAATATGTCGCAGGAACCGTGCCAACTTTCACCTCCCATTCATTCTCGGCGGCGGGCGAGGCCGGGCTGACCTAGAATTTGCGCCCGCAACGCTTTTCCGCGCCACCCATTCGCGCCGCCAGACCCGGAACGATGAGCCAGAACTTCTACCAGTACGACGTGATCGTGGTCGGCGGCGGCCATGCCGGCACCGAGGCCGCGCTCGCCTCGGCGCGCGCCGGCGCGCGCACGTTGCTGCTCACGCATTCGGTGGAAACCGTCGGCGCGATGAGCTGCAACCCCGCCATCGGCGGCATCGGCAAGGGCCACCTGGTCAAGGAGATCGACGCCCTGGGCGGCATCATGGCCCGCGCCGCCGATGCGGCGGGTATTCAATGGCGCCGGCTCAACGCGAGCAAGGGCCCAGCCGTGCGCGCCACGCGTTGCCAGGCCGACCGCGCGCTGTATCGGGGCTTCATCCGTCGCGCCGTCGAAAGCCAGCCGAACCTGACGCTGTTTCAGGCGGCGGTCGACGACATCGCCTTCGACGCCGGAAAAGTGACCGGCGTGCTCACCCAGACCGGCCTGCGTTTCGAAGCGCCCGCTGTCGTGCTCACCGCCGGCACCTTCCTCGCCGGCAAGGTCCATGTCGGCCAGACCACGTATGCCGCCGGCCGCGCCGGCGACCCGCCCGCGGTCGCGCTCGCGCACAAGCTGCGCGAAGGCCCCTTCGTGGTCGACCGACTCAAGACCGGCACGCCGCCGCGCATCGACGGCCGCACGCTCGACTACTCGGTGATGGAGGAACAGCCCGGCGACGACCCGCGCCCGGTGATGTCCTTCATGGGTTCCAGCGCCGACCATCCGCGCCAGGTGTCGTGCTGGATCACCCATACCAGCGAGCGCACGCACGAGATCATCCGCGGCGCCCTCGACCGTTCGCCGCTGTACACCGGTCAGATCGAAGGCATCGGCCCGCGCTACTGCCCGTCGATCGAAGACAAGGTGGTGCGCTTCGCCGAGAAGGCCAGCCACCAGATCTTCGTCGAACCCGAAGGGCTGGAGGTCGTCGAGATCTACCCGAACGGTATCTCCACCTCGTTGCCGTTCGACGTGCAACTGGAGCTCGTGCGCTCGATCCGCGGCTTCGAGCAGGCGCACATCACGCGTGCGGGTTACGCGATCGAGTACGACTTCTTCGATCCGCGCGGCCTGAAGACCACGCTGGAAACCAAGTCCGTCGCCGGCCTGTTCTTCGCCGGCCAGATCAACGGCACCACCGGTTACGAGGAAGCGGCCGCGCAGGGTCTGCTTGCCGGTGTCAATGCGGCGCGTTTCGTGCGCGGCATCGACGGCTGGAGCCCGCGCCGCGACGAGGCCTACCTCGGCGTGCTCGTCGACGACCTCACCACGCACGGCACCAGCGAGCCGTACCGCATGTTCACCTCGCGCGCCGAGTACCGCCTGCAGTTGCGCGAGGACAACGCCGACCTGCGCCTGACGCCGGTGGGACGCGACCTGGGCCTGGTCGACGACACGCGCTGGGCGCGCTTCGACGCCAAGCGCGAGGCGATCGCGCGCGAAAACGAACGCCTGCGCGCGGTCTGGGCGGCGCCGAACAACGCGCTTGGCCGCGAAGCGATGGACGCACTGCGCATCGAGATCAGCCGCGAAACGAGCGCGCTCGACCTGCTCAAGCGCCCCGAACTCGATTACGCGATGCTGATGACGGTGCCGTCGCTGGGCCCGGGGGTCGAAGACGCCGCGGTGGCCGAACAGGTGGAGATCGGCGTGAAGTACGCCGGCTACCTCGATCGCCAGCGCGAGGAAATCGCGCGCCAGCAGCGCCACGAGACCACGTCCATTCCGGCCGACTTCGATTACGCCGCCGTGCGCGGGCTGTCTGCCGAAGTGCAGCAGAAGCTCGATCGCGTGCGCCCGCAGACCATCGGGCAGGCCCAGCGCATTCCCGGCATGACACCGGCCGCGATCTCGCTGCTGCTGGTGCATCTGACGCGTTCGCGGCGCAGTCGCGTGGCGTGAATCGCGCTGACCCGTGATCCCGGACGCCACCGGGATGACGGCCTGCAAGGCCGGGCGTACGCTTCGGCCATGAAAATCACGACCCGACTGGTCCTTCCGCTCGCGCTCATCGTTTGCGCATCCTGCGACCGCCACGCGGCCGGCGAAACCGCGAACGCTCCAGCACCGCAACACAAGGCGGCCGCACTGGCGCCCGAACGGGTGCAAGCGGACAACTGGGCGCTTCCCGCCGCGGGCGCGGCCGCGCAGCCCGACCTCGTGCGGGCACCCGATGGCAGCCTGTTGCTGTCGTGGGTCGAGCA
Source organism: Lysobacteraceae bacterium P (assembly GCA_005503055.1). Lineage (GTDB taxonomy): Bacteria > Pseudomonadota > Gammaproteobacteria > Xanthomonadales > Xanthomonadaceae > Lysobacter_J. The sequence continues at coordinate 99,535 of SCOX01000005.1, read as the reverse complement.
TGGCGATGAGCATGCAACGGATCGCCATGTGCTCAAGTTCGCGCGTTTCGCCAACGGCGCATGGAGCCAACCGCGCGAGATCGCCCGCGGCGGCGACTGGTTCGTGAACTGGGCCGACACCCCGCACATCGCACAGACGGCCGACGGCGCGCTGTGGGCGCACTGGCTGCGCAGGAGCGCCAACGCGAAGTACGCGTACGACGTCGTGCTCGCGCGCTCCGGCGACGATGGCGTGACCTGGTCGAAGCCCGCGCCGGTAAACACCGACGGCACGCCGACCGAACATGGCTTCGTGTCGATGTGGCCCGCGGGCGGGGATCGCCTGGGCGTGGCGTGGCTCGACGGCCGCAACACGGGCGCCGGCGAGCACTCCGCGCACGGCGGGCACGCGGCGGCCGCGAAGCACGAACCGGGCGCGATGACGCTGCGCACGGCGGTCTTCGATGCATCGCTGTCGCGCTCCGGTGAGCGCGAGCTCGATGCGATGACGTGCGATTGCTGCCAGACCGATGCGGCGCTCACCGCGAGCGGTCCGCTGCTGGTGTATCGCGGCCGCACGCCACAGGAAGTGCGCGACATCCTAGTCGCACGTCAGGACGCAGCGCAGTGGCATACGACGCAGCGCGTGCATGCGGACGGCTGGACGATGCCGGCGTGCCCGGTCAACGGACCGGCGGTCGCGAGTGAAGGAGCGACCGCCATCGTCGCCTGGTACACGGCCGCAGGCGATACGCCGACGGTGAAGATCGCACGCACTGCCGATGCCGGCGCGACGTTCGCCGCACCGCTCGTGCTCGAACACGGCGCGGCGGTGCAAGGTCGCGTGGATGCGGCCATGGACCGGCGCGCGGCATGGGCGCTGTGGATGGAGGAGGATGCGAGCGTGCAGACCTTGCGTTTCGCGCGTTTCGCCCCCGATCTTTCGCTTGAATTGCAGCGCGGTGAAGTCGCGAAATTGCAAGGTAAAGGGCGCGGCACGGGCCTGCCGAAGATCGCGCTCGCCGATGGCACGGCGTTTGTCGTATGGACCGACGTGATCGATGGTCGCCCGGGCCTGCACGGCGCGCGCTACAGCGTGGTGCCATGAACGCACCGCACCACGGCGGCTGCCATTGCGGTCGCATCGTCTTCGAGATGACGCTGTCCGGGCCGGCGTCGGCGTTCGCGCCACGTGCGTGCGATTGCAGCTTCTGTCGCAAGCACGGTGCCGCCTGGTTGTCGGATGCGGACGGCGCGCTGCGCGTGCGTCAGCGCGGTGAGGCCCTCGTCTACCGGCAAGGATCCGCGCAGGCCGACTTCATCGCCTGCCCACATTGCGCCGTTCTGTTGCTGGCCATGTTCGAGCGCGAAGGCAGCGTTCGCGTGGCGGTCAATGTGCGTGCACTGGACGACGCGACGGAATTCGCCGCCGAGCAACCGGCGTCGCCGCAACGCCTCGCGCCGAACGAGAAGCGCGAGCGTTGGACGCAGCTGTGGTTCTCGGACGTGCGCGTGACGATGGCGGACGACTGAGAGCGGTCAGGCTTCGAGCGCGAACAGGCGCAGATCGTCTTCGCCCACGCGCACGTTGTCCCTGAAGCGCAGGCCGATGCGTTCGAGCACCTTTTCCGACGCGACGTTCCCCGGCGAGACGATCGCCAGCAGTTCCGACATTCCCAGTGTGCGGATCGCGTGGTCGCGTACGGCGCTGCAGGCTTCCACCGCATACCCCTTCGCCCGGTAGCGCGGCAGCAGCGCGTAGCCGATGTCGGGCGAGGGCAGGGTATCGCGTCGCACGATGCCGCACATACCCGCGAGTTCCTGCGTGTCGCGCAGTTCCACCAGCCACATGCCGAAGCCGTCGCGGGCGTAGTTTGCGCGCCAGCGATCGATGTAGGCGTGCGCACCATCGAGGTCGTGCACGCCGCGATCACCGATGTTCGCCAGGAAGGATGGGTCGGTCAGCAATTCCACGATGAAGGGCGCGTCGCGTGACTCCATCTCGCGCAGCGAAAGTCGTTCGGTCTGCAGTACCTGCATGTCACCAGTGTCCTTTGCGTCGGTTCCAGCGATAGAGCTGGCGGGCGAATACGTTGTAGAGCCAATGTCCCAGCGGACGCAACACCGGTAGGCGCAAAAGCCGACCGAGCCAGCGCTGGCCCGGCGTGCGCGACCACAGTTCGGTAAATGCATCGGCGCCGATACGTACGGCGCCGGATTCGTCCTTCACGTACAAGCGCTCGCGCACGTCCTCAAGCGATGCGCCGAGCTGCGCGACCGCTTGCGGAGCGGCGTGCACGTCGATCCATTCCGCATCGATCCCGCAGGCCTGCATGTTCGCGCGCTGCGAGTCGATGCCGGCTTTGCAGACCGGGCAGGCGCTGTTGTAGAAGACCTGCGGTTTGGGAGCCTCGCTCATGCGCGCAGCTTACGGCACGCGTCGGCGACTTTCGATGAGGCGCGGCCACGCGTCCGGATGCGCTGGCGCGAGGCGCGAGGCGCGAGGCCCTACTTTTCCTTGCGCCAGTTGAGCGAGGCGCGGTTCTCGACCGTGCTCGATTCGATCTGTACATCGAAGCCCTTGCGCAGCAGGTACTTCAGCATGAGCACCTGGCCGGTGCCGAGCAGCGAGACGCCGTACCCGACGTAGAGGCGCGGCGAGATGTGCTTGCCGAAACCGAGCACGCTGCCGCCGAGCGCCCGGCTGTCGCTCACCCCGGCATCGTCGAGGCCGAGCTTCGCGCCGAGCTGCGATGCGATCAAACTGCCGCCGGCTGACAACGCGGCACTGGCGGCGTTGACCTGCCGACTCTCGTCGCTGCTCGCACTGGCGAGCGGGCGGCCGAGGGTGAGGTAGGCCAGCGCCTCGGATTGCGAACTGGCCGGGTCGGACCACACGTTCGCCGTCGGCGCGCTGGCACGGCCGCGGATGTCGACGCCGGCGGTGACGTCGCCGATCACGCGCTCGGCGCGGATGTTGAGGATCGGGTCCGACACCGGACCGCCCGACCACGACAGCTCGCCGCGCGTGATGTCGAGCTTCTGCCCGTACGCCTTGTAACGACCGTGCACCTGCAGCTGGCCGCTGGCGGTCATCTCGCGTCCCGGGTGCGAGCGCACACGCATCCGGCCGCCCAGCCCGCCCTCCAGGCCAAAGCCATTGAGCTTCACGTCTTCGCCGAGCACCAGCGTGAGGTCCAGGTCGAGCGGCGATGCGCCCGTCGCCTCCGGGTCTTCGGGATCGAGCACCACCACGTCCGGCGACGCCGACACGCCGGTATCCAGGCGCTCCAGGTCGATGCGCGCGGACGGCACGATGACGGTGCCGGTCACGGTGATCGGCTGGCCGGCGGCGTAGCGCACCTGCAGGTCCGGACTGGCGACGGCGTGCAGGTCGCGCGTGTCGGACACGAGCACGTTCTGGCCGGTCGCCGTGAGCAGCAGCGGCGCGCTGGTGTTCTGCCAGTTGAGCGAGCCGGCGACATTGAGCGTGCCTTCGCCGGAACGCACGTTGCCGGCGATGCGCGCGGTGCCATCGGGCAGCGCATCCAGGCGCACGTCGCCGCCTTCCAGCACGATCGCCAGCGACGGGATCTCGGTGCTGAAATTGGTCAGTCGCGCCTGGCCACCCAACTGCGGACGCGCGCGCGTGCCGGCCAGGGTGATGCGCGCGTCGAGGGTTCCCTTGGGCTCCATGATGTCCGGCGAGAACAGCTCCAGCCACACCAGTTCGGAGGTGTTGACCGATACCTGCCCGGCGAGCGGCGCGTAGTCGTCCCAGCCGGTGGTGATGCGCGCATCTATGCGGCCGCCGCTGTTGAACGCGGTGGTGAGTTCGGCATTGATCCGGCGTGGATCGAACGTCGCTTCGAGGGCGAGGTTCTCGTAGCTGAGCACTTCGCGGCGCGAGCGCTCGCTGTTCTTCAGACCGCCACCGCTCGAACGCACGTTGAACTGGCCGCGCCAGGCGTTGCCGACGGGGCGCATCTGGCCATCGAGCGCGATCTCGCCACGAATCAGCCACGGTCTGCCGTCTTCGCGTTCGGGCAGGTAGGGCACGAGCAGGCTCAGCGGCAGCGCCTCGCCGCGCACGGCGACGCCGCGTCGCGGCCAATCGGCATTCGCGCACAGCGAACCGCCACCGCTGGAGACGAAACAACTATTGCTCAGCGAACCGTTGCGTCCGTCCCAGCTGAAACGCGCCGCTTCGCGCAGGCGCCACGATGCACCGCGCACCGGTGTGAGCTGGAACGCCGCCAGCGCGCCCTGCCAGGTGTTGCCACGCCGCGCGACGTTACCGGCCAGCGTCAGCGTGCCGATGTCGCCGCGCGCTTCGCCTTGCAACTGCAACGCCTCCACTGCGCCGCGCGCGTCGAGCGTCACCGACGACAGCGGCAGGCCGACCTGCAATCCGCTGGCACGCACCGCGATCGCTCCATCGCCGCGCTGCCAGGGCAGACGGCCCTTCGCAGTGAGCGACTGCGCCTGGTAGTCGCCGTACTTCAAGCCGGCGCCCGTGAGGTCGGCGGTGATGTCGGGCGCGGTGCGCGGGCCGCGCACCTGCAGCGTGCCGTGCAGCGTGCCGGCGCCGCCGGGCAACAAGTCGGAGAGCACGAGCGGCGAGAGCTTCGCATCGATCTCCAGCGCATTGGCGATCTTGCCCTTTGCGTCGATGCGGCTGCCGCCGAGCGTCAGCGCGACGTCGCCTTCGTATGCGGTTTCACCGCCCGCCGTGCCGGCGCCGTGCATCGCAAAGCGTGCGTCGCCCTTGAGCGGACGGTTGCGCAGACGGCCGCCGAGATCGCTGGCGTTGGCGAGGATCTCCAGTCCGCCGTCGGCGCGCGTGCTGCCCGTTGTTGCGAGCTTGCCGTTGATCGAGCCTTTGAAGTCGGACGCGAAGTAACCCGGATCGAAGCCCGCCAACGTCGCGTTGATGTCCCAACCAAGCGACGGCGCCCACGCCACCGTGCCGGTGCCGTCCAGCGTGCCGCTGGGCATGCGCGCCTGCAACGTCTTCAGCGTCATGCGCTCGTCGTTGCCGCGGCCGTCGAAGCGCAGCGTCGCCCGGTCTTGAACGTGCGCGGGGCCATCGCGATGCAGCGTGGCGTCGCCGATTGCCGCCCAGGATTTCATCGTGCCCGCAAAGCCCAGGTCCGCATCGACGCCGATCGCGATCGCTTCGGTCTGCGCGGCCGGCGCGGGTGCGGTCACCTTGCGCAACTTCTGCGCACTGATGCTCGCCGGTGGCTGGGCCGCGGCCGCCACTGGTGCGGGCGCCGTCGTGGTTTCGCCACCGAACGTGAGGCCGCGCGCATTCGCCGAGAAGCGGAACTTCGCATTCTCGGGATCCTTGAAATCCGCCGTGCCGCGCAACGTGGCGGTGCCATCGAAGATGCGCAGCGCGAGCGGCTGCACATCGAGCACCTGGTTCTCCAGCCGTACCTTCGACGGCAGCACCGTCGCGACCAGGTCGCCCTGGCGGAACTCGCCGCGCAGATCGGCGGCGCCGCCCATGCCATCGGCACTGAAGCTGAAGACCAGCGGCTGATCGTCGTCGCTGGCCTCCGCGCCGGTCACCAGGCCCAGGTCGAGACCTTCGGCATCCGCGTCCAGGCGCCACTTCGGCTGCTCGCGACCGTACAGCACCACGCTCGCGCGTAGCGGCGACGGCACGTGGCCGGCGATCGCCAAGCTCATGCGCGACAGATCGCCACGCGCGACCAGGCCCACGCGCGCCGGGGTGCGGCCCTGCGCGGCGGGGAGCAGTGCGCTGGCGGTGACATCGGTTCGGTAGTCCTCGCGCGGCACATAGTCGCCGTGCAGGTTGAAGCGGCCGCGGTCGCTGTCGACGTAGAGGTGCTCGACGTGCAGCTGGCCCTGGCGCGCGTCCAGACCGCCGCGCAGCGTGCGCACGTCGACCAGCTTCTGTCCGCCCTGCGTGAGCAGGAAGCCGTCCACCCGTACATCGTCGGCCTGCAACTCCAGCGGCGGCGCGATCTCCGGCAGCACTTCGGGCCAGCGCGGCAGCTCGAAGGGCTCGTCGCTTTCGGGAATTTCCAGTTTCGCGTTGGCGATCTGCAACGCGTCCAGCCGCAGGCGCCTGCGGATCAGCGGGCGGATCGCCGGATCCAGGTGCACGCGATCGGCGGTGAACACGATGCGGTCATAAGTGAATCGCACGCCGTTCATCGTCAGCGGACCCGACAGCGGGCCCTCGACGCTGCGCCACGACAGCGCGGCGTTTTCCGGCAGGCGCGACACGATCTGCGCCAGCAACAGGTCGCGGCCACCGATGCTGGTGAGCAGCCAGTACAGGAACACGCCCGCGACCAGCGCGATCGCGACCGAGAGGATGCCGGCGCGGATCGCCAGCCAACGCATGCGCGCGAACCGGCGCTGGCGCAGCTCGGCGATGCGCTGTTCGCGCGGGTCGCGCGGTGTTTCGTTCGCGGGAGGAGTGGGCTGGCTCATGCGTGCCTCACCACGTCGCACCGATGTTGAGGTAGATCTCGTAATCCGAGTCCGGATTGTTCAGGCCACGCGCTATGTCCACGCGCACCGGTCCGACCGGCGAGCGCCAGCGCGCGCCGACGCCGACGCCGGTGTGGATGTCGGGCGTGTCGTCGAACGCATCGCCCGCGTCGACGAAGACCGCCATGCCCCACGGTCCGTTGTCGAAATAATGCTCGAACTCCGCCGAACCGGTCAGCACGTTCTTCGCACCGAGTGCGTACTTCTTGCCGTCGCTGCCGATGGTGCTGGGCCCGACTTCGCGGAAACCGTAACCGCGGATGCTGTTGTCGCCGCCGGCGAAGAAACGCAGGCTCGGCGGCATGTTCACCAGCGCGTTGGTGAAGGTGCCGCCGGCTTCGGCGCGAAGGATGAGCCGGTTGCTTTCGCCCATGCCCTGGTACCAGCGTGCCACGCCCCAGGCCTGGGCGAAGTTCGCGTCCGAGCCCACGCCTTCCAGGCCGCCGCGCACTTCCACCGTGATGCCGATGCCGTGCCGCGGGAAGATGCGATCGTCGGCATCGATGTACTCGCCGCGCAGAGACGGGTACAGGAACGTCGCGTACTGGTAGGCCACCGGCGTGATCTCGTCGCCGTCGTCGTCGGCCGCGTACGCCCAGCGTTCGCGCAGCGCATGCAGCGCGGCGATCGCGGTGAGTCGCCGGCTGATCTGCCCGCTGCGGCTTGCGACGACCTCGACCTTGCGCGTGTCCATGTAGTCGGTCTGTTCGTCGTAGTACTGCGCGCTGAAGGTGAACCAGCCATCGAGCCACGCGAACGCGGGAATGCGGTATTGCGCGGTCGCGGTCTTGCGCTTGGACGCCCAGTCGATCTGGCCCAGCGCCTTGTGGCCGCGATCGTTGACGTAGCGGCGTTCCATGCCCAGGCGCACGCCGGGGCCGCTGTCGGTGCCGTAGCTCAGGCCGGCGGTGTAGACGGTGCGTTTGGCGGGCGTGAGCGTGACCGACACCGGGACTTCATTGTCGACCGCGTCTTCCGGATGCGGTTCGATCTCGATGCTGGAGAAGTAGTCCAGTCGCGCCAGCGATTCGCGGAAGCGGTCGAGCTTGCCCTGGTGGTAGTAGCTGCCCTGTTCCCAGTAGATGAGCTTGTCGAGCAGACTGTCGCGGATGATCGTGTGCGGCGTCTGTTCGATGTTGATCGGGCCCATGTCGTAGCGGCCGCCGCTGCTCCAGACCAGGTCGATGTCGGCGGCGTTCTGCGCGCGCGTGACTTCCACGCGGCGCGAACTGAAGTCCGCGTCGAAGTAACCGCGCTCGGCGAGACGGCGGGTGATCTTGGTCTTGCTCGCCTCGTACAGCGCGTGGTCGAAGACATCGCCCGTCTGCGGACGGAACGCGGCCAGGTCCTGCTTGAGGTAACGGTCGTCGCTGCCCTCGCCGAGGATGGCGATGTCGGCGCGGCGCACGCGCACGGGTTCGTCCAGGGTGACGTTGATGGTGACGGTGACGCCGGTGTCGCCGTTGCCTTCGCGTTTGACCTCGATCTTCGGCGAGTAATAGCCGAACGGTTCCAGCGCCTCGCGCGTTTCGTCCTCGGCCTCGCGGATCAGGTAGCCCAGGCGCCGACCCGGCACGTCCTTGCCGATCACGTCCACCACCGACAGTGCGCCGCGCACGTTCAAGGTCTTGGCTTCGTCCAGGCCGTGGATGTCCACGCTCTTGACCGTCGCCGCATGCGCCGCACCGGCTGTGGCGAGCAACAACGCGGCGGCGAGCGTGAGGCGTGGCGATAAGCGCATCGGCGCAGGATACCCGGGCTTCACACGAAGCCAGTGAATGGAACGTTTAGGCGCGGCATCGACGTCCCGCGCCAGTGCATCACATCGAGAGGTACTCGATCGCCGCGACGCTGCCGAGGCGGTCCGACAGGCGCTTGAGCAATGCCAGGCGATTGTTGCGCACGTCTGCGTCGTCCACGTTCACCATCACGCCGTCGAAGAAGGCATCGACCTGCGGACGCAGGCGCGCAAGACGTCCGAGCACGGCGACATAGTCGCGCGACTCGAGCAGCGGATCGGTATCGGCGATGGCGCTGTCCACGGCCTCGCCGAGCTCGCGTTCGGCCGGCTCGGTGAAGCGGCTCGTGTCCACGCGCGACGGCACGTCGCCCTCGACCTTCTTGAGGATGTTGCGGATGCGCTTGTTGGCCGCGGCGAGCGCTTCGGCTTCGGGCAGCTTGGCGAACTCGGCGATGGCGGTGAGGCGGCGGTCGAAATCGGACAGCGAATGGTGTGCGACATTTTCCACCGCATCGAACTGCACCGATGCCACGCCGCGGTCGGCGTAATAGCCGCGCAGGCGGTCGTAGACGAACCCGGCGATTTCGGCGTCGTCGGCCTGGGCCTGCTTGGCGGGCTGAAGGGAACGGGCGTGATCGATCAAGGCGGACAGGGAAAGGTCGTGGTCGCCTTCCAGAAGCGTGCGCGCCAGCCCCAGCGCATTGCGGCGCAGTGCGAACGGATCCTTGTTGCCGGTCGGTTTCAAGCCCGCAGCGAAGCCGCCGGCCAGCGTGTCCAGGCGTTCGGCGATGGCCAGCACCTGGCCGAGTTTCGACGGCGCGATGGCGTCGCCGGCAAAGCGCGGCATGTAGGCCTCGTCGATGGCGTGCGCGACTTCCAGCGGCTCCTTTTCCACCGCCGCGTAGTAGCGGCCGGCGATGCCCTGCAGCTCCGGGAATTCACCGACGAGGCGCGACTGGAGGTCGGCCTTCGACAATTCGGCGGCGCGCCGCGCCTGCTCGGGTTCGATGCCTACCTGCGCGGCCACGGCCTGCGCCAGCGCGGCCACACGCGCGACCTTGTCGGCGATGGAGCCCAGCTTGTCCTGATACTTCACGGTCGCGAGGCCGGCATTCATCGACGCCAGCCCCTGCTTCATGTCTTCGACGAAGAAGAACTTCGCGTCGGCGAAGCGCGGGCGGATGACGCGCTCGTAGCCCTTGCGGACCTCGGCCTCGTCGCGGGATTCGATGTTGGCGATGCCGATGAAGTGCTCGCTCAACCTGCCGTCGCCGTCGAGCACGGGGAAGAACTTCTGGTTGGCTTCCATGGTGGCGATCAGCGCTTCCTGCGGGACGGCCAGGAATTCGCGCTCGAAGCTGCAGGTCACGGCTTTGGGCCACTCGGTGAGGCCGTTGACCTCTTCGAGAATGCCCGTGTCGATGCGCGCGCTGCCGCCGGCGGCACGGGCGGCTTCGGTCACCTCGAGCACGATGCGCTCACGGCGTTCGTCCGGATCGACCAGGACCTTCGCGCCGCGCAGCGATTCGACGTAATCGGCAGGCGTGGAGAACCACACCGGCTTGTCGTGCATGAAGCGATGGCCGCGGCTCATGCGGTCGGCGCGTGCGCCGAACAGTTCGGCCTCGACCACGTCCTTGCCCAGGAGCAGCACCAGCCAGTGCACCGGGCGGGCGAATCCGTAGTCGTGGTCGCCCCAGCGCATCGGCTTGGGGATGGGCATCGCGGCGACGGCCTCGCGCAGGATCTCCGGCAGCAGCGAGGCGGTGCTCGCGCCCGGCTTCACGGCGCGGTGCACGAAGCGCTCGCCCTTGTTGTCGGTGGTCTTTTCCAGCTGGGTCCAGTCGATGCCGGCCTTCGCCGCGAAACCCTGCAGCGCCTTGGTCGGCTGGCCGTCGGCATCCAGCGCGATGTTGAGGTACGGGCCGAGCACTTCGGACTTCTGCTCAGGCTGCTCCAGCGCGACGCCGGGCAGGGCCACGGCGAGGCGGCGCGGCGTGTGCAGCGGCTTGGCCTGGCCACGATCGAAGGCGATGCCGCGCTTGGCCAGGCCGTCGATGACGCCGTCGAAGAACGCCTGCGCCAGGCCGGGCAGGGCCTTGACGGGGAGTTCTTCGGTGCCAAGTTCGATCAGGAGGGGGGACATCGTGGTCATGCGATTGCCTTGTCGTTTTGCTTTTCCTTCTCCCCGCGGGAGAAGGTGCCCGAAGGGCGGATGAGGGGCGATGGAGCGACTGCGGTGGAAGCATGGACCGCCCGGCAGTGCCAGGTCTTTGATGCATGCTCGCCGACGACGCGGCCGCTTCTCCGGCCCTCACCCCAACCTCTCTCCCGGTGGGAGAGGGGCCTGGATCAGGCGACCTTCGCCGCCTTCTTCAACACCGGGAAACCCATCTTCTCGCGCTGTGCGTAGTACGCCTCGGCCACGCCCTGCGCGATGCGGCGCACGCGCAGGATGTAGCGCTGACGCTCCGTCACGCTGATCGCGCGGCGCGCGTCCAGCAGGTTGAAGCTGTGGCTGGCCTTGCAGACCTGGTCGTACGCCGGCAGCGGCAGGCCCAGTTCGATCAGCTTGAGCGCTTCCTTCTCGCACGCGTCGAAGCGGTGGAACAGCTCGGCCACGTCGGCGTATTCGAAGTTGTAGGCGCTCTGCTCGACTTCGTTCTGGTGGTAGACGTCGCCGTAGGTGACCGGGGTTCCATCGGGGCCGTAGGTCCACACCAGGTCGAAGACGTTGTCGACGTTCTGCAGGTACATGCACAGGCGTTCGAGACCGTAGGTGATCTCGCCCAGCACCGGCTTGCACTCCAGGCCGCCCGCCTGCTGGAAATAGGTGAACTGGGTGACTTCCATGCCGTTGAGCCAGACCTCCCAGCCCAGGCCCCAGGCGCCCAGCGTCGGCGATTCCCAGTTGTCCTCGACCAGGCGCAGGTCGTGCACCATCGGATCCACGCCCAGCGCCTTGAGCGAATCGAAGTACAGCTCGACGATGTTGTCGGGGCTGGGCTTCATCGCCACCTGGAACTGGTAGTAGCGCTGCAGGCGGTTGGGGTTCTCACCGTAGCGGCCGTCGGCGGGACGGCGGCAGGGTTGGACATAGGCGGCGTTCCACGGCTCCGGACCGAGCGCGCGCAGGAACGTGGCGGGATGGAAGGTGCCTGCGCCGACCTCCAGGTCGAGCGGCTGGATCAGCGTGCAGCCCTGTTCCGCCCAGAAGGCGTTCAGACGCTGGATCAGTTCCTGGAAGGTAGGGGCGGCCATGGTCTCGGTGGGGGTCCCGCAAAGCGCGTTAGTATAGCCACGGGCCTTGATCCCGCTGGCTTTCGCGCTTGCGCGCGGCCGGCGACAGTGTCCCGCATGACCCTCCCGCCGGACGGGAAGGCCGATCCGCCCGCAGCCTGCCGTCATTGCCGTGAACCACGATCACCACCGGCCGTTCCTGATCCTCGAAACCGGCCAGCCGGTCGCCTCGATGCGACGCCATCGCGGGTTTCCGCACTGGATCCGCGTCGCGGCCGGGCTGGAGGCCGACGAAGCGGTCGTGGTGAATGTCGAGGGCGGGGACGAACTGCCGGCGCGGGACGGCTTCGCCGGCACGATCATCACCGGCTCGGCCGCGATGGTCACCGAACGCCGCGATTGGAGCGAACGCAGCGCCGCGTGGCTGCGCGACGCCGCCGACGAGGGCATGCCGCTGTTCGGCATCTGCTACGGACACCAGCTGCTGGCGCACGCGCTGGGTGGTGAGGTCGGGCCGAACCCGACTGGTCGCGAGATGGGCACCATCGACCTGGAACTGCATCCCCACGCCGACGAAGACCCGCTGTTCCGCGGTCTTCCGGCCCAGTTCGCCGCGCAGGCCACGCATCTTCAGACCGTGCTGCGCGCCCCGCAGGGCGCCACGGTGCTGGCGCGATCGAGCCAGGACGACTGCCACGCCTTCCGTTGGGGCGAGCGCGCCTGGGGCGTGCAGTTCCATCCGGAGTTCAGCGCCACGCACATGCGCGGCTACGTCCACGCGCGCCGTGAGGCACTGCACGGCGAGGGCCGCTGCGCGAAGTCGCTGGCACGCGAGGTGAGTGCCACGCCGCATGCGCGCCGCGTGCTGCGGCGGTTCGTGCGCCATGCGCGCGGGTTGCACGGGCACTGACGGCCCCGCCCGTCGACGGTTTCGACACTTCCGCTTCCCGCGTGCGATACCCTCCACGCACGCGTCATTTCCCCATCAAGTCCTCCCCATGACCACTCACGCAACCGGGCCGCTCTCCGGCCTGTCCTGGCTCAAGCGCGGCATCAACCTGGGCCGCCACAACGCCCGAGCGGTGTTCGGCGCCGCCGCGATCCTGATGTTCGTTGCGCTGCTGCCGAGCATCGTGCAGCTGACCGTGCTTTCGCTGCTCAAGCCCGATGCGAACGGCTCGATCGTCGTGGCGGCAGTGTCGACGTTGCTGTCGATCGTGATCCTCTCGCCGGTGATCGGCGGCTACCTGCGCCTGATCGACGCCGCCGAGCACGGTCGCCCCGCGGTCGCCGCCGACGTATTCGCGCCGTTCCGGCAGGGCGGCGACGCGGGCCGCCTGATCGGATTCGGCCTGCTCATGACGTTGTCCTATGTGGCGATCGCGATGGTGCTGATCGGCCTGTTCGGCGATGGCTTCATCGACTGGTACACCAAGGTGCTGACGCTGCAGCAGAGCGCGGGCGGAAAGGTCGATCCGGCGCAGATGCCCGACATGCCGGCCGGCTTCGGGCGCCTGCTTGGTCTGGGCTCGATCCTCTTCCTATTCCTGTCCGGCGTGTACGCCATCGGTTTCGGCCAGGTGGCGCTGGGTCGCCGCCCCATTGCGGGCGCGATGGCCGACGGCGTCGTCGGCACGGCCAAGAATCTGCTGCCGATCCTGCTGCTGGCGATCGTGGTCGTGCTGGCCTCGCTCCCGGTGGGCCTGGTACTGGCGCTGGTATTCGGCGTGATCGCGCTGGTCGGCGGCCTGATCCATCCGGCGCTGTCGATGGCGCTGGTGATGCCGCTTTACCTGGCCCTGATGGTCGTGCTGTACGTGGTGATGTTCGGCGTCATGTACTACCTGTGGCGCGACGTGTGCGGCCAGGACGGATCGCAGGAAGGCGGTCCGGCGGCGCCGTCCAATCCGTCGAACCACCACACGGTGGAGCTGTAAGGCCCCTCAGCCCAGCACGCGTTCCACCGCCGCCTGCGCGAGCGAGGCCAGGTGGCCGGTGAAGACGACGGTCAGCAGCGCCGCCGCCGCCGCCTGCACCAGGATCCAGCCGCGCGCCCACGCGGGCAGCGGCTGCGCCGACGTACGCACCACGCGCGTGCGGCTCAGTCGATCATGCAGGGCGAGGTGTTCCGGTCCGATCGCCGCCATCGCATGGCCAAGGTTGAGCGTGAGCCATGACGCCAGCCCCGCGACCTCGCGCCAGACCGAACGGGCGAAACCCGGCCGCGCGCCATCGCGATCGATCACACGCAGGTCCAGCGCGCGCTTGCCCGGACTTCCCTGCCACGGCGAGCGTCCGCCCGCGACGTGCAGTACCAGCATGAGTGCGGCGAAGGCGAGCAGCGGCAGGCACGCGGCTTGGAGCAGGGAGGCTTCCAGGGTGTCGATGGCCCGCCGCAGCGATGTGTCCGTGAGCAGCGCGGCGATGTCCACCGGCGACGCGCCCGCGGTCATGCATCGCTCGATCGACCCGTAGAACCCCGTCAGCAGGTCGATGAACTGTTGTTCGAGCGCCCGCGCATCGCGCGCCATCGCGCGCCCGAGAAACGGCGTGAGCACGACCGCGGCCAGCGCCGCATCCAGCGACCAGGCCGCGTAGCGCGGCCAGAAGCGCGCCGGTACGCTCACGCGCTCGGTGTCTGTCCGGCTTCGGGGCGCGGCTGCAGCCAGCGCGAGGCGACGATGCCCAACTCGTAGAGCACGCACATCGGAATGGCGAGCATCAGCTGCGAGACCACGTCGGGCGGCGTGATCACCGCGGCGACCACGAAGATGCCGACGACCGCGTAGCCGCGCGATTCCCTGAGCTGCTGCGGTGTGACCCAGCCCAGCAACACCAGGATCACCAGCGCCACCGGCAGCTCGAAACTCGCGCCGAAGGCCAGGAAGATCACCAGCACGAAATCCAGGTACTTGCCGATGTCGGGCGTCATCGCCACCACGTCGGGCGTGAAGCGGGCCAGGAAGCCGAACACCGACGGCAGCACCAGGAAGAAGGCGAACGCGCAGCCGAGGTAGAACAGCGCCACCGCCGAGACCAGCAGCGGCATCGCCAGGCGCTTTTCGCGGTGGTACAGGCCGGGGGCGACGAAGGCCCAGGCCTGGTAAAGCAGCCAGGGCATCGCCAGCAGCAACGCGGCGAAGAACGCCAGCTTCATCGGCACGAAGAAGCCGCCGGCCGGATCCACCGCGACCAGCTGGCCGTTGGCGGGCAGCGTGGCCAGCAACGGTTGGGCGAGGGCGGCGTAGATTTCGGCGGCGAACGGCAACAGTGCGACGAAAACGATGAGCAGCCCGACGACGGCGCGCAGCAGACGTGCGCGCAATTCGATGAGGTGGTCGATCAGACGCGGCTCTGCGCCGTCGGTTTCGGAATGCGCGGTGGATTCGGAATCGTGGCTCATCGGCGCGTCGCCCCGTCATCGGCGGGCGGCGGGGTGAGGCGCGCCGGATCGCGCTGCACCGGTTCCGGATGTGCCCATTCGAAGCCCTTCTGTCGCCCGCGCGCTTGTTCGGCGGGGACCGGTTCGGAGCTGGGCCGTTCCGAATCGGTTTCGACCGGAAGATCGGTCGAGGGTGCGGACATCGTGTCGGGCTTGCGATCCAGATCGGCATCCATGTCCGGCGGCTGCAGCGCCGGGTCCGATGCCGAAGCGAGCGGACGCTCTTCGATCACCGTTCCGGGTGCGGCGTCGTGTGCTTCGGCATCCGCCCCTGCGTCCAAGCCGGGCTGTGCTTCCAGATCCGCCCCTGTCGCAGCCGCGCCGCGGACATCCCGATCGAGCGCATCCAGCTCGCGCTGCAGATCGGCCTGTTCGCGCTTGATGCGGTTACGCGCTTCGTCGATGCCGGCGTTGAGTTCGTGCTGCGCTTCGCGCAGCGAGTCCTGCGTCTGCTTCAGGCTGCGCTTGAGATCCTCGGCCGCCAGCTCGTTCTCAAGCTCGGACTTCACCGAATACCACTGCGCCCGCGCGCGACGCACCCACAGCCCGGCGAAGCGCGCCGCCTTGGGCAGCCGCTCGGGCCCCAGCACGAGCAGGGCCACGATCGCGATGACGAAGATCTCGGAAAACCCGATGTCGAACATGGCAGCCGACCGGAAGGAAGCCGCGCCGCGTCAGCGCGGGGTGCGGTCGTCCTGCTTGGTGCTGTCGGTCGTCGACTTCGTCTCGTCGCGGCGCTCGTCGCGCAACTGTGCCGAGGGCTTGTCCTCGTCCTCGTCCTTTATGCCCTTCTTGAAGCCCTTCACGGCTTCGCCGAGGTCCTTGCCGACGTTGCCCAGGCGCTTGGTGCCGAACACCAGCACCACGATCACCAGCACGATCAGCCAGTGCCAAAGACTCAAACCGCCCATGAGAATGTCCGCCGCGAAAATGGATGTTCAGGATACCGCAGCGCCATGACGGGCGCCGTCATAACCGTGCGTGCTGACGGTTAAGACCGTGACCGATGCTGGCGGATCAGGGCAGCGGCTCGGCCTGAACCGGGCTTTCGACCGTCTGGAAGGACGAGGGCTGCTGCGTCGGCTGCGCCGGAGCATGCAGCGGCGTCGTGCTGGCAGGGGCAGGAGCCGTGGTCGATGCCGCCGGTGCCGGGCGCGGCGCCGAGCTGCGCGCGCGCTCGTCGGCGGCCGAATTGGACCGCGCCGTCCGGGCGATGTTGCTGGCTTCTTCCAGGCGATCGCGGAAATCGACCACGGCGCTGGACGGCTGCCCGGCGGCGCGGCCTTCGAAGATCATGCGCGGCGTGGTGTCCTGGCCGTAGACCGATTCGTTGGCGGCGTCGTCGATCGACAGCACCGCGCCGTCCAGCGCGATGCCCGCGAACAGGCCGCGTGCGCGCGACCAGGACCAGATCTCGGCCTTGAGCTGTCCGTCCGTGGCGGTGCCGGCATTGCGGCCCACCGGGCCCGCGGCCACGCCGGCGTCGGCGCCCAAGGTGACCTTGCCGTTGACGATGGAGTCCAGGCCGCGGTCGCTGCGGAACACCAGCACGATGTCGGCCGACTGCACGCCGGCCTGGAAGCCGATGCTGCCGCCGGTGAGCTTGACGAAGCTGGGGCTCGACCAGGTGCCGTCGGGGTTCTTCACCGAGAGCAGGCCATGGCCGCGACGTCCGCCGAGCACCAGCCCGATCTTCAGCGCATCGGGCACCACGACTATCCCGCGTGCCTCGTCGAGCAGCTTGTCGGGAATGCCGGACTCGGGGATCTGCTGGATGTCGGTGAGCACGCGCACCGCCTGGCGGGCGCGCTCGTCCTCCTGCGGACCGGCCACGGCAGCGGTGGCGACACTCAAGGCAAGCGACAGGACGAGCAGGCGCGGAAAGCGGGACATGGCGGACTCCAGTGAAAACTCGATGCGAAGCAGCAGGGGAGGTTCGAGTGTTCGACCGCCGTTGAGGCAGTCGGTTCAGGCTAGTGATTCGGCCATGAATCCTTACCTAATCAGCGCGCACGTCAAGCGCCGGAAGTCGACCGTGCTCGCATATCCTGATCAATCCGGCGTGCCGAGCGTGTCGATTCGCTCGCGCGGGTGCATTGCGACCTTTCATGCCGAGCGCCGGTGCGAGCCGGCCGCGCGGCTGTCATCCTATGCGCATGCCCGCCCACGCCAGCATCGGTGCCGATCACGACGGCGCCCTCACCGTTCCGCCCGGCCAAGCGCCGGAAACCGCCCTCATTCTGGTCAATCTGGGCACGCCCGACGCGCCCACGCCGCAGGGCGTGCGCCGATACCTGGCCGAATTCCTCAGCGACCGCCGCGTGGTCGCCCTGCCACGCTGGCTCTGGCTTCCACTGCTGCACCTGGCCGTGTTGCCGTTGCGCGCCAAGGTGGTCGCGAAGAAGTACGCCAGCATCTGGATGCGCGACGAAGACGGCGGCTCGCCGCTGGCCGTGTACACGCGGCGGCTGGCCTGGGCGGTGCAGAACGAGCTGCCGCAATTGCGCGTGATCGACGCCATGCGTTACGGCTCGCCGTCGCTGGCCGCGCGCCTGGCGCAACTGCGCGAGGCCGGCGTGCGTCGCGCGCTGGTCCTGCCGCTGTATCCGCAGTATTCGACCAGCACCACGGCCTCGGTCGGCGACGTGCTGGCCCGCGAGAAGGCGCTGCCCACGCGCATGGTCGAGGACTATCACCTGGACGAAGGCTGGCTCGACGCGGTGGTCGATTCCATCCGGGCGCATCGCCGCGAACAAGGCGCCGGCGAGCACCTGCTGTTCTCCTTCCACGGTCTGCCGCAGCGGCTGGTCGATGCGGGCGATCCGTACGCCCGCCACTGCGAGGCCGGCGCACGCGCGATCGCACTGCGCCTGCACCTGAGCGCCGAGGAATGGACGTTGAGTTACCAGTCGCGCTTCGGCCGCGACAAATGGCTGGAACCCAGCACGCAGGGGACCCTGCACGCGCTGGCCGCGCGCGGCGTACGCGACGTGGATGTGGTCGCGCCGGGTTTCGCCGTGGACTGCATCGAGACATTGGAAGAAGTGGCGATGATGTTGGCGGAGGATTTCGCCGCGCACGGCGGCACGCTGCGCTACATCCCCTGCCTCAACGACACGCGGCCGCACGCACGGGCGCTGGCCGACATCGCCCGCCACGAACTGGACAGGTGGACCTGATGCCCACGCGCGGTCTACGCGAATTCACCCTCGACACGCCGCTGGGGCGCATCGCCGGCCTGCGCGGCGGCGATGCCGGCGCGCCGCGCGTACTCGCCCTGCACGGCTGGCTCGACAACGCGGCCAGCTTTGTCCCGCTCGCCGAGCATCTGCAGGGCATCGAACTGGTCGCGCCGGACCTGCCGGGCCACGGCGCCAGCGCGCACCTGCCCCCGGGCGCGGACTACTCGTTCGCCGCCGCGGTGAACGCCGTGCTCGACATCGCCGACGCGTTGGGCTGGGAGCGCTTTTCGCTGCTGGGCCATTCGATGGGCGCGGGGATCTCCAGCCTCGTCGCCGCCGCGTGCCCGCAGCGCGTGGAGCGATTGCTCGCGATCGAAGCGCTGGGCGCGTTGGCCGAAGTGCCGGAGCGCACGGTCTCGCGCCTGCGCGATGCGATCGCCGCGTACCGCGCGCTGCGAGGCAAATCGCTGCGCGTGTTCCCGGATGTTGCGATCGCGGTACGTGCACGCATGGCCGCCGGTGCGCAGGTGGGCTCTCGCCTGGAGGAGCGCGCGGCGCGATTGCTGGTCGAGCGCGGCGTCGTGCCGGTGGAAGGAGGCTTCACCTGGTCGAGCGACCCGCGTTTGACGCTGCCGACCATGCAGCGCATGACCGAGCCGCAGATCCGCGACCTCGTCGCCGGCATCGAATGCCCGACGCGCGTGATCTTCGCCGATCCCGCGCAGCCGTACCTGCCCGATCCGTTGCGTCGCGAACGCGCGGGCCTGCTGCCGCACGGCGAGCTAGTCGTCGTCGACGGCGGGCATCACCTGCACATGGAACAGCCGCAGCGCATGGCGGAGATGATCGGGGACTTCTTCATTCCGGCGTGAGCGCGGCGAACTTCCCGACTCCCCGGCCCTCCGCGATACCTACCCCGCCTTCCCGCACAAGGCGCGCAGCGTCGCCTTCAACCTGCGTCCCTCGGCATGGAAGTACTCGCGTTCATCGCGCCAGTCCGGGCAACGCGCTTCCACTTCGCGCCAGAACGAACGCGAATGGTCGGCATGGATCAGGTGGCACAACTCGTGAACGAGCACGTACTCGAACGCGCTCGGACGTGCGAGGACCAGCGCCAGGTCCAGGGCCATCGAGCCGTCCGGTGCCAGCGAACCCCATT
Source organism: Lysobacteraceae bacterium P (assembly GCA_005503055.1). Classification (GTDB taxonomy): domain Bacteria; phylum Pseudomonadota; class Gammaproteobacteria; order Xanthomonadales; family Xanthomonadaceae; genus Lysobacter_J. The sequence continues at coordinate 80,261 of SCOX01000005.1, read as the reverse complement.
GCGACGACATGATCTTGAACGTCACGCGCCGCGGCGCGCGCGGCAGCGCGGGCAAATAGCGCGGCAACCATCGGCCGACATCCGCGCGGCCCTGCGCTTCGTAGAAATCGCGCACGGCGCGGCGTAGCGCGCTGTCGCCCGCACGCGCGGGATGGGTGAAGACGAGGTCGCCGCTGCCGTCGTCGGCATGATCCAGGCGCGTGAAGCGCCCGGGCTGCCAGCGCATCGAATGCGCGGTGCCACGCAGCGGCAGGAAGGCATCGACGCCGGGCTCCAGCGACGACAGGCCGTCGATCGCGAAGCGCTCCAGTTGTGCAGCGAGCCAGCCGCGGTGCTCGGCCAGGAAGCGATCGGCCGTGGCGAGGCTGGCGCGCAGCGGGACGGTCAGGCGCGCGCCACGCTCATCGACCGAAAGTTTCATGCGCCGGGCACGCGGATCGCGCACGCGCTGCAGCGCGACGGTGCGGCCATCGGGCAATTCGATGTCCAGCGTCTCTCGCTCGACCGTGCGTGGCTTGGGCGCGAACAGACGGGCGAGCGGGCGTAGCGGCGACGGCATGGGGTGATCTTAGCGGCGCTGCATGACGATGTGCGGCATCGTGCACGCAGTTTCGCGGCCGGTCCGAGCGCCTTCTCCCACGAGCGGGGAGAAGGCCTGCATCGGGATGCAGCGGGTTACGCTTCGGCCTTCGACAGCTTCAGCGCGCCTTCCAGCACCGTGAACAGGCGGCGGAACTCGCCGGCCATCAGGATGAAGCGCGCGTCGAGCTCGGCGCGCAGATCGTCGCGCTCGGTCGATTCGAGTTCGTCCACCGCGCCATCGAGCAGCTTGAACTTGCGCACGACCAGATCCTCGCCGAGCACGAACGACACGTGATCGTCCAGGTTCAGCGCCAGTCGCGTGACCTGCTTGCCCGATTCCAGGTGCTTGGTGATCTCGTCGCTCTGCAGCTCCATGCGCTGCACCTTCACCACCGCGCCCTGGTCGATCGGGTCGCGCAGCTCGCACTCGTCGCCCAGCGACAGGCCCTCCGGCAGCGGCTCGCCCGCGACCCAGCCGGTGAGGACCGAACGCGGCGCGACTTCGGCATTGAGCGGCAGTGCGGGGAAACTGCCCATGGCGCGACGGATCTCGCTGACCACGCTCTCGCCGGTCTTGCGGCTGGAGGTGTCGACCGCGACCACGCCGTGGCCCAGATCGATCAGCGCGTCGGTGCGGCTGGGCTTCACGAACGCACGCGGCAGCAGGTCGGTGATCAGTTCGTCCTTGATGCGCTTGCGCGTGCGGCCGCCGGGCTTGCGGCCTTCCTTGGCTTCGATCTCCGACAGCTTCTTGTTGAGCATGTCGTTGACGACCGAGCCGGGCAGGATCTTGTCCTCACCGCCGACGGCCAGCCACGTCGCATCGCCCTGCGTATGCGACATCGCGTCGGCGTCGCGGCCGAACGGCGAGATGAAGCCGCGGCTGGACAGTTCCAGCGGGCCGACCGGCTTGAGCTGGCATTCGCCCAGGCCGCTCTCGAGGGTGTCGAACTTGGTGGTGGTAGGGAAACGGAACAGCGTCAGGTTGCGAAAGAACATTCTTTGGCCGGGATTCGTTATTCGGGATTGGGGATTCGGTAATGCGGTGGCGAGGGGATCTTACGATTCCCGAATCTCGTATCCCGAATCCCGGTCGTTTGGTTCGCCCGCCAGCCACGCGTGCGGGTCCGGCAGCGGCGCTTCGCCTTGACGGCCCAGCGTGAGGAAGTCGAACAGCTTCGGATCGCCCAACTGCGACGGGCGGACGTCGCCCAGCGCGCGGGCGATGGTCTCGATGCGGCCGGGCGTTTCGCGCTCCCACGCGTCCATCATCTTCTTGACCTGCTTGCGCTGCAGGTTTTCCTGCGAGCCGCACAGGTTGCACGGGATGATCGGAAAGCCCTTCGCGTCGGCGTAGGCGGCGATGTCGTCCTCGCGCACGTAGGCGAGCGGACGGATCACGACGTGCTTGCCGTCGTCGCTGAGCAGCTTGGGCGGCATGCCGGCGAGCTTGGCGTGGAAGAACAGATTGAGGAAGAACGTCGCCACCAGGTCGTCGCGATGGTGGCCCAGCGCGACCTTGGTGAAGCCGTTGGCTTCGGCGTACGCGTACAGCGCGCCGCGACGCATGCGCGAGCACAGCGAGCATATCGTCTTGCCTTCGGGTACCACGCGCGTGACCACCGAGTACGTGTCCTGCTCGATCACGTGGTACGCCACGCCGATCGATTCCAGGTACTGCGGAAGCACGTGCTCGGGGAAATCCGGCTGCTTCTGGTCCAGGTTGACCGCGACCAGCTCGAACTTCACCGGCGCCTTGAGCTGCAGCTGCAGGAGGATGTCCAGCATCGTGTAGCTGTCCTTGCCGCCGGACAGGCACACCATGACCTTGTCGCCTTCCTCGATCATGCCGAAGTCGGCGATGGCGCGCCCGACCTGGTGACGCAGGCGCTTGGCGAGCTTGTTGTCCTCGTGCGCGCGGCGTTGCGTGGCGCGCACGTGGGGCATGGGTTCCAGCAATGGCAGGACGGTGCTCATGGACCGGCCATTCTACCGGCCGGGGCGCGGTGACGCTGGACGCCGCGGCGCGTTAAGCTTTGCCGATGATCGAAAGTGACGATCCCGCCGTACTCGCGCGCCAGCTGGCAGAGCTCCGGCACGAACACCGCGACCTGGACGCGGCGATCGAGCGATTGGTGCGGGCGCCGGACGCGGACGAGCTGACGGTCAAGCGCCTGAAGAAACGAAAGCTTTGGCTGAAGGACTGCATCGCGCGACTGGAAAGCGCGCTGATTCCCGACGAGCCGGCATAAGGCGGGCATCGCGCCTGCTCTTCCTTCTCCCTCCGGGAGAAGGTGCCCCAGGGGCGGATGAAGGGAAATGAAGCGGCCAAGACTGGAGCCGCAGCGCGGTACTGCGCTGCGAATTCGCCGCTTTCCCTGCGTGGCCCTCGCCCCAACCCTCGCCCGTCGGGAGGGGGGGTCAACCATTCGGTCACTCCGCCACTGGAGTCGGCGCCGGCTTCGCGCTTTCCGGGCTGATCTTCTCGATCGTGTGGCGCAACTCGCGGCCGAGGATGAACTTGGCGTCCTTGGCCCACGTGTCCAGGCGGCTGTCGAAGGCGAGCTTGCTGTTCTCGTCGGGCCACACCAGCTTCATTTCGCGCAGCTTCTGGATGAAGCCGCGGAACAGCGTCTTGTCGAAGAACTCAGGCGCGGCCGGCGCGTACAGCAGCGACAGACGCTGCGCGGCGAGCTGGCAAAGGCCTTCCAGTTCCGATGCGCTGAGCGTGCCCGGGCCGTTCTTCACCAGTACCGAAATGGCGATGTAGTAGCGCTCGAAGGCCTGCTGCAACGAATGGCCGATCGCGCGCAGGCGGAAGACCTCGTCGGTCTGGCCGGCATTGCGGGCGAGGATCCCGCCTTCGTCGTCGCTGATGCGCTCCAGCAGGCCTTCGCGGACGAACACCTCGACGGTGCGGTTGAGGCGGTCGGCGAATTCCTCCTCCGTCCACGGCAGGAACAGCTCGGCCTGCAGGAACGGGTACACGCTGCGGCCCAGGCGCTGCACGCCGTTGAGGCTCATGCGGCGGTTGTTCTGGAAGCAGCAGGCGATCCACGAGGCCGCCGTGAACAGATGCAGCACGTTGTTGCGGAAGTAGCTCAGCAGCACCGCGTTGTCGCCGCTCACGCCCAGCACGTCGCCCAGCGGATGGGCGATGCGCGTGAGCACGTTGATTTCCTCGCCGTGGGCGATGATCTCTTCCGGCGTATGCGGGGTGACCGTGACGCGGTCGGAATACGGCAGCTCGGCCAGCAGCGTCTTGCTCAGCGTGATCTGCGCGCGCAGGTCGCCCTCGCCCATCGCGTGCTTGGGCGTGGATAGCAGGGCGATCGCGAGCAGGTTGATCGGATTGACGTCGGCGGCGCGGTTGACGTTGACCTGGATGCGTTCGGCGAGCGCGTCGACCGTGGCCGACAGCCACGCGGGCTTTTCCTCGTCGCCGACCGGCGCGCCGTCCCAATCGGGCGCGTGCTCGCCGAGCAGGTCGTTGAGGCGGATCGGTTCGCCGAAGTTCACCACCACCTGGCCGTAGTTGCTGCGCAGCACTTTGGGGATGCCCATCAGCAGCTGCCAGACAGATTCCTTTTCCTTCGGCTTGCCGGTCAGCTCGTCCAGGTAGCTGGTGCCTTCCATCAGCTTCTCGTAGCCGATGTAGACCGGCTGGAACAGCACCGGTCGCGTGGGCTGGCGCAGGAACGCGCGGACCGTCATCGCGACCATGCCGCCCTTGGGCTGCAGCAGGCGCCCGGTGCGCGAACGCCCGCCTTCGACGAAGTACTCGATGGAGTGCCCGCCGGCCACGAGCTGGGCGACGTACTCGCTGAGCACCGCCGAATACAGCGCGCTGCCACGGATGCTGCGGCGGATGAAGAACGCGCCGCCCTTGCGCAGCAGCGTGCCTACGACCGGCAGGTTCAGGTTGATCCCGGCCACGATGTGCGGCGGCACGATGCCCTTGGTGTAGAGCAGGTAGCTCAGCAGCAGGTAGTCCATGTGGCTGCGGTGGCAGGGCACGTAGACCACTTCGTGGCCGGGCGCATCGTCCTTGAGCTTGTCCAGGTGGTGAACCAGCACGCCGCGGTAGATACGGTTCCATACCGGCGTGAGCAGGAAGCTGGCCGAGCGCACGACCGGATGCGAATAGTCGGCCGCGATCTCGTAGGCAAAGCCGTGCGCCTTCTTCCAGGCGTCGGCGAGCGAGGTTTTATCGCGCCCGGCCTGGTCGGCGATGGCTTCCTTCACGCTCGGCGCAGTCAGGACCTGGTCGACGAGCAGTCGGCGCGTCGACAGGTCGGGGCCGATCACCGCCGCGCGGATGCGGCGGAAATGGGTGCGCAGCACGCGCGAGAGCTTGCGGACCGTGCGTTCCGGCGGCAGGCCTTCGTCGACGATCGTGCGCAGCGACACCGGCGGGGCGAAACGCACCAGCGTGTCGCGGCCGTTGAGGGCGATGGCCAGCAATCGGCGGAAGCGGCCGACCAGCGTCCAGTTTTCCGAGAACAGCACCGAGAACCAGCCGCTGTTCTTGTCCGGCGCACGGCCGACGAAGATCGACACCGGCACCAGTTGCACGTCCAGCGCCGGATCGGCGCGGTGCGCGTCGAGCAGGTGGGCGAGCGAGCCCGAGTGCGATTTCGGCGAGGCCGGCGCGGTGCCCAGGGACTGCTGCAGCTGGGCCAGCGTGTTGACGTTGCGGCGCGAGAGGGCGAGGTAGGCGCGCTTGCGGCGCAGCGGATCGCCCGGCAGCGGTTGCAGCGGCGACGGCAGGCCGGCTTCGCGGCAGGCGCGTTCCAGGATCAGCGCGTTGCTAAGTCCGTAGTCCTCGAGCACGTAGCAGACCGGGCGGCCGCTCCATTCTTCGGGGATCTCGGCCGTCGGGTTGCGCGGCTCGATGGTGACCTGCACCCACGGCGCCATGATCCGGCCGAGCAGCTTGGCCCACCACGGACGGCGCGGCCCGGGCCCATGCCGGCGCGGGCCGCGCATGTCGGCGGGGGCGACGATGGGCAGTTCGGTCTGCGCCGGATCGGAGGCAGGCGCGCGTTCGGTCGTCCCGTCGGCCCGGTGGGCGGACGAAGCTTCGGCGGCCGTCGCGTCCTTGTCGGCGTCCGGAAAGGGCAGGGGTGTCTGTTTCGGCATCGCGGGCATTATGCCTTTCGCGGCCTTGGCCGCGTTCAGCGCGCCAGCGCGGCCGGCCCGCCGGCCGAGGGCGCGTTGCGTGCGGCTTCGACTTCGGCGTGGCGCAGGGCATCGGACAGATACCAGTGGCCGTCGCGGCGTTCGACCGCCAGTTCGGCCTGGATGGCCTGTCCGGCAAGCGTGTACTGGAGGCGGACCCGGGCGCGGTCGCCGTCGCGCTCGATCAGGCTGGCCTTGGCCGTGCCCAGGTCGGCGTCGAGGTCGAGCCCGTAGGCCTTGAGCACTTGCTTGGTGCGCGCGAAGAAAGGGCCCATCCGCTCCAGGCTGCGCTGCATGCCCAATGCGCGGAAGCGTTCCGGCCCTCCCGCCAGGCCGGTCTGGCGCGCGCCGGCCACCAGAGTCGGAAGGGTTTGGCGCGCGCGCTTGGCGTCGCCCAGCGGTGCCTTCTGCGCCCACCGGACGATCGCGCCGACGAGCTGCACGTAATGGGCGCGCTCGTCGGCGCTGTAGTCGCCTTCCCGGCGCAGGTATTGGGTCGCGAACAGTCCCAGGGTCGCCGCCGCGGAGCGCAACTCGGCGTTCGCACCGGAAAATTGACGCTGGTAAACCGTCAGCAGCTGCTTCTCGGCGCCCGGCGCGGCCAGCGCATCGATGAAGGCCGGAAGGCGATCATCCAGCGGCAGGTCGGTCAGCGGCCAGCGCGTCCGGCCTTCGCTCCAGGCCTGGTCGAGCCGGGCGTGCAGCGCGGGCGGTACGGCGTGGCGCGAGTAGCTCACCAGATCGTTGTGGCGCAGGTCGCGGACCAGTTGCTCGACCGCCTGCGTGGGCTCGGTCGGGGTCGGAGCGATCGCCGGCGCAGGCTCACGCTGGCAGCCGCCGGCCGCCAGGACGGCAACCAGCGTCAACGCGGCGGTGGCGCGTGCGATCGATGTCATGCGGGTGCGGCTCCCCCCAAGTCGCTGACGGCATCTTGGCGGTGGGGGCGGGGTCGGGCAAGCCAAGGCGGTCCCGGATTGAAGAACCCGCCGACTTATCGGCACTCCGTCACATTTCTTTAGGTCAAAAAGTGACGCAAACGGTCGAAATCGACAATCAAAGTCGAAAAAATGTGATCGAAATCTCGTTCAGGCTTGGCCAAATCGGCGGCTTCACGCATTCCTAACGGTCTGCCGGCCGTTTTGAGACGGTTGGCACAGAATCTGCTTCCTAAGCCCTGACCCGGCAATTCCGCCGGTACGAGCGTCCTGCCACGGCGGACACCACTCCAAGGGTTACATATGAAGAAGATTCTCCTCGTTGCGGCCGCCGCTGCTGGTCTGGCCTCCATCGCTCCGGCCTTCGCCGCCGACGGCACCATCACCATCTCCGGTTCCGTCACCGGCACCACCTGCACGATCGCCAACGGCGGCAACGTCACCGTGACCCTGCCGGCCGTGTCCGCCACCTCGCTGGCCACCGCTGCCACGATCGCCGGCCGCCAGCCGTTCGCGATCACCCTGAGCGGTTGCGCCGCCGGCACCACGGCGAAGGCCTACTTCGAGCCGGCCGCCAACATCGACACGAGCACCGGCAACCTGCGCATCGCCACGGGCGCCGGCAACGCCACGAACGTCCAGGTCCGCCTGTTCAACGGCGACCTGTCCACGATCGACCTGGGCAAGACGGCCGGCAACCAGCTCGTCAATACGGTCACCGTCGGCACCGGCGGCCCGATGAACTTCTACGCCGGTTACTACTCGCTGGGCGGCGCCACCGCCGGCACGGTGAGCACCAGCGTCATCTACACGCTGCAGTACAACTAAGTCGTTTCGACGGGCGCGGCACTCTTGCCGCGCCCGCTCGGCTTCCCCCGGCCGACTTCACAGGACTTCCCATGACCTCCTTCTTCCGCGCCCTTGCCGTGGCGCTGCTCGCGGCCTGCACCCTCGCTCCGTCGGCCAACGCCAACGTGCTGATCGGCGGCACCCGCGTGATCCTGCCCGCCAAGGATGGAGAGGTCACGGTCCGCCTCACCAACGACAACACCACGCCCGCCCTGGTGCAGGCCTGGATCGACACCGGCGATGCCAAGTCCACGCCCGACTCCGTCGACACGCCGTTCCTGATCACGCCGCCCATGTTCCGCATGGAGCCCAACCGCGATCAGAGCCTGCGCATCCTCTATACCCGCGAGCCGCTTCCGGCGGATCGCGAATCGCTGTTCTGGCTCAACGTGCTGGAAGTGCCGCCGAAGCCGGCCGACCGCGAAGCCGTCGGCAGCAACTACATGCAGCTGGCGCTGCGTTCGCGCCTGAAGCTGTTCTTCCGCCCCGCCGGCCTGCAGGGCGATCCGCTCAAGGCGCCGGGCGAATTGGTGTTCCACGTCAGCGGCAACGGGCTGGTCGTGCGCAACCCCACGCCTTTCCACATCACCATGACCGACGTGGTCGTCGACGCAGGCGGCAAGGCCCACACGTCCGAGGGCGGCATGGTCGCGCCGATGTCCGAGCTGCGACTGACCGTGACCGGCCTGTCGGCCGCCGCGGCCGGCGCACCGGTGCGCTTCAATGCGATCAACGACTTCGGCGCGCCCGCCGCGTTCACTGGGGCCGTCGCTCCGTGACGATGGCCGCCGGCCATCGTCAGCCGGCAGCCTCGTGCGTGCCCGGGCGTGCCCTGCTGGGCACGGCCATCGCATGCGCGCTCCTTTCGTTCGGCGCGGCGCACGCAGCGCCGGCACCGACCGCCCCCGCGGATGCGCAGTTCGACATGTCCCTGCTCGCCGGCGGCACGCAGCAGTCGGTGGATCTGTCGCGCTTCGAGCGCGGCAACGTCGTGATGCCGGGCGTGTACCGGCTCACGTTGTTCCTCGATGGCGAATTCGCCGGCGTGGCCGACGTGCGCTTCGAAGCGCCCGATCCGGCCGCGAATGCAGTGCCCTGCATGACGCCGGAGTTGTTCCGCGCGCTCGGCCTGCCGGAGGGCAGGCTCGACGAGTCCAGCCGTGCGCGACTGGCCTCGGGCGAAGGGTGCGTGGCGTTGTCCGACCTGATCGCCGACGCCACTGCCGCCTACGACCAGGGCGAGCTGCGCCTGGACGTGACCGTCCCGCAGGCCTGGAAGGGCTATCGCGCGCGTGGTTACGTCTCGCCGGAGCAGTGGGACAACGGCGTGACCGCCGGCCTGCTCAACTACAACGCGAACGTCTTCCGTACCCGCAGCGGCGGACTGGAACAGACCGCCGGGTTCGTCGGCGTCAACGCCGGCCTGAACCTGGGCGCGTGGCGCCTGCGCCACGATGGCAACTACACCTGGCAGTCGGCGCTGGAGGAACTGCCCTCGACCCGTCGCTACCAGTCCATCGCGACCTATGCGCGTCGCGACATCCCGCAGTGGCAGGCGCAGCTGACCGTGGGCGACAGCTACACCAGCGGCGAGTTGTTCGACAGCGTCGGCGTGCGCGGCGTGCAGTTGGCCACCGACGACCGCATGCTGCCCGAGTCGCAGCGCGGCTACGCGCCGACCGTGCGCGGCGTGGCCGAGACCAACGCGCGCGTCTCCATCCGCCAGAATGGCGTGCTGCTGTTCGAAACCACCGTCACGCCGGGTCCGTTCACCATCGACGACCTGTACGCGACCGGCTACGGCGGCGACCTCGCGGTCACCGTGACCGAGTCCGACGGACGCGTGCGCGAGTTCTCCGTGCCGTATGCCGCCGTGCCGCAGCTGCTGCGTCCAGGCACGTGGCGTTTCGCAGTCGCGGCGGGCACGGTGCGCGACGATACTTCGCAGGACGAACCGGTGCTGGTGCAGGCGACCCTGCAGCGGGGCCTGAGCAATCGCGTGACCGGCTACGGTGGCGCGCTCACCAGCGACGGCTACCTCGCCGCCCTGGGCGGTATCGCACTCAACACGTCCTTCGGCGCGATCGCGCTGGACCTCACCGCCGCACGCACCAAGCTGCCGACACGGCCGGCCGAAACCGGCCAGAGCGTACGTGCGACGTACAGCAAGATCATTCCGCAGTCGGGCACATCCTTCAGCCTGGCCTCGTACCGCTATTCGACCAGCGGCTACTACAGCCTGCGCGAAGCGTTGGCGGCGCGCGATTTCGCGCTGGGCCGCCCGCTCGACGACAGCGCCACCGACGCCACTCCGGGCGTGCTGACCCCCGAAGAGCGGCAGGCGCTGCTGGGCCGCGACCCGTCCCTGGACGCGTACACCTACTCGCTCGATCGCCAGCGCAATCGCTTCGACCTCAGCGTCAGCCAGCGCCTGGGGCAGAACGGCGGACAGCTGTTCGCCAGCGGCTCGGCACGCGATTTCTGGACGCGCGAAGGCACCGACACGCAGTACCAGGTCGGTTACAGCAACCACTTCCGCTCGCTCAACTACAGCCTGTCGGCCACGCGCCTGCGCGACATCGACGGCAGCTACGGCAACCAATTCTTCCTCAGCATCAGCGTGCCGCTGGGCAGCTCGCCGCGCGCGCCGACCCTGACCGCCGGTGTCGTGCGCGACGACGAGGGCCAGAACCAGACGCAGATGAGCCTCAACGGCACCGCCGGGCGCGACGGGCAACTCAGCTACGGCGTGACCGGCGCGCACAGCGACGACGTCGGCAGCTATGGCAGCGTCAACGCCGGTTATCGCGGCAGCGCGGGCGTGGTCTCGGCCAGCTACGGCGAAGGCGACGGCTATTCGCAGGCGTCGCTGGGCGTGATGGGCTCGGTGATCGCGCACCCGCGCGGCGTGATCGCGGGCCAGCCCACCGGCGACACCATCGCGATCATCTCAGCACCGAACGCCGCGGGCGCCCGCGTGGTCAACGCGCCGGGCGTGCGCATCAACCGCTTCGGCCAGGCGCTGGTGCCGTACCTCACGCCGTATGCCTACAACGCGGTGGAGCTGGACCCCAAGGGCCTGCCGCTGGACGTGCAACTGTCGTCCACCAGCGCCCGCGTCGCACCGCGCGCCGGCGGCGTGTCGCTGCTGACCTTTGAGACCGAGTACGGCCGCGCGCTGCTCCTGCGCGTGCGCATGGTCGATGGTCGCCCGGTGCCGTTCGGCGCCGAAGTCGCCGACATGCAGGGCCATGCGCTCGGCACGGTGGGCCAGGGTGGCCGCCTGCTGCTGCGCGGCGCCGAAAAGGAAGGCACGGTTTCGCTGAGCTGGCAGGAGAACGACAAGCCGATGCAATGCACCTTCACCTACCAGACGCCGCAGCCGAAGAAGGGCGAGTCCGCCGCCGACCTGCCGACGGTCGACGCGCGCTGCGCGCCCACCGTCACCTTTGCCGCGGCAAGCCTGTGATCGACTGGCCTCCCATGACGACGCGACCGACCATGACTTCGTCCATCGTCCGCATCTGCGGCGCCTTCGTGTCCCGCTCGCCGGGCGGGCCGCTCGCGTGGCTGCTGCGGATCGCCGTGCTGGTGCTGCTGGCCGCGACCGTCGCGATGCCCGGCCATGCCGTGGCTGCGACATCGAACTGCACCACCAGTTCGTCCGGTTCGATGACGCTGGGCAACGTGACCGTGCTGCCCAGCACGCCGATCGGTGCGCTGTTGGGAACTCCGACGTCGGTCTCGATCACCTTCGTCTGCACCAACATCCCCAGCGTGGCCAACGGCGGCAACAACCTCTTCATTCAGGCCGGCAACCTCGCCGCCCGTGATCCGATGGACACCGGCGCGAACGGCATCATCTACGACACGTCGATTCCGGGTATCGGTCTGAAGCTGACGGCCGCGGACGACCAGGCCTCGGCCTCGTCGTGCCTGCGCTGCGGTCCGGGTCAGGCGCCGGGCTTCGAGATGGGCGCCGTGCCGCGATCCAACGGGCGTCTCACACAGACCTTCACCGCGCAGCTGATGAAGACCGGCGCGGTCACGCCCGGCGTGCTCCAGGGCGTCCAGCTCATGCAGTTCTGGTGGTACGAGTTCGGTTTCACCCCCAGCAGCGGACCCATGGGGACCGCGCTGACGGTCAATGGCGGCACCAGCGTCAGCGTGGTGGGATGCAGCGTCGACACCGGATCGCAGAACATGACGGTCACGATGCCGAACGTCAGCACTTCCGCCCTCAAGACCCAAGGCGCCGTCGCCGGTCGCACCCGCTTCAACATCAACCTGACCTGCCAGCCCGGCACGACGGCGAGCATCAACTTCGCCACGACGAACGCATTCAACAACGCCAACGGGATCATCGCGCCCAGCGGCATGGGATACGCCGCCAACATCGGTATCCAGCTGCTCAACGGTACGGCCTCGGCGCCGGTGCCGTTCAACACCGCGCAATCGATGGGCAGCACGCCCAGCGGCGCGTGGTCGCTGCCGTTCCACGTGCAGTACTACCGCACCAGCGCCAGCGCGATCACCAGCGGCAACGTGCGCGGCACGCTCACCTTCACGATGACCTATCAGTGACGAATGCGCGCGCGAGGCTCAAGCCGCGCGCATCGCAGTCGTAAATGAGTCAGTCGTAAGTCTGGGTCGCGACCCAGACGCTTTGACCCCCAGCGACGCCGACGTAGTTGGCGTAGTAGCTCACCAGCTGCGACCGCGCATGCATCGCGGCCGGCTCCAGTTGCAACGTGTAGGCCGTCGAACCCGACGTTCCCGGACACTGCGCATGCAGGTGTTGCGGCACGTTCTGTGCAGGGGGTTGGACCATGGCCGGAGCGCAGGTGGGACTCACCACGCTTCCTGTGAACGAGATGCGCCCGTCGGACGCATGTGCGTTCGCCATCACCACCAGTGCCCAGAGCACGGCGCCCACCGTGGCTCTGACTCGCTTCATGGCCTTTCCTTGCGCTTCTATGCGCGTAGTTCGCCTATTCGCTCCATCGGCAGGACTGAACCGTCCTTGAGGTGATAGCGCCGGGCACGTGATGAAAGTGCAATGGGCGTCACACTTCGCGGCGCGATGGCGGGCGAAGTCGGGCGGTATCTGACGGAGGGCCAGCAGCGCGGGCGCGCCGGGCCGGGAGCGACGCGAAAAGCGAGGCGAAGAAAAAGGAGGCCGGGGCCTCCTTCAAATCCGGCCGGGGCCGGAGGACTTCGAGTTGTGGCATGGCTCCGGCTCGCGCCGGACGGAGGGCAGACTACCTGCCCTCAAAACCTAATGCAACCCATGAGGATCATGGTCGCAACTTGTTGATTTTACTAATGGCATTCAGGGCGCGACGTCGAGCGCGGCGCGCTTGGCCTCACGGCGCGCTTCGCGCGGCTGGGCCCAGTCGTTGTTGAACACCGCCGGTTCCCAACTGCCGTAGGTGGGGTTGGGCAGCATGAACCAGCGTTCGCCGAACCAGTCGCCGTACTCGTCCAGCAGCTGGGCGCGGCCTTCGCGGGTGTTGGCGGTGATCTGGGCGAAATCGCCCAACTGGTCGCCGAACTGCATCAGCACGCGGTAGTTCTGCCCGGCCAGACGGCGGCGGCAGTTCTTCTCGCTGCCGTTCTGCTCGCAGCCTTCGACCACCGTGCCCAGGCCCAGGAACACGCTGTCGTCCTTCACCGGCATGCCGACCGCCTTGAGATTGGCGATGGTCGCGTCCTTGAGGTGCACGGCGCGATTGGACAGGTAGATGATCGTCACGCCCTTCGCCGCGACGGCTTTGGCGAACTCGACCACGCCCGGCACGGCCTTGGCCTTCTTCTCGGCGACCCAGCCGTCCCAGGTCACTTCGTCGTATTCCTTGCCCCCGCGCACCAGCCGGGCCTGATAGGGCGAGTTGTCGAGCACGGTCTCGTCCACGTCCATGATCACCGCCGGCGGCAGGCCCGTGGCCGGGTTGCCGCGCTCGTCGGTCACCAGCGCGTCCCAGTTCTTTTCCTTCAGCGCGGTGCCGAGCTTGTCCGCGGCGGCGCGGTAGACGGTCGTGGTCGCGGCCGGGTATTCGGCGCTGGCCTGCATCCACAGCACGGCGTTGAGGTTGTCGTCGGCGCCCACGGTGGCCGTTGCGGCAGCGGTCGGCGAAGGCGTGGCCGGAGCGGCGGCCTGCGGTGCGGGCGTGTCCGCGCGCTGGCAGGCGGCAAGCGTCAGCGCACAGGCGAGGACGGAAACGTTGAGAACGCGATGCGTCATGGCGGTCGGGAAAGCAGCGACAGGACGCGCGAGTGTAGCCGACCGCCAAGACGTGGCCGTTTCACCAACGAAGCCGCGCGTGCGGTGCCGGCCCCTCCTGGCTCGACATCGTCACGCCGTGATGTGGCGTGAGGGTCGCTACGCCTTCGCCACCTGAAGCGACACCTGCTTGCGCCCGTCGGCGACCCATTGCGATCCGATTTCGTGGAAGCCGAATGCCGCGTGGAAGCGGCGCGAGGCTTCGTTCGGCGGCACCGTGTAGTACTCGCAGGTCACGGTATCCAGGTCGTGTTCGTGCGCGAACGCGAACAGATCACGGTAGAGCAGCCCGCCCAGCCCGCGCCCCTGGTGCGTGGACGCCACCACCACGCGGTCGATGTAGAGGAAACGCCGGTAGTGCTCGGCGAACCAGCGGTAGTTCGGACTGTCGTAGTCCGCGCCTTCGCGGAACGCGAGCAGGAACGCGGCCACCTCGCCGGTCTCCTCGACGGCGACACGGTGGTAGGCCGACATCGCATCGAGTTCGCGCAGCCGCGTGGCGTGCATCGGACTCAGCATTTCCTCGGATTCGAGATTGAGCGCGAGGATGCGCGCGTGATCGGCGGCAAGCGCCGGACGGATCGTGAAACTCATGCGCGCGCCTCGTAGAGTTCGATCGGCAAGCCGTCCGGATCGGCGAAGAACGTGAAGCGTCGGCCGGTGTACTCATCCACGCGCGGCGGTTCGACGTCCACGCCCTGCGCCAGGAGTTCCGCCGCGCTTGCCTCCACCTCGGCGACCTGGAAGGCGAGATGCCGCAACCCGCATGCCTCCGGTCGCGACGGTCGCGGTGGCGGCGACGGAAACGAGAACAGCTCGATCTGCGTGCCGTCCGGCAGCGCGAGGTCGAGCTTCCACGAATCGCGCGCTTCGCGGTACACCTCGGCGACCACGCGCAGGCCGAGCACCTGCGTGTAGAAGTGCTTCGACCGCGCATAGTCGGACGCGATGATGGCGACGTGGTGGATGCGTTGCAGCTTCATGTCGCCATTGTGCCGCCGGATCCACCGCCGTGGGGCGTTACTCCCCCAGCAGCGCCTTGATCGCCGCGAATCCCGCCGCCGCGCGCTCCTGCTTGCGTGCGGCATCGGCGACCGGGTCGGCGCCGTCGCGCTGGATCTCGGCGGTCGGGAGTTCGTCGAAGAAGCGGCTCGGCTTGAGGCGCAGCTTGTCGCCCCACTTCTGCGCCTCGCGCGAATGCGACAGCCACAGTTGCTCCTTCGCGCGCGTGATGCCGACGTAGAGCAGGCGCCGTTCCTCTTCGAGCGAGCCCTCTTCCAGCGCCATCTCGTGCGGCAGCGTGCCGTCCTCCATGCCGACGATGAAGACGTAGCGGAACTCCAGGCCCTTGGCCGCATGCAGCGACATCAACCGCACCTGGTTGCCGGCATCGCCCTTGTCGGCGTGCGAGAGCAGCGCGAGCTGCGCGGCCAGTTCGCCGGGACCGGAACCCTTGCCGCCGTCGAACCAGTCGGACAGTTCCTCCAGGTTTTCCTTGCGGCGCTGGAAACTCGCCTCGTCCTTGCATTGCGCGCGAATGGACGCGAGCAGGCCGCTCTTTTCGGCCAACGAGCGCACCAGTTCGGCCGGGCTGATCTTGAACGCTTCGCCGCGCAGCTGTCGCACGATGTTGACGAAGCCGTCGAGCGCGTTGCCCGCGCGCGGCGCCAGTTGCTTGAGCACGCCAATCTGCTCGGCGGCGCGCGACATCGGCATGTGCGCGTGTTGCGCCAGCTCGGCGAGCTTGGCCAGCGTGGTCGCACCAACCTCGCGCTTGGGCGATTGCACCGCGCGCAGGAACGCCGCGTCGTCGTCGGGATTGGCGATCAGACGCAGCCAGGACAGCGCGTCCTTCACTTCGCCACGTTCGAGGAACGCCGTGCCGCCGCTGAGGTGATACGGAACGCGCAGCAGCTGCAGCGCCTTCTCCAGCGCACGGCTCTGGTGGTTGCCGCGGAACAGGATGCAGAAGTCGCTCCACGGCGCCTGTTTGGCCGCGGCGAGAAAATGGATCTCGGCTGCGACTTTCTCCGCCTCGTGTGCGCCGTCGCGGCATTCCCACACGCGGATGCGTTCCCCGTCGGCCTGGTCGCTCCACAGCGTCTTGGGATGCTCGTGCGGGTTGTGCGCGATCAACGCGTTAGCCGTGCGCAGCACGCGGTTGGAGCAGCGGTAGTTCTGTTCGAGCTTGATGATCTCCAGCTGCGGGTAATCCTTGCCCAGTTGCAGCAGGTTTTCGGGATTGGCGCCGCGCCAGGCGTAGATCGACTGGTCGTCGTCGCCCACGCAGGTGAACAGGCCCTTCTCGCCCGCCAACGCCATGAGCAGGCGGTACTGCGCGTCGTTGGTGTCCTGGCATTCGTCGACCAGCAGGTAGCCGATGCGTTCGCGCCAGGCCAGGCGCACGGACTCGTCGGATTCGAGGATCTGCACCGGCAGACGGATCAGGTCGTCGAAGTCGACCGCGTTGAAGGTCGAAAGACGCGCCTGGTAGCGCTGGTACATCAGCGCCGCTTCCATCTCGCGCGGACTCTTCGACGCCGCCAGCGCTTCGTCCGGCGACAGTCCTCCGTTCTTCGCGCGCGAGATGAGGTTGCGCATGTCGTCGATCGCATCGGGCTTGCTGCCCGGCGGCATCAAGTCCTTGATCTGCGCGTTCGAATCGTCGCTGTCGAACACCGAGAAGCCGCGGCGCAGCCCCGCCTTGGCGTGATCGATCTGCAGGAATTTCAGTCCGAGCGCGTGGAAGGTGCACACGGTCAGGCCTTCGGCCGCGTCGCCCCTGATGCGCTTGGCGACGCGCTCCTTCATTTCCTTCGCCGATTTGTTGGTGAAGGTGATGGCGGCGATGCGCTTGGCCGGCATGCGGCCGGACGCGATCAGGTGCGCGATCTTCTCGACGATCACGCGCGTCTTGCCACTGCCCGCGCCGGCGAGCACGAGCAGGGGGCCGTCGGTGTGCAGGACGGCGGCGCGTTGAGGAGGGTTGAGACCGTGCATTGGAGGCGTTTGCTGCCGTGGAGGCGGCGGCGTATTGTGCCGGAACCGGTCGCCGGATGGGCCCGCAAGGGAAAGCTGAACCGCCGACCGGCCATGCCGATGTCGATGACAGGGAGGCCCATCATGCCGATTGCCCGGATCGTCGTTCTGACCGCCGCGCTTGCGCTGTCGCAGGCGCCCGAGGCGCGCGCTGCAGACGCACTGCCGCTTACCGACGCCACCTTCATGGAACTGGACGCGATGCTGCCCTCGTTGCGCGGGCGGCCGAACGAAGAATTCCGCGTGCAGGGCCTCAAGGCCTACCAGCAACAGCACTATCCCGACGCGATCAGCCGCTTCCAGAGCGCGGCGACCTACGCCGACAAGTACTCGCAGCATTACCTGAGCCTGATCTACTGGCACGGCGTGGGCACGCCGGTCGATCGCGTACGCGGTTACATATGGAGCGACCTGGCCGCCGAACGCGGCAATCCCAGGTTGTTGGCGATCCGCGAGAAGATGTGGGCGCAGCTGAGCTCGCAGGAGCAGGCGCGCGTTACCGCGGACGGTGCCGAGTTCTACGCCCGTTACGGCGACGACGTCGCCAAGCCGCGCGCCGAATCGGAAATCCGCCGCTTCGCCCGCAACATGACCGGCAGTCGCGTCGGCTATCGCAACCAGCAGGTCGATACGGGCGGTGGCCCGGTGAACGGCGCCTTCTTCAGCGAAGTCGGCAGCAACGCCGCCGCGTACGCGGTGTCCGTCGCCGGCTCGGCGGACGAGCTCTACGGCAAGGAAGGCGGGCTCAAACGACTGGACACGTACTGGCAGGAACAAGACCGCCTGCTCGACGGCACCGTCGAGGTCGGCGAGTTGGAAACCGTCCGCCGCAGCGACCGCAAGCCGCGCTGACCCGCGCGCCGCGTCGCACCCAACGCTATCGCAAGGAGATGTCCGAATGGAATGGTTGACCGCGATCACCTTGCTCACGGCCCTGGCGGCCGGCCCGACGCTGCCCGACGCGGATGCCGTTCGCAATGTCGTGGCCGCAACCGACCACATGAGCGCGCGCGATTTCGACGAACGCACGCGCCTGTCGAGCACCTTCCCCAATGAACTCAACCGTCTGTACGCCAGCGAGAGCGCGGGCAAGGGCCAATGGGGCGACGCGCTGGAGCAGTTCACACGCGCCGCGCGATTCGCCGACAAGTACTCGCAGCACCGCATCAGCCTTATGTACTGGCACGGCGTGGGCGTCGAGCGCGATCGCGCGCTCGCTTACGCGTGGGCCGACCTGGCCGCCGAGCGGATGTATCCGAACTTCGTCGTGCTGCGCGAGAAGATGTGGCTGGCCATGGACCAGGCCGAACGCGACCGCGCACTGCGCGAAGGCGTGGCGCTGTACGCGCAGTACGGCGACGACGTCGCCAAGCCCCGGCTCGAACGCGCCATCGCACGGCACAGGACGCAGATCACCGGAAGTCACGTGGGCTACAACGACGGACGCCTGATCGTGCAGGCAGCGGGAGGCGGCGCGTACAGCCCGTTCGATGCCCAGGGCTCGTTCGACCTGCGACCGATGTACGCCGCATGGCGCATGGACGCCGATCGGTACTGGGCGGTCGAGGACGCGATCTGGAAGGAAGGCAGCGTGGAAGTGGGGCCGGTCGCGCCGACCCGGAAAGACGCGGACCACTGACCCGTCCGGCGCATCGCGAGACGCGCGGGCGCGTATAGACTGCGCGCTCGTGCTTCCTGCCGGAACTTCCATGCGCCTGGGCCTGGCCGCCAACCGTCTGCATCACCTGAGCGAAGACGCCGCACTGTTCCGCCTGCTGCGTGCCTGCGAACCGGGCATCCGCGAACTCGGGCTGGAACTGCACACCATCGGCCGCACGTTCGACGCCATTGCCTCAGCCGGCATGCTCGCCGGCTATACCGGGCTTCGCCGCTATCCCTACGGGCGCGAAGGCGGACTGATGAAGCTGGTGGCCGAGGTGGTCGGCCTGGGCAGCGCCGAGCGCACGATCGACGGCGCGATCTACCTGATCGATCCGGTCGATCCGTCCTCGGTGTTTCCCGAGGCGGTGGCGCTCAAGCGCCAGTGCGTGATCCACGGCAAGCCGTTCATCTCGACCGTCGCTTCGGCCCGCGACTGGATCGAGGTGGAGCGCATCCACGCCGGTCTGGCGCCCGATCCGGCCGCCGATGCGCTGCACGCGTTCGAGACGCAGACGCTGGCGATGATCGCTCACGACGCGATGAAGCCGCAGATGCTGGCCTACGCCGCCGAACACTTCGACGTGCTCTCGCGCTTCTCGCGCCGCGTCGCCACCGGCACGACGGGTCAGCGTCTGAACGAGCTGGCCTGGAGCCGTGGCTGGCCGCAGGGCCAGGCCTGGGTGCAGCGCTACGAAAGCGGCCCCATGGGCGGCGACGCACAGATCGCCGACCTGGTGCTGGAGCGGCAGTGCCAGAGGGCGATCTTCTTCGAGGATCCGCACGTTGCGCGCCAGCACGAGGCGGACATCCAGCTGCTCGAACGCGCCGTCACGACGGTGACCTTCGACGCGGTATGCATCACCTCGCCGAAGGTCGCGCAGCGCTGGGCCGACGCGGTGCGGATGCGGACGCGCAAGGCGCCTGCGCCGCCGCCGGACGCGGACGCCGTCCGCTAGTCCGCGTCGCGCGCGCGACGTCGTAAAATGCGCGCATGGCCAAGCTCTATTTCTATTATTCGGCGATGAACGCCGGCAAGACCACGACGCTCCTGCAGTCGGCGCACAACTACCGAGAGCGCGGCATGCGCGTGGCGATCCTCACCCCGCGCCTGGACGACCGCGCTGGCGCCGGGGTGATCGCCTCGCGCATCGGCCTGCGTTCGGAAGGGCTCGCGTTCGAACGCGGCGACGATCTGGAGGCCAGGGTCCGGCGCGACATCGCCCAGCACGGGACGCTGCATTGCGTGCTCGTGGACGAGGCGCAGTTCCTGACGAAGGCGCAGGTGTGGCAGTTGAGCGAGGTCGTCGACGCGCTGCGCATCCCGGTGCTTTGCTACGGTCTGCGCACGGATTTCCGCGGCGAGTTGTTCGAGGGCAGCCAGTACTTGCTGGCGTGGGCGGACGAGCTCACCGAGATCAAGACGATCTGCCACAGCGGCAAGAAGGCGACGATGGTCGTGCGCGTCGACGAGCAGGGCCGTGCGGTGCGCGAGGGGCCGCAGGTGGAGATCGGCGGGAACGATCGGTACGTCTCGGTCTCGCGCGCGGAATACAAGAAGGTGATGAGCGGCGAGGGAGCGATCGAGCCGTTGCAGTCGTTGTTACCGTTGTAAGCGCCGTCGTCCCGGCGAATCAACGTCATCCCGACGAAGGCCGGGACCGAGGCCGCCACGCTTTCCGAAACGTCATCCCGGCGAAGGCCGGGACCCAGCCCGTCACGCCATCCGCGCCATGACGTCATTCCAGCGAAAGCTGGAACCATTCTGATCTGGCTCTTGCTCTGCTTCGAAACAGCAAAGCTTCCGATCGGCTGCGCCGCGACCCTCAGCCACACCCCCGCATGATCGCCTCCACCTCGCGCGGGATCGCGCCGCCATCGGGCTGTGCGGTCTGCAGTTGTTCCTGCAACGCGTCCAGTCGTGCCATCGCCGGTGCGCGGTCGGGTCCGTGGCAGCGCAGTTGTGCGGCATAGGCTTGCGCGCGCCATGCGGTGCGACGCAGGTCGAGGTCGCCGTGCGAAAGGCCGGCGAGGGCGTCCAGGCGGGTGAGTGCGCCGTCGTCGCCATCCAGGGCCTGCGCGCGGGCCAGGGCGAGTTCGGCCTCGCGTGTGTTCGGGTGGGTGCTGCCGTAGCCGCTGCGGGTCAACGTCACGGCTTGCGCGAGGTGCGCCATGCCCTGGTCGTGTTCGCCGAGCGAGAGTTCTATCTGACCCAGCAGACGGTCGGTGTCGCCGATCACCGGATGGCGTGGGCCCAGTTGCACCATCCGCAGTTCGCGTGCCTCGACAACCGCCTTCAGCGCCATCCGGTCGCGTCCGGTCGCATGCAGCAGGCGCGCCTGGTCGAACAGCGCGTCGCCCAGGCGCACCTCGTCGGCCTGCTGGCGCGCCAGCGACACCGCGCGCTGCATCGAGGCGTGCGCGGTGGAGCCGTCGCCGCGTTCCCACGCCACCATGCCCAGCTGGCGCTGCAGGCGCCCTAGTTCGCTGGCGCCGCGCCGGGCTTCGCCGGGATCGCCGCTGCCCGCGCGCACGCGCTCCTGTTGCAGCGCGATCGCTTCGCGCAGTTCCTTTTCGGCCTGAGCGTAGCTTCCCTGTTCGATGTGCAGGGCGGCGAGTTGGCGGCGCAGCGATAGCGTCGCGGGGTGCTGCGCGCCGTACATCTCGAGCGCGAGCGCGAAGGCATCGGCCGCCGAACGCTCGGCCGCGTCGGTCTGACCCAGGCCTTGACGCAGCGAGGCGGTGCGCGAACCGATCTCGACCATCAGCGCATGCCGCGCGCCGACCTTCTGCTGCAGTTGGTTGCGAGCTTGCTGGTAGCCCTGCAGCGCGGCGCCGTGTTGGCCGGCATCGGCCTGCAGATTGGCCAGGTCGATCAGGTTTTCGACCGTGCCTACCTCGTCGCGATCGTCGCGACGCAAAGCGAGCGAGCGCTCGAACAACTGCCGAGCGCCCTGCCGTTCGCCGTTGTCGCGGCGGCAGCGGCCGAGCTGGGAGTAGAACTCACTGATCTGCGGCGGCAGTTGCGCCTGTTCGCGGCGCGCCGTCGTCAGCGCAGGCTGCATCAGGCCAATGCACTGGCGCGCCTCGCCCAGCAGGCGCAACGCCTGGCCGCGCTGGGTCAGCGACTCCAGTTGCAGGCTCACCGGTACGTCGGCGGCGGTTTCCAGGATCACCGCCTGGCGGTTCAGCAATACCAGCGCTTCGCGGTAGTCGCCCAGGCCGATGCGCAGGCGGGCGATCACACCCAGGAGTTCGGCGCGGGCGCGCGGCTGGCGCACGAGTTCGCGGTTGCCGCGATCCAGCGAGTCGTCGAGCAGGCCGCGCAGGTCCAACGCCTGGCCTTCGGGCGTGCCGCGCGCGCTTTCGAACACGCCAACCATGAAGTCCTGCATCGCCTGCGCGCGGCCGGCTTCGGCGACGGCCTGCCGTGCCTGCCAGGCGACGATCGCCAGCGCCGCGCTCAACACCACGGCGACCAGCGTGCCCGTCGCCAGCGACCAACGGTGCCGGCGCAGGTACTTGCTGAAGCGGTAGCCCATGCTTTGCGGCCGCGCCTGCACGGGGCGTCCGGCCTCGTAGCGGCTCAGGTCCAACGCCAGCGCTTCCACCGACGGGTAACGCTGTTCGGGCCGCTTGGACAGCGTCTTGAGCACGATGTTGTCCAGATCGCCGGCGAGCATGCGCGCCTGCCGGCGCAGCGCGTGCACGTCGGCGCCCGCATCCTCGGCGCGGCGCAGCAAGGTGTGCGAGGGACGCTGCGGATCGGCGGCGAGGATCGCCTCCTCCCACTCCGCATCGGTCTGCCGCTTGAGGCGATACGGCTTCGTGTCGGTCAGCAGCTCGAACAGCACCACGCCCATCGCGTACACGTCGGTCATCGTCGTGACGGGCTCGCCGCGTACCTGTTCCGGCGCGGCGTAATGCAGAGTGAAGGCGCGCACGCCGGTGCGCGTCTGCTCGACCATCGGCGCGTCGGAGTCGAGCAGCTTGGCGATGCCGAAGTCGAGCAGGCGCACGTCGCCGCTGGGCGTGACGAGGATGTTCGACGGCTTGAGATCGCGGTGCACGATGAGGTTCGCGTGCGCGTGGCTCACCGCGTCGCAGATCTGGTGGAACATGCGCAGCCGCTGTTCCACCGGCAGTTGGTGGTTGCGGCAGTAGTCGGTGATCGGCTCGCCTTCGACGTACTCCAGTGCCAGGTACGGCAGCCCGTCGGTGCTCATTCCGGCGTCGAGCAGGCGCGCGATGTGCGGATGCGCCAGGCGCGCGAGGATTTGCCGCTCGCGCGAGAAGCGCACGCGCAGGTTGCTGTCGGCCAGCCCGGGGCGCAGCAGCTTCAGCGCGACGCGGCGCTGGTACAGACCGTCGGCGCGCGCGGCGAGCCATACCTGGCCCATTCCGCCTTCACCGAGCAGACGTTCGAGCCGGTACGGGCCGACCTCGCCGCCCGCGCGCAGGCCGGCGAGTGGCGCGATCAGCGGTTCGGAGAGGAAGTCCTCGTGGCTTTCGTCCAGCGTGATGAGCGTCTGCAACTCATCGGCCAGCGCCGGATCCTCGTCGCGCAGCTGGGCCAGGCGCAGTTCGCGTGCCGGCGGCTCCAGTTCGAAGAGCGCGTCGAGCAGCGGGGAGATGCGTTGCCAGCGCTCGGGATCCATCGGGACTCGACCTCAGGGATCAACGCGGGGCGCGTGGGAAAAACCTTACGAATCCTTCAACGACGCCAGCAGGAACAGCCGTGCCTTCTGCCAGTCGCGGCGGATGCTGCGCTCGGAGCGTTCGAGCAGCGCGGCGATCTCCAGTTCCGACAGGCCGGCGAAGTAGCGCAGCTCCACCACCTGCGCCAGGCGCGCATCGACCATCGCGAGCTTGGTGAGCGCGGTGTCCAGGCCCAGCGTGTCCTCGTCCAGGCGCAGACCGCCCTCGACGTCGTCGGGAAGTTCCGTGACGCGATGCAGGTCGCCGCCGCGCTTCTGCGCCAGGCGCTGGCGCGCGTAGTCGACCACGACGCTGCGCATGGCCGAGGCGGCATAGGCGAAGAAGTGCGCTCGGTCGTCGAACTGCGCCTCGCGCCGGCCGATCAGCTTCAGGTAGGCCTCGTGCACCAGCGCGGTGGCGTCCAGCGTCTGGCCATGCTGGCCGGCGAGCTGGCGCCGCGCCATGGTGTGCAGTTCCTGGTAGAGCGTGGCGAGCACGCGGTCCAGTGCACCGCGGTCTCCTTCTCGTGCAGCGTCGAGCAGCAGCGTGATATCGGCGGTGTCGG
The DNA here is from genome assembly GCA_005503055.1 of Lysobacteraceae bacterium P. Classification (GTDB taxonomy): domain Bacteria; phylum Pseudomonadota; class Gammaproteobacteria; order Xanthomonadales; family Xanthomonadaceae; genus Lysobacter_J. The sequence goes on along the minus strand of SCOX01000005.1, from coordinate 56,470 downwards.
CCATGGGGAGCCCCGTGCACAGTGCTCGGGAATATATCCCTTTTCGTGATGTGCAACTCGATTTAGTCGCATCAGAATAAGCCGCAGCGGCGCCTCAGTTTTTTCCGACACGCCCCCACTTCACGTTTCCGACACGCCCCGGGCTCGGCACGGGCCGCCTCGGTCGTCGCCGATCGGGCGAGACGATACCGCTCGCCGAACGCCCCGCCGGTGTCATCGCTGGCAGTGCCCGCACCACACGGTCGTGCGTTGGCCGATCGCGGCCTGCTTGAGCCGCCGCCCGCAGCGCGGGCAGGGCTCGCCGCCCCGGCCGTAGGCCGACAGTTCCTGCTCGAAGTACCCCGGCGCGCCGTCCGGGGCCAGGAAGTCGCGCAGCGTCGTCCCGCCGCGCTCGATGGCGTGGTGCAGGATGCGGCGGACTTCCTCCGCCAGGCGCTGGTAGCGCTCACGCGAGACCTTGCCGGCCGCGCGCAACGGCGACACGCCAGCGGCGAAGAGCGCCTCGGCCACGTAAATGTTGCCTACGCCGACCACTACGCGTTGGTCCATCAGGAAGGTCTTCACCGGCGCGCTCCGGCCGCGACTCATCGCGAACAGGTAGTCGCCGTCGAAGTCGTCCGACAGCGGTTCCGGTCCCAGGTCGGCGAGAAGTTCATGGGTTTCGCCTGCTGGCTGCCAGAGCAGGCAGCCGAAACGGCGCGGGTCGTTGAACCGCAGGACGCGGGCGGCCTGTCGCCCGGCACCACTCTCCAGCGCGATGTCGACATGGTCGTGGACGTGCACCGGCGTGTCCCCGGGCAGCACGCGCAGGCTGCCGGACATCCCCAGGTGCAGCAGTGCGCTGCCGACGTCGGTGTCGAGCAACAGGTACTTGGCCCGACGTCGCACGGCCTGGATTCGCTCGCCCGGCAGCAGGCGCGTCACCTCCTCCGGGATCGGCCAGCGCAGGTCCGGGCGGCGCAGGACCACGCCGCTGACGCGGCGTCCTTCGACGTGCGGCGCCAGGCCGCGACGGGTGGTTTCGACTTCGGGAAGCTCGGGCATGGGGCGAGCGTACTATCGTGGTTCGCAACCGGAGTCCGTTGGATGGGTTCGGCAAGCGCTACGGACAAGGCGTCGCCTCGGGCAAAGGACGATTCCGTCCCGGACCGGCCGGGACCAGCCCTGTGCGCGTACACGCTGGCGCAGATCGACGCCGCACAGGAATCGCTGGGCGATCCGGATCTGCACGAAGGCATTCACCTGGCCAGAAAGGCTGTCCGTCGGGCCCGCGCGGTTCTCGCGCTGGGCAACGGGCTCCTCGGGCCGGGCGCCGGAATGATCGACCGCGAACTGCGCGGCTTGAATCGCGGCCTATCGACCCTGCGCGACGCGCATGCGCTGGTGGAGCTGCTGGAGCGCCTGCTCCGGCGTGAGCGCAAGGCCGAGCTGCGCGACGTGCTCGCGCATGCCCGCGAAGCCGCCATCGCCGCCCGCACGCAGGCGACGACGGATGGCCTGCGGATGGATCCGGGACTGCATTCGCGCCGCGCGCTGTTGCGCGTGTTGCGTGCCGCGCTGACTGCGCTGGACTGGGAGCCGCTCACGCCGGCCGGGCTGCGCATGGCCGTGGCCGACACGGGCCTGCATGCGCTCCAGGCCCGCGAGCGCGCCTGCGCCGGCGGTGATGACGCCGACTGGCACCGCTGGCGCCGCCGAGCGCGGCGCGGCTCGCATGAGCGGCGCGCGCTGGAGGCGGCGAACGTTCCGGTCGCCGATTCGGGGGAGACATTCGACAAACGCACCACCGAGCGCCTCGGCGAAGCGCAGGACCTTACGTTGCTGCTTGAGCATTGCCGCCGCGATTCCCCATTCAGCAAGGACGACCGGCATGCGTTGCGCGCTCGCGCGGAACCCGCCCTGCAGCGCGCCCGGCGCCGCATCGCGCGAGGCGTGGCTGAACACGCCGGCGCTTGCGCGACGGACTGAACGACCCCATCACAGATTCAGGCCATACCGGCGCGAACGGTGGTGCGTGGCTGGCATGATCGTCAGTGGATTCGTGCGTGTCGCGCCAGCAGGTGCTGTTGACGTTCCGCCGGCCACTCTTCCAGCGTAATTCCACGGGTATCCCCCGGAGCCAAAAGCATGTCCGTTTCCCCACTTGATTTCCTCGCCGCCGGTTTCGTCCAGGCCAGTTGGGGCGAGATGCTGATCTGGCTGCTGGTGGTGACCCAGCTGACGATCCTTTCCGTCACGCTGTACCTGCATCGTTCGATGGCGCATCGCTCGGTGGATTTCCACCCCGTGCTGGCGCACTTCTTCCGCTTCTGGACCTGGCTCACCACCTCGATGATCACGCGCGAGTGGGCGGCGATCCATCGCAAGCACCACGCCAAGTGCGAGACCGAGGAAGATCCGCACAGCCCGCAGTTCAAGGGCATCGATACGGTGATGTGGCGCGGCGTGGAGCTGTACCGCGAAGCGCGCGGCCAGCGCGAGGACATCGAAAAGTACGGCAAGGGCTGCCCGGACGACTGGATCGAGCGCCACCTCTATACCCCGCACGCGACGATGGGCCCGGTGGTCATGCTCGCCATCAGCTTCGCGCTGTTCGGCTTCATGGGCGTGGCGGCGTGGGCGATCCAGATGGTGTGGATCCCGTTCTGGGCCGCGGGTGTCGTCAACGGCCTGGGGCACTGGTGGGGCTACCGCAACTTCGAAACCACCGACACCGCCACCAACCTCACGCCGTGGGGCTTCTGGATCGGCGGCGAAGAACTGCACAACAACCACCACGCGTTCCCGAGCTCGGCGAAGTTCGCGCTGCGCAAGTGGGAGTTCGACATCGGCTGGAGCACGATCAAGCTGTTCGAGAAGGTGGGCTTGGCCAAGGTGCTGCGCGTGGCGCCGACGCTGGACGTGCGCCCCAACATCGCCATGCCCGACGGCGAGACGCTGAAGGCGCTGCTGGCGATCCGCTTCCAGGCGATGACCGACTACTACCGCAGCGTTACGCTGCCGGCGCTGCGCGAGGCCAAGCTCAAGCTGCCGCGCAAGCTGCGCCACGGCCTGGCCGACGGCGGCCGCTGGCTGGACGACGACAAGCGCGCCAAGCTGCAGGCATGGGTAGCGGAACGTCCGAACATGGCGACGCTGGCCGATTTCCGCCAGCGCCTGGCGCAGGTGCTGGACGACCGCTCGCACGATGCACAGGCGACGCTGGCCAAGCTGCACGCGTGGTGCACCGAGGCCGAGGCCACCGGCATCCAGGCATTGCAGGCGTTCTCCGCGCGCCTGAAGGGCTACGCCCTGGTGCCGGCGCGCGCCGCCTGATCCGTTTGATGGCGAAGGATCGCGCCTCTACGAAAAAGCCCGCGCCGCAACGCGCGGGCTTTTTGTTGTGCATCGCGCTGGCCAGCGCCGGCAGCGCCAGCGCGCAATCGATCCCGATGCGGCTGTCCAGCGCCGCGCCGAACCCGGCTCCGGCCGAACGGACCGCGCCCGAACCGCCGAGCGTCGATCCTCCCGCGGTCGAAGCCAGCACCGATTACGTCACGCGCATGGACGCAGATCGCGACGGTCGCGTGTCGCTGGTCGAATACCAGGCGTGGTTGAGTTACGCGTTCGCGCGCATGGACAGCAACGGCGACGGAGTGTTGTCGACGAACGAGTTGCCGGGCGGTCGCGGCAATCCGGTCAGCCTGGCCGACCACCGGCAAACCCTGGCCGACCGCTTCGCGCGGCAGGACCGCAACCGCGACGGATTCCTCGACGCGCAGGAACTGCTGGCGCCGCCGCAGTAATCAACATCGGGCGCAGCGCCCCTACATTGACATTCCAGACCCGTGCGAGCGTTTCTGCGCCCGCTCGTGTTGGGCTCGCTGATCGATGGCGAACTGCTGGCTGGCCTGTTGCAACTGCTGGAACGATTCCTGCTGCGGCGCGCGCTGTGCCTCCTGCAGTGGCAGGTGCGTGCGTAGATGAGCGGGGTCGTCCAGCCGACCCTGCACGACGAAGACGCTGCCGTGCTCGCCACCTCCGATCACAACGTGGTCGGCCCGGACGAATCCGTGCGAACGCGCTTGCGCGCCCAGGCTGGCGGCCACGCGTTCCTGCGCTTCCGGCCCCGGCGCGACAAGCGCGCCTTGTGCGTAGGCGGCGGGCAGTTTGTCGGCGATGGCGCGATAGAAGGCATGGTCGGGGTGCTGGGGATCGCGTGCGTCGCGAGATGCTTCCGGCGGCATGGCCGCACCACGTGCAGCATCGAAACCGACCAGGCCGCGTTCGCCATGGCGCACGCTTTTGTGGTCAATGGCATCGACGTCACGGCCCGGCACGGACGGACGGTTCTGCTCGACGGCAAGCTGGCCGGTCGATGGCGGCGTGTAGGTGCCGCGCAGTCCGGCGAAGTCATTGGCGTGCGGAAGCCGCGTCGCGTGGATCATGGCGGACTCGCGATTCATCGGATCGTTTCTGTGCAACTTGGGCTCGGACTGCTGCGCGTCGAACGCCTGTGCCTGCCGCTGGATTGCGTCCTGGGCATCGCGCGCATCCCGTTGTTGCTGCAGGCTGGCGACGATCACATGCGCGTTCATCGCGCTCAGGGTGGTCGGGTCGGCAACGCCGGTGGCCGCCAGCCCCTGCTCACGCTGGAAGGCCATCACCGCCGCCTGCGTGTTGGGTCCGTGATGGCCATCGTCGGCTAGCGGCCTTCCGCGCGGATCGGTGAAGCCCAGGCGGTTGAGATCCCGCTGCAGCTCAGCAACGGAATCGCGATCGAGTTCGCACGCCGTCGCCGTCGTCGCGACCGGAGCGCGGGCGCGTCGTTCCGATTGCATCTCCTCCGTCGAATCCACGCGCGAGCGCACGCCATCGAACTGCGCGTTGGTGTCGGCAATGCGCTCGGCGGTGCGGAGTGCGCGCGCGGGTTGCCCCTGCGCCACACGCGGCACGCCATCCCACCCCGGCGGCGTATTGGGTTGCACTCCGTACTGTTGGCCGAACTGCTGGGTGTTGTGCAGCGCATCGGTCACCGAAACCGCAATCTGTGTTGCCGCCAACAACTGCGGCGTCGCCTTGCCATCCACTGGCATCCCGTGCTGCCGCAGGAAGGCTTCGATGGCATGTTGGGTTCGCGGACCGAGATTGCCGTCGGCGGTGAGCGGGCGGCCCTCGGCGTCGGGGATGTCGAGTTTGTTGAGGTTCTCCTGAGCGCGTGCCACGCATGGATCGCTGCCATTGCGCTGTCGCACGGACGGCAGCAAGACCACACCTCGCGCTAGGCCGGCTACTACATCGGCAGTGAGCGTGCGCTCCCATCGTGCAATAGCGGCTCTGCGCTCGGGCAGGTGGTTGTCGCCACCATTGATGTCATTGGTGGCCGCAGCGACGTCAAGTTGATGCCCGCGCGCGACCACTCGGCTGTTCCAGTAGTGGACAGCAATATCGGCGGCGGTTTCCGGATTGGCTGCCATTTCTGGGTTGCCAACCAGATCAATTCAAGCTCGGTAGCTCTTGCGAAGTTGCTGCGCCCCGTCAGTTGCACATATCCGCGGCCGTGGAAGCTCCACCCATCGCCCAGCTCGGTGTTGCCCAGTCTGCGACGCCCCCAGTCACCGCCATAGATGGCATTGGCAACGGACTCCGGGCCGCTCCGTGCGATTTCGTTAGCCTCCTGCACCGAATCGATGCCGTTACGCCCCGGGAAGACCTGAAGTAGCCTGGCACCGCTGTAGTTCAAATCTTCGCGGAGGCTGGCGAATCCACCGGATTCCACTTCCATTTGCCCATAAAAATTGCCAGTTCCCTAGGGTCGCTGATGCCGGCTTGGTAGGCTCTGAGTAGCAGAAATTCTCGATGGCTTGGCATTGGGCACGCTGCTTGTGGCGATGTGGCTGTGAGATCCGAAGACGGGCCTGATAGACGACTAATCGATCTGCTTCAGATCGACTCCTTCCAGTTCATGTCTGATGGGCTCAATGCAACGCACGCGGGCTATCTCATCGTTGCCGACGTGGACGACCACGCCAGCATCAAGTTGATGGGCATCATCAATGCGATCTGCACTCGTGAACACGGTGTACTTGGTTGTTCCGATTGGAACGGTGACGGAGTACGTGATCCAGCGACCCATGCCTTGCCATTGGTAGGTTGTGGCCTCAGCTCGCGGTACCGAAAGGGACAGCTCAGGCGTTTGGCCCGGCCTGCCGAATGAATAGTCGATGACCCTTCTCCTGTCGCGAAGCAGGATTTCCTTGCCATCCTCGGTGGCGCACTGAAAAAGGATCCGCCCCGCTTCCTCGAAGGCGTTGACTGTTTGTCCGTGCAGGCCTTCTGTAGATGGCGCGGTGGCTGTCCAACCTTCTAGCTTTGGTGGTGTACGCTGATCTGAAGGTCGTTCCATCGCCGTCGTCCGCGCGGTCGATTGCGGCGACTTCTTCGCGAAGTCGCATGCAGCCAAGCTCCCCGCCGTAGCCAGCGCCATCACCGCCATCTGGTGTTTCAGCATCTCGTCAACCTCTTTGCCTGTGTTTGTACTCCCGGCTTGTAAACCAGTGGGTAGAGAGCGCCGCGACGATGTCAGGTCAACCCAGTCCTCGCGCAAAGCGTCGTGGAACGGTCGGCGGATCTGTGCTGGCTTCGGGAGTTCCGACTGTTCCCGCAGGGGCTCCGCTGGAAGCGCAGTCGCCTCGGTTGGACGATGCGTGTCCATCAGCGCGGCACGCGCGAGGACGCCTGCTGGGGCGAACTGCAAGTACGCGGCTACGGCCGCCAGCCACCCCGCCAATGGCATCGAGAAAGCCAACACCGTTCGCAGGTTGCCCGCGAGCAGCAGGTTCCAGCCATCGAGGGCCCGGGCTACTTCTCGCTGCGGACCGGTCAGCGTGGCAGCCAACAGCCCCATCAACAGCGCCAACAGTGCCGCGGCCAACGCGACGGCGACGGCGTACCCATTCAACGAGATCGGCGATATCGGAGTGGGGCTGGAGCCGTGCATGGCGACGTCCTGTCGACGCTAAGTCGCCTCACAGATGAACAGCGCGCCGGCGCCTTGGGTATAAGACTAATCCGAGATTCCAGCCGGTGTCGTTCGCCCGCTGTCAACGGGTACCGCTGCCACGCCGGCATTGCGACAATCGCCGTTCTCCCCGGTTCCGGGGCTTCACGATTGGAAGCAATGCAGGACCTCAAGCAAGTCGCCGCAAAGATCGCCCGCCTCATCGCCGAGGAAATCGCCGCACAGCCGCAGCAGGCGCAGGCCGCCATCGCGCTGCTCGACGAAGGCGCGACCGTTCCGTTCATCGCGCGCTACCGAAAGGAAGTCACCGGTGGCCTGGACGACACGCAGCTGCGCAATCTGGAAACGCGCCTGACCTACCTGCGCGAGCTGGAAGACCGCCGCGCCGCGGTGCTGGCCAGCATCGAAGAACAAGGCAAGATGACCGACGCGCTGCGCGCCGACATCGAAACCGCCGATAGCAAGGCGCGCCTGGAAGACCTGTACCTGCCGTACAAGCCCAAGCGCCGCACGCGTGCGCAGATCGCCCGCGAAGCCGAACTGGAGCCGCTCGCCGATGGCCTGCTGGGCGATCCGACGCTCGCGCCGGAGGAGTTCGCGGCCGGTTTCGTCGACGCCGAGAAGGGCGTGGCGGACGTGAAGGCGGCGCTCGACGGCGCACGCGCGATCCTCATGGAACGCTGGGGCGAAGACGCCGCGCTCGTCGGCGAACTGCGCACCTGGTTGAACGAAGTGGGCGTGATCCGCGCGCGCGTGTCCGAAGGAAAGGAAGCGGCCGGCGAGAAGTTCCGCGACTACTTCGACCACGCCGAAGCGCTGGCGAAGATTCCCTCGCACCGTCTGCTCGCGATGTTCCGCGGCCGTCGCGAGGAGTTCCTGTTCCTCGACCTGGATCCGGGCACCGACGCCGATGCCGGTCACTTGCTTGCCGAAGGCCGTGTCGCGTTGCGCGCGGGTATCAAGGCGCAGGGCCGCGCGGGCGACAAATGGTTGCTCGACTGCTGCCGCCTGACGTGGAAGGCCAAGCTGCACCTGCACCTCACGCTCGACCTGTTCGCACAGGCGCGCGAGAAAGCCGAGGCCGAAGCCATCGACGTGTTCGGCGACAACCTCAAGGACCTGATGCTGGCCGCGCCGGCCGGACCGAAGGCGGTGCTCGGCCTGGACCCGGGTCTGCGCACCGGTGTGAAGGTCGCAGTGGTCGACCGCACCGGCAAGCTCGTCGATACCGCGACGGTCTACCCGCACGAACCCAAGCGCCAGTGGGACCAGTCGCTAATGGTGCTGCGCGCGCTGTGCGCGAAGCATTCGGTGGAACTGATCGCCATCGGCAACGGCACCGCGAGCCGCGAGACCGACAAGCTCGCCGGCGACCTCATCAAGCTCGCGCCCGAGTCCAAGATGCAGAAGGTCGTCGTCAGCGAGGCGGGCGCGTCGGTGTATTCGGCGTCGGAGTTCGCGGCGAAGGAGTTCCCGAATCTCGATGTGTCGATCCGTGGCGCCGTCTCGATCGCGCGGCGACTGCAGGATCCGCTGGCGGAGCTGGTGAAGATCGAGCCCAAGGCCATTGGCGTCGGCCAATACCAGCACGACGTGGACCAGTTCAAGCTGGCGCGCGCGCTGGACGCGAAGGTCGAGGACTGCGTGAACGCTGTCGGCGTGGACGTGAACACCGCCTCGGCCGCGCTGCTCACGCGCGTGTCGGGCCTGTCGTCCACGGTGGCCGAGAACATCGTCGTGTACCGCGATGCGAACGGCGCGTTCAAGAGCCGCAAGGAACTGCTGAAAGTGCCGCGTCTGGGCGACAAGACGTTCGAGCAGTGTGCCGGCTTCCTGCGCATCGCCGACGGCGAGCAGCCGCTGGATGCCTCGTCGGTGCATCCCGAGGCGTATCCGGTGGTGGAACGCATCCTCAAGCAGTGCGGGCGTGAGGTGAAGCAGCTCATCGGCGATGCCTCGATGCTGCGCGGCCTGAAGGCCGAGCAGTTCACCGACGAACGCTTCGGCGTGCCGACCGTGCGCGACATCATCAAGGAGCTCGAAAAGCCGGGCCGCGACCCGCGCCCGGAGTTCAAGGCCGCGCGCTTCGCCGATGGCGTCGAGGACATCAAGGACCTGCGCGAAGGCATGATCCTGGAAGGCGTGGTGAGCAACGTCGCGGCTTTCGGTGCGTTCGTCGACATCGGCGTGCACCAGGACGGGTTGATCCACATTTCCGCGCTGTCGGACAAGTACGTGAAGGATCCGCGCGAAGTGGTGAAGGCGGGCGACATCGTCAAGGTGAAGGTGCTGGAGGTCGACGTGGCGCGCAAGCGCATCGCGCTGACGCGCCGCCTCGACGACACCGCGCCGGCGCCGCGCCCGGGCCGCGATGAACGCGACGCGCGCAACACCGCGCCGCGCGGACGCGACGGTGGTCGCGATGCACGCGGCGGTGGCTTCAACGCCGCACGCGCCAACACGCCGCCGCCGATGAACAACGCACTCGCCGCGGCGTTCGCCAAGGCGAAGAAGGACTGAGGTGCGGCTTTAACCCTCTCCCCCCGGGAGAGGGTTGGGGTGAGGGTCGCGGAGTAATGGCGGCACGGGTCGCCGAATCGAAGATCAAGATGGACCCCAGCTTTCGCTGGGATGACGGGATGGGGTGGGATGACGGGACGGGTTGGGATGACGAGGACGGGATGACGGCATGCATGCGGGCATATGACGTTCGCGCATGTCGCTAATGCCGACCGCGCCACGCGAGGCCACATCAGGCATCGTCGCCATCATCCGCAACCGCTAGGATCGGCGCATTCCCTCAGATCGCGTCCACCATGCGTCCGAACCTTCTTGCCTTCCTGACCGCCTCCCTGCTGGCCGCGCCGGCCTTTGCCCAGTCCACCGACGCGCGCCCGGACGTCGCCGGCGCAGCACATGCCGTGCAGAAGGACGTCGTCGCCTGGCGCCGCGACATCCACCAGCATCCGGAACTGGGCAACAACGAGGTGCGCACGGCGAAGCTCGTGGCGGACCAGCTGCGCAAACTCGGCCTCCAGGTGCGCACCGGTGTCGCCCACACCGGCGTCGTGGCGGTACTCAAAGGTGGCAAGCCCGGCCCGCGCATCGCCTTGCGCGCCGACATGGATGCCCTGCCCGTCACCGAACAGACCGGCCTGCCGTTCGCCTCGAAGGTGAAGACCACCTATCGCGGCCAGGACGTCGGCGTCATGCACGCCTGCGGACACGACGCGCACGTGGCGATCCTGCTCGGCGTGGCGACCGCACTCGCCGCGCAGAAGGCGACGTTGCCGGGCGAGGTGATGTTCGTCTTCCAGCCCTCGGAAGAAGGCCCGCCGAATCCCGGCGAAACCTTCGGCGCCAAGCTCATGCTCGACGAAGGCGTGTTCCGCGACTTCAAGCCCGACGCGGTGTTCGGCCTGCACGTGTGGGCCGGGTTGCCGGTCGGCCAGGTCGGCGTGCGCAGCGGGCCGATGCTCGCCGCTGCCGACGAATGGAGCCTGACCGTGCGCGGCCAGCAGACGCATGGCTCGCGGCCATGGGACGGCGTGGATCCCATCACCGTCGCCGCGCAGATCCTGCTCGGCACGCAGAGTCTGATCGCGCGCCAGGTGAACATCGCCGCGACGCCCGCGGTGCTGACGGCGGGCCAGTTCAATGCCGGCGTGCGCTTCAACATCATTCCCGAGGAAGCGCGGATGGTTGGCACGCTGCGCACCTTCGACGCGAAACAGCGCGAGGACATCATCACGCGCTTTCGCAGGACCGCCGAGGATTTCGCGCACGCCAGCGGCGCGACAGCCAAGCTGGATGTCGCCGCCAACGCGCCGGCCACGGTCAACGATCCGGCGCTGACCGCGCGCGTGCGTCCGTCGCTGCAGCGCGCGGTGGGCGAGGCCAATGTGATCGAGATGCCGCTGCAGACGGTGGCGGAAGATTTCGCGCAGTTCGCCAACACCGTGCCGGGCGTGTACTTCTTCGTCGGCTCGACGTCGCCAGGCATCGATCCGGCGAAGGCGCCGATCAACCATTCGCCGCAGTTCCTGCTCGACGAGGATGCGCTCGATGTCGGCGTGCGCGCGACGTTGCAGGTGGCGCTGGACTACCTCCACGCGGCGCCGTGATCGAGTAGCCCGGTGGCGGCTTGCGGCCCGGTTCCGCAAGCCCGATTCGGATAGGATCGACGGATCACCCCGGGGAGATTCGTCGATGCGCCTGATGCCCGCGCTGCTGAGCAGCGCACTGCTTGCCACGCCTTTGTTCGCCCACGCGCAGGCCGCTCCGTCCGAGCGGCCCGAAGTCGCCGCCGCCGCGAAATCCGTGCAGCAGAAGGTCGTCGCCTGGCGCCGCGATTTCCACCAGCATCCGGAACTGTCCAATCGCGAGGAGCGCACCGCGGCGAAGGTCGCCGAGCACCTGCGCGCGCTCGGCCTGAAGCCCAAGGTCGGCATTGCCCATCACGGCGTGGTCGCGATCATCCAGGGCGGCAAGCCCGGTCCGCGCGTCGCGTTGCGCGCCGACATGGACGCGCTGCCGGTGACCGAACAAGTGGACGTGCCGTTCGCGTCGAGGGCGACGGCTACCTTTCGTGGCGAGACCGTCGGCGTCATGCACGCCTGCGGGCACGACGCGCACACCGGCATCCTGCTCGGCATCGCCGACGCGCTGGTGAAGATGAAGGCCGACCTGCCCGGTTCGGTGATGCTGGTCTTCCAGCCCTCGGAAGAAGGCGCGCCGGACGGTGAGGAAGGCGGTGCGTCGCTGATGCTGGCCGAGGGCCTGTTCAAGGACTTCAAACCCGACGCGATGTTCGGCCTGCATGTGTTTTCGACGCTGCCGGTCGGCCAGATCGGCGTGCGCCAGGGACCGCTGATGGCCGCGTCGGACAAGTTCACCATCAAGGTGAAAGGCCGCCAGACGCACGGCTCGCGTCCGTGGGGCGGCATCGATCCCATCGTCGCCGCGGCCGACGTGATCGGCACCACGCAGACCATAGTCAGCCGACGCACCGACATCGCCAAGCTGCCGGCGGTAGTGAGTTTCGGCGCGATCAAGGGCGGCATCCGCTACAACATCATTCCCGACGAGGTCGAGCTGGTCGGCACGATCCGCACGTTCGACGAGGGCATGCGCCAGCGCATCTTCGGCGACCTGAAGAACGTCGCCGAGCACGTCAGCGCCGCCAATGGCGCCACCGCGGTAGCGAGCGTGCCCGACAGCGAGGGCAACCCGGTGACCGTGAACGATCCGGCGCTGACCGCGCGCATGATCCCGAGCCTGCAGGCCGTGGCCGGCGCCGCCAACGTGATCGAGCCGCCGTTGCAGATGGGCGCGGAGGATTTCTCGTTCTACGCCAAGGAAGTGCCGTCGATGTTCTTCTTCGTCGGCGCCACGGCGAAGGGCATCGATCCGGTGACCGCACCCAGCAATCACTCACCGAAATTCGCACTGGACGAATCGGCGCTGGACCTGGGCTTGCGGGCGCTGTTGCAGGTGACGCTGGATTATCTGCATGCGCCGCAAGGTGCGGTTGCGAGTGATGCCAAGCCGGTGAAGAGCGCCGAAGGTTGAGATCGCTACCCGCAGGGGTTGAAGGGACCGTCATCCCGGCGAAGGCCGGGATCCAGGCCCGCAGCGTCTGATGGAAAAGCGGGCTCGGGCGAGCGGATGGGAAGGCCTGAATCCCGGCCTTCGCCGGGATGACGAGCCCACGAAGCGGGTCGGCTAGCCGGCGAGGTCGTCAGGCGCTTCCTTGGAACCCCATCTGCCGCCATGCCTCGAACACCACCACCGCCACCGCGTTGGAGAGATTGAGGCTGCGGTTCTCCGGGCGCATCGGCAGGCGCAGGCGCTGCGCGGCAGGCACGCTTTCCAGCACGTCCGCCGGCAGGCCGCGCGTCTCCGGGCCGAACAGGAACGCATCGCCGGCCTCGTAGCGCGGCGTGTCGAAGCGCACCGTGCCGCGCGTGCTCAGCGCGAACAATCGCGGCGGCTTGCCGTTGGCGGCGGTGATGATCGCCAACGCGGCGGACAGGTCGTCGTGCACGTGCAGCGCCGCGTACTCGTGGTAGTCCAGGCCGGCTCGCTTGAGCTGCTTGTCCTCGAGCGTGAAGCCCAGGGGCCTGATCAGGTGCAGCCGCGCCCCGGTGTTGGCGCACAGGCGGATCACGTTGCCCGTGTTGGGCGGGATTTCCGGCTGGAAGAGGATGACGTCGAACATGCGCGCATGATCGCCGCCACGCGGGTCGGCGTCACCACGCGACCGTCTGCCCCCTCCAGTCGAGGAAGCGGCCACTGTCGGCGATCGTGGCCGCATCGATCACGTTCAGCAGGCCGGCGACGGACTGCTCGGGCGTAATGCGCGCCTCCTTGCCGCCCATGTCGGTCTTCACCCAGTCCGGATGCAGCGCCAGAACGACGATGCCGCGCTCGGCGAACGCCTTCGCGAGCAGGGCCGTGGCCATGTTCTGCGCCGCTTTCGACATGCTGTAGCTGGGCGAGCGGTACGCCTCCAGTTCCGCGATCGACCCCATCCGGGACGAAAGATTCGCGACCTTTGCGTGGTCGCTCAGCCGCTCGGCCAAGGTCTCGGTCAGAAGGAAGGGGCCGGTGGCGTTGATGCGGAAGCTGTCCTCGAAGTTCGCCGGCGGCACGTGGCCGAAGCGCTCGCCGGAGTGGAGCACCCCGGCGTTGTTGATCAGCAGGTCGATCCCGTCGATGACCAGCGACAGTTCGCGGGCGAGCTCGGCATGGGTCTTGGGCTCGGCCACGTCCAGCGGCAGGACGTGCAGACGGCCGGGATGCTCGCCGACCAGTTGGTTGAGCGCATTCGCACGGCCGGGCTGACGGCAGGTGGCGACGACGTGGTCGCCGTGGGCGAGCAACTGGCGGACGAACTCCAGGCCCAGACCGCGGTTGGCGCCGGTCACCAGGGTGCGGCGCGGCGGGTGTCGGGCAGGGGTCATCGCGGGGCTCCGGCGTGGCGGGCGGCCAGTGTAGGCACGACCGTGTGAGCGGTCCGACGCGCTGAGGGCCAAAAGTCTTAGTCCCGATGGGACTTGTGGCCTAGTGCCGACGTTCATGGCCGGCGGCTAGGATGCCTGTTGGAACCAAGGAGTCCGCCATGTCCGCTTTGTCCCGCCCGCGCATCGCCGCGCTCGCCCTCGCTCTGGCCGCCACGTTCGGCGGCGCCGCCGCGCTCGCGCCGGTGGCCGCGTTGGCCGCGCCCAAGGCGGCGATCGACATTCCGTATGAGGAATTCACCCTTCCCAACGGACTGCGCGTGGTGGTCCACACCGACCGCAAGGCGCCGATCGTCGCGGTAAACCTGTGGTACCACGTCGGCAGCAAGGACGAACCGGCCGGACGCACCGGCTTCGCGCATCTGTTCGAGCACCTGATGTTCAACGGTTCGGAGAACCACAAGGGCGAGTACTTCGAGCCCTTCGAGCTCGTCGGCGCGACCGACATGAATGGCACGACCAACTCCGACCGCACCAATTACTTCCAGAACGTCCCCACCACCGCGCTCGACATGGCGCTGTGGATGGAGTCCGACCGCATGGGCCACCTGGTCGGCGCGATCGACCAGAAGACGCTCGACGAGCAGCGCGGCGTCGTCCAGAACGAGAAGCGCGAGGGCGAGAACCAGCCCTACGGCCAGGTCTGGGACGCGCTGGGCAAGGCGATGTACACCAAGACCCATCCCTACCATCACAGCACCATCGGCTCGATGGCCGATCTGGACGCCGCCTCGCTCGAGGACGTGAAGGGCTGGTTCCGCACCTGGTACGGCCCGAACAACGCCGTGCTGGTGCTCGCCGGCGATATCGACGTGGCGACCGCGAAGGAGAAGGTGACGCGCTTCTTCGGCGACATCCCCGCCACGCCGACGATGGCGCAGCCGACGGTCGACGTCGCGCCGCTCGCGCAGTCCTCGCGTACCACCATGACCGACAAGGTTCCGCAGGCGCGCATCCACCGCGTGTGGAATGTCGCCCAGGTCGGCACGCCGGACCTCGACAAGCTGCAGCTCTTCGCCCAGGTGCTGGGCGGCAGCAAGTCCTCGCGCCTGGACAAGCGCCTGCTGCACCAGGACAAGCTGGTCGACAATGTCGCCGCCTCGGCGTACGCCATGCAGCTCAGCTCCAACTTCGTCATCACCGCGGACGTGAAGCAGGGCGTGGACCCGGCGAAGGTCGAAGCCATCATCGAGGAGGAGTTGCAGAAGCTCCTCAAGGACGGGCCCACCAAGGCCGAACTCGAACAGGCGCGTACCGTGTTCAAGGGCGGATTCGTGCGCGGGATCGAGCGCGTGGGTGGATCCGGTGGCAAGGCAGACGCGCTGGCCGAGTGCACGGTCTACACCGGCGACCCCGGCTGCTTCCGCGACAGCCTCAAGATCATCGACACCGCCAGCGCGGCCGATATCCGCAACGTCGGCAATGCATGGTTGACCAAGGGCAGCCACACGCTGGTCGTGGTGCCGGGCGAGCGCACCGTCGTGGCCGAGGATCCGTCCGTCACGCCGGCCTCGCTGGCCCTGCCGCCGGTTGATCCGAAGTACAAGACCACGCCCGCCACGGTCGATCGATCACTCGGGTTGCCGCAGACCAAAAGTTTCCCGGACTTGAAGTTCCCTT
This sequence comes from Lysobacteraceae bacterium P, assembly GCA_005503055.1. GTDB lineage: Bacteria > Pseudomonadota > Gammaproteobacteria > Xanthomonadales > Xanthomonadaceae > Lysobacter_J. The sequence goes on along the minus strand of SCOX01000005.1, from coordinate 40,828 downwards.
CGTTGCAGCGCGCCACCCTGAAGAACGGCACCACCGTGATTCTCGCCGAACGCCACGACATTCCCGTCGTGCAGATGAGCTACGAGTTCACCGGCGGTTTCAGCGCCGACCAGGGCCGCAAGCTGGGCACCTCCAGCTTCGCGATGGGCATGATGGACGAAGGCGCGGGCGAACTGGACGCGCTGGCCTTCGGCGATCGCGCCGAATCGCTGGGCGCCAATCTCGGCGCGGGCGCGTCGCTGGACGGCGGCAAGGCCTACCTCTCGGCGTTGAAGCAGAACCTCGACCCCTCCGTCGCGCTTTTCGCGAAGATGCTGCGCGAGCCGCGCTTCGACCAGAAGGAAATCGACCGCGTGAAGGCGACCTGGGTCGCGGGCATCAAGCAGGAGAAGGCCCGCCCCAACGGCGCCGCGCTGCGCGTGCTGCCACCGCTGCTGTACGGCGAGGGCCATGCCTATGCCATGCCGTTCAGCGGCAGCGGCACGGAAAGCTCGATCGCCTCCCTCACCCGCGAGGACCTGGTCGCGTTCCACCGCGACTGGGTGCGGCCGCAGGACGCCACGTTGATCGTCGTGGGCGATACCACCCTGAAGGAAATTGTCCCGCTTCTCGACAAGCACCTGGGCGACTGGAAGGCCACTGGCGACGCACCGGCTCGCCCGCAGATCGGCGCGGTCGAACGCCCGACGCAGACGCGCGTGTTCCTCATCGACCAACCCGGCGCCGTGCAGGCCAACATCTTCGCCGGTGAAGTGGTGCCTTCGACGAAGGACGCCGACTCCGTGCGATTCGACATCGCCAACTCGGTGCTGGGCGGCGAGTTCTCCTCGCGCCTCAACATGAACCTGCGCGAAGACAAGCACTGGGCCTACGGCGCCTACAGCTTTGCCGCCAACGCGCTGGGCCAGCGTCCGTGGATGGCGTTCGCGCCGGTGCAGATCGACAAGACGGCCGATTCGCTGCGGGAACTGCAGCGCGAAATCACCGATTACGCGAGCGGCAAGGCGCCGCCGGCACCGGCGGAAGTGGCCAAGATCCAGGCGACCGAAATCCGCAGCCTGCCCGGCGCGTTCGAGACCGGCTCGGCGGTGATGGGCGCGATCAGCGGCATCGTGCGTTACGACCGGCCCGACGACTACGTGTTCCAGCGCAAGGCGCAGATCGAGGCGCTCACACCCGAGCAGGTGAAGGCGGCCGCCGCGACGCTCGATCCGAAGGCGTTGACCTGGGTGGTGGTGGGCGACCTCAAGCAGATCGAGAAGCCGGTGCGCGCGCTGAAGCTCGGTGAAGTGCATGTGCTGGACGCCGACGGCAACGCGCTGCCGGCCAAGCCCTGACGACGGCACAGCAGGGCACTGGGCGGCCGGAATCGGCAAACCGCGACCGGAGCCTCAGTCGCGGTTCACTCCCTGGCGTTCACAACGTGGTCGGACGCGGCGACAATCGCGCCGGTCCTATTCATGCGCGGCGCACGCGCCGCACGAGCCACGGGGTAACGATGCGCAAGTCGATGTTGGGGATGGTCATGGTCGCGGCGCTGGCCGCTGGCGGTTGCACCTGGGTGGACATGGCGCCGGGCGGCTCGTCGGTGCGCGTCATCGACGGCAGTGGTCCGCCGGCCGGTTGCGAGAAGCGGGGCGAGGTCGAGGTCACGGTCAAGGACAAGGTCGCCTTCTACGAGCGCAACCAACTGCGCGTGCGTGAGGAACTCGAAACCCTCGCCCGCAACGAGGCCGCCGGCCTGCAGGCCGACACCGTGCAGCCGATGGGCAGTCCGCTCAATGGTTCGCAGCGCTTCTCCGCCTGGCGCTGCGGCGCCGGGCGCGGCGCGGCCGTCCCCGCTGCGCCGAAGGGGGCCGGCAACGCGCAGACCTATCCGCTGGGCGGCTGACACAAACGCCCCTTCTCCCGTCGGGGAAGGGGCCATGCCGGGCTTCCGGGCCTGCCAGCTACCGCCAACTCGTCACACCGCTGAACCCCGTCCGCCGCCCGTCGGCCGGATCTCCCGACCATTCGCCACCGAATGGCTGGAGGGGTGTATTAAGCGTTAAGATGTCGTGTTCTTTTCCGTATCGGTCAGCCGCCCATGTTGTTCCAGCACGTTGCCATCGCCGGTCTTGCCCATATCGATGCACCTCGCCGGCTGACCTCGGAAGAAATCCACGCCCGACTCAAGCCCACGCTCGATCGACTCGGCATCAAGTACAACGTGCTCGAGGAAGTCGCTGGCGTGCGCGAGCGCCGCTTGTGGGACGGCGAGGTCAAGGCCTCCGACGCCGCCACCCTGGCCGGCGTCAAGGCGCTGGCCGATGCCGGTATCGACGCCGATCGCATCGGTCTGCTGGTCAACACCTCGGTCAGCCGCGACTACCTGGAGCCGTCGACGGCGTCCATCGTGTCCGGCAACCTGCGCCTGCCCGATACTTGCCAGAACTTCGACGTCGCCAACGCATGCCTGGCGTTCCTCAACGGCATGGACATCGCCAGCCGGATGATCGAGCGCGGCGAGATCGACTACGCGCTGGTCGTCAACGGCGAGACCGCCGACCTGGCTTACGAGAAGACGCTCGACCGCCTCAGCCGCGACGACGTCACGGAAGAACAGTTCCGCGACGAGATGGCCACGTTGACGCTCGGCAGCGGTGCCGCGGCGATGGTGCTGGCGCGCAGCGAACTGGCGCCCGGCGCGCCGCGCTACCGCGGCAGCGTCACCCGCTCGGCCACCGAGTGGAACCAGCTTTGCCGCGGCGACCTCGTCCACGACCGCATGATCGCCGACGGCCGCATGCTGCTGATCGAAGGCCTCAAGCTCGGCCAGAAGACCTTCACCGCCGCGCGCGCCGCGCTGGGCTGGGTGGTGGAGGAACTCGACGAGTTCGTCATCCATCAGGTCAGCAAGGCGCACACCAAGGCCTTCCTCAAGGCGTTCCGCATCGACCCGAAGAAGGTGCTGACCATCTTCGGCGAGCACGGCAACATCGGCCCGGCGTCGGTGCCGATCGTGCTGAGCAAGCTGCGCGAGGGCGGTCGCCTGAAGAAGGGCACGCGCGTGGCGCTGCTGGGCATCGGCTCGGGACTCAACTGCTCGATGGCCGAAGTGGTCTGGTAAGCGGCGCTCGCGCCAAAGCGAAGAACCCGGCCGCGCGCCGGGTTTTTTGTGAGACTCGATGCCCGCTCGTCATTCGCGCGTTTGCGGGGATGACGAAGAACCCACGCAAACGCATTCGAAATCCATGACCGTGACCCTGCCGCTCCCCGACTATCCCTTCACGCCGAAGCGTTTCGACGTGCGTCCGGGCATCGCGATGAGCTATCTCGACGAAGGTCCGCGCGAGGCCGAGGTCGTGGTGATGTTGCACGGCAATCCGTCGTGGAGCTTCTACTGGCGCAAGCTGGTGGGCGAGCTGAGCGATCCGGCGCGGGGAAAGGCGTACCGCTGCATCGCGCCCGACCACGTCGGCATGGGCCTGTCGGACAAGCCGGGCGACGACCGTTACCGCTATACGCTGCAATCGCGCATCGACGATGTCGAAGCGCTGCTCGAACACCTGGGCATCACCGGTGATGTCACGCTCGCCGTGCACGACTGGGGTGGCGGCATCGGGTTCGGCTGGGGGTTGAAGCACTCCGCACGCATCCGCCGACTGGTCATCACCAATACCGGCTCGTTCCCGCTGCCGGCCAGCAAGCCGCTGCCGAAGTCGCTGGTGCTGGGCCGCGACCTTGCGTTGGGCACCTGGTTGATCCGCGGCCTCAACGCGTTCTCGTCGGTGGCTTCGTTCGTCGGCGTGGAGACGAAGATGCCGGCCGATGTGCGCCGCGCCTACGTCGCGCCCTACGACTCGTGGGCGAACCGCATCGCGACCTCGCGCTTCGTGCAGGACATCCCGCTGGGCGAGGGCGATCCCGCCTGGCCACTGGTGCAGGCGATGGGCCGCAAGCTGCCCGAGTACGCCGACCGTCCGGCGTTCATCGGCTGGGGCCTGCGCGATTTCGTCTTCGACAAGCATTTCCTCAAGGGTTTCACCGACGCGCTGCCGCAGGCGCAGGTGCAAGCGTTCGAGGATGCCGGGCATTACGTGCTGGAAGACAAGGCCGCCGTGCTGGTGCCGCGTATCCGCGCCTTCCTGGATGCGCATCCGCTCTGAGGCCGCAGGGCCCAGCTAGTCGCCGTCCCGCGAAGGCGGGAACCCATGGATCCAACGCATCACGGTTTCGTCGAGCCTGACGCACGCAGACGTGGATCCCCGCCTTCGCGGCGATGACGCCTGCGAAGCGTCAAACCTCCGGCAACGGATTCTTCTCGTCTTCGCGCACGCCCGTCCAGTCGTCGGGCGTCAGTACCGGCAGCCCATGCGCCAGCCGGGCCTTATCGCACTGCGCGCTTGCCGCGCCGAACTCCCACGAGGCGGGCACCAGCGCGCATACCGACGGACGCCGCTCGTGGATCGTGCATCGGCTGTAGCGGCCGATGTCGGCGTCCAACGCGACGCAGCGCGGGTTCGATTGCGAGGTGCCGCGCATCGCGCGTTCGTGCGTGCGCAACGACTCGGTGAGCTCGAACGGCACCTGCCCGCCGAGCGCCGGATCGGCCTCGGACCAGTGGAAACTCACGCGGAAGAAGGCGCAGCAGGCGCCGCAGCTGAGGCAGGGGTGTTGCATGGAAGGACCGTCGCTTCCGGCGAACGTCGGCCGGGTGCCGAATTCTGAGGCTTCCCGTGCCCGACGCAAGCGGGCCGACGCAAGCGCGGCGCGGTTCAGGCGAAAATGAACGCATGACCAACCTGTGCAACATCGCCGCCACCCTGCCTGAATTGGCCGCCCGCTTCCCCGACCGCATCGCCATGCGCTGCCCCGGCACGCGTGGCCCGGAGGGCCTGGCCCGGTTCGACCTCACCCTGACCTACCGCGAACTCGACACCCGTAGCGATGCCATCGCCGCCGGACTGGCGCGGCGCGGCATCGCCCGGGGCACGCGTACGGTGGTGATGGTGCGGCCCTCGCCGGAGTTCTTCCTGCTGATGTTCGCGCTGTTCAAGGCGGGCGCGGTTCCGGTTCTGGTCGATCCGGGCATCGACAAGCGCGCGCTGAAGCAATGCCTGGACGAAGCGCAACCGGAAGCGTTCATCGGCATTCCGTTGGCGCACCTCGCGCGCACGCTGCTGCGCTGGGCTGGCTCGGCAAGAATCCGAATCACCACCGGCGCGCGCGCGTGGCTCGCCGATGCGACGTTGGCGCAGGTCGAGCGCGACGGTGCGGACGCCGCGTCGCAGCTGGCCGCAACGCAACCCGACGATGTCGCCGCCATCCTTTTCACCAGCGGTTCGACGGGCGTGCCGAAGGGCGTGGTCTACCGTCACCGCCACTTCGTCGCGCAGATCGCGATGTTGCGCGACGCGCTGCGCATCGAATCCGGCGGCGTCGATCTGCCGACGTTTCCTCCGTTCGCGTTGTTCGATCCGGCGCTCGGGCTCACCTCGATCATTCCCGACATGGACCCAACCAAGCCCGCGTTGGCGGATCCGCGCAAGCTGCACGACGCGATCGCGCGCTTCGGCGTGGACCAGCTGTTCGGTTCTCCCGCGCTGATGGCGGTCCTGGCGAACTTTGGTGCGCCTTTGCCGACGGTGAAACGCGTGACCTCGGCCGGCGCGCCGGTACCGGCGGACGTGGTGGCGAAGATGCGCGAGCTGCTGCCCGACGACGCCGGCTTCTGGACGCCCTACGGCGCCACCGAATGCCTGCCCGTGGCGGTGATCGAAAGCCGTGAGCTGCAAGCCACGCGCGTGGCCACCGAGAGCGGCGCGGGCACCTGCGTCGGCCGTGCGGTCGCGCCGAACGAGGTGCGCATCATCGCGATAACCGACACGGCCATCGCGCAGTGGGACGACGCGCAACCGATGGAAGAGGGCGCGGTCGGCGAGATCACCGTCGCCGGCCCCACCGTGACCGACGCGTACTTCAACCGCGACGCGCAGACGAAGTTGGCGAAGGTCCGCGAGTTCCTTCCCGACGGCAGCGAACGAATCGTGCACCGCATGGGCGATGTCGGCTATCTCGATGGCGAAGGCCGGCTGTGGTTCTGCGGGCGCAAGTCGCATCGGGTGGAAACCGCGCAGGGCCCGATGTACACCGAGCAGGTCGAGCCGGTGTTCAACACGCACGGCGACGTGCGCCGCACCGCGGTGGTCGGTGTCGGCGCGATGGGATCGCAGCGACCGGTGTTGTGCGTGGAACTCGCCATCGGTGTGGACGCGTCGCAGTGGGCACGCATCGAACGCGAGCTGCGTGCGATCGGCGCACGACATCCGCACACCGCGCGCATCGACACCTTCCTCGTCCATCCCAGGTTCCCGGTCGATATCCGCCACAACGCCAAGATCGGTCGCGAGAAGCTCGCCGTCTGGGCCGCCGGACGCGTCCGGGCCGCGTGAGGCCTTGCACGCCCCTGCGATCGCCGCAAGCGGGAAAGGCGGAATGCGAGGCCGCTTTTGATAGCCGCACTTCGCCCCGCTATCGTGTCGCCTTCGTAGAAGGGGACGACCGATGAAGATCCTGGTGACCGGCGGTGGCGGCTTTCTCGGGCAGGCACTGTGCCGGGGCCTGCGCGAACGCGGGCACGAGGTCGTCAGCTTCAACCGCGGCCGCTATGACGCGCTCGAGCGCCTGGGCGTGGCGCAGGTGCAGGGCGACCTCGCACAGCGTGACGCGGTGATCGCCGCGGCCGCCGGCTGCGAGGCCGTCTTCCACAACGCCGCCAAGGCCGGTGCGTGGGGCAGTTACGACAGCTACCACCTGGCCAACGTCGTCGGCACGCAGAACGTCATCGACGCCTGTCGCCACCACGGCATCGCACGGCTGGTGTACACCTCCACGCCAAGCGTCACCCACCGCAAGACCCACCCCGTCGAAGGCGGCACGGCCGAGACCGTGCCCTACGGCGAACACCTCAAGGCACCGTATGCGGCGACCAAGCAGATCGCGGAGAAGGCCGTGATCGCCGCCAACGACGTCGCACTTGCCACCATCGCATTGCGACCGCGCCTGATCTGGGGCGTGGGCGACAACCAACTGCTGCCGCGCCTGGTCGAACGCGCGAAAGCCGGCCGCCTGCGCTTCGTCGGCGACGGCGAGAACCGCATCGACACGACCTACGTCGACAACGCGGCCCAGGCGCATTTCGATGCGTTCGAGCACCTGGCGCCGGGCGCCGCCTGCGCCGGTCGCGCGTACTTCATCAGCAACGGCGAGCCGCGCACCGTGCGCGAGATCGTCAACGGCCTGCTCGGCGCCGCTGGCGCGCCGCAGGTCACCGCAACGATTCCCTTCGGCATGGCCTACGCGGTGGGCATGGTGTGCGAAGGCCTGTGGCATGCATTGCCGTTGAAAGGCGAACCGCCGATGACGCGCTTCCTCGCCGAGCAGCTGAGCACCACCCATTGGTACGACATGGCGCCTGCAAGGCACGACTTCGGCTACGTGCCGCAGGTGAGCATTCACGAGGGGCTCACTCGACTGAAGGCGGCCTGCACGATCGCCTGACGCGGCGCGGATCGTCACTTCTCGACGACCGGGTCGTGCCTAGCATCGATCTCACCCAGTCAGGCGCACCGCGCCCGGAGTGAATCGATGCTCAGCTACGCCGTCATTTTCTTCGTCATCGCGATCATCGCCGCCGTCCTCGGCTTCAGTGGCATCGCCGGCGCCGCCACCAACATCGCGTGGATTCTGTTCGTGGTGTTCCTGGTGCTGGCCGTTATCTCGATGCTGCGCGGCCGCCGCGTCTGACGCACCACCTGCGCGCGCCGGACGGTCGGCCCGATACGGCCGTCCGGCGCGAAGCACCGTAGCGGGGAGCCCGGCCGGGTCGCGGCTACAATGACCGCATGACCGATCCGACCTCCTCGCCACTGGCCGCACTCAAGCCGCTGGCCGGGCGCGCCCTCGAAACCGCCCTCAACCGCGCCCTGGCGCTGGATCCCGAAACCCGTGAAGCCTTGCGTGCCCTCGAAGGCCGCCGGGTCGTTCTGCGCCTGTCCGCTCCGGCGCTGGCCTTGCAGGTTCGCGTCGCGGGTGAGCGGCTTGAGGTCGGTCCGGTGGCCGACGACGAGCCGGATCTTTCGGTCAAGGCGACCCTGGGCGGGCTGCTCTCGCAACTTCCCTTCCTGCGCAACGACGATGCGCCGCCGGTCGGCAAGCTGCGCATCGAGGGCGACGCCGACCTGGCCCGCCGCCTGCAGAAGCTTGCCGAGCGTTTCGATCCGGACTGGCAGCAGCCGTTCGTGCGCGTGTTCGGCGAGATCGCCGGCGTGCAGATCGCCAACGCCGTCGCCGCCGGGCTGCGCCACGCGCGCGGTGCAGCGGGCGCGTTCGCGGTGAACGCAGCCGAGTTCGTGACGGAGGAATCGCGCGACGTCATTCCGCGCGAGGAACTCAACGCGTTCCACGACGACGTCGACACGCTGCGCGACGACGTCGAGCGCATGGCCGCGCGCGTGTCGCGACTTCGCGCGCGCGTGGGCAATACCGGAGGCGCGGCATGAAGCCGGTGTTCCGCGCATGGCGCATCGGGCGCGTGCTGCTGCGCTACCGTCTGGACGACCTGCTCGACGACACGCCGGTCGAGCCCTGGCTCAAAGTTGCGCGACCGTTCGTGCCGCGTGCCTCGGCCGAGGTCGCCTGCCTGTCGCGCGGTGCGCGTCTGCGCATGGCGCTGCAGGAACTGGGCCCGATCTTCGTCAAGTTCGGCCAGATCCTGTCCACGCGCCGCGACCTCGTGCCGCCGGACGTGGCCGAAGAACTTTCGCTACTGCAGGACCGGGTCAAGCCGTTCGACGGCGAGGCCGCGCGCGCGATCGTGGAGCGCGCACTGGAACGCCCGGTGAGCGAGGCCTTCGCGCAGTTCGACACCACGCCGCTCGCGTCCGCGTCCATCGCCCAGGTGCACGCCGCGACGCTGCCGCCGGACGCCAATGGCGTCTCGCGCGAGGTCGTGGTGAAAGTGCTGCGTCCGGACATCGAGAAGCAGATCGCCGGCGACATTGCGCTGCTCAAGGCCGTGGCCGGAATCGTCGAGCGCACGCATCCCAGCGCCGACAAGATCCGTCCGCGCGCGATCGTGGAGGAGATCGAGAACACGCTCGCCGCCGAACTCGACCTGCAACGCGAAGGCGCAAACGCCAGCGTGCTGCGCCGCTTCTGGCTCGACAGCGACGACATGTACGTGCCGGAAGTGATCTGGTCGCACACCGCCGAACGCGCGCTGACGCTCGAACGCGTTCGCGGCATTCCCTCGGACGACATCGAAGCGCTCGACGCCGCCGGTATCGAGCGCCACGCGCTGGCCGCCAAGGGCGTGCGCGTGTTCTACACGCAGGTGTTCCGCGACAACTTCTTCCACGCCGATGCGCACGCCGGCAACATCTGGGTCGACAGCGATCCGGCGCGCCGCACCAACCCGCGTTTCATCGCGCTGGACTTCGGCATCATGGGCCAGCTTTCGGACGAGGATCAGTACTACCTCGCCGAGAATTTCATGGCGATCTTCAACCGCGACTACCGCCGCATCGCCGAGCTGCACGTGCGCGCGGGATGGATGCCGTCGCACATCCGCATCGACGAACTCGAAGCCGCAGCACGCTCGGTGTGCGAGCCGTACTTCACCCGCCCGCTGAGCGAGATCTCGCTGGCCGAGGTGCTGCTCAAGCTGTTCCGCGTCGCGCAACGTTATGAGCTCATCCTGCAGCCGCAGCTGATCCTGCTGCAGAAGACGCTGCTCAACATCGAGGGAGTCGGACGGCTGCTCGATCCCAAGCTCGACATCTGGGCGGTCGCGCGGCCGGTGCTGCAACGCATCCTGGTCGAACGCTACAGCCCGCAGCGACTGGCGAGCGAATTCCGCAAGCGCCTGCCGGAACTGGTCACGCACGCGCCCGAAATGCCGCGCCTGCTGCACGCATGGCTGACGCAGCAGGTCGAAGGCAAGCACGAGTTGAGCCTGCGTTCGCGCGATCTGGTCGAACTCAACCGCACCATCCGCCTCGCCCAGCGGCGCACGGTAGCGGCGGTGCTCGGGGTCGGCCTGCTCATCTGCGCCGCCGTGCTGTACGGCCTGGAAGCGGGTGGACCGATGCTGTGGTCGGTTCCGGCGGCGGCGTGGATCGCCGGGCTGGGCGGCGCATGGGCGCTGCTCGCGGCTTGGCCGCGTGGGCGGTAGGAAATGACCGACAAACCATCGCTCCTTCCCCTGCAAGCAGGGGAGGGGGCTGAAGCGCAGGCGCTTCCACCTCTTGATGCGCTGTACGTCGATGAGGTGCTCGCGGTCGTCGACAAGCCCGCGGGCCTGATGGTCCATGACAGCGCGCTGGCGCGCGGTGAGTCGGATTTCGCGGCGGACCGGCTGCGCGAGCAGTTCGGGCGGCCGATCTTCCTGGTGCACCGGCTCGATCGCGCGACCAGCGGCTGCCTGCTGCTGGCATTCGATCGCGATACCGCCTCGGCGCTGGGCAAGGTGCTGATGTCGCGCGAGGTGGAGAAGGACTACTGGGCCGTGTGCCGCGGTTGGCCGGAGGAGCACTTCGTCGTCGATCACGAGCTCGACGGGGGACCCGGAAAACCGCTGAAGAAGCCGGCGGTGACGCGATTCGACCGGCTGGCGACCACCGAACTGGCAGTGCCGTCGTCGGGCTTCGAAACGTCCCGCTACGCGTTGCTGCGCGCGCAGCCGCAGACGGGGCGCTTCCGTCAGATCCGTCGGCATCTCAAGCACATGTCGCACCATCTCATCGGCGACACCAGCCACGGCGACGGCCGCCACAACCGCAGCTTCCGCATGCTCGGCATCCACCGCATGCTGCTGCACGCACGCCGGCTGGCCTTTGTGCATCCACGCGACGGTACCCGGATGGTCGTGACGGCGCCGGTGGACGTGGAGTTCGCCAAGGCGCTGGCGATGTTCGAAGGATTCGATGCGGACGCGCCGTCGGGCTAGATCACCGCCGCACCGTCCTGGACCACGCTGAGGAGCACGCCGGCGGCGAGCAGGCTCAGTCCCCACAGGAACATGCGGATCGCCCGCGAGTACACCGGCGCTTCCAGCGAGCTGGGATGCAGCAGCCGCTTCAGCGCCACCAGCTGCGCGGCGATGCCCGCCACCATCGGCGCGACCACGATCAAGTCGATCCAGTGCCAGGGCTCCGGGTCGTCGGTCCACTGGGTCAGGATGCCGAGCGAGAACGCGGTGAGCACGCCGACGACGGTCATCGAACCGTTGCGGAAGACCGAGTCGATCTGACCACTTTGCGGGGAGGGTTCGTCCGCCATGATGCGCACCGTGTCAGGGAACGTCGGGCGCGAGTGTAGCGCCGGGTCTGTGGCGGGCGGTGATCGCCCCGCGCGCCGCGGCGGAACATCACGCCGATTCGTGCCGAACCCACGCCTGCATTGCTAAAGTCGCGCCCCATGCTCCAGATCACGCCCCGCCTGACGATCCCCGATTCGGAACTGGTCGAGCGCTTCGTGCGTTCGGCCGGGCCGGGTGGGCAGAACGTCAACAAGGTCGCCACCGCCGTCGAACTGCGCTTCGACCTGGCCCGTTCGCCGTCGCTGCCCGAACCGGTGCGCGAGCGGCTGCTGGCCAAGCGCGACCGCCGCATCACCGACGACGGCGTGCTGGTGATCAGCGCCCAGCGTTTCCGCACGCAGGATCGCAATCGCGAGGACGCGCGCGAACGCCTTGCGGCCTTCATCGAAAGTGGACTGCACGTGCCCAAGCCGCGCGTGGCGACCAAACCCACGCGCGCGTCGAAGGAGCGTCGGCTCAGCGGAAAGCGCGAACGCGGTACGATCAAGCGTGACCGCACCCAGCGCGACTGGGACTGACGACGCAGGATCGAAACGAGGGGACATGTCCGACGCCGATTACCCGGTGCTGCCGCTTCCGCCGAGCGCACCGCGCACCCAACGCAGCCCATTCGTCCGCTGGATCGGCCGCACCATCCTGCGGCTTGGCGGATGGCGCATGGAAGGCGCGTTCCCGGACCTGCCCAAAGTGGTGCTGATCGGCGCCCCGCATTCGTCCAACTGGGACGGCATATGGGGCTTCGCGGTGTTGATGGCGCTCGGACTGGACCTGAAAGTGCTGGGCAAGGACACGCTGCTCAAGGCGCCGGTGGTGGGGCAGATCCTCAAGCGCCTGGGCGTGATCCCGGTGGACCGCAAGGCCGCGCAGGGCGTGGTCGAACAGGCGGCGCGCATGATCCAGAGCACCGACCGCTTCTGGTACGGCCTGGCGCCGGAAGGCACGCGCAGGGTGGTGGAGAAATGGAAGCCGGGTTTCTGGCGCATCGCCAAGGCGGCCGGCGTGCCGGTGGTGCCGGCGTACTTCCACTATGGCCGGAAGGTCATCGGCATCGGCGCGCCCTTCCAGCTGACCGAAAGCTACGACGCGGACGTCGCCCGCATCCGTGACTGGTACCGCTCGGTGTCCAACGGAAAGAACCACGACGCCTGATGGCGGTCCTCACGGGCCGCTGAGGTCGCTGATCGGTGCTTGAACGTCAGCGCTCGGATTGCCCGGTCGAGTAATAGTCCCCGCGCTCGAAAAGCGCCGGCTTTATAAGTTCTACAAATGCTCGGGCGTGCGGCGATAAATACTTGCCCTTGCGAACCACGACGCCGTAGGTGCGTGAGGGGAAATACTCCGCCAGCGAGCGTGCCGAGAGCCGCTCGCGGTCGGCTTCGGTCAGGCAGATCGCGGTGACGATGCTGATGCCCAGACCCATCGCGACGTACTGCTTGATGACCTCCCAGCCGCCGACTTCCAGCGCCACCGTGTACGGCACCCGGTTCTGCTGGAACACCAGGTCGATCAGGCGGTAGGTGGTCAGCCGCTGCGGCGGCAGGATCAGGCCGTACGGCGACAGGTCTTCCAGCGTGACCGTTTCCTTCTGCGCCAGCGGGTGGTCGCGCGGCGTGATCAGCATCGGCTCGAAACGGTAGACCGGCTCGTAGCTCAGGTCCGCCGGGACGTCGAGCATCGAGCCCACCGCCAGGTCCACCGCGTCGGAACGCAGCAGGTCCAGGCCGCTGGCGCCGGTGACGTTGTGCAGGCTCAGGCGCACCTCCGGGTGCGCGGCGCGGAAGGCCTCCACGATCGGTGGCAGCAGATACAGGATGGTGGAGCTGCCGGCGGCGACGTTCAGCTCGCCTGCGTCGAGGCCCCGAATGCGCTCACGGAACGCGGCGTCCAATGCGTCGAGGCCTTCCACCAGCGGCCGGGCGAGGTCGTACAACTCCTGTCCCTCCCGCGTCAGGGCGATCCGCCGTCCGCTGCGCTCCAGCAGGCGCACGCCCATTTCCCGTTCCAGCGCCTGCAATTGCAACGTCACCGCCGGCTGGCTGAGGTATAGCGCCTCGGCCGCACGCGAGACAGAACCCAGCCTCGCCGTCTGGCAGAAGGCGCGCAGGGGCTTGAGACGGTCGCCCTTGTAGGCGAACCGAGGGCTATTGGGCGGGCTCGGGCTCAATGGTTTCAATACGTATTAGGTTACCTAATGATATGCATTGATAAACATTCATTGTCAAATAACAAACGCCAGCGCATGGTGGCCCTCCACGGTTACCACGGAGTTACAGCATGTCGGCAGTCATGGCGCAGCCGCAGCAGGCGGGAGTCGAACAGCCCGGCGTCGAACCGATAGGCCAGGCCCCCGGCCAGGCGGGTGTGCTGACACCGGAAGCGCTCGCCTTCCTGGCCGGATTGCATCGCCGATTCGAACCGACCCGCCAGGCCCGCCTCAAGGCGCGCCGCGAACGCCAGGCCTTCTTCGATGCCGGCGGCTTGCCCGACTTCCGCCCCGACACCAGGGCGATCCGCGATGGCGACTGGAAGGTCGCCCCCCTGCCGAAGGCGCTGCTGGACCGCCGCGTGGAGATAACCGGCCCGGTCGACCCGAAGATGGTCATCAACGCGCTCAACTCCGGCGCGAAGGTCTACATGGCCGACTTCGAGGACAGCACCTCGCCGACCTGGGACAACCTGATCGCCGGCCAGCGCTCGCTCATCGAGGCCACGCGCGGCACGCTCGAATTCACCGCCAGCGAGACGGGCAAGCACTACGCCCTGCGTCCGTTCGAGGAGCAGGCCGTGCTGATGGTTCGCCCGCGCGGCTGGCATCTGGACGAGAAGCACCTGCGCGTCGACGGCGCGCCGATGTCGGCGAGCCTGTTCGACCTGGGCCTGTTCGCTTTCCACAATTCGGACGTGCTCGCCGCGAAGGATCGCGGACCGTATTTCTACCTGCCCAAGCTGCAGTCGATGGAAGAGGCGCAGTTGTGGAACGACGTGCTCGACCATGTCGAGCGCGAACTGCGCCTGACGCCGGGCCAGCTCAAGGTCACGGTGCTGATCGAGACGCTGCCGGCGGTGTTCGAGATGGACGAGGTCCTGCACGCGCTGCGCACGCGCATCGCGGGCCTCAACTGCGGTCGTTGGGATTACGTGTTCTCGTACATCAAGACCTTCCGCGCGCACCGCGACAAGGTCCTGCCGGAACGCGCCCAGGTGACGATGACGCAGCCGTTCCTCAAGGCGTATTCGGAACTGCTGATCCAGACCTGTCACAAGCGCGGCGCGCACGCGATGGGCGGCATGGCCGCGCAGATCCCGATCAGCGGCGACGAGGAGGCCAACGAAGCCGCGCTGGCGAAGGTGCGTGCCGACAAGCTGCGCGAGGTCACCGCCGGCCACGACGGCACCTGGGTCGCGCACCCGGCGCTGATTCCGCTGGCGCAGCAGATCTTCGACGAACGCATGCCCACCCCGAACCAGCGTCATGTGCTGCGCGAAGACGTGTGGGTGACGCGCGATGACCTCATCAAGCCGTCGCTGGGCACCATCAGCCGCGCCGGATTCGAAGGCAACGCCGAGGTATGCGTGCGCTATCTGGCGGCGTGGCTCGACGGCAACGGCTGCGTGCCGATCCATTGGCTGATGGAGGACGCGGCGACGGCCGAGATCGCGCGCACCCAGCTGTGGCAGTGGCTCCATAGCGATGGCCTGCATCTCGACGACGGCACGCCGGTCGATTTCGCCCTGCTCGAACGCGCCTTCCTCAACCTGCCGACGCGCCTGGGCGACCGCTCGCGCATGCCCGGCGCCAGCCGCATCAACGAAGCCATCGGCGTGCTCGATCGACTCACCCATGCCGACACGCTCGAAGACTTTCTCACGCTGCCCGCGTACGCGCGGCTGGACTGAGCTCCACGACCACCGTTCCGCATTCCGCTGCCCAACCGTCGATATCGAAAGGATCACCGCCATGACCAGCCTGCAGACCGCCGAACAACTTCGCCACGACTGGGCCACGAATCCGCGCTGGGCCGGCATCACGCGCCCCTACTGCGCCCAGGACGTGGTGCGTTTGCGCGGCACCGTGCCGGTGGAGCACACCATCGCCAAGCTGGGCGCGCAGAAGCTGTGGAGTTCGCTGCACAGCGAGCCGTTCGTGAACGCGCTCGGCGCGCTTACCGGCAACCAGGCGATGCAGCAGGTCAAGGCCGGCCTGAAGGCCATCTACCTGTCGGGCTGGCAGGTCGCCGCGGACGCCAACATCGCCGGCGAGATGTACCCCGACCAGTCGCTCTACCCGGCCAACTCCGTGCCGCAGGTGGTGCGCCGCATCAACAACACGCTGCTGCGCGCCGACCAGATCCAGTGCGCCGAAGGCACCGGCGATGTCGACTTCCTGCAGCCGATCGTCGCCGACGCGGAGGCCGGCTTCGGCGGCGTGCTCAATGCTTTCGAGCTGATGAAGGGCATGATCGAGGCGGGCGCGTCGGGCGTGCATTTCGAAGACCAGCTGGCGTCGGTGAAGAAGTGCGGCCACATGGGCGGCAAGGTGCTGGTGCCCACGCGCGAAGCGGTGGAGAAGCTCGTCGCCGCGCGCCTGGCTGCAGACGTCATGGGCGTGCCGACGCTGATCGTCGCGCGCACCGATGCCGAGGCCGCCGATCTCATCACCTCCGACATCGACGACAACGACAAGCCCTTCTGCACCGGCGAGCGCACGATGGAAGGCTTCTACAAGACCAACAAGGGACTGGACCAGGCGATCAGCCGCGGCCTGGCCTACGCGCCTTACGCCGACCTGGTGTGGTGCGAGACCGGCAAGCCGGACCTGGAATTCGCGCGCAGGTTCGCCGAGGCGATCCACGCCAAGTTCCCCGGCAAGCTGCTGGCCTACAACTGCTCGCCCAGCTTCAACTGGAAGAAGAACCTGGACGACGCGACCATCGCCCGGTTCCAGAAGGAAATCGCCGGCTACGGCTACAAGTTCCAGTTCATCACCCTGGCCGGCTTCCACAGCCTCAACTACGGCATGTTCAACCTGGCCCACGGCTACGCGCGCCGGCAGATGAGCGCCTTCGTCGAACTGCAGGAAGCGGAGTTCGCCGCGGCCGACAAGGGCTTCACCGCGGTCAAGCACCAGCGCGAGGTTGGCACCGGCTACTTCGACGCGGTGACCCAGACCATCCAGGGCGGCCAGTCGTCGACGGTCGCGCTGAAGGGCTCGACCGAGGAAGAGCAGTTCCACGGGAAGCGCGCCGCGGCCGCCTGACGCCCGGATTCCCTCCCCTGCGTCGCGGGGGAGGGACGGACCCGGAGCGCATTCAGCACCCCTGTCCGGTCCAACGCCGATGAGGCGTTCGTCACAAGATTCAGATGCTATTCTCCAGCCTCCCAGGGACTGGGCTTTCGTTGGATGACTCGTGACAGTGCCGCGTCGCTCCAGACGCGCGATTCCATCAACTCCGGGAAGACCAGCACGGCGCCTGCGGACGTGGCGACGGCGGTGCTTACCGAAGCGGAATACGAGCTGTTCGCCGAGCTCGGCCGCCCGCGCCGCGTCGAAGCCGGGCAGCTCCTGTTCCGCCGTGGCGAACTGGGCACCACGATGTTCGTCATCGCCCGCGGCGTGGTCGACCTGGACTTCGGCGACGACCTCGTCGGCAAGCGCCTGGGCCCCAGCGAATTCTTCGGCGAACTCGGCTTGCTGATCGGCGACCACGTGCGCAGCGCCGACGCCGTCGCCGCCAGCGATGGCCTCCTGATCGAACTGCGCCACGAGGAATTCCAGCGCCTGGTCGATCGCGACCCCGGCCTGGTGTCGTATTTCCTGCGCCGCGCCATCCTGCGCGTGGTGCTCAACGAACAAAGCCTGATCCGCCGCCTGCGCCGCCGCAACGAAGAACTGCAGTCGGCGCTCGACAGCCTGTACGCGGCCACGCACCAGCTCAACCAGACCGAAGAGCTGGTCCGCACCGACGAGCTCACCAGCCTCTACAACCGCCGCGGCCTGACCCTGCACCTGCAGGAGTGCCGCGAAATCGGCATCCCGCGCGGGATGGGCCTGCTGCTGGTGGACTGCGACCGCTTCAAGCAGGTCAACGACGACCACGGCCACCTCGTCGGCGATCGCGTCCTGCAGGGCGTGGCCAACATCCTGCGTTCGATCGCCGGCCCGGAGGACTTCGCCTGCCGACTGGGCGGCGACGAGTTCTGCCTGCTGGTGGTGACCGACCGCCAGGAAGAAGTCCTGCGCTTCGCCGAGTTCATCATCGCCACGGCCCAGGGCCTGATGCAGATGTCGCACGGCACGCCGCTGATGTGTCCGCTGAGCGTCGGCGCCTGCCTGATCGACCCTGCCAAGGATTGGACCGACTGGTACGCTCACGCCGACGCCGCGCTCTACCAGGCCAAGCGCCTGGGCGGCAATCGCGTGCACTGGCACGACATGGAACTGACGTCGGCCTGAGCCGACCTACCTAGAGGGATCGCACGCGATGAACGAGATGACCCATCGCCCCTCGATCGAAGCGCCGCAACTGCGCACGCTGTTGCTGACCGACCTGTGCGACTCGACCAGCCTGGTCGAACGCATCGGCGACGTCGACGCGGCGACGCTGTTCCGCGACCACGATCGACTGGTGCTGGATCTGCAGCAACGCTGGCGCGGTCGTCTCATCGACCGGTCCGACGGGCTGTTGCTGCTGTTCGAGCGCCCCATCGACGGCCTCGGTTTCGCCCTCGACTACGTGCGCGAACTGCGCGCGATGGGCGATGCGCGCCGGCTCGAACTGCGCGCACGCGCCGGACTGCACGTCGGCGAAGTACTGACCTGGCGCAACAGCGACGAAGCCGTGTCCGTCGGCGCCAAGCCGCTGGAAGTCGAAGGCCTGGCCAAACCGATGGCCGCGCGCCTGATGGCGATGGCGCGCCCGGGACAGATCCTGCTGTCGGCCATCGCCGAACCGCTGGCGCACCGCGCCGCGCGCGAACTGGGCGAACGCGGCCAGCACCTGCTGTGGAAATCGCACGGACGCTGGCGCTTCAAGGGCGTGCCCGACGGCCAGCAGATCTACGAAGTCGGCGAACCCGGCATCGCCCCGCTGCGCATGCCGCCGCACACGCCCAAGGCGTGGCGCGACATCCCGCTGTGGCGCCGACCCGCCGCGCTCGCCGCCGAGGCCGCGATCATTGCCGGCATCGGCGTGGGCGTCTGGTTCGCCACGCGTCCGGCACCGGCCATCGCCTTCAACCAGCGCGACTGGGTCGTCGTCGCCGACCTGCGCAACCTCACCGGCCAGAGCGTCCTCGACGACTCGCTGGAACAGGCCTTCCGCATCAGCCTGGAGCAGTCGCGCTACGTCAACGTGCTCAGCGATCTGAAAGCCCGCGACACGCTGGCGCGGATGCAGCTCAAGCCCGATACCAAGCTCGATCGCGCCATCGCCTCCGAAATCGCGCTGCGCGATGGTGCGCGCGCGGTGATTCTGCCGACGGTGGCGGAAGTGGGCGGGAAGGTGCGCGTGAGTGCGGAGATTATTGATCCGCATACGCAAACGACCTTGTATGCGAAGTCCACCGATGGCGCCGAAATCGGCTCCGTTCTGGCGTCCATCGACGAGGTGAGCGCTGCGCTGCGCGGCGAGCTGGGCGAGGCCGTAAAGTCAGTTGAGCGTGACTCCCTGCCACTATCCAAGGTTAGTACATCGAACCTGGATGCCTTGCGGGCATACTCGCTGGGTGAGATCGCTCTGGCGCGGGGTGAGTACTCGCAGGCACAGGAGCTTTATCAAAAGGCGACGCAACTTGATCCCCGCTTCGCCTTGGCGTGGATTGGCCAGATGCGTGTGCGTTACGCGCAGGTGGACGCGCCAGGTGGCGAAGCATCGCTAAGGAAGGCCAAATCACTTAGCGACCGGCTGGCGCCCCGCGAAGCCATGTACGTCGATGCGTGGGTATCGCGTTACGACGAGCCGGGCAAGACATCGAGCATGTGGGTCAATCTCGCCAAACTCTACCCTGACTATTTGCCAGCGGTAAGCAACGCAGCGATGTGGCTGTTCACCGACAACCGCTTCAAGGAGTCGCTCGCGTTCGCGACAGCAGCCGCTGTGCCCCAGAACTCGTCCATC
The DNA here is from genome assembly GCA_005503055.1 of Lysobacteraceae bacterium P. Classification (GTDB taxonomy): domain Bacteria; phylum Pseudomonadota; class Gammaproteobacteria; order Xanthomonadales; family Xanthomonadaceae; genus Lysobacter_J. The sequence goes on along the minus strand of SCOX01000005.1, from coordinate 21,349 downwards.
TCGATCGGCTTGGACTCGGTGGGCCGCGCCCAGCTGGCGTTGGGGGAGTACGACAAGGCTGCTGTTGCCTTCGACCAGGCATCTGCGCGATCGCCAGGCAGCAGTCTGCGTCGACGCGCCGCTGTCGACGCCGCCCGTCGCGATTTTGTTTCGGCGAAGAAGTGGCTGGATCGCGTGCCGGCGAGCAACCTGCACGGAAACCTCGAGCGGATCTCGCTTGCGGTCGATCAGGGAAAGTGGGACGAAGCGGCGCGGATTTCGGACAGGGCATTGCAGGCTGCGCGCGCCAGCGGGGGCCTCAATGCGAGGTCATTCCTACTACCGGCGGCGGTAGTGAGTTGGAAAGCCGGCGATCGCTTGACGGCGCTGCGACACGTTAATGAGGCAGCGCGACTTTCGCTCGCGACGCTACGACCTGTCGGCTCCCTGGGCGCTGACGCGGAAGATGATGCCGTTCTTGCCCTGGCCGCAGGATTGCTGGCGGTCCGCATGGGGGATACGGAGCTTGCGCACCGTGTGCTCGACGATTTTCCGCAGCGTAAGGAGCTCACCGAGGTTCGCACCGTGGCGGAGTTCCATTCAATACTGCGCGCCGAGGTGCTGACCGCGGCCGGAAAGCCGACCGAAGCGGTGAAGGTGTTGGTGCCGTTGGCCGAGGCGGGACATGAGCGCTTCCAGACGCACGTGGCATTGAAACGAGCCTACGACGCGCTCGGCAACACGGCCAAGGCCACGGAGCAAAGTCGTTGGCTGCAGGCTAGGCGCGGCCTCGCCTACATCGAAATGGAATGCAGCTACTGCTTGCAGGCCCTCAACGTCGCCGACAGCAATGAGTCGGCGACGAAGGGTTGATGCCACGCCCGGCTGCACGCCGGGCTGCCATCACTTCAACGCGTACGCAGTCGACGAAGTACGCGAGTCAAGCTGAGGAGTGTTCTGGGCAAGTCCACGCGTAAGCATCGCCTTGATCTCCACACGGGCGGCCTGGATCGCGTCCTTCGACGCCAGCTCCTGCACTTTGCAGTCGCGGAAGGCCTCAGGTTGCGCGTTTGCGACGAGGCCACACGCTGTCATCTGTCCCGGCGTCGGGGATTCGTAACCGATCGTCCGCAGCGCCGCGAGGTGATCGCGCTGGAAGCGCTCGCGAAACAGATCGTCGGTGCTCAGCAGGTCCAGGAGCCGGTCGGCCAGGGCCGGATCCAGCGGTGCGGTCAGCGGCTTGTTCATCCCCAAAATCCCCGTCAGGAGGCCCGTTGCGGGCCAATCCGGCAAAATCTAACCCTTATGTGCTTGCCGTCACAACCACATATCGACGGAAGGCCCCGCTGCCGCACGACAGCGGGGCCGTATCTCACAGGGCCGCGGGAGCCCTCGAGCAAGTAATTACTGACGCAGTCGGCGCTGGCTTTCCAGCCCGGTATCGAGTCTAGGGGTGGTCTGATTGAGCTCGGCCATCAGCATCGACACGATCTCATCCCGCGCCGCCGCAATGACTTCCTTCGACGCCAACTGCGTAATCCCCATCTTGCAGTCCCACCAGAACCAGTCGATGGTGTTCTGGTCGAACTGCCAGGTTTCCAGTGCGGTCCGCGCATCGCGCATGAAGACGTCGCGGAACTCGTCGCTGGTGGCCAACAGGTCGACGAGCTTGATCGCGGCCTGATTGGTCATGGGGACGCTGCGCGGCTTGGCTTGCGTCCGCGCGCTGTGTTCGGTGGTGATGGATTGCATGTCGTTCCTTCCGTTGGTGACTTGCGGGACGAATGTCGGCGCCGCCTGAACCGGTCGGTGCCGGTGTCCACCCTACTTCCCAAACGGCTGGCCGGACAAGCAAAGTAGCCGCTTCGCCAGAGGGGAAGTCCGGCATGCGCGTTCGCCGTTGTGGGGTGGTGTTCCTGGAGCCGCGGGAGCAGGTGGAGTTCGACCTGTCCGTGCTGCTCGGCGGCGGCGACGGGTTGCGCCGCGATCGCCGCTGGTTCGCGCTCGCCCCGCACATCGGCACGGAGGTCGAGATCGACGAGGCCGGTCGCGAGCTGCTCGGCGCGTTGAGTCCCGGGCAGTGGATCGAGGCGGAGATGCTGGACGCCGATCCGGAGGCGCTGGCGCGGCTGCTGAGCGAAGGCCTGATCGTCAGCGACGCGCCGGAGCACGAGGCGATGCGCGCGCGCGACGAATCGCTGCGCGGCACCTACTGGCATCCGCTCGCCGCGACGCTGCACGCCTTCACCCGCTGGACCGGCGTGGACACCGTGCAGAACTCCAAGGACAGCGGCACCGAAACCGCGGTGGCGATGCGCGAAGTGCTGGGCGCACCGCCGGTCGAAGCCGCACGCCGCAGCGACGAGAGCCTGCGACTGCCATTGCCCCGCGTCGCCCCGAATGCCTTCGACGATCTGCTCGCGCGCCGCGCCACGTGCCGCAACTTCGATGCCAGCCGCAAGATTCCGTTCGACACCTTCGCGCAGGTGCTGCAGCGCGTGTTCGCCGCGCAGGCCGAAGTGCGCGTGTCCGACGACACCGTATTCCTGAAGAAGAACGTGCCCTCCGGCGGCGGCCTGCATCCGATGGAGTGCTACCTCATCGTGCAGCACGTCGAAGGCGTCGCGCCCGGCCTGTACCACTACCAGTCGCAGGAACACGCGCTGGAGCCGCTGCCCGCGCCCGCCAAGCCGCTGCGCGACTTCGTGATGGACATGGTCGCGCAGCAGCACTGGTTCGCCGACGCGCACGTGGTGGTGCTGCTGTCGCCGCGCTTCGACCGCACCTTCTGGAAGTACCGCCACCACGCCAAGGGCTACCGCGTCGTGGCGCTGGAAGGCGGGCACCTGTCGCAGACGTTGTATCTGTCCGCCACCGAGGCCGGGCTGGGCGCGTTCATCACCGGCGCGATCAACGAGGTCGAACTGGAACAGGCCTTCGGCCTGGACCCGATCCACCAGGGCGCCCTGGCGATTTGCGGCTTCGGTTGGCGCGGCCCGGTCATGGAGACCGCCGAGCTGGACCCGGCCGAGCGGGTCTGGGTCCGGGCCGAGGGCTGATCGGCTGCGCTGGCGATACTGAACAGCCCAATTTGCCAGCTAAGGCAGTCGACAGTGCCAAATCTGGCGCGCTATGTTGGGAGCCCCACCACTAGGGCTGTCGAAATGCGTGCGATCCGCTTCGTTTCCGCCGTCGTCCTGAGCCTGGCGCTTGCCGCCCCGGCCGCCTTCGCTTCTGTCGACAGCCGTGTGCTGATGCTCGACGACATCCGCTCACAGCAGACCGAAATCCGCGACGGCGTGGAAGCGCGTACCGGTCGCTACAAGGACCTGTCCTCGACCGAGCGCAGCGAACTGCTGACCAAGCAGGCGCGCATGCTGCAGATGATCGAGGGAAAGCATTCCACTGCCGATCTCAACGATCAGCAGAAGACTGAAGTCTTCAACACGCTCGAATGGATCGAAGCGGTCGTGAACAACGACGGCGACGAGCGCATGGTCTGCGAACGCCGGCCGGTGCTCGGCAGCACGCGCAAGGAACGCGTGTGCAAGACCGCCGGGCAGTGGCGTGAAGAGCGCGAGGCCGCGCGCAACATGATGGATTCGCGCGGCGGCTGCATGGACTGCAAGAGCAATTGATCGGCGACGCGACCGATCGAAGCCCGATCGGTCGCAATCGCGAGGGAGAGTGCGACATGTGCCCTTGTGGACGACGCGGCCCAGGCCAGCGCCGACAGGGTGGCGAGGATCCTGCAACAACAGCGCGAGATCCGCGCCGAAACGGAGCATTCGACCGGCGCTTTCGCACGTTTCGATGCGGGTACGCGCCAGCGCATGCAATCGGCGCAGGTCGCGTGTTCCACCTGCTGGAGGGCAAGTCGTCGGTCGATCAGTTGCGTCCGGACGAACAGGTCGAACGGTTCAAGGCACTGGAAGACGTGAAGGCGATACTCGCCGACAACGAACGCAACCGGCAGAACCGCGGCGGGGTGGGACGAAATCCATGAGCGCGGGGCCTTCCCCGCGCGCTGAAGGTCAGCGACGTGAACGTCCCGACCGGGACGTCACCGAGGCGGACGTCATCGACAGGGGGAGATGGCCATGAAGCAGCAATCGTGTCTTACGTTGGGATTCGCGCTGGTGCTGGCGCTGGCGGCGCCGTTGGCGGCGGTCGCACAGGAAACCGTCGAGCCGGTCGGCAAGTTCGATCAGATCGTCGCCCAGCAACAAGCGCTCAAGCGCGACCTCGACGCCGGCAACAACGACGGCATGACGACGCGGCAGATCAATGCGATCCGCAAGGCGCAGACCGACGTGTTCGCCGTGACCGAAGGCAAGACCTCGCTCGACCAGTTGTCCATGGACGACAAGGTACGCCTGGAGAATGCGCTGGAGCGCATAAACGCCGAGGTCAAGAACACCCGCGCAGGACGCGACGACAAGCAGGTGTGCTGGCGCGAACGCACCTCGGGCAGCAACACCAAGGTCACGCGCTGCGGCACCGAGGCCGAAATGCGCGAAGCGCGCGAAGGCGCGCGCGACTTCCTCGAGCGACCCCGGGTCTGCGGCGAGCGTTGCGGCTGACGGAACGTCAGCCCGACTGCGCCTCCAGTGCGCGCGTCGCCCGTCGCAGGGCGATGGCTTCGGTCAGGTGCGCGGTGGCGATCGACTCCGTGCCGGCGAGGTCGGCCACGGTGCGGGCCACGCGCAGGATCCGGTGCATCGAACGCGCCGACAGTTGCAGTGCATCGACGGCGCGTTCCAGCAGGGATTGGTCGGGCTCGGCGAGACGGCACGCCGCCGCGGTTTCCGGCTGATCGAGCACGGCGTTCGTCTTTCCCGCGCGCGCATGCTGGCGGGCGCGGGCTTGCACGACGCGTTCGCGAACCACCTTCGTGGACTCCCTGCCGGCGCATCGGGCCGCAAATCGGCCGGGGGCAGGCGGGCGACTTCGACGTGCAGATCGATGCGATCGAGCAGGGGGCCGGAGACGCGTCCGCGATAGCGACGCACCGCGTCCTGGCTGCAACGACAGCGACCCGAGGCATCGCCGGCCCAGCCGCAGGGGCAGGGGTTCATCGCGGCGACCAATTGGAACCTCGCCGGGAACTCCGCACTGCGCGCTGCTCGCGATACGGTGATCAGGCCGGACTCCAGCGGCTCGCGCAGGACTTCGAGCGCGCGGCGGTCCCACTCGGGCAGTTCGTCCAGGAACAGCACGCCCTGGTGCGCGAGGGAAATTTCCCCCGGCCGCGGTTGCGCGCCGCCGCCGACCAGGGCCACGGCGCTGGCCGTGTGGTGCGGTGAACGGAACGGTCGCTCGCGCCAGCGTGCCGGATCGAGCCCGCGCCCGCTCACGGACGCGATGGCCGCCGCTTCCAGTGCCTCTTCCTCCGTCGCCTCCGGCAACAGTCCCGGCAGGCGCGAGGCCAGCAGCGTCTTCCCGCAGCCCGGCGGCCCGATCAGCAGAAGGTGGTGTGCGCCCGCTGCGGCGATCTCCAACGCGCGCCGCGCCTGTGCCTGTCCGCGCACGTCGGCGAGGTCGGGGCCGGAGGTGCGTTCGAGCGCCGGTGCTTCAGCCAAAGGCAGGCTCTTGCGCGAGGTCAGCTGCGCGCAGACTTCGAGCAGCGTGCGCGCGATGCGCACTTCGACCCGGCTGGCCAGCGCCGCTTCGGGGCCGTTGGCGACCGGTACGACAAGCCGCCGCCCGGCCTCACCCGCGGCAAGTGCGGCCGGCAGCACGCCATCGACGGCACGCAGTTCGCCGGTGAGGCCGAGTTCGCCGATGAACTCGCAATCGGCCAGCGCCTCCAGTGGGATCTGTCCGCTGGCCGCGAGAATCCCCAGCGCGATGGGCAAATCGAAACGTCCGCCTTCCTTGGGCAGGTCGGCCGGCGCGAGATTGACCGTGATGCGCCGCGTCGGGAACTCGAACTGCGCGCACAGGATGGCCGCGCGCACGCGGTCCTTGGATTCGCGCACCGCGGCTTCGGGCAGGCCGACGATCGACATCGCCGGCAAGCCTCCCGCCAGGTGCACCTCCACGCGAACCGCAGGCGCACGGACGCCCGATCGCGCACGGCTGTGCACGAGTGCCAGGTTCATCGGGAAAACTCAGTGGTGCGGCGAGGGCTGGACGAGCTGGGCTTCGAGTTCGGCCACGGTGCGCTGGAGTTCTTCCAGCTTCTCGCGCGTGCGCAGCAGGACCTCGCGCTGGACCTCGAACTCCTCGCGCGTGACCAGGTCAAGCTTGGCCAGGCCGGACTGGAGCACCGACTTGAAGTTCTGCTGCAGTTCCTCGCGCCCTTCGCGAACGCTGGGCGGAACGAGGGTGCTCAGGCGGCGGGCGAGGTCGTCGATGGGGTTCAGGTCGATCATGAGGGAGGTGGTCCTCGGGCGTTCCACCCAGAGTGCGGGGCGGGCCGTGAGGACGCCGTCGGCGCGGGCCGCGGCGGTATGTGGGGGAAGTCCGAAAGTGGGCGCCACTCTACCGCAGGCCACCCGGGCCGGCACGGTCTTCGCTATTCTCCCGCCCAGGCCCGAAGAGGGCGGGGCCCAGGAGTGAAGCGATGAAGATGGTCATGGCGGTGATCAAGCCGTTCAAGCTCGACGACGTGCGCGAGGCGCTCGCCGAGGCCGGCGTGGCCGGCATCACGGCTACCGAGGTCAAGGGCTTCGGCCGCCAGAAGGGCCATACCGAACTCTATCGCGGCGCCGAATACGTGGTCGACTTCCTGCCCAAGATCAAGCTGGAAGTCGCGGTAACCGACGACCAGGTGGACGCCGTGGTCGAGGCGATCATGAAGGCCGCCGGCACGGGCAAGATCGGCGACGGCAAGATCTTCGTCTGGGACCTGGAACGTGCCGTGCGCATCCGCACCGGCGAGATGGACGGCGACGCGCTTTAAGTCGAGTGCGATTCGAAAGGCTGTCGGCCGTTCAAGGTCGCCGCCGGATTTGAACGCCATCGGGCGACTTGCAGCCGCTTGTCGCGCGACCGATTCCTGCGCAGAGTGAGCGCCCCGCGCATCGCGCGATCGGCGACGAAACGGACTTCATGCAACGCCTTCCCGGACTGGATCTCCTGCGCGCCATCGCCGTCGGGTGATGCTGTTCCATTCCTTCCTCGTCGGCGGACTCGGGCCCGATTTCAAATGGCTCGAGCGCTACGGCTGGATGGGCGTGGACATCTTCTTCGTCCTCAGCGGCTTCCTGATCGGCAGGCAGGTGCTGGCGCCGCTGGCGCGCGGCGAAGGGCTGTCGTTCGGCGCGTTCTACGCGCGGCGCGCGTGGCGGATCCTTCCGGCCTTCGTCGCGGTGCTCGCGGTCTACCTGCTGTTCCCGGACTGGCGCGAGGCGCCCGGGATGGCGCCCTGGTGGCAGTTCGCGACGTTCACCTTCAACCTGCTGGTGGACTACGGCACGCAACAGGCGTTCTCGCACGCGTGGTCGCTGTGCGTCGAGGAACACTTCTATCTGGTGTTTCCCGCGCTCGCGGTCTGGCTCACGCGTCGGCCTTCGCCGACGAAAACGGTGGGCGTGGTGGTGTTCGTGGCGATCGCGGGGCTGGCGTTGCGCACGGGCGTGTGGCTGCACAACGACGCGCTTGACCCGCCGCGCCTGTGGTTCATCGAGGATCTCTACTACCCGACCTGGAGCCGCCTGGACGGCCTGCTCGCCGGCGTCGTGCTGGCGACGCTCGCCGTGTACCGACCGACGACCTGGGAGCGCATGCGCGAACGCGGCAATGCCTTCCTGCTGCTCGGCCTGGCCGGCATGGCCCTGGCGTTCTGGCTATGCCGTTCGCGCAACGGACTGATGGCCAACTCGCTGGGCTGGCCGGTGCTGTCGGCGGCGATCGCGTGCCTGGTCGTGGCCGCGGCGAGCGCGCGCAGCGTTATCGGGCGCTGGCCGGTGCCGGGCATGGCGTGGATCGCGGCGATTTCCTACAGCCTCTACCTCAGCCACAAGCTGGTGTTCCACGCAGTGGAACGCTTCTGGGGCGAAGCGTTGGCCGGACGCGGACTGCTCGCGTTCGCGGTGTATGCGATGGCCACGTTGGCCGCCGGCGCGCTGCTGCATTACGCCGTCGAGCGGCCGTTCCTCCAGCTGCGCGAACGTCGGCGCGAACGCGCGCGCATGCAGCCGGCCGACGCCGTGGCGTGATCGCGGCGTTCGTCAGCCCAGAGGCGGCGGCCGGCGACGGATCGGCTGCGATTTGACGATGGACGTGCTGGTCTCGGCCTTGTCGGCGATGCGGTCGAGCAGCCCGTCGAGGTCGTCCATCGAGGTCACGTACAGCCGCGCGATGTAGCAGTCGTCGCCGGTGACCTTGTCGCATTCGCCGAACTCGGGGATCGACTGGATCAGCTCCTGCACGATGTGCAGTTTCCCGGGCAACGGGCGGATGCGCACGATGGCCTGCATCGGAAAGCCCAGCGCCGCCGGATTGACGTCCACCGTGAAGCCACGGATCACGCCGCGTTCCTCCAGGCGCCGGACGCGCTCGGTCACGCTCGGTGCGGAAAGCCCTACCTCCGCCGCGAGGTCCTTCATCGAGATGCGGGCATTCTCCAGCAGTCGCTGAAGAATGCGTTGATCGACGGGGTCCAATGCATTCATCGACTTCTCCGGGTTTCGCCTTCGATTATAAGGAATACTCCGCGGCGTGCCTCTTTCGGTGTATGGATCGGGAGCGGCCCGCCGTCCATCCTGACGTCATCCCCACACCAGGCCATGTCCATGCAAGTGCAGACCCGCGGGGCGGTCGAAATGACCGTCGCCATGTCGATCCTCGGCACCATCGGGTGGTTCGTCGTCGAGTCCGGGCAACCGGTCGCCAGCGTCGTGTTCTGGCGTTGCGCCTTCGGCGCGGCGACGCTGTTGATCGTCTGCTCGATGCTGGGCCTCTTCCGGCGCCTGACGGCGCGGCAGTGGGCGCTGGCGATCGCCGGCGGTGCGGCCATCGTCATCAACTGGGCGCTGCTGTTCGCGGCATTCCCGCGCGCCTCGATCTCGGTCGCCACGGCGGTCTACAACACCCAGCCCTTCATGCTGGTGTTGCTCGGCGCCGCGTTCCTGGGCGAGCGATTGACCTGGACCAAGGCCGCCTGGCTGGCGATTTCCTTCACCGGCGTGCTGCTGATCGTGCAGGCAAAACCCGACGCCGGCGCGATCGGCCCGGCGTTCGCGCAGGGCGTCGCGCTCGCCTTCGGGGCGGCGTTCTTCTACGCGCTGGCGACGTTGGCGACGAAGCGGCTGGCCGGCACGCCACCGCACCTGGTCGCGCTGATCCAGGTCAGCGTGGGCGTGTTGCTGCTGGCGCCGTTCGCCGATTTCAGCGAGCTGCCCGGCGATGCGCGCACCTGGGGCTTCCTGCTCACGCTGGGCGTCGTGCACACGGGGCTGATGTACATCCTGCTCTACGGCGCGATCCAGAAACTGCCCACGCATGTGACCGGGGCGCTCTCGTTCCTGTATCCGGTGTCGGCGCTGCTGGTGGACTACCTCGCCTACGGCCACCGGCTGCAGCCGGCGCAAGTGTTCGGCGCGGTGGCGATCCTGATCGCGGCGGCAGGCATGAACCTGGGCTGGTCGTTCTCGACGCTGCGCGCGCGCCTGCGGCCTCAGCCCTTGATGCGACGGTAGACCCGCTTCCAGCCCAGGCGGATCGCGTCGACCCAGCGTGGCGGCGCCAGCAGTTCCGACTCGCACGGGCTGGGCGGCTTTCCGGTGACGCGCTGGCGCATCTTCACCACGTTGGCCAGGTCGCTGCGCCGCAGTTCGCGCACCAGCGGGAGCCAGCGCAGCCAACGCGGTGTGCGCATGGCGGAGGTGAAATCGATCAACACCGGCGTCGTGCCGCACACCAGCACGTTGGCGGGGTGAAGGTCGTTGTGGGTGATCCCGGCCGCATGCAGTGCGGCGACCGCGCCGCGCAGTTGCTGGAACACGTGCGCGCCGGCTTCCAGGGCGATCTCACCCAAGGCCACGCCGGGGATGAATTCGATGCCCAGCGCCAGCCCGACCGTGCCCAGCAGCGCAGGCGCATGGCGCCAGCCGCGCAGGCGGTCGAGCACGCGCGCCTCGCGCCGGACCAGCAGGCGCGCCAGCGGCGACAGCGGCGTCCAGCGGTAACGGCCGTAGTCCTTGACCACGGTGGCGCGTCCGTCGACGTCGAGGACATAGACGTCCGGCTCGAGGAAGCGCTCGCCGCGCTTGAGCAAACGGGCTTCGGGCGGCAACGACCGGGGGTCGTGCGGCAGGGCATTGGCATTCATCGGTGCAGTCCGGCAACGCGCGTCGTGCTCGGGGGAGGGCGGCGCGGCGGGATGTTCAGTGAACCGATCGGTTCAGTTATCGAAATAATAACGTTGCGCAGCCGCCGGACTGGCTAGGGCTCACGTCACGCACTGTTCCGCAATCGCGACAAAGTCGGCATTGCCGTGCTCGATGGACAAACAAAAAGCCCCGCTTTCGCGGGGCTTCGTGGGAGTGCTAGACGGCGTCAGCGGCCGCCCAGCTCCGCCGCCACGAACGGCGGCAGCGAAGCGGCGCCCTGGTGGATGTCGGCGGTGTAGTACTTCGTGTCGAAATCCTTGGCACGGGCGTCGGCCTGGCGGAAATCGAAGCCCTGCCCCTTGCGCGCCAGCGTGCAGCTCCACCAGCCGGTCGGGTAGCACGGCTGCGGGAACGGCAGCGTCTGGAAGGTGGTGAAGCCGGCCTTGCCCATCTCGGCACGCATTTCCTTGATGAGTTCCAGCAGCATCAGCGGCGACTCGGACTGCTGCACGAGGATGCCGTCGTCCTTCAGCGCGCGGAAGCAGCTTTCGAAGAAGGCCTTGTTGAACAGGCCCTCGGCCGGACCGACCGGGTCGGTCGAGTCCACGATCACCACGTCCAGCGAGTTCGGCTCGCAGTTCTTCATGTAGGCGATGCCGTCGTCGAACAGCAGCGTCGCGCGCGGGTCGTCGTTGGAATCGCACAGTTCCGGAAACCACTTCTCGGCCATGCGCGTGACCTGCTCGTCGATGTCGCACTGCACCGCGCGCTGTACGCCCTTGTGCTTGAGCACCTCGCGCAGCGTGCCGCAGTCGCCGCCGCCGATGATCACGACGTTCTTCGGGTCGGGGTGGGTGAACAGCGCCGCGTGCGCCATCATCTCGTGATAGAAGAAGTTGTCCTTCGTGGTCAGCATCATCGCGCCGTCGATGAGCATCAGGTTGCCCCAGTCGGTGCTCTCGAAGATCTCGATCTTCTGGAACGGCGACTGCACTTCATCGAGCTTCTTGGTGATGCGATAGCCGATCGCCGAGCCGGTCGGCTCGAAGTTCTCGTAGTGCCAGGAAGTGTTGGTGCTCATGCGTGCGTCCCAGGGGGAAAGGCCGTGTGGCACGCGAACGCGGCCGGCGGGCGGGAAAAGGGGGCGGCATTGTAGCGGACCGGGCGTTACGGTCCGGCGTCGCCCCTGCCGACGCTCCACGCAGGCGAGGACGGGACCGTCCGGCGCCGGGCTGTAGAATGCGCCTCCCCTCGCCTCCCCCGGTACCCCGCCGATGTCCGACTGGTCGCTCGATCAGGCCCGCAAGACCTACTCGATTCCGCACTGGTCGGAGGGGTATTTCGACGCCGGTGCGAACGGCCAGGTCCTAGTGCGCCCGCGTGGCGCGCAGGGACCGGCGATTTCGCTGCCGGCGGTCGTGGACGCGGCCAAGGCCAACGGCGCCAAGCTGCCGTTGCTGGTGCGCTTCCCGGACATCCTCGGCGATCGCCTGGGCAAGCTGCAGGCCGCTTTCGCGCGGGCGCAGGCCGACTGGGACTACGCCGGTGGCTACACCGCCGTGTACCCGATCAAGGTGAACCAGCACCGCGGTGTTGCCGGGACGCTGGCTTCCCACCACGGCGAGGGCTTCGGCCTGGAGGCGGGCAGCAAGCCCGAGCTGATGGCGGTGCTCGCCCTGTCGCGTCCGGGGGGTCTGATCGTCTGCAATGGCTACAAGGACCGCGAATACATCCGCCTGGCCCTGATCGGCCGCAAGCTGGGCATGGAAACCTACATCGTCATCGAGAAGCCGTCCGAGCTGGCGCTGGTGATGGAGGAAGCCGCCGCGCTGGGCGTGAAACCCGGCCTGGGCGTGCGCATGCGCCTGGCGTCGCTCGGCGCGGGCAAATGGCAGAACAGCGGCGGCGACAAGGCCAAGTTCGGGCTCTCGCCGCGCCAGGTGCTGGACCTGTGGAAGAACCTGCGCGACTCGGGCATGAGCGACTGCCTGCAGCTGCTGCATTTCCACATGGGCTCGCAGATCTCCAACGTGCGCGACATCGCCAACGGCATGCGCGAGGCGACGCGGTATTTCGTCGAGCTCTCGCGCCTGGGCGCGAACGTGCGCTACATGGACGTCGGCGGCGGCCTGGGCATCGACTACGAAGGCACGCGCTCGCGCGGCTACTGCTCGATCAACTACGGCGTACAGCAGTACGCCAACAGCATCGTCCAGCCGCTCGCCGATGCCTGCGCCGAAAACGGCCTGGTGCCGCCGCGCATCGTCACCGAGTGCGGGCGCGCGATGACCGCGCACCATGCGGTGCTGGTGGCGAATGTCTCGGAAGTCGAGGAGGCGCCGGAAGGCCGCATTCCCGACGTGCACGACGACGAACCGTCGGTGATCCGCCACCTGCGCGAGGTTCACGACGAACTGGAGCAGCGCCCGCCGGTGGAGCTGTTCCACGAGGCGCAGCATCATCACAGCGAAGGTCTCTCGCTGTACGCGCTGGGCCAGCTCGATTTGGTGCACCGCGCGCGCATCGATGACCTGTTCTATGCGATCGCGCACGCCGTGCGCAAGCGCCTGAGCTACGACGAAAAGAGCCATCGCGAGCTGCTCGACGAACTCAACGACCGCCTGGTCGACAAGTACTTCGTCAACTTCAGCGTGTTCGAATCGATCCCGGACGTGTGGGCAATCGACCAGGTGTTCCCGATCCTGCCGATCGAACGGCTGGACGAAGCGCCGACGCGCCGCGGCGTGCTGGCCGACATGACCTGCGACTCCGACGGCACGGTGAAGACCTACGTCGAGAACGAGGGCCTGGACTCTTCGCTGCCGCTGCACGCGCTGCGATCGGGCGAGAGTTACCGCATCGGCTTCTTCCTGGTCGGCGCCTACCAGGAAATCCTCGGCGACATCCACAATCTGTTCGGCGACACCGACGCGGTGGAAGTGCGCGTGGAGGGCGATGGCTACCAGCTGACCCAGCAGCGTCGCGGCGACACGACGGACGTGATGCTCGACTATGTCGGCTACCGGCTGGACGAGCTGCGCGCGGCCTACCGCGAGAAGGTCGCCGCGGCCGCGCTGCCGTCCGACGAAGCGGCGCGCCTGAACGCCGCCCTGGAAAGCGGCCTGACCGGTTACACCTACCTCGACGACGCGCCGCTGGCATGAGTGCGACGCTGGCGCGCTACCTTGTGCTGACCCGGCGGACGTCGGGCTTCGACCCGGCCGTGCTCGGCCCGCACTACGCGCACCTGGACGCGCTGCGGGCGCGGGGCCGGCTGGAGCTCGCCGGGCCGTTCTCCGACAAGAGCGGCGGCGCGTACCTGCTGAGGGCCGCGGATCTGGACGAAGCCACGGCGCTGGCACGGACCGATCCGCTGCACATCAGCGGCGCCTCGGATGTCACGGTTTTTGAATGGAACGCCGCCTGAGGGCTGGCCGTTTCCTCCCCCGCAAAACGGAAGCACGTAAATGAAATCAGGGTTCATAGGCCTGGGCGCGATGGGCGCGCCGATGGCTCGCTACCTCCACGCCAAGGGCCTGCTCACCGCGGTGGGCAACCGCACCCAGTCCAAGGCCGACGCGCTGGCATCGGAGCTGGGCGTGCGCGCCGCGCGTTCAGCGGCCAATTTCGCCGATTGCGACGTGGTGGTGCTGTGCGTCTCGCTCGACGCGGACGTGCTGGAAAACGTCGCCGCGCTGGCCGAGGTGCTCAAGCCCGGCGCGGTGGTGATCGACCACTCCACCGTCGCGGTCGAAACCGCGCGCCGTTGCGCCGCGCTGCTGGCGCCGCACGATATCGGTTTCCTCGATGCGCCCGTTTCCGGTGGCGTGGAAGGCGCGCGCAACGGCAAGCTGTCGGTGATGGTCGGCGGCGAGGCCGAGGTGGTGGAACGCGTGCAATCGATCATCGAGTGCTACGCCGCGCGCATCACCCATATGGGCGCGACCGGCGCAGGGCAGGCGACGAAGGCGGTGAACCAGGTGATCGTCGCCGGCATCAACGAGGCGGTATGCGAAGGCCTGGCGTTGGCCGAGAAGCTCGGCCTGGCCCCGGAAAAGCTGCTGCCGACGCTGATGGCGGGCGCGGCCAGCAGTTGGTTCCTCGACAAGCGCGGCGCGACGATGCTGCGCGACGAGTTCGCGCCGGGCTTCAAGTGCGCACACATGCTCAAGGACCTGCGCATCGTCGCGGGCATCGCACGCGACAGCGGCCTGCGCATGAGCACGGTGGAACAGGCGCTGGCCGATTACGCGGAATTGATCGAACGCGGCCAGGGCGAAGCCGATACGTCCGCGCTGATCACCCTCAAGCGCGACGGTTGAGCGCCGCACGGGGCGCGCGCCGCATCGGACGCGCCCGCGTGCGTTCCGACCGCAAAGTTCAGCTTGCGGTTCGACGGGCCTGGAAGCGCGTGCCCAGCCGTGCGCCGACAAAGGCGCCCAGCCACGCCAGCACGACATTGGCCATGATCGCCAGCTGGTTGAACTTCCAGACCTTGGCGAACGTCATTTCCGGCTGCACCGACACCATCACGAACAGCACCAGCGCCCACAGCAGCGCGACGAGCCCCAGCGCAAGCCACGGGTAGCGCGGCCCGGCGATCGCGCCGCCGACCGCGCTCGCGACGAAGACGCCGGCGATATCGAGCAGGGGCAGCTCGCCCCAGGCGGTGGCCTGCACGTGGTGCAGCCGCGCGCCGAACATGAAGCTGGCCAGAGCGAACAGCATCAGCGTCAGCAGCGACGCGATGCAGCCCGACAGAATGCGCTTGTCCATCCGATCCCCAGTGATCCCGTTGCGGGATCGCGGCAGTCTAGCCGCGCGGCGGAGCGGGTGCGGTGATCGCGGTCGCGGCTTTCGGCGCGACCGCGCGGGTCATTTGACCTTGATGGCCATCGCCTGCAGGCCACCGCCGGCGAGCTTGCGCTTCGCGTCGGCCAGGTCGCTGGCGGTGCCGTACGGTCCCATGCGGACGCGGTAGACCGTGTCGCCGTTGATGTTGGCCGATTCGACGCGCGCACTGAGGCCGAGCATGGCGATCCGCGCCTTCATCTCCTCCGCCTGACCCGAGGCCTGAAAGGCGCCGGCTTGCAGCAGGTAGCGAATGTCGTCATTGGCCGCGGCGGCGGTCGCCGGGCTGGCGGGCGCCGCGGTGGCGGACGTCGCCGGAGTCGATGCCTGCGGAACGCTGGCGGTCGCGGTCGGGGGGCGAGCCGGAACGGTGTCGGTCTCCACCGGCCGCGGCAGCGCGGCCGCCGTCTGCTGGGTCGGCTGCGTGGGAGCCGGCGCCGACTCGGCGTCGTCTGCGGCCAGGTTCTTCTGCTTGCGATCGGCCGCGCGCTTCGCCTCGGCCTTCTCGCTGGCGGCGAGTTCGGCATCGGACATCGGCACTTCCTTGCCCGGCAACAGGGTGTAGAAGTCGTAGTCGGTGTCCTTCTTCGCCGGGGCCGCGGTGTCGCGCTTGCCCTTGACCGGCGAGGGCGGGGCCTCGTCGGCGATGGCCTCGTCGTCGGCGCTGCTGGTTTTCGCCGGCTCGGCGTCGGGATTGGGCTGCGGACGGAAGAAACCGTCGCCATTGGACTTGAGGTACTTCGGTGCGACCAGGATCACCACGACGGCCAGCAGCACGCCGAGGATCATCCAGGCCCAGCCTGGCAGCCCGCTGTCGCCGCCGGAGTTGCGCTTTGCTTGCGATTTGCCGCGACGTGCTGCCACTTACATCACCTCGGGGGCGCTCACGCCCAGCAGTTCGAGACCGTTCGCCAGCACCTGCCGCGTCGCCATCGCGAGCACGAGACGCGCATCGCGGGTATTGGCGTCGTCGACCAGGAACTGGTGGTCGTTGTAGTACGTCTGGAAGGTCTGCGCCAGTTCGAGCAGGTACGCAGCGATCTGGTGCGGTTCCAGGTCGCGGCCGGCGGTTTCCACCACGTCGGCGTAGCGCAGCAGCGTGGCGATCAGTTCGCGCGCCACGTCGTCGTTGACGTCGAGCGGTTGCGCCAGGCCGTTGGCGGCATCGAAGCTCAGGCCGCGTTCCTTCAGTTGGCGCATCAGGCCGTGCATGCGCGCGTGCGAGACCTGCACGTAGTACACGGGGTTGTCGAGCGACTGGCTACGCGCGAAGTCGATGTCGAAGATGAGCTGCGAATCGGGCTTGCGCGCGATCAGGAACCAGCGCGTCGCGTCGCGACCGACCTCGTCGACGAGGTCGCGCAGCGTGACGTAGCTGCCGGCGCGCTTGGACAGCTTCACTTCCTCGCCGCCACGCATGACGGTGACCATCTGGTGCAGCATGTATTCCGGCCAGCCCTTCGGGATGCCGCAATCCAGGGCCTGCAACCCGGCCTTCACACGCGCGAGCGAGCCGTGGTGGTCGGCGCCCAGTTCGGTGATCGCACGCTCGTAGCCGCGCATCCACTTGCTGCGGTGGTAGGCGACGTCCGGCACGAAGTAGGTGTACGTGCCGTCGGACTTGCGCATCACGCGGTCCTTGTCGTCGCCGAAGTCCGTGGTGCGCAGCCACAGCGCGCCGCCCTCCTCGTAGGTGTGGCCGTGGGCGACGAGCTCGCGCACGGTTTCTTCCACCTTGCCTTCGGTGTAGAGCGAGGATTCCAGGAAGTACACGTCGAACGAAACGCCGTACGCCTCCAGGTCCAGGTTCTGCTCGCGGCGCAGGTAGGCGACGGCGAACTGGCGGATGGCATCGAGGTCGTTCGCGTCCTTCGCGCCGACCACGGTGTGGCCTTCGACCTCCACGCTGTCGCCGCGCAGGTACGCCGCAGCCACATCCTTGATGTAGTCGCCGCGATAGCCATCTTCCGGCCAGTCCGGATGTTCCGGCCCCTTGCCCTGCGCGCGCGCCTGCACGGAAATGGCGAGGTTGTTGATCTGCGCGCCGGCATCGTTGTAGTAGAACTCGTGGACGACGCTCCAGCCGTTGGCGTCGAGCACGCGTGCGATGCAGTCGCCGATCACCGCCGCGCGGCCATGGCCGACATGCAGCGGACCGGTCGGATTGGCCGACACGTATTCCACACCGGCGCGATGACCCTTGCCGCTGTCGTTGCGGCCATAGGTGGCGCCGCGCTCCAGCACCTCCCCGACCTGACGGCGCCAGGCGGCTTCGTCGACATGGAAGTTGATGAAGCCCGGGCCGGCGATCTCGACCTTGGCCAGATCGGCAGTGGCCGGCAATGCATCGACCAGTGCCTGCGCGATGGCGCGCGGGTTCGACTTGGCGGGTTTGGCCAGCAGCATGGCCGCATTGGTGGAGAAATCGCCCTGGCCCGCGTTCTTGGGACGCTCGATGACGAACTCGGGCGTGGCCAGGTCGGCCGGCAGCGTGCCGGCCGCGCGGAGGGCGTCGATGGCCTGCGCCACGAGGGCGCGGAGAGTGGCTTTCACGGGAGTCTGCAGGGTGTTGCGGGACCGCGCATTGTACGCGAGCGGGCGTGCCCGGCCGGCCGTTCACAGCCAGCCCCGGGCCGCCAGCGACACCGGTGCACCGTCGCCGACGACGATGTGGTCGAGCAGGCGCACGTCCACCAGTGATAGCGCCTGTTTCAGTTGCGCGGTGATGCTGCGGTCGGCAGAGCTGGGTTCGGGGTTGCCGCTGGGATGGTTGTGGCCGCAGATCGCCGCCGCGGCGTTATGGGCGAGGGCGCGGCGTACGACTTCACGCGGATGCACGTTGGCACCGTCGATGGTGCCCTGGAACAGTTCCTCGAAAGCGAGCGCGCGGTGCCGGGTGTCGAGGAACAGCACCGCGAACACCTCGCGTGTGCGCCCGCGCAGCCGTTGCGCGAAGTACCGCCCGGCGGCGCGCGGGTCGGTCAGCAGCGCCCCGCGTTCCAGCTCCGCGCCGAGCAGGCGATGCCCAAGCTCCAGCGCGCCCGCAAGCAGGCAGGCCCGCGCCGGCCCCAGCCCGGGCAACGTCGCCAGCTGGGCGGGTGTCCGTTCGAGCAGGGCGCGCAGCGGACCGTGCGCCTTGAGCAGCTCGCGTGCGGTGGCCACCGCATCGCGTCCGCGCAGACCGGAGCCGAGGAACAGCGCCATCAGTTGCGCGTCGGACAGCGCGCTGGCGCCATGGGCGAGCAGGCGTTCGCGCGGTCGTTCTTCGGGGGGCCATTCGCGGATGTGCATGGAGACCCAGGCTCGGACAGCAAAGGGAGAGGGCGGGCGACCGCCGCCGCGATGCGTGGGCCGAAGGTGCGTGCACCACTGAGCACGCGCCTACGAGGGCATCGCCGAGGCGTTCCGACATGGGGCGCGCATGAGGGAACGCCCCCTGCCACGGCCGCCCGCCGAGAGGGAATTCCAACAATTAATCGGCGCTCGCGCAGGCAGGCGCGACAGTGCGTTCGGGTAAGCTAAACGCCGATTCGGCGGTAGGTGTTTTCCAAATGGTCGAGCCCCGTTCCCTGCGCGGACACAAGATCCTGCTGTGCGTGTGCGGGGGGATCGCCGCGTACAAGTCGGCTGAGCTGGTGCGCCGCCTACGCGAGGCCGGTGCCGAGGTGACGGTGGCGATGACCGAAAACGCCCAGCACTTCGTCGGCACGACCACGTTCCAGGCGCTGTCGGGCCGACCGGTGCGCACCTCGCTGTGGGACGCCGCCGCCGAGGCCGCGATGGGGCACATCGAACTGGCGCGCTGGGCCGACCGCATCGTCGTCGCGCCCGCGACGGCCAACACGCTGGCCAAGCTGGCGCACGGTTTCGCCGACGATCTGGTCAGCACGCTGTGCCTGGCGACGACCGCGCCGATCACCATCGCGCCGGCGATGAACCACCGCATGTGGCTGCACCCGGCCACGCAGGCCAATGTCGCCACGTTGCGCGCGCGCGGCGTGGACGTGATCGGCCCCAACGACGGGCCCCTCGCGGAAGGCGAATCCGGCCCGGGCCGCATGAGCGAACCGGCGCAGATCCTGGCCGCGCTCGAGCGGGCGTTCGCATGAGCGCGGTCGACGCATTGCAGGGGCGGCGGGTTCTCGTCAGCGCGGGGCCGACGTTCGAGGACATCGATCCGGTCCGCTTCATCGGCAACAGGAGCAGCGGCAAGATGGGCTTCGCCGTCGCCCAGGCAGCCGCGCGGCGCGGCGCACGGGTCGTGCTCGTGGCGGGTCCCGTGTCGTTGCCCACACCCGAAGGCGTGACCCGGATCGATGTGCGTTCGGCCGCGCAGATGCACGAGGCGGTGCTCGCGCAATTGCCGGCCGACGTCTACGTCGGTGCCGCTGCCGTGGCGGACTTCGCGCCCGCGCAGGCCGCTTCGAACAAGATCAAGAAGACCGCCGGGCAGGACACGTTGAGCCTGACGCTGGTGCGTACGCGCGACATCCTGGCCGACATCGCGATGCACGCGCAGCGGCCGCGGCTGGTGGTGGGGTTCGCGGCGGAGACGGACCACGTCGAGGCCTACGCACGCGGCAAGCTGGAGAACAAGCGCCTGGACCTGATCGCCGCCAACCGCGTGGGTGTAGAAGGCGGCGGTTTCGAGAGCGACGACAACACCCTGGCCGTCTACGGCGCCGATGGTTCGGCGCAGGTCCTCGGCCCGGCGCCGAAGACCGTGCTGGCCGACGCGCTGCTCGACCTGATCGCCGCCCGCCTGCCGGGCTGATCGACGGGGTTGGCACGACCCTTGCGTCACCCAACTCGCACGCGTCGCCGCCGACACTGGCGCGCCCCAACACGATGGACCGCATGAACCACACGCTCGAATTGAAGATCCTGGACGCACGCTTCGGCGAGGAATGGCCGTTGCCGACCTATGCCACGCCGGCCAGCGCCGGCCTGGACCTGCGCGCCGCGCTGGAGGAACCGCTGACGCTGCAGCCGGGCGATGCCGCGCTGGTGCCGTCGGGCCTGTCGATCCACCTGGGCGATCCGACGATGTGCGCGGTGATCCTGCCGCGGTCGGGCCTGGGGCATAAGCATGGCATCGTGCTCGGCAACGGCACCGGCCTGATCGACGCGGACTACCAGGGGCCGCTGCTGATCAGCGTATGGAACCGCGGTCGCGAGGCTTTTACGATGCAGCCAGGGGATCGCATCGCCCAGCTCGTCGTCCTGCCGATCGTGCGGGCGACGCTGCAGGTGGTGGAAGAATTCGAAACCAGCGCGCGCGGAACCGGCGGCTTCGGCCACACCGGCGTGCGCTGACAAAGGGGATGTCGATGAAGGGTCTGGAAAAGGGACAACTGTCGGCCTCGGCCGCACAGCTGAAGGTGATGCTGCCGGTAATCGCGGTGCTGTTCGCCGTGCTGGCGGCCTGGTTCGCCTGGAGCGGATTGGGCCTGCATCGCGACGGCGCGCGTCGACTGGCGATCACCGAAGCCCGCAATACCGCGATCGAAGCGGCCGTGAAGGCGCTCACCGCCGAGCAGAAGCAGTTGACCGAGCGGCTGGCCGCACCGACCCTCCAGGCGGCCCTCGCGGCCGGCGACCTGGCGGCGGCGTCGCAGGAGCTGGGCAAGGACTGGGCCGGTGCAGCCGACGCCGGTGTGCTTCCCCTCGACCTGACCGCGGAATACGCGGCCCTGCCGAAGAGCGGCTACGGGCGCCTGGGCGTGATCGAAGCCGCCGTCGCGGCCGATCGGCCCATCGCAGGCCTCGTCCGCCACGGCAGCGGGACGCAGCTGGCACTGGCCGCACCCGCGCGCGCCGGCACGCAGACCGTGGGCGTCGCCTACGTGCGATTGCCGATCGCCCGCATCAGCGAAGGCCTGGACAAAGCCGATGTGGCCGACGACAGCTACCTGGCCTTGCGCCAGGGCGGCTTCACCGCGGTCGAGCGCGGCGACACGGCCCTGTCGGGCGGCGCCGAGGCCCTGGCCGCCAAGGTGCCCGGCAGCGATCTGCGCGTCGCCGCGGCCGTGCCGGACGTCGCCGGTGGTCCGCTGGGGATGGATGCGCTGGGTTGCTTCATCGCCGCGGCCGTGTTCGCCCTGCTGGGCTTCCTGATCTGGCGCGCTCCGCACTTCGTGGCCAAGCGCAAGACCGCCGAAGTCGTGGATGAAGGCTCGGTTCAGACGCTGGCGGAGAGCCTTGAGGCCCTCCCCCCGATCCAGGCCGCCGCCCCCGTG
>SCOX01000004.1 GCA_005503055.1 Lysobacteraceae bacterium P | reverse complement strand
CCGGTATTGCGACCTCACAGAAGGAACGGAGCGCGCCATGCGCGCCGAACCGGTATTGCGACCTCACAGAAGGAACGGAGCGCGCCATGCGCGCCGAACCGGTATTGCGACCTCAAAAACGAACCGCGGCGCATCGCTGCGCCGCGGTCGGTGAATCGTTTAGCGACGCAGACCGAGTTTCTCGATCAGGGCCTTGTAGCGCTCGTTGTCCTTGCGCTTGAGGTAATCGAGCAGGCTGCGGCGGCGGTTGACCATCTGCAGCAGGCCGCGACGGCTGTGGTGGTCCTGCTTGTGGACCTTGAAGTGGCCGGTCAGCTGCTCGATGCGAGCGGTCAGCAGGGCGACCTGGACTTCCGGCGAACCGGTGTCGTTGGCGCCGCGCTTGTTGTCTTCGATGACTTTGCTGGTGTCGATGGACATCTATGTATTGCCTCTTGGATGCGTGGCCTGCAGAAGCGAATCGACCGGAATGACCCGCGTCGACGCACCGCGTGGCTCGCCGTTTGCTTAAGGAGTGTTGCGAAAGGGAACTGCTTAGGTGCTTGAAAAGCGGCGAAATTGTAACAGCAGGGCCGCGCGATTGCGACCCGCCCGACGATGGCGCGTGCGCGAGACGTTCTTCACGCTGGCGATCCAGCCGCCTGTTCAGGCTCGCCCGCACCCTGCGCCGCCCAGCGGAACAGCCGCTGCGGAGCGAGACGCGCATCGGTGCGCTGGCCGATGCCGAGGCAGCGTCCGGCGGTATCGAACACCGCGACCGGCCCCTCTTCGCCCGCAGCACAGTCCACGGTCTGCCCCTGACCCAGCCGACGCGTGGCCGCCTCGTCCAGTTCGACCCGGGGAAAGTGCGCCAGGCCGGCCTCGATCGGCAGCAGGCAGGCCTCCAGCGCGGCCTCGCCGTCGCTGTCGAGCAGCGACCGCAGGCCGTCCAGCGTGTGCATCCCCGGTTCGCGGAAGGGATCGACCCATGTCCGCCGCAATACCGCAACGTGGGCGCCGCAGCCCAGGGTCTCGCCCAGGTCGCGGACCAGGCTGCGCACGTACGTGCCCGAACCGCACTCCACGTGGAGGCGCAGGCGCGGACCGTCGCGCTCGACCAATTCGAAGCGGTGGACGACCACGTCACGCTCGGGGGCTTCGATGACTTCGCCGCGCCGGGCCTTGGCGTACAGCGGCTCGCCGCCCTGCTTGAGCGCCGAGTAGATCGGGGCACGTTGCCGGATCGGACCGCGCAATGGCGCCAGCGCGGCCTCGATGGCCGCGTCGTCCAGCGCCGGGACCGGGCGTTCGAGCAGCGGCGCGCCGTCGGCGTCGTCGCTGTCGGTGGTCAGGCCGAGCACGGCAGTCGTCTCGTAAGCCTTGGCCGAGCCCAGCAGCAGGCCGGCGATCTTGGTCGCCTCGCCGAAGCACAGCGGCAGCAGGCCGGTCGCCAGGGGATCGAGGCTGCCGGTATGGCCACCCTTCTCGGCGCGGAACAGGAGGCGCGCCTGCTGCAACGCCTGGTTGGAGCTCAGGCCCTGCGGCTTGTCCAGCAGCAGGATGCCGTCGAGGGGGCGGAAGCGCGTCTTGGCTTTCGTCATGGATCGTCGCAGGAGTCCACTGGGCGCCGCAGTCGCGTCGCCACGTCGCAAAGTCGCGGAGACGGGTTGCCGTGCGAATCCTGCGGGGGATCCGCGGCCAGGGCAATCGGGAAGCGGGGGGAGACGACGGACGGCGCGGAACGGGCCCGCGCCGGGCTCATTCGTCGGCGTCGTGATCGGAGGCCGGCGGCGCGTCGCGCAGCAGGTTGCCGATGCGTTCGCCGCGATCGACCGAGTCGTCGTAATGGAAATGCAGTTCGGGCACGTGGCGCATCTTCACCGCGCGGCCGAGCTGGAAGCGTATCTGCGGCGCCAGTTCCTTCAGCGCCTTCACGGCTTCCTTGGAACGCTCCGCCTGGAGCGCGGTGACGAAGACCTTGGCGTGCGCGAGGTCACGCGTGACCTCCACGTCGGAGACGCTGACGGACGGCAAGCCGTGCTCGCGCACGGCCTCGTGCACCAGCGTGCCCAGCTCCCTGCGGAGCTGGGCGGAAACGCGATCGGTGCGATGGAACGATTTGCTAGGCACGGGATTCGGGATTCGGGATGCGGGATTCGTAAAAGCAGGGGCGCGGGACTGGGTTCGGCGATTCTTGCGAATCCCGAATCTCCAATCCCGAATCCCACCGCACGCTTACAGCGTGCGCTGGACTTCGATGCGCTCGAAGCACTCGATCTGGTCGCCCGGCTTGACGTCGTTGTACGCCTTCACGCCGATGCCGCACTCGGTGCCGTTGCGCACTTCGTCGACGTTCTCCTTGAAGCGGCGCAGCGATTCCAGCTCGCCTTCGAAGACGACGGCGTTGTCGCGCAGGACGCGGATCGGCTTGTTCCGCTTGACCACGCCCTCGACCACCATGCAGCCGGCGACCGCACCGAACTTGGAGCTGCGGAAGACATCGCGGACCTCGGCGGTACCGATGATCTCTTCGCGGATCTCCACGCCCAGGATGCCGGACGCGACCTGCTTCACCTGGTCGATCACGTCATAGATGATCGAGAAGTAGCGCAGGTCCACGCCGTTGCCTTCGACCACCTTGCGCGCCGAAGCGTCGGCACGGACGTTGAAGCCGATGATCGTCGCCTTCGCGGTGAGCGCGGCGTTGGCGTCGGACTCGGTGATGCCGCCCACGCCGGAGCTGATCACGTTGATCCGGATCTGGTCGTTGGACAGCGCGGTGAGCGACTGGCGCAACGCTTCGACCGAACCCTGCACGTCGGCCTTGACGACGAGGTTGAGGCTCAGCTGGCCCTCGCCCTTGCCCATCTGGGCCATGATGTCTTCCATGCGGTTGCCGGCGGCGGCGACCAGGCGCGATTCGCGGCGCTTGGCGTCGCGCTGCTGCGCGACGTCCTTGGCCAGGCGCTCGTCGTCGACGACCACGAAGTCGTCGCCCGCGTCCGGCACGCCGGACAAGCCGAGCACCTGCACCGGGATCGAGGGACCGGCGCCTTCCACCTGCTTGCCGGTTTCATCGAACAGCGCACGCACGCGGCCGTACTGCACGCCGCACACGAGGTAATCGCCCTTGCGCAGTTCACCCTGCTGCACGAGCACGGTTGCGACCGGACCGCGACCCTTGTCCAGTGCGGATTCGATCACCGTGCCGTTGGCGCGGCCGGTCGGCATGGCTTTGAGTTCGAGCACTTCGGCCTGCAGCGAAATCGCGTCGAGCAGGTCGTCCACGCCCTGGCCGGTCTTGGCCGACAGCTCCACCATCTGGGTTTCGCCGCCGAACTCCTCGGCCACGATCTGCTCGCTGAGCAGTTCGTTCTTCACGCGCAGCGGGTCGGCGTCGGACTTGTCGACCTTGTTGATCGCCACGATCAGCGGCACGCCGGCCGCCTTCGCGTGCTGGATCGCTTCCTTCGTCTGCGGCATGACGCCGTCGTCGGCAGCGACCACGATCACCACGATGTCGGTCAGCTTGGCGCCGCGCGCGCGCATCGAAGTGAACGCGGCGTGGCCCGGGGTGTCGAGGAAGCTGATGACGCCCTTGCCGGTTTCCACGTGGTACGCGCCGATGTGCTGGGTGATGCCGCCGGCTTCGCCGGAGGCCACCTTGGTGCGGCGGATGTAATCCAGCAGCGAGGTCTTGCCGTGGTCGACGTGGCCCATGATGGTCACGACCGGCGGACGCGCGACGCGCTCGCCCTGGTTCTCTTCCACATGCGCCAGCAGAGCGTCTTCGGCGGTGTCCGCATCGGCTTTGACGACGATGTGGCCCAGCTCTTCGGTGACCAGCGCAGCGGTGTCGTGATCGATGGACTGGGTGATGGTCGCCATGACGCCCATCTTGAACAGCGCCTTCACCACCTCGCCGCCCTTCAGGGCTAGCTTCTGCGCCAGGTCGGCGACCGTGATGGTCTCGCCGATCGCGACTTCACGCACGATCGGGGCCGTCGGGCGCGTGAAGCCGCTGCCCGAACGGGCCTGCTCGGCCTGACGGCGCTGCGGCTTGGCCTTCCCGCGCGAACTGGTGGTGCGACGCGCGCGCTCGGAAGCGCTCAGGTGCATCTGTCCGGCGAAACGGTTGGTGCGGTCGTCGTCTTCGACCGTGGTGACCATGACGTGCGAGCCGCGCGTCTTGTGGGCGGGCCCACGCGGCGCTTCGGGTGCCCGCGGCGCGGTCGCCGGACGCGGCGGATGGCCGTGGCCATGACCGGTCGTCGGCTTGCGCACGGCCGGGGTCTCTTCGTCGGCGGCCAGCGCGCTGGCATCGGCGAGCTTGGCCTTGGCCTCTTCCTCGGCCTTCAGGCGCGCGGCGTCCTCGGCCTCGCGGCGCGCGGAATCGACCGCGTCGGCGCGACGCTTGTCGTCGGCAGCCAGCTTCTCCTGCTCGGCGAGGTTGCGCTGCTTGGATTCCTCCAGCTTGCGCAGGATCTCGGCACGCTCGTCGCCACCTCCGCCCGCCTGCCCGTCCGCCGGCTTCACCAGCGTGACCTTCTTGCGCACGACGACGTCGACGGTGGTCTTGTTCTTGCCGCCGCCGACAGTGATTTCCTGCTTGCGGCTGCGGTTGAGCGTGATCTTCTTCGACGCTTCGCCGGGTTCGTCGGCCTTGTCGGCCTTACCGTGGGCGCGCTTGAGGAAGCCGAGCAGCTTGACTTTCTCGATGCTGGTGACGACCTGGTCGGGGCCGCTGAAGGTCATGCCGGCCTCGGCCAGCTGCTCCAGCAACTTCTCGACCGGCGTGTTCACCAGTTCGGCCAGCTTGCGGATGGTGGTTTGCTGCGACATTCGGATTCCGTGTCCTCTTGGCGCGGGACGGGTCCCGTGCGTGTTGGCGTCATTCTAGCCCCGTGTTCCAGGGCAGGCCGACGCGGTATTCATTCGAACCAGTGCTTGCGCGCTTCCATGATCAGCGCGGCGGCACGGGCCTCGTCGATGCCTTCGACATCGGTCAACTCATCGGTGGCCATGTCGGCCAGGTCGTCACGGGTGACCACGCCGCGCGCGGCGAGCGCGTAGGCGGTGGCTTCATCCATGCCGTCCAGCTCGAGCAGGTCGGCCGCCGGCTGGTGCTCGTCGAGCTCCTCCTCGGCCGCCAGCGCCTCGTTCAGCAGGGCGTCGCGGGCACGCGAGCGCAGTTCCTCGACGATGTCCTCGTCGAAGCCCTCCACCGCCAGCAGCTCGCCGACCGGCACGTAGGCGATTTCCTCGACCGTGCTGAAGCCTTCCGAGACCAGGATGCCGGCGATTTCCTCGTCGACTTCCAGCTTCTCCTGGAACAGCTGGCGGGCGGCGGTCTGTTCGGCCTCCGACTTCGCCGTGACCTGGTCCTGGGTCATCACGTTCAGCTGCCAACCGGACAGGCGGCTGGCCAGGCGCACGTTCTGCCCGCCCTTGCCGATCGCCTGGGCCAGGCGGTCTTCCGCCACGGCCAGGTCCATCGAGTGCTTCTCTTCATCGACGATGATCGACTGGACTTCGGCCGGCGCCATCGCGTTGATGACGAACTGGGCCGGGTTGTCGGACCACAGCACGATGTCCACGCGCTCGCCGTTGAGCTCGTTGCTCACCGCCTGCACGCGCGAACCGCGCATGCCGATGCATGCGCCGATGGGGTCGGTGCGGTTGTCGTGCGCGAGCACGGCGATCTTGGCGCGGTCGCCCGGATCGCGCGCGCAGGCCCTGATCGAGACCAGGCCCTGGCCGACTTCCGGCACCTCGAGCTTGAACAGCTCCATCATGAATTCCGGCGCGGCTCGGCTGATGAACAGCTGCGGGCCGCGCGGCTCGCTGCGCACGTCGAACAGGTAACCGCGCACGCGGTCGCCGGTACGCAGCACGTCGCGCGGGATGCCCTTGTCCTTCGGGATGATCGCCTCGGCGTTGCCGCCCAGGTCGACGTAGATGTTGCCGCGCTCCACGCGCTTGACCACGCCGGTGACCAGCTCGCCCACGCGGTCCTTCCAGCCATCGACGACCTGCTGGCGCTCGGCCTCGCGCACGCGCTGGACGATGACCTGCTTGGCGGCCTGGGCGGCGATGCGGCCGAACTCCGGGTTTTCGATCTGCTCTTCGATGTAGTCGCCGACTTCCACGCCCTCGACTTCGTCGATGGCGTCCATCAGGCGCACCTGGCGATCCGGCGACTCCATGACGACGTCGTCGGCGACGACCTCCATGCGGCGGTAGGTCTCGTAGCTGCCGTCCTTCTGGTCGATCGACACGCGCACCAGCACGTCCTCGTCGTGATAGCGCTTCTTCGCGGCCGAGGCCAACGCGGCCTCGATGGCCTCGAAGATGACCTCTCGCGGGACGCCCTTTTCGTTGGCGACCGCGTCCACGACCAGCAACAGTTCCTTGCTCATCTTTCTAGCTCCGCACGGTCGGCGACTCGCGCCGCCGGCATTGGGTGGTGATGTGGTGGTTTACTTCTTCGCCTTCGAAGCGCTGCCTTTCGGCGCGCCCTTCGACGGCTTGTCTTTGCCCGGCTTGACCGGGGCGAATCCCAGCGCGGCCCAGTCGGGGACCAGGCGCGCCTTGTCGATGTTCCCGAACGGCACGACGAACTCGTTGCCGTCCAGCACGAAGACGACGTTGCCGCCGTCCACGCGTGCGATCTTCCCCTGCAGGCGGCGGCGACCGTCCTGCGGCAGCTTCAGGCCGACCTTGGCATTCTCGCCGGCGAAGCGCTCGTAATGCGCCAGCGTGAACAGCGGACGGTCGATGCCCGGCGAGGAGACTTCCAGCGTGTACTGACCGCTGATCGGGTCCTCGACGTCGAGCTGCGCGGACACCTCGCGGCTGACCGCCTCGCAGTCTTCGATGGTCACCGAACGAGGCTGTCCGTCCTCGCCCACGGCGTCGTCGGCCGGCACGTCGATGTACAGGCGCAGCGTCGCGCTACCGGGCGCCGGCAGGTATTCCGCGCCCAGCAGCTCGACGCCCAACGATGCGATCGTCGGGGCGAGCAGGTTCGCGATTTCGACTGCTTTATCCGTCACGCGTATGACTCCACGAGGCCGGCACGGGGGTGACTGTCCGATGCCGCGAAATGCTATTGCAAAAGAAAACGGCCTTGCGAACACGTTCTTCCGAAGCACGCATTCCTGGGGCCGGTTGTTCCCGAACAGGTACTTCTACTTCGAAAGCGCATGCCCACGGGCACGAAAACGACAAAGGGCCCTTGCGGGCCCCTTGTCCGTACAACTGGATTTCGGTGCGATCGTGCGAGCAGAGCACGATCACCAAGCCCGAGCTTTTGGCCTTAGGAAAGCCCGGAATCCGGACTTTCCGAGGGCCTCAATAAGGCCCTGGCCGAAGCTGGTAGCGGGGGCAGGCTCCGTGCCCTATCTGAGCGCACCGGTCCTCATCCCACTGGGTCCCACTAGCCGCGCATGATAGCTGAGGTGGCCGCCGGGGTGCAAACCCCCATTCAGTCCTATTCAGCGCGACACTGGAACCAGCCACGGGTTCCCGCCCATCAAGCAAGGAGCGTCCATGGACGTCACCCGATTCACTCGCCCCGTACCCACGGACCTCATGAAGTACGCCCTGCGACTCTTTGAGTCCGCCGGTTCAGGCGAAAT
Organism: Lysobacteraceae bacterium P; assembly: GCA_005503055.1. GTDB lineage: Bacteria > Pseudomonadota > Gammaproteobacteria > Xanthomonadales > Xanthomonadaceae > Lysobacter_J. The sequence goes on along the minus strand of SCOX01000004.1, from coordinate 296,966 downwards.
GCCGGGGAGCCACATTCCCCGCCCGGATCCTGATATGGGGTCAGGCTTTGCACTTACCAACATTCCGATCAACCGAGGGATGATGGCGATCGTCCGCGAGACTCGGCATCTGGACGAGGTCCAGCAGCAGTCCCTGATGTCGAGGGTCATGCATTTCGGCCAGGCGCTCGACGGCGCAGCCTCTGACCCCCGTCTGCAAGCTCACGTGCGAGAGGAAGGCGATGGGGTCATGGTCAGCGAGGAGTTCGTCGAGGCGTGCGCCCAATGCGACTTCGACACCAGCAACAACGATCTCCGCCTCTCCATCGACAGCATTGCCGCCCTGATTGCCGACAAGCCTGCAACCTGACTTCTTGCTCAGTCAGGGCTCAGAGGGCTTCGCGCTTCGCCCTTGCCTCTTTCTTGCCCAGCGCCCGGAGACCTGCCAGCTTCGGCAGTTGCGACTGCCTGGGAACGGACTTTCCCTGCTCCCAGTGGTAGATGGACTGGCCGCTGACGCCAGCCAACTTGCCGAAGTCAGCGGCGGACAGCCCCAACCTGGCCCTTAGGGACTGCAGCCCCTTTGCCGAGAAGCGTACGCGCGACGTTTCGGGCGACGCGACATCCGGGGCGGCGGGCTTTGACTTGGAGGCCTGCCGCAATCCCCGTTCCAATTGGGCGACTTGGCGCTTGAGCTCGGCGATTTCGCGCCGATAGCTGCTGCTCGCCTTCCTGAGGGATTCGACTTCAGCTCGAATCTCCTTTCGGGCAAGTCGAGAAATCTCGGCTTTGAGCACTCCACCAATGTTTGCCATTTGAGATGCCGCTTGTGGGGGATCCGCGAGTCTACAGAGGAGCACGGCGCCAACAAGCCAGAAATACGAAGCGGGGCGGCACTAGCAGGAGGGCGCGCCGCGAAGGAAAAGGCGGATGGAACCGCTGCGGAACATCAAGATGCCACCTCGTCGAGGACCGACTCCCTACACCGAGATGCAGGCCGAAATCCGGCAGCTTAAAGAGAATCTCTGGTCGGTTCGACGGGCCATCATCGACCTGATGGAACCGGAAGCCCGAAAGCTTCTCGATAGCCACTACAGCCGGCCAGCGGATCAGCCCATATGGGCATGGGTAGAAGAAACTGCAGAGAAGGCTATTGAACTCTGCAAAGACGTGCGGCAAACGACCTATCAGGGTGAGCCCTTCGGGTCTCCCCGCGCCTATTGCCCTCTGTGTAAAGAGGGCTCTTCCTCCTTTTACGAGAGGGGATTCGCCCTTCCGACAGGGCTGTATAGGCATCTCGTTGGCTATGGGAACATGAGGCAGTGCGACGTGATATCTGCAGCGATCGCCCTCGCTCGCGCTAGCGAAGATTCGCGGCGACCGTCCAGCCGATAGCGCGGTGCCCTAGCGCTCGTGATAGACCGAGTATGGCGTCGAATGAAGTCGCCAAAGCCTCAATGCGCCACTCACGGCAACGGCGAACCCAATCGCGAACAGGGCGCCCGGCACCCAAGCGAGGATTTCGAGGATGGGGTGGAGGAAGCTCCCTGCCCTTTGAGCGATCGCTGCCAGCAGTCCCGAGACAAGGAGGGCCGAGAAGGCGATAGCCGCTCCCCGCCATACTCGAGTACTCGCCTTTCGTTCCGTCTTCCGATGCCAGCCATGAAAGTCCACGACGCACCTCTGTGTGTGTGGCTCAGTGGAACCTATTCATGCGGGTGAACTTGTGACGACAAAGAATCGGATGCCCTGCGGCATGCCTACCCGTGCGGCATGCTCGACTGCTACTGGAGGGAGGGCTTCAGCGAGAAGGCGGTGGAGGCCCAGGCGTCGATTGACCTCGGGACCGGACGGCGGCGGTCGCAATGTGCGTCAGATGCACGCCAAATGCGGCCCCGGTGGTCGAGTCCAGCCACAGAAAGAGTGACAGTCGTACTGTGGCTAGCTCAGGCAATCGGGCCATGACGCCTGCGAGGAATTCACTCGGCACGCCGGGGCCTAGGCGAACCGTACGACCTGCCGCGTTCACTCTAGGTGTAGAGCGCCGAGTTTCTGAATAATCGAGCCGCTTCATGCTGACCTCGATCGACCTGGGGCACGGGGATGGGCGGGGCCGGTATGTGCGACAGGTGTACGTGCGGCGTAGCGCTTAGGGGATAAACGAAGAGGGCCGGAGCTGGCCCCCTTCTGTTCCAATTTGGAACACCCTCGAATCGTGGGCTTAGCAAGCTATGCCGATGAGACTATCGGCTGGGATACCTAGGTTTCGGTGCAACTTCCTAATCATAGGCAGCGTAAGTTGTCGCTTGCCTGATAGGACTTCGTAGACTCGGTTGGTCTGTCCGATGCTCGGAACGAGGTCCTTAACTGTGAGGCCGCCCTGCTCCATGCGGAACTTGATGGCCTCGACGGGATCGGGTGCCGAGATGGAATACATCCTGGCTTCATACGCCTCAACTAGAGTTACGAGCACGTCCAGTCGATCGCCTTCGGAGGTGTCAGGTTCGGGATCTAGATCGACCAGTTGCGACACTTCACGCAGCACCATCTTGTAGTCCTGCTCATTACGGATGGGGGTGATGTCCATGGTCTACTCCAATTCAACGGTAGCCGCGTCAACGCGGTCGTAATCTCGATGGGTGCCCACAAACTTCACATATAGGACACCCAGCTTGTATGCCACTGCCACGATCAAACGGTAGTCGTTACCCTTTATGTTGAAGACGACTCGATTGTTCGCAACGAAACTCGCGCTTCCGTAGTGGGCCTTGATGTCGGCTGGAGTCTTCCAACTCGCAGCCTTGACTTCGTCATACCACGCCTTCAAAGGCTGTTCGGCATCCGCATGTTGTTCCCAAAAGGCCTTCAACGTCCCTATCGCGACGATCCTCACCGGCCGCCCCAAGTCCCAACATGGGACTAGCCTACCCCTTGGTTGCGCTCACCGCAACCAGACTGGGCAATCCCTGTTCAGGCGAGGACGGATTTCCTCGTCCTAATCCGCTGTTATGCTCGTGACGACCAAGTGAAGCTCAAGGAAGATCGCCATGCAAAACGGCAATGAAAACAATGGGTTAACCGCAATTTACCCGCCAAAGGTCGCCGACCCTCGGCAGACCCAATTAAGCTTGGGAATTCAGAAACAGATCGAGATTGATGGCATTGGGATGGGGGTGCTGTCCGACGGCACGCCGTTCCTCACGGGTCGCGGCCTGGCAAGCCTCTGCGGCGTTGTCCACAAAGCCATCCAAGACATCTCTGACGAGTGGCAGGAGACTGTACAGAAGCCTCGCGTAACGGCGATCAAAGGCATCCTGGCCAAGCGCGGCGTACAGCTGGGGTCTCCTTATGTTGCCATTACGCAGCGAAGCGGAACGTTCTTCGCGTATCCAGATGTCGTCTGCTTGGCAGTCCTCGAGTACTACGCGTTCGACGCTGGCAGCAACGTCAAGGAGCAGGCTCAAACCAACTACAGACAACTCGCCGGGCAAGCCCTCCGCGAGTTCATCTATACCCAGGTTGGCTACGATCCATCGGCGTCAGTCCCGGATTCCTGGCGCCAGTTCCACGACCGCGTTTCCCTCACATACAACTCGGTCCCACCAGTCGGCAACGTGCCTGATGTAACCCGGGGCCGGCTGCTCGGTAGCCGTAGCTTGGCGAACCATTCGCTTGAGCCAGTTGACGGGCTTAAACTCCATGGAGGCGACGCACGCCTTGAACTCATGGCTCAGCGCGCCGAGCGTCACTTGCCCCATGCCCTGGGATTTGCCGTGCCCATTCACACCAAGCCACAGCGAAACCTCGCCCGGGCGCAGGATCACTTCATTGCCGCACTTCTCCCAAGGGAGCCGGATGCCCATCTCATGGCCCGGCTTGTCCGCGAACGCCGCAACCAAATCCTCACCGAACTCTGACGCTTGGCGCAGGCTCTCGGGGTCCATCGTCTTGGCCGCTTGCAGATGGCCGGCCATCTGCGCAACTGTCACGCCCTCCTTCAGGCACGCGTTCGCATCCTTGCGCGGGAGTTTCACCACGTAGCAACGTTCGCGGCCAAGACGCTTGGCAATCTCGGCAGTCGCCTCCTGACCGGGGCCGTCGCTGTCGAGTGCGAGGTAAATCCTGTCGAAAGTCGCGAGGCGATCAAACTCAGACGCGATCCACTTCGCCTGCTTGTCGCCAGTGCCACCGCCGAACGGAACGGACAGCGCCGGCTGGCCCATTGCATGCATGGCGATCGCATCCAGCTCGCCCTCGACAATCACTACCGAACGGGCGGTTGCAGGAATCGCCTGCCAGCCAAACAGCACCGGCTCGCAGTTGGCGTCAACGCGGAACTCCTTTGCTGCGCCTTTGCGGTACTTCGCGGCTACTAGCTCGCCATCGACGAGCGACGGAAAGACGACCATGTCGCCGCGGCTCGCTACTCGGTACGCGCGGATTGAGGCATCCGGCAGGCAACGCTCGACCGTCAGCCACTCCAGGTGCGCCGGGTTAAGCCCCGTAATGCCCTCGCGCTTCGGCTTGCTATACGACGGCTTCGGGTTGTCCACGCGCGCCTCGCGGACGCCAAGGTACTCACGTGCCTGAGCACAGGCGTCGCCAATGCCGACGCCCCGCACCGCGGCCCACAGGTCCAACAGGTCGCCACCCTCGCCCGTAGCGAAATCGCAGAACACGCCGGCCTTCTGCCCCGTCAGATGGACGCCCAGAGACTTGCCAGCGTCGCCATCGACGGAGCCGGCGCGCCACTCCGCTCCCTCGCGCTTCCCGTTCGGGAGCAGCATCCGGGCGATGCCTTCTGCGTCACGCGCCAACAGCGCTGCGAGTTCCGCAGCCTTCATGTGGCGAGCTCCCACGCCTCAATCGGCCTTGAGCCATTCCCCGCCCCACTGATCTCGTCCTCCCAGCGTCGCTGGTTACGTTCGCGGGTGTGCGCCTGATCGGTGTGAGCGACGGCGTAGATACCGGGCGCAAGGGGCACAAGGCCGAGGTGGGACTTCGCGGGATCATGGGCGAGCTCTACCTAGACGATCTGCGCGACAAGACGCACCGAGGACTCACCGGGCGCGCTCTGGCCGGCGCAAGTGCTGGCGGGCTGCCCTACGGCTACGTCGTGACCAGCGTCGGCCAGCGAGCGATTGACGAGGCTCAGGCAGCTGTCGTCCGCCGGATCTTTTCGGAGTTCCTCGAAGGACATAGCCCGCGGACGATAGCCGCCAGGCTCAACCACGATCGAATCCCCTCTCCACGCGAATCGACCTGGGCGATGACCGCGATCCGTGGTGATGTTCGCCGCGGGCTGGGCATCCTCGCCAACCCCATCTACGCAGGCCAGCAGATTTGGAATCGCAGCCGCTGGGTGAAGCATCCGGACTCCGGCCGTCGCGTTCGACAGGAGCGACCTCAGGGCGAATGGGTGATCACTGAGCATCCGGAGCTTGCCGTGATCGACCTTGGCACGTGGAACGCTGCACAGGCCCGCATGGGCGCCCTCGGGAAGGCCAGCGGCGTCCCTGGGCCCGGGCGCCCGCCTCGCCACCTCCTAAGCGGCCTGCTGCGTTGTGGCGGCTGCGGAGGCCCCATGGTGGTCGTGGACAAGTACAACTACGCCTGCTCGACGGCAAAGGACCGGGGAACTTGTGACAACCCGGTGCGGCTACGGCGATCGGTCGCTGAAGAGAGACTGCTGGCCGGCATCCGCGAAGAGATCCTCACCGAGGAGGCGTTCAGGCGCTTTGAGCTGGCTGCGGCGAGCGCCTTGAAGTCTTCAGCCCCTAGCTTGGACGTCGCCCATCGACGCGTTGCTGACGCCCAAAGGGTGCGCGACAACGTCATGCGGGCGATCAGGGAGGGAATCATCACGCCGAGCACCAAGGCCGAACTCGTTGCGGCGGAGCGAGCGGCCCAGGACGCCGAAGTGGCGCTCAGGCACGCGCAGCAGTTTCAGCCATCCCAAGTGCTGCCGCGTGCTCGCGAGGCGTGGAGGCGTATTGCTACGTCCTTGGCCGATAGCGCGCGGGACGTTCCCGCGGCCCGAGCCGCCATTCGCGAGCTGTTGGGCCAAAACGCCCGCGTGATAAACAAAAACGGCGACCTCTTTGCAGAGATCGCCGTTCCGTCTGATGCGCTTACAAATATGGTAGCGGGGGCAGGATTTGAACCTGCGACCTTCGGGTTATGAGCCCGACGAGCTGCCAGACTGCTCCACCCCGCATCAGGCCGACAATCATAACGGCCGACTAAAACATGCGCAAGCCCGATTCATGAATTAAATCGGATTCGCGCCAAAAACCCCTCAGGCGAATGCCCGCTGGCACCACGCCATGATCGGATTCCAGGCCAGGCCCAGTGCGAGAAGCGCCAGCGCGTTCACACCGAAGGCGACGCGCAGCGGACGGTTGTCGCTGGGCTCCATTGCCTCGCCTTCGGGCTCGTCGAAGTACATCGCCTTGATCACGCGCAGGTAATAGAACGCACCGATCACCGCGAACACCACGCCGACCAGCGTCAGCCACAGCATGTCGCCCTGCAGCGCGGCGCGCAGCACGGCCAGCTTCGACCAGAAGCCCAGGAACGGCGGCACGCCGGCCAGCGAGGCCATCACGCACAGCACCAGCCCGGCCATCCACGGATTGCGGGCGTTCAAGCCCTTGTAGTCGTCGATGCGGTCAGCCTCGAAACCGCGGCGCGAGAGCACCACGATCGCGCCGAACGCGGCGGCCGACATGATCGAGTAGCTGATCGCGTAGAACAGCGCCGCGGCGAAGCCTTCGCGCCCGCCGCCGGCCAGGCCGACGAACAGGAAGCCGACGTGCGACACCGTCGAATACGCCAGCAGGCGCTTCAGATTGGTCTGCACCATCGCGCTGAGGTTGCCGATCGCCAGCGACAGCACGGCCACCGCGGCCAGCATCAGGCGCCATTGCTCTTCGAACGCCGGCGCACCGACCTCGAGCAAGCGATAGGTCATGCCAAACGCAGCCAGCTTCGGCGCCGAGCCGATGAACAGCGTGATCGGCGTCGGGGCACCGTGGTAGACGTCCGGCAGCCACATGTGGAACGGCGCGGCGCCGAACTTGAAGGCGATGCCGGCGACGATGAACACCACGCCGGTGATCAGCATCAGCGTATTGCCCTCGGCGATGCGCGCCTGGGTCACGACGGCGATCTGGTCCAGCTGCAGCGTTCCCGTCGCACCGTAGACCAGCGACAGGCCATACAGCAGCAGGCCCGAAGCCAGGGCGCCAAGCACGAAGTACTTGATGGCCGCTTCCGACGCCAGCGGACTGTCGCGATCCACGGCGACCAGCGCGTACGAGCACAGCGCCAGCATTTCCAGGCCCAGGTACACCATCACCAGGCTGCCCGAAGATACCAGCAGCATCATGCCGGCGGTGGCGAAGAGCATCAGCACCGAGACCTCGCCCTTGTACAGATCGCGGGCGCGCAGGTATGGCCAGGTGTAGATCATGGCCAGGATGCCGACGACGCCGATGGTCACCTTCATCACGTCGGCCGCGGTATCGCGGACGAACATGCCGCTGAGCATGGTGCCCTGCCCGCCCACGCCGGTGGCGACCATGAAGGTCGCGACAGCGAGCACGGCAATGGCGAACAGGTGGCTGACCACGCGGCGGCGCTCGTCGATGAACAGGTCGATCATCAGCAGTGCGAACGCACCGAGGATCACCACCAGCTCGGGCAGCAGCGGCATCAGGTCGGCGAAGGAACGGACGGGCATGTTCATTGCGCTACCACCTCAGAGCTTCGACGCGGCGATCTGAGTCGCCAGGTTCGCGATGGCAGGTTCCATCAGGTCGGTCAGGGGCTTCGGCCACAGGCCCAGAACCAGCACGCCGACGGCGAACACACCCAGCACGAAGGTTTCGCGCGGGTTGATGTCCTCCAGCTCGGCGACGTGCGCGTTGCCCACTTCGCCCCAGATGGTGCGCTTGACCAGCCACAGCGTGTAGGCCGCGCCGATGATCAGCGTGGTGGCCGCGACGAAGCCGATGAGCGGGTGCTGCTGGAAGCTGGCCATGATCACCATGAACTCGCCGACGAAGCCCGAGGTGCCCGGCAGGCCGGAGTTGGCCATCGCGAACAGCACCACGAACGCGGCGAACCACGGCATCACATTCGCCACGCCACCGTAATCCTTGATCATGCGGGTGTGCATGCGGTCGTACAGCACGCCGACGCAGGAGAACATGGCGCCCGACACGAAACCGTGGCTGATCATCTGCACCATCGCACCCTGCAGGCCCAGGCGCGCAGCGTCGGTGTTGCCCTGCTCGCGCACCAGCGCGAAGGCGATGAACGTGCCCAGGGTGACGAAGCCCATGTGCGACACCGACGAGTACGCGATGAGCTTCTTCATGTCGTCCTGCGCCAGCGCGACCAGGCCGACGTAGACCACGGCGATCAGGCTCAACGCGATGACCAGCCATGCGTACTCGGCGCCGGCGTCCGGCACGATCGGCAGCACGAAGCGGATGAAGCCGTAGCCACCGATCTTCAGCATGATCGCGGCCAGAATCACCGAACCCGCGGTCGGCGCTTCCACGTGCGCGTCAGGCAACCAAGTGTGCACCGGGAACATCGGCACCTTGACCGCGAAGGCCACCAGGAAGCCGAAGAAGATCCACATCTGCTCCGTCGCCGTCAGCGGCAGCGCATACATGTCGGCCAGCTGCCAGCTGCCGCCCTTCAGGTACAGGTAGATCAGGCCCAGCAGCATGAACAGCGAGCCGAGGAACGTGTACAGGAAGAACTTGATCGATGCGTACACACGACGCGGACCGCCCCACACGCCGATGATGATGAACATCGGGATGAGCATGCCTTCGAAGAAGACATAGAACAGCATCGAGTCGAGCGCGGCGAACACGCCGATCATCAGGCCTTCGAGAATCAGGAAGGCCGCGTAGTACTGGGCGACGCGTTTGTCGACCGACGTCCAGGCGCCGATCATCGCCAACAGCGTCGTCAGCGTGGTCAGGCCGATCAGCGCGATGGAAATGCCGTCAACGCCCAGGTGGTAGCGGATGTCGTAGGCCGGGATCCAGTTGCGGTTCTCGACGAACTGCATCGCCGAGTCGGCCATGTGGAAGCCGGTGAACAGCGGGATGCTCGCCAGCAGCGTGAGCAAGGCGATGCCGGTCGCGAACCAGCGCGCCGCACCACCGCGTTGGTTGCCGAAGGCCATCGTCGCCAGGCCGCCGAGGATCGGCAGCCAGATCAGTAGGCTGAGCAGCAAGGAAGTGCTCTGCAAGGGCTCGGAATTCACGTCGGGTCCTTGTCGTATCAGCGCCAGTAGCGGATCAGTGCGGCCAGCAAAGCAATCAGGCCGATGATCATCGCGAACGCGTAGTGGTAGAGGTAACCGGATTGCATCCGGCGGGTCAGGCGGGCCACGAGGTCGACCACGCGGGCGCTGCCGTTCACCGCGACGCCGTCGATCAGGTGGCTGTCGATTGCGCGCGAGACCTTGCCCAGGCCCAGACCGCCGCCGGCGAAACCGCCGATCCATAGCGCGTCGAAGCCGTACTTGTTCTCGAGCACGCGCACCGGCCAGGCGAATATGCGACGCGCCTTCGCGGGAAGCTCCGGCTTCCACCAGTACATGATGGTGGCCAGGACGAAACCGCCCAGGGTCAGCCAGAACGCCGGCGCCTTGAAGCCATGCATCGCATAGGCGATCGGACCGTGCCAGACCTCCGCGCCGACCTTGGCGACGGTGTCGCGCGCGGCGCCGACGTCGATCGAGCCGAGGAAGAAGGGCAGCTGCTTGTGATGACCCATCACGTCGGTGCCGAACAGCATCGTGCCGACGGTGAAGAAGCCGATCAGCACCGACGGGATCGCCAGCAGGATCAACGGCACGGTGACCACCCACGGCGACTCGTGCGGCGTGTGCGCGTGGTGATGATCGTCGTGGCCATGGCCGTTGTCGTGCCCATGCGCGTCGTGCGCATCGTGGCCATGCTGCTCGCTGAGCTGCGATTCGTGTTCGGACGAATCCGCCTCCGGCGCGACGTAGTGGTCCGGCACCGGATCGTGGAAACGCTCCTTGCCGTGGAAGGTCAGGTACAGCAGGCGGAAGCTGTAGAACGCCGTGACGAACGCACCCAGCAGCACCGCCCAGTACGCATACGTGGCGACCCAGCTGTTGGCTTCGTGGGCGTGTTCGGCGGCCGCCTCGATGATGGTGTCCTTCGAGTAGAAACCGCTGAAGAACGGCGTGCCGATCAGCGCCAACGTGCCGATGAGCATCGTCCAGTACGTGATCGGCATGTACTTCTTCAGGCCGCCCATGCGGCGCATGTCCTGCTCGTGGTGCATACCGATGATCACCGAGCCGGCGCCCAGGAACAGCAATGCCTTGAAGAAGGCGTGCGTCATCAGGTGGTAGACGCCGGCGCTGTACGCCGACACGCCAAGCGCGACGGTCATGTAGCCCAGCTGCGACAACGTCGAATACGCGACCACGCGCTTGATGTCGTTCTGCACGATGCCGATCAGGCCGGTCCAGAACGCCGTCGTGGCGCCGATGAACAGCACGAACGTCAGCGCCGTCTCCGACAGCTCGAACAGCGGCGACATGCGCGCCACCATGAAGATGCCCGCGGTCACCATCGTCGCGGCGTGGATCAGCGCGGAGATCGGCGTCGGGCCTTCCATCGAGTCGGGCAGCCACACGTGCAACGGCACCTGCGCCGACTTGCCCATCGCACCAATGAACAGGCAGATGCAGATCACCGTCGCCACCGACCACTCGTGGCCGGCGAAGATGGCGATCTTCACGCCAGCGATCGTCGGCGCGTTGGCGAACACGGAGCCGTAGTCGAGCGAGCCGAACATCAGCAGCACGCCGGCGATGCCGAGCAGGAAGCCGAAGTCGCCGACGCGGTTGACCAGGAACGCCTTGAGGTTGGCGAACACCGCGGTCGGGCGCTTGAACCAGAAACCGATCAGCAGGTACGACACCAGACCCACCGCCTCCCAGCCGAAGAACAGCTGGAGGAAGTTGTTGCTCATCACGAGCATCAACATCGAGAAGGTGAACAGCGAGATGTAGCTGAAGAAGCGCTGGTAGCCGTCGTCTTCGGCCATGTAGCCGATGGTGTAGATGTGCACCAGCAGCGAGACGAAGGTGACGACCACCATCATCATCGCGCTCAGCTTGTCGACCATGAAGCCGACGTGCGCTTCGATGCCGCCCACCTGGAACCAGGTGTAGACGTTCTCGTTGAACGGCGATGCGCCCTGCCCGACCAGCTGCCACAGCACGTGGACCGACAGCGCGCAGCTGACCGCGACGCCGAGGATGGTCACCCAGTGCGCGCCCGCGCGGCCGACCTGGCGACGGAACAAGCCCGCGATGATCGCGCCGAACAACGGCGCCAGCACGATGGCGAGCAGGACGGACTTGGAGATGGCGTGCTCCACGATTGCGTTCTCCACGTCAGCCCTTCATCGAATCGATTTCGGCCACGTTGATCGTGCGCCGGTTGCGGAACAGCGTGACCAGGATGGCCAGGCCGATGGCGGCCTCGGCTGCGGCGACGGTCAGGATGAAGAACACGAACACCTGGCCGGCAGGGTCCTGCAGCTGGCGCGAGAACGCGACGAAGTTGATGTTCACTGCCAGCAGCAGCAGCTCCAGCGACATCAGCAACATGATGACGTTCTTGCGGTTGAGGAAGATGCCGGCGACGCTGATGCAGAACAGCACCGCACCGAGCGCGAGGTAGTGGCCGAGCGCGAGCCCGGCGCCGAAGAATTCGCTCACGGCTTGCCCTCCTCTGCCGGAACATCCGCCGCCGGCACGACCGGCTTGACGGCATCCATCTTGACGATACGAACGCGATCGGCAGCGCGCACGCGCGCCTGTGCCGACGGACTCTGGTGGCGCGCGCCGACGCGGCGACGCAGGGTCAGCATCACCGCGGCGATCACGGCCACGGTCAGGATGACGGCCGCGACTTCGAACGGCAGCAGGAACTGCGTGAACAGCGCACGCGCCAGCCACTGCGTGTTGCCGGCCGCGGATGGATCGGCCGGAAATCCGGTGGCGACATTGGCCTTGACGCCGATCAGCATCAGCATCTCCACCAGCATGACCACGGCGACGACCAGACCGATCGGGAGATAGCGCACATAGCCTTCGCGCAACGGCGCGACATCGATGTCAAGCATCATCACCACGAACAGCAAAAGCACCATCACCGCGCCGACGTAGACCAGGATCAGGGCCACGCCGAGGAACTCGGCGCCGGCGATGATCCAGGTGCAGGCCACGGAGAAGAACGTCAGCACGAGGAACAACACGGCGTGGACCGGGTTCTTCACGCTGATGACCGCAACGGCGGCCATGGTGGCGACGGCTGCGAACAGGAGGAAGGCAATCAGGGCGAGATCCATGTTCGTCAGGCCCTCAGCGGAAAGGTGCGTCGGCGGCGCGGCGCTCGGCGATCTCCGCCTCGAGGCGGTCGCCGATGGCCAGCAATTGCGTCTTGGTCACGATGTTCTGACCGCGCTTGTCGAAGTGGTACTCGTGCACGTGCGTCTCGACGATCGAGTCGACCGGGCAGGACTCCTCGCAGAAGCCGCAGAAGATGCACTTGAACAGATCGATGTCGTAACGCGTGGTGCGGCGGGTGCCGTCCTCGCGCTTGGTCGAATCGATGGTGATCGCCAGCGCCGGGCACACGGCCTCGCACAGCTTGCAGGCGATGCAGCGCTCTTCCCCGTTGGGGTAGCGGCGCAGCGCGTGCACACCGCGGAAGCGCGGCGACTGCGGCGTCTTTTCCATCGGGTACATCAGCGTGTACTTCGGCTTGAACAGGTACTTCGCCGTGAGGGCAAGTCCCTGCGACAGCTCGATGAGCAGCAGGCTCTTGAAGTAGGAAACGATGCGATTCATGCCTGACTGGTCCTTACTTGCCCGGCTCGAAGATGCCGAAGTACGCCATCAGCGCGACCACGCAGATCCACGCGATGGTGATCGGGATGAACACCTTCCAGCCCAGGCGCATGATCTGGTCGTAGCGGTAGCGCGGGAACGATGCGCGGAACCAGATGAAGCAGCTGGCGAAGAAGAACACCTTCGCGAGCAGCCACCACCAGCCGTTGCCCAGCACCGTACCCAGCACCGGCACGTCGGGGATCCACGACGCCGGAATGGGCGACAACCAGCCGCCGACGAAGAAGATCGCCGTCAGGAAGCTGATCAGGATCATGTTGGCGTATTCGGCGAGGAAGAACAGCGCGAACGCCGAACCCGAATATTCGACCATGTGGCCGGCCACGATTTCCGACTCGCCTTCCACCACGTCGAACGGCGCGCGGTTGGTCTCGGCCACGCCGGAGATGAAGTAGACGACGAACAGCGGCAGCATCGGCACCCAGAACCACTCCAGGAAACCGGCGTTGCCCGCCTGCGCCATCACGATGTCGGTGAGGTTAAGGCTGCCGGCACCGACCATCACGCCGACCATCGCGAAGCCCATCGCGATTTCGTACGAGACCACCTGCGCGGCGGCGCGCATGGCGCCCAGGAACGCATACTTCGAGTTCGAAGCCCAGCCGGCGAGGATGATGCCGTAGACGCCCAGCGAAGTCATCGCCAGCAGGTACAACAGGCCCGCGTTCGCGTTCGACAGCACGACCTGGTAGTCGAACGGCACCACTGCCCATGCGGCGAACGCCGGCGCCAAGGTGATCAGCGGCGCGAGCTTGAACAGGAAGTTCTCCGCCTTCGTGGGCTGGATGACTTCCTTGAACAGCAGTTTGAAGACGTCGGCGAACGCCTGGAGGATGCCCATGCCGACGTACATCGGCCCGTGGCGGACGTGCATCCAGCCGATGAGCTTGCGCTCCCAGACGACGTAGAACGCCACGGTGATGATCACCGGCATGGCGATGACCAGGATCTTCAGCACGATCCACAAGATCGCGCCGATGTTTCCGAGCGAGAGCAGCCAGTCGCGGAACGGATCAAACATGGTTTACGCCCTCCCCGCCTGCACGCGACCCGACATCGGCGCGGTCGCGCCATGGCCGGTTTCGACCCACACGGTGCCCGGCGCGACCTTGTCGCTGACGCTGACCGGCAGCGTCGCGGTGCCCGCGGTGGTGTTGAACTTGCCCACCACGCCATCGCTGAAGCCGAGCGCGGATGCATCCGCCGGATTCAGCACGGCCTTCGGCTCGACATTGAGCGGATGCGCCTGCAGTGCGGGCGCGCGACGCACGACCGCATCGCTGCGGTAGATCGCGACGCTGGCGGCCACTTCCAGGCCCTCGCCCCACACGTTCGGCGCCTTGCCGGCGGCGACGTTCACTTCACGCATCTGCATGCCGGCACGCAGGCCGGAAAGGTCGACGAAATCGAAACCCTGCGCGTTGAGTTCGCCGCCGAGGGCGCGAAGCACGCGCCAGCCGGCGCGCGCCTGGCCCGGCAGCTTGCCGCCCGAGACGGTAGCCTGCTGACGTCCATCGAGGTTGGTCAGCGTGGCGTCGATCTCCGGCAACAGGCCGATCGGCAGGATCACGTCGGCCACACTGCGGGTCGAACGGCACGCGAACGTGCTGAACGCCACGACCTGGGCCGCGTTGAGCGCCTTCAGCGCCGTCGCGGTGTCGGCGAAATCCATGCCCGGCTCGATGCCGTACAGGATGTAAGCCGTGCGCGGATCGGCCAGCATCGACTGCGCATCGCGCGAGGTCGGGAGCACGCCGTAATCGGACAGGCCGACGGCGTTCGCGCCCTGCGGGATGCGGTTGAGCGAAGCACCGGTTGCAGCGGCGAAATCGGCCGCGGCCTTGCGGATCTGCGCAGCGTGCGGACCGTTCTCGGCCAGCGCGCCGACGATCACGACGGCGCGCGTCGCGTTCTTGACGATGTCCACCAGTCCGCTGTCGCCCAGCACGCCGGCGATCTTCGACGGCGCGACGATCGCCTTCTCGGCGATGTCGTAGGTGAAGTCGAAATCGACCGGGTTGACCACGTACACCTTCGCGCCGCGAGTCCACGCCTTGCGCACGCGCTGGTTCACCAGCGGCAGCTCCTGGCGCAGATTGGAACCCACGATGACGATGACGTCGGCATGGCCGAGATCCGCGACCGGCGCGGCGAACGTCGTCGCGGCCACGGCGTCGCTCAGATCATGCTGACCGATGCGATGGTCGATGTTGCCCGTGCCCAATGCGTCGGCCAGGCGCGCGAGCAGCGCACCCTCTTCGTTCGAAGTCGCCGGATTCAGGAGCACGCCGAGCTGATCGGCGGCGTTATCGCGCAGGATCTTCGCGGCCTTGGCCAGCGCTTCTTCCCACGAGGCTTCGCGCCACTCGCCGTTTTCCTTGACCATCGGCGCCTGTGCGCGGTCTTCCGCGTACAGTCCCTGGTGCGAGTAGCGGTCGCGGTCCGACAGCCAGCATTCGTTGACCGCTTCGTTGTCGCGCGGAACGGTGCGCAGCACTTCGCCGCGACGCACGTGCAGGAACAGATTGCTGCCCAGCGAATCGTGGTAACCCAGCGACTCGCGCGCGATCAGCTCCCACGGACGGGCCTTGAACTGGAACACCTTGTTGGTCAGCGCGCCGACCGGACACACGTCGACGACGTTGCCCGACAGCTCGGTCGTCAGCGGCTTGCCGTCGTAGGTGCCGATCTGCAGGTTCTCGCCGCGGTACATGCCGCCCAACTCGTAGGTGCCGGCGATTTCCGCGGTGAACCGAACGCAGCGCGTGCACTGGATGCAGCGCGTCATTTCGGTGGCCACCAGCGGTCCCATGTCCTCGTCGGGCACCACTCGCTTGCGCTCGACGAAACGGCTCACCGAACGGCCATAGCCCAGCGACAGGTCCTGCAGCTCGCACTCGCCGCCCTGATCGCAGATCGGGCAGTCGAGCGGATGGTTGATCAGCAGGAACTCCATCACGTTGCGTTGCGACTTCAATGCCTTGTCGCTGCGCGTGGAGACCTTCATCCCGTCCATGACCGGCGTGGCGCAAGCCGGCGCCGGCTTGGGCATCTTCTCGACCTCGACCAGGCACATGCGGCAGTTCGCCGCGATGGCCAGCTTGTCGTGGTAGCAAAAGCGCGGGATCGCGATGCCGGCCTTGTCGGCGGCCTGGATGATCATCGAGCCCTTCGGCGCGGCCATCTCGACGCCGTCGATGAAGACGGTGACGTGGTCCGGCGGCAGGTTCGGGTTTACGGGCTGAGCGCTCATGCGGCGACCTTCTCCACCACCGTGCCGGCGCGCTGGTCGTCGACCAGGAAACGCTTGTTCACGATCGCGTATTCGAATTCATCCCAGAAATGGCGCAGGAAACCCTGCACCGGCCACGCCGCCGCTTCGCCGAATGCGCAGATGGTATGGCCTTCGATCTGGCCCGCCGCCGCGCGCAGCATCTGCAGGTCTTCCAGCGTCGCCTGCTTCTCGGCGATGCGGGTCAGCATGCGGTACATCCAGCCGGTGCCTTCGCGGCACGGCGTGCACTGGCCGCAGCTCTCCTTGAAATAGAAGCGCGCGATGCGCTGGCAGGCGCGCACCATGCAGGTCGTCTCGTCCATCACGATGACCGCGCCAGAGCCCAGGCCCGAACCGGCCTTCTGGATCGCGTCGTAGTCCATCGTCAGCGACATCATCGTGTCGCCCGGCAACACCGGCATCGACGACCCGCCGGGAATCACGCCCTTGATCTTCGCGCCGTTGCGCATGCCGCCGGCCAGCTGCAGCAGTTCCGAGAACGGCGTTCCCAGGCGGATCTCGTAGTTGCCCGGCTTGGCGACGTGGCCGGAGATCGAGAAGATCTTCGGACCGCCATTGTTCGGCTTGCCCAGGTTGAGGAACCATTCCGCGCCGTTGCGGATGATCGCCGGCACCGAGGCATAGGTCTCGGTGTTGTTGATCGTCGTCGGCTTGCCGAACAGGCCGAAGTTGGCCGGGAACGGCGGCTTGTAGCGCGGCTGGCCCTTCTTGCCTTCCAGCGACTCCATCAGCGCGGTTTCTTCGCCGCAGATGTAGGCGCCGGCGCCGAGCGCGCCGTAGATGTCGATGTCCACGCCGCTGCCGAGCACGTTCTTGCCCAGCCAGCCGTTCTCGTAGGCTTCCTTCAGCGCCTGCTCGAAGTGCTCGAACGGCTCGTGATGGAATTCGCCGCGCAGGTAGTTGTAGGCCACGGTCGAACCGGTGGCGTAGCAGGCGATCGCCATGCCCTCCACGACCGAATGCGGGTTGTAGCGCAGGATGTCGCGATCCTTCGCCGTGCCGGGCTCGGATTCGTCCGAGTTGCACAGGATGTACTTCTGCGTGCCGCTGCCCTTGGGCATGAAGGACCACTTCAGGCCGGTCGGGAAGCCCGCGCCGCCGCGGCCGCGCAGGCCCGACGCCTTGACCATGTCGATGATCGCGGCCGGGTCCATCTTCTCGGACAGGATCTTGCGCAGCGCCGCGTAGCCGCCGGTCTTGAGATAGTTTTCGTACGACCACGGCGTGTCGTAGTGCAACGTCGTGTAGACGACGGTGTGCTCCTGCGGGGCCGGACCGACCGGACCGTAGCCCTTGGAGTAATCGTGGTGCTCGTGCGCCATGGAGTGAGGCCTCACTTCAGCCCATCGAGCAGCTCGTCCACTTTCATGGCGTCGAGCTGTTCGTGGTAATGACCGTTGATGACCACGACCGGCGCGCCGCAGCACGCGGCCAGGCATTCTTCCTCGCGCTTGAGGTAGACGCGGCCATCGGAGGTGGATTCGCCCAGGCGGCAACCGAGCTTCTTCTCGGCGTGGCGCACGAGGTCTTCGGCGCCGTTGAGCCAGCAGCTGATGTTGGTGCAGAAGGCGACGTTGTGGCGGCCGACCTGCTCGGTCTCGAACATCGAGTAGAAGCTGGCGACTTCGTACGCCCACACCGGCGGCAGGCCAAGGTACTTGGCGACCGCCGCGATGAGTTCGTCGCTGAGCCAGCCGCCATTCTGCTCCTGCGCGGCGTGCAGGCCCTGCAGCACGGCCGAACGCTTGCGGTCCGGCGGGAACTTGGCCAGCCAGTGATCGATGTGCGCACGCGTCTTGTCAGACAGAGCGACCATCGGGTCGACGTGCTGACAGGCTTCGAAATTTCCGGTCGCTTTCATGGGGGGCTGTGATTAGTGATTCGGGATTCGTGATTCGAAAGAGCTGGATGCGGTTCGTGCGCGTGCGGGCGCGTCGAGGCGCCTGTGCGAATCACGAATCCCGAATCCCGAATCACGGCCGTTCATCGGTCGACCTCGCCGAACACGAGATCGTAGGTGCCGATCATCGCCACGACGTCGGCCAGCATGTGGCCCTTGACGATGGCGTCCATCGACGAAAGGTGCGCGAAGCCCGGCGCGCGCAGCTTCACGCGGAAGGGCTTGTTGGCGCCATCGGAAACCAGGTAGCAGCCGAACTCGCCCTTCGGTGCTTCGACCGCGGCATAGGTTTCGCCGGCCGGCACGCAATAGCCTTCCGAGAACAGCTTGAAGTGGTGAATCAGGGCTTCCATGTCGTCCTTCATGCCTTCGCGCTTGGGCGGAGCGACCTTGAAGTTCTCGACGATGACCGGGCCCGGATTGGCCTTGAGCCACTTCACGCATTGCTTGACGATGCGGTTGGACTGGCGCATTTCCTCGACGCGCACCAGGTAGCGGTCGTAGCAGTCGCCATTCACGCCCACCGGGATGTCGAAATCGACTTCCGCGTACTTGGCGTAGGGCTGCTTCTTGCGCAGGTCCCATGCGATGCCCGAGCCGCGGATCATCGCGCCGGTCATGCCCCAGGCCAGCGCCTGTTCGGGCGAGACCACGCCGATGCCGACGGTGCGCTGCTTCCAGATGCGGTTGTCGGTGAGCAGCGTCTCGTACTCGTCGACGCGCTTGGGGAAATCGTCGGTGAAGGCGTCGAGGTAGTCCAGCATCGAACCTTCGCGCCATTCGTTGAAGCGCTTGAGCTTGCTGCCCTTGCGCCACGGCGATTCCTTGTACTTCGGCATGCGGTCCGGCAGATCGCGGTACACGCCGCCCGGACGGTAGTACGTGGCATGCATGCGCGCGCCGGAGACCGCTTCGTAGCAGTCCATCAGCTCTTCGCGCTCGCGGAAGGCGTACAGGAACACCGCCATCGCGCCCAGGTCGAGCGCGTTCGATCCGATCCACATCAGGTGGTTCAGGAT
Source organism: Lysobacteraceae bacterium P (assembly GCA_005503055.1). GTDB lineage: Bacteria > Pseudomonadota > Gammaproteobacteria > Xanthomonadales > Xanthomonadaceae > Lysobacter_J. The sequence continues at coordinate 277,782 of SCOX01000004.1, read as the reverse complement.
GCGGGTGATCTCGTCGAACATCGTGCGGATGTACTGCGCGCGCTCCGGCGCCTCGATGCCCAGCAGGGTCTCGATCGCGCGCACGTAGGCGTGCTCGTTGCACATCATCGACACGTAGTCCAGGCGATCCATGTAGCCGATCGACTGGTTGAACGGCTTGGACTCGGCGAGCTTCTCGGTGCCGCGATGCAGCAGGCCCACGTGCGGGTCGGCGCGATGCACGACCTCGCCGTCCATCTCCAGGATCAGGCGCAGCACGCCGTGCGCGGCCGGATGCTGCGGGCCGAAGTTCAGCGTGTAGTTGCGGATCTCGGCGCCGCTGCCGAGACCGGACGTGCTGGACACGCTGGTGGAATGCGGACCATTGGAAATCTGGGCGCTCACTTCTTCACCTCGCCGCGCTGCGCGGCCTCGCCCTGGGCGGTCTCGTAGCGGGCATCGTCACGAATCACGCGAGGCACCGCCACGCGCGGTTCGATCGACACCGGCTCGTACACGACGCGCTTCTTGTCGGCGTCGTAGCGCACTTCGACATTGCCGATCAGCGGGAAGTCCTTGCGGAACGGATAGCCGACGAAGCCGTAGTCGGTCAGGATGCGACGCAGGTCCGGGTGGCCTTCGAACACGATGCCGTACAGGTCGAAGGCTTCGCGCTCGAACCAGTTCAGGCCCTCCCACACGGAGGTGAGCGAATCCACCACCGGCAGGTCGTCGTTCTCGGCGAAGGTGCGCAGGCGCACGCGCTGGTTGTGCTGGTAGGACAGCAGGTGGGCCACGGCGGCGAAGCGGCGTTCCGGCGCGGCGGCGGCGCCGTTGGGCTGCTCGCCCCACACGAAACGGCCGGCACTCTTGCCTTCCACGCCACGCGAAAAGCCTTCCGAGGACACGTCGGTGTCCCACTCGTCGCTGCCGTAGCTGAGGTAGTCGACACCGCTGACGTCGACGGCCTGCTCGAAGCCGAACTCGTCGCGCAGCGCCACGGCCGTGGCACGCCATTGCGCAGCGGCCACGTCGACGGTGATCTCGCCACGCGGCTGCGCGACGACGACCATCGCGTCGGAGAAACGCGCGCTCAGGCGATCGGCAAGGGCTTGTGCACTTTCGGTCATGTCAGCGGACACCCTGACGGTTTTCGCCGAAGTTCGTGCCGCGACGGATCTTCTTCTGCAGCTGCAGAATGCCGTAGATCAGCGCTTCGGCCGTCGGCGGGCAGCCCGGCACGTAGATGTCGACCGGCACGATGCGGTCGCAGCCGCGCACGACGGAGTACGAGTAGTGGTAGTAGCCGCCGCCGTTGGCGCAGCTGCCCATCGAGATGACCCACTTCGGATCCGGCATCTGGTCGTAGACCTTGCGCAGCGCCGGGGCCATCTTGTTGACCAGCGTGCCGGCCACGATCATCACGTCGGACTGGCGCGGCGACGGGCGGAACACCACGCCGTAACGGTCCAGGTCCAGGCGCGCGGCGCCGGCGTGCATCATCTCGACCGCGCAGCAGGCCAGGCCGAACGTCATCGGCCACATCGAGCCGGTGCGCGCCCAGTTCCACAGCGCGTCCATGCTCGTGGTGACGAACCCGTTCTGCAGCAGCGGGTTGTCGCCCTCGGGGCGCAGGATGTCGTCCAGCCGCCCTTCGGGCAGCGGGTTGTGCATGAGGTCAGAGACGCTCTGGATCACTCCCATTCGAGCGCTCCCTTCTTCCAGACGTAGACGAAGCCGAGCAGCAGCATGCCGGCGAAGATGCCCATTTCGATCAGGCCGACAACACCGAGTTCGCGGAACACGGTGGCCCAGGGCACGATGAAGATGATTTCCAGGTCGAAGATGATGAACTGGATGGCGATCAGGTAGTAGCGCACGTCGAACTGCATGCGCGCGTCCTCGAACGCCTCGAAGCCGCACTCGTACGGCGCGAGCTTCTCAAGGGACGGACGCCGGGGGCCGAGCACTTGGCCCACCACCAGCAGGGCGACGCCGATACCACCGGCGACGATCAGGAACAGCAGGGTCGGCAGGTATTCGGCCAGCACTCGATGTTCTCTCGCTTCGTTTAGCTCGATCGCGTGTATCGCGACCTGGCTCGGCGGCAGCCGCCTGGGTTATCCCCGCGCGAGACTCGGCCCGCCGTGCGTGCCGCACCTCGGTCGGTGGTGCTAGTGCTGCAACAGTTCTTACGACAGTGTTGTTCGGTGTGGTGCCCAAGGGGGGACTCGAACCCCCACGACCTAAGTCGCTACCACCTCAAGGTAGTGCGTCTACCAATTCCGCCACCTGGGCAATCAAACCTGTTTGGCCATCCTTGACCGCGACCGTGCCGCATGGACATCGGGCGCATCCGGTCATCGCTGACCGTACCCGGCAATCCGTGCCGGGCTGATGAAATCGAAGTTTACCGCGTTAGCTCAGCCGCCCGCAGGGGGTTGCGGCTTTGCCGGTTCCGGCGATTGCGTCGCGGGCGCCGTTGCGGGCGGGGCCGGAACCGCGCCCTGCTCCGCCGGAACCTGCGGAACCGTCGTCGCGGGCGCCGGAGCCGGAGCCTGCGTCGGTGCGGCCGGAACCGCGGCATTGCCGGTGGACGGAGCCGGTGCGGTCGGAACCGCCGGGACCTCCGCCATCACGCCACTCGTCGAAGGCCCGGTCTCGCCGGTGGCCCTGCGCGTGGCCTGCCAGGCCATGAAGAGGCTGATCGCGAAGAACGCGATCGCGAGCCACTTCGTCGCCTTGGAAAGGAAATTGGCCGAACCACGCGAGCCGAACACGGTGGCGGACGCGCCGCCGCCGAAGCCGGAGCCGGCCTGGGCGCCCGCGCCGCGCTGCATCAGGATCAGCACGATCATCGCGATTGCGATCAGCACATAGATGACGTTGAGCAGCAACAGCATCGTGAGGTTCTACGAAGTGGAGTTCGGCGAGACGGTAAAGCGAAGGGGCGACGTCGTGCGGACGAGTCCGCGCTGGTCAGGACGCCGCCGCAACCGCGATGGCGTGGAAGTCGTCGGCAACCAGGGAGGCGCCTCCGACCAGGCCGCCATCGACGTCCGGCTGCGCAAACAGCGCGGCGGCATTGTCGGCCTTTACGCTTCCGCCGTACAGGATCGGTAGCGAGCCAGCGATTCTAGCATCGCGTGCGGAGATTTCGCTACGGATGAATGCGTGGACTGCCTGGGCCTGCTCCGGCGTGGCCGTCCTGCCCGTGCCGATGGCCCAGACGGGCTCGTAGGCGAGGATCGCGCCGTCCAGCACCTGGTCGCCGCCGAGCTCGAACAGCGGAGTCAATTGTTCCTGGATGCGCCATTCCGTCTGATCGTCCTCGCGCTCGGACAGGCTTTCGCCCACGCACAGGATCGGCGTCAGCCCGGCGGCCTTGCAGGCGAGGAACTTGCGCGCGACCTGGCGGCTGGTTTCGCCGTGGTACTGGCGTCGCTCGGAGTGGCCGACCAGGCCATAGCCGGCGCCCACGTCCTTGAGCATCGCCGCGGAAACCTCGCCGGTATAAGCGCCCTTCTGATTCGCGCTTACATCCTGCGCGCCGAAGGTGAGGCCGCGTTCGCCGTAGCGCGCGACCAGACCGGCCAGGTACGGCAGCGGCGGCAGGATCAGGCGCTCCACGCCCGACGGCGCCGGCATGGCGACCAGCGCGTCCAGCAGTTCCAGTGCGAAGCGGCGATCGCCGTGCAGCTTCCAGTTTCCGGCAACGATTCTGCGGCGCATGGCCACTCCTTCAGCGTCTTTCGGATAGCGTCTATCGGGATTCGTGCCGGCAGAGCCGGCGCGAGCGGCGGCAAGTTTACTCCACGTCGGCGAGAATCCGGACCCATGGCCAGGCCCGCTTCCGCGAATGCGCGACTCCTGCAAGGGTTTCCACCGATCGCGCCACGCGGCGCGCGCGTGCTGATCCTGGGCAGCATGCCCGGCGCGGCCTCGCTGCAGGCGCGCCGCTACTACGCGCATCCGCAGAACCGGTTCTGGCCGATCATGGGCGCGCTGGTCGGCGCCGACCCCGCCCTGCCCTATGCGCGTCGCGTGGCAAGACTGAAGGCCGCCGGCATCGCACTGTGGGACGTGTTCGACCGCTGCGAACGCGAAGGCAGCCTGGATTCGGCGATTCGCGACGCAACCGCGCAGGCCAACGACTTCGCGGCATTCTTCCGCGGCCATCGCCACGTGCGGACGGTGCTGTTCAATGGCGCCAAGGCCGAAACCGCCTACCGCCGCCACGGCCCCGCCCTCGACGAATTCGGCGTGTGCGGATGGCGGCTGCCTTCGACCAGTCCCGCCAACGCCGCCGTCGCGCCTGAAAAAAAACTGGCCGCCTGGCGCGAAGCGCTGCAGGCGGCCGGGATCGCGCTGGTCGATTGAGCGCGGCTTACTTCAGCTTGATCTCGCGCAGGCGTTCTTCCAGATAGCCGTGCGCGGTAATCGCATCCGGATAGCGGTTCGGATTGTCGGGCGTGACGCACGAGGGCAGCACGTCGATCAGGAAGTCCGGATTGGGGTGCAGGAAGAACGGCGTGGAGTAGCGCGGCTGGCGAGCCTTCTCGCCTTGCGGGTTGACCACACGGTGCGTGGTCGAGGGATACACGTGGTTGGTCAGGCGCTGCAGCATGTCACCGATGTTGACCACGATGGTGTCGGCGTCGGCCGTGAAGGGCACCCACTCGCCCTTGTGCGAAAGGACTTCCAGGCCTTCGGCGCTGGCGCCGACCAGCAGCGTGATCAGGTTGATGTCTTCGTGCGCGCCGGCGCGGACGTTGGGAATGTCGTCGGTGGTGATCGGCGGATAGTGGATCGGGCGCAGGATCGAATTGCCCGACTGGGTCTTGTCGGAGAAATAGGTTTCCGGCAGGCCGATGTGCAGGGCCAGCGCGCTCAGCACGCGCGAGCCCAGCCGATCCAGCGTTTCGTACAGGCCGTACGCCTGCTCGCGGAACTCCGGGATTTCCTGCGGCCACAAGTTCGGCGGCATCACATCGGCGTACTTCGAGTCGCGCGGGATCTCGCGGCCTACGTGCCAGAACTCCTTGAGGTCGAAGTGCTTGGAGTCCTTGGCGGTTTCCACGCCGAACGGCGTGTACCCGCGCGCGCCGCCGCCGCCGGGGACGTGGTACTTGCGCTTGACCTCGTCGGGCAGCGCGAAGAAGCGCTTGAACACGTCGTAGGAGGCGTCGATCTGTTCGGCGGTGATGCCGTGCCCGCGAATGCCGGCGAAACCCCACTCGCGGTACGCCGCGCCGAGCTCGGCCACGAAGACCTCGCGATCGCCCGGGTTGGCGGGGTCGCTGAAGCGGCGGATGTCGAGGGTCGGAATGCGGTTCACGGGGAGAGTCCTGGGCCGAGGTTGACGTAAGCCAGACATGATAGCGCCGACCGCCCCCTCCTCCCCCGGGATGTTCAGGTTGGCATGCCTTGCGGCAGGTCAAGCCACCCTCAAAGTTGTCGGATAATGGCGCCCTTTTTCGCGTTGACCCCCGCACAAGACGAGTGGACGCCTTCATCATTCCTCCCCGTCACCAGCGCATCTTCGCCTGGCTGACCGGACTCATCCTGGGCAACGCCTTGCTGGCGATGCTCATCACCCTCACCAACATCCCGCTGACGGACGCCGCCAGCCGCTGGCATTCGGCGCTGTTCCTGCTGCTCGCCCTGCCCGGCCACTTCATTTTCTTCGGCACCCTGGTCGCGCTGCCGGCGTATCTGCTGGCCCGCTTCGTCCGCCCGCGCTGGATGATCGCGCTGGCCGTGCTGTTGCAGACGCTGTGGATCTGCCTGCTGCTGGCCGACGCGAAGGTGTTCGCGCTGTATCGCTTCCATCTCAACGCGATGGTGGTGAACATGATCTTCGGCGGCGCGCTGCAGGATCAGGTCACCTTCTCGGCGAAGATGTGGGCGCTCCTCGCGCTTGGCGCACTCGCGCTGCTGGCGCTGGAGGTCATCGCGGCGCGGCTGTGGTGGCAGGCGCTGCGCAGACGACCCGGATGGCTGCGTATCCGCGCGACCTGGTGGGTCGCGGTCGGCCTGTTCCTGCTCAGCCAGGCGATGGTCGCGTACTCGGATGCGCGCGGCGACCGCGCCGTGATGTCGCAGCTGACCTATATTCCCTGGGCGCAGCCGATCACGCTGAAGAACGCGCTGCACCGCTTCGGCGTGCAGACCGCGAAGACGTCCGAATTGCCCGACACGGGCGATCGGCTGGGCTATCCGCGCCGTGCGCCGCAGTGCGCGGCCACGGCGCCGCTCAACGTGATGGTGATCCTGGTCGAGTCGCTGCGGCACGACGTGCTCGACCCGGCGGTGATGCCCAACACCTGGCGCTACGCGCAGGATGCGCAGTGGTTCCAGAACCACTTCAGCACCGGCAACGCGACCCGCTTCGGTCTGTTCGGCCTGATGTACGGCCTGCCAGGCGGTTACTGGCAATCGATGCTGTCCGAACAGCGCGGGCCGGTGATGATCGATCGCATGAAGGCCGAAGGCTATGCGATGCATATCTACGGCAGCGCGCCGCTGTACAGCCCGGAATTCGACCGCACCGTGTTCTCGCAGGTGCGCGACCGCATCGTCAACGGACCGTCCGATCTCAAGAGCGCCGAGCGCGACCGCAATGTCGTCTCGCGCATGCAGGCCGACATCCGCCATCATCCGGCGGGCAAGCCGTTCTTCGGTTTCGTCTTCCTGGATTCACCGCACGCGCCCTACCACCTGCCCAAGGATTACCGCGCGCCGTTCCAGCCGATGGCGCAGGACGTGAACTTCCTCAAGCTCGGCCCGGATCACGATCCGACGCCGGAGTTCAACCGTTACCGCGCGGCCGTGCACTACAGCGACTCGCTCATCGGCGAGCTGCTGTCCACGATCGAGCGCAGCCCGCTGGCCGCCAACACCGTCGTGCTGATCACCGGCGACCATGGCGAGGAATTCAACGACCTGCACAAGAACTACTGGGGCCATAACGGCAACTTCTCGAACTACCAGCTGCGCACGCCCTTCGTGCTGCATTGGCCCGGGCGGCCGGCGCGCCGCGTGGACACGCTCACCTCGCACGAGGATTTCGCCCCGACCGTGATGCGCCATGCGCTGGGTTGCAGCGGCGACAGTTCGGATTACTCGACCGGACTGGACCTGTTCGGCGAGATCCCGGTCAAGCGCCCGTTGCTGGTGGAAAGCTGGTCGCAGCGCGGCATTCGCGACGGCGCGCTGATCTACCTGTTCGACAACTTCGGTTCGGCCAGTGTCGTGGACACCCACTACGATCCGATCGAAGACGCGGAAGTGTCCGCCGAGGCGGTGAGCCAGTCGTGGGAGATGCTCACGCGCTTCAAGAAGCGCTGATCCGCAAGCCGGCCGGCGGGATGCGGGCCGGCCGTCGTGGCGTCCCGCTCCCGAACACGGGAGCGGAAGCGCGCCGAGGCATTACGCGGCGGCACTCACCGCTGCGGCGAGCTTGTCCAACGTGTCCTGCATCAGCGCGGCGTCATCGGCCTCGACCGTGACGCGCACCACCGGCTCGGTGCCGGAGGGGCGCAGGAAGGCGCGACCGCGACCGGCGACGGCCTGCTCGGCCTGCGCCAGCGCCGCCTTCACCGAGGCGGCCTCGACCGGCCTGGAACCGGCGGCGAAGCGCACGTTCACGGTCTTCTGCGGGACCTTGCGGAAACCCTCCAGCGCCTCGCGCAGCGATACGCCGCGACGCTGCAGCACTTCCAGCACCTGCAACGCACTGACGATGCCGTCGCCGGTGTTGGACCGGTCCAGGCACAACAGATGGCCCGAAGCCTCGCCGCCCAGCACGCCGCCGTTGCCCACCAGTTGCTGGTGCACGTAGCGGTCGCCGACCTTGGCGCGGATGAACTCGATGCCGCGCTCGGCGAACGCGCGTTCGAGCGCGTAGTTGGTCATCAGCGTGCCGACGACCGGACCGCGCAGGCGGCCGGACTGCTGCCAATCGGTGGACAGCACGTAAATGAGATCGTCGCCGTCGCAGATCACGCCGTTTCCATCGACGAACAGCACGCGGTCGCCGTCGCCGTCGAACGCGATGCCGATGTCCGCACCCGTCGCCCGCACGTGCGACACCAGCGTGTCCGGATGGGTCGAGCCGACGCCGTCGTTGATGTTGATGCCGCTGGGCTCGATGCCGATGGCATCCACGCGCGCACCCAGCTCGCGCAGGACGAGCGGGCCGAGCTGGTAGGTTGCGCCGTTGGCGCAATCCATGGCGATGCGCAGGCCGCCCAGGTCGAAGCCCTTGGGCACCGAATTCTTGCAGTGTTCGATGTACCGCCCGAGCGCGTCGCGCGTGCGTACGGCCTTGCCGAGCTGCTCGGAAGGCACCGTGCGGAATGGCTCTTCCAGCGCGGCCTCGATCGCCAGCTCGGTGGCATCGTCGAGCTTCTCGCCTTCGGCGGAGAAGAACTTGATGCCGTTGTCGTGGTGCGGGTTGTGCGAAGCGGAGATCACGATGCCGCCGTCGGCGCGCATCGAGTGGGTCAGGTGGGCGACGGCCGGGGTCGGCATCGGACCCATCAGCTGCACGTCCACGCCGGCGGCGACCAGGCCGGCTTCCAGCGCGGCCTCGAACATGTAGTTCGAGATGCGCGTGTCCTTGCCGATGATCACCACCGGATTGCGCCAGTCGCGGCGCGGCAGCGCGTGGCCGTAGGCATTGCCCAGCCGCAGCACGAAGTCGGCCGAGATCGGCCCTTCGCCCACACGCCCACGGATGCCGTCGGTACCGAAGTAACGGCGGCTCATTCGCGGCCCCCCTCGATCTCGGCCTCGTCTTCCTGCGGCTGCGGCTGCTTCATCATCAGCGCGAACAGCGTGGCCAGGCGATCGCGCAGCTCGCGGCGGTCGCAGATCTGGTCGAGCGCGCCGTGCTCGAGCAGGAACTCCGAGCGCTGGAAGCCTTCGGGCAGCGTCTCGCGCACGGTCTGCTCAATCACGCGCGGACCGGCGAAACCGATCAGCGCTTCGGGCTCGGCGAGGTTGAGGTCGCCCAGCATCGCGAAGGACGCCGACACGCCGCCGGTGGTCGGGTGCGTCATCACCGAGATGAAGGGCAGGCCCCTGGCGCGCATGCGGCCGAGCGCGGCCGAGGTCTTGGCCATCTGCATCAGCGAGAACAGGCTTTCCTGCATGCGCGCGCCGCCGGTGGCGGTGAAGCAGACCATCGGGCAGCCCAGCTCGACCGCGCGCTCGGCGGCGCGGGTGAAGCGCTCGCCCACCACGGAGCCCATCGAACCGCCCATGAAGGCGAAGTCGAAAGCGACCGCGACCAGCGGACGCTGCTTGAGCGTGCCTTCCATCGCGACCAGCGCATCGCGTTCGCCGGTGGACTTCTGCGCGGCCTTGATGCGGTCGGCGTAGCGCTTCTGGTCGCGGAACTTGAGCACGTCGGTCGGGCCGAGCTCGGCCGCGATCTCACGCGTGCTGCCGTCGTCCAGCAGCGCGGCCAGGCGGACGCGGGCGCGGATCGGCATGTGGAAGCTGCACTTCGGGCAGACCTCGAGGTTTTCCTCGAGTTCGGGCCGGTACAGCACCGCGCCGCAGCGGTCGCACTTTTCCCACAGACCTTCGGGCACGCTGCGGCGCTTGGCTGCGCCGGCGTCGGTGCGGATGCCCGAGGGCATGAGTTTCTTGAGCCAGGACATGCGTTGAGAGTATTCCCGTTCAGGCGTGAAGAAAGCCGGAGCAGGTCCGGCCGAGCGGGCCAGTTTAGCGCAGCGGGCGCCAGCGCCCGCTCGCCCTTTCAAGCCGGGTCGGCGGCAGCGGTTGGGCTGGCAGCGATCGCGTCCAGCGCGGCGCGCAATGGCGCCAGGAACGTGCGGGCCTGTATGGCCGGATCGGCCGCATCGGCCAGGGCCGCGACCAAGGCGCTGCCGACGACGACGCCCTCGGCCTCGCGTGCCATCGCCGCGGCGCTGGCCGCGTCCTTGATGCCGAAGCCGGCCACCACCGGCACGCGGCTGCGTTGGCGGATCTGGTGCAGGCGCTCGCCCGCCGCGCCGGCATCGAGACGGTCGGCGCCGGTCACGCCGGCGAAGCTGACGTAATAGAGGTAGCCCTGCGCGTCGTCGCACAGGCGTTGCAGGCGTTCGTCGGTCGTGGTCGGGGACGCCAGCAGGATCAGCGCCAGGCCTTGCGCGGCGAACGCCTCGCGGAATTCGGCCGATTCCTCGGGCGGCAGATCGACCAGCAGCACGCCGTCCACGCCCGCCTCGACTGCCTCGACGGCGAAGCGCTCGGCGCCGCGGATCTCGACCGGATTGAGGTAGCCCATCAGCACGACCGGCGTGGCCGCATCGCGTTCGCGGAAGCGGCGCACGGTGTCGAACACGAACGACAGCCCCGCCCCGCGCGCGAGCGCGCGTTCGGAACTGCGCTGGATCGTCGGGCCATCGGCCATGGGGTCGGAGAACGGCACGCCCAGTTCGATCACGTCGGCGCCGGCGTCCACCAGGGCGTGCATGACCGGCACCGTCGCCTCCAGCGAGGGATCGCCCGCGGTGACGAACGGGATCAGCGCCTTGCGGCGAGCGGAGCGCAACTGGGTGAAGCGTTGGTCGATTCGATTCATGGCGAGGCCGTGGTCTGGTCTGCTCCGCTTCAAGGGGAAGGCCCGGAAGGCATTGGGATGGGAGGGAGGGATGGTCCCGCCGCGTCCCCGACCTTCCCCTTGAAGAAGAGCGCGCCGCTAGAGCGGGATTCCTTCGCGCGCGGCGATGGTGTGCACGTCCTTGTCGCCGCGCCCGGAAAGGTTGCACAGCACCATCGCGTCGGCCGGCAACTCGCGCGCGAGCTTCACGGCCTGCGCGATCGCATGGCTCGACTCCAGCGCCGGCAGGATGCCCTCCGTGCGCGCGAGCTGATGGAATGCCGACAGCGCCTCGGCATCGGTCACGCCGACGTACTGCGCGCGGCCGGCGTCCTTGAGGAAGGCGTGCTCCGGCCCGACGCCCGGATAGTCCAGGCCGGCGGAGACCGAATGCGTTTCGATGATCTGGCCGTCGTCGTCGCACAGCAGGTAGGTGCGGTTGCCGTGCAGCACGCCGGGGCGACCGGCCGCGAGCGATGCCGCGTGATGACCGCTGGCGATGCCCTCGCCCGCCGCTTCGGCGCCGATCAGGCGCACGTCGGCGTCATTGAGGAACGCGTGGAAAATGCCGATGGCATTGCTGCCGCCGCCGACGCAGGCCGTCACCGCATCGGGCAGGCGCCCGTACTCGGCGAGCATCTGCGCGCGCGCCTCGCGACCGACGATGGCGTTGAAGTCGCGCACCATGCGCGGGTACGGATCGGGACCGGCGACGGTGCCGATGATGTAGAACGTGTCGCGCACGTTCGTCACCCAGTCGCGCATGGCCTCGTTGAGCGCGTCCTTGAGCGTCGCCGAACCGCTGGTCACCGGCACGACCGTCGCGCCGAGCAGCTTCATCCGGTAGACGTTGATCTTCTGGCGCTCGATGTCGGTGGCGCCCATGTAGACCACGCATTCCAGCCCCAGGCGCGCCGCGACGGTGGCGCTGGCGACGCCGTGCTGGCCGGCGCCGGTCTCGGCGATGATCCGGGTCTTGCCCATGCGGCTGGCGAGCAGCGCCTGGCCGATGGTGTTGTTGATCTTGTGCGCGCCGGTGTGGTTCAGGTCCTCGCGCTTTAGCAGGATGCGCGCGCCGCCGACTTCGCGGCTCAGCCGTTCGGCGAAGTAGATGGGACTGGGCCGGCCGACGTAATGCGCCAGGTCGGCGTCGAAGGCGGCATTGAAGTCCGGGTCGACGCGCGCGGCGTCGTAGGCGGCGGCCAGCTCTTCCAGCGGCCCCATCAGGGTTTCGGCGACGAAGCGCCCGCCGTAGCGGCCGAAATGACCGGCGGCGTCGGGAAAGGCGTGGTAGTCCGAGATCGTCATGCCGTGACTTTATCGGCGACAGCAGCGCATGAACATGCATAAAATCGGCGCGACTTGTCAGGAAAACTCACACCCATGAGTCGCGACCTGCCCCCGCTCAACGCCCTGCGCGCCTTCGAAGCCGTGGCCCGGCTCGACAGCGTCAGCCGTGCGGCGGACGAACTGCATGTCACCCACGGCGCGGTCAGCCGTCACCTGAAATCGCTGGAGGAGGCGGCGGGCGCCGCGCTGTTCGTCCGCGAGGGCCGTGGACTGGCTCTCACGCCGGCCGGGCGCCGCCTGCACGAGGCCGCCGAGTCGGCCTTCGAGCCATTGCGGCAGGCGTGGTCGGAGCTGCGCCGCCGGCCACAGCATTCGCCGCTGGTGCTCGGCTGCCCGGGCGGCGTGCTGGCGCGCTGGATGATTCCGCGCCTGGACCGGCTGGCGCGCGAACGCCCCGATCTGCGCCTGCACCTGTCCGCCAGCGAGACCGCGCCGGACGCCGCGCTCACCGGACTGGACGCCGCGCTGCTGATCGCCCACGCGCCCTGGCCCGCCGAATGGCAGGTTCACGAGCTGGCCGTGGAGCGGATCGGCCCGGTCGTCAGCCCGCGCGCCGCGGACTTCGAGCGCCTGCGCGATGCGCCACCGCGCGCCCTGCTCGACGTCGCGCTGCTGCACACGCAATCGCGCCCGCAGGCATGGTCGGACTGGGCCACGCGCAACGCGCTCGATCCGGCCGCGCTGCGTCTGGGCACCGGCTTCGATCACCTCTACTACCTGCTGGAGGCCGCGCAGGCCGGACTCGGTGTGGCGATCGCGCCGGAACCGCTGGTGGCCGAAGACATCGCGAGCGGTCGGCTCATCGCACCGTGGGGCTTCGTCGATACGCAGGCGAAGTGGGTGCTGTGCGCGCCACGACGCGCCAGCGACCCGCGCGTGCCGCGGCTGGCGCAATGGCTGAGGGAAGCGCTCGCGCAGACCTGAGCCGCCGACGCTTCGAGCAGGAAGACTCGAACGCCAGAATCGGAGCTCGGCGCGCCAGGCAATACAACTCGCGCGTCAGGCTCGGACTCTGGAGGGCCAGTCGAAAAGACTCGCGCGTGAGGCCCGGGAGCCTGGAGCGCCAGGCAAAAAGACTCGAACGCCAGTCCCGGATTCTGGAACGCCAGCCGAAAAGACTCGCGCTTCAGGCCCGGGACACTGGAGCGCCAGGCTAAAAGGCTCGCGCGTGAGTCCCGGATTCTGGAACCCCAGGCAAAAAGACTCGTGCGTCAGGCCGGGGACACTGGAGCGTCGCGCAAAAAGACTGGCGAGCCAGTATCGGAAGCTCGTCAGGCCTCGCGGGCGTCCGCGCGCCGCACTTCCTCGACGAAGCGGCGCATCTTCGCCGCGTCCTTCTCGCCGGGTGCGGACTCGATGCCGCTGGACACGTCCACGCCCCACGGGTGCACGACGCGGATCGCGTCGAAGACGTTGTCGGGGTGGATGCCGCCGGCCAGCAGGAACGGCCGCTCGACGCCACCGGGAATGCGCGTCCAGTCGAACGTGCGCCCGGTCCCGCCGCTGCCGCCGCGCGCGTGGCTGTCGAGCAGGAAGCCCGACGCGTGCGGGTGGTGGCGGAACCTCGCCTGCACCGGCTCCGCATCGTCGCCGCCCATCGCCACGGCCTTGAGGAACGGCAGCCCGAAGCTGCGGCAGTACGCATCTTCCTCGTCGCCGTGGAACTGCAGCACGCTCGGACGCACCTGCGCGATCACCTCGCGCACGAGTTCGGCGGGGCTGTCCATCATCAGCGCCACGGCATCGACGAACGGCATCGCGTGCGCACGCAGCGCCGCGGCCTGTCCGACCTCAAGGCGGCGCGGACTGCGGTGTGCGAACACCAGCCCGATCGCGTCCACGCCCAGCGTGCAGGCGAGCGCGATGTCCTCCGCGCGCGTCATCCCGCAGAACTTGATGCGCGTGCGCAGCGGCGCGCGCGTCACGACGTCACCTCGGCCGGCAGGTTCCACTGCGCGGGATAACGCGGGCCGAGGAACACCAGCCCGGTCGGCGGCGCGGTCGGTCCGGCGACGGTGCGGTCGCGTCCGGCGAGCAGCTCGGCGATCCAGCCTTCGGGTTTTTCGCCGCTGCCGACCATGAGCAGGCTGCCGACGATGTTGCGCACCATGTGGTGGAGGAATGCGTTCGCCTGCACTTCCACCTCGACCACTTCACCGGCGCGCGTCACGCGGATTTCCTGCAGTTCGCGCCACGCGTGCGGCGCCTGGCAGTGCACGGTGCGGAAGGACGAAAAGTCGTTTTCGCCCAGCAGCGCCTGGGCGGCGCGGTGCATGGCGTCGGCGTCGAGCGGGCGGCGTTCCCAGCTCAGGTACGGGCGACCGAGCGCGGCGCGCACGGGGCGGTTGAGGATGCGGTAGCGATAGCGGCGCGCGCGCGCGGAAAAGCGCGCGTGGAAATCCGCCGCCACCGGCCGGCACCACAGCACCGCCATCTGCGGCGGCAGGCGGCTGGTGACGCCGAGCATCCAGCTGCGCGGATCGCGCGGCGCGTCGCTGTCGAAATGCACGACCTGGCAAGCGGCGTGCACGCCCGCGTCGGTGCGTCCGGCGCAGACGGTTTCGACCGGATGCCCGGCGACGAAGGAGATCGCGCCTTCCAGCGCCGCCTGCAGGGTCCGTTCGCCTTCGCGCTCGGGTTCGCCGTGCTTGCTCAGGCGCTGCCAGCCGCTGAATCCGCTGCCGTCGTACTCCACGCCGAGGGCGAAACGCTGCGCGGCACGCTGCGGCAACTCGCGCTGCGTCGTGTCGGTGGATGGCGCGATGTCGTGCTCGGGATGGTTCACGTCGGTACGGCGTCCACGCCGGCGGGGGCCGGTTCGTTCGAAGGGGAGATCCTGCGTTGCCGCGGCGCGCGGGGCAATGCCGGCGACCAAAACGACGCCGCCCCGGCGGACCGGGGCGGCGGGTCGAACGGATGCCGCGGCGTGGGTCAGCCCATGTCCTGCAGCATCCGCGAGGCGGCCTGACGAGCGGCCAGGTCGCCGTTGATGATCACTTCGCTCAGCAACTGGCGCGCGCTCTCGCGATCGCCCAGGTCGATGTAGGCACGGGCGAGTTCCAGGCGTTCCTGCCCCGGTTGCGTGGCCAGCGTCGGCTCGACGTGCGCGCGGCGGCCATCGCCGTTGGCGGCGATGTGCCAGGCCGGCGCGATCGGCGCGGACGGCATCACGGGCGCCGCGCGCCGGGTCGGCGGCGCCGGCTCCGGCGTCAGTGCGAAGGCGGGTTCGGCGGGTGCGTGGGCTTCGACGAGCGGCTCCTCGATGACCTCACCGACCGGCTCGTCGATCGGCCCGATGTCTTCGCCCATCTCCATGCCCTGACCCGGTGCGAACGCGTCGGAGATCGATGGCGTGGCGGCCGCGCCTTCGGACGGGGCACGGAACACCGGCTTGGTCGGACGACGTCCCCACCACCAGCCGCCGAGCAGCGCCAGCAGCAGCGCGCCACCGCCGATGGCCCACGGCAGCATCGCGCCGGACTGCGCCGACTGGGCCTGGTCGTTGCTCTTGGCCAGACGCTGTTGCGAAGCGGCCAGCTCGCTGTCCTTCATCGTGATCAGTTGCTGCTGCTTCTGCTGGAGCTGTTCCAGCTCCGCGATGCGGCTCTTGAGTTCCCGGACCTCGGCGTCGCGCGCGACGACGGTTTCCTGGGTCTGTTGCAGTTCCTGTCGCAGCATGTCGCCCTCACCGCCGGACTGGATGCCGGACTGGGTTCCCGCCTGGGTAGCGCGCGAGGCATCCGGCGGAACGATTTCCAGACGGGCATCGCGCGTCGCCGCGCCGCCCGCCGTTGTGGTGTTCTCGGCCGCGTCGCCAACCGGCGCAGCGTTCGCATTCGCCGCCGAAGCGACGGTGCCTTCCAGCGCGGGCTGCGGCACGGCACGTCGCGCGTCGCGCCACTGTTGCACCTGCGTGGCGACGAGCCGGCGTGCTTCGGCCGAGTCGACGCTGGCGAGTTCCTCTCCGGCCGGAACGTCGAGCACCGCGCCGGCCTTCAGGCGGTTGATGTTGCCATCGATGAACGCATCGGGATTGGCGCGCAGCAGCGCGATCATCGCCTGGTCGAGGCTGACCTCGCCCTGCATGCGCCCGGCGATTTCCGACAGCGTGTCGCCGCGCCGCACGGTGTAGTCGCCCGCCAGTTCGCGCGCGATGTCCTGCACCGGCGCGCGCGGCGGCGTCGCCACGGCGACCTGCGGCTGCGGTTCGGGTTGCGGCGTCGCGGGAATTTCGTTGCCGTCGGCCGCGGCGTTCTCTTCGCTCGCCAGGGTTTCGGCCACGGCCTCTTCCGGCGTGGGCGCGGCGGGCGTCGGCGTTTCGGCGGGACGCTCGATGATGTTGGGTTCGGAGACGACCGTCTCCTCGATCGCCGGCTGCATCGGCGCGGACACCGTGCGCGGTGCATCGACCAGCGCGGCGTATTCGCGCACGAGCCGGCCCTGGCCCCAGTCCACCGAGACCAGAAACGTCAGCAGCGGCTCGGTGACCGCCTGCTCGGTGGTGACGCGGATGATCGGGCGGCCGGCCGAGTCCAGCGCCGAGGTGAACTGCAGTTGCGCCACCACGCCCATCGGCGGCTGCAGGCCGACGCGGGCGAAGACCAGAGGCGAGGCGAGCTCGGCCTGCAGGTTCTCCAGTTCGGCCGGATCGTTGGACACAATCGGAATTTCGGCCAGGAACGGCTGCCCCAGTCGCGATTTGACCTCGATTTGCCCCAGGCCCAATGCCGCGGCGGCGCCGCTGGCCAGGGCCAACGCCAGTCCCAGCGCGGTGCGCGCGTAGCGTCTGGCGCAAGTTTGTCTGGCAACTGCCTGTTTTACTTCGGCTTGTTCCACTTCGGATCCCTGCCCTTCCCCGGCGCGACTCTAAGCCCTCGCCGGGGGGCGGGGCAACGAAAACCGCCGCCGGATGCGACCGCGGCGGCGGATTGGACCCCGGCGGACGTCAGCCGCGTTCGGCGAGCACCAGCTCGGCCAACTGCACCGCGTTTAGGGCGGCGCCCTTGCGGATGTTGTCCGAGACGATCCACAGGTTCACCGCGCGCGGGTGCGAGAAGTCGTCGCGGATGCGGCCCACGTACACCGGGTCCGTGCCCGAGGCGTGCGTCACCGGCGTCGGATACCCGCCGGCCTCCGGCTCGTCCACCACTTCCACGCCCGGCGCCGTTTCCAGCAGCTTGCGCACTTCGGCCGCGCTGATCTTCTCGCGCGTCTCCACGTTCACCGCCTCGGAGTGACCGAAGAACACCGGCACGCGCACCGCGGTGGGATTCACCTGGATGCTGTCGTCGCCCAGGATCTTGCGCGTCTCCCACACCAGCTTCATTTCTTCCTTGGTGTAGCCGTTGTCCTGGAACTCGTCGATGTGCGGGATCAGGTTGAAGGCGATCTGCACCGGGAAGCGCTGCGGATTGGGGTCCTGGAAGCTCAGCAGCGCGGCGGTCTGGCGGCCGAGTTCCTCCAGCGCCGAGCGTCCACCGCCCGACACCGACTGGTAGGTCGCCACGTTGATGCGCTCGATGCCGACCTTGCGGTGGATCGGCGCCAGCGCGACCAGCATCTGCATGGTCGAGCAGTTCGGGTTGGCGATGATGCCGCGCGGGCGGTTGCGCACCTGCTCGGGGTTCACTTCCGACACCACCAGCGGCACGTCGGCGTCGTAACGGAAGGCCGAGGAGTTGTCGATCACCACCGCGCCGGCGGCGGCGAACTTCGGTCCGTATTCCTTGGACACGCTGCCACCGGCCGAGAACAGCGCGATGTCGATGCCGCTCGGGTCGAACGTGGCCAGGTCCTCCACCACGATTTTTTTCGCGCCGAACTCGATCTTCTCGCCGGCCGAGCGTTCGCTGGCCAGCAGGTGCAAGGTGCCAATGGGGAATTTCCGCTCGACGAGGATGCGCAGCATCGCTTCGCCGACGGCGCCGGTCGCACCGACGATGGCTACGTTGCAGGAGTTCTTGGCGTTCATTGGTTCCTTCTTCGTGGTTGGAGGAGTCGCGCTGGGAATACCGCCGGACCCGTTCCGGCAGGTGTTTCGGGATCTGGAAGTCAGTCGCGTCGATCCGCGACGCCTGTATTGCGGCATCGCAGGTCGTTGATGGCATCCGGAGGCAGCCACAGTACCGCATCCAGGTAGTGCTGGATCACCGCGAGCACCGTCTCGCGCGGACCTTGTCTCCACGGACGCGCGGTGGAAGCCGGCAGCGTGCCGGGCGCGAGCCGCCAGGTGCGGATCTGGATCAGGCGCTGCATGGCGAAGTCCGGTGCGTGGGCGGCCGTGGAACAGGTCGGTAGCCCGGGTAAGCGAAGCGCACCCGGGGGCGAGCGCAGAGCCTCGGCGTGCTCCCGGTGCGGCCTTCGGCCTTACCCGGGCTACCAGGCGCTGCGTGGCGGGAACCGGAGCGGCGGCGGCGGTGGCGACGTGCGGATTATCCGACGGCGCGGCGATAGACGACGTGTGGCGTCGTTATTTCGACGCCGTCGGTTTTCGGCGGTCCGTGTCGTGCGCGATCGGGCCGGTCTCCACTTCGTTGCCCCTCATCCCAACCCCTCTCTCGTTGGGAGAGGGGCTCAACGCGGCGTTGACCGGCGTGGGTGGATCGCCGGCGCGCGGGCCGACGCCGAGTGCGGCGATCAGGTTCTCGACCGCCAGTGCCACCATCGCCCGGCGCGTGGCGAGGCTGCCGCTGGCGATGTGCGGCGTGAGCACGACGTTGCGCAGCGCAAGCAGGCGCGGGTTGATCGCCGGCTCGCCCTCGTACACGTCCAGGCCCGCGGCGGCGAGGCGGCCGCTTTCGAGCGCATCGGCCAGCGCGTCCTCGTCGACGATGCCGCCGCGCGCGATGTTGGTCAGCGTCGCGGTGGGCTTCATCTTCGCCAGCGCGGCGGCGTCGACGATGTGATGCACGCCCGGCGAGTACGGCAGCACGAGGACGAGGTGGTCGGCATGGGCGAGGAGCGTGTCGACATCGGCATACGTCGCGTTGCAGTCGCGCTCGACATCCGCCGGCAGGCGCGAACGGTTGTGGTACAGCACGCGCATGCGGAAGCCTGCGGCGCGGCGCGCGATGCCCTGCCCGATCCGGCCCATGCCGAGGATGCCCAGCGTGGCGCCGTGCACGTCGCCGCCGAGCATCGTCTCGAAACTCCACTGGCGCCATTGGCCGTCGCGCAGCCAGCGCTCGGCCTCGGTGATGCGGCGCGCGGCGGCCATCATCAGCGCGAAGCCGAAATCGGCCGTCGTCTCGGTCAGCACGTCGGGCGTGTTGGTGACGACGATGCCGGCCGCCGTCAGCGCCGGAACGTCGAGGTTGTTGTAGCCCACGCCGACGTTGGCGATGGCGCGCAGGCGCGGCGCGTTGGCGACCTCAAGCGCGCCGATGGGATCGTTGAGCGTGACCAGCGCGCCGTCGCAGTCCGCGAGCGCAGCGGCGATTTCGTCCGGCGAGTGCTTGCCCACGCGCGCGGTCTCGACCACGTCGAAGTGCTCGCGCAGCCGCGCCACGACATCGCCGAACAGCGGTTGCGAGACCCAGACGCGCGGCCGCGTGTCAGCCATTGCGTTCGGCGGGAACGCGCGGCGTCACCTCGCCCACGTCGCCGCACTGCGCGCGGTGGCGCAACGCCTGGTCCATCAACACCAGCGCGACCATGGCTTCGCAGATAGGGGTTGCGCGGATGCCGACGCAGGGGTCGTGGCGACCGGTGGTGACGACTTCGGCGACGTTGCCGTCGATGTCGAGGCTGTCGATCGGCAGGCGCAGGCTGGAGGTCGGCTTGAATGCGACCGAGCAGCGCAGCGGCTGGCCCGTGCTGATGCCGCCGAGGATGCCGCCGGCGTGATTGCTGGCGAAGCCCTGCGGCGTGAGCTGGTCGCGGTGTTCGCTGCCCTTCTGCGGCACCACGCCGAAGCCGTCGCCGATCTCCACGCCCTTCACCGCGTTGATGCTCATCAGCGCGCTGGCGAGTTCGCCGTCGAGCTTGCCGTAGATCGGTTCGCCCCAGCCCGGCGGCAGGCCGGTGGCGATGACGTCCACGCGCGCGCCGACCGAATCGCCGGACTTGCGCAGCGCGTCCATGTACAGCTCCAGCTCCGTCACCTGGCGCGTGTCGGGCCAGAAGAACGGGTTGTTTTCCACGGCCGACAGGTCGAACCCGTGCGGCACGATCTCGCCGATCTGCGACAGGAAGCCCTGCACGCGCACATCGAAGCGTTCGGCCAGCCATTTCTTCGCGATCACGCCGGCGGCCACGCGCATGGTCGTCTCGCGCGCCGACGAACGCCCGCCGCCCCGCGGATCGCGGATGCCGTACTTCTGCCAGTAGGTGTAGTCGGCATGGCCCGGACGGAACTGCGCGGCGATCTTCGCGTAATCCTTGCTGCGCTGGTCGGTATTGCGGATCAGCAACGCGATGGGAGTGCCCGTGGTCAGCCCTTCGTAAACGCCGCTGAGGATCTCGACCTCGTCGGCTTCGTGACGCTGCGAGGTGTGGCGCGTGCGGCCGGTGGCGCGGCGTTCGAGGTCGTGGCGGAAGTCGTCAGGCGCGATGGCGATGCCCGGCGGGCAGCCGTCGACCACGCAGCCGATGGCCGGGCCGTGGCTTTCGCCGAAGGTGGTGACGGTGAGGAGTTTGCCGAAGCTGTTGCTGGACACGGATCGCTCTGCGCCGGAGTCAGGAGGTCACTGTACCAACGCGGATTGGTTGCTGCAGGAACAAAGCCATCGCACCAGATCCGTCATCCCAGCGAAAGCTTGGATCCAATTTGCCTTTGCTCCTGCTTCACGGGCCGGGTCGCTTGATGCGCGAGGCAAGATGGATCCCAGCTTTCGCTGGGATGACGAGTGATGTTCCGACAGGGTGACGTGACGCGGGCCCGGCATTGGCCGGCAGGACGGCACTTGGCGGCCCGTTCGGCGCCTCCAGGCAACCGGCGCGGGCTCGCCGTTACGAACGTGCGTCCGCCAGCTGCTTGATACGCGCGTGATGCTCGACCAGGTCCGCACGCTCGACCACGAAGATGCCCATCTGGCCGACCTTGAATTCCACCCACGCCATCGGCAGTTCCGGCAGCAGCTGGACGAGGGCGTTCTCGGCTTCGCCGACTTCGCAGATCAGCAGGCCGTTCCCGCTCAGGTGCTCCGGTGCGTCGCGCAGGATCTTCAGCGCCAGATCCAGGCCATCGTCGCCGGCGCGCAGGCCGAGTTCGGGTTCGTGCGAGTACTCCTGCGGCAGTGCGTCGGTCTCGTCGTTGGTGACGTACGGCGGGTTGGTGACGATGAGGTCGTACACCTGTCCCTGCAGTTGGTCGAACAGGTCGGACTTGCGCAGCGTGACGTTGTCGGCGTGCAAACGTTGCTTGTTTTCCTGCGCGAGCGACAACGCCTCGTCGTTGATGTCGACGCCGTCCACCTGCCAGTGCGGGTGGTAGTGCGCGGTGGCGATCGCGATGCAGCCCGAACCGGTGCACAGGTCGAGCACGCGTTCGATCTCGCGGCCGCCCAGCCACGGCTCGTAGCCGTGCGGGATCAGCTCGGCGATCGGCGAACGCGGCACCAGCGCGCGACGGTCGCTCTTGAAACTCAGGCCGGCGAACCACGCCTCGCCGGTGAGATAGGCCGCCGGAACGCGCTCGCTGACGCGGCGTTCGAACAGCGCCAGCACCTTGGCCTGCTCCGCGGCCGTCACGCGCGAGGCGCCGTAAACCGGGCTCAGGTCGTGCGGCAGGTGCAGCGCGTGCAGGACCAGCTGGGTCGCCTCGTCCAGCGCGTTGTCGTAGCTGTGGCCGAAGGTCAGGCCGGCCTCGTTGAAGCGGCTGCCGCCGAAACGGATCAGGTCGATGATCGAGACCTGCTCGAACTGTACGGGGCTGGGGGGCGCGGAGGCGGTCATGGCGAGGCCTGGCAGAGGGGCGACGAAGGGGGCGCCGATTATAGGGGGGCCGGTATGGAGGCGTCGGCCCGCGTATCATGCCCGCGCCCAGCCCGGAGCCCCGGAAGTCGCCATGTTCAACCGCACCACGATCTATGTCCTGATCGCCGCCCTCGCCGCGGCCCTCGGCCTGTGGGCCGCACAGCACTTCTTCGCGCCTTCGGCCAAGTCCTCGCTGCCGGCGACCCGGGCCGTGCGCCTGTTCGAACCGGCGCGCACGCTGCCTGCCTTCACGCTGCGCCAGTCCGACGGCACGCCGCTGGTGCCGGGCGAGCTCAAGGGCCACTGGACGCTGGTCTTCCTCGGCTTCACGCACTGCCCCGACGTCTGCCCGACCACGCTGGCCGAGATGGCCAAGGCGCAGAAGCAGTGGGCCGCGTTGCCGGAAACCACGCGTCCGCGCCTGCTGTTCGTCTCGGTCGATCCCGAGCGCGACACGCCCGACCGGATCGGCGAGTACGCCCACGCCTTCCACCGCGACACGATCGCCGCCACCGCCGACATCCCGGCGCTGGAGAGCTTCGCCAAATCGCTGAGCATGGTCTTCGCCAAGGTCCCGCCGCCGGAGGGCATCCCGGCCGACCAGTACAGCGTCGATCACAGCGCGACGATGGCGGTGCTCGATCCGCAGGGGCGCATGACCGGCATCGTGCAGCCGCCGTTCGACCCGCTCGCCATCGCCGCCGACATGACGGCGTTGACGCAGGCGTCGCCGAAGTAAACCTAGTCTCGCGGAGGGCTTCGCGCCTTCCGTCCTTGCGCGCGCGCCCGAACCCGATAACGACATGAGCCTGGTCACTGCCCTCACCTACGTCCTGCCGCACCGCCTGCTGTCCTCGATGGCGCGCTCGCTCGCCTATTCGGACAGCCCGCGCTTGAAGCAGTGGCTGATCGATACGGTGACGCGCCGCTTCGGCGTGGATCTGGGCGAAGCCATGCAGTCGGATCCGACGAAGTACCCCACGTTCAACGCCTTCTTCACCCGCGCCCTGAAGCCGGGCGCGCGCGTCGCCGATCCGGATCCGCGCGCATTGCTGATGCCGGCCGACGGCCACGTCAGCCAGTGCGGCCCGATCGAGGACGGCCGCATCTTCCAGGCCAAGGGGCAGTCATTCACCGCTGCCGAGTTGCTCGGCGACGAGGCCGATGCGCGGCCGTTCCACGACGGTCTGTTCGCCACGGTGTACCTCTCGCCGCGCGACTACCACCGCGTGCACATGCCCTGGACGGGCACGCTTCGCGAGACGGTGCACGTGCCCGGCCGCCTGTTCAGCGTCGGCACCGCGGCCGTGGCGAACGTGCCGCGCCTGTTCGCGCGCAACGAGCGGCTGGTGTGCCACTTCGACACCGACTTCGGGCCGATGGCGATGGTGATGGTCGGCGCGCTGCTGGTGTCGGGCGTGGAAACGGTGTGGAGCGGCGAGGAAATCCCCGCATACGGCGACCGGATCAATCGCAAGGATTTCCGCAGCGAGAACATCACCATCGAGCGCTTCGCGGAGATGGCACGTTTCAACTATGGTTCGACAGTGATCGTGCTGTTGCCTGCGGGCGTGGCGACACTCGATCCGTCGCTGCACGCCGAATCGCCCGTGCGCCTGGGCCAGAAACTGGCCACGCGGATCGGCTGAGCGTGGCCACGTAGCCCGGGTAAGCGCAGCGCACCCGGGGGCTGCACGCCCGAACCCCGGGTGCGCAGCGCTTACCTGGCTACATGATGGGTTTCAGCGCGGCCCTTCCGACGAGCCGTGATGCCTGCGCCGGCTGGATTCCCGCCTTCGCGGGAATGACGACTACCTGCTTTCCGCCACGCGCGCCGAACGCGCCAGCCCCCACTGCGCCAGCCAGTAGCTCGCCAACACCGCCAGCGACGCGGCTGCGAACGGCGCGACGAAACGGTCCCACGCCAGCAACGCGTCCGACAACACGAAGCACGCCCCGCCCCACGCCGCACTCGCGCTCGCGGGATCGCGATGACGCCACCACACCGCCAGCGCCTGCGCGGCCATCATCGCGAGCACGACCACGTACACGACGACCGGTACGCGCAGCGGCTCGGGCAACCCGGGCCAGAGCTTCGACAACACCAGGCCCGCGACCAGGGCGTACAGCGCGAACGGCCATGCCGCCGCGAACCAGCGGCCGCGCTGGCGCAATGCGAACAGATAGGCCAGGTGCGCGAGCAGGAAGCTCGCCAGCCCCGGCACGAAGGCGTCGATCGATTCGACTGGCAGCATCAGGAACACGTCGCCGAGCGTCGACAAGCCCAGACCTACCAGCAACCACGCGCGATAGCGCGGTAGCGCCGAAGTCGCGCGCCACACCGTCCATGCGATCAGCAGCGTCGTCAGCGGCTTGAAGATCCAGTGCAGCCACGGCATCGCTGGCCAGTACGCGCCGGCGATGGCGAGCAGCGCACAGGCGGCGACGGCCGCCGCCAGCACGGCCGGCGTGCGCGCCACGGCATGGGCTGTCGCAGGGTGCGCCGTCACAGGGCCAACCGTCGCTGCCATTGCAGCGGCACGTGGATGCGCTTGCCCCAGTCGCCTTCCCAGTCGACCGCCAGGCCGGTCGTGCGGAAGGCGTCGGCGATCGCCCGGCCCACCGTCAATGCGGCGTCCTCGCCTTCCTCGGTCGCGCCGTAGTTGAGCCACAGGCCGCCGCCTTCGACCGCGCGCTCGGTGTCCTGCATGTGGAAGAAGGCGTAACCGTTGACCGCGGCGCCGCGCTCGCGGGCCGCCTGCATTTCGTCGCCGATTTCCGCCACGCCACAGGTCCCGCAGCAGGTGAAGTTCTGCCGGCACACCACGCCCTGCGACTCCAGCGTGGCGAAGGCCTGTTCGAGACGGTCGTGGTCGGTCACGTCCGGCCAGCCAGCGGCATCGTGGTGGTAGACCGCGGTTTCCTCTTCGAGGATGCGCCGGGCGTGATCGCGCAACACGTCCTCGCCGTGCGGCTGCAGCTCCAGGACTTCCAGCGCGTTGTCGACGACCGCGTCGGGTTCGACGTAGCCACCGCGCAGGTCGCGGGCGATGTAGCCGCGCAGTTCTTCCACTTGCTCCTGCAGCGTCGGCGCATCATGCGCGGATGCCGCCGACGCGCGACCGCGCCCGAACAGACGAACGATCTTGTCCCAGACCATGCCCCACCCCCTTCTCCCTGTGGTGGGGCCAGCATGGAGTGTCAGGCGGCGCGACTCAACCTTCGCAGCCGTTGAGCTTGAGCTTCTGGCCCGGCTTGATCGCGAAACGCGGCGCCTTGAGCTTGTTCGCCTTCGCCAGGTCGCCGGTGTCGCACTGGAACTTCTGCGCGATGGCGGTGAGCGTTTCGCCGCGCTTGACGGTGTAGGTCGAGGGCTTGGTCGGCTTGGGCTTCGGACGCCCCGCCGCACTGGCGACGACCGCACCGGCCGAACCGGTGCCGGCGCTCTCGGCCTCGTAGACGACGTCGTCCGCGGACACCGGCGTCACCGGCCCGGTGCGCACGATCGCGGTCGAGGCATCGCTCATCACCAGCGTGTGCGCCAGTTCGGCGCGCTGGCCCTGCGTGCAGTAGCGCCCGTACAGGCCGACGATCTTCGTGGTGGCGTTGAGCATGGTGCCGGCCGGCAGGTAGCGGTCGGCTTCATAGCGCGGGTTGAGGTTGCGCAGTGCGCGCATGAAGCCCTCGCGCGTGCCGCCGTTGCCCAGGCAGATGGTCAGCTCGTAGATCGAGCTGGGCTTGGCCAGGCGCAACGGCGCCGGACGCGGGTCGACCTTGGGGAAGGTCAGCCCATATTCCTTCGGATGCAGGAACAGCCACGCCGCGGCGATCACCATCGGCACGTAGTCGCGGGTTTCGGCCGGGAACTGGTTGTAGACCGACTCGTCCCAGAAATTGCGCCCGCCGGTCGTGTTGTAGACGCGCTGCGCGCGGCCTTCGCCGCCGTTGTACGCGGCCAGCGACAGCTCGATGCTGCGGTTGAGCGTGCCCAGTCGTTCGTTGAAATACTCCGCCGCGGCGGCGGCGGAAGCGCGCGCGTCGTAACGGGTGTCGAAACCGGTGCCGTCCTCGCCCAGGCCGAAGCGGCGGCCGGTGGCGTACATGAACTGCATCGGGCCCGCCGCGCCCGCGCGCGAGGTCGAATGCACGCGACCGTTGGACTCCTTCGCCATCACGCCGAACAGCAGCGCCTCCGGCAGGCCGGCGCGCTGGAACTGCGGCCACATCGTCTGGCGCAGGTACTGGTAGTTCTCGAAGCTGTCGATCAGCGACGGCCGCATGTCGGTGAGCCAGCGGCGGATGCCCGCCTGCACGGCCGGGTTGTACTGCACCATCTTCACGAACTGCTGGCCGTCGGCGCTGAGCAGCGCGGCGGCGCGCGCGGCCTCGGGCACGTCGGCGGTGATGCTGCCGGCGCCTTCGTCGTCGTTGTCCTCGGGGACTTCGTCGCCCAGCGCCAGATCGGCGTTCTGCTTCAGCAGGCGCTTGTAGGCGGTGAGCATGGTCGTGGGCGAGCAGCCCTTCTGCTTCACGCAGGCGGCCATCACGTCTTCCATGTCCTCCAGCGCGGCGTCGACCTCGGTACGCCCGGCGGGATCGGCATTGCCGGTCTTCACCAACCCCTCGCGGTAGCGGGTCTCGGCCGCCTGCATGCGCTGGTTGAGGGCCTCCACGGCGGCCTGGTCGCGCTTGGACAACGCGTGTGCGTCGGGCATCAGGACGATGAGGCCGAACGCGATCAGCGCGGCAGAAGTACGGGCAAGAACGGGCATGGACTGCAGCAACGTATGCGGGGGCTCCGCAGCGTATCCGGCCGCATGCGCGCGCGACAAGCGGATCTGTCCGAAAACCCTGTCCGAAAACCGCATCGTGGCGAATGAACGGCGCCGGCCGCGCGGATTTCGCAATCTGAACACGGCCGTGCGCGCCGCCCCCTAGAATCGCCGCAATTCCCCCGAGATCCACCCATGGACCCGATCCTGCTTGGCAAGGCCGTCACCACACCGCAATCGCTGCCCGAGACGCAGGGCCACGTCGTCCTGCTGCCGAAGTTCGGCAACCGCCACGGCCTGGTCGCCGGCGCCACCGGCACGGGCAAGACGGTGACGCTGATGACCTTGGCCGAAGGGTTCTCGCGCTTGGGCGTGCCGGTGTTCCTGGCCGATGTGAAGGGCGACGTGGCGGGCCTGGCGATGCCGGGCGCCGCGAACGAGAAACTGCAGGCGCGCGTGGCCGAAATCGGCATCGACGGCTACGCGAACGAAGCCAATCCGGTGGTGTTCTGGGACCTGTTCGGCAAGCTCGGTCATCCGATCCGCACGACCGTGAGCGAAATGGGGCCGACCCTGCTCTCGCGCGTGCTCGAACTCAACGACACGCAGTCCGGCGTGCTCGACATCGTCTTCAAGCTCGCCGACGATCGCGGCCTGCTGCTGCTCGACCTGGAAGATCTGCGCGCCCTGCTCGGACTGGTCGCGGCCGAACGCAAGGACATCTCCACCAGCTACGGCCTGGTCAGCGCGCAGTCGATCGGCGCGATCCAGCGCGCGCTGCTGCGTCTGGAACAGGAAGGCGGCGAGCTGTTCTTCGGCGAGCCCGCGCTGGAGCTGGCCGATCTGATGCGCACCACGACCGACGGCCGCGGCGTGGTCAACGTGCTCGCTTCCGAGCAACTGGTGCTCAAGCCGCGGCTGTATTCGAGCTTCCTGCTGTGGCTGCTGTCGGAACTGTTCGAGTCGCTGCCGGAAGTGGGCGACCTGGACAAGCCCAGGCTCGTGTTCGTCTTCGACGAAGCGCACCTGTTGTTCGACGACGCACCGCCCGCGCTGCGGCAGCGCGTGGAACAGGTGGTGCGGCTGATCCGTTCCAAGGGCGTGGGCGTGTACTTCTGCTCGCAGTTCCCCGACGACGTGCCCGACGACATCCTCGGCCAGCTCGGCAATCGCGTGCAGCACGCGCTGCGTGCGTTCACCCCGCGCGACCAGAAGGCGGTGAAGACGGCCGCCGAGACCTTCGTGCCGAACCCGGCGCTGGACGTGGCCAGGACGATCTCCCAGCTCGGCACGGGCGAGGCGCTGGTGTCGACGCTGCAGGAAAAGGGCGCGCCGATGCCGGTGGAGAAGACGCTGATCGCACCGCCACGGTGTCGCATGGGCGCCATTGCCGAGGCGGAACGCGCCCAGGTTCGATCGGGCAGTCCGGTGGGGCACAAGTACGACAACCGTATCGACCGCGATTCGGCGGCCGAGATGCTCGTCGCTCGCGCGGAAGCGGCGACGCAACAGGCCAAGGCACCGCCGGCGCGCACGCGCGATCAGGACGAAGCCGAGGACAGCGGTTTCGGCCAGTCGGTCAAGGACGCCGTGTTCGGCACGAAACGCCGGCAAGGCATGGTCGAGACGATGGCCAAGCAGACCGCGCGCACCGTCGGCAACCGCATCGGCCAGCAGATCGTGCGCGGCTTGCTGGGCAGCATTTTCGGCGGCAAGCGCTGACTCCCCAATACAAGGACCCCCCATGTCGAACTTCGCGATGACACGTGCCTTCCTGCTCGCCACGCTCACCCTCGCGGCGCTGTCCGCATGCAAGCCGCAGGCGCCCGAGGAAACCGCCGCGCCGGCAGCCGAGCCCGTGACGCCCGCGCCCGCCGCCGATGCGCGCCCGTCTGCGCAGAGCGCGCCGTTCGACGTGAAGGCCTTCGCCGGCACGTTCACCGGCACCTTGCCCTGCGCCGACTGCCCCGGCATCGACACGCGCATCGTGCTGGCGGCGGACGGCACGTACACCATCAGCGAGTCCTACCAGGGGCGTTCGGCGCCCGAACTGAAGGGCGACGGCACCTGGACGGTGGAACAGGACAACCAGCGCCTGCGCCTGGATCCCAACAGCAAGAGCGACAACGACCGCCAGTTCGCGATCCTCTCGCACGACGAGATCCGCCTGCTCGACCTGGAAGGCAAGCCGATCGAGAGTTCGCTGCCGTACAACCTCAAGCGTTCGGCGAAGTAAGCCCAGCTCCTGACCGCAGCGGCGAGGGTTTGCGCGCCGACCCCTTGCCGCGAGCGGCTTCACCTCTCCCCGCCCCTCCCTGCGCGCATGGGAGGGAGTTTCGCGCGCGCTGACCGCCGCGAGGGGGCAACCGCGTTGTTCCATGCGTGCTTGGGACGGGGGCCTGGGTGCAGCGTGTCGACATCGCGGCCGGAGGCGCCGACACGCCCCCCGTCCGGCCGTCGCGCCGCCATGGCGCTGGAGAGCCACCATGTCCCATGCACCCCGCCTGTTCGCCGCCGTCCTGGCCTGCACGGCGAGCCTGAGCTTCGCCGCCCCGGCCTTCGCCCAGGACACGCCCCGTGCCGTCGTGTCGATCTACCGGCCCGCGCCGGGCAAGCAACTCGACTTCCTGAAGTGGATGGCGGCACGCGACGCGGTTGCGCGCGAAGCCGGCGTCGCCGCGTCGCAATGGTATGCGCACATCAGCGGCGACAACTGGGACTACATCGTCATCAGCCCGGACCTGGACGACGCGACGATGAACAAGATCGACGAGCTCGAGCGCAAGCGTGGGCTGAAGGTCGGGCCCACGGCGGGACTGGAATTCCGCCAGGTCATGGCCTCGCACACCGACACGCTGGTCGCCGGTCCGACGACTGCGGCGGCGCTCATCGATCGTGCGAGCAAGCCGTAGCGCTTGAGCGCCAGCGGCGACTCTGAGATAACGGCGTCCCACTGCAGTCAACGGCGTGCTTCGCCGCAATCGCATGTCCCGCTGGCGCCCTCCTGGCGAAAAAAGTACCGCTCTGATCACCCGCGCCGGCCACGACCGCCTCAAGGCCGAGCTGGACGAGTTGTGGCGCGTGAAGCGCCCTGAAGTCGTCAAGGCGCTCGCCGCGGCCGCCGCCGAAGGCGACCGCTCCGAGAACGCCGAGTACACCTACCGCAAGAAGCAGCTCGGCGAGATCGACCGTCGCGTGCGCTATCTGAGCAAGCGCGTGCCGGCGCTGCGCGTCATCGAGACCGTGCCCAGCGATCCCGAGGCGGTGTTCTTCGGTGCGCGCGTGGAGATCGAGGACGTAGCAAGCGGACAGTCGCAGCGCTACCGCATCGTCGGTCCCGACGAGACCGACGCGAAGACCGGTTGGATCAGCATCGATTCGCCACTCGCACGGGCGATGCTGAAGAAACGGCTGGACGACGAATTCGAGGCGATGCTGCCCGGCGGCGCGGCGCGTTTCGTGATCGTCGAGGTCGCCTACGACGATGCCGGCTGACGAGACCGTCCTGCGCGAAGGCGTTCCGGACGATGCAGCGGCGATTGGCGCGCTGGTGTGGGACCTCACGCAGCGGTGGATCGCACCGGACTGCAGCGACGACGGCGTCGCGGTGCTGAAGCAATCCATGTCGGAGGCGAAGACGCGCGAACGCCTGCACGCGGGTCATCGCTATATCCTCGCCGAACGCGACGGCCGCATCGTCGGCGTCGCCGCGCTGCGCCTGCCCTCGCACCTGTACCACCTGTTCGTCGCGGACGATGCGCGGCGGCAGGGACTGGCGCGGCGCCTGTGGGATGCCGTGCGCGTGCACGCGGATGCGCTCGCGCCCGTAACGGTGAATGCCTCGCGCCATGCGCTGGCGGTGTACGAGCGGCTCGGTTTCGAGGCCGTCGAAGCGGAGCGTTTCGATCGCGGCATCCGCTCCACGCCGATGATCTGGCGCCCGCGCTGACGGCATGTCGCGCGCGGTTGTTGTAGCGTGGCCGCGACGCGCACCACGACGGAGCCGAATGGGTACCCAGCCGCAGGGCCTGCTCACCGCGATCGCCATCGGCCTGCTGATCGGGGTGGTGCGCGAGCGCCGCCACACCGACGGCGGCACGGCCGTCGCCGGCATCCGCACGCATGCGATGGTCGCCATCGCCGCCGCCGTCGCCACGCACCTGGGCATGCCGGCGCTGGTGGCCGTGGTGCTGGCGGTCGGCGTCCTCGCACTCGCCTCGTACCTGCGCACGCGCGACGACGATCCCGGTCTCACCGGCGAAGTGGCCCTGCTGGTCACCGCTATGCTCGCCGCGCTCGCGCAGACACAGGCCACCGTCGCCGCCGGCCTCGGCGTGATCTGCGCGGTGCTGCTGTTCGCGAAGTACCCGCTGCGCCGCTTTGCGCGCGACATCGTCAGCGAGCGCGAACTGAGCGACGCGCTGCTGCTCGCTGCCTCGGCGCTGGTGGCGCTGCCGCTGCTGCCCGACGAGCCGGTTGATCCCTGGGGCGTGCTGGTGCCTGCGCAACTGTGGAAGCTGGTCGTGCTGGTGATGGCGGTGGGCATGCTCGGCCACATCGCGCTGCGCGCGGTCGGTGCGCGCTGGGGCCTGGCGGTCGCGGGATTCTTCGCCGGATTCGCGTCATCGACCGCCGCCGTCGCCGGCTTCGGCCAGCGCACGCGCGACGAGGCCGCGCTGACCGGCGGCGCGGCGTCGGCGGCCTTGCTGGCGAATCTGGCGTCGTTGCTGTTGCTGGTCGGCATCCTCGCCACCGCCGCGCCCGCGTTGCTGCGCGCGAGCGCTTGGCCGTTGGCAGCGGCGGCGGTCGTGCTCGCACTGGCGGCCGCCCTCGGCCTGCAGCGCCAGGCGCAGGCGCCGACCCTGCCGAACGAACCCGAGGCGCGTGCGTTCAAGCTCAGCCACGCGCTGCTGCTGGCGCTGGTGATGGCGGTGGTGCTGGTGCTGTCGGCGTGGCTGCGCAGCTTGTTCGGCGACATGGGCGCGCTGGCGACGGCGGTGCTGGTGGCGCTGGTCGAACTGCATGCGGCGGCGGCGAGCATCGCGCAGATGTCGTCCGCGGGCGGCCTGACGATGGCGCATGCGCAATGGGGCATCGTCGGCCTGCTCGCATCCAGCGCGATCGCCAAGACGGTGCTCGCCTTCGTCAGCGGGAACCGACGCTACGGGGTGCAGGTGGGCGCCGGGCTGGTGGCGATGGCGGTCGCGTGTGCGGGCGTGACGGGAGCCGTGGCGACGGCCTGAACCGTCACCTCGCCACGGGTCAATCCTCGAACGCGACTTCGCCGAACAGATCGTGCTCGTCCGCGCCCATGATCTCCACATCGACGAACTCGCCGGGCTTCAGGCCGGCCATGTAGCCGTTCTGGATCTGCACGAGGCCGTCGATTTCCGGCGCGTCGTACATCGAGCGCGCGATGGCCAGCTCGCCGTCCAGTGTGTCGACGATGCAGCGCTGCGTGGTGCCGACCTTGGCTTCGAGTTTGGCCGCGGAAATCTCCGCCTGACGCTCCATGAAGCGCGCCAGGCGATCCTGCTTCACGTCCTCCGGGACCGGGTCCGGCAGCGCGTTGGCGGTGGCGCCGTCCACCGGCGAATACGCGAACGCGCCGACGCGGTCGAGCTGCGCCTCGTCGAGGAAGTCCAGCAGCTCCTCGAACTCCGCCTCGGTCTCGCCCGGGAAACCGACGATGAAGGTCGAACGGATCGCGATGTCCGGCGCGATCGAACGCCAGCGCTGGATGCGTTCGAGCGTCTTGTCGACCGCACCCGGACGCTTCATCAGCTTGAGCACACGCGGGCTGGCGTGCTGGAACGGAATGTCCAGGTACGGCAGCAGCTTGGGCATGCCGCTGGCGCCGGTTTCGGCCATCAGCGGAATGATGTCGTCCACGTGCGGATACGGGTACACGTAGTGCAGGCGCGTCCAGATGCCCAGCTCCGACAGACCTTCGCACAGCGCCTTCATGCGCGTGGCGTACGACTTGCCGCGCCATTCGTGCTGCGCGTACTTCACGTCGACGCCGTAGGCGGAGGTGTCCTGCGAGATCACCAGCAGTTCCTTGACGCCGCCCATCGCCAGCTTCTCGGCTTCGCGCAGCACCTGGTCGACCGGACGGCTGACGAGGTCGCCGCGCATCGACGGGATGATGCAGAAGCTGCAGCGGTGATTGCAGCCTTCGGAAATCTTGAGGTACGCGTAGTGCTTGGGCGTGAGCTTGATACCCGTGTCGGGCACCAGATCGAGGAACGGATCGTGCTTGGGCGGCAGCGCCGCGTGCACGGCGGTCATCACGCTGCCGTAGTCCTGCGGGCCGCTGATGGACAGCACGCCGGGATGCGCCTCGCGGATCTGCTCGGGCTTCTTGCCCAGGCAACCGGTGACGATCACCTTGCCGTTTTCCGCGATCGCCTCGCCGATCGCATCCAGCGACTCGGTCACCGCCGAATCGATGAAGCCGCAGGTGTTGACCACGACCACGTCGGCATCGTCGTAGCTTTGCACGATGTCGTATCCCTCCACGCGAAGCTGGGTGAGGATGCGTTCGGAATCGACCAGCGCCTTGGGGCAACCGAGGCTGACGAAACCGACTTTGGGATTTGCGAGGGACATGGGGCGGACCGTGACGAAAGGGCAGCTGGCGGCGGCCCGACACCTGCGGGATGCGCGGTGACAAGGCTGCGACGGGCGGGAAGGCTGCGGAGTATAGCGTCAGCGATAGAATCGACCTGTCCCCCGACCAAACTGAACAGCGCCATGGCCCACTGGATCGACCTGGAGACCTTGCACGGCCCCGTGCGCGCCTGGCGGGCCGAACCGGCGGGTCCGTCTCATGGCGCCGTGATCGTGTTGCAGGAGATTTTCGGCGCGAATGCGCACGTCCGCGCGGTCACCGAGCGGTTCGCCGCGGCCGGGTTCGTCGCGCTGGCGCCGGCGCTGTACGACCCGGTGGCGCCGGGCGTCGAGCTGCCCTACGACGACGCCGGCACCCAGCGCGGCGTGGCCCTGCGCAACGAGCTGGGCTTCGACCGCGCGGTCGACATCGTCTCCGCCGCGGCCGAATTCCTCGCCGGCGAAGGCCTGCGCGTGGGCGCGGTCGGTTTCTGCTGGGGCGGCAGCGTGGCGTTCCTGGCCAACACGCGTTTGGGCCTGCCGGCGGTGTCGTACTACGGCGCGCGCACCCTGCCCTTCCTGCATGAAGCGCTGCGCGCACCGATGATGTTCCACTTCGGCCAGGCCGACGGCAGCATCCCGGCGGAGGCGATCGAACAACATCGCCTCAAGCAGCCGCACGCGACCGTGCACGTCTACGCCGGCGCGGGCCATGCGTTCAATCGCGACGTCGACAACCATGTCCACGACCCGGCCTCGGCGGACATCGCCTGGCGCCGGACCATCGAGTTCCTCGAGGAGAACCTGCGATGAACCGCGGCGACCCGCACGGCGACTGGCACCTGCATGCACAGCTCGCACAGGACACGCACCCGGTCGCCCACCTGGCGCTGAGCGAACTGCGCCTGATGGACGATGCGAACCATCCGTGGCTGATCGTGGTGCCGCGCGTCGTCGATGCGGTCGAACTCATTGATCTCGATGCGGCGCAGCAAGCGGCGCTTCTGCAGGAAATCAACCTCGCCAGCCATGCCCTGCGCGCGGTGTTCAAGCCGCACAAGCTCAACGTGGCGGCGTTGGGCAACGTGGTCTCGCAGTTGCACGTGCACGTGATCGCGCGCTTCCCCGACGACATCGCCTGGCCGCGCCCGGTCTGGGGCACGGCGAGCGCGCAGCCGTACACGACCGAAGCGATGGTCGCGCGCATCCGCCAACTGCAGGGCGCGCTGAAGCAGTGAGCGCGTTTCCCACTTGCGATATCGAGCCCTTGGCCGACGACGCATGGCTGCTGCGCTTCGGCGACCGCCTCGATCCGCAGCTCAACGCCGCCGTCCACGCGATGGCGTGGCGCCTGCGCTCGGCCGGCGCGCCGTGGCTGCGCGAAATCGTGCCGGCGTTCGCGAGCCTGGGCGTGTTCTTCGATCCGGAAATCGATCCGGCGCGCGTGCATGCGCAGTTGCAGGCGATGGTCGAGGGTTTCGAACCCGGAGCTTCCACCGCTTCTTCCGTGCCGGCGCGCACCGTCGAGATTCCCGTCGCCTACGGCGGCGATTTCGGGCCGGATCTCGAATCGGCCGCCGCCGAGCTCCAGCTTTCGCCGCAAGCGCTCGTCCAACGCCACTGCGCGGGCGACTACACGGTGGCGATGATCGGCTTCGCCCCGGGTTTCCCCTATCTGTGGGGCCTGGATCCCGCCCTCGCGCTGCCGCGCCTGGCGACGCCGCGCGCGCGCGTTGCCGCCGGCAGCGTCGCCATCGGCGGCGCGCAGACCGGCATCTACCCGCGCGAAAGCCCGGGCGGCTGGCGCGTGCTCGGACGCACGCCGCTGGCGTTGTTCGACCCCGAACGCGAACCGCCGACCACGCTGCAACCGGGCGATCGTGTGCGATTCGTCGCCATCGACGCGGACGAATCCGCGCGCCTGCACGAGGCACCGCGCACGTGACGCGCTCGCTGCACGTGCTCTCGGCCGGTCTGCTGACGACGGTGCAGGACCGCGGCCGCGTCGGCTGGCGGCATCTGGGCGTGGCGCACGCCGGTGCGCTCGATGCGGACGCGGCGACGCTCGCCAACCGCCTCGTCGGCAATGCCGCCGACGCCGCCGTGCTGGAACTGACCCTGCGCGGACCAACGCTGCGACTGGACGCGCCGGCGCGGATCGCGCTGATCGGCGCTGCGGTTGCGGCGCGCTTCGACGGGCAAGTCGTACCGTGCGGCCGGCCTGTCGACCTTCCTGCTGGCACGCTCGAACTGGGCGCGCTGCGCGGCGGCGCACGCGCGTGGCTGGCGATCGACGGTGGCATCGACGTGGCGCCGGTTCTGGGCAGTCGCAGCACCGATCTGCGCGGCGGATTCGGCGGGTTCGACGGGCGCGCACTGCGCGCGGGCGACGCGATGCCGCTCGGCGCGGCCGCAACGCGCGATACGGCTGTGTTGCGCGCACCTGCGTGGTGGATCGATCCTTCGCACGACACGCACATGCCGACCCGTTACCAGCCCTCGGCGCACCCGGCGGCGGCGGCGTTCGCGCGCCGGGGCTGGACGGTCAGCGCCAGCAGCAACCGCCAGGGCCTGCGCCTGCAGGGCGACGCGCTCGCCGTGCCGAGCGCCGACGGCGTTTCCGAACCGGTGGCGCCGGGGACGATCCAGCTTCCCGCCGACGGATGCCCCATCGTCCTGCTCGCCGACGCCCAGACGGTCGGCGGCTACGCGAAGCTCGGACACGTCATCGCGGCGGACCTGCCCCGCCTGGCGCAGTGCATTCCGGGACAGCCGCTGCATTTCGCACCCTGCGACGCCGCCACCGCCCATCGGTTGGCTTGCGCGGCACGTGCGCGCATCGCCAGAATCGGCGTGATGATCGACGCGCGCTTGCCCGCCGTCTGACCCTTTCAACCTTCCAGGCTCGACTTCCCATGAAATCCAATATCGTCGGCGCGCTGGTGCTGGTCGTGATCGGCACCTTGTTCCTGCTCAACAACCTGGGCTACACCGACATGAGCCTGGGCCGCCTGCTCATGACCTGGTGGCCGGCCGTCCTGATCGTGGTCGGCCTGGGCATGCTGTTCAAGCGCGGCTGATCGGGCGCGGCTGACCTACGCGACGACTCCCTCGTGGCCGCGCGCATCGACTTCAATTGCGACCTGGGCGAAGGCTGTGGCGACGATGCGGCGATCCTGCCGCACGTGACCTCGGCCAGCATCGCCTGCGGTGGCCACGCCGGAGACGAAGCGAGCATGCGCGAAACCCTGCGCCTGTGCCGCGCACACGGCGTCGCCGCGGGCGCGCATCCGTCCTTCGAGGACCGCGCGCACTTCGGCCGGCGCGTGCTCGACGTCGCGCCGGCCGACATCGCGCGCATGGTGCGCGAACAGATCGAACGCCTGCGCGCCATCGCGCGCGAGGAAGGCATGGCGCTCGCGCACGTCAAGCCGCATGGCGCGCTGTACAACCTCGCCGCGGACGACCGCGCCGTCGCCGACGCGATCGCCGCGACCGTGGCCGAGATCGATCCGGCGCTGGTGCTGTACGGCCTGTCCGGTTCCGCGTTGACGCAGGCGGGTGACGAACGCGGCCTGCGCGTCGCGCACGAAGTCTTCGCCGAACGCGGCTACGACGCACGCGGGCGGCTGCGTCCGCGCGGCACGCCCGGCGCGGTAATCGAATCGCTGGACGAGGCCATCGCACAGGTGCGCAGGCTCGCGCTGCACGGCGAAGTCGTGGCCGACGACGAGCGTGTCGTGCGCGTGCGCGCCGATACCTTGTGCCTGCACGGCGACCGCACCGATGCGGCGCAGTTCGCCCGCGCGGTGCGCAGCGCGCTAGAGGCGGACGGCATCGCGGTCCTGCCGTTCGGAGCGAGCGCATGAGTGGCGCCATCAACTACTGGCCGTTGCTCGGCGTGGCATGGGTCGTCATCGGCTTCGTGCTGCGCGCGAACCCGGTGATCGTGGTCGTTACCGCCGGCCTGGTCAGCGGGCTTCTGGCCGGAAAATCGATGGGCGAGTTGCTCGCATTGCTGGGCGAGAGCTTCGTGTCCAATCGCGCACTTCTGATGTTCGCGATGACCCTGCCGACGATCGGGCTGCTCGAACGCGCCGGCCTGCGCGAACACGCGTTGCGCTGGATCGAACGCTGGCGGGGCCTGACCCTGTCGCGCCTGCTCGCCGGATACCTCGCGGGGAGGCAGGGCCTGAGCATGCTGGGCCTGATCGACATCGCCGGGCACGCGCAGACCGTGCGCCCCCTGCTTGCCCCGATGGCGGAGTCGGCGGCCGCCAAGCCGAACGGCCCGATATCCAGGGAAGACACGCAGAGGGTCCGCGCGTTGTCCGCCGCGACCGACAACGTCGGCCGCTTCTTCGGCGAGGACGTGTTCCTCGCCTTCGGCGCGGTGCTGCTGATCCAGGGTTTCTACGCCGAACACGGGATCCATCTGGAGCCGCTGCAGATCGCGCTGTGGGCCATTCCCACGGCGATCGCCGCGTTCGTCATCCACGGCGTGCGCATCGTGTTCTTCCAGCGCGCGCTGGATCGTCGCACCGCGTCGGCGAAATCCGCGGAAGGCGCCGATGCTGTCGATTGAGCACTTCTATCTGCTGCTGGCCCTGTTCGTGCTGTACGCGGGCCTGCGCAACCTGCGCGAGCGACGTTTCGTGCACGCGGCGTTCTGGACGTTGCTGGCGGTGCTGTTCGCCGCCGGCAGGCCCGTGCTGGATGCGGTGAAAGGCGGCGACCAGCTGCCCGCGCAATTCGCCGGCGCGGCCGTGATCGCGCTGGCGTTGCTCGCCACGCGCATGCGCCGCGAACACATCGAGGAAGTGCCGCAAGCGCAGCGGCTGGCCTCGGCGCTGCGCCTGGGACACTGGCTGTTCGTGCCGGCGCTGATCATTCCGGTGGTGACGGTGCTGATCGTGCTGCTCGGGCCGAAGATCGTCATCGGCGGGACGCCGCTGTTCGGCGAAGGCAGCATCACGTTGATCGGCCTGGCACTGGCCTGCGTGCTCGGCACGTTCGCGGCGATCCTGGTCACGCGCGAGCGCCCCGCCGCCGCGCTCGGCGAAGGCCGGCGCCTGCTCGACACGATGGGCTGGGCGGCGCTGCTTCCGCTGGTGCTGGCGACCCTGGGCGGCGTGTTCGCGGCCAGCGGCGTCGGCGAGGCGGTGGCGTCGATCGTCTCCGCGCTGATCCCCGCCGACAGCCGCCTGGCCTGCGTGCTGGCCTACGGCTTGGGCATGGTGTTGTTCACCATGATCATGGGCAATGCGTTCGCGGCCTTTCCCGTGATGACCGCCGGCATCGGCTTGCCGTTGCTGGTGCAGGAACACGGCGCCGCGCCGGCCATCCTCGGCTCCATCGGCATGCTGACCGGCTACTGCGGCACGCTCATGACGCCGATGGCCGCCAACTTCAACCTCGTCCCTGCCGCACTGCTGGAACTGGACGACCCCAACGCGGTGATCCGCGTGCAGTTGCCGACGGCGATTCCGCTGCTGCTGGTGAACCTGGCACTGATGTACTGGCTGGCCTTCCGATGAGCGCCACGCCGATGCCGCATGTGTTGCTGACGGGTTTCGCGCCATTCGGTGGCGAGGCCACGAACCCGAGCTGGGAGGCCGTGCAGACGCTGGAAGGCGAGATCGTCGCCGGCCATCGCATCGTCGCGCGTTGCCTTCCGGTGGAGTTCGGCGGCTCGCTGCACGCGCTGCGGCAGGCGCTGGACGAACTGGCGCCGTCGCTGGTGATCAGCGTCGGGCAGGCCGGCGGGCGAGCGCAGATTTCGCTGGAGCGCGTGGCGATCAACGTCGACGACGCGCGCATCCCCGACAACGCCGGAGCGCAGCCGATCGACGAGCCGGTCGAACCCGACGGCCCGGCCGCATATTTCACCGGCCTGCCCGTCAAGGCGACGCTCGCCGCGCTGCGCAGCGCGGGGATCCCGGCGGAGATTTCGCAGACCGCCGGCACCTACGTCTGCAACCACGTCTTCTACGGGTTGATGCACGCGTTGCGCCTTGCGCCCGGAACGCGCGCCGGCTTCATCCACATTCCCTACTCGCCCGCGCAGGCCGCGCTGCATGCGGGGGCGCCAAGCCTGCCGGTGTCCGTGGTCGCGCAGGCGCTGCGCATCGCGGTCGGCATCGCGCTGACCATAGAACACGACGTCCGCATCGGTGCGGGCGCCACCCACTGAAAGGATCCGATCCGAATGCGTAAACCGTTCGCCGCCACGCTGGCCGTGGCGCTGCTGTTCCCCACCCTTGCCCTCGCCGCGTCGCGGTCCCACTACGACAAGAAGGCGGCCGAAGCCGCCGGATCGGGCCAGCGCACCGTCAGCCTGTACGTCGATGTCGACCTGGGCGCGCGCAAAAGCGGTTCGGCGACCGAACTCAACCAGGCGCACCGCGCCTTCAATGCCAGCGGCTTCGACGTCGTGAGCGTGGTGGGCTACACCGAGAACGGCGACCTGCAGGGGTTCTTCGTCACGTACGTGCGACGCTGACCGCGGATGCGACGTGGCCGCCTTGCGGCGGCCATGCGGGCGCGGGTGACGATAGCGCGTCGCTCAGCGCTGCTTGCCGGCGATGTACTTCTGCAGGGCCTGCGCGCGCTGCGCCGAGGCCGGGTGGCTGTCGAGCAGTCCGGTGCGCTGCGCGCCGCCGAGCTTCTTCATCGCCTCGACCGCGCCATTGGGGTCGAGCTTGTGGCGCATCAGGAAATCCACGCCGTACTTGTCGGCTTCGGTTTCGTTGCCGCGGCTGAACTTGGCCTGCAATGCCGCCTCGCCGAGC
The DNA here is from genome assembly GCA_005503055.1 of Lysobacteraceae bacterium P. Taxonomy (GTDB): domain Bacteria; phylum Pseudomonadota; class Gammaproteobacteria; order Xanthomonadales; family Xanthomonadaceae; genus Lysobacter_J. Next base: position 237,748 of record SCOX01000004.1, on the reverse strand, counting down.
TGGGCGAGCTGCGAGCCCGCCAGTGCACCGACATTGCCACCCACCGCGACGGCGCCCTTGCGCGCGGCATTGGTGAGGTAGGTCGTCTTGAAGCGTTCCAGCGAGTGGCCCTTGCGGACGTGCCCGATCTCGTGGCCGACGACCGCCATGAGTTCATCGTCGTCGGGCAGCAGGTCCATCAGCCCCGCAAAGACGCGCACCGAGCCGTCGGGGGTGGCGAAGGCGTTCACGTCCTTGACCAGGTACACCTTGAAGTTGAGGTTCAGGGCGTCTTCGTGCTCCATGCCCGTGGTGAGGCGCGCCAGGCGCTTGGCGTATTCGCTGCCGGCGGGGGCGATCGGATTGTCCTTGTCCATCTGCGCCACGGAGTCGGCGGACATCTGGACGACTTCGGCGTTCGTCACGGTCAGGCCCTTCATCGCCTGGCCGCCGGCTTCGAGCAGCTTGTCGTTGCCCAGCAGCGCGCCGAGCTTGCCGGCGTGGGCGACGCCTACGCACAGCGTGCACGCGGCGACGAGGGGAAGCAGCTGCTTGAGGGCCGGGCGTTTCAGGGCCGGGCGCATCGCGATGGGTCGTTTCATGAAGATCCTTTCGGGTTGAATAGCGGGACGCGTCGCGCAAGGTGCGTCATGGCACGCGCGACGGCCATCAGAGAGATTCCCAGCAACGGAAAGGCCCGCTTTCGCGGGCCCTTCGGGTGCGACGAACCGGCCGGGATCAGGTGCGCGGCAACGTCACGCCGGTCTGTCCCTGGTACTTGCCGCCGCGGTCCTTGTACGAGGTCTCGCAGACTTCGTCGGACTGGAAGAACAGCATCTGCGCGACGCCCTCGTTGGCGTAGATGCGTGCCGGCAGCGTCGTGGTGTTGCTGAATTCCAGCGTGACGTGGCCTTCCCATTCGGGCTCGAGCGGCGTCACGTTGACGATGATCCCGCAGCGCGCGTAGGTGCTCTTGCCCAGGCACACCACCAGCACGTCGCGCGGAATGCGGAAGTATTCGACGGTGCGCGCCAACGCGAACGAATTGGGCGGGATGATGCACACGTCGCTCTCGATGTCGACGAAGCTGCCGCTGTCGAAATGCTTGGGATCGACGATGGTCGAGTTGATGTTGGTGAACACCTTGAACTCGCGCGAGCAGCGTACGTCGTAGCCGTAGCTGGACGTGCCGTAGCTGACGATGCGGTGGCCGTCGGCGGCGGTCTTGACCTGGCCCGGTTCGAACGGCTCGATCATGCCGTGCTGTTCGGCCATGCGACGGATCCAACGGTCGGACTTGATGCTCATGCGGTGCGGGCGACTCGGGGCGTGGGAACGGCGATTGTGTCAGCGCAGGCAAGCCGGGGCCAGAGGCCCGGCCTGCTTCGGACCGTCGAGGACGTCAGACCAGCGAGGCCGACAGCGGCGTGGCGACGCGAGGGCGCAGGGCCAGTTCGATCGCCATGCGCCGGGCGGTCGCGCGATAGGCGGCCGCGGCCGCGCTGCCGGGTGCGGCGGCGACCACCGGCGTGCCGGCGTCGCCCTGCTCGCGGATGGCGATCTCCAGCGGCAGGCTGCCCAGTAGCGGAACGCCGTACTGCGACGCCATGCGCTGGCCGCCGCCTTCGCCGAAGACATGCTCGGCGTGCCCGCAGTTGGAGCACACGTGCACGGCCATGTTCTCGACCAGGCCCAGCACCGGCACGTTCACCTTCTCGAACATCTTCAGTGCCTTGCGCGCGTCCATCGTCGCCACTTCCTGCGGGGTGGTCACGATGACCGCGCCGGCCACCGGGATCTTCTGCGCCAGCGTCAGCTGGATGTCGCCCGTGCCCGGCGGCAGGTCGACGATGAGGTAGTCCAGGTCGCCGCTGAGGGACTTGCCCCAGCTGGTCTCGCCCAGCAACTGGGTCAGCGCCGAGGTCGCCATCGGCCCGCGCCAGATCATCGGCGTGTCCTGGTCCACCAATAGGCCGATCGACATGGCCTCCACGCCGTGCGCCTGCATCGGCTCGATGGTCTTGCCGTCCGGGCTGTCAGGGCGGCCGCTGAGGCCGAGCATCGTGGGGATGCTGGGGCCGTAGATGTCGGCGTCGAGCACGCCCACGCGCGCGCCCTCGCCCGCCAGCGCCAGCGCCAGGTTCACCGCGGTCGTCGACTTGCCGACGCCGCCCTTGCCCGAACCGATCGCGATGATGTTGCGCACGTTCGGCAGCGGCGACAGGTTGGGCTGCACGGCGTGGGAAACGATGCGCGGATGCAGTTCCAGCCGCGCCAGCGTCGCGCCGCCGGCGACTACGAGTTGGCCGATTTCCGCTTCCAGCCACGGACGCAGCGATGCGCAGGGAAAGCCCGGGGCGATTTCCACCACCACGCGACCCTCGGCTTCGACCGCGCGGATGCGCGCGCCGGTCTGGCCGAGAGTGAGCGGGGTGTCGGGAAGCGTCAGGGCGGCGATTCGGTCTTGCAGGGAATCCATCACTGGGAACACCGGGGGACGTGAACCACCCATTCTACGGAATCCCCGAGCGTCACAACTTTAAGTTGCAACAGCGCAATTACCGATTACATTTTCGGATTGCTCCGATTTTTCCCTGCGCCCCGACTTGGGATGGTCGATCCGCTGCCTTGGCCGGGATCGCGAAGCGCCCGCAAGGACCGCGCCGCGCGCGAGTCGCGCGATCCATCCATCGCAAGGGGAAAACATGACGTCGATTCCGCATCAAGCCGCGCGCACGCGACTGTGCACGGCCATCGTGGCGCTACTGGCTCCGGCCGGCGCCTTCGCCCAGGACTCCGGTCCGAAGGACACGGCCGCGACCGATCTGGACAAGGTCACCGTGACCGGATCGTTGATCCCGCAAACGCGGCTGGAGACCTTCACGCCCCTGACGATCGTGTCGGCCGAAGACATCCAACTGCGGGGGTTCACCAGCGTGGCGGATGTCCTCCAGCAGTCCTCGTTCCAGACCGGCGGCCTGCAAGGCGGGCAGACGGCGGCAGCTTTCACCCAGGGCGCCGAAGCCGCGGGGATGTTCGGACTGGATCCGGGATACACCAAGTACCTGATCAATGGGCGTCCGATGGCCAACTATCCGGCGCTGTACAACGGCAGCGACACGTTCAACAACATCAGCGGCATTCCGGTCGACCTGATCGAGCGGATCGAGATCCTGCCCGGCGGCCAATCGTCGTTGTATGGCTCCGATGCCATCGCCGGCGTCATCAACGTCATCCTCAACAAGCACGTCGACGGCCTGGCGCTGAACGTGCGCGGCGGCTGGTACGGCGACGGGGGCGGCGACAGCCTGCGAGTCAGCGCGTCGGATGGATTCAGTGCGGTCGATGGCCGCCTCAACCTCGTGGCCGGGCTGCAGTACGAGACGCGCGACCCCATCTGGGGCCATCAGCGCGAGCTGACCGGTCAATACAACACGCACGGTACCTCCGCCCCGTTGGCCAGCCGCGACTACGTGGTCATCAATGCCTCGGCCCGCAACACCTACCTGTTTCTCGATCCAGCCAAATGCGCGCACGTGAGCGGCCAGTTCGACGGCACGGAAGGCTTGCAGAGCCGGCCGGGCTTCGGCCAGTACTGCGGATCGTTCAGCACGCCGGGTTACCGCACCATCCGCAACGGCAAGGACAGCACGCAGTTCTACACCCACGCCACCTTCGACGTGAACGACAACGTGCAGCTGTATGGCGACCTGCTCGCCAGCCGCGAAAGCGTCGACTACATCGCCGGATCCAATTACGTGTGGTGGGGCACCGCCGCCAAGTTCGGCTACTTCTACGATGCCGACCGCGGTACGCGGCTCAACCTGCAGCGCGCGTTCTCGCCCGAGGACATCGGCGGTCTGGGTTACCGCGACATCATGGACACCGACCGCAGCACGTCGTACATGGCCGCGCTCGGCGCCAGCGGCCACATCGGCGCGAACTGGGACTGGGACGCCGGATTCACCCGCAGCGACTACCGCCTGCTCGAACACGGCTGGGTACGCCTCGCCGACCCCATCAACCACTATTTCGAGCAGAACGTATTGGGGCCGCAGGTCGGCTCGCGCGGGAGTTACCCGGTCTTCCGCCCGAACTACGCCGCGTTCTACCAACCGCTCTCACCCGCCGACTTCGCCAGCTTCACCGGCTATGCCGACACGAACAGCAAGACCTACGACAACATGCTGCGCGCCCAGTTGACCAACGCCTCGCTGTTCGCGCTGCCGGGCGGCGAGGCCGGTTTGGCGTTCGTGTTGGAAGGCGGCACGCAGGGTTGGGAATATCGTCCCGATGCGCGTCTGCTGCAGGACCCGGAAACGCTGGCGTCGCAGGTATGGGGCAAGACTTCCGTCAACGGCGAAGGAGATCGCGATCGCTACGCGGTCACCGGTGAACTGCGCTTGCCGTTGTGGAACCCGCTGACCGTCACGGTGTCGGGGCGTTACGACGCCTTCCATGTCGAGGGCAATGTCATAGACAAGCCGACCTACAGCCTCGGTATCGAATATCGGCCGATCGAAAGCCTGCTGCTGCGCGGCAAGTACGGCACCGCGTTCCGGGCGCCGACGCTGTCGGACGTGTACCAGGGCATGAGCGGCTACTACAGCTCGACCACCGACTACTACCGCTGCTCACTCCAGGACCCCAGCTACACGCCGGGCAACACGGACGACTGCACGTACGACTCGTCCCAGTTCTTCGGCCAACAGTCCGGCAGCCCGGATTTGCGGCCCATCGAAGCGGACGTGTGGAACGCGGGCTTCGTGTGGGCTCCGGTGCACAACCTCTCGCTGTCGGTGGACTACTTCGCCTGGGACATCCGCGACGAGGTCGACCAGCAGAGCGCGGACCAGCTGATGCTGGCCGAGTATTTCTGCCGCACCGGACAAGCCAACACCTCCACGGCGAGCTGTGCGAAGGCGCTGGAGTGGGTCAAGCGCGGCGAGAGCAACGAGATCGAGTCGATCTACACGCCAAAGGTCAACGTTGCCAGGCAGGAGCTGCAGGCCATCACGGCCAGCCTGAACTACGCCCTGGACGTGGGGGCCTGGGGCGCGCTGAACTTCTCCGGCAACTACACCAACAACCTCGAGCACACGGTCACGCCGCTGCCGGGCGACGAACCGATCGACCTGCTCCGCGATCCGTACTACATGTGGATCTACGACACCTACGCGAAGACCCGTGCGGACGCATCGCTGGGCTGGAGCATTGGCAGGTGGACGACGACCGCGTACGCCAACCGTATCGGAAAGACGCCGAACTACCTGGCATACAGTTCGAAGTCGTGGGACTACGTGCATCCCAGCGGGCAGAAGGCCGGATGGTGGGCGCCGTACACCACCTACAACCTCAGCCTCAATTACGCGGTCAACGACAACATCCGTCTGTCGCTGCTGGTCAACAATCTCCTGGACAAGACGCCCGACCACCAGGCGCAGAACTATCCGGGTACCGCGGGTACGCCGTTCAACAACTATCTGTACAACACGTACGGGCGCTCGATGTATCTGGAAATGCGCTACGACTTCGGCAAGTAGCGCGGCGTGGAGGGCCTGCGCCGCAGGGCGCAGGCTCACGCGCGTCGTTCATTCACGGCCCTCCGGAGCGCCTTCCATACGCCAACGGATGCGGTATAACTGGCGCGAACCACATCCCTGGGAGGGGACACATGCTCATCAAGAAGCCCGCCAAGTTGCTTGCCCTGCTGTTGCTCGTCCTGCCGCTGGGTGCGTTCGCGCAGACCTCGCCGGTCGGCCAGTGGACCACCGTCGACGACAAGACCCAGAAGCCCAAGTCGATCGTCGAGATCTACGAGGCCAAGGACGGCAGCCTGGCCGGTCGCGTCACCGAGATCCTCCAGTCCGATCGCGGTCCGAACCCGGTCTGCGACAAGTGCTCCGGCGAGCGCAAGAACAAGCCGGTGAAGGGCATGGTGATCCTGTGGGGCATCAAGCAGAAGGGCGAGACCTGGGAAGGCGGTCAGATCCTCGATCCGGCCAGCGGCAAGGTCTACTCGGTGAAGGTCACCCCGGTGGACGGCGGCCGCAAGCTGGAAGTGCGCGGTTTCATGGGCTTCTCTCTGCTGGGCCGCACGCAGACCTGGAACCGGCGCTAAGCCGCGCTGGGAATGGGCTAAACCCCCAAGGTTTGCCATGGCAAACCTTGGGCCCCGACCAGTGCACTGCCATACCCCGTTCGTGCCAATCGCGCGAATCGCCCCCTGACTCAGGGGGCCCTGTTTGGCGCCGATGAAGCGCGGGCCGTTGCAAAGCAGCATGCGATAATCCCCGGCTCACTTCGTCGTCCGGCCCCCCATGTCCCGCGAGTTCGTCGTTTCCTGCGCCCTGCCCTACGCCAATGGGCACCTGCACTTGGGCCACCTGGTCGGCTACACCCAGGCCGACGTCTGGTGTCGCGCCCAGCGCATGGCCGGCCACAAAGCCTGGTACGTGTGCGCCGACGACACCCACGGCACACCGATCATGCTCGCCGCCGAGAAGGCCGCGCAGACGCCGGAAGTCTTCATTGCCGGTATCCAGGCCAGCCACGAGCGCGACTTCGCCGATTTCGGCGTCGCCTTCGATCACTACGACTCGACCAATTCCGAGCGCAACCGCATCCTGACCGAGGCGATCTACGCCAAGCTCGACAACAACGGTCACATCGGCCGGCGTTCGGTCGCGCAGCTGTACGACCCGGTCAAGGGCATGTTCCTGCCGGACCGCTACGTCAAGGGCATCTGCCCGAACTGCGGCACGCCCGACCAGTACGGCGACAACTGCGAGAACTGCGGCGCGACGTATTCGCCGAGCGAGCTGAAGGAACCGCGTTCGGTCATCAGCGGCGCCACGCCGGAGCTGCGCGAATCGGAGCACTTCTTCTTCGAGGTCGGCCAGTTCGAATCGTTCCTGCGCGAATGGCTCGCCGGCGATGTCGCCGTGCCAGGCGTGAAGGCCAAGCTGCAGGAATGGCTGGATGCGGAAGGCGGCCTGCGCGCCTGGGACATCTCGCGCGATGCGCCGTACTTCGGCTTCCAGATTCCCGGCCATCCGGGCAAGTACCTGTACGTCTGGCTCGACGCGCCGATCGGCTACCTGTCCAGCTTCCAGGCGCTGTGCGAACGCGAAGGCCTGGACTTCTGGTCCTACCTGCGCCGCGACAGCGATGCCGAACTGCACCACTTCATCGGCAAGGACATCGTCAACTTCCACGGCCTGTTCTGGCCGGCGGTGCTGCACGGATCGGGCTTCCGCGCGCCCACGCGCCTGCACGTCAACGGCTACCTGACGGTGGACGGCGCCAAGATGTCGAAATCGCGCGGCACCTTCGTGATGGCGCGCACCTACCTCGACGCCGGTCTGGATCCGGAAGCGCTGCGCTACTACTACGCGACCAAGACCGCCGGCGGCGTCGACGACCTCGACCTCAATCTCGCCGACTTCGTCGCGCGCGTGAACTCGGACCTGGTGGGCAAGTTCGTGAACCTCGCCAGCCGCTGCGCCGGCTTCATCGAAAAGCGCTTCGATGGCAACCTCGCCGACGCCCTGCCCGACGCGGCGATGTACGCGCGCTTCGTCGAACAGCTCGAGCCGATCGCACAGGCCTACGCACGCAACGAGGCCGCCACCGCGCTGCGCCTGACCATGGCGCTGGCGGACGAAGCCAACAAGTACATCGACGAATACAAGCCGTGGGTGCTGGCCAAACAGGACGGCGCGGAAGCGCAACTGCAGGCCGTGTGCACGCAGGGGCTCAACCTGTTCCGCGTGCTCAACGCCGCGCTCAAGCCGGTGCTGCCGCGCGTGTCCGCGCAGGCGGAGGCGTTCCTCGCCGCGCCCGTCGCGACGTGGAGCGACGTGTCGGCACCGCTGCTCGCGCATCGCGTCAACGCCTACGCACCGCTGTTCACCCGAATCGACCCCAAGCACATCGACACCATGATCGACGCCTCGAAGGACTCGCTGAAGTCCGAAGCCCCCAAGACCGAAACGACGGCCAAGGCCGAAACGAAGCCCGCCGCCAAGCCGGCCGCCGCGCCCGCGCCTGCCGCTGGCGAAGCGGCGCAGTACATCGGCATCGACGACTTCGCCAAGCTCGACCTGCGCGTGGGCAAGGTGGTGGCGTGCGAGTTCGTGGAAGGCTCCGACAAGCTGCTGCGCTTCGAACTCGACGCGGGCGAACTGGGCACGCGCCAGATCTTCTCGGGCATCCGCGGCTCCTACGGCGAACCGGACAAGCTGGTCGGCCGCAGCGTGGTGTTCATCGCCAACCTCGCGCCGCGCAAGATGCGCTTCGGCGTGAGCGAGGGCATGATCCTGTCGGCCGGCTTCGACGGCGGTTCGCTGCACCTGCTCGACGCCGACGCGGGCGTGGAGCCCGGCATGCCGGTGCGCTGAAGGCCCCGTATTCGGGATTGGAGATTCGGAAGAGCGCTTTCGCCATCGGACACGACACCATGCCTTCGCGAATCCCGAATCCCGAATCCCGAATCGCGGACCTCACCGAACGCCTCGACCGTCTCCTCCCGCAAACGCAGTGCGGACAGTGCGGCTATGCCGGATGCCGTCCCTACGCGGAAGCAATGGCGCGCGGCGAGGCAGGCGTCGACCACTGCCCGCCCGGCGGCGACGAGGGCGCGCGTGCGCTGGCGCGATTGCTGGAGGTATCCGCGCTCCCGTACGACCGAACGCGCGGCGAACACAAGCCGCCGCTGGTCGCGCTGATCGTCGAGGCCGATTGCATCGGCTGCACCAAGTGCATCCAGGCCTGCCCCGTGGACGCGATCATCGGCGGTTCCAAACACATGCATACCGTCATCGACCCGCTGTGCACGGGTTGCGAGCTGTGCGTGCCGGCATGCCCGGTGGACTGCATCGTGATGGTCGCGGCCTGAGGCGACGCGTCGGCGAGTACGCCGCCGGCACGCCGCGCTACACGCATCGGGCGTCTACGTCGCCCGGCCGTCATCCCCGCGAAGGCGCGGATCCATCCATCGGTGCTCGGGAGTGCGGGTATCGCCGCATGCGCCGCGCGCCCTACTTCGGATTCCCGCTTTCGCGGGAATGACGCGTCAGTTCGTCAGACGCATCAGTGCCGCAGCGGCGCGGCCTTACCTGGCCTCGACCGCCTCAACATCCGCCGGCGCGCAAGCCGAGCACACGCGCTCGACGGCATAGCCCTTCGCACGCAGCTTCTCGATCACGCCGTCTTCGCCAAGCAGGTGCAGCGCGCCGACCACGACCAGCGTCTGGCCCTTCTTCTGTCCGTCCAGCATTTTCTGGATCTGCGGCACCCACGCATCGTTGCGTTCGATGTTGACGATGCGGTACGTCTCGGGCGTCTTCTCGCGCATCTCTTCGCGTGCGAGCTTGTCCAGCTTCACGACGTCGCCATCGCGCCAGGCGCCATGGAGATCGTCGAGCATGCCCGGCATGTCGGTGGGCTTGTCGAGGAACTCCTTCAGCGACGTCACCTGCTCGGCCATCGGCGTGGAATCGAGCACGTTCAACTGCGTCTCGATCGACTCCAGGCCGCCCGTCGCCTTGCCGCTCGCCAGCGCCTGCTGCATCAGCGTCTGGTCCAGTCCCTTGTCGGGACGAAAGCCCATCTGCTGGGAAATGCCCAGCATCAGCGACAGGTTCACGAACCACGGCTCGTAGGCTTCGAACTGCGCAATCGACGCACCGCGCTGGGCGAGGATGCGATTGAACTTCTCGCGCATCGCCGCGGGCAACACCTGGCTGAGCGTGCGGCCGTCGGAGTACCCGGCCGCGGCGAGGAATTTCTGCGCCATCGCCGGATCGAGCATCTGCCCCGGCGGCACCTCGAAGACGACCTTGTCGGAGGCTGCGAAGGCCTGGTCGATGTCGCTCGACAGCGGATAGTCCTCGGCCTTGAGCAGGTGGAACGAACCGAGCAGATACACGGAGTTGTCGCGATCGGACACTTTCCACAGCAACGGCACCGGCGGAGGTGCAGCCGGTGCGGGGGCCGCAACGACGGCCGCCGGCGCTGGCGACGATGACGGTCGCGCCTGTTCGACCGCGAGCGCCACCGACATCAGGGCCGCGGCGGCGAACAGCGAAAGGCAAAGCAACTTCAGGCGGCGCATCGGGGCGTTGTTCCAGGAATCACGGAGCGGAGTGGGTGTAGGTCTTTTCGCCGGCCTGGATTGCCAGATCCAGGCGGTTTTCCGGCGGTGGCAGCGGGCAGGTGGCGAACGCGGTGAACGCGCACGGCGGATTGCGCGACTGGTTGAAGTCCACCACGACCGTGCCGCCAACGCCGGGTTTGGCGATGTCGAGGAAGCGGCCGGCCGGATAGCTGCCGTGCCCGCTCGTCCTGTCGGCGAAGACCAGGAACAACGTTTCCTCGCCTTCGTCCAGCGCTTCGATGCGGTAGGTCTTGCCGTCGCGCTCGAACTCGATGGCGCCCGGGTTGGATACCGAATCGGTGGTGCCGATGATGTTGGCGATCTCCAGCGTCTTGCCCGCCGGATGCGGTACGAAGCGGCCTTCCACGCGCCAGTCGCGGCTGGTCGGCCAGTAGTCGATGCCGCCGAAAGCGGTGCGCGTTGGCGCGTCAGCATGCTTCACGCGCAGCAGGTAGCGGTCGCCGCGCTTGATCACCGTCGCCAGTCCCTTGCCCTCGTCGAAGGAGATGACGCTAGGGCCGGTGGGCGCATCGTCGGCGCGCAGGAGGATTTCGCCGGTCAGCGGTTGGCCGTCGACCGTCATTGCGACGTTCTTCTCGGGAACGAAGCGAAGGCGCCCGTTGCTCAGGTCGATCATGCCGAAGTGCGACGGCCCGACCGACAACTTGATGCCGTTGCCGTTGGACGAACCGATGTAATGCGCGCCCGGCTCCACCCAGTGCAGCCCGACCAGGCTGGTCCAGCCGTCGGGTTTGGTGAGATCGGATACGCGTTGCTGCCGCACCACGTCGAGTTCGCGCTGGAACGACACCTGCGCGGCCTGGGCCTTGTCCGCCTTCGCAGCGTCCTCTTGCTGCGACCCGCAGGCGGCCAGCATGCCGATCGCCATCATGGCGAACATCCTCGAGACCACCGTCTTCTTCGCGACTGCACTCATTCAACGTCCTCGCAGGAACCAACGATCGATGTCGGGCAGCGTGAAACGCGCCCAGGTGGGACGGCCATGATTGCACTGGCCGGAGCGTTCGGTGATCTCCATCTCGCGCAACAGGGCGTTCATCTCGGGCAACGTGAGACGGCGGTTGGCGCGCACGGCGCCATGGCAGGCCATGGTCGCCAGCAATTCGTCGCGCGCCGCACCGACGCGGCGGGACTCGCCATGCTCGCGCAGGTCGGCGAGCACGTCGCGCAGCAGCGCTTCCACGTCGCCGTGCGCGAGCAGTGCGGGCACCGCGCGCAGCGCCAGCGACTGCGGACCGCTGCGCGTGACCTCGAAGCCGAGGTCGGCCAGGGTCTGCGCCTCGCGCTCGGCCACGTCGGCCTCGCGTTCCGACACGGCCAGCGTCGCCGGCACCAGCAGCGGCTGCGTGCGCAGGCCTTCGCCGTCATGCGCGGTCTTGAGCTTTTCGTAGCCGATGCGTTCGTGCGCGGCATGCATGTCGACGACGATCAGTCCTTCGGCGCTCTCGGCGAGGATGTAGATGCCGTGCAACTGCGCGATCGCGTAGCCCAGCGGCGGCAGCGTGGCATCCTCGCTGCGCGGCAGCGCCAAGGACTGCATGCTGGGCGGGAACGGCGGAACCGCCATCGCCGTGGAGTTTCCCTCGCCATACAGCGCCGCATACCCGGCGCGTGCATCGGCCACCTGCATCGGCAATGGCGCCTGCGAAGCGCCGTCGAGATAGCGGTACGAAGGCGTTGCCGCACCGTAGCCGCCATAGCCGGACGTCGTCGCCGCGATGTCGTTCGCGGGCGTTCCCGCGACACCGGCCACGATGCCCGCGCGCGTTTCCGCCAGCGCCTCGTGCAAGGTGCGATAGACGAAATCGTGGATCAGGCGTGCATCGCGGAAGCGCACTTCGTGCTTGGCCGGATGCACGTTGACATCGACGCGGCGAGGGTCGAGTTCAAGGAACAGCACGTACGCCGGCTGCCGGCCGTGAAACAACACGTCGGCATATGCCTGCTTGATCGCGTGCGCGATGCTGCGGTCGCGCACTGCGCGTCCGTTGACGTACAGGTATTGCTGATCGGCGCTGGCGCGGTTGTAGGCCGGCTGCGCGATCCAGCCGTGCAGGCGGAGGCCGGCGCCCGAGTGCTCGACCCGCAGCACGTTGCGCGCGAATTCCTCGCCCAGCGCTTCGTGCAGGCGCACTTCGGAAAGCAGGTCGCCCTCGCCTTTCCAGCGACGCGAGGGCCTGCCGTTGTGCGAAACGCGCAACTCGACATCAGGACGCGCCAGCGCGAGTTGCCGCAACCATTCCTCGATGTGGCCCAGCTCGGTGCGCTCGGCCTTGAGGAACTTGCGTCGTGCGGGCACGTTGAAGAACAGGTCGCGCACCTCGACCGTCGTTCCCTGCGGGTGCGGTTTGGGCGTGATCTCGCCGACCCGGCCGCCGTCGACTTCAAGCGTCGCCGCGCGCTCGCTGCCATCGCGGCGCGAGGTCAGCGCGAACCGGCTCACCGACGCGATCGAAGGCAGCGCCTCGCCGCGGAAGCCCAGCGTCGCCACGCCTTCGAGGTCGTCGAGCGAAGCGATCTTGCTGGTGGCATGGCGCGAAATCGCCAGCGGCAGTTCATCGGGCTCGATGCCCTTGCCGTCGTCGCGGATGCGGATCAGGCGGACGCCGCCCTCTTCCAGGTCGATGTCGATGCGGCGCGCGCCGGCATCGAGTGCGTTCTCGACCAGTTCCTTGACCACCGACGCCGGGCGCTCGATGACCTCGCCGGCCGCGATCTGGTTGATGAGGGTGTCGGGGAGCTGGCGGATCGTCACGTGGTGGCGATGCGGTTGGGCATCGTCGAAGGAATCGCCGTTGATGATAGCCGACGCGGCACGCCGGCTGGGCCCAAGCCACAAACGAAAACGCCCGGGAAATCCCGGGCGCCGATATCCATGCCATCAAGCCGGATCAGAGGCTGCCGCCGGTGGCCTCGGAGGTGGCGAACTGCGCATCCGCACGTGCCGCATAGAGCGTGCCCGGCGGAGGCTGGCGGGTGAAATAGGTGTTGACGCCATCGAGCACCGCGCGCGCCAGATTGCGCTGGTGGGCCGGATCGAACAGGCGACGCTCCTCTTCCGCGTTCGAGATGAAGGCGGTCTCGACCAGCATCGCCGGCATGTCGGAGGTTCGCAGCACGGCGAAATTGGCGCGCTCGATGTTCGGCTTGTGATTGGCGCCGACGCGCTTGAGCCCGTCCAGCACGTGCCCGGCCGCGTCCTCGGAGGCCTTCATGTGGCCGCTCTGGGTCAGGTCGAGCAGCACGGACGCCAGCGTGTTGCTGGTCTGCTCCAGGCGCACGCCGCCGATCAGGTCGGAGGCGTTCTCCTTGTCGGCCAACCAGCGTGCGCGCTGCGAGGACGCACCCTTCAGCGACAGCACGTAGACCGAAGAGCCCTTCGCGGAGCGGTTTTCGGCCGCGTCGGCGTGGATGGAGATGAACATGTCCGCCTTCGCCTGTCGCGCCAGCTGGGCGCGGCGCGGCAAGGGGATGAACGCATCGTTGTCGCGCGTCAGGTAGGCCTTCAGACCGGGCGTCGCGTTGACCTGGCGGGCGAGCTCGCGCGCGATGGCCAGCGTGACGTCCTTCTCGCGCTTGCCGGACGGACCGAGCGCACCTGGGTCCTGCCCGCCGTGACCGGCGTCGATGGCGATGACGAGCGGACGCATGCCGCGGCCACGCATCACGTCCTTCATGGTCTTGACCGGCGCGGCATTGGCGCCCGACGCGGCGGACGCATCCGGCGTCGTCGCGGCGACGGTGGCGCCCGGCATCGGCGTCGGCACGCCGGTGGCGATGCGGGTCGGAACGCCCGTGGCGACTGTCGTGGTGACGTTGGCGGCGATCGGCGTCTTGGCGGTGGCTGCAGGCGCCGGCGACGGCGCCATCGGTGTGACCGAGGGCATCGCGGACGGCGGGACGGTCGCGGAGGACGCCACGACCGGCGCGGAAGGCTGCGCCGGAGCGCCGTCGTTGCGCGCCACGATCTCGGTGATCAGGCGGGTCGTTGCGGCCGACGATGCGGCCGGATCGAACTTGGGTGCCGGCTCGGCAGCCGCTGCGGACGGCGGGGCTGCGGGCAGAACCGACGGGGCGGCAGCAGGCGGCTGCATCACGACGCTTGCCGGCGCAGGCGCGGTCGTGGCGACGGACGCCGTCGAACCCGCGCCGTCGCCCGGCCATTCGAGAACCAGGCGCGGGCCGTTGCCGCCCTGCTCGATGCGCGGCTTCAGCGCGGCGACCGGCTGGGCCAGGTCGAAGACGATGCGGGCGGTACCGGGCGTGGGCTCGCCGGTGCGGATCGACTTCACCACGCCCGTGGCGGCCGGCAGACGGAAACCCTGCACCAGGGCGGACGCAGGCAGGTCGATGACCAGACGGTCCGGGCCCTTGAGATTGATGACTTTGAACTCGGCGGCGCGGTCGAGCGCGATCTCGGCACGCGTGCCGGTCGCCCCTTCGCTCAGCTCCAAGCCCTTGATTTCACTGGCGTGCGCCAGATTCCAGGCCAGGGCCGCGAGCAGCGCTAGGCCAAGCAGGCATTTCTGGACGGTGGCGGCCTTGACGCGCATGACCCGTAGTCAAGCACCGCAAAATCAATTTTGCAAGCACTTTTTCCTTACGAATCCGGGACCTGCCGATCTTTCCTGCAAATCCGTTCAGGAGTCGGCCGCAACTCCGTGGCCTACGGTGACCCGACCGACCCACGCCTCGCCCGCCACGGTCGCTGCCCGCAGGCGGGCGGTCCGGCCCGGGCCGCGCATCGCCAGCTCGATCGTGAGGTCCGGCGCCGGCAGGCCACCCAGGCCCCGCTCGGGCCACTCGACCAGCCACAGCCGCACTTCCGCGCCGTCCAGGCCCAGGAATTCGAGCTCGCCGGGATCGGCGATGCGGTACAGATCGAGATGCCAGGCTTCGCCGCCATCGGCAAGCGGATAGCGCTCGACGAGCGTGTAGGTCGGGCTGCGGATCGCGCCCTGCACGCCCAGTGCGCGCAACAGCGCGCGCGCCAGTGTCGACTTGCCCGCGCCGAGATCGCCATGCAGGTGGACCACCGCCTGCGCAGGACGCGTATGCGCCAGGCGCGCGCCGAGCGCGTCGGTCGCATCGGCATCGGGCAACCACAGCTCGGTCATCGCATCGGCTCCGGATCGTACGGATGGTGGTTGGCGAAATGGCGCAGCCACGGCATGAGATCGCCAGGCAACAGGCCGCGTTCGCCACCTTCGTGGGCAGCGGCGTCGCCTGCGGCCGAATGCAGCAACGCGCCGCAACTTGCCGCGTCGAACGCGCTCATGCCCTGCCCGCGCAACGCAGAGACGACGCCGCTCAACACATCGCCCATACCGCCCACGGCCATGCCGGGATTTCCCGCCGCGATCACGCGCGGGGCTTCGTGCGCATGCATCACGATCGTGCCCGCGCCCTTCAGCACGACCACGCATGCGTAGCGTTCGCACAATGCACGCGCGGCGGCGAAACGGTCGCGCTGCACGTCGGCGGTCGTCACGCCGAGCAATCGCGCCGCCTCTCCAGGGTGCGGTGTGATCACCGTTTCGGCCGGCAATGCGAACGGTCTCGTCGCCAGCAGGTTCAACGCATCGGCATCGAGCAGCAGCGGTTTTCCGCTTGCGATGGCGCGCTCGTAAAGCGGCAGGCCCCAGTCGTCGCGCCCGAGGCCCGGCCCCAGAGCTATCGCGTCGGCACGTTCCAGCGCGGCGTGGAACGCGTAGGTGTCGCCGACTTCGTGCGCCATCGCTTCTGGCAGGCGTGCGAGCAGCGGCGCGATGTGACGCTCACGCGTGGCCACTTCCACCAGACCCGCTCCGCTGCGCAACGCGGCCTCGGCACAGAGCATGATCGCCCCGCCGCTGCCGTGGTCGCCACCGATGCACAGCACACGACCGTTGCGGCCCTTGTGGCTGTCGCGCGGACGCGGCACCAGCCAGCGCGGGAGATCTTTCGCGGCGAGGCGTTCGGCGACGGCGGCGATCCCTTCGAAATCCGCCGCATCGAGTTCGAGCGAAGCGAGCGACAAGGCGCCGGCATGGTCGAGCGCCGCGCCAGTGCGCAATCCCGCCTTGGCCGCCATGAATTCGATCGTCCGCACGGCGATCACCGCATCGCCTGGCACGCAGCCTCGCTCCGAATCGACACCGCTCGGCGCGTCGAGCGCGAACACCGCAGCGCCCGCCGCATTCATCGCGGTGATCATCGTCTGCGTGGCATCGTCCGGCGCTCGCGACAAACCGATCCCGAACAGCGCATCGACGATTACGTCCGCGACTGGAAGGTGCTGCTCGAATTCAAGCACGGCACCGCCGGAGGCGATGTAGGCGTCGGCCGCGCGACGCGCCAGTTCGCTGCGCGGCGCGTGTTCGTGCAGGTGCACGACGCGGACCTCGCGCCCGGACTCGTGCGCGTGGCGCGCGAGCACGTAGCCGTCGCCACCGTTGTTGCCGGGCCCGCAGACCACGACGATCCGCTGTGCCTGGGGCCAGTGAGTGAGCAGGTCGCGCCACGCGGCCTGGCCGGCGCGGCGCATGAGTTCGAACGCATCGCCGAGGCGCCGCGCGGCACGCGCCTCCAGCTGGCGCAGCGCGGCCGCGTCGTAGAGCGCATGGGCGAAGGGAGCGGCGGCATTGGCCATCGCACGATTCTATACTTGGCGCGCCGTGAATCCCTCCGCATCCCCGCCGCTCCCGCATGCCACCGCACCCGATTACGAGGGGCTGGCCGAGCGCGTGCGCGAACTGGCGCGCGAGTTCGGCTTCCAGCGCTGCGGCATCGCCGGCATCGAACTCGACCAGGACGAGGCCCACCTGCGCGACTGGCTCGCACAGGGGCTATACGGATCGATGGACTGGATGGCCCGCCATGGCGAACTGCGTGCGCGCCCACACGAACTTCATCCGGGAACGGTCCGCGTGATTTCCGTCGGGCTCGATTACGGCCGCGACAGCGACGAAGCCTGGGCCACGCTCGACGACGGCGAACGCGCCTACGTCGCACGCTACGCGCTGGGTCGGGACTATCACAAGCTGATGCGCCAGCGCCTGCAACGGCTCGCCGACCGCATAGCCGAGGTCGTGGGCCCATTCGGCCATCGCGTATTCGTCGACTCCGCTCCGGTGCTCGAACGCGCGCTCGCACGCAATGCCGGGCTGGGCTGGATCGGCAAGCACACCTGCCTGATCGACAAGGACGGCGGTTCGTTCTTCTTCCTGGGCGAGATCTACGTCGACCTGCCGCTGCCGATCGACGCACCCGCCAGCGCGCATTGCGGCACCTGTCGACGCTGCATCGACGTCTGCCCGACGCAGGCGATCGTCGCACCGTACCGGCTGGATGCGCGCCGCTGCATCGCCTACCTCACCATCGAACACGAAGGCGCGATTCCCGAAGACCTGCGCGGCCCCATCGGCAACCGCATCTTCGGCTGCGACGACTGCCAACTCGTATGCCCCTGGAACAAGTTCGCGCAGCGCACGGACGAACCTGATTTCCGCGCGCGCAACGACCTGGACAAGGCGACGCTGGTGGACCTTTTTGCGTGGAGCGAAGAGGAATTCCTGCAACGCACGGAAGGCTCCGCGATCCGTCGCAGCGGGCATGAGCGCTGGCTGCGCAACATCGCCGTCGCGCTGGGGAATGCACCTTCGACGCCGGAAGTGATCGGCGCCTTGCGCGCGCGGCGCGAATCGGCGAGCCCGATGGTGCGCGAGCACATCGAATGGGCGCTGCGCCGGCATGGGGCGAACTGACGGTACGCGGACGGAGTGCTGCTGCTTTCTTGTTTCGATGCAGGGAAAGATCAACAAGAGCAAGGTCAAACTGGGTTCCAGCTTTCGCTGGAATGACGTGATGGGGCGGATGGCGTGACGGCCTGGATCCCGACCTTCGTCGGGATGACGAGTCGGGATGACGAGTCGGGGCGACTAGTCGCGCGAAGACGCCGCGTTTACGAACCGCGCAACAACCCCAACAACTCCCGCGTCACCGGATCGTCCGCTTGCGCCTGCCCTTCCAGCGCCGGCAATAAACGACTGGCGACCTGCTTGCCCAGCTCCACGCCGAATTGATCGAAGGCGTTGATGCCCCACACCAGCGACTGCAGGTACACGCTGTGCTCGTACAGCGCGAGCAACGCGCCGAACGAAAACGGCGTCAGCGCATCGAGAAGGATCATCGTCGTCGGCCGGCCACCTGCATACGCGCGATGCGGATCATCGCTGGACTGACCGTTGGCGAACGCCTCGGTCTGCGCCAGGAGATTGGCGTGCAGCGCGCGGTGGTTCTGCGGGTACGGCGCGTCGGCGCGAACCACGCCGATGAAATCCGCCGGCACGATCGACGTCCCCTGATGCAGCGCCTGGAAGAAGCTGTGCTGCGTGTCGGTGCCCGCACCGCCCCACCACACGGGCACGGTTTCGGCCTCGACCGGCGAGCCGTCGGTACGCACCGACTTGCCCAGGCTTTCCATCACCAACTGCTGCAGGTAATTGGACAGCAGCTTCAAACGCTCGTCGTACGGCAGGACCGCCTGCGTCGAATACCCCAGCGCATTGCGATTCCAGACGCTGGTCAGTGCATGCCACGCGGCGAGGTTGCGCTCGATCGGCGTGCGCAGCACATGCGCGTCCATCTCGGCCGCGCCGGCGAGCATCTGCTCGAACGCGTCCATGCCGATGGCCAGCGCGATCGGAAAACCGACCGCCGACCACAGCGAATAACGTCCGCCGACCCAGTCCCACATCGGCAGGATCCGTTCGGGCGGAATCGAGAACGCCTGCGCGGCGCGCTCGACGTTCGCCGAGACCGCGTACAACCGTTCCGTGCCGCCGAGCCAGTCGCGCAGGATCGCGCCGTTGAGCAGCGTTTCCTGCGTGCCGAATGTCTTGGAGATCAACACCGCGGCGGTGCGCGACGGATCGAGTCCGGCGAGCGTGCGTTGCGCGGCGTGGCCATCGACGTTAGACAGGAAATGCACGCGGAAGCGGCCCGGCGCCGGACCGCTGAGCGCATCCACGGCCAGGCGCGGACCGAGGTCGGAGCCGCCGATGCCGACACTGACGATGTCGGTGACGTCGCTCACGGCGAGCGCATCGATCAGGGCGCGCATGCGCACTTGCGCTTCCAGCGCCTGCGCGTGCGCGGCCTTGGCCACCGGCGCGTCGGACAGGTCGCTGCGCAGCGCGGTGTGCAGCACCGAGCGGCCTTCGGTGAGGTTGATCTTCTCGCCGTCGAACAGCGCCTTCAGGCGCGCCGGCGCATCGACCGCCTGCGCCAGGCCGAACAGCGCCTGCAGCGCTTCACGGTCGTAATACTGGCGCGCGAAGTTCGCGTACACCGGTCCCACGCGCAGGGCGAAATCCTGCGCGCGCGCAGGATCGTCGGCCACGAGTGTGTGCAGCGGCGTTTGCGTGACACGCCCGGCCTGGGCGCGAAGTGGGCTCAGACGGGCGTCGGTGCTCATGCGGCGGTCAGGCGGCCTGCGCCGGCATCGAGCGGTTGGTGTGCGTGAGCGCGTTGTCGCGGTCGACGTACACCAGCGTGGGCTTGTACTTGGCGGCTTCGGCTTCGTCGCAGACGCCGTAGGCGCAGATGATCACCAGATCGCCCGGCTGCGCGCAGTGCGCGGCGGCGCCGTTGACCGAAATCACGCCACTGCCTTCTTCGCCGCGGATGGCGTAGGTGACGAAGCGTTGGCCGTTGTTGACGTTGTAGATGTGGATCTGCTCGTACTCGCGAATGCCGGAGATGTCGAGCAGGCGGCCGTCGATGGCGCACGAGCCTTCGTAGTGCAGCTCGGCGTGGGTCACCGTGGCGCGGTGGATCTTGGCCTTGAGGACGTTCAGTTGCATGGTGTTCGGCTCCGACCGCGGACGTGCGGGCGTATGGATCAGGCAAGTCTAGCAGCGCATGGCGCGGTGCAACATCACCCCGCCGTCGCGATTGGCGACGGTCGTGGAACGGTTCGGACCGCCCACGATGGCGGGGTTCAGGTGCCGAATTCGAGGTTGTCGATCAACCGCGTGCGACCCAGGCGCGCGGCGATCAGCGCCACCTTGGGGCCGACCTCGCCTTCGTCCGGGACCGTGAGATCCGGGCGGCGGACAACCGCGTAGTCGGGTGCGAAACCGGCCGCCTGCAGACGCTCGCCGGCGGCCGATTCGACGGCCTCGCGCGACTGCCCGGCACCCACCGCCTCGGCCATGGCCACCAGGCAGCGGCGGATCTCCGCGGCCTGATCGCGTTCGGACGCCGACAGGTACTGGTTGCGCGAGCTCATCGCCAGGCCGCTGGCCTCGCGGACGATGTCGGCGCCGATGATCTCCATCGGGAACGCAAGGTCGCGGACCATGTAGCGGACCACGGCGAGCTGCTGGTAGTCCTTGCGCCCGAACACCGCCACGTCCGGCTGGACCTGGTTGAACAGCCGCGAGACCACGGTGGCGACGCCATCGAAGTGGCCCGGACGCCGCGCGCCCTCGAGGGATTCGGTCACGTGCGGCACCTGCACGCGCACCGTCGCCTCGACGCCGTACGGGTACATCGTCTCCACCGAAGGCAGCCACATCGCATCGCAGCCGGCCGCCTGCAGGCCGCGTGCGTCGGCCTCGGGCGTACGCGGGTACTGGGCGAAATCCTCGTTCGGGCCGAACTGGGTCGGATTGACGAAGACGCTGGCGACGACGCGCTGCGCATGTTCACGCGCGAGTTGCACGAGCGAGAAGTGCCCGTCGTGGAGGTTGCCCATCGTCGGCACGAAGGCGACGCGCAGGCCCTCGCGTTTCCAGCCGCGGACGCGTTCGCGCAAGGCAGCCAGTTCGGTGAAGGTTTCGATCATGAGGGGGCGTTGGAATGGACGCGGAAAACGGAGGGAAGCAGGTATACGCCGGGAAAACCGAGCATGGGCTCGGCAGCGTCGCCGCCGCGCGGCGGCCCGGTTCAGGCGTAGGAGTGTTCGGCGTCCGGGAAGGAGCCGTCGCGAACCGCCTGCGCATACGCGGCGAATGCGCCGGCGACGGAGCCGCCTTCGGCCAGGAAATCCTTCACGAAGCGAGGCCGCCGGTGGCCGGAATTCAGCCCGAGCAGGTCGTGCAGCACCAGCACCTGCCCATCGCACTGCGGGCCCGCACCGATGCCGATGGTGGGGATGTGCAGGTCGGAGGTGATCGCGGCGGCGACCGGCGTCGGCACGCATTCCAGCACCAGCAGCGTGGCGCCTGCGTCCTGCACGGCCCGCGCGTCCTCGCGCAGGCGCTGCGCGGCGGCCTCGTCGCGCCCCTGCACCTTGTAGCCGCCCAATCGCAGCACCGACTGCGGCGTAAGGCCCAGGTGGGCGCAAACGGGGATCTCGCGTTCGACCAGGAAACGGATGACCTCGAGCTTGTGGCCGGCCCCTTCGAGCTTGACCATCGCCGCGCCGGCCTGGAGCAGACCGATCGAAGCGTCGAGCGCGCGTTCGGGCGTGGCGTCGGCGGCGAATGGCAGATCGGCGATCAGCAGCGCCTTTTCCAGCCCGCGCGCGACGCAGGCCGTGTGGTACGTGACGTCGGCGGTGGTCACCGGCAGCGTGCTGTCATGGCCCTGCACCACCATGCCGAGGGAATCGCCGACCAGCACCAGATCCACGCCGGCCGCGTCCATGGTGCGTGCGAAGCCCGCGTCGTAGCAGGTCAGCATCGCCAGCCTGCGGCCGTCGCGCTTGGCTTGCGCCAGCGCCGGCACGGTCCAGGGCTTCTCGTTCGGAGTTCCGCTGTACATGGGATCGGGGGGACTTGGCGCCGGCGGCTAGGCTCAGGCGGGATCGAGGGGGTCCGCATACGTTACGCCCTCGACCTCCGACGTGGCCATCCTGGCCAACGCCTGCGCCGCGGTCCCGACGCCGGGGATGTGCGCGTCGGGCGCGATTTCGGCCAGGGGCACCAGCACGAAGGCGCGCTCGTGCAGGCGCGGGTGCGGCACGTGCAGGCCGGGCTCATCGACGCGTTCCTCGCCGTAGAGCAGCAGGTCGAGGTCGAGCGTGCGCGGGCCCCAGCGATCGCTGCCGTCGGCGAGCCGGTGGCGGCCGGCGTGCCGTTCGATGTCGAGCATGTCGGCCAGCAACCGCTGTGGCGCGCGGCTGGTGTGCAGCATCGCCACCGCGTTGATGAAATCCGGTTGCTCGGTGACGCCCCAGGCCGCGGTGCGGTACAGGCGCGAGGCCCGCACCACCCGCGTATCCGGGAGCGCATCCAGCGCGCGCAGCGCGGCCTGCAGCGTGGCCACGCTGTCACCCAGGTTGCTGCCCAGTCCGACGAAGGCGACGAGGCTGTCGTCGGTTGCGCTCATTCGCCGCCGTTGGCGGTCTTGCGACGGCGACGACGGCGCTTGCGCGGCCCATCGCCTTCCTCTGTCCCCAGTGCCTCGCGCTGTGCATCCAACTGCGCCGAGAGCGCATCGCCCGACGCGGTCTGCGCCTCGCGCCAGAACGCCACGTCGTCGGCATGTTCCTCGGAAGCGGCCATGCGCAAGGTGAGGAAATCGAACGCGGCACGGAAGCGCGGATGCGAAAGCAGGCGGAACACGCGCTTGCGCTGGCGCTGCGAGAAACGCGACTGCAGCAACCAGATTTCCTGCATCGGCAGCGAGAAGCGGCGCGGCAGCGCGAGGGTCTCGAGCTGGTGCACGGTCACCCGGTCGGCGGCGCGGCGCTGCGCCTCGGCCTCGTGCACGCCCTGCGCCTGCAGAGTCGCCAGCGCGCGGCAGTAGGCCGGCCACAGCAGCAGCGCGAACAGGAACGCCGGCGACACCGGCTCGTCGTTCGCGACGCGTGCGTCGGTGCCCTTGAGGCCTTCGAGCAGCATGCGACGAAGCGCGCCGGTGCGATTGGACTTCAGCGCGGCAGCGGTTTCGGGCAGCAATGCGGGAAGCAGGCCGTGGCGTTCCAGGCCGAGGAAGCTCTTCACCGCGTGCCCGGAGAGGAACATCTTCAGGCATTCCTCGAACAGGCGCGCCGGCGCCGCATCGCGCAACAACGGCGCCAGTTGCGGGATGGGCGCGGCCGTCGCGGCTTCGATCTCGAAGTCGAGTTTCGCCGCCAGCCGCACTGCACGCAGCATGCGCACCGGATCTTCGCGGTAACGCGTTTCCGGATCGCCGATGAGTCGCATCAGGCGATTGCGCACGTCCTCGTAGCCGCCGGTGTAGTCGCGCACCGAGAAGTCCTCGATGGCGTAGTACAGCGCATTGGCGGTGAAGTCGCGGCGGATCGCGTCCTCCTCGATCGTGCCGTAGACGTTGTCGCGCAGGACGCGACCGCCTTCGTGCAGCTCGCGATCGCCACTGCCGTCGTCGCTGCTGGCACGGAAGGTCGCCACTTCGATGATCTCGCGGCCGTAGACCACGTGCGCAAGCCGGAAGCGCCGGCCGATCAGGCGACAGTTGCGGAACAGCGACTTGACCTCTTCCGGCGTCGCGTTGGTGGCGACGTCGAAATCCTTGGGATGGCCGCCGATGAGCAGGTCGCGCACTGCGCCGCCCACGAGGTAGCCGTGGAAACCGCCCTCGCGCAGCCGGTACAGCACTCGCAACGCGTTGGGACTGATATCGCGCCGCGATACGTTGTGCTGGTCGCGCGGGACGATCTGGAGATGGGGTTGGATGTCTGGTCGCATCAGGCGGGCGTGCCGCGTCCTTGGAAAGTTGGCCGTTGCCTGGGGCTACGGCGGCGCATATACTAGCAAGCCGCGTTACGTTGAGAGCCGACGCGGGGTTTACCGCTCCATCCGCTCCCATCGTCTAGAGGCCTAGGACACCGCCCTCTCAAGGCAGTAACACGGGTTCGAATCCCGTTGGGAGTACCAATTCCGGAGCCCGCGCAGCGATGCGCGGGCTTTTTCGTTGGCGCCCCGGGACTACCACCAGGCCCGGGCTTGGGGCCGTCACCGGCAAATCGCTAAACTAGCGCCATGCGCGAAGCCTGTTCTTCACGCGCGCCCTTCTCCACGGAACCATCGCCATGCCCTTCGTCGTCACCGAGAACTGCATCAAGTGCAAGTACACCGACTGCGTGGAGGTGTGCCCGGTCGACTGCTTCCACGAGGGCCCGAATTTCCTGGTGATCGATCCGGACGAATGCATCGACTGCACGCTGTGCGAGCCGGAGTGCCCGATCAACGCGATCTATCCCGAGGACGACGTGCCTGCCGGTCAGGAGGGTTATGTCGCGCTCAACGCCGAACTGTCGAAGGCCTGGCCGGTCATCACCACGCGCAAGGATCCGCTGCCCGACGCGAAGGAATGGGAAGGCAAGCCGGGCAAGCTGGACCTGCTGGAGCGTTGAGGCGCTCCACCCGCTGCCTTGCTTGAGGATTGCGCGGCGCCTCTCCCACGGACGAAACAGGCAAGGACCACGCAACGAAAAACGGGCGCCGAGGGCGCCCGTTTTCGTGTCGCGATGATACCAGCGCTTACTTCGCGCCGAGTGCGGTACGCAGCGTGTCGACCAGCTTCTTGGGCGCATCGCCGGTAGCCGGCAGGCCGCGCGGGTCCACGGCCGAGATGTAGGAGCCGGTATCGGCGCCGGCCACGCGCACCAGGAAGTTGCTGCCTTCGTAGCTCACGTCGTAGACACCCAGTGCCTCGGCGCGGCTGGTGATGGTCACGCCGTCCACGGCGGCCAGCGCCTCGCCGACCTTGGCGAAAGCCTCTTCGCGCGCGATCTGCAAGGTGAAGCCACCGGACGCCTGGCCGGAGCTGATCGCGCTCGCGGCGGCGGCCGACGGCACGTTCACCGCCGTGTCCGTGCGCGGCGTATCGAGGTCCGGCGGGACTTCCAGCGGCCGCGTTGCCGGGCTCTGCGCGTACAGGTCGCTGCCCTTGCGGAACCAGCTGCAACCGGAGCCGATTACGATTCCGGTCAGCAACAGCGCGGCCATGGCGGCGCGGGTCATCGAAACATTGGGACGCATGTAAGTCTCCTGCAGGGGTTCAGGCCACGAGCGATTCGCGGCATTCCAGTTCGAGTTCGGCAACGAGCGCGGCGATGGCCGCGGCGGTGCCGGTGTGGGTAGCCGACAGAGGCAGCAACGGCAAGCGCAAGCCATGGCCGATGCCCTGTCGCGCCAGCAGCGCCTTGACCGGGATCGGGTTGGGTTCGCAGCCGAGGAAGTCGTAGGTTGACTGCAGTCTGGCATCGAGCGCCAGTGCGGCGTCGCGCTGGCCGGCTCGGGCCAGGTCGGACAAACGGCGGAACGCGCGCGGCACGACGTTGGAGGCGACGGAGATGACGCCGTCGGCGCCGGCGAACATCGCACGGCATGCGGTCGGATCGTCACCGCTGAGCACGGCAAAGCCGTCGCCCCCGAAGGCCAGAAGCGCGGCCATGCGATCGGGTTCGCTGCGCGCTTCCTTGATGCCGACGATGCGCGGATGCGGCGCGAGCTGCGCCACCGTCTCGGGCAGCAGATCGCCGCCGGTGCGGCCGGGAACGTTGTAGAGCACGATCGGCAGCGCGTCGTCGTCCGCGATGGCGAGGTAATGCGCGACCAGGCCGGCTTGGGTCGGGCGCACGTAGGGCGGCGTCACCACCAGCGCGGCGTCGGCGCCGAGCGCGGCGACGCGACGGGTCAGTTCGATGGTCTTGGCGGTGTTGGACAAACCCGTTCCGGCCAGGACCGGGATGCGTCCGGCCACGCGCTCGACGGCGATGCGCAGCAGCGTGTCGTATTCGGCGTCGAACAACGCCGCCGCCTCGCCGGTCGAACCGGCCACCACGAGGCCCTGGGTGCCCGCCGCCAGTTGCTCGTCGAGCAGGCGGTTCCAGGCGTTGAGGTCGAGTTCGCCCGTCGCGGTGAAAGGCGTCGCCAGCGCGGTGATGCTGCCGGAAAGTCGCAAGGTCTTCAGGGTCCGAGGCCGCGTTTGCAGGAGGTCCGCGCGGATTCGCGCGGGTCGTGGGGCCGAGTCGTCGGCCAGGCCTTCGAATCGGGATGTTGAGTGTCGAGTGCGCGCACAGCGCCTTGCGATGTTACTTGCGGCCCGAAAGCGCGGGCAAGTATGCTGCCCGGCAAGCACGGGCCCCTCACGGGCCACCATTCAGTATCCGAGCTCACGCTCCCGAAGCAGGCGCCGCCTTGACCGATTCCGCTTCCCGGCCGTCGCCGAACGAAAACCACCTCCTGATCAACGCCTATACGACGCATCCGGAGTCGCCGCTGCTATCGGTGACGCGCCGCATCGCCGATTCGGGCTGCAACCTGGTGGATGCGCGGCTGGCGACGGTGGGTCGCGACGTCTCGGTGACCGCCCTGGCCGTGGGTTCGTGGGATGCGGTGGCGAAGCTGGAAGCCATGATGACGCGCCTGGAGCGCGAAGAAGGCCTCAAGCTGGTGTGGTATCGCACCGGCGCCAAGCAGGCGCAGTCCAACCTGCTGCCGTACGTGGTCGAAGTGGTCGCCGCCGACAAGCCGGGCATCCTGTTCCAGCTGGCCGATTTCTTCGACCGCCAGGGCATCACCATCGAAAGCCTGCACTCCTCGCGCTACCGCGCGATGCAGACCGGCGCGGAGATGTTCTCGGCGCAGATCACCATCGGCGTGCCGTCGAGCATGCACATCGCCGCGCTGCGCGACGACTTCCTGGAATTCTGCGACCACCTCAACCTCGACGCGATCATGGACCCCATGAAGTTCTGATTGCGAAACGCGCCGGAACGCGGCAACGTGTCATGCAGCGGTCCAGTGCAGGAACGACGAAGAAGCACGATGCTCGATACCGGCGACGTAATCCCGAAGAACATCGCAATCCGGCCCCTGGCGCTGTCCAGCGGCGAAACCGCCTCGCTCCACGACTTCGCCGGCCAGTGGCTGGTGCTGTACTTCTATCCGAAGGACAGCACGCCCGGCTGCACCACCGAAGGCATCGACTTCAACGCCCTGCTGCCCAAGTTCAAGAAACTCGGCGCCACCGTGCTGGGCGTCTCGCGCGATTCGATCAAGTCGCACCAGAACTTCTGCGCCAAACAGGGCTTCAAGTTCGACCTGGTCAGCGACGCCGACGAAACGTTGTGCAACGCCTTCGGCGTGATCAAGCCCAAGAAGCTTTACGGCCGCGAATACGTCGGCGTGGAGCGCAGCACGTTCCTGATCAACCCCAAGGGCGTCATCGCCCAGTCATGGCGGCCGGTCAAGGTGCCCGGCCATGCCCAGGCCGTGCTCGATTCCGTCAAGGAACACGCAACGCAGTGACCCCCTGCGCCCGCCCTTCGCGCCGCCGCCCCGCCCCGCGGGACACGGCGGCGTCGCCGTGCGCGAACGCGGCGGTCGCGGCATGCCACGCAGTCAGGTTTCTAGCAGCACAACGCAGTAAACCGTTTCACAGGCTCCCGCTTCACGGACTCCAGTTTCCCACGCTGTCCCACCCGCATCGGAGTGTTCGATGACCAGAAGCAAGCGGATCTACGTGCTCGACACCAACGTCCTCATGCACGACCCGACCGCGCTGTTCAAATTCGAGGAACACGATGTCTTCCTGCCCATGCAGGTCATCGAGGAACTCGACAACGCCAAGAAGGGCACCTCCGAAGCCAGTCGCAATGCCCGCCAGGTCAGCCGGTTCCTCAACGAACTGATCGAGGCCAGCGGTTCCGACAAGATCTCCACCGGCATTCCGCTCGTGCGTCCGCAGGGCCTGCAACTGCGCGGCGAGCAAAGCATCGGCAAGCTGCGTTTCCAGACGCGCGACTTCGATTCGGGCAAGCGCTTCGGCGCGGTGATCCCGGACAACCACATCCTCGGCTCGATCCTGTCGCTGAAGGAAAGCGATCCGGGCGTGCCGGTGGTGTTCGTGTCCAAGGACATCAACCTGCGCATCAAGGCGTCCATCGCCGGGATCGTGTCGGAGGATTACGAGAACGACCGCGCGCTCGACGATTTCAGCCTGCTCTACACCGGCGCCAACGCGCTGCCGGAGGATTTCTGGCAGCGCTACGGCAAGGACCTCAAGTCGTGGACCGAAAAAGGCCGCACCTTCTACGAGATCAGCCGCCAGGACGAGGATGATTTCCACGCCAACCAGTTTCTGTACCTGCCGGGCGACGAGGAATCGGAACTGAAGGTCGCGCGCATCAACGACGAGAAGGTGGTGCTGCAGATCGTCGACGACTATCGCCACCACCAGCACGCGGTGTGGGGCATCGCCGCGCGCAACCGCGAGCAGAACTTCGCGCTCAACGCGCTGATGGATCCGGAAATCGACTTCGTCACGCTGCTCGGCACCGCCGGCACGGGCAAGACGCTGCTCGCGCTGGCCGCGGGTCTTGCGCAGACGATGGACCAGCAGCGTTACCGCGAGATCATCATGACGCGCGCGACGGTGAGCGTCGGCGAAGACATCGGCTTCCTGCCCGGCACGGAAGAGGAAAAGATGACGCCCTGGATGGGCGCGCTGACCGACAACCTCGAAGTGCTCACGCACAACCAGGACGGCGGCAGCTGGGGCCGGGCGGCGACCAACGACCTGCTCGCCAGCCGCATCAAGATCCGTTCGCTCAACTTCATGCGCGGCCGCACGTTCCTCAACCGCTGGCTGATCCTGGACGAGGCGCAGAACCTCACGCCCAAGCAAATGAAGACGCTGATCACGCGCGCCGGTCCCGGCACGAAGATCGTCTGCCTGGGCAACGTGGAACAGATCGACACGCCCTACCTCACCGAAACCACCTCGGGCCTGACCTATGCGGTCGACCGCTTCAAGAACTGGGAGCACAGCGCGCACGTGACGCTGCGTCGCGGCGAGCGTTCGCGCCTGGCCGATTACGCCTCCGAAGTGCTCTGAGCATCCGCCGCAACGCGATCGGACCGAAGGCCGGAGCCATCCGGCCTTCTTCCGTTTTGCGCCGCGGTGCGCATGCGGCGATCATGGAGGCGTAACCGGGAACGCCGGACACCGTCACTGCAAGGGGAGCGCCTTGATCACGCGACTGCCAGCCTGGGTCTGGGTGGGCGCCGCCAGCCTCGCGCTGGTCGCGGGCATGGTGAACGTGGTGGGCTACCTCGGTTTCGAGCATCAGGCGGTGACACACCTCACCGGCACCACCACCCTGCTCGGCGCGGCGGTCGCGCACGGCGACATGCGCTCGATCCGGCACCTGCTGCTGGTCGTGCTGGCCTTCGTCGGCGGCGCGGTGCTCAGCGGCTTCATCATCCAGGACAGCACGCTGCGACTGGGACGTCGCTACGGCGTGGCGCTGGCGATCGAGGCATTGCTGCTGGTCGCCGCGGTACCGCTGTTCGAACACCGGCAGATCGCCGGCGCCGCGCTCGCCGCGATGGCATGCGGACTGCAGAACGCGATGACCGCGACCTACAGCGGCACCCTGGTGCGCACCTCGCACCTCACCGGCATGTTCACCGACCTGGGCGTGTTCCTCGGCCACCGCCTTCGCGGCCTGCATGCGGAACCGCGCCGATTGTGGCTGTGTCTGTGCATCATCGGCGGATTCCTCACCGGTGGCGTGATCGGTGCGCTGCTGTTCCCGCACTTCGCCTACCGCACGTTGTACCTGCCCGCGCTGCTGACCGGCGTCACCGGCGTGGCGTATGCCGCCTATCGCCACCTTCGCGGTCCGGCAGGCACACTGTCGCCATGAACGACGCTTCCCTGCCTCCCTGCGCACTGACCATCGCCGGCTCCGATTCCGGCGGCGGTGCCGGCATCCAGGCCGACCTGAAGACCTTCGCCGCGCACCGCGTGCACGGACTCAGCGCGATCGCCGCGCTCACCGCACAGCACACGCGCGGCGTCACTGCGGTGCATGTGCCCGACATCGGCTTCCTGCGCGCGCAGATCGACGCATGCTTCGACGACTTCACCATCGGCGCGGTGAAGCTGGGCATGCTCGCCAACGCCGAGGTGATCCATGCCGTGGCCGACGCGCTGGAACAGCACCGTCCCGCGCATGTCGTGCTCGATCCGGTGATGGTGTCCACCTCCGGCGCGCGCCTGCTGGAAGCCAGCGCGCTCGATGCGATGCGCACGCGACTGCTGCCGATGGCCTCCCTGGTCACCCCGAACCTGCCGGAAGCCGAGCTCCTGATCGATCGCGAAATCGGCAGCGTCGAGGCCATGCATGGCGCAATCGACGCGCTGCGCGGACTGGGCGCGCGCGCGGTACTGCTGAAGGGCGGCCACTTGCCCGCCGATGCCTCGCGCGAAGAGGTCGTCGATCTGTTCCGGAACGATGACGTCGCCGGCGACGTCGAGCTGCATCCGATCCGCCACGCGCGCCTGCAACTGGATGCTCACGGCACCGGCTGCACGCTCGCCTCGGCCGTTGCGGCGAACCTGTGTCTGCATGGCGACCTGCGGCAGGCCTGCATCGCGGCCACCGACTACGTGCACGCCGCCCTGCGCCGGGGGTATCGCCCGGGTCGTGGCGACGTGCTGGTGCTGGACCACTTTGGAGCCGCCCCGCATGGATGACGCCGCACCCGGCATGGTCGTGCGGGAACTGGACGTCGACGCCGAAGCCGCCGACGGCCACCGCTACAAACTCCTCGCCCGCGTTCCCTCCGTTCCTCGCGCCAGCCTGCTGTGGCTGCCGGCGATGGGGATCGGCGCGAAGCATTACCTGCCGTTTGCCGATGCGCTGGCACGGCGCGGCGTGGCGGTGTTCCTGCACGAATGGCGCGGCGCAGGCTCCAGCGAACTGCGCGCCGGGCGCGACAGCGACTGGGGTTACCGCGAATTGCTCACCCTCGACATTCCCGCCAGCGAAGCGCTGGTCGCACGGCACGCACCCGATGTCCCGCGCATCCTGGGCGGCCACAGCCTGGGCGGGCAGCTCGCGTGCTGCCGGCTGGCCCTCTCGCCCGAGCGCGCGCAGCGGCTGTGGCTGGTCGGAAGCGGCGCGCCGTACTGGCGTGCGTTTCCCGCGCGTACCGCGTGGTGGCTGCCGTTCGTCTACCGCTTCCTCGCCTGGCTGGCCGATTTCCACGGCGTCCTGCCCGGGCGGCGCATCGGCTTCGGCGGACACGAAGCGCGCAGCGTCGTGAACGACTGGAGCCGCACCGGCTTGTCCGGCCGCTACGCGGCGGCCGGCGTCGATGTGGACCTGGAAGCGGCGATGGCGGCACTCACACTCGACGTCCATGCCGTGGTGCTGGCGCAGGACTGGCTCGGCCCGGAATCGTCGCTGCGCTTCCTGCTGTCAAAACTGCGTCGCGCCGAGGCACGTATCGACGTGCTCGACGCTGCCGCACTGGGCACCCGCGCCGACCACTACGCCTGGATGAAGCAGCCGCAGGCCGTCGTGCGCGCCCTGCTGGACTGAGCCCGCCGACCGTTCGTCCGGCGCGCGACCGACGCCGGCCCTGACTTGCGTTAGCCCGAGTGAGGCCACCTTCCCTCGCCGAGCGGGACGGCGGCCGGAATCCGGCCACACGCCGGGGCATACAAGTGGTTTCCGCACTCCCCCTGCCCGCACGGAAACGGGGAGAGGCCGCGGAGCAACGGGGGGCTCGATCGCATGGGCGGATGGGTATCCAGGGCACCGGCCGCATGGATCGTGGTGAAGCTGGTCCTGATCGGGGCCTATCTGCTTGGCACCAACCGCCTGCTCGCCGAGCGCGTGGCCCATATCGGGCTGCAACCCGGCCTGGCGGTGTTCGCCGCGGTCTGGCTGTTGTGCATCGTCTCGATGCTGGTACTCGCGTTCCACGCTCGCGCGCTCACGCGCCTGGCCTGGAGCGCGATCTTCTTCCTCGGCAGTACGTTTACCCTCGCCCATGCGCTGATCGTTTCGCGCCACCTGGGATTGCTGGACTTCGAACAACTGCTCGGGCTGATCGGCTTCGCCAGCAACCTCAAGGGCTTCCACGACGCGCAGGTGCTGCAGGCGGTGGCGTGGTCGGCGCTGGGCGTGCTGGCTATCAACCTGCCGCCGTGGCTGGCGCCGCCGAATTCGGCCTCGCTGCTGCGCTGGCCGCAGCGCAATCCGGGGCTGCTGCAATTCCTGCCGATCATCGCGATCGGCGCGATCCTGTACCTGCGCGGCGGTGAAGGCTCCAACGGCTTTCCCGGGCAGTACAACACCGCCGCGTTCGCCGGCGTGCTCGGCGCGGAGAAACTGCTGGCACCGCCGGCACCCGAACGCGAGGACATCGCCCTGGCGCACCTGGGCCAGCGTCCGTTCCGCCATGTGGTGCTGGTGATGGACGAAAGCGTGCGCGGCGACTACGTCGACCTCAACGTCGAGGACGGTGTGGAAACCGGGCTGCGCTCGCTCGGGCCGGCGCTGATCAACTTCGGCGTCGCCGCATCGGCCGCCAATTGTTCGTCCACGTCCAACGCCAGCGTGCGCTACGGCGTCACCCGCGACAGCTACCTCAAGGACCTGCAGCTCAATCCATCCTTCTGGCGATACGCCGCCAGCGCCGGCTACAGGACCGTCTACATCGACGCCCAGCGCCACGATGGCCGGCTGCAGAACTTCATGGACCGGCGCGAGGTGGGCGAGATCGACGAGTTCGTGCAGGTCGGCACCGCGTTCGCGCCCGATGCGAAGGACGTGGAAGCCGGCCGCCTGCTCAATCGTGTGCTGCTGCGCGACCGCCCTAGTTTCACCTACGTCAACAAGATGGGCTGCCATTTTCCCTACGAGGGCAAGTACCCGACCGCGAACACGCTGTACGCGCCAACCATGCCGCGCACGTTCGTCTCGCAGGAAGTCGACCCGGACAACTCCGGCTACCGTCAGGCCGAAAACGCCGAGCAGCGCTGGCGCCAGGTCAACAGCTATCGCAACTGCGTGGCCTGGAACACGCGCGGCTTCTTCCGCGAAGCGCTCGCCAACGTCGACCTGGCGGACACGCTGATCCTCTACACCGCCGACCACGGCCAGAACTTCCACGAGGACGGCAGCGCGGGCGAGCAGACCCACTGCACCACGGGCCGCGCCTCGCCGGGCGAAGGCCGCGTGCCGCTGGCGGCGATCACGCGCAACGCCGAACTCTCGCCGCTGCTGCGCGATGCCGCGCGTCGCAACCAGGACAGGACCAGCCACTTCAACCTCTATCCGACCCTGCTGACGATGATGGGCTACGGACCGCCCGCCACCGGCGCCAACTTCGAACCCGACGTCCTGGCCGCATTGCCGCAGGACCGCCGGACGTTCCTGTCGACCTACTTCGTGCGCTTGGGTCGCGAACCGGTATGGAATTCCATCGGCCGTCCGGCGCAATTGCGCGACGGACTCCAGCAAGCGCTGGCCGACGACCGCCGCCTCACGGACGATTCCGGAGCCGCCGGCGCCGCGCCCTGAGCGCGTCTGATCGATGATGGAACACGCGAGCGCCGCGTCGGCATGACGCGCACGCGCAGGCTGAATCAGTACGCGTCGACCGCCCTCGCCGCGCTGATGCGCGGCCTGCGCGCGCGCTGGACCGGCGCCCGGCGCGTGGCGGTGCGGTAACCCTCGGGATTCATCGACTGCCAGCGCCACGCATCGCGGCACATCGCGTCCACGTCGAACTCGGCGCGCCAATCCAGCAGTGCGTTCGCCAGCGAGGGATCGGCGAACACGGACGCGGCGTCGCCGGGGCGTCGCTCGACGATCTCGTAGGGAACCCGACGGCCGCTGGCGCGTTCGAACGCGCGCACCAGTTCCAGCACGCTCACGCCGCGGCCGGTGCCGAGGTTGACCGTGAGGCTGCGATCGGTGCGGACCATGTACTCCAGCGCATCCACGTGCGCACGCGCCAGATCCACGACGTGGATGTAGTCGCGCACGCCGGTGCCGTCCGCGGTGGGATAGTCGCCGCCGAACACGCGCAGTTTCTCGCGCGCACCCACGGCGACCTGGCAGATGTAGGGCATCAGGTTGGTCGGCTCGCCGCAGGGATCCTCGCCGATCAGACCGGACGCGTGCGCGCCCACCGGATTGAAGTAGCGCAGGTTGGCCGCGCGGAAGCCTGCATCGGCGGTGCACAGATCGCCGATCAGCTGCTCGGCGACGAGCTTGGTGCGGCCGTAGGGATTCATCACCGACAGCGCTGCGTCTTCGCGCACCGGGACCTGCGCCGGCTCGCCGTACACGGTGGCCGAGGAGCTGAACACCAGCCTGCGCACGCCCGCATCCTGCATCGCCTGCAGCAGGACGATGGTGCCGCTGATGTTGTTGTCGAAATATTCCAGCGGCCTGCGGCACGAATCGCCGACCGCCTTGAGCGCGGCGAAGTGCAGCACCGCATCGAAACGGTATGCGGCGAACAACGCCGTCATCGCGCCGCGATCACGCAGATCGACGCGATGCACCGGAATAAGCGAGCCGGCCAGCTTGCGCAGGCGCGGCACGACGCGCGGCGAACTGTTCACGCCACTGTCGGCGACGACGACCTGGTGGCCGCGCTCGGCCAGGCTCACGCAGGTATGGCTGCCGATGTAGCCCGCTCCACCGCAGACAAGGATTCGCATGGACGGTTCTGACCCTGTTGACACGCCCGACAGGACGACGCGCCGCGACCGCCCGGACGCGATCGCCACGCACACGCCGCCGATGTCGCCTGGCGGCTCCCCGGACGCCGGTCTCCCACCGTCCTCACTGTTTCAACGCAAAGCGCGCGCCGCTCCGGGCACCGGGTCGACAGATGCGAAGACATCCCGGCAGCGCCCGGTCCGCCCCCCTGCAATGGCCGGATTCCGGCCGTCGCGCCGTTCGCTCAGGACGAATGCAAGGGGGTTGTCCGTCATGCGCCTGTTCCATCTCGTACCTGTCATCGCCTTGATGCTGTTCGTCTCCGCCTGCGCCTCCTCGGGAGGCTCGGCCAACACGCCGCCACCGGCGGAATCGGAAAACCTGGTCGACGCCTACCAGATCGGCATCGACGACATCGTTCAGGTGTCGGTGTGGCGCAATCCGGAACTGGGCATCACGGTGCCGGTTCGTCCGGACGGCAAGATCTCCGTTCCGCTCGTCGGCGACGTTTCCGCAGGTGGCCGCACGCCCAACGACGTCGCCAAGGAAATCCAGGAACGCCTGGCGGTCTTCGTGCGTGACCCGCAGGTCGCGGTGATCCTCACCGACCTGCGCAGCCACGAATACCTCTCGCGCGTGCGCGTCACCGGCGCGGTGCGCCAGCCGATCTCCATTCCCTTCCGCCAAGGCATGACGGTGCTCGACGCCGTGCTCGCCGCAGGCGGCGTCACCGAATTCGCCGCGCCCGCCAAGTCCGACCTGTACCGCAAGACCGGCGAGAGCACGCGCAGCTATGCGGTGCGGCTCGACCACATCCTCGAAGACGGCGACCTGACGACCAACTTCAAGGTCGCGCCGGGCGACGTCATCACCGTGCCGGAGCGCACGCTGTGAGCGGCGCGTCGATGGAAATGACGGTCCCGGAGACGCGCCCGTCCGCGATCGCGGCGATGGTGCCGGTGGCGTTCGAAGAGTGGCGCCGCCGCCCGGTCATCCTGGCCACGGTGTTCACCCTGATCGCGCTCGGCGCGCTGGCGTTCGGCATGCTGCTGCCGAAGAAGTACAACTCGCAGACGACGATCCTGGTCGAGGAAAGCAACATCATCAAGCCGCTGATGGAAGGCCGCGCCGTGCCGACCAGCGTGGTCAGCCGCGCCGCGATCACCCGCGAAGTCGCCTTCAGTCGCAAGACGATGCTCGAGATCCTCAAGACCGGCGGCTGGATGGCCAAGAACCCCACGCCGCTGCAACAGGACCAGCTCATCGAACTGATCACCGGCCGCACGATCATCTCCAATCCGCGCGACAACCTGATCCGCGTGTCCTACACCGACACCGACCCGGCGCGCGCGCACGACGTCACCCAGCGCTTCGCCGAGCTGATCATCAAGGAAAGCCTGGCGACGAAGGCAAACGAAAGCCGCGACGCCTACGACTTCATCGATTCTCAGGTGCGCGCGTACCACAAGAAGCTCACCGACGCCGAATCCAAGCTCGAGGCCTACCGCAAGTCCAATCCGGACGCGCGCCCCGGCATCGACGGCGACGTGAACTCGCGCATCGGTGAACTGCGCCGCATGGCCGACACCTCGCGCATGGAACTGATGGACCTGGAATCGCAGGGCAACGCGCTGCAGGGCCAGCTCAACGGCGAGAACGAAGTCAACGTCGTGCAGACGCGCTCGGGCCAACTGCTCGCGCGCATGGCCGAACTGGAAGCCGAACACGACAAGCTGATGATGAACTTCACCGAGCAGCATCCGGACGTGGTGCGCATCCAGCACCAGATCCGCGACCTCGAGGAAGAAGTCCGCAGCGAGGAGGCTCGCGTGGTCGCGCGCAAGGCCGCTGGCCCGGGCAACCCGTCGGGACAGGATGTGGCGAACAACGGCACCGCGCTGGGCGGCGTCGCCGGATTCAATCCGCTGTACGGCGAGCTGAAGAGCAAGCTGTCCGAAAACCGTCGCCAGGCCGCCGCCGTGTCCTCGCGCATCAACACCAGCCAGGCACTGCTCGAGCAGGAACTGGCGCGCAGCCGCCACATCGCCGCATCGGAAAGCACGCTGGCGGAACTGTCGCGCGACTATGAAGTCAACCGCGACCTCTACCAGGATCTGCTCAAGCGCCGCGAGAACGCACGCGTGTCGATGAGCCTGGACTCCGAGCAGCGCGGCCTGAGCTTCCGCGTGCAGGAGCCGGCAAGCTTCCCGCTGCGCGGCGTCGGCCTGCGCCTGGTCCACGTCGCCAGCGCCGGCCTCGGCGCCGCTGCACTGGCACCGCTTCTACTGCTGTTCGGCTTCGTGCGTCTCGACCCGCGCGTGCGCTCGCCCTACCAGATCGAAACCGCGGCCGCGCTTCCGGTCCTGGGCAGCGTGCCGCGCTATCAGACCGCGCCTTCGCGCCGTGTGGCGGCGCGGCGCTTCGTGGTCGCCGCGATGATCTTCCTGGTGGTGCCGCTCGTGTACGGCCTAGTCCTCGCCCTGAAAATGGTGAACCTGCAATGAGCGCCGCCCATCCCGAACTTGCTCCGGAAACCATCGACGCGTCCGCACCTGCACACGACGACGCCAGCGCCGACAACCACGAACCCGACCTGCGCCCCACCATCTCGCGTGCTGCCGGCGTTCCTGCGCTGACGCCGACGCAACTGGAAGAGCGCGCGATCATCCACCGCGGCGGTGTGTCGCGACCGGAAGTCGACGCCTTCCGCGAACTGCGCACACGTCTGCTCTCGGCGACCGAAGGCAGCTTCGTTGCGCTGGTGGCGCCGGTCAGCGCCGGCAGCGGCGGCAGTTTCGTCGCGCGCAACCTCGCCACCGCGATGGCCTTCGACGAAACCAAGAGCGCGCTGCTCGTCGACTGCGACCTCCGCCATCCCACGCAGGCGCGCACCATGCGGGTGGAGGCGCCCAACGGCGGCCTGGTCGAGTATCTGGAGGATCCCGAAGGCGACCTCGGCGATGTCATCTACGAGACCGGCGTGACCGGCTTGCGGCTGATTCCGGCGGGCACCTCGCGCGAGATCGGCGCGGAGTACTTCTCCTCCGTGCGCATGCGCCTGCTGCTGGATTCGATCCGCAGCCGCCATCCGAACTGCTACGTCTTCATGGACGGTCCGCCCGTGCGGGGCACGCCCGACGCCCGGATCCTGGCCGATATCGCCGACGTGGTGATCCTCGTCGCCGGTTACGGGCGCGATACCGCGTCGTCGATCGCGCAGGCGGCGGCGAATTTCGATCCGGGCAAATTCGCCGGCGTCGTGTTCAACGAAGGCGTTTGAGCCCGTCAGGAAGGGGAGATCAATGGCCAGCGCAAGACTACGAACGGTCGCCGGTCCGTCCCGGCGATCCGCGCTCTGCATCGCCCTGCTGGCCACGCTCCCGGTGGGAGCGCAGGCGGCGCAGATCAATTATTCGATCGGCGGCCGGGTCGAGCACAGCGACAACATCGCGCTGACCCAGACCAACCCGCAGGAAGAGAGCACGCTTGCCACCGACATCGACTTCGACCTCACCCAGACCGGCCGCGACACCACGCTGACCGCGCGCGGCGGGCTGGAGTACCTGTACTACACCGGCGACCTGTTCGACGACGACGTGCGCGCCACGGCGGTCGGCACGTTCAACTGGAACACTTGGCAGGACCGGCTCAAGCTGATCCTCGAGGACTACGCGAACTACGAGCCGATCGACGTGCTCGCCGCCGACGCGCCCAACAACCAGCAGCAGGTGAACATCTTCGTGGCCGGCGCGCAGTTCAACCTGCGCCCCGGCGCCGCCACGCGGGTACGCATGGACCTGCGCTACAACAACTACTGGGCCGAAGAGACCGACGACTTCAACGGCGACCGCTACAACGCGGCCTTCACCCTGTGGCAGGAGCCCAGCCCCACCACGCGCATCGCCGCGACCGTGGAAGGCAGCCAGGTCAAGTACGACCAGGTCAGCCTCGACACGCTGGGCGCGGATTACCAGCGCCTGGACGCGTATGCGACCTGGAACCGCGACCTGGCCAACATCAATCTGGAAGTGCGCGCCGGCTATTCGTGGGTCGAACTGACCGACTACAACACCAAGGACGACGCACCGCTGTTCCGCACCGTCCTGACGTGGCGGGCGACCCCGCGCAGCACGCTCGACATGGGCGTCTACTACCAGTTCTCCGATGCGGCGCAGGAGCTGATGACCGACACCACGACCGGCACCGGCGCCGACCCGCTGACGCCGGTCGGCGGCGCGCCCAGCTCCGATCCGGGCTCCGTGACCATCGGCCCGGACCTGTACCGCCAGCGCCGCATCGACATCGGCTATCGCTACGACGGCGAGCGTTTCAATGCCTCCGTGCGTCCGTATTACGAAGACAACGACTACGTCGACCCGACCGCCGAGAGCGAAGGCAGTTACGGCATCGGCATCGGCATGAGCTGGGCGATCCAGCCGTCGCTGTTCCTCACCGGTTCTGTTTCCGCCGGCTACCGCACGTTCGACAGCTTCGACCGCGACGATGACGACTTCTCCGTCTACGTCGGCATCCTGAAGATCTTCACCCGACACTGGAGCATGGGTTTCGACCTGCGCCACCAGGAACGCGACTCCAATACTCCCGAAGCGAGCTATGACGAGAATGCCGCCATCCTCAGCGTTCGCTATACCCGTTGAGCAAGCGGCTGCGGCCCGCGTTCACGCGGGCGACAAGCGCATCCGCCTGCTGCTCATCACCGACACGCCCGTGCTCGCGCCGGGCG
Organism: Lysobacteraceae bacterium P; assembly: GCA_005503055.1. Classification (GTDB taxonomy): domain Bacteria; phylum Pseudomonadota; class Gammaproteobacteria; order Xanthomonadales; family Xanthomonadaceae; genus Lysobacter_J. Next base: position 198,406 of record SCOX01000004.1, on the reverse strand, counting down.
GCAGCGAACGCTTCCTGCAGAACCTCGCCACGCGGCTGCCTGCGGATTCGTATCGCATCACGCTGGTGCAGCTGCACGAGCAGAAGATGCCGGGCAACCACGGTCACCATCTGCTGGCGCAACCGAACCTGCGCATGCTTTCGCTGCCGGTGCATGCGGTGTACGACCGCAGCGGCTTCCATGCGTGGCGCGCGCTCGGCGCGATGCTGCAGCGCGAACGCTTCGACGTGGTGCAGTCGCAGCACGAGAAGGCCGATGTCCTCAACGCGCTGCTGCCGCGCCTGCCGGACACCGTGTACATCTCCAACCGTCGCGACATGGGCTTCAAGAAGAGCCCGAAGTTGCAGCACCTTTTCCGCTGGCTGAATCCGCGCTACGACACGGTGGTCGCCCCCGCGCGGCAGATCCTTTCGGGTCTGGCGCAGCGCGAACGCCTCGACCCGCTGCGCATGACCTGGATTCCCAACGGCGTGGACACGCACCGCTATGCGCCCGCACCGCTGCAGCGCCGGCTCGATGCCCGCGCCTCGCTCGGGTTGGATGCCGACGCGATCGTCTTCGGTTGCGTCGCGCGGATGACGGCGGTCAAGCGCCACGTCGATCTGCTCGACGCCTTCGCCCATGTGCGGCGCACGTCGCCGCAGGCGCGGTTGTTGCTGGTGGGCGACGGCCCGGACCTGCCCCAGGTGCAGGCGAAGATCGCAGCGCTGGGACTGGGCGAGGAGGTGAAGCTGCTCAGCTTCCGCGACGACGTCGACGACCTGCTCCCGGCGATGGACGCACTCGTGCTGTGCTCTTCCAGCGAGGGCATGTCCAACGCGATCCTGGAAGCGATGGCGTGCGGCCTGCCGGTCGTCGCCACGGCCGTCGGAGGCAACCTGCACCTCGTGCAGCACGAACAGACCGGCCTGCTGGTTCCGCCGCTGGATCCGATTTCGCTCGGGGCGGCGCTGCAATGGCTCGCGCAATCGCCGCACGCGCGCCGCCGCATGGGCCAGGCCGCGCGCGCGCGCATCGAACGCGAGTTCTCGCTCGACGCGATGGTGCTCGCCTTCGACCAGCTGTACCGGCGACTGCTGGGTCGCGCGTGAGGACGCCATGAGCCAGTCGCGCCCCGCCGCCCTGCAGCTACGTTCCAGCGCCGGACTGTATGGCGCCGACCGCGTCGTGCTCGCGCTGAACCGGGCGCTCGCGCGCGAAGGCTCGCGCGCGCGCCTGCTCAGCATCAACAACTACCGCATGGACGAGCAGGCACTGCACGACACCGCCTCGGCCACCGGCCAGGATGCCGTACTGCTGCCCTGTCGCGGGCGCGTGGATCCGGCGACGGTCGGCGCACTGACTGCACAGGTCAACGCCGCGCGCGATCGCGACGGCACGCCGCCGATCGTGCACGTCCACGATTACAAAAGCGCCTTCTACGCCTGGCTCGCCACCCGTCGCGAAGTCCTCCTCGGAAGGCCCGCGCCGCTGGTCGCCACGCTGCACGGCTGGGTCGAGAGCTCGACCTCACTGCGCCTGTACACGCGGCTCGAACTGGCCTTGCTGCGCCGCTTCGACGCACTGGCGGTCGTGGCGGGCGAACAGATCGAACGACTCGTCCGCGCAGGCGTTCCGCGCTCGATCATTCGCCACGTCGACAACGGCATCGACTGCCCGCAGCGCGATGACCGCGCCGCCTTGGCGCTGCGCGCGGAGTTGCACCTGGCACCGACCGCGCACGTGTTCTCCGCGGTCGCGCGGATGTCGAGCGAGAAGAACCTGGCGATGCTGCTGCGCGCGTTCGCACCGGTGGCGATCCGTCACCCCGACGTCGTGCTGTTGCTGGTCGGCGACGGCCCGCAGCGCGAAGAGCTGCATGCCTTGGCGCAGCGACTGTCGCTGGGCGCGCGCGTGCACTTCCTCGGGGTGCGCCACGACATGCCCGCGATCTACAGCCTGACCGACCACGTGGTGCTGCCCTCGCTGACCGAAGGCATGCCGCTGGTGGTGCTCGAAGCGATGGCCTGCGAAGTGCCGGTGATCGCCAGCGCCGTCGGCGACGTCCCGCGCCTGCTCGCGCATGCCGGTCACGGCCGACTCGTCCCGCCGGGCGATGCGGACGCGCTCGAAGCCGCGCTCGACGAGGCAGCATTGGTGTCGGGCCTGCGCGACACCCGCGCGCGCGAGCACGTGCGTGAGCGGCATGGCGCGCAGGCGATGGCGCGCGACTACCTCGATCTCTACCGTTCGCTGCTGGAGAAGGGCCATGCGCGGCGCGCATCCTGAACCGGGCGGGTCGCGATTCCCGCTCGCGGCGCGGGCGCTGCGCGGTGCGATGCCTGCCGCGACGCGGACCCGCACGCCTGCGCTGCCCGGCGCGACGCAGTCGGGCGCCACCGTCGTGCGCCCGGCGATTACGCGTGCTCCGCGCAACTGGGCCTTGTACCTGTTCCTGATCCTGCTTCCGTTGCAGAACATCACCGCCGGCTACCTGCCCAACATCGGCGGCGGGTTCAACTTCCTCAACGTGATGTTCCTGGTATCGCTGTTCGTCGCGATGGCACAGGGCGGCAAGCTCGCGCCGAACGAACCGGTCAATGCATGGACGGCCGCCTACGCCGGTTACATGGTGCTGTCGATGCTGGTCGGCTTCCACTTCGTCGACGATCCGACCAACCACTTCAACCAGCTCAAGGACCACCTGGTCGGCCTGTTCGTGGTCTACGTCGTGCAAATGAGCGTGCGCGACTGGAACGGCGTTCGCCTGGTCGTGCTGGCGACCCTGCTGCCGCTGCCGTACATCGCCAAGGTGGTGTGGAACCAGCACGTCAGCGTGGCCAGCCAGCATTACACCGACGACCTGCGCATCAGCGGCACGTTCGCGCTGCTGGGCGCCAACGAGTTCGCGGCCTTCTGCGTGACCGTCGCCGTGGTCCTGTTCGCGCTGCTGTTGGCGTGTCGGCTCTCGCGCAAATGGAAGCTTCTGCTGCTGGGCGGCATCGGCTGCATGATCGTCGGCGTGCTCTATGCGTATTCGCGCACGGCCTACATCAGCCTGATCATGGGCATGGTGGTGGTCATCATGGTCTGGCGCGGGCGCTTGAAGCTGATCCTGCCGTTGTGCCTGGCGGTGGTGGTGCTGCCGGCGGTGCTGCCCAAGTCGGTAATCGAGCGCTTCGACAGCACCACGGTGGAAGAAGGCAAGCGCGACGAGAGCACGGAACTTCGCATCGAGTACTGGAAGATCGCCTGGTCGAACTTCCTGCGCAATCCGGTCGTTGGCACGGGCTACCACACCTTCCACCACCGCGAGATCAACCCCTACGGTCGCGATACCCACAATCTGTACATCCGCCAATTGAGCGAGGGCGGCGTGCTCGGCGCCGTGGTGCTGCTGGGCATCCTCCTGGCGGTGCTGCGCACCGCGATGCGCGAGGCGGCCCAATCGAAAACCGGCACCTGGCGATACGCCCTCGCGCTCGGACTCATGGGCGCGTGGGTGTCGCTGATCATCAGCAACCTGTTCGGCGACCGTTTCACGTATTACCCGGTAGTCGCCTACTTCTGGGCCTACGTGGCCCTGGTCATGAAGGCACGCCACCTGCCGCCGGAGGATCCCGCACGATGAGCACCGCACTGCACGCCTGGCTGCGCTACACGCTTGCCCTGTGCAGCCACTACAGCGGGCTGGACGGCCTTTACCGGCGCCTGAGCGGTTCGGGACTGGTGATCCTGATGCTGCACCGCCTGCGCGAGGACCACGATCCGTACCCGCTCAGCGTATCGCGCGGCCAGTTGCGGCAACTGGTGACGTGGCTGCGTGCGCGCAGCGCGCTGGTCGGGCTGGACGACGGCCTGCAGGCGCTGCTGCCCGAACGCGTGCAGCGCGTGCATTACGCACTCACTTTCGACGACGGTTATCGCGACAATCTCGGGCTCATCGATGCCAACCTCGGTCCGGTGCCGGCGGTGGTCTACGTCGCTACCGGTCATATCGGCGGCGAGCCGATCTGGGCCTACCGCCTCGTGCACGCGGTGGAGTCGCGCAGTCGCGAACAACTCGACCTCGGCGGGCTCGGGCTGGGCCATTTCGACCTGTCGCTGGCCGACGATCGCCATCGTCTCTACGAACTGCTGCCGCCGCGCCTGAAACTGCTGGAACCGGCGGAGCTGGAAGCCTGGGTCGACCACGTCTGCGAACAGGCCCGCCCGCGTCCGTTGCCGCACGAGGATCGCGAGATGCTCGAATGGAGCGACGTGCGCCGCCTGGCCGATCGCGGCATCGAGATCGGCGGCCACACGTGCAGCCACGCGATCCTCAGCCGCCTGGACGATGCGGCCGCGAGCGAGGAGATCGGCCTGTCGCACGCGAGCATCGTCGCCGCGCTCGGTTCCGCGCCGCGCCATTTCGCCTATCCCAATGGCGGTCGCGAAGATTTCGGCGAGCGCGACGTACGCCTGGTGCGCGACGCCGGCTTCGTCACCGCCACCACGTCCATCGAAGGCGTCAACCGTCCCGGCGCGGATCCGTTCCGCCTGCTGCGCTTCAACGTGCACGAGAACCGCTTCCGCGCGCCGTCCGGCCGACTGTCCAAGGCACTGTTCTTCAGCGAGACCAGCGGCATGCTCGGCTGGCTTCGCGAGCTGCGAACCGCATGAGAGGCTGCCCATGAGCGCGCTGCCGATCCTGATGTACCACGGCCTGCACCGCGAGCAAGCCTCGCGCGGCCGCTTCGACCCGGTGTACAGCGTGCATCCGGAGATGTTCGCCCGCCAACTGGACTGGCTGGTGCAGCAAGGCCATCGAACGGCGTTGCTAGACGAGGCGGTCGCTTCGCCCGGGGGTGCGGCGCACGTGATCATCACTTTCGACGATGGCGACGTGTCCAACGTCGAAGTCGCGTTGCCCCTGCTGGTCGAACGCGGCCTGCGCGCGGAGTTCTTCGTCACCACCGACTTCATCGGCCAGTGCGGCATGCTCGCGCCGGACGACATCCGCCGTCTCGCCGCACACGGGATGGGCATCGGATCGCACGGCCGCACGCACGCGTTCCTGGCCGATCTGGACACGACCGATCTGGTCGCCGAACTCGACGACAGCCGCTGCCGCCTGCAGGCGATCTGCGGTCGCCCGATCGACGCGATCGCCCTGCCCGGCGGTCGCGGTGGCGAGCGCGAGCTGCTCACCGCGCAACGACTGGGCTACCGTCATCTGCTCGGCTCCGTGCCGGGTCCGAACAAGCGCCTGCGGCGTGACGCCTGGCTGCAACGCCTGCCCGTGACGCGTGGCCTCGGCCTCGACGATTTCGCCGCGCTGGTCCACTGGCGCGGACTTCCCGCCCGTTGGATGCAGGCACGCCACGCCGCGCTCGCACTGCCCAAGCGCATGCTCGGCAATGACGGCTACCAGCGCCTTCGCGAGCGCCTGCTGTGAGCGCGGCGCTGGTGTTCTGGGTGTGCGTGACCCTGGTCGTCTACGCCTACGCCGGCTACCCCTTGCTGATGGCGTTGCTGTCGCGACGCTATGGCCATGCCCCGTTCGAACACGATGCCGCCGAATCCTTGACCGTCGTGGTGGCGGCATTCGACGAAGAAGCGCGCATCGCCGCGCGCGTGCGCGACATCCTCGACCAGCAGTACCCCGCCGACCGCCTGCGCGTGCTGGTGGTCAGCGATGGCAGCCGCGACGGCACCGCGTTCGCCGCGGCGGCCGTCGACGATGCGCGCGTGCAGGTGCTCGCCCTCCCCCACAACGTCGGCAAGGCCGCCGCGCTGACGGCAGCACTGCGACACGTCGACAGCGAACTGGTCGCCTTCACCGACGTGCGCCAACGCTTCGCGCCCGGCGCGCTGCGGGCGCTGGCGGCGCCGTTCGCCGATCCTTCCATCGGAGCGGTCAGCGGTGAACTGGTGATCGCCGCCGCCGATCACGGCACCGGCGAAGGCGTCGGCCTCTATTGGCGCATGGAGAAGCGGCTTCGTTCCGACGAGGCACGGTTGGGCTGGCTGCATGGCGTGAGCGGTTCCATCCATGCGCTGCGTCGCCGCCTGTTCGTGCCGATTCCCGCCGGTACCGTGCTCGACGACATGTGGATGCCGCTGCACGTGCTGCGCTCAGGGCATCTGGTCTGGATGGCGCGCGAGGCGATCGCTTTCGACCGCGCGAGCCAGAACGTCGACGAGGAATTCCGCCGCAAGCTGCGCACGCTCGCCGGCAACTGGCAACTCGTGGCGCGGCTGCCGTGGCTGCTCAATCCGCTGCGCAACCCGGTGTTTTTCGGCTGGTTCTCGCACAAGTTCCTGCGCCTGCTCGTGCCGTGGGCGCTGCTGCTGGCGCTGGCCGCGTCGGCGCTCGCGGACGGAACGTTCTACCGCGTGGCGTTCGGCGTGCAACTGCTCGGGTACGGCGGTGCACTGGCCGGGCTGGTACTGCCGCGCCTGGCGGCGCGCCTGCCGCTGCTGCCGGCGGCGAGCAGCTTCGTGATGCTCAATTTCGCCGCCCTCCTGTCGTTGCCGGCGTCGCTGGCCATCGACCCGTCGCGCCTGTGGAAGAAGCACTGAGACCGACACGATGGCCCGCATTCTCGCCGTGACCAGCCGCCTTCCGTTCCCGCCGCGCGAAGGCCACCAGCTGCGCGCCTGGCATCTGCTGCGGGCGATGGCTTCGCGCCACGACGTGACGCTGCTGAGTTTCCAGCGCAACGACGACGCCACCGAAGGCACGGCGCCATTGCACGCCGCCCTGGCGCGCGTGGAGACCTTCCGCATTCCCTGCGAGCGCTCGCGCGCGGCGTTAGGCACGGCGCTCGTGCGCGGCACGATGACGCGCACGCCGTTCCTCGTCGCCAAGTACGACTCCCCCGCCCTGCGCGCGCGATTGAGCGCGCTCGCCGGCGACGCCGACCTGGTCCATTTCGACATGTTGCCGCTGATGGCGCACGCCGATTGCGTGCCCGAAGGCATCCCGGTGACGCTCAACGCGCACAACGTCGAGCACCGCCTGCTCGCCACGCGTGCGCGCATCGAACCACGCGCCTGGGCGCGGCGTTTCCTCTCCGGCCAGGTGCAGCGCTTGCAGGCGTTCGAACGCGAGGCGTGCGAACGTGCCGACGCCGTGCTCGCGTGTTCGGACATCGATGCACAGGGCCTGCGCGAACTCGCGCCGGACTGCAAGGTGCACGTCGTCGCCAACGGCGTGGACCTCGACGCAAACCTCCCGTCGACGCAGGCGCGCGATCCCGACCGTCTTGTCTTCGTCGGCCAGATGGGCTGGTTCCCGAACCGCGACGGCGTCGACTGGTTCCTGCACGACGTCTTCCCGCGCATTCTCGCCCAGCGCCCGACGGCGCGCTTCGAACTCGTCGGCAAGGCGGAAGGGTGGGAGATTCCCGAAACCGTGCGCGCCAACGTCACCCTCGCCGGTTTCGTCGACGACCTGCGCCCGCACGTGCACGACGCCGCCGTCTACGTCGTCCCGCTTCGCGCCGGAAGTGGAACGCGCCTGAAAGTGCTGGAGGCGATGGCGCTGGGCAAGGCGATCGTCACCACGTCCGTCGGCAGCGAGGGCATCGCGCTTCGCCACGGGCACAGCGCGCTCTACGCCGACGATGCGCAGGCGTTCGCCGATGCGGTCCTGTCGCTGCTCGCTTCGCCGACGCGCGTGGCGGAACTGGGCACGCAGGCGCGCCGACTGGCCGAAGAAGAATACGGCTGGGATGCGATCGGTTCGCGCCTGCTGCGCGCCTACGAGCCGCTGCTGGCCTCGACCGCGAACGTGGTGCGGACGGACATGGAAGCGCTTGGCGCGATCGAGGCGTGACCTTGGCATGGCGTCGACCTGTCGATCCGGATGACTCGCTACCCGTCATCCCGGCGCTGGGCGGGACCAGCCTGTCATGACCCCGACAATGTCACGTCATTCCAGCGGAAGCTGAAACCGATTTTCGGCCGGCCGGCAAAGCAGAATCCAGATGGATTCCAGCTTTCGCTGGAATGACGGGGGCTGAATGACGCCTACCCGGCCACGCGCGCCTTCCACCGGTAGCTCACCGTTCCCGCCATTTCGTAAAGCGCGAGCTGCGTCTTCTGCATCGCGGACAGCTGCGGCAGGAAGTAGCCGATGCTTCCCATCGGCACGTAGGCCGAATCGCTCGCCACCGCGCAGGGCGCGAAACCGGCCGCACGAAAGGCCACGACCGCGCGTGGCAGGTGCGTTGCCGAACTGACCAGGCGTACGCGAACCGGCAGCGTGCCGCGCAGGGCCTGCGCGCTCTGCCAGGTGGTGGTGGACTTGGATTCCTCGCGCAGCAACGGCGCCGGCACGTGCCAGTCCTGCGCCAGTCGCGCCAGCACCGTGGCTTCCTTGATCGAAAACGGCCCGCCACCGGCGATGACCATCGGCACCTGCGCACCGCTGCGCCACAGCTCGACCGAGCCGCGCAGGCGTCGCCAACTCGACGGCGTGAGCGCGATGTAATCGTCCTGCGCACGCGGTTCGTCCTCGAGACCGCCGGCCAATACCACGATGGGGGCCTGCGCGTAAGCCAGATCGCAGTGCGAGGCAGGGACGCGCGACTCGACCGCGCGGATCAGCGTATTGGCGCCCAGCGGCGTGCACAGCAGCACGATGACCAAGCCCGAAACGACGAGGCCGGCGCGCCACCACGTGCGTCCGCGCCGCCATGACGACCATGCCAGCGCCATCCACAACAGGGCCCAGGTCATCGGCGAGAGCAGGAGGTGAGGCATGGCCGGCGCAGTCTTGCATGAACAGGCGTACCGCGCACGAGGAGGCCGAACACGGCCGCGCAACGCGTTCTTCACGGTAGCGGGGTCGTGCCCGCGCCCTTCCCCCGCCGGTGATCGCCATGTCCATCCAGCGTCTTCGCTCTGCTGCCTTCGCTGCGTTCGCATGGTGCGCGCTCGCGCCCGTCGCGGTTTCGTTGTCGGCCCAAGCCGATGCCGCGACCTTCTACGTACGCACCGACGGCGGCGACGAGGAGCAGTGCAACGGCCGCGCCGACGCGCCCTATCCCGGCAGCGGCAACAACGTCGATTGCGCGTGGCAGCATCCAAACTACGCCCTCCCGACCAACGACCGCCCGCGCATCGAAGGCGGCGACACGCTGATCATCGGGCCGGGCGAATACATGATCGGCTGGGAATCGCCGGGACTTTCGACCAAGAGCACGCGCTGCGACCGCAGCTCACCTTACGACTGCTACCCCGCCGCGCCGCCCAGCGGAAAACCCGATGCGAAGACGCGCATCCTCGGCGCCGGGCACGACACCGGCTGCAAGGCGCCGCCGAAGCTGTGGGGCACCAATCGCGTCGAACTGGTCTTCAACCTGCAGGACGCCGACAACGTCGAAGTCGGCTGCCTGGAGATCACCGACAAGAGCGACTGCGTGGAATTCCATGCCGACGACGCGGTGCGCTGCGAGCGCGACGCGCCACCCTTCGGGCAATGGGGATCGATCGGCATCGGCGCCAAGAACTCGAAGAACGTGTGGCTGCACGACCTCAATATCCATGGGTTGTCCGGCCGCGGCATCATGGCCGGAGGCTTGCGCGACTGGACGATGGAACGCGTGCGCATCGTCGCCAACGGCTGGGCGGGCTGGGACGGCGACGTCGGCGAAGGCGAGAGTTCCAACGACGGCGACATCGTGTTCCGCAACGTCGAGATCGCCTGGAACGGCTGCGCCGAGCGTTGGCAGACCGGCGAGCCGTTCGCGTGCTGGGCGCAGGAAGAAGGCGGCTACGGCGACGGCTTGGGCACCGGCAAGACCGACGGCCACTGGCTGGTCGAGGACTCGCGCATCCACCACAACACCTCCGACGGCCTCGACCTGCTCTACACCGATGAGTCGAAGACCGCGACCGTCGTCGTGCGTCGCGTCTACGCCGCCGCCAACGCCGGCAACCAGGTGAAGACGGCCGGCAATGCACTGATCGAGAACTCGGTGATCGTCGGCCAATGCGCGTATTTCCACGGCAAGTTCGACATGAGCGACGGCGACATGTGCCGCGCGTACGGCAACGCGTTGTCGATCGGAGTCGGTCCCAAGCAGACCGCGACGGTCCGGCACAACACCATCACCGGCGAAGGCGACTGCCTGATCCTGACCGCGGGTGGCAACGCCAGTTCGCGCGTGGACATCTACAACAATGCATTGATCGGCCAGAAGGACATCACGGCCAGCGACGGCGACATGCGCAGCTGCGGCCACTACGCCGACGAGAGCGAAGCGCAGGTGACCTTTGCCGGCAACGCGTTCTGGGACGTGAAGGACGACATGTGCCCGCCGGGCAACGTGTGCGGACGCGAGCCGAAGATCGCGAGCATCGCCATGGCGACGTTCGATCCCGCACCGCTCACCGGCAGTCCGCTGATCGACCACGCCACGCAGCACACCAGCGTCACCTCCGACTTCCTCCGCCAATTGCGACCGATGGGCGCGGCGCCGGACATCGGTGCGATCGAATACCAGGGTGGACAGGCGGCACCGGCGGCAGGTACGGCGCCGGACGCGTCCAAGGCCACGGGCGTCGCGCCCTCGGACAAGGCCGGTGCATCGACCGACCCGACCTCCAGCGCTTCGACGCCGACGCAGTCGTCGGGCTGGATGATCGGCGCGGCCGCGGCGGCGTCACTGCTTACGGCAGGCGTGGCGGCGATGTTGCGCAAGGCGCGTGGTCGGAAAGTGGTGTGATGGGCTCGCGGGCGGCTGTTCGCGTCAGCGCGCCGCGTGGGCGATGACGCTTACCCCAGCCCTTCGTCACGGAAAGCGTCTCGCGTGACGCTTCTTTAGTCTGCGGCGACCCGAAAACCACCACGCGTGACGCTGAAAGTGCCGACGCCGGCACTTTGAACCGCACGCGCGACGCGAAAAGTGCCGGCGATGACACTTTCAGCGGCACGCGCGGCGCGAAAAGTGCCGGCGTTGCCGCTTTTTTCACCATGAGGCAATCCGAAAAGCGTCACGCGTGGCGCTTTTTTCGCCAGCGACGGCGCTTGAAACGTCTCGCGCGGCACAAAAAGCGCCGACGATGGCGCTTTTTTCACCACGACCTGCTCCGGAAAGTGCCGGCGATGACACTTCAAGTGCCTCGCGTGACGCAAAAAGCGTCGGCGATGAGGCTTTTTCCGCCGACGCCGGCACGTTCTGCGCCAGCGACGACACTTGAAGCGCCGCCGTTGGGACTTTGTCGCGCGACCCATGGAACGTCATCCCGGCGAAGGCCGGGATCCAGGACCTCACCCATCCGACCCATCACGTCGCTCCAGCAAATGCGGTCGAAGCGTTCGGCCAGCGTCGTAGCCCGGGTAAGGCCAAAGGCCGCACCCAGGGTAGCGTTGAAGTTCGTGAGGCGCTGAAGGCGAACCCGGGTGCGCTTCGCTTACCCGGGCTACGGTGGGCGGCCTGCGATGGCGCGGGGCGCTTCGGCGGGTTACTCGTCGTCGGGTTCGGGCCCGTGCGGGATGACGGCGCAGAGCGCGTCGTCCACGTAACACCCGATGCGGTCGAAGAGTTCGGCCAGTGAGTCGGGCGGGACGACCACGTAACCGGTGGGTCGGGTGCGGGCTTCGGTGAGATGCGCCAGCAGGTAGAGCTGGTCGCCGGTGGCGATCAGCGAATCGTGGGCGGACGGGGCAACCGGTAGCCGCGGAACGCGGCGGGAATGGCGAGTGTGTCCTTGCTCGTGCGGTGTCTCCAGCAAACCAGCCGGGCTTGCGCCAGGGATCCGGCGCAAGGTGTCGGGAGGTTAGAGGCCGCACTAAGCCGGTGGGCATATTCCCTCTTGCGAGGTGTTTTAGCCGCCCTCCCGACGCGGAACTGCACTTCGCCGGACTCACGCCCGAGATTCGGGCATAAGAAACCGGCCAATGATTCGGTGGCGGGTTGCCGCTTAGTGCGGAGCTTCTACACTCCTTGCGACCGAGATTGTTGGCGCGATTGCGAGCGGGCAATAAGCCTTGGTCGCGTCGCATGTCAACGCTGCGGCGCTGGCAGGGCCGCAGTCGCACCCTACCCGACCACTCCCTCACTCACCCGACGCTCCACCGCGCGCAGCCTCGGATACACCATGGCCCGCAGTCGGCCGTCCAATGCCAGCAGCGCTATCACGTACGGGCCGCCGATCAACATGCCGCCGATCAGCATCCGCTGCCAGCCCGGCCGCAGGTTCAGACTTACCGTGATCCACTCGCCGCCGAGCGCCAGCAGCCCCGCCGCGAGGGTCGTCAGCAACGTTCGGCGGTCGGGGAACTGGCGCAGCGCGGGTTCCACGAGCAGGCACGCCGCCGTGCTCGATACCGCCGAACTCACCAGCGTCGCGTAGGCCGCGCCCATCACGCCGTGGGTAGGAATCCACCACCAGTTGAGCAACGCATTGACCGCAACCGCGCCGCACATCAACCCCATGACGGTCTTGGTCCGCCGTTCCAGCACCAGGCCGAAACCGCACACCAGAAGCACCGGGAGCACGGCGTTCATCGCGCCCATGAGCTCGAACACCGGCCCGGACGCCGCCTTGCTGGCGCCGCTCAACGCGATGATCAGGTCGGTGCCCAGGCACCACAGCAGCAGCGCCACGCCGATGGCGGCGTAGGTCATCGGCATGAGCATCGTGCGCTTGAGCGCGCGCACCGCGGCGGCGCCTTCGGTGACGTAGACGCGATTGGCGGCAGGTGTGAAGGATTCGAACACGGTGAGGTTCATGAACATGTGCACCTGCATCGCCAGCGCCGCGCCGACGCTGTAGATGCCGACGACGGCGAAGTCGCCCGACATGTTCTTCAGCATGATGCGGTCGATCGACACCAGCGCGACGGCGAGGATTTCCGTCGCCACCAGCGGCATGCCGTAGCCGACCGACTGCCGAAGCTCCGCCGCATCGACCGAGCGGCGCGCGAAGTGCAGGTTGCGTCGCGCCCAGCCCAGGTAGAAGACCATGCCGATCACTACCGCCAGCAGCTTGCCGCCGTAGGCGGCGGCCGCCGTGTGCTGCAGCGCCAGTACCGCGCCGAGCATCAGCGCCAGCTGCAACCAGCGCCATGCCACGCGCGTGTACATCACGGTGCGCGATTGCTCGGTCACGCGCAGCACGGTCTCGACCAGGCTGCAATAGACCAGCATCGGCGTCATCACCAGCGCCATCCAGAACACCGGCGAGTGGCCATCGCCGGTCGCGTAGCCGTGCACGATCGCGACCGCGCCGACGAAGGCCCACAGCGCCAGTGAACCGAGCATGGGCAGGTAGAACAGGTTGGTGGCGAACGAGCGCATGCGCGCCTCGTCGCCACCGTGCGGATAGAAACGCTGGATCGAATGCTGCGCGCCGAGCTTGGCCACCGCGACCGCCATCAGCACCCAGGTTTCGTAATACCCCAGGATGCCGTACTGCGTGTTGTCGAGCAGGCGCGTGAGCAGCGGGAACGAAACCAGGCCCGCCATCAGCACCAGCACGTTCGCAGTGGAGTAGCGCAGGTAATGCCGGGCCAATCCGGGAGAAGGCGCGCTCATGCGATCGCGCTCATCGGGTCGTGCCGATCGGATCATGCGACCCCGCGCCGCCGAACTCCGACTGCATCCACGCCAGAACCCGCGCCAGCAGCACGCGCCGGTGCTTGCGCAGGAAGAAGGTGTGGTCGTACTCGCGCCAGAATTCCAGGCTCACCCGCGGCGATGCGGCGGCGCGACCCAGGCTCGCGGCCAACTGCGCGCGATGGTTGAAATAGTGGTACGCGCCACCGGTGAACACGAACAGCAGCGGTGTGCCGCGCTCGACCATGCCCGCGAGCATCTGCCGCGCCTGCGCGCGCGCGGGCCAATCGCGGAAGTTCGCCAACGACGGACCGGCGCTGCGCCGCGACGTCAGGTAGCGCAGCACCTTGCCGAAGTTGAGCAGTCGCGGCACCGCATGCCGAAGCCAGAATCCCGGCGTCGGATACGCCACGCCGTCCAGCAGGATCGCGCCTGCCACGCGCGGGTCGGCCGCGCCGACGTGGAAGGCATCGTCCGCGCCCGAGCACAGGCCGCAGAGCACGAAGCGCTCCGCGCCGGTTTCCTGCGCCAACAGGCGCATCGCCGCGTCGGTCTCGCGATGGCGACGCTCACCGGACGCCTTGCCGGGCAACGCGCTGTCGCCCAGCCCGGATTGATCGAAGCGCAGCACCGCGAACCCGTGCGCCGCGAGTGTGCGCGCCAGCTCGACGTGCGCGCGGAACGGGCCGGTATGGCGCGTAAGTCCGGCGTTGAGCAGCAGCACGCCGACCTTCGCGATGTCGGCCGATGGTCGCGTCAGCACACCGACCAGGCCTTCGCCGAAGCGGTGCGCGGTTTCGGAAAACGTGTCGGTCGCCGGCTCGGCCAAGCGTTCGTCCCGGCTGGCAACGGCCCATTCCTGCCGACGTTGCAATGCCTTCTCGTCGAGCTGAAGATTCACCAGGGCACCTGTGCAGTCATGCGTTGCGCCAATTGGGCCACGGCGCGTCGCGGGAACACCTGTCCCCCGAAACGCGACGGCACCGTCCATTCCGGCCGCTCGCCTTCGTCGAGCAATACGGCCTCCACCGACACGCCGTTGGCGCGTTGCTCGCGCGCGAAGCGGTCGAGCTCCTCATCCATTTCCCACACGGCCATGCGCACCCGGCTGCCGTGCGGCAGTCGCAAGCCGGCCGCGTCGAGGCCGGCGATCGCGGCCAGCAACTCATCGTCCACGGCGAAGCCGAGCAGTTCGCCGTCGTCGGATTCATGGCGTGCGTTGACGTAGCGTCCGCTGGTGTGCAGTTGCTCGACGTGCTGCTGCTTCCATTCGTCCACCACGCGCGCGCCATCGAGTTGGGGATCCCACAGCACCACCTCGACCGGTTCGCGCTTCCCTTCCAGGTACGCCAGCAGCGGCAACGCCGCGCTGCGCAACGCAAGCCATTGCAGTTGCGCGACTTCGCCGCGATCGAGCAGTTCACCCGATGCGCGTTCCAGATCCTCGAGCATGCCGGGCAGGCTGAGCGCGGTGTCCGTTCCGGCCGAATCGCCCGTGCCGTACCAGTCGAAGGTCAGGGTCGGAATCCCGTGCTGACCCACGGTCTGCGCCAACGCCCAGAGCGCGCGATGGCTGCGGATGCCGTCCTGCAACAGCGGCGCGCACAGCAGCAGTGCGTGATCGGATGCCGGCGTCGCGCCTTCGCAGGCGTGCAGCAGGCCGAACAGGCTGCGCTGCGCCGGGCCGAAGAAGAACGGGGCACTCATTCCACCGTCCCCGGGGCACGCAGGAGGCGCTTCATCTGCCGCGCCATGCGCGCCCCTACGCCGGTCTTTTCCTCACGGACGAACCGCACCGGAAGATCCGACGCGATCTGCGCCAGGTTCTGCGAGGCCAGGCGCATCAGCTGGATGCGCACGCCGGTGTCCTTGACGACGCGGCTGGACATCTGCACGGCGAGCATCGAATTTCCTCCCAGGTCGAAGAAGTTGTCGTCCGCACCTGCGTCGACGCCGAGCAGCTCCTTCCACAGTGCCCGCAGGTACTCCACGCGCGAATCGTCCGCGGCCATCGGCGCCTGCTCGGTTGCGGCTTCCTGCGCCGCCGCGGCGGGGAGCCCCTGCGCGCGCAGGATCGCTGCGCTGAGCTGGGCCACCAACGATGGCGATTCGATCATTCCGCGGTGGTCGCCGGGAATCGACACGACTTCCACCGCGCCGACCATGCCGTCCCAGCCCAGCGACGGTTTGGCGCGCAGTTCAGGCGGCTGCTCGCTGGCGCGGAACAGCACCACCGCGCCGGGATACGGCTTCACGATGTACTTGACGTACGCGCGCATGTGCGTGGCTTCGAGTTCGGCGTAACGCACGTTGTGCGGAAGGGCTTCGCCCGCTTCGCGGGCCGCCTGTGCCTGTTGACGAAGCCTCGTCGCCTGCATGCGGCCGTTGACCACTTCGCCGAGGGTGGCGATGCGTTCGCCCAGCGACTGCCCGTGCATTCGGCGATGCAGTCGCCGCATGCGCGCGGACAGGCCGCGGCTCGCTTCGTCGCGATAGCGGATACCGAACCCCGCCGAGGTATCGACCAGCCCCAGCAGGCCGACGGTTTCGCCGGCCGCCATGAGCTGTTGGGCCATCTCGTAGGCGATGATGCCGCCCATCGAGCCGCCGGCCAGATGGTACGGGCCATGCGGTTGCACGCTGCGGATCTCGCGCACGTAGCGTTCGGCCATCTTCTCGACGCTGTCGAGCGGCGCGGTGCGGCCGTCCAGTCCCAGCGCCTGCAGGCCGTACACCGGAATGCCGGCCGCCATCGCCTCGGCGAGCGGTCGGTAGTTGAGGACGTTGCCGCCCACCGCATGCACCAGGAACAGCGGCGTCGCGTCGCCCTGCAGTCGGATCGGCACCAGCGGCGCCCAGGGATCCGGACGCGAAGAGTCGCCGTCGAGCGCGTCGACATCGTTGCGGGCGCGGTGGTACTCGCGCGCCAGCGCACGCACCGTGCGCGCGGTCAGCAGCGTCGCCAGCGGCAGGTTGACGCCGGTATCGCGATTGAAGCGGTGGAACATCTGCACGGCCTGCAGCGAATGGCCACCGAGCGAGAAGAAATCATCGTCCGCGCCGATGTCGGGCTTGCGCAGGAGATCGCGCCAGATCTCGAGCAACTGCGTGCCCAGTTCGTCCAGCGGTTCGTACAGCTCGCCGTCGAGCGCCGCGGTCACCGGCGCCGCCGCCGTCGCGTCCACCGCCTCGATATCGAGGCTGCGACCGAACAACTGCGGCTGGCCGTCGTCGAAGGCCGTGATCTGTTCCAGCGTCAGCGTGGGATCGCGGCCGAGTGCGGTCAGGACCGCGATGTAGCGGTCGCGCAGCAACGCGGCGGTTTCGTCGTGGAAGATGTCGGCGTTGTAGATGAATCCGCCCGACAGGCCCGTGTCCTGTTCGACGAACCACAGGCCCAGGTCCTGCGTGGAGGCGGTCTGGAACACGGGGTAACGCTCGTGCGTGAGCGGCCCCCATTCGCACACGCGCTGGCGGATGTCCTGGAACGAGAACAGCGCGTGGTAGAGCACCGCACCGCCTTCGCGACTGCGCACGCTCAGCTCGCGCACCAGGTCCTCCAGGCGCACGTCGGGATTGGCGAAGCTGTCGAGCACCACGTCCTTCACCTGCTTCACCGCCTGCGCGAAGGTCATCGACGGATCGATCTCCATGCGCAGCGGCAACAGGCTGGTGAAGTAGCCCATCAGGTTCTCGACCTCGGCCGTGTTGCGTCCGCGCACCGGCGTGCCGACGATCAGCTCGCGCAGGCCCGAGGTGCGGCTGATCAGCGCGAAATACGCGGTGAGCAGCACCATGTACAGCGTGGCATCGACCTGTTTGGCGGTGTCGTGCAGCGCGCTGGTGACGTCGTTGGAGACGGCGATGCGGTGCGTGACACCGCGTCCGGACATGCCCGGACGTCGCGGCATGTCGGTCGGCAGCGCTTCGACGCCCTGCCCCGCGCCGCCCAGGCGTTCACGCCAGAACGCGAGCTGCTTGGCGTACTCCGGCCCCTGCAGCCACTCGTGGTGCCAGGCGGAGAAATCGGCGTACGAGACCGCAAGTTCCGGCAGATCCGGCGCACGGCCTTCGATCTGCGCCGAGTACAGCTCGGCCATGTCGGTGTACATCAGGTCGAACGACCAGCCGTCCCAGATCAGATGGTGGGTCATGAAGAACCACACGTGTTCCCCCGGCCCCAGCCGGAACAGGCGCGACTTGATCAGCGGCGCGCGGTCCAGTTCGAACGGCGTCTGGATCAGCGCATCCATGCGGCGGGAAACCTCCGCTTCGCGCTCCGCCGATGGCAGGTGGCTCACGTCCACCACGTCGGTGATGTCCACATCGACCACGTCGTGCACGATCTGCATCGGCTCGCCGTCGACCAGTCCGATCGTCGTGCGCAGCACGCTCTGGCGCTGGATCATCGCATCGATCGCGCTCTGGAAGGCGCGCAGATCCAGCGTGCCGCGCAGGCGGTGCGCGCTCGGCGTGTTGTAGGTGATCTGGCCCGGATTGAACTGTTCGAGCAGGTAAAGACGCTCCTGCATCACCGACATCGGGCCGCGTGTGCGGTCGGCCAGCGGCTTGATCGGCTCGCGCTTCGGGGCGGCCTCGCCGTCGATGCCCTGCACCATGCGCGCCAGCTTGGCGACCGTGGGGCCATCGAACAGTGCGCGCAGCGACAGCGCGATGCCCAGTTCCTTGTTGATGCGCGAGGTCAGCTGGGCGGCGAGCAGCGAATGCCCGCCCAGCGTGAAGAAGTCATCGTCCACGCCGACTTCCGCCACGCCCAGCACCTTCGCCATCGCGTCGGCGATGGTGCGTTCCAGGGCGTTGCGCGGGGCGACGCGTTCGCCGGCGAGCTTCACCGCCATGTCCGGAACCGGCAACGACTTCCGGTCGATCTTGCCGTTGGGCAGCAGCGGGATCGCATCGAGGAACACGATGTGCTGCGGGATCATGTAATCGGGGAGCGAGCCTTTCAGGTACGAGGCCAGCGCAGCATCGTCGAGTGCGGCGCCGGCATCGGCCACCACGTAGGCGACCAGGCGCACGTCGCCCGGACGATCTTCGCGCGCCACCACGACCGCGCGCGCGACCTGCGCATGCGCGGCCAGCAGCGCTTCGATCTCGCCCAGTTCGATGCGGTATCCGCGCACCTTCACCTGGAAGTCGAGACGCCCCTGGTGTTCGAGCACGCCGTCCGCGCGCCAGCGACCGCGGTCGCCGGTGCGATACAGCAGCGCGCCGGTCGCGTTCGAGAACGGATCCGGCACGAAGCGCTCGGCGGTGAGTTCGGGGCGGTTGAGATAGCCCAGGGTCACGCCGTCGCCGCCGATCCACATCTCCCCAGGCACGCCCAGCGGGCACAGCTCGCCGCGCGGATCGAGGATCCACACCTGGGTGTTGTCGATGGGGCGGCCGATGTCGATGTCGCTGGCCGATGTCACCAGCGAGCACGTCGACCACACGGTGGTCTCGGTCGGACCGTACACGTTCCACAGCGAACCGCAGCGCGACAGCAACTGCGCGGCCAGGTCCGACGGCAGCGCTTCGCCACCGCACAGGATCTTGAAGTTCGAATCGCCTTTCCAATCGGCATCGAGCAGCAAACGCCACGAGGCCGGCGTCGCCTGCATGACCGTGGCACCGCTGCGTTCGATGAGCGCCTTCAGCGCCACGCCGTCGGCGGCGGTGACGCGGTCGGCGAGCAGGATGCGTGCGCCGACGCTCAGCGGGAGCAACAGCTCCAGCACGGCGATGTCGAACGAAAGCGTGGTCACCGCGACCAGGCGGTCGTCGCTGTCCAGTCCGGGTTCCTTGGCCATGCTCGAAAGGAAATTGCTGACCGCGCGATGCGGCACCTGCACGCCTTTCGGGCGCCCGGTCGAACCGGAGGTGTAGATGACGTAGGCGGGGGATTCGGGCTGCGCCGCGCCGGCGTCGCGGCCGAGGCGCGCGGCCGGCAGCACCGCCAGCTCATCGTCCAGTGTGTCCAACGACAGCACGGGGCGCCCGCGCAGGTCGAAATGCCCGGCGTGTTTGCTGGTCGTCAGCAGTGCGGCCAGGCCCGCGTCGCCGGCCATGTAGGCCAGGCGCTCGGCGGGGAAGTTGGGATCCAGCGGCACGTAGCCCGCTCCGGCCTTCAGCACGCCGAGCAGGCCGGCGAGCATGTCCACGCCGCGGTCGAGCACCAGCCCGACCAGCGCGCCGCGATGCACGCCACGTGCGCGCAGCAGGTGGGCGATGCGGTTGGCGCGAGCTTCCAGCGCGTCGTAGCGCACGGATTCGCCGTTGAACTCCACCGCGATGCGGTCCGGCGCGCGATCGCACTGGCGCTCGAACGCTTCGTGCATGCGGCAGTCGCGATCGAACGCGACCGGCGCCGGCTGCAGCGCCTGCAATTCCTCGCGCGCGGCTTCCGACACCACCGACAAGCGGCCGAACGGCAGGTCCGGTCGCGCGACGGCGGTACGCAGCAGGGTTTCGTACGCGGCCAGCCAGCGGCGGATCGTCGCGTTGTCGAACAGGTCGGTGTTGTACTGGCATTCCAGGCGCATGCCGCCGTGCACCTGCACCGCATTGACGAACAGCTCGAAGTTCTCGAACGAGCGAGGATTGGTGATCAGGCGCATGCCCAGGCCGTGGAAGCCGGTGCTCTCCTGGTCCATCGCCTGGTCGATGTTGAACATCACGCTGCACACCGGCAGGCGCGCGGGATCGCGCTGCAGCGGCAGCTTGCGCACGAGCGTTCCGAAGGTGTAACGCTGGTGTTCGATGGCATCGAGCAGCGTGGACTGCGCGGCGCCCAGCGCCTGTTCGAACGGCTGCGCCTGGTCCAGTTCGAAACGCAGCGGCAGCAGGTTCACGCAATGGCCGACGAGATGGTCGTGGCCGTCCACCGACTGGCCGGCGGCGGGAATGCCGATCACCACGTCGTTCTGCGCAGTCAGGCGCGTCAGCAGTCCGGCAAAACCGGCGAGCAGCGTGGCGAACAGGCTCGCGCCCTGGCGCGCGCCGAGGCGACGCACGGCGGCGACGAGTTCGTTGTCGAGGATGTGGTCCTCGCGGATCGAGGCGAACGTGCGACGCGACGGACGCGCGCGGTCGGTCGGCAGATCGAGCACCGGCCCACCATCGGTGAAACGCTGCAGCCAGTACGCCTCGTCGGCCCGGTAGGTCGCGCCGTGCGGGTGTTCGGCTTCGGCCAGCGCGTAGTCGGCGAAGGACTCGGCGGCGGGCAGCGGCTGCGCGCCCTGCCCCACCGCCTGCGAATACAGCGTGCCCAGTTCGCGCACGATGACCCACCACGACCAACCGTCGCACACCAGATGGTGCGCGGTGAGCACGAGGTGGTGATGCTCCGGCGCAAGGCGGATCAGTTCGGCGCGCAGCAGTTCGCCGTGATCGAGGTCGAACGGCGTCTCGACCACGTCGCGCGCATGCGCGGCGATGCGTTCGGCGCGCCTCGCTTCATCGAGCGCGGACAGGTCGATGCACGGCAATGCGATCTGGCGCGCGTCGGCCACGCACAGCGTCTTTCCGTCCGGGCCGAAGTTGGCGCGCAGGATGTCGTGGCGCGCGATCAGCCCGCGCAGCGCATCGTTCAGCGCGTCGACGTTCAGCGCGCCACGGAAATCCAGCGAGATCGACTCGTTGTACGCCAGCGACGCGTCGCGACCCAGCCGGTCCGCCAGCCACACCTCGCGCTGCGGCTCGGTCGTCGGCGCGACGCGTGCGAGCGGGCCTTGTGCGAAGGGATCGTAATCGACGGCCGTGTCGGTTCCGTGCGCCTTGTCCAGAACCATTGCATTCATGCGCTCACCTTCATGTATTTGCCCGGCGCCTCCGGGTTGGGCACGAACCAGGCGGGCGTGCCGTCGGGTTCGCGGCCCAGGCGTGCGCCGGGCACGACGGGCTTGCTGGCGTCCATCACCGTCTTCGGCGTCGCCGCGCGGCGCGGCAGCAGTTCCATGTCCTGCAACTCCGCTACCGATTCCTTGAACGCCGTGGCGATCCGCGCGATGTCCTCGTCGCTGTGCGCCGTGGTGATGAAGCACGGGAAGTTGTCGAGGATGTGGATGCCGCGCAGGCGCATCAGTGCGAACAGCAGGTCCTGCAGCGGGTGGTTCTCGTGCCAGTGCGTCTTCCACACCGAGGCGTACTGCTTGACCGACACCGGCGCGCCCACGTCCGCGCAGTACGCGTTGATGTCCTCCGCCAGCGCTTCGGCCTTGCCGTTGAGGCGCTTTTGCAGCTCGCCGCCGTCGGCCTTGAAGTGTTCCAGCACCGCCTTCGCCGCGACCAATGCCAGCGGATGGCGCACGAAGGTGCCGGCGAAGTACGTCACGCCCACCGTCGGCACCGAGTCGTCGCCGTACTGCCAGTGGCCGCCGTCCAGCGCGTCCATGTAGTCGCGCTTGCCGGCGATCACGCCGATCGGGAACCCGCCGCCGACGACCTTGCCGTAGGTGGCCAGGTCCGCCTTGATGCCGAAGATCGCCTGCACGCCGCCGGGGTTGGAGCGGAAACCGGTGACCACTTCGTCGAAGATCAGCAGCGCGCCATTGTCCTGGGTGAGCTGGCGCAGTTCCTTGAGGAAGTCGACCGGACGGAAGTCCAGGCGGCGGCTCTGCACCGGTTCGACCAGCACCGCGGCGATCTCGTGGATGCGTGAGCGGATGATTTCCATCGCCTCCGGCGTGCCGTAGTCGAGCACCAGCACGTTTTCGGCGGTGTTGCGCAGGATGCCCGGTGCGGCCGGCACCGCGCGCAGCGACTTGGTGCCGCGCACGATCACTTCGTCGACGATGCCGTGGTAGGAGCCGGTGAACAGCACCACCGTGCTGCGCGCGGTCACCGTGCGTGCCACGCGCAACGCGCCCAGCACGGCTTCGGAGCCGGTATTGCACAGCGCGGCGCGGTCATGGCCGGTGAGTTCGCACACCAGCCGCGCGACCTCGCCCGCCACCGGATGCTGCGGACCGATCTCGTAGCCCTTGTCGAGCTGCTCGCGCACGGCGTCGAGCACGAACTCCGGCTGCCAGCCGAACAGGCTCATGCCGAAACCGTTGAGCGCATCGACGTATTCGTTGCCGTCGATGTCGAACACCCGCGAGCCCTTGGAGCGCTCGACGACGATCTGGTACACGATCTCCTTGGTCAGCGGGCGGAACCCGTTGACCACGCGCGGATCGGCGAGCTGGGCACGGTTGGCCTGCGTGTATTCCTTCGACTTGCGCGTGCGGGCGACGTAGCGGTCGATGAAGGCGTCGAGCTTGGCCTTCTGCTGCGGGTTGAGTTCGAAGTCGACATGGCTCTCGATGCGCGCGATGGCACCGAAGGCCTTCTTGACGTCGTATTTCTGCAGGGCGGCGGCAGTGTCGTCCTCGCCTTCGGCCGGTTTGGAGGTTGCGGCGGGCGCGACAGCGGGTGCGGATGCGACCGGAGCCGGCGTGGCGACGACCGCCTGCGGCACCGGCGCGGGTGCGGCGACCGGCGCGGCGACGCCGCCGGACAGCAGCGCCAACTGCTGGGCCATCAGCTGCATCTGCTGGGCGATCACCTGGCGGGTGAAGTCGTTGCCGCCGTCGAGCGCGGGCAGCGCGACCGGCGCTGCGAACGAAGCGACCGCGACGGGCGCGGCGGCGGCGATCGGCGCGGCGGCCACGGGCGCGGCTTCGGCCGGCAGTTCGGCGTCGAGCATTCCGGCCAGGCGGTCCAGGCTGGCGCAGTCGCCCATCAGCTGGCGGAAGTTCACCGGCACGCCGAACTCCTTCTGCAACTGCACGGCGACCTGCGTCAGCATCAGGCTGTCCAGGCCGAGTTCGATGAAATTGGTGTCCGCGTCGGCGTCGGTCATGTCGAAGCCGGCGACGTTCTCGAACAGGCCGCGCAGTTGTCCGACCAGGCGCTCGCGACGACCGGAAGCGGCCGCGGGGGCGGCGGGGGCGGCGGCGACGGGCATGGACTGCGGCATGACGGGCTCCAGTACGGTCGGGGTTCGTGCGGCGACGGCGGGGTGAGTGACGACGTTGCCCGGATTCGCGGGTACCGCCTCCACCCAATAACGTTGTCTCTCGAACGGATAGGTCGGCAGGCGCAGCCGATGGCGGATGGCGCGCGTGTCGAAACCGGCCGGATCGATCGCGGCACCGTGGCTCCACAGGCGGCCGGCGGCGGCGCGCAGGTCGCGCGCTTCGCTCGCGGCGGTGTCGGTGAGGCTGGCGACGGTGACGATGCGCAGCTTCTGCACAGCCGGCTGCTGGCGGGCCAGCGCGTTCAGGGTGCCGCGCGGGCCGACTTCGAGCAGGAGCCGCGAGGGATCGTCGAGCAGGCTTTCCAGCGCGCTGGAGAAGCGCACCGCCTCGCGCAGGTGGCGCGCCCAGTAATCGGGCGAAGTGGCCTCGGCCGCATCGAGCGGCGCCCCGGTGACCGTGGAGACGATGGGGCGTGTCGGCGGGTTGAGCCGCATGGCGGCTACGGCCTCGCGGAACGGCGCGACCACCGGCTCCATCATCACGGAGTGGAATGCGTGCGAGGTGCGCAGCGCCCGGCAGGCGATGCCCTCGCTTTCGAGCTGCGCCTGGAACGCCGCGACGTCCTGCGTCGATCCGGCGACCACGCACGCCAGCGGCGAGTTCTCCGCCGCCAGCGACAGGCTTTCCGGCAGGCGTGCCTGCACCGCGTCGGCCGGCAGGCGGATCGACAGCATCGACCCGGCCGGCTGCGCCTGCATCAGCGCGCCGCGACGCGCGACCAGGTGCAGCGCGTCGCGCAGTTCGAACACGCCAGCCAACGTCGCGGCGACGAACTCGCCGATGCTGTGGCCGATCATCGCCGCCGGCTCGATGCCGCGGCTCATCCACCAGGTCGCCAGCGCGTATTCGATGGCGAACGTCGCCGGCTGCATCACCGATGTCGGCAGCAGGGCTTCGGCGTCGTCGCCGAACATGCGCTGGCGAAGATCGAAGCCGAGGTCGGCCTGCAACAGCTGCGCGCATTCGTCGATGGCCGCGCGGAACACCGGCTCGGCTTCGTACAGGCCGCGGCCCATGCCGACATACGTGGCGCCCTGCCCGGGGAACATGAAGACCACGCCGCCCGCGCGCGCCGGGCGGCTGCGTGCCGCTTCGGCCTGCGTATCGGGGGCGCGCAAGGCGTCGATCGCGGCGGTCACGTCGTCGGCCGCGATGGCGATCCGGTGCGCGAACGCCTTGCGGCCGACGGCCAGCGTCCAGGCGACGTCGGCGAGGTTCGCATCGCGGTGAGTGTCGAGATGATCGGCGAGCCGGTTCACCGCCGCGCCCAACGCCGCAGGCGTGCGGGCCGACAGCACCAGCAATTGCGCGCCGATGGCGTCGCCGGACTCGGGAAGCAACGGGGCTTCCTCGAGCACCGCATGCGCGTTGGTGCCGCCCAGGCCGAAGGAGCTCACGCCCGCGCGTCGCGGCACGTCGCCTTCGTTGTTCCACTCGCTCATGCGCGCATTCACCACGAACGGCGAGCTGGCGAAATCGATGGTCGGATTCGGTGTTTCGAAATGGATCGTCGCGGGAATGCGCTTTTCGTGCAGCGCAAGCGCGGTCTTGATGACGCCCGCCGCGCCCGCCGCCGTCACCAGATGGCCGACGTTGCTCTTGAGCGAACCGATGCGGCAGAAGCCCGATTCCTGCGTGCCGCGCCGGAACGCGCGCGTCAGGCCTTCGATCTCGATCGGATCGCCCAGCGGCGTCGCGGTGCCATGCGCCTCCACGTAGCTGATGCTGCGCGGATCGACGCCGGCCTTGTCGTGCGCCAACGCGATCACTGCCGCCTGCCCTTCGCTGCTCGGCGCGGTGAAGCTGGCGCGGTTGGCGCCGTCGTTGTTCAGCGCCGCACCGCGGATCACCGCGTACACCGGATTGCCGTCCGCCACGGCATCGGACAGGCGCTTGAGCAGTACCACCGCCGCGCCGTCGCCGAACACCGTGCCCTTCGCGTTCGCATCGAAGGTGCGTGTGTGGCCGTCGGGCGACAGCATCGAACCTTCCTGATACAGGTAGCCGCTGCGCGGCGGGCACGTCACCGCGATGCCGCCGGCCAGCGCCATGTCGCACAGGCCCGACTGCAGGCTCTCCACCGCCTGGGTAATCGCGACCAGCGATGTCGAGCATGCGGTGTGCACGCTCACCGCCGGACCGGTGAGGTTGAGTTTGTGCGCCACGCGCGTGGTGATGTAGTCCTTCTCGTTGCCGAGCATCACCTGCAGCGCGCCAACGCGGTTCACCAGCTCGGGATGCGCGCTGGCATGCCGCTGGAAATACGTCGCGTTGTTCATGCCCGCGAAGATTCCCGTAACCGTGCCGGCACCGTCCGGCGCATGCCCGCCGCGCTCCAGGCACTCCCAGCACAGCTCCAGGAAGATGCGCTGCTGCGGGTCCATCAGCTCCGCCTCGCGCGGGCCGATGCCGAAGAACGCGGCATCGAACAGCTCGACGTTATCGATCACGCCGCGCGCGGCGACGTAGCCGGGGTCGGCGCGATCGCCCGCGCTCACCGCCGGATCGAGCTCGTCGATGCGGAACTTGGTGATCGAATCGCGGCCTTCGCACAGGTTGTTCCAGAAGCCTTCGACATCGTCGGCACCGGGGAAACGCCCGGCCATGGCGATGATGGCGATGGGCTCGCGCGCATCGACGACCGCCCGACGCACGGGCGCGATCTTCGCGCGCGTGCCTTCGAGCACCAATGCGAGCGTCGCCGCGGTCGGGTTCTGGAAGATCGTCGGTGCCGCCACGCGCGGACCGGCGCTGTCGGCTTGCCAGCCTTCACTGCGGATCTGCTCGGCCAGGCGCACGGCCAGCAGCGAGCTGCCGCCGAGTTCGAAGAAGTTGTCGTTGCGCCCCACGCCCTCGATATCGAGCAGCGCGCCGAACGCCGCGCACAGCTTGGCTTCGAGCGCGCTCGCGGGCGGCGCATGATCGACGGTGAGTTCGGGACGGCGCCGATCCGGTGCGGGCAGTGCGCGACGGTCGACCTTCGCGTTGACGGTCAGCGGCAGGTCGTCCATGCGCACGTAACGCGTGGGGACCATGTACGGCGGCAACGCCGCGGCCAGATGCGCACGCAACTGCGGCGCGTGGGCTTCGGCGCCGGTGGCGACGTAGTAAGCGACCAGGCGCTTCTCGCCGGGGAAATCGGCGCGCGCCACGACGATGCACTGGGCGATGGCCGGATGCCGCGCGAGCACGGTTTCGATCTCGGTCAGCTCGATGCGATAGCCGCGGATCTTTACCTGCGCGTCGGTGCGGCCGACGAACTCGATCAACCCGTCTTCGCGATAGCGCACCTGATCGCCGGTGCGGTACAGCACGTCGCCGTCGCACCAGGGGTTGGGCACGAAACGCTCGGCGTTGAGTTCCGGACGCATCAGGTAACCGCGTGCAACGCCGACGCCACCCACGCACAGCTCGCCGATCACGCCCACCGGCAGCGGCTGCAGTCGGCGGTTGAGGACGTAGGCGCTGGCATCCTGCAACGGACGACCGATGGGAATCGAGGCCGTCGCTTCGGTCAGGTCGCGCGGGATCTCGTGGGACGTGCACATGATCGTGCACTCGGTCGGACCGTAGCCGTTGTGCAGGCGCAGGGCCGGCGCGATCGCCTGCATGCGGCGGATGTGGTCGACGGATAGCGCTTCGCCGCCGACGATCAGATCGCGCATGTTCGCGAAGATCGTCGCGTCTTCGTCCACCACGGCGTTGAACAACGCCGCGGCCATGATCCCGGAATTGGCGCGGTGGCCGGCGATGGTTTCGCGCAGGCGTGCAGCGGTGGGCGCCACTTCGTCGTGGACCACGATCGTGCCGCCGTTGAACAGCGTGCCCCACAGTTCCAGCCCCGAAATGTCGAACCCCAGCGGCGCCTGGTGCAGCATGCGCGTGCGGGTGTCGAGGGTGACGTAATCGACGCCGTGCAGCCGGCGCACCAGCGAGCGGTGGCGGATCTCCACGCCCTTGGGCACGCCGGTGGAGCCGGAGGTGAAGAGCACGTAGGCGAGGCAGTCGCCATCGGTACCCGGATCACCCTCCCAACCCGCGTCGTCGCCGTGCACGTCGACGCGCTTCGGTGCGCGCGGCAATGCGGGGGCATCGATGGCCGGATCGACGACCAGCGTGCGCACGCTGGCGTTGTCGATCATGAAGCCGAGTCGATCGGCGGGCAGCGCGAGATCGAGCGGAAGGTACGCGCCGCCGGCCTTGATGACGCCAAGCAACGCGACCACGGCGTCGAGCGAGCGCGGCAGCGCGACGCCGACGATGTCGCCGGTCGCGACACCGGCCGCGCGCAAGCGTGTGGCGAGCGACGCAGCGCGTACGTCGAGCTGTGCGTAGGTGATGCCGACATCGCCGTGTTCGACGGCGACGGTGTCCGGCCACGCCGCCAGCGCCTGCGCGAAGCAGGCGTGCACGGTGTCGTAGGGCGTGTTCGCCGGCGGAGCGACGGCCCACGCGTCGAGCTGGCGCGTGCGATCGGAAGGCGCGAGCAGGTCGATGTCCGAAAGCGCACCGGTCGGTGCGGACGCGATCGCGCCAAGCCCGCGCACGACGGCGGCGCCGAGCAGGACGATGGCTTCGCGCGTGAGCGGTGCGCGGAAGGTCACCTGCAGACGGGCGCCGTCCAGCTGCCACTGCGACGCGGCGAATCCGGTGGCATGCGGGTCGGACTCGTTGGTGACGGCCCATACGCAGGACTGCGCGTCCTGGACGACGGTCGCGTCGAGCGCGGCGACGATTTGGTTCGCGGTGTACGGCCCCGGCGTGACGCGCGACTGGCGCCACCCGTGCTCGGACGCGAGCGTGACCAGCACCTCGTCGCTGCCCGACAGCCAGGATTCCACCGCCGCCAGCGCGGCGGCGAGTGCGTGCGCGGGCGCGAGGCCGGCGGCGGCGAGCGCGGAAGGAAGGCCGGCATCGGCGTCGAAGGCGAGCGTCTGTTTGGCGCCATCGTCGCCTTCCGCGTGCTGTGGCAGCACGTCCAGCAACGCAGAATCGAGGGACGGCATCGCGCCGAGGGTGTCCTGCGCCCGAACCGCTTCAGCCCGCGTACTCATCCACCTGCTCCTTCTCCACATGTCGCGATGGCGCACGCGCCATCAGCAAAGATCACGTTCAAACCGGCGTCGATCGGCCGCCGGTCATGCGTTATTGCGGTTTGTCGCGCGGGTTCGCGGCGTCATTGCGCGCGATTGCGTTGCGCGGCCGTTCGCGGGTGTGTCGTCGCGGTTTCGCGCGTTCCGTCCTTCGCGCACCCTGCGTCCGGCGCCGCGTCGCGGGGCTTGCGGCCCCTGCGCGATCGGTCATTGCCGGAACTCCACGACATCGCTCACCCCACGTTGCGGCTTGGCCGATGCGGCACGGCATCGGTCTCTTCCCTGCCCCTCTCCTGGATGCAAACGGTTGACGCGGCTGCAAACGGCCATGCAAGGGCGGCGATGCGCGCTGGCGGCGGTCGCGCTAGGATGGCGCCGACAAGGGGGCCCCATGAGCCAGGACTTCGCGCTTCTGTACATGCAGCTTGGCCTGCATCCGGACTGCAGCCTGGACGACCTCAAGCGCGCGTACCGCGTGCGCGTGGCGGAATTGCATCCCGATCGCCATCTCGACCAGCCTTCGTCGAACGACGCGCACCCGGAGCTGACCGAACTCACCGCGCTGTATTCCGGCGCGATCCGTTTCCATCGCATCCACGGGCGCCTTCCCGGCGCTTCGCAACGCGCGCATGCGCCGTCGCGAGTCGCGCCGGAAGCCGCCGCAACCCCGGCGCACATGCCGCCGATGGCCTCGCGTGCCGCCGCCAACAACGCCCCGGAAACCCCGCCGAGTACGACGCCGAAGATCGCCATCCTCAGCGTGATGGTGCTGGTGGTCGTGATGGTCGTACTGCACTGGTCGGAGTCGGCGCAGGTCGCGCCACGCGCGGATGCGAACGGCGCGGTGGCCGAGGCCGCCGATCCGGACGCGCCCCGGCTGGAGCTGGGCATGGAAGAAGCGTCGGTCGTCGCCATCCAGGGCCCGCCGGAGCGCGTGCAGGATGGCGTGTGGAACTACGGTTCCTCGTGGGTACGCTTCGAGGATGGCCACGTGGTCGACTGGGCCAGCGTCCCGCCGAACCGGCTGATGACGCCGACGCCACGACCGGTGGCGCCGGAAGAGGAACAGGCGCAGGAACCCTAGGAGTGGGCGGGCTGCGCGGGACACGCACCCGTCGCGCAGTCCGGCCAGGCGATGCGCGCCCAGGTTTCGGCTCCTCATCGTGAGCGGTTCCCGGGTGCGGCCGGTGGCCTTGGCCGGGCCACATGCCGCTTCGCTTATCGGGAGCCGCGCTGGAACAGCACCACTTCGACCGTCTGCAGCAGGATGATCAGGTCGAACACCAGACCGTGATTCTTGACGTAGAACAGGTCGAACTTGAGCTTTTCCTCGGCATCGCGCACCGACGCGCCGTAGGGGTATCTCAACTGCGCCCAGCCGGTCAGGCCGGGTTTCACGCAGTGGCGAACGGCGTAGTAGCGGATCTCGCGGCTGAGCATGTCGACGAATTGCGGCCGCTCCGGACGCGGGCCGACGATGCTCATCTCGCCGCGCAGGATGTTGAACAGCTGCGGCAGCTCGTCCAGTCGCGTCAGGCGGATGAACCTGCCCACGCGCGTGGTGCGGTCGTCGCCGCGCTGCGCCCAGCGCGCCACGCCGTCGCCCTCGGCGTCCGTGCGCATGCTGCGGAACTTGATCAGCTCGAACGGCCGCCCGCCTTCGCCGATGCGCGTTTGCTGGTAGAGGATCGGGCCGCTGGATTCCAGGCGGACCAGCAGCGCGACCAGCACCATCATCGGCCACGCAATGAGCAGCAGCGCGGATGCGGCCAGCACATCGAACAGGCGCTTGTTCATGCAGCGCGACGTGGAGTGATCGAAACCGCCCGAGAACACCAGCCACGACGGATCGCACAGGTTGGTGGTGACGATGCCGGCTTCGCGCTCGAAGAACGTGGACAGGTCGGTCATGGCGACACCGCGCTGCACGCAGGTCAGCATTTCCTCCATCGGCAGGCCGCCGCGGCGTTCGTCGGGGGCGACCACCACTTCACTGATCTGCATGCGGTGCGCGACTTCCGACAGACCATCGGGCGCGCCGACATGGAGCGAAGTCGGTACGCACGTTTCCTGCCCTGCGATCGGCACGAATCCGACCAGCGTGAACGCACGCCGGTCGCTGCCGCGCCGCATGCGGGTGTTGATCAGGTCGGCGTTTTGGCCGGCGCCGAGCACCAGGATGCGCCGCCGGAACAGATCGCCGCTGAAAACGTGCATGACGCAGAAGCGCAGCAACGCCATGCCCAACAGGCCCAGGACCATCGCGATCACGATCACGCCGCGGCCGATGTAGGCGGTCGGGACCAGGTAGTACAGCACCATCAGGCCGATGCCGCCGATAGCGAACGACACCAGCAGGCGCAATGCGAACTCGAAGCGGTTCAGGCGCACGTGCACCTGGTACAGGCCGAGCGCGGCCATCGCAGTGGTGACGAACATCGCCACCAGCGCTGCGCGCACGGTGAGGTTTTCGGAGAAAAGCTGGTGGCCTTCGGGGTCGTTCATGAAGCGGACCCACGCCGCGCCCATGACCGCCGCCATCACCAGCAGCACTTCGAGCAGCCACAACAGAAGCAGCGCCCGGTTCTTCAAACTTGCCTTGCCGACCATCATGGACCGCACTCCTACGCGGTGCGCGCGCCAAGGCACGCACGCGTGTCACACAGCTGTTCGAAGGATTCGAGGGGTCCCCGGCCGCAAGGCCGTGCGTCGCGCGCCATGTTCACGGCGCTCCCCTCATGCGACGCAGTCACGATGGATACAACGACCTCTCGCCGGGCATCCGGCCAGCATGGCCAACGACGTTCGGAACAATTTGCAGGCATTCGACCGCGGCCTGGCTCGGCGTCGCCACGGCCGCGGTCCATCGCTCGCCTATATCGAGCATGGCCAGGCGCACGCTACACGCCGCCCGCTTCTGTGCGGGCCCGCTTTGCACGGGATGCTCCCGCGCGTGCCTGTCCAGGAAGAATTCCGCGCCGCAGGAGGCGTGGAAGCTGTGCATTTCGCGCGCAAGGCCGATCCCTTCGGCCTTCAGCAAGGCCTCCTTGCGTACCCACAGCGCCAGCAACGCACGGCTGCGGGCGGGCTCCGGAAACCCGGCCAGCGACTGCAACTCGTCGGGATGGCAGACGCTGGCCTCGATCCCCGGCAGCTCGGCGGCCCGGAACGTGGCTTCGATGTCCACGCCCACTGGCCCCACTGCGCACAACGCGAACGCGGCCACACCATCGGCGTGGCTGAGGCTGGTATGCACGGGCTCGCCGTGCAGCCGCGCGCCGGGCAGCCATGGAGCGCCTTCGGTATCGCGTTCGATCACGACCGTGGACGCGGCGATGTCGAGCGCCCGCGCCACGAACAGACGATGCAGCGCATAGGTCAACGCCAGCGCCTCGCGATCGTCGGCGAAACGGCGCTGGCTCACGCGTTGGCGGTGCGCAGGATCGAGCAACGCCCAGGCATCGCCCAGCCACGGTCGCCAGTCGCGCAGATCGACGATGGCGACCGCACAGGCGCTGGGCGCCACCGGTGCATACGCGAACGCGTCGCGCAGCGAACACGCCGATGCTTCCTGCCGCCATGCGACCGCCACCCTCGCCCCCTGTCCGGTTCTGCCGGTTCACATGCTGATTCAACTGAAGACGAACGCAGCCACGCCCCGGGGACGGACACGTCCTGTCCGCGGGCCGCGCTGCGTTAAGTGCAGCAAGGCGACCGTGGCCGCATGCGGCCGGTCGTCAGCCAACCAACGAGCGAGTGAATGGACACGACCGATTTCGGGGAACGGCTGGTCCTCCGGCCCATGCTGGATACAGGCCGGCTGGATACAGGCCGGCTGGATACGGGCCGGCGAGATACGAACCGGCGCGACATAGACGCGGCCGCGCAAGGCGGTGGCGACGTGGCATCGCCTCCATCGCTGCAGACGGTCCGCGTGGGCGTGGTCGGATTGGGGTACGTCGGATTGCCGCTGGCGGTCGCCTTCGGCCGCCGATACGACACCGTCGGCTTCGACATCAACGCCCGGCGCGTAACGGAACTTCGCGAAGGACGCGACAGCACGCTGGAAGTCGAGCCGGCCGAACTCGCCCTCGCCCGCCAGCTGCGCTGCAGCAGCGACCTGGAGATGTTGCAACGATGCAACGTCTACGTCGTCACCGTGCCGACGCCCATCGACGCGGCCAAGCGTCCGGACCTCGGCCCGCTCGCGCGCGCCAGTGAGGCGTTGGGCAAGGTGCTCAAGCGCGGCGACGTCGTCGTCTACGAATCCACCGTGTACCCCGGTTGCACCGAGGAAGTCTGCGTGCCGATCCTGGAGCGCGCCTCGGGCCTGGTCTTCAACCGCGACTTCTTTGCCGGCTACAGCCCGGAGCGCATCAACCCGGGCGACAAGGAACACCGCCTCACGAGCATCCTCAAGATCACCTCCGGCTCGACGCCGCAGGTGGCGGACTTCGTCGATGCGCTGTACGGATCGATCATCGAGGCTGGAACGCACAAGGCCAGTTCGATCAAGGTCGCCGAAGCGGCGAAGGTCATCGAGAACACCCAGCGCGATCTCAACATCGCGCTGATCAACGACCTGGCGATCCTCTTCAACAAATTGGGCATCGACACGCTGGAAGTGCTGCAGGCGGCGGGAACGAAGTGGAATTTCCTGCCGTTCCGGCCCGGCCTGGTCGGCGGCCATTGCATCGGCGTCGATCCCTACTACCTGACCCACAAGGCGCAGGAGATCGGCCACCATCCGGACGTGATCCTCGCCGGGCGCCGCACCAACGACGGCATGGGTGCCTACATCGCCAGCGAAGTGGTGCGGTTGATGGTGCGCAAGGGCATCAACCCGGTGCAGGCGCGCATCCTGATCCTCGGCCTGGCCTTCAAGGAGAACTGTCCCGATCTGCGCAACACGCGCGTGGTCGACATCGTGCATGCACTGCGCGGTTACAACGCGCAGGTGGACGTGCACGACCCATGGGTGCACGCCGACGAAGCCGCGCACGAATACGGCATCACGCCGGTGGCTTCGCTCGCACAGGGCCAGTACGACGCGGTGATCGTCGCAGTCGCGCATCACCAGTTCGCCCAGCTCGGTGGCGAAGGCGTGCGCGCGCTCGGCAAGCCGGTGTCGGTGGTCTACGACGTCAAGTACGTCCTGCCGCGCGAAGACGTGGACGGTCGCCTGTGAGCAGGAAGGTTCTGGTTACCGGCACGGCCGGATTCATCGGATCGCACGTCGCGCAGGCGCTGCTCGCGCGCGGCGACGACGTGGTCGGGTTCGACAATCTCAACGATTACTACGATGTCGGCCTCAAGCGCGCACGGCTGGCACGGTTCGCCGACCATCCGGCGTATACGCACGTGCATGGCGATCTTGCCGACCGCGCGGCGGTCGAAGCCCTCTTTGGCGAACACAGGCCCGATCGCGTGGTGCACCTGGCCGCGCAGGCGGGCGTGCGCTACGCGGCGGAGAATCCGCATGTGTACGTGGCCAGCAACGTCACCGGTTTCCTGCATGTGATCGAAGGTTGCAGGCGCCACGGCGTCGACCACCTCGTCTACGCGTCGACCAGTTCGGTGTATGGCGCGAACACCGCGATGCCGTTCTCCGAGCACCAACCCACCGAACATCCGCTCACGCTCTACGCGGCGACCAAGAAAGCCAACGAAGCGATGGCGCACAGCTACGCACACCTGTACGGATTGCCGTGCACGGGCCTTCGATTCTTCACCGTGTACGGACCGTGGGGACGGCCGGACATGGCGCTGTTCCTGTTCACCCGCGCGATCCTCGCGGGAGAACCGATTCCGGTGTTCAACCACGGGCGTCACAAGCGCAGCTTCACCTACATCGACGACATCGTCGCCGGCGTGGTGCATGCGCTCGACCGCGTGCCGGGCATCGACGGTGCGTGGAACGGCGCATCGCCCGATCCTGCAAGCAGCGGCGTCGCGCCATACCGGCTCTACAACATCGGCAGCGGCGAAAGCGTCGAACTGCTGCGCTACATCGAAGTGCTGGAGCAGTGCCTGGGCCGTAAAGCCACGATGCGCATGCTGCCCCTCCAGGCCGGCGACGTCCCGGCGACTGAAGCCGATTGCACGGACCTTGCGCGCGACATGGGTTACGCACCGGGCGTGGGCGTGGAAGAAGGTGTGGCGAAGTTCGTTGCGTGGTATCGCCAGTACTACGGCGATTCGCATGCTGGCGGGCGCGAGACCATGTCCGCTGCGGCGAACGCGGAAGCGACTGTCGGTTGAGCGCTGCGGGCGATTCGCAGCGTCGCGCTCCGGATCTCGAACAAAACAAAAGGGCCGATGCTTTCGCATCGGCCCCTCTGCCTTGTATGGCGCGCCCGGAGAGATTCGAACTCCCGACCACCAAGTTCGTAGCCTGGTGCTCTATCCAGCTGAGCTACGGGCGCTGAGTTGAAAAATTATGAAGGACCGTTTTCGATTCGTCAAATATTTTTCGAACACTTCTGTCGATGCCTGCGGCTTCGACAGTGCACGGACCGCGCGGGTCACGTGCGACCGCTTCGGATTGCCGAGCGTCGCGATGTATCGCTTCGCTTCGCAAGCATGCAGATGCATGCCTTCAATCCTGCCGGTCGATGGAACTGGCGGAGACTGAGGGATTCGAACCCTCGATGGAGCTTTTGACCCCATACTCCCTTAGCAGGGGAGCCCCTTCGGCCACTCGGGCAAGTCTCCGCGGAACATCAAAACGGTGCGGGCGCAAAGGATAACGGCTCGCCCCGCATACGGCAAACGATTTTCTCAGCTCGCGCCGTGCTTGCCGGAATCGTTGTCCGCCGGCTCTTCGCCGCGCTGGATGCGCTGGTAAATCTCTTCACGGTGTACCGCAACATCTTTCGGTGCGGTAATTCCAATACGCACCTGGTTTCCCTTGACGCCGAGCACGGTGACAGTCACCGAGTCGCCGATCATCAAGGTCTCACCGACGCGACGCGTCAGGATCAGCATCTAAACATCTCCTATAACCGGCCTACGGGTCCGGCATACGGTGCTCCCCGGGGAGCACCTGGATTCCACTCATAAACGTGAACCATCTTAGCGGCGAGCCAAACAGGCCCGCAACCGCGGGTGGCCGACGTTCACCATTCAGACAAGCTTGTTTTCCACCCATCCGGCGACTTCGGCAAGGGCCTGGACCAGGGCCGGGCCGTCATCGCCACCGCCCTGTGCCATATCCGCGCGACCGCCGCCCTTGCCGTTGATACGACCGGCGACGTGCGCGAGGAGTTCCCCGGCCTTCACCTTGCCCGTCGCGCTACCGTTCACGCCGGCCACCAGGGCCGCCTTTCCGTCCGCCGCTCCGGCCAGGACGATGACCGCATCGCCCAATTGCTGCTTCAGGCGATCCACCGCATCCCGCAGGGCCTTGGCGTCGAACCCCTCCAGACGGGTCGCCACCACCTTCACGCCCTGCACCTGGGTCGCGGAGCCCGCCAGGTCCGAGGTTGCGCCGGAGGCGGCCTTGGCCTTCAGCGACTCCAATTCCCGCTCGAGCTTCTTTTGGCGATCGAGCAGGCCGCGCAGCTTGTCGGCGACGTCCGCCACGTTGCCGCCCAGCAGGCGGGCCGCCTCGTCGAGACGACGCTCCTCTTCGGCCACGAAATCCAGCGCGCCCTGCCCGGTCAGCGCCTCGATCCGGCGCACGCCGGCCGACACGCCACCTTCGGAGACGATCTTGAACAGACCGATGTCGCCGGTGCGCGATACGTGCGTGCCGCCGCACAGCTCGGTGGAGGCCTCGCCCATGCGCAGCACGCGCACGCGGTCGCCGTACTTCTCGCCGAACAACGCCATCGCGCCGAATTCCAGCGCTTCCTGCATGCCCATGTTGTGGACTTCGGCGGCGTGGTTGTTTCGGATCTCGACGTTGACGCGGCGTTCGATCTCAGCCAGCTCTCCCGCGCTCACCGGCGCGAAGTGCGAGAAGTCGAAACGCAGGCGATCGGGCGCGACCAGCGAACCCTTCTGGGTGACGTGGTCGCCCAGGATGTCGCGCAGTGCAGAGTGCAGCAGGTGCGTGGCCGAGTGGTTGAGCACCGTCGCAGCGCGGCGCACGGTGTCCACCGCCGCGCGCACGCGATCGCCACGCTGCAGCGTGCCACTGGCGAGCGTGCCGACGTGGCCGTGGAACTGGCCGGCGAACTTCACCGTGTCACGCACGGCGAAACGCGTCGGGCCGGCTTCGAGATCACCGATGTCGCCGACCTGGCCCCCGCTTTCGGCGTAGAACGGCGTGCGATCTAGGATGACCGCGGCCTCCTCGCCCGCTTCGATGCGATCGACGGCACGGCCGTTCTTCAGCAGTGCGACGACTTCCAGACCGTCGGCGGCGAGGGAGTCGTAACCAAGGAACTGCGTGGGTGCGAGTTGCGCGGCCAGCTCGGCCGGCATCGTCGCGACGTTGCCGAACTTGCCGGCGGCGCGCGCGGTTTCGCGCTGCTGTTCCATCGCGGCCTCGAAGCCTTCCATGTCGACCGACAAGCCGCGCTCACGCGCGATGTCGGCGGTCAGATCGACCGGGAAGCCGTAGGTGTCGTACAGGCGGAACGCATCCGCGCCGGGGATGGTGCTATTCGATCGCGCAGCGACTTCATCGAAGATGCGCATGCCGGAATCGAGCGTTTCGGCGAAGCGTTCTTCTTCGGCCAGCAGCGCCCGTTCGACGAACTCGCGCTTGGCCGTCAATTCCGGGTACGCGTCGCCCATCACCTCGACCAGCGGCGTCACCATCCTGCTGAAGAACGGTCCCTTCTGGCCGAGCATCCAGCCGTGACGCAGCGCGCGGCGGATGATGCGGCGGAGCACATAGCCGCGCCCTTCATTGCTCGGCAGCACGCCGTCGACGATGAGGAAGGCGCAGGCGCGGATGTGATCGGCGATCACGCGCAGCGATTTGTTGTCGAGGTCGGTGGTGCCGGTGAATTCCGCCGCCTTGGCGATCAGGTGACGGAACAGGTCGATCTCGTAGTTGCCATGCACGCCCTGCAGCACGGCGGCCAGGCGCTCCAAGCCCATGCCGGTGTCGACGCACGGCGCCGGCAGCGGTTCGAGCGTGCCGTCGGGCTGGCGATCGAACTGCATGAACACGAGGTTCCAGATCTCGATGAAGCGATCGCCGTCCTCGTCGGGCGAACCCGGGGGGCCGCCTGCGATGTGCGCGCCGTGGTCGTAGAAGATCTCCGTGCACGGGCCACACGGGCCGGTGTCGGCCATCTGCCAGAAATTGTCCGAGGCGAAGGGCGCACCCTTGTTGTCGCCGATGCGGATGATGCGCTCGGCGGGCACGCCAATGCGCTTGTTCCAGATTTCGTAGGCGTCGTCGTCGGTGTGATAGACCGTGACCGTCAGACGTTCGCCCGGCAGGCCCCAGACCTTCGTCAGCAGCTCCCAGGCCCAGGCGATGGCGTCTTCCTTGAAGTAGTCGCCGAAGGACCAGTTGCCCAGCATTTCGAAGAACGTGTGGTGGCGCGCGGTGTAGCCGACCTGGTCGAGATCGTTGTGCTTTCCGCCGGCGCGCAGGCAGCGCTGAACGTCGGCCGCGCGGACGTAGCCGGGCCTCTCGCTGCCGAGGAACACGTTCTTGAACTGGACCATGCCCGAGTTGGTGAACAGCAACGTCGGGTCGTTGGCCGGCACCAGCGGTGCCGATGGCACGATGGTGTGGGCCTTGCCGCGGAAGAATTCGAGGAAATCGCTGCGGATTTCAGTAGTGGTTTTCATGCCTGTCGCGCGAAGTCGATGACGGGCCGGACTGACACGACCGGCCCATGCCCCTCTATTGGGGGCGTCGACTGGAGCAGGCAACCCAGACCTGAAAGCCGGTTAGCGTAGCAGGCCCGGCGGCGACGCGCTTAGCGGAGAGCGGCGTCCGCATTGGCCGTGCCGCACAACAGGCGCTCCACATCGGGGCGCGGGGGGTGATCCTCAGTCTTCGTCCGGCTCCCAGCGGGTCGCGGTCCGGACGGCGGATCCGTCGAAGCCGCGACGAATCAGGAAATCCGCGGCCTTCCGGCGCTGGACGATATCTTCCAGCGCTGCCCCGAAGCGGCGGCGAACCAGATCGCGGGCGTTGTCGGCCCAGTCGCCCTCGAAGGTGTCCATGGCGCGGGCGACGGCCTCGCGATCCAGCCCGTGCGTGGACAGCTCAGCACGGATGCGCAGCGGCCCGTATCCGCTGGCAGCCCGATTGCGGACGACGCTCTGCGCGAAGCGTTCATCGTCCTGCCAACCCTCGCCCGCCAACCGATCCACCGCTGCCTGGACCTCGCCGGCGTCCAAGCCGCGCGAGGTCAGCTTGCGGCTCAGTTCCTTGCGCGAATGCTCACGCCGGGTCAGCAGGCCGAGGGCACGCTGCACCGGGGTCTGCTCCCGGCCCCGGCGACGGGGGCGAGCTTCGCCGGAGCCACCTTCGTTCTGATCGTCATGCATGGCGCGATTCCGACTTCATCGGATCCAGCCCGGGGTGCGGATCACTCTTCCTGAGCGGCGTCATTTCCTTCGTCGCGAGCGGCTTCGGCCGGTACGAATTTTTCGCGCAGTGCGGTCTCGAGCCTGGTCGCAACTTGCGGGTTGTCCTTGAGGTACTGGCGGGCATTCTCCTTGCCCTGGCCGATGCGCTCGTCGTAGGCGCTGTACCAGGCGCCGGATTTCTCGACCAGCTTGGCCTCCACGCCCATCTCGATCAGTTCGCCTTCGCGCGAGATGCCCTCGCCGTACAGGATCTCGGTGACGACCTGCTTGAACGGGGGCGCCATCTTGTTCTTGACGACCTTGATGCGGGTCTGGTTGCCGATGATCTCGTCGCCCTTCTTGATCGCGCCGATGCGGCGGATGTCCAGGCGCACGGAAGCGTAGAACTTGAGCGCATTGCCACCGGTGGTGGTTTCCGGGCTCTGGCCCGGCATCATCACGCCGATCTTCATGCGCAGCTGGTTGATGAAGATAACCAGGCAGTTCGAACGCTTGATGTTGCCGGTCAGCTTACGCAGCGCCTGACTCATCAGGCGGGCCTGCAGGCCCGGCAGCTGGTCGCCCATCTCGCCTTCGATTTCGGCCTTCGGCGTCAGTGCCGCCACGGAATCCACGACGACCATGTCGACGGCGGCCGAGCGCACCAGCATGTCGGCGATTTCCAGCGCCTGTTCGCCGGTGTCGGGCTGGCTGACCAGCAGGTCGTCGACGTTGACGCCGAGCTTGCCTGCGTAGATGGGGTCGAGCGCGTGCTCGGCGTCGATGAAGGCGCAGGTGCCGCCGGCCTTCTGGCACTGGGCGATGGCCTGCAGCGTGAGGGTGGTCTTGCCCGAGGACTCCGGACCGTACACCTCGACCACGCGCCCCTTGGGCAGGCCGCCGATGCCCAGCGCGATGTCGAGCATCAGCGAGCCGGTGCCGATGACCTCCGCCGCCTCGATCGTGCGATCGCCCATGCGCATCACCGAGCCCTTGCCGAACTGCTTTTCGATCTGGCCCAGCGCGGCCGAGAGGGCGCGCTTCTTGTTGTCGTCCATTGTGGAGTTCCTTGTCAGTGTCAGTGTCAGTGGCTGGAGGCGTTGCGTGGGGCCAATCTAGCGGGCGCGTATCGCACGGGCTGAGACGCGCGCGCGGCCATCGGCAGATTGCGTTGGCGAATGCATGACGGACATAAGGGGTGCCCGGGGCAGGGTGTGGGGAAACCCCGCACCCTGCCCCGGAACGCCACTGACGCCGGTGATCGGTTTCATCGGTTTGGCCTGACCAGGCCGCAGTACAGGCCTTCGATGGCGAAGTCCTGGCCCGGCTCGACCTCGATGGGCGCGTAGTCGGGATTGCGCGGCAGCAGGCGGATGCGGTCCTTGCCGACCTTGAGGAGCTTGACGGTGATCTCGTCGTCGATGCGCGCGACCACGATCTGGCCGGAGCGCGCGTCGTTCGTGCGATGCACGCCGATGAGGTCGCCGCTGAAGATGCCTTCGTCGCGCATCGAGTCGCCCTTCACCTTGAGCAGGTAATCGGGGGTGGGCGAGAAAAAGACGCGATCGAGCATGACGAAGTCCTCGGAGCCGATGTCGGCGCCGATGGGCCGGCCGGCGGCGACCTGCCCCAGCACCGGCAGGCGCAGCGCGTCGTTGGCGGCGTCGACGGCCTCGACGTGCTTCACCGGAAGTTCTTCCGAGGACAGGCCCGGCACGGCGCACAGCCGGATCGCGCGGGCGCGGCCGGGCATGCGCTGGATCGCTCCCGCCTGTTCGAGCGCTTCCAGGTGGTATTGCGCGGCGCGCACGCTGCTGAACCCCATGGCGCGCGCGATTTCGGTCTGCGACGGCGGGACGCCTTCGGCCTCGATGCGCTCGGCGATGAGGGCGAGGATGGCGCGCTGGGTGTCGGTGATGTTCATTAGTAGCAATACTACTAACGAATTTCCCGGCCCGTCAACGGCCTCGTTCGAAAGCCGGGAACGGCCTCGTCAGGCCATCAACTCCGCCAGCCCGTGCAGCGCGGCGGCGACGGTCTGGCGGCGCACGGCGTCGCGGTTGCCGTCGAAGTGGAAGGTCACCGCGGTCGGGTAGCCGCCACGACGCTTCCAGGCGATCCACACGGTGCCGACCGGCTTGTCCTCCGTGCCACCGCCGGGACCGGCGATGCCGGTGACCGCGACCGCCAATGTCGCGCCGGAATGCACGAGCGCGCCGGAGACCATTTCGATCACCGTTTCGCGGCTCACCGCGCCCTGCGTTTCCAGGGTCTGCGGACGTACGCCGAGCAGTGCCTGCTTGGCTTCGTAGCTATAGGCCGCCATGCCGCACTCGAACCAGCTCGACGAGCCGGGGATGTCGGTCAGCATCTTGGCGATCCAGCCGCCGGTGCAGCTTTCGGCGGTCACCAGGGTCTGGCGGTGGACGCGGGCGGCTTCGCCGACCTGCTCGGCAAGGCGCAGCAGGGCGCTGTCGGTGACGTCGTTCTTCATGGGCGGAATGATAGCGGGTCGTCGATGCTGTGCCGCCCTGCCCTTGCCCCACCCCTCTCCCGCGAACGGGAGAGGGGCCGGTCTGCGCCAGGGTCAGTACATCACCCGGAAGGTCATGCCATAGGTGCGCGGCGCCCCGAGGAAGGCGTTCCACGAACCGGTCTGCAGCGGCGCATCGAAACCGACCTGCATGTAGTCCTCGTCGGTCAGATTGAGGGCCCACGCCTCCACGCTCCAGCGGCGGTTGCTGGCACCGATGCCGAAACGCGCGTTCACGACGGTGTACGCGTCCTGCATCTTCTCCGGGTCGAGATCGGATCCGGTGTTGTAGTCCGACATGTACTTGCCGCCGATGTTGAAGCGGCCGATCAGGGTGTCGGTGAAGTCCCATTCGTAGGTGACCGAGGCCGTCGCGGACCAGTACGGCGCGAAGCTGGCGCGACTGCCGGGCAAGCGCGCCAAGTCGGCATCGGGCAGCGGATCGTCGCCGTAGCGCGTGTCCGCGTAGACGATGCCGCCCTGCAGGCTCAGGCCATCCAGACGCGTCTGGTACAGCACTTCGGTGTCGATGCCCTTGGAGATCACTTCGGGGATCGAGCGCACCACGAAGCTGGTGCCAAGGAAGCTGTTGAGCTGGAAGTCGCTGTACTCCTGGTGGAACAGCGTCGCGTTGAGCAGCAGGTTGCCGTCGGCCCACGTCGTCTTGGTACCCAGCTCGTAGCTGTCGACGAACTCCGCGGGGAACGAGGTGTCATCGACCGGCACGATGCCCGCCGTGCCGCTCGACAGCCCGTTGGACGACTGCACGCGGTCGAGGTTGAAACCGCCGGCCTTGTATCCGCGCGCGCCGGATACATACGCCATCACCTGCTCATTGAAGCGATACGCGGCCTTGAGCGTGCCCGACCATTCCTTCTCCTCGCGCTCCTGGTGCGTGTCGCGGCCGCTGTGGCGCACGTTCGCCCACGGCAGACAGCCGAACGC
Source organism: Lysobacteraceae bacterium P (assembly GCA_005503055.1). Lineage (GTDB taxonomy): Bacteria > Pseudomonadota > Gammaproteobacteria > Xanthomonadales > Xanthomonadaceae > Lysobacter_J. The sequence continues at coordinate 155,790 of SCOX01000004.1, read as the reverse complement.
GACGACCTGCGGCACCATCGCCGGGATCGCCGCCGCCGGCACACCACGCGCGGCCAGCGCCTGCGCCGCGCGCGTCGGATTGGTCAGCAGCGCGCTGCAGCCCGGGCTGCCGTTGGGGTTGCTGTAGAGCGAGTCGAGCGTCTTCTCCTCGCGCGTGTAGCGCAGGCCCAGCGTCAGGTCCAACGCGTCGGTCGCGTGCCAGGTGTTGTTGGTGAAGATCGCCGTGCTCTTGGCGTTCTGCTCGTAGTCGTCGTCGGCGCCCAGGCCGGCGAAGGTGGTTCCGAACGGTCGTCCCGTCGCCTGCGAATAGAACGCCGCGGCGTTGGCCATGTTCAACATGCCCGGTGGCAGACGCGCGGCGAGCTGACCGAGCACCGCAGTCGAAAGATACGGCTCGTAGCCCGCGCCGATGCGGTAGGAGTCATGGCGGGTGAGGTCTTCGTCGGAATAGAACAGGCCGACCATCCAGTCCACGCTGTCGGTCGAACCGGTGAAGCGGAACTCCTGGCTCAGCGTTTCGAATGCCGTCAGCGATTCGTCCGCGTCGGCCTGGCGGTACAGCAGGTCCGCGCTGGAGAAATCGAAGTCCAGCCCGTTGATCGCCTCCCAGTCGCGCCAGCCGGTGATCGAGGTCAACTCCGCCCCGCCGAACCACGGCGAGATCCAGTCGACCTGCATCGCTACACCCTTGTCCTTGATGTCCTGCGACGTCGAGCGGTTGCTCCAGGCCACGCGCGCGAACGGATCGGCCACCGGCGCCACGCCTTCGTCCGGCGAGAGTGCATCGATGATCGCCGCCGTCGGACCGCGCACGGTGGTGACGCCGGCGCAGCAGTTCTCCTCGCGGCTGGTGAAATCGCCGATGAAGGTGATGTCCAGGTTGTCGGTCGGCTCCAGGAGGAACTGTCCGCGCAGCGAATGGAAGTTCTGGTCGGTGTCCTCGAGTTCCGTGCGCGGACCGGCGCCGGTATGCACGTCGAGGTAGCCGTCGCGCTTGCGCTTGGCGGCGTACACGCGGAATGCGGCGTTGTCGCTGACCGGCATGTTGAGCGAGCCCGACACGCCCAGTGCGTTGTAGTTGCCCGCGGTGATCTCGCCGTCGACCTGCGTGACGTAATGCGGCCGCTTGGTGATGACGTTGATGACGCCGGCTGACGTGTTCTTGCCGAAGACGGTGCCCTGCGGCCCCTTGAGCACTTCGATGCGTTCGATCTCGCCCAGGTCGCCGAAGCCCACGCCGTTGCGCGGGCGGTAGATGCCGTCGATGACGACGCCCACCGACGATTCCAGGCCGGCGTTGTCGCCGACGGTGCCGATGCCACGGATGCGCGCGACGGTCTGCACCTCGCTCTGCGTGCTGCTCACGGTGAGGCCGGGCACGAGGATCTGCAGGTCCTTGACGTCGCGCACGCCGGTGTCCTGGATGATCTGCGAATCGAGCGCGGTGACCATGATCGGTACGTCCTGCAGCGCTTCCTCGCGCTTCTGCGCGGTCACGATCAGACCCGCGAGCGTCTTGGCTTCCTTCTTTTCCTCGTCCTGCTCGGCGCTCGCGCCGCTGCGCGGCACCTGCTCCTGCGCGCGCACCTCGATCAGTGGCGAGGATGCCAGCGCCGCCGCGACGGCGTACGGCATCAGTTTCCGCGTGAACTGCGTTGAAGCGCTCGATGACCGACAGCCCACGGACATGCTCGGATTGCACGAACCCATCGCGATCCCTCCCCTCTAGTCGGACGACGTCGTTATTGGAATGGTTATGGCTTGCGACCTGCTGGCGAAACGTCCTTCACCTGCGCATCCGTCCGTGCGATCGGCAACCCTTCCACAACGCGGCCCAATCCCCGGAACAGGCATACGCGTACGGCGAAGCGACCGTAGCACGCCGCCCGCGCAGGCCATGCCGCAGCGCACAAGCCGCGGTTTGGCGCGCCCGCATGGCGTTCCAGCACGGATCCACGCCCGCCGCAACGGCGCCGGAAACGCCGCCGGCTGCTAGCCTAGTGGCCCACTTCGCCGGCCCGCGCCGGCGCCATCCCCCCGTCGCAGATCCACGATCCATGAGCCAAGCCGAACGGCCGCAAGAACACACGCCCCTGATGAAACAGTTCTTCGCCGCCAAGGCGGAGCATCCGGACGTGCTGCTGTTCTTCCGCATGGGCGATTTCTACGAGCTGTTCTTCGACGACGCCCGCAAGGCGGCGCGGCTGCTGGACATCACGCTCACCCAGCGCGGCAGTTCCGCCGGTCAGCCGATCCCGATGGCCGGCGTCCCGCACCATTCCGCCGAGGGCTATCTCGCGCGGCTGGTCGCGCTGGGCGAATCGGTGGCGATCTGCGAGCAGATCGGCGACCCGGCGCTGGCCAAGGGCATCGTCGAACGCAAGGTGGTGCGGATCGTCACGCCCGGCACCGTGACCGACGAGGCGCTGCTGAACGAACGCCGCGACACCCTCCTGCTGGCCATCGCGCGCGGCAAGAGCGGCTACGGCCTGGCATGGGCGGATCTGGCCGGCGGCCGTTTCCTGGTCAACGAAGTGGCGAACGAGGATGCGCTGGAAGCCGAACTCGCCCGCCTGGAACCGGCCGAAACGCTGGTCGCCGACGAGGACGGCTGGCCTTCGTGGGTCGCCGAGCGCACCGGCCTTCGCCGACGCGCGCCGTGGTTGTTCGACGCCGACAGCGGCCGCCGCCAGTTGCTGCGCTTCTTCAACGTGCACGACCTGTCCGGCTTCGGGCTCGAAGACAAGCCGTTGTCGACCGCCGCCGCCGCCGCGCTGCTGGGCTACGTCGAGGAGACGCAGAAGCAGCGGTTGCCGCACCTGACGTCGATCGCGGTGGAATCCGGCGACGGTGCCATCGCCATGAACGCCGCCACGCGCCGGCACCTGGAACTGGACACGCGCGTGGACGGCGACACCCGCCACACGCTGCTGGGCGTGCTGGATTCGACGATCACGCCCATGGGCGGCCGTCTCCTGCGCCGCTGGCTGCACCGTCCGTTGCGCGAACGCGCGCCGCTGCGCCTGCGTCAGCAGGCGGTGGCGACGCTGGTCGAATCGCGCGCTGGCGACGAACTGCGCGAGCGCTTCCGGGCGCTCGGCGATCTGGAGCGCATTCTCTCGCGCATCGCGTTGCGCAGCGCGCGCCCGCGCGACTTGTCCACCTTGCGCGACGGCCTCGGCCTGTTGCCGGATGCGCGTGCCGTACTGGCGTCGCTGGATTCGCCGCGCCTGGCCGAACTGGCCGCGGAACTGGGCGAGCACGACGAACATGCGTACCTGCTGAAGTCGGCGATCGTGGCGCAGCCGCCGGTGCTGACGCGCGACGGCGGTGTCTTCGCCGAAGGTTACGACGCCGAACTCGACGAACTGCGCACGCTGTCGACCCACGCCGACCAGTTCCTGATCGATCTGGAAGCGCGCGAGAAGGCCTCCACGGGCATCGCCACGCTCAAGGTCGGCTACAACCGGGTGCACGGGTATTACATCGAAATCAGCAAGGGCCAGTCCGACAAGGCGCCCACGCACTACACGCGCCGGCAGACGCTGACCGGCGCCGAGCGTTACATCACCGAAGAGCTCAAGCAGTTCGAGGACAAGGTGCTGTCCGCACGCGAGCGCTCCCTCGCCCGCGAACGTCTGCTTTACGAACAATTGCTCGACGCGCTCAACGAACGGCTCGCCCCGCTCAAGCGTTGCGCCGCCGCGCTTGCCGAACTGGACGTGCTGGCCTGCTTCGCCGAACGCGCGCAATCGCTGGACTGGGCGCAGCCGCAACTGGTGGACGAACCGGGGCTGCACATCGAACGCGGACGCCATCCGGTGGTCGAGGCCGTGCGCAGCGATCCGTTCGAGCCCAATGACCTGGTGCTCGGCGAGGACCGCCGCATGCTGGTCATCACCGGTCCGAACATGGGCGGTAAGTCGACCTACATGCGCCAGAACGCGCTGATCGTGCTGCTCGCGCACATCGGCAGCTTCGTGCCGGCCTCGCGCGCGATGCTCGGCCCGGTCGATCGCATCCTCACCCGTATCGGCGCCGGCGACGACCTGGCGCGCGGGCAATCGACCTTCATGGTCGAGATGAGCGAGACCAGCTACATCCTCCACCACGCGACGTCGCAATCGCTGGTGCTGATGGACGAGATCGGCCGCGGCACGTCGACCTACGACGGTCTCGCGCTGGCCGAAGCGTGCGCGCGCCACCTTGCGCACCACAATCGCGCGTACACGCTGTTCGCCACGCATTACTTCGAGCTGACGACGCTGGCCGAGCCGGGCAGCGGCATCGCCAACGTGCACCTGGACGCGGTGGAGCATGGCGACCAGCTGGTCTTCATGCACGCCGTGAAGGACGGCCCGGCCGACCGCAGCTTCGGCTTGCAGGTCGCGGCCCTGGCCGGCCTGCCCAAGGCCGTGGTGCAGCAGGCGCGCGGGCGCCTGGCCGAACTGGAGCAGCACAGCCGCGACGCGCCTTCGCCTTCGCTGGCGCCGGTGGCGCTGGATGCGCCGCAGCAATTCGGCCTGTTCGCGCCCTCTGCCGCCGCGCTCGACGCACTGGCGTCCATCGACCCGGACGAGCTGACGCCCAAACAGGCGTTGGAAGCGCTGTACCGCCTGAAAGCGCTGTCCTGACAGGCTGACCTGACAACGCTGGCCTGAGCGCGCGCCGCGTCCGCGGCGCTTCACGCTGACCGAATCCGCTGCGGGCCACGCTCGCACTGCGCCTGACCGCCCCGGTGGGCCGTTTGCGCACGCTCGTGCAACACGGCGGGCGCATGGCGGGAGTACGTTGGCAAGCGTTCCCGCGCACGTGGCGATAGCGCACCGCTATCGAACTCTTCGAAAGAATCGATTTTCCCCGAGCGCGCGCCTTGCCTAGTCTCAGATCTCAAACGACAAGGGAGTCCCCCATGAGCCAGCCCCCCGAAAAGCCAGCCAAGACCCCGCTGACCACCGCCTTCGGCGCGCCGGTCATCGACAACGACAACAGCATGACGGCCGGCCCGCGCGGCCCGCTGCTGATGCAGGACGTATGGCTGATCGAGAAACTCGCCAACCTCAACCGCGAGATCATTCCCGAGCGCCGCATGCACGCCAAGGGCTCCGGCGCGTTCGGCACGTTCACCGTCACCCACGACATCAGCAGATACACGCGCGCCAGGATCTTCAGCGCGGTCGGCAAGCAGACGGAGATGTTCGCCCGCTTCACCACCGTCGCCGGCGAACGCGGCGCCGCCGACGCCGAGCGCGACATCCGCGGCTTCGCGCTGAAGTTCTACACCGAGGAAGGCAATTGGGATCTCGTCGGCAACAACACGCCGGTGTTCTTCGTGCGCGATCCACGCAAGTTCCCCGACCTCAACAAAGCGGTCAAGCGCGACCCGAGGACGAACCTGCGCAGCGCGCGTAACAACTGGGACTTCTGGACCAGCCTGCCCGAGGCGCTGCACCAGGTCACCATCGTGATGAGCGACCGCGGCATTCCGGCCAGCTATCGCCATATGCACGGCTTCGGCTCGCACACCTACAGCTTCTACAACGACGACGGCGAACGATTCTGGGTGAAGTTCCACATCCGCACCCAGCAGGGCATCAAGAACCTGACCGATGCGCAGGCGCAGGATCTGATCGGTTCCGATCGCGAAAGTCATCAGCGCGATCTGTTCGATGCGATCGATCGCGGCGAGTTCCCGAAGTGGACGATGTACATCCAGGTGATGCCGGAAACCGACGCCGAGAAGGTGCCGTACCACCCGTTCGATCTGACCAAGGTATGGCCGCACGGGGACTACCCGCTGATCGAAGTGGGCGTGATGGAACTCAACCGCAATCCCGAAAACTTCTACGCCGACGTCGAGCAGAGCGCGTTCGCGCCTAACAATCTGGTCCCGGGCATCAGCGTCTCGCCCGACAAGATGTTGCAGGCGCGGTTGTTCGCGTACTCGGATGCGCAGCGCTATCGCTTGGGCGTGAACCACCACCAGATCCCGGTGAACGCGGCGCGTTGCCCGGTGCACAGCAACCATCGCGACGGTGCGATGCGCGTCGACGGAAACTACGGCAGCAATCTCCACTACACGCCCAACAGCTACGGTCAGTGGGAAGCACAGCCGGAGTATCGCGAGCCGCCGCTGAAGGTCAACGGCAACGCGGATTTCTGGAACTTCCGCGAAGACGACGCCGACTATTTCAAGCAACCCGGCGATCTGTTCCGCCTGATGACGCCGGAACAGCAGCAGGTCCTGTTCGACAACACTGCGCGCGCGATGGGCGATGCCCCGGATTTCATCAAGCAGCGCCATATCGGCAACTGCACCAAGGCCGACCCGGCATACGGGGCGGGCGTGGCGAAGGCGCTGAACCTCGAAGCGTCCGATCCGCAGCACACGCACAGCGGCGCCGTGGACCACCCGGTCGAAGCGGGCTGAGAGCGCACACTGTCGCAGCATGAAAGCCCGGCGAAATTCGCCGGGCTTTTTTCTTGGCCGATGGCCTTCACGCCCTCACGACGACTGAACGTCGCGGCGCTAGGATCAAGCCCCCACATCGAGTGCCGCGCCATGAACACTTCCCTGACAAACGACCTGTTGAATCAGCTTCAGGGGCAGCCGTTGGCCGACATCGGCGGCCAGCTTGGCCTGTCGCCTTCGCAGACCGAAGGCGCGGTTTCGGCGGCGCTACCGCTGCTGCTTGGCGCGCTCGGCCGCAACGCCAGCCAGCCGCAGGGCGCCGAGGCGCTGTTCGGCGCGTTGCAGCGCGATCATGCCGGACTCGATATCGGCAGCGTGCTGGGTTCCGTGCTCGGCGGCGGTGGCCAGGGCGGTTCGATCCTCGGCCACGTGCTCGGCGGACGCCAGCAGGGTGCCGCGCAGGGTCTGGGCGTCGCGACCGGCCTGGAGCAAGGCCAGGCCGGCACACTGTTACAGATGCTCGCGCCGCTGGTGATGGCCTACCTCGCCAAGCGCATGTTTGCCGGCAATGGCGGCGGCGCGATGACATCGCCGCAACAGCTGGGCGACGCGCTCGGCCAGGAGCGTCAATCGATCGCTCAGCAGGGCGGCATCGGCGGTGGACTGATGGGCGCCGTGCTCGACCGGGACGGCGACGGCGACACCGACTTCTCCGATTTGATCGGCCTGGCAGGCACGTTCCTGGGCGGCGACCGGCGCTGAGGCGTTGCCGGCGAGTCAATGCGCAGCCCCGCCGGCCTCGTCGCCCCTCTCCCGTCGGGAGAGGGGTTCACGCGTTCATAGCGCGTCGATATCGCCCAGCGCGCGGATGAGCCGCCGCGCACGCTTGTCTGGCTTTGTTTCCGGGGCGCGATAACCGGTTCGCTCGGCTATCCGCAACCCTCGCGCCTGTTCGCGCACCAGGCGCGAGGCTTCGCTTTCGGCATACAGGCCCTGTGCGACGGACGCCGGACCGCGCGTATCGCTCAGCGCGAGAACTTCGACCTCGAACACCTCCTCCAGGCGCGCGATCCGCAACGCGTCGCCCACGCGCACCGCGCGTGACGGCTTGGCACGCTGGCCGCCGACGTCGATCTTGCCGGTTTCGATCGCGTGCTTGGCCAGCGATCGCGTCTTGAAGAATCGGGCGGCCCAGAGCCACAGGTCCAGGCGCACGGTCTGTGCGGAAGAATCGGATGCGTCGTTCACTGCGGTTCCGGTGAATCCCCGGCAAGCGGCTCCAAGGTGTGGCCATTATCGCAGGGCCGACGTCGCGCGCGCGCGTGTCGTCGGACATGGCGCGCCGTTCGCATCCGCGGTGCTACCGTGCCGCCTCTTCATGTCCTCCCGAGGCCCGCATTCCTCCATGGCGCCCACCTCGCAAAACCTTACCGAAGGCCCGATCGGCCGCAATCTTTTCGCCTTCGCCCTGCCGATTCTCGCCGGCAACGTGGCCCAGTCGCTCAACGGTTCGGTCAACGCGGTCTGGGTCGGCCGCTTCCTCGGCGAGGACGCGCTGACCGCGACGGCGAACGCCAACAACATCATGTTCTTCCTGATCGGTTCGGTGTTCGGCATCGGCATGGCCGCCACCATCCTGATCGCGCAGGCGATGGGCGCGCGCGACGTGACGCAGGCGCGACGCGTGATGGGGACGAGCGCGACGTTCTTCATCGGCCTGTCGGTGCTGATCGCCGTGCTGGGCTGGTGGTTCTCGCGCCATCTGCTGGCGGCGATGGGCACGCCGCAGGCGTCGCTGCATCTGGCCGAGGATTACCTTCAGGTGATCTTCCTGGCGATGCCGACGCTGTACGCGTTCGCGTTCCTGTCGGCCGCACTGCGCGGTGCGGGCGATTCGCGCACGCCTTTCCGCTTCCTGCTGGTGGCGGTGCTGCTGGACATCGTGCTGAATCCGCTGCTGATTTTCGGCCTCGGGCCGTTTCCCAAGCTCGGTATCGCCGGCTCGGCGTGGTCGACACTGGTCTCGCAGGCGATCACGCTGATCGCCCTGCTCTTCTACCTGCGCCACAAGCGCAACGTATTGTGGCTGGGGCGACAGGACGCCCGCATGTTCGTGCCCGACACGACGATCCTGCGTTCGCTGATCGTCAAGGGCGTGCCGATGGGCCTGCAGATGGTGCTCATCTCGCTGGCGATGATCGCGATGATGACGATGGTCAACCATCACGGCACCGATACCGCGGCCGCCTATGGTGCCGCGCTGCAACTGTGGACCTACGTGCAGATGCCGGCGATGGCGGTGGGCGCGGCGTGTTCTTCGATGGCCGCGCAGAACGTCGGCGCGCATCGTTGGGATCGCGTATCGGCCACGACACGCGCCGGCGTGATCATGAACTTCCTGATAACCGGCGCGCTGATCGTCCCGCTGATCGTGTTCGACCGCTGGACGCTCTCGCTGTTCCTGCCACCGGGCAGCGACACGCTGGAAGTCGCGCGTCATCTCAACCACATTTCGATCTGGTCGTTCCTGTTCTTCGGCGTGACCTTCGTGGTCTCCGGCGTGGTTCGGTCCACCGGCGCCGTGATCCCGCCGCTGCTGATCCTCGGGCTGGCGCTGTGGGGCGTACGCGTGCCGTTCGCGAACCTGATGCAGCCCCGCATCGGCGTGGACGCGATCTGGTGGAGCTTTCCGATCAGCGCGGTGTGTTCGATGGTATTGGCGTTGTTGTACTACCGCTTCGGCAACTGGCGTCGCGCACGGATGCTGGTGCCGGACCGCCACGAGGTCGCGGTCCCGGCGGAAGTGCCCGCGCAGCCGCCTTCGCCGGTGGCGGATCCCAGCGCGGATCCGGATGACGAAATCGTCGAACCGGCGCGTTGATGGTGCGTCGTCATGATCCCGATCCGCCTTGCGCATGCGGGAGCTCGCATCAGATGGGAACGCCGACTTCGGCCAAGCGCTGGCGTAGCCGTATGAGATGGCTGCCGGGCCAGTACAGCTGGCCGCAGTCGCCGCATTGACTCAGCGCGTCGGCATGTTCGTCCAGGACGTTGGCTGGAATCGCGCGCAGCGTGCGTCCCAGCTTTTCCGGCTTCTGTGGTTCCGGATCGCGCACGTCAGGCGGTTTTCCGGGATCACGCTCGGCTGGCGCCCGCTCGGGATCGCGACGTTCGGGCTCGCCCGCATCCGGATCGCGCTTGCCGGGTTGATCGCGGTCGGGATCGTGTTCGTCCGGCGCTGCGCCCAGCGGCCCGACTTTGCCGTTGCAGCGCGCGCAACGCGAGAACGGCGCGATGCGCGCGTCGAGCTGGAAGCGATCGCAGACTTCGCGCAGTTGCCGGCGCGGATCGGTCGCATGCAGGAAGGCACCGTGCGTGAGGGCGGAACGCTTCAGCAAACCGATATCGCGGCTCAACAGAATGCGGCGCTGCGCGCGCGAGATGGCGAGCAGTTCCTCATCGTCGTAATCGTTGCGGTAGAGCGTGTCGAAACCGAGCAGCCGCAGGTACGAGGCAAGCCTTCCCAGATGCACGTCGAGCACGAAGCGCGGTTCGCGCAATGGCGTCGGGCGCAGGCGGTTGGCTTCGCCGAGCTCGAACCGCTCGAACATCGGATACACGGCCACGCGTTCGCCGCCGGTCAGTCTTCGCGAGAACGGGACGGGTTCGTCGTCGACGAGGATCAGGTCGACTTCGGTGTGCGGCACACCGAGCGATTCGATGCGGTCCTTCACCGAAGGTGTGCCGTCGAAGGCATGCACGAAGCTGCATTTGCGGCGTTCGGGCGGTAGGAAATCGCCGAGTTCCTCGTAGAAGCGGAACTCGCACGAGGGCTGCGTGCACTGTCGAAGCAGACTGGCCACGATATCGTCCGTGCAGCGATCACGCGATCGCAGTGCGCAGGCTACGCCGCGGCATGTTGGCATCGCGGGAAGACGCCTGTTCCCAAAACGACGACGGCCGCCCGGAGGCGGCCGTCGGAGCGCGCGGGCACGAAGCCCGGCGGCGCCATTGCAGCAAGGCTTACTCGGCCTTGGCGTCGGACTTCTTGGCGTAGGCCGACAGATCTTCCTTGATGCGGGCCTTCTTGCCCTGCAGACCGCGCAGGTAGTACAGCTTGCCGGCGCGCACCTTGCCGCGACGCTTCACGTCGACCGAGGCGATGGTGGCGCTGTGGGTCTGGAACACGCGCTCGACACCGTAGCCGTGCGAGATCTTGCGCACGGTGAAGGAGGAGTTCAGGCCCGCGCTCTTCATCGCGATGACCACGCCTTCATAGGCCTGGACGCGCTCGCGGTTGCCTTCCTTGACCTTCACGTTGACGACGACGGTGTCGCCCTGGCTGAAGTCGGGAAGCTGGCGCTGGATCTGCTCGGCTTCGAAATTCTGGACGAGCGTATGGATAGAGGGCTTGTTCATGGCGTTTGGCCTGTTGGAGTCGTTGTAGCGCGAGTGCACGTGGACCCGCGTCTGGCAGGGGTGGAGCGAATGGAAGCCTCGGATTATAGCGGCTTTTTTTCCTGCATGGCTAGCAGTTGCGGCGCCCCGGAGACCCCGCGGACCGGCTCCTGCGGGGCCGTGACGCCCGCTTCCGCGTCCAGGTTGGCCCGATAGGCCTCCAGGAGCTTGCGGTCGGCCTTGGACAGAGCCGCCTCGTCGAGCAGGTCCGGACGCCGCTGCCAGGTCCGTCCCAACGACTGCATCCGCCGCCACTTGGCGATCTGTGCGTGGTTGCCGGACATCAGCACGTCCGGGACGGTCCCCAGTTCGTGCTCGACCGGCCGCGTGTAGTGGGGGCAATCGAGCAGGCCGTCCTCGAAACTGTCCTGCGCGGCCGATTCGGCATCGCCCAGCACGCCCTCACGCAGCCGCGCCACGGCATCCACGATCACCGCCGCGGCCAGCTCGCCGCCGGACAGGACGTAGTCGCCGATCGAGATTTCCTCGTCGACCTCGGCCCGGACCAGGCGCTCGTCGATGCCCTCGTAGCGGCCGCACAGCACAATCAAGCGTTCGCGTCCGGCCAACTCGCGGACCTTGGCCTGGGTCAGCGGCGCGCCCTGCGGACTCATGTAGACGACCTTCGCCGCGGCCGGATCGGCCTGGCGCGCTGCACGCAGGCTGGCGCGCAGTGGGTCGATCAGCATCACCATGCCCGGCCCGCCGCCGAAAGGGCGGTCGTCGACGCGGCGGTAGTTGCCCTCGGCGTAGTCGCGGGGATTCCAGCCGTGCACCGACAGGAGGCCGCGCTCGACCGCCCGGCCGACCACGCCGAACGCCGCGCATTGCGCGACGAACTCGGGGAACAAGCTGACGATGTCGATGCGCATAAGGCCGGGATTCGGGATTGGAGATTCGGGATTCGATTCTGGACTTCGGGCACGGATAGGGGCTCGGGGTTTGCGAATCCCGAATCTCCAATCCCTGCCTTTAGAAGTCCGGATCCCAGTCCACCGTCACCACGCCCGCTTCGAAATCCACGGCCGTGACGTACTGCGGCTGGACGAACGGAATCATGCGCTCGCGCTCGTCGTCGCGCGCGACCAGGACGTCGTTGGCGCCGGTGGCGAACAGGTGCGAGACCGTGCCCAGCGGCGCGCCTTCGACGGTGACCACGCGCAGGCCTTCCAGGTCGACCCAGTAGTACTCGCCCGCGCTGGGCGGCGGGAGCGCAGAGCGCGGGACGTAGATCTCGGTGCCGCGCATCGCCTCGATGGCGTCGCGGTCGGTGATGTCGGGGAACGTGGCGACGGTGTACTTGCCGCTTTCCTTGCCGCGCACGCCGCGCAATTCGCGTTCGTTGCCCTGCGGGTCGCGCAGGATCCAAGGCTGGTAGCGGAAGATCGCGCTGCGCGGTTCCGTCCAGGACTCGAGTTTGGCTTCGCCCTTGATGCCAAAAGCGCCGGAAATCCTGCCTAGCAGAATCCGGCGCTCCTGGGATCCGGTGCGCTCCGTGGAGGCGCCCGTCATGAGATAGCGGCCGCGCGCGAGGCGCGGCCAGCAGATCAGGCTGCGGTCGCGGCCTTGGCCGCTTCCTTGTACAGCACGGCGACCTTGTCGGTCAGCTGCGCGCCGTTGCTGATCCAGTGCTGCACGCGCTCGACGTTGATCTCGATGCGCTTCTCGGCGCCCTGGGCGACCGGGTTGTAGAAGCCCACGCGTTCGATGTTGCGGCCGTCACGGGCGTTGCGGCTGTCGGTGACGATGACGTGGTAGAACGGACGCTTCTTGGCGCCGCCGCGTGCCAGACGAATCTTGACCATGGTTCGGTAGTTCCTGTGTTGCCCAGCTGCCGGAATGGCAGGGTAAGCCCGCAAGTATAAGCCATTGATCGGGGTGGGGAAACCCCACAGATCCCGCATGCCGGGCCGGCGGCCAGCCCCCTCAGTTATGGGGTGATTCGCGCCCAAGGCGGGACTGGGAGTGTGGAAGCGCGCCGCGGGGCCCAGGGTTGCGCAGCAACCTCTGGGGGAGTTCCGGCCACCCGGAAACTCAGCGGAACGGCATGCCGCCGCGGGCGCCCATCATGCCCTTCATGCCGCGCATCAGGCCCTTCATGCCGCCGCCCGACAGCTTGGACATCATCTTTTCCATCTGCTGGAACTGCTTCATCAGCTTGTTGACGTCGGCCGGGGTCAGGCCCGCGCCCTTGGCGATGCGGGCGCGGCGCGACCCATTCAGAAGCCCCGGGTTGCGGCGCTCCTTCTTGGTCATCGAATTGATGATCGCGACCATGCGCGGCACTTCCTTGCCGGTGACCTGGCTCTTCACCGAGTCGGGGATCTGTCCCATGCCCGGCAACTTGTCCATGAGGCCGTGCAGGCCGCCCATGTTCTGCATCTGCTCGAGCTGGTCCTTCATGTCGTTCAGGTCGAACTTCTTGCCCTTGGCGACCTTCTCGGCGAGCTTCTGCGCCTTGTCCTTGTCGACCTGCTGTTCGACCTGCTCGACCAGCGAAAGCACGTCGCCCATGTCGAGGATGCGGCTGGCGATACGATCGGGATGGAAGACGTCCAGGCCGTCGGGCTTCTCGCCCACGCCGATGAACTTGATCGGGCGCTGGGTGATGTAGCGCACCGACAACGCGGCGCCGCCACGTGCGTCGCCGTCGGTCTTGGTCAGCACCACGCCGGTCAGCGGCAGCGCTTCGCCGAAATGCTTGGCGGTGACGGCGGCATCCTGGCCGGTCATGGAATCGACGACGAACAGCGTCTCCACCGGATTGACCGCGGCGTGCAGCGCCTTGATCTCGGCCATCATCGCTTCGTCGATGCTGGTACGGCCGGCGGTGTCGACCAGCAGCACGTCGACGAAGGACTTGCGGGCATCGTCGATGGCCGCCTTGACGATGGCTTCGGGCTTCTGGTCGGCGCTGGACGGGAAGAACAGCACGTCCACCTGCTGCGCCAGCGTCTTGAGCTGCTCGATCGCGGCCGGACGGTAGACGTCGGCCGACACCACCATCACCTTCTTCTTGCGCTTTTCCTTCAGGTGCTTGGCGAGCTTTGCGACGGTCGTCGTCTTGCCCGCGCCCTGCAGGCCGGCCATCAGGATGACGGCGGGCGCCGGGACGTTGAGGTTGAGATCGGCGGCCTGCGAGCCCATCACCGCCGTCATCTCGTCGCGCACGACCTTGATGAGGGCCTGCCCGGGCGTCAGCGACTTCAGCACTTCCTGGCCGACCGCGCGCACCTTGATGCGCTCGATCAGCGCCTGCACGACCGGCAGGGCGACGTCGGCCTCCAGCAGCGCGATGCGCACCTCGCGCAACGACTCGCGGATGTTCTCCTCGCTCAAGCGGCCGCGGCCGCGCAGGCGCTCGATGGTGCCGGACAGGCGCTGGGTCAGGGATTCGAACATTCGGGCGCCACCTGGGTGGAAGCAGAAAACGGGGCGCGAAGTATAGCCCCCCGGACACTGCACCCCCACTGCGTCCCACCGCGCACATGACCCGCTGCGGTTAGTCTCGCGGCTGTGCGACACTGCGGCGATGACAATCGTTCTCATCGCCATCGTCCTGTATCTGGTCGCGACCGCCCTGCTCATCGGCGGAGTACGGCAGGACCGGAGTCGCCCGTCGCGCCTGTGGCTGGTCCCCGCCGTAGGTGGCGTGGCATTGCATGCGCTTGCCCACCTGATCGCATGGCGGGCCAGTGGCGGTGCGGACATGCACTTCTACGCGGCGTTGTCGCTGGTCGGCCTGGGCATGGCCGCCCTGACCACCCTGGTGGGCGCCGGCGGCCGGATGGCGGCGCTGGGTGTGGTCGTGTTCCCGATCGCCGCACTCGCCCTGCTCGGTTACCACCACCACGGCCACCTGCTGGGCGAACGGCTCGACTGGCGCTTGCAGCTTCACGCGTGGCTGGCGCTGCTGGCCTACGCGACGCTGGCGATCGCCGCGCTGCTTGCGGTGATGTCGTGGGCACAGGAGCGGGCCTTGCGCCGGCGCGAATTCCACTCGTGGCTGCGCGCGCTGCCGCCGCTGGTCGAGCTGGAAACGTTGCTGTTCCGGACCATCGCGGTCGGCTTCGCCCTGCTCACCGCCACCTTGCTGACCGGGCTGCTGTTCGTGGAGAACCTGTTCGCCCAGCATCTGGTCCACAAGACCGTGCTGAGCGTGCTCTCGTGGCTGCTCTTCGGCGGCCTGCTGCTGGGCCGGTGGCGCTACGGCTGGCGCGGCGCCACCGCCGTCCGCTGGACCCTGGCCGCGATGGCGCTGCTGATCCTGGCCTTCTTCGGCAGCAAGTTCGTCCTCGAACTGGTCCTGCGCCGCCCCGCCTGAACCCCATTCAGCCGTTGTCCCATGTGTGATGCCGCGGATTTCCATTGCTGAAACAATATTTGCATTGACAAATATTGCCCGGGCGAAGAACATTCGCGGCCATGTCCTCCTCCCCCCGCCCCGTCGCCTGCAGCGGTTCGACGCTGGGCCTGCTGTTCCGGCAGGTCCGCGACGCCATGTGGGCGCGCATGGAACACGAGCTGGCGACCGCCGGCCATGAGCTCACGTTCAGCCAGTACATCGCGCTGAAGAAGCTGTCCGACGGCCCGCACGGCGTCACCGATCTGGCCCGCGCCGCCGAGCTCAACCCCGGCGCGATGACCCGCCTGCTCGACAAGCTCGAAGCCCGAGGCCTCGTCGCCCGCGTGGCCGATCCGGCCGACCGCCGCGCCCTGAACATCAACCTGACCGAAACCGGCCTGGCGATGTGGCAGGACGTGAACCAGTGCGGTCAACGCGTGCGCGAGCGCGCGATGCACGGCATGAGCGACGCCGAGCGCGAGCAGCTCACCCGCTTGCTCGAGCAGGTGCGCGACAACCTTTCCTTCTCCGACTCCTGACCATGGCCCATACCCTTCCCCGCCCGCCTCGCGGGCTGAAGCCCGTGCCCCTGAAGAGCGCGCTGTCGGCGCTGACGATCGCGCTGGTCCTCGCCGGTTGTGCCAGCTCGCGCGGCCTCGTGCCGGAAGGCCGTCCGCTCGAAGCCGACAGCCTGCAGACGCAGCGTTCTCTCGCCGAGGTCGCCGTTTCCGATGCCGCGTTCCCGGCACAGGACTGGTGGACCTCGCTCGGCGACGCGCAGCTCAACGGCCTGATCGATGAAGCCCTGCAAGGCACTCCGGGCCTGGACGCCGCCGACGCGCGCGTGCGCCAGGCCATCGCGCAGGCCGGTCTCGCCGACGCCGCACGCAAGCCGACGCTGGGCGCCAGCGCGCAGTACTCCGGCGTGCAGATTCCCGAAACCGTCGCGCCCGAACCCTTCGGCGGTTCCTACCAGGGCGTCGGCCTGCTGAGCCTGAGCTTCAAGTACACGTTCGACCTGTGGGGCGGCGAGAAAGCCAAATGGCAGGCCGCGCTCGGCCAGGCGCGTGCGGCGGAAGTCGACGCGCAGGCCGCACGGCTGACCCTGTCGTCGAACATCGCCCGCGCCTATGTGGCGTTGGCGCAGGCCTTCGATGCCAATGACGTTGCGAAGGCCGATCACGATCGCGCCAGTCGCCTGCTCGAACTGGGCCGCCAGCGCGTCGCTGCCGGCCTGGACAACCAATTGCAGATCCGCCAAGCCGAAAGCGCCGTCGCCAGCGCACAGCAGCAGATCCAGGCCAGCGAGCACGAAGTCGAAACCACCCGCAACGCGATCGCTGCGCTGCTCGGCAAGGGCCCGGACCGCGGCCGCGATGTCGCACGCCCGACCGTGCTGAAGGCAGCAACGCCGCAATTGCCGTCGGTGTTGCCGAGCGAGCTGCTCGGCCATCGTCCCGACGTCGTCGCCGCGCGTTGGCGCGTGGAAGCTGCGCAGCACGGCATCAAGGCGAGCAAGGCCGCGTTCTACCCGACCATCAACCTGAGCGCGCTGGCCGGCCTCGCCGCCGGCAACCTGGGCGATCTGTTCAGCAGCGATGCGCTGCTGCTGCAGGGCGGCCCGGCGATCAGCCTGCCGATCTTCGACGGCGGCCGCCTGCGCAACAACTTGGCGAGCAGCGATGCCAGCTACGACCTTGCCGTCGCCAACTACAACCAGTCGCTGATCGGCGCGCTGCGCGAAGTCGCCGACGCGGTGCATTCGGCACGCTCGCTCGATGCGCAGATCGTCTCGGCCACGCAGGCCCGCGACTCCGCGCAGTCCGCATGGGACATCGCGACCTCGCGCTACAAGGCCGGCCTGGGCACGCAACTCGATGTGCTCGCCGCGCAGCGTCCGCTGCTGGAAAGCGACCGTCAACTGACGGTGCTGCGGGCGCAACGACTCGCCGCCTCCGTCGACCTCGACCGCGCGCTCGGCGGCGGCCTGGTCCTGCCCACTCCCGCTCCGAACTCCGAATCCGACATCGCCAAGGCCTCCACGCCATGACCACCGAACCCAATCCCAATGCGAAGGCGGCCGCGCCGCAGTCCAATGGCAAGCGCAAGAAGGCGCTGACGATCCTCGCCGCCGTGGTGGCCCTCGCCGGCCTCGGCTGGGCGGCGTGGTATCTGCTCGTCGCCCGATTCCATGAAGAGACCGACGACGCCTACGTGCAAGGCAACGTCGTCAGCATCGTTCCGCAAACGCAGGGCACGGTGGTCAGCATCGACGCGGACGACGGCATGAAGGTCGAAGCCGGTGAGCCGCTGGTGCACCTGGATCCGAACGACGCGCGCGTCGCCTACGACCAGGCCGTCGCCAATCTCGCCAACACCGTGCGCCAGGTGCGCGGTCTTTACAGCGCCGTCGATGCCGGCAACGCCGACCTCGCCGCACGCGAAGCGCAGGTCGCGCGCGCGCGCGCCGACCTCAAGCGTCGCGAAGGCCTGGTCGGTAACGGCGCGGTGTCGGCCGAAGAGCTTGCCCACGCACGCAACGAACTGGCCGTGCTCGAAGCCGGGCTGCGCGCGTCCAGCGGCAACCTGTCGCGCAACCGCGCGCTGGTCGACGCCACCACCGTGAGCAGCCAGCCACAGGTCGAGGCCGCCGCCTCGCAATTGCGCCAGGCGTATCTCAACCTTCAGCGCACCGCGATCGTCGCGCCCGTGTCGGGCTACGTCGCCAAGCGCCAGGTGCAGTTGGGCCAGCGCGTGCAGCCGGGCGTGAACCTGATGACCATCGTCCCGCTGGAACAGCTGTGGATCGAGGCGAACTTCAAGGAAACGCAGCTCGCGAAGATGCGCATCGGCCAGCCGGTGAAGGTGCACGCCGACCTGTACGGCAGCGATGTCGAATACGACGGCAAGGTCGCCGCATTGGGTATGGGCACGGGCAGCGCGTTCTCGCTGCTTCCGGCGCAGAACGCCAGCGGCAACTGGATCAAGATCGTGCAGCGCGTGCCGGTACGCATCGAGATCGACGGCAAGCAGCTGGCCGAACATCCGTTGCGCCTGGGCCTGAGCATGCACACCGACGTCACGGTGCGCGATCGCAACGGTCCGGTGCTCGCCGCCGCGCGCAAGAACGACAAGCCGCTGTTCGCCACGGCCGCCTACGAGAAGCAGCTCGCCGACGCGAATGCACTGATCGACAAGGTGATCCGCGAGAACCTGCCGGACACGCGTCACGGCTGATCGGGCGCGTTCGCCGCGAACGACCGTCACCACGTTTCATGCCGTCATCCCCGCCGACGCGGGGCGCCAGCGACTCCTCCCTCCCCCGATAGTCGCTGGAAGATCCCGCTCCGGCGGGAATGACGGCACCTTTCCCTCCGGCACGCCTCGCGGCGCGTCGCACATGCCAAGACCCTCGCCATGTCCACCATCGCGCAACAGGAAGAGGAGATGGGCCTGCCGGTCACGCCGGAGCCGGCCGCACAGCCCTTCCGCCCACCCAACATGGCATTGACGACGGTCGGCCTCGCGCTGGCGTCGTTCATGCAGGTGCTCGACACCACCATCGCCAACGTCTCGCTGCCGACCATCTCCGGCAACCTGGGCGCGAGCGCGAACCAGGCGACGTGGGTCATCACCTCCTTCGCCGTGAGCAATGCGATCGCGTTGCCGCTTACCGGCTTCATGACGCGTCGCTTCGGCGAAGTGAAGCTGTTCACCTGGGCGACGCTCGCCTTCGTGATCGCCTCGCTGCTGTGTGGACTTGCCAACAGCATGGGCCTGCTCGTCGCCGCGCGCGCGCTGCAGGGTTTCGTGTGCGGGCCGATGTATCCGGTCACGCAGGCGCTGCTGATCTCGATCTATCCACCGCACAAACGCGGCCAGGCGATCGCGCTGCTGGCGATGGTGACGGTGGTCGCGCCGATCGCGGGTCCGATCCTCGGCGGCTGGATTACCGACAACTACAGTTGGGAGTGGATCTTCTTCATCAACGTGCCCATCGGCATCTTCGCCAGCTTTGTCGTCGGACGGCAGCTCAAGGGCCGGCCGGTACGGCTGGAGAAGCCGAAGATGGACTACATCGGCCTGGCAACGCTGGTGCTGGGCGTGGGCGCGCTGCAGATCATGCTCGACCTTGGCAACGACGAGGACTGGTTCAACTCGACCAAGATCGTGTGGCTGACGGTCGTGGCGGTGATCGCGCTGGCGGTGTTCGTCATCTGGGAACTCACCGAGAAGGATCCCATCGTCAACCTGCGTCTGTTCCGCCATCGCAACTTCGCCAGCGGGACCGCGGCGATGGTGATGGCCTACTCGGCCTTCTTCAGCGTCGGCCTGCTGGTGCCGCTGTGGCTGCAGCGCAACCTGGGCTACACACCGATCTGGGCCGGCTTCGCCAGCGCGCCGATCGGCATCCTGCCGGTGCTGTTGACGCCGCTGGTGGGCAAGTACGCGTCCAAGTTCGATCTGCGCATGCTGGCGACATTCGCCTTCGTGGTGATGGCGAGCACCAGCTTCTACCGTTCCGGTTTCAACCTCGACGTGGATTTCCAGCGCGTGGCCGAGGTGCAACTGTGGCAAGGACTGGGCGTGGCGTTGTTCTTCATGCCGGTGCTGACCATCCTGCTGTCGGATCTGGAGCCGCATGAAATCGCCGCGGGCTCGGGCCTGGCGACATTCGTGCGCACGCTGGGCGGCAGCTTCGCGGCATCGCTCACGACCTGGGCATGGAACCAGCGCAGCACCATCCACCACGCGCGCCTGACCGAAAACATCGGCGCCTACGACCCGGCGATGCAGCAAACCGTCGCCGCACTGGGCCAGGGCGACACGCAGCGAGGCGCGCTTGCACTGAACCAGATGATCTCGCAGCAGGCCGCGCAGATCGGCTTCAACGAGATCTTCCACCTGCTCGGCATCCTGTTCCTGGTGGTGATCGTGTTCGTGTGGTTCGCCAAACCACCGTTCGCGGCGAAGGTCGGCGGCGGCGCGGCCGCGGCGGGCGGTCACTAAGCAAGGCATCACGAAGGGCCGGGAAACCGGCCCTCTTCGCTGCAGGCCGGCGCCGCGCGCGCATTGCGTTGTAACCGGCATCGGATCGCGCCTTGGCCACGATGCCCCACTACGTTCTCACCCTCTCCTGCCCAGACCGTCCCGGCATCGTCAACGCCGTGACCGGCCATCTGCTGCGTTTCGACGGCAACATCCTCGATGCCCAGCAGTACAACGACCTGGAAACCGATCGCTTCTTCATGCGCACGGTGTTCGCGCTCGCGCCGGACGCCATAGACGGGGTGCGCGAGGGTTTCCGCACTCTCGCCGACGCCTTCGGAATGGAGTGGTCGCTGCGCGACCGCAGCGTTCCGCGTCGGGTGATGCTGCTCGCTTCCCGGTTCGATCATTGTCTTGCCGATGTGCTCTACCGCTGGCGTATCGGTGAGCTGCCGATGGAGATCACCGCGGTCGTCGCCAACCATCCGCGCGAAACCTACCGCCATCTCGACTTCGACGGCATTCCGTTCCACTACCTCGCCGTCGAGAAAGGCCGCAAGTCCGAACAGGAAGCCGCATTGGACGCACTGATCGAGCAGAGCGGCACCGAGCTGGTCGTGCTCGCACGCTACATGCAGGTGCTGTCGTCGGAACTGGTGGCGAAACTCGCCGGCCGCTGCATCAACATCCACCACTCGTTCCTGCCGGGATTCAAGGGGGCGCGGCCGTACCACCAGGCCCACGCGCGCGGCGTGAAGCTGATCGGCGCCACCGCGCATTTCGTCACCGCAGATCTGGACGAAGGTCCGATCATCGAACAGGACACGCAGCGCGTGAGTCATCACGACACGCCCAACGACCTGGTCCGCATCGGTCGCGACATCGAACGCCGCGTTCTCGCACAGGCTCTGCGCTATTGGCTGGACGACCGCATCCTGCTCAACGGGCACCGGACGGTGGTGTTCGCGGTGTGAATCTGCCTCGAACGCACGCGTTTGTGTATCGTGCGCGAATGACCGACGGTCTCTGGCTCGTGCTGCTGTGGCTCGCCTGCGTGACCGTTTCGGTCACCCTGGTCCTGCTCGCCGTCGCGCGCAACCGGCGCACGGTGCAGCGCAAGAAGGCCGCGTTGCAGGCGTCATTCGACGCCCTCTCGTTCGACACTCCCGCAGGTCGCGTGCATGGCGACGCGCTCACGGTGGCGAAGATCGCGTACCAGCCCGGAAACGAGGTGCCCCACTATGCCGCACGCGGGGCGGCGCATTGGGATGCGTTCTGGTATGCCGTCGGCCCGGGGCCGAGCTACTTTCTTGCGATCTGCATGGTCGACACACACGCTCGTGAAGCGCCGCCGCAATGGGTCGTGCGACCAATCGACGAAGCACGCATGCATGCAGCGCTAGCGGGCGATGCATTGGCGGAACGACTCGCCTTCGGCGGCGCCATCAAGGCCTGACTCCCTAGGGGAACGGCATGCTCAACCTGATCGCGTGGTTCTTCCTGCTGCTCCTGCTGTCACCGCTTTACGTGAGCGGCGCTTGCGGTACCGCTCGCTTGGGACGTCATCGCTACTGTTCGCTCGACCAGTCGCTCGACTACTTGCGCGACGGCGGCAGTGCACTGCTCTGGATCGTGTGGGCCGTGATGATCCTGGTCGCCATCGTCGCCACGGTGCGAGGAGCGGACGATCCCGATTCCAACGAATCCAGCTCCAACCGATCCAGTTCAAACCGATCCAGCTCCAACCCATCCAGTTCCGACTAGTCCAGGCGTTCGAGGGCGTCCGCCAGCCGCTCCACCGCGATCACTTCCATGTCGCCGACACGCCCGCCCTTGGGCGCGTTCGACTTCGGCACGATGGCGCGTTTGAAGCCGTGCGTGGCGGCCTCCTTGAGCCGTTCCTCGCCATTGGGCACCGGGCGGATCTCGCCGGACAGACCGACTTCGCCGAACGCCACCGTCTGCTCCGCCAGCGGGCGGTCGCGCAGCGATGACAGCACGGCCAACAGCACGGGAAGATCGGCCGCGGTTTCCTGCACGCGGATACCGCCGACCACGTTCACGAACACGTCCTGGTCGCCCACGCCGATGCCGCCGTGGCGATGCAGCACCGCCAGCAGCATCGCAAGTCGATTGCCCTCCATGCCGACCGCGACACGGCGCGGGTTCGACAACGGCGAGGCGTCGACCAGCGCCTGCACTTCCACCAGTAGCGGGCGCGTGCCTTCGCGCGTGACCATCACGCAGCTGCCGGGCTGCGGGCGCTCGCTGCCGGAAAGGAAAATCGCCGACGGATTGGGCACTTCACGAAGGCCCTTCTCGCCCATCGCGAACACGCCCAGTTCGTTGACGGCGCCGAAGCGGTTCTTGAAGGCGCGCAACACGCGGAACCGGCTGCCGCTCTCGCCTTCGAAATAGAGGACGGCATCGACCATGTGCTCAAGCACGCGCGGACCGGCGATGCCGCCTTCCTTGGTGACGTGGCCGACGAGGAACACCGCCGTGCCCGTTTCCTTCGCATAGCGCACCAGACGCGCGGCGCTCTCGCGCACCTGGCTCACCGAGCCCGGTGCGGCGCTGAGTTCCTGCGTCCACAGAGTCTGCACCGAGTCGGCGACGATCAGGCCCGGGCGCATCTTCGCGGCGTGTTCGAGCACGCGCTCGATGCCGGTCTCGGCCAGCGCGTGCACGCCGTCCACCGGCACGCCCAGGCGCGAGGCGCGTCCGGCTACCTGCGCAAGCGATTCCTCGCCGGTGACGTACAGGCCCGGCAGCGTGCCGGCCATCTTGCTGATCGCCTGCAGCAGCAGCGTCGATTTTCCGATGCCGGGATCGCCGCCCACCAGCACCACCGAGCCGTGCACCAGGCCGCCGCCCAGCACGCGGTCGAATTCGCCAATGCCGGTGCTGACGCGGTCTTCCTCGCTGTGGCGCACGTCTTTGAGCGCAGTGACCGCGGGCGCGTCGGCCTTGCCGGCCCAGCTACCGCGACGGCTCGCCGCGACGCTCGCACCGGCCTTGGCGGCCGGCTCGACGACGAACTCGCTCAGCGTGTTCCACGCGCCGCATTCGCCGCACTGCCCCTGCCACTTGCTGTGGTCGGCGCCGCATTCGGAACACACGTAGGCGGTGCGGGCCTTGGTGGACAGGGATTTCCCGGGTTTGGACATGGATGCGGCGCGGTTGACGGACTGCCGGCACTCTACCCGGGGCGTGTCGCGGAAAGCGAGACGCGCCGGTTCATCCACGTCGGCCGCGCGTCAGGCGGCGCAGCGCTGATGCAGTTCCGGATAGAAGGCGCTCAGCCCGTGCTGTGGCAGTCCGAGCAGTCCGCCGACGTCGCCGTGCGGCACGATGCTGTAGCCACGCGCGTCGATGTCCTTGACGATCCCCTGCCAGTCCAGGCGCGGGACCACGCATTCGCTGTCGATCGTCCAGCCGAAGCTGACTTCGCCCAGTGCCGCCATTTCGTCGTCGGGAAGTGCGGTGCCGCACGGCGCCACCACGAAACCTTCTTCCCGACCGACCACGAAGATATCCATCCGCATGCTCAACACCCTGTCATGCCCGCTTCCGAAAACTGGCGGCATGGTGGCGATGTCCGCGCTAAAAATCGGTGAACGCCAGATTTCCGATAGATGAAACGTTCAGCGGCGCGCGCGTGAGGCGATCGTTCATCGGGAATGTGCGTCGCCGGCAAGGTAGTCGGCCATCTCCACGACGGGCAGCGGACGCGCTTCGTCCAGCCATTCGCGCACGGACGGCCGCGCCAGCAGGCGTTCTGCCCACGCCTGCGACAACGGCCAGCCTTGGAGAAGCGGACGGTGCGCAAGGATTCGGCACACCACCGGCACGAAGGCCAGGTCGGCCAGCGAAAGCGCGCCGAACAGGTACGGACCGTCGCTTTCGAGCAGCGTGCGTTCCCATACCGCGCAGATGCGGTCGGACTCAGTGATCTCCTCGACCGTCATCGCGCGTCGCTCTGGATAGAACGCGCTTTCGAACGACAGCCGCGAGCACAAGCCGGACAAACCGCCGTGCACCCAGGCAAGTAGCGAACGCGCTCTCGCACGTGCGAGTGGATCCTCCGGCCACAAGGGGCGCGGACCGGTCTCGCTGGCGTATTCCATGATCGCCAGCGAATCGAAGATCACTGCCTCGCCGTCCACCAGCACGGGTACGGCGCCCGGGGGCGAGAACGCCTGGATGCGGGCGAGGTTCTCGTAACGCTGCGGACGACGGATGTCGACCACGCGCTCCTCGAAAACGACGCCCTGCTCTCGCAGCGCGAGCCATGCGCGCATGGCCCAGCTGGAAGCGTTCTTTGTCCCGGTGTAGAGCACGCGTGTCATCGCATCGGATCTGCGGCCTGGAGTGCGGCGTATCGTGACCCGCACGCGGCGCAATCGCAACGCGTGCGGCTGCGTGCGGCTTTGCGCGAAACGTCAGCTCGATGCGCGACGCGCGCGCTTGGCCGGCGCCTTCCCTGCCGTTCCGCCCGCTGTTTTCTTGGTCGCCTTCTTCGCGGTTTTCTTCGCCGCCTTTGCCGGCAGGTTCGCCGCCGCGCTGGCGGCACCGCGCGGTGCGTTCTTGTGCGAAGGCGGCAGGCGCTTGCGCGGACGTTTCGCGGTGAGGTCGACGATGCGGTTCTCGCCCATCACCTCTTCGTTCTTCGTCACGCGCGCGATGATGAAACCGACCGCCTTGCCGATCCACGTGCCCGGGCCGTCCCAGTATTCGACCGAGTGCACCTGTACCTCCAGCAGGACCAGGTTCGGATCGGTCCTGCCCTTGGGGAAGAACGCCTTCATGGCGTCGCTCCACAGCGCGTCGATCACCGCCTGGTCGCGATTGGCGCGCGCGGTGCCGGTCATCGAGATGTAGACGTTGCTGCCCTTGGAGGCGTAGGCAAGGTTCACCTTGGGGTTACGGCGGATCTCGGCGATCTTCGGGCTGTCGGCTTGCGTGAAGAACCACACTCGCTGTCCGTCGAACTGCGCCTGTTGCGTCGACAGTGGCCGGCTCATGAGGTAGCCGCCCTTGCCCACCGTCGTCAGCATGGCTGATGTCGATCTTCTTCAGCAGCGCGCCGATGCGCTTGACGTTGTCGATGCCGGCCATCGTTCCACTCCACGAGGAAAGTGGGGACTGTTCCATCCACCGTGCAGCGCATGCGTGAAGGCCCGCCGCTACACGCGCGACGACGACGCAAAAAAAAGAGCCCCGCCGAAGCGGGGCTCAAAAAAGAAACTGGTGCCGGAAATAGGAATCGAACCTACGACCTACGCATTACGAATGCGCCGCTCTACCAACTGAGCTATTCCGGCGGGTGTTCTTGCGGAAATTCGGCCGGGCCGCATGGGCCTGGCGGCGATGTATCCGCGAGCCGGGAATTCTAGGCGCTGGGCCATTCCCGGTCAATTAGCCCCGGTCAATCAGTCCCCGTCAATCGACCAGCTGCAGGCGCAGTTCCTTGGGGAGCGCGAAGACCATGTCCTCCGGCTCGCCGTCGAGTTCGGACACGTGCGCCGCGCCCAGTTCGCGCAGGCGGTCGATCACCCCGCGCACCAGCACCTCCGGCGCGGAGGCGCCGGCGGTCACGCCGATACGCTTGCGGCCGGCGACCCAGGACGGATTGATCTCGATCGCGCCGTCGATGAGGTAAGCCTCCACGCCTTCGCGCTCGGCCAGCTCGCGCAGGCGGTTGGAATTGGAACTGTTCACCGATCCGACCACCAGCACCAGGTCGCAGCGCGCGGCCAGTTCGCGCACGGCGTCCTGGCGGTTCTGCGTGGCGTAGCAGATGTCGTCGTTCTTCGGCCCCTGCAAGGCCGGGAACTTGGTGCGCAGGGCCTCGATCACGCCGCGGGTGTCGTCCACCGACAGCGTGGTCTGGGTGGTGTAGGCGACGTTCTCGGGCTGGTCGATCTCCAGCGCGGCGACGTCGTCGTTGTCCTCGACCAGATAAATGCGACCCGAGCCCGCTTCGCGGCGCCACTGGCCCATCGTGCCTTCGACCTCGGGATGGCCTTCGTGGCCGATCAGCACCACGTCGCGGCCGGCGCGGCAATGACGCGCGACCTCCAGGTGGACCTTGGTCACCAGCGGGCAGGTCGCGTCGAACACCTTCAGGCCGCGCCGCTCGGCCTCCTCGCGCACGGCCTTGGCCACGCCGTGGGCACTGAAGATCACCGTCGCGTTGTCCGGCACTTCGTCCAGTTCTTCGACGAAGATGGCGCCGCGGTGCTTGAGGTCGTCGACCACGAAGCGGTTGTGCACGACCTCGTGCCGCACGTAGATCGGCGCGCCGAGCGTCTCGATGGCGCGCTTGACGATCTCGATGGCGCGGTCGACGCCGGCGCAGAAACCGCGGGGATTGGCGAGAAGGACATCCATGGCGTGATTGTACCGGGGCTCAGCGTGGGGCCGGAGTCGGCTTCGTGAACAGGCCGAACAGGGCGATGCCGATGGCGCCGGCGACGATCGCCGAATCGGCGATGTTGAACGCCGGCCAGTAGTGGTCGCGCCAGTACCACTGGATGAAGTCCACGACGTGGCCGTGCATCAGCCGGTCGAGTACGTTGCCCAGTGCCCCGCCGATGACCAGCGCGTAGGGCAGCGCGCTCTTCCAGTCGCGGCGCGGCGTGCGGCTCAGCCACCAGCCCAGCAGGCCGCTGATCGCCACCGCCAGCACGACGAAGAAGTATTTCTGCCAGCCGCCGGCGTCGCTGAGGAAGCTGAACGCCGCACCCGTGTTGTAGGTGCGATACCAGTTCCAGAAGCCTTCGATGAACGGGATCGCGGTGTACTCGGGCAGCGAGCTAAGCACCCACCATTTGGTCAGCTGGTCGAGGACGATCACGAGCACCGAAAGCCCCAGCCACGGCAATGCATTGGGACGGACCGGCGCCATCAGAACCACACCCGGTTTTCGCCAGCGCCGGCCACGTTGACCACGCAGCGCCCGCACAGCTGCGGGTGATCGGCATCGCTCCCGACGTCGGCGCGGTACTGCCAGCAACGTACGCACTTGGTCTTGGTCGTCGGCGCTGCGAGCACGGCGATGTCCTTGATGCCATCGTCGGCGACGATGTCCACGTCGCCGCTGATGAACAGGAAACGCAGCTCATCGGTGAACGGGGCCAGCCAATTCTGGTCGGCGACGCCGGCCTTGAGGCTGATTTCCGCCTCCAGCGCGGCACCGATTTCGCCGGCGGCGCGCATCGGCTCCAGCGTGCGGCTCACTTCCTCGCGCAGCGCGAGCAGACGGTCGAAGTCCGCCGCCGCCAGAGGCGCGTCCTCCGGCAACAACGCCAGCCCGTCGTACCAGGTCGCGAACAGGACGTTGTCCTCGCGCGGGCCGTGCTCGGTCTGCGCCGGCAGGTGGCGCCACATCTCGTCGGCGGTGAAGGCCAGAATCGGTGCGATCCAGCGTGCGAAGGCTTCGGCGATGCGGTACATCGCGCTCTGCGCCGAACGGCGTCCGCGCGAGTCGTCCTGCATCGTGTACAGGCGGTCCTTGGTGACGTCCAGGTACAGCGAACCCAGGTCGACGCTGCAGAAGTTCGACAGCGCCTGCACGATCTCGGCGAAGTCGTAGCGTTCGTACGCGCTGGCGATGCGGTCCTGCAATTCTGCTGCGCGATGCACGATCCAGCGGTCCAGCGCGACCATGTCTTCCAGCGGACGCAGGTCCCTGGCCGGCTCGAAGCCACTGAGATTGGCCAGCAGGAAGCGCGCCGTGTTGCGGATGCGGCGGTAGACGTCGGCGTTGCGCTTGAGGATGTTGTCCGACACCGACATCTCGTTGCGGTAGTCGGTGGATGCGATCCACAGGCGCAGCACGTCGGCGCCCATGGCGTTGATGACCTTCTGCGGCTCGACCGTGTTGCCGAGCGACTTGGACATCTTCTTGCCCTGCTCGTCCACGGCGAAGCCGTGCGTCAGCACCTGGCGGTACGGCGCAACGCCGTCCATCGCCACGCCGGTGAGCAGCGAGCTATGGAACCAGCCGCGGTGCTGATCGGAGCCTTCCAGGTACAGGTCGGCCGGCTTGTACAGGCCATCCTGCGGACGCTGCGCGAGCACGCATTCGTGGCTCACGCCCGAGTCGAACCAGACATCGAGGATGTCGGTGACCTTCTCGTACTGCGCGGCCTCGTCGCCGAGCAGCTGCTCGGCGGTCATGTCGTACCACGCATCGGCGCCCGCCTCTTCGACGCGCTCGGCGACCTGCCGCATCAGCTGCGGCGAACGCGGATGGATCTCGCCCGTCTCGCGATGGAAGAACAGCGCGATCGGCACGCCCCAGTAGCGCTGGCGCGAGATCGTCCAGTCAGGACGGCCTTCGATCATGTTGTAGATGCGCGCCTCGCCCCACTCGGGCACCCAGGCCACCTTGCCGATTTCGCTGAGCGCGTCGCGACGCAGGCCAGCCTGCTCCATCGAGATGAACCACTGTGGCGTGGCGCGGAACACCACCGGCGTCTTGTGGCGCCAGCAATGCGGGTAGCTGTGGGTGAGCTTGTGCGCGGCCAGCAGGTGACCGCTGGCGCGGATCACATCGATCAGCACATCGTTGGCCTTCCAGATGTGCAGGCCGGCCAGCACGATGCCGTCCGCCGGCGGCGTCGACGGCAGGTACAACCCGCGCGAATCGACCGGATTGATCTGTGCGGCGCTGTACTTGTCGACAAGCGCGTACTTCAGGCCGACGGCGTAATCCTCCTGGCCGTGGCCCGGCGCGGTGTGAACCATGCCGGTGCCGTCCTCGGACGACACGTGGTCGCCGACCAGCACGGGAATGTCGCGTTCGGCATAGAACGGATGCTGCAGCAGCACGCCTTCCAGATCGTCACCCAGCGCGCGGCCGAGCACGACGACCTCATCGACGCCGTACCGCGCCAGCGCCTTGCCGGCCAGCGCTTCGGCCAGCACCAGCAGGCGACGACCGCCGTCGGCCGTGCGCGGGCCTTCGACCAGGACGTAGTCGAGTTCCGGGCCGACGCTGATCGCCAGGCTCGCCGGCAGCGTCCACGGCGTGGTGGTCCAGATCGGCATCGCCACGCGCACGCCGTCGTCCACGCTGGCGCCGAACAGGCGTGCGAGCGCCTGCGGATCGCGCGCGTCGTAGGCGACGTCGATCGCCGGCGATTCCTTGTCGGCGTATTCGATCTCCGCTTCGGCCAGCGCCGATGCGCAGTCGAAGCACCAATGCACCGGCTTGGCGCCGCGCACCAGATGCCCACGCTCCACGATCTTCGCCAGCGACCGCATGATGTCGGCCTCGTAGCGGAAATCCATCGTGCGGTACGGGTTGTCCCAGTCGCCGATCACGCCCAGGCGCTTGAAGTCGCGACGCTGCAGCTCGATCTGTTCGGCCGCGTACTCGCGGCACTTCTGGCGGAACTGGCTGGCGTCGAGCTTGTCGCCGACCTTGCCGAACTTCTTCTCGACCTGGTGCTCGATCGGCAGGCCGTGGCAGTCCCAGCCCGGCACGTAGGGCGCGTCGAAGCCGGCGAGCAGCTTGGACTTCACCACGATGTCCTTGAGCACCTTGTTGACCGCATGGCCGATATGGATCGCGCCATTGGCGTAAGGCGGGCCGTCGTGCAGCACGAAGCTGCGCTCGCGCTTGCCGACCTTCTCGCGAATTCGCGCGTACAGGCCCTCGTTTTCCCAGCGTGCCAGCGTGTCCGGCTCGCGCTTGGGCAGGTCGCCGCGCATCGGAAAATCCGTCGCGGGCAGATTCAGGGTGGCTTTGTACTGGTTCGGGTCTTGGCTCACGGGAACCTATCGCTGTGCTGCTTTCTGGGTGGATTCCGCACTCGCACGTGCGGGCTCGTGCTCGCTGGGGAGCGGATGTGGGGCGCCGAGGATCGCGCGCGCTTGCGCGGCGTCGAGGTGCATCTGCGCGGTCAGCGCCGGAAGATCGGAAAACTTCAGTTCGTCGCGCAGCTTGGCGACGAACTCGACTTCGATGCGTCGCCCGTAGAGGTCGCCGTCGAAATCGAACAGGTGCGCTTCCAGCAGCGGCTCGACGCCATCGACGGTGGGACGCGTGCCCAGGCTCGAAACCGATGCGCGCGGGCGATCGCCCAGGCCGTGCACCCAGGTCGCATAGATGCCCGACAGTGCCGGCGTGCGCCCGCCGAAGCGCAGGTTCGCGGTCGGAAAGCCAAGCGTGCGACCAAGCTGCCTGCCCTGCACGACGTGGCCGCCGATCGCGTACGGCCGGCCGAGCAGGCGCTGCGCCGTGGCGAAATCGCCGGAGCGCAGCGCTTCGCGGATACGCGTGGCGGACACGCGCTCGCCGTCGAGCTGGACCGGATCGATTTCATCTGCGACGAAACCGTGCGCCTGACCCATGGCGCGCAACACGCCGATATCGCCGCCGCGCGCCTTGCCGAAGCGGAATTCCGGACCGACCCACACCTCGCGCGCGGACAGGCGCTGCAGCAGCACGGTCGTTACGAATTCTTCGGCGGTGAGGCTGCAAAGGCGCTTGTCGAAACGCAGCAGGCCGAGCTGGTCCACGCCCATCGCGAACAGATGCCCGGCCTTCGTGCGCGGCAGCATCAGGCGCGGCGGCGGATCGGACGGCGCGAAGAACTCCCTCGGCAACGGCTCGAAGCTCAGCACCACGCAGGGCACGTCGAGCGCGCGCGCGCGGTCGAGCGCGTGGCGCACCAGCGCCTGGTGGCCCAGGTGCAGGCCGTCGAATGCGCCGATGCAGACCACACTGCCGTGCGGGCACCGGGACCCGCCCTCTACGTCTCTAAACAGCCTGCTCATCGGTTCGAAGTATAGCCGCGAAGGCCTCGGCCCAAGGCCCGCCGTATGGTTCCCGTCATCATCACTCGTCAATGCTCGCGCAGGTCGCGCGGGCGGAAGCCGAGTGCGAGCAGCGCCAGCAGGTAGACCAGGCCGCCACCGCAGACCAGCACGGCCAGGTAGCCCACCCGCGCCAATTTGCCGATCTCCGTGAATTCCGGCGCCCATTGCAGACCCGCCCATAGCGCCGCCGCCATCGCCGCGCAGGCGACGAGCAGCCGCATCGTGTAACGCATCCAGCCGGGCTGGCGCTGGTACACGCCGGCCTTGCGCAGCCAGTGCCACAGCAACGCCAGGTTGAGGTAACTCGCCGCCGCGCTTGCGAAGCCCAGCGCCAGATGCAGGCCCGGCGTCTGTTCCAGCGCGACCATCACGCCGCGCGCGCGCACTTCCGGCGTGGTCCACAAGACGTAGAGGATCCACAGGAAAACGACGTTCAACACCATGTTGGCGATCAGCGAGGCCACGCCCGCGCGAACCGGCGTACGCGTGTCCTGCCTGGCGTAGAACGCAGGCAGCACGATCTTCACCAGCGCAAAGGCCGGCAAGCCGAAGCTCAAGCCGAACACCGACATGGCCGCCATGCGCGTGTCGAACGCGGTGAATTTTCCGCCCTGGAACAACGTCGCGACCAGCGGCTCGGCCAGCAGCATCAGGCCCAGCGTCGCCGGCATGGCGATCAGCAGCGTCGTGCGCAATCCCCAGTCGAGCGCCTTCGAAAAACCCTCGGCGTCGGTCTTGACGTGATGGCGCGACAACGCCGGCAGGATTACCGTGCCCAGCGCCACGCCGAACACACCCAGCGGCAGCTCGAGGAAGCGGTCGGCCTGCGAGAGCCAAGTCTGCGATCCGACGAACAACAAGGAGGCGATCACGGTGTCGAGCAGCAGGTTGATCTGCGCCACCGACGAGCCGAACAGCGTCGGCACCATCAACCTCATCACCTTGCGCACGTCCGGATGGCTCCAGCCCCACCTCGGCAGCGTCAGCAGGTTGAGGTTGCGCAGCGCCGGCAGCTGGAACAGCAACTGCGCGATACCGCCCGCCAGCACGGCCCAGCCCAGCGCCAGGATCGGTACTTCCAGGTGCGGCGCGAGCCACAAGGCACCGGCGATCATGAAAAGGTTGAGGATCACCGGCGTGAACGCCGGCAGTCCGAACCGGTGGAAGCTGTTGAGCGCGCCGCCGGACAAGGCCGTCAGCGAGACGAAGAGGATGAACGGGAACGTCAGCCGCAGCAGGTCGACGGTGAGGCCGAACTTGAAGGGATCGTCGATGGAGCCCGGGCTGAAGAGCGCGGCGATCTGCGGGGTGAAGATCAACCCCAACGCCGTCAGCACGAGCAGGATCCCGCCCAGCGTGCCGGAGACGCGGGCGACCAGTTCCTTGAGGTCGTCGAACGGGCGGGTTTCCTTGATTTCCGTGAAAACCGGCACGAACGCCGTCGAAAACGAGCCTTCCGCGAACAGCCGGCGCATGAAGTTCGGAATGCGGAACGCCACCCAGAACGCGTCGGTTCCCGCATTGGCACCGAAGGCGTGGTTGATCGCGATGTCGCGAACCAGGCCCAGCACGCGCGAGACCATGGTCATGCTGCTGAACGACAGCAGCCCCTTGAGCATTCTTGGCGCCGTCACGCCCGTTCTCCCCGTTCCTGGACCCACAGCCTGTTGTTGACGCAACCCACTGAATCCTCCATACTTTCTGGTCTGATTGTCCCCAGCCCCATTTTCACTTACCAGTTTCCAGGAATCCGCCGTGGCTAACATCAAGTCCGCCAAAAAGCGCGCCAAGCAGACCGTGGTCCGCAATGCCCGCAACGCCAGCCAGCGTTCGATGCTGCGCACCGCCGTCAAGAAGGTGCTCAAGGCACTGGGCGAGAACGACGCCGCCGGCGCCGAAACCGCTTTCGCCGTCGCTCAGCCGATCCTCGATCGCTTCAGCTCGCGCGGCCTGATCCACAAGAACAAGGCTGCCCGCCACAAGGCGCGCCTGAACGCTCGCATCAAGGCCCTCAAGGCCGCCTGATTCGGCGCAACGGGGACAGGAGTCCACGGCACGGCGCCCCAGGGCGCCCTCGCCAGCCAGTGGGCTCCAGGCAGCAAACAAAAACCCGGCCGATGCCGGGTTTTTTGTTGCCTGCGCGGCGGACTCAGCGCGCCGCATCGCCTTCGCCTTCGCGTGCGGCTTCCAGTGCGTCTTCGCGCTGACGATCGAAGAAGGCCATCACGTCGAGCATGATCGGCCAGGTACCTTCGCGGCCGATGGCCGACACCAGGTACCAGCGTCCCGTCCAGCCCAATTCGTCGATCACGGCCTGTGCGGCGGCCTGTTGCTCTTCCTCCAGCAGCAGGTCGGCCTTGTTGAGCACCAGCCAGCGCGGCTTGTCCAACAGCTCCGGATCGTGCTTCTTCAGCTCATGCTCGATCGCGCGCACCTGATCGGCCGGGCTCACGCCTTCCACGCCGCCTTCCATCGGTGCGATGTCCACCAGGTGCAGCAGCAAACGCGTGCGCTGCAGGTGCTTGAGGAACTGCGTGCCCAGGCCCGCGCCTTCCGCCGCGCCCTCGATCAGGCCGGGGATGTCGGCGATGACGAAGCTGCGGTGCGACTCGACACTGACCACGCCGAGATTCGGATAAAGCGTGGTGAACGGATAGTCCGCGACCTTCGGGGTCGCCGCCGAGACCGCGCGGATCAGTGTGCTCTTGCCGGCGTTCGGGAAGCCCAGCAGGCCGACATCGGCCAGCAGCTTCAGCTCGAGCTTGAGCGCGCGCTCCTCGCCCGGCAGACCCGGCAGCGCCTTGCGCGGCGTGCGGTTCACCGAACTCTTGAAATGCATGTTGCCCAGGCCGCCCTTGCCACCCTTGGCGACCAGCAGGCGTTCGCCGTGGCGCGTGAGGTCGCCGATGACTTCGTCGGTCTCGACGTTGGCGACCACGGTGCCGACGGGCACGGCGATGACGAGATCGTCGCCGGCCTTGCCGTACATCTGCCGCCCCATTCCGTTCTCGCCACGCTTGGCGCGGAACTGCTTCTGGTGGCGGAAATCGACCAGCGTGTTGAGGTTCTCGTCGGCCACCAGCCAGACGCTGCCGCCGTCGCCGCCGTCGCCGCCGTCAGGGCCGCCGAGCGGAATGAATTTCTCGCGACGGAAACCAACGCAGCCGTTGCCGCCGTTGCCTGCGCTGACCTGGATTTCGGCTTCGTCGACGAGTTTCATGGGGAGTGCCGGGATTCGTGATTCGGGATGGGGGATTCGGTAACAGCAACAGTTCCTGCGATTCTAGCGACGAGATCGAAGGCGACTCGCGGTTGCGAATCCCGACATCCCGAATCTCGAATCCCGTCGCTCGAAACGAAAAGCCCCGCCGAAGCGGGGCTCCTCGCGAACAGCGTTGTCGCGATTACTCGGCGACGACGCTGACGGTGCGGCGCTTCTTCGGACCCTTGGTCGCGAACTCGACCTTGCCGTCGACGAGCGCGAACAGGGTGTGGTCGCGACCAAGACCAACGCCGGAACCCGGATGGAACTGGGTGCCGCGCTGGCGGACGATGATGTTGCCGGCCTCGATGGCCTGGCCGCCGTACATCTTCACGCCGAGGTACTTCGGGTTGGAGTCGCGGCCGTTACGGGTGGAACCTACGCCCTTTTTGTGTGCCATGGCTGCTTCTCCTTCTTAACCGGCGATGCCGGTGATTTCGATTTCGGTGTAATGCTGACGGTGGCCCATCTGCTTGCGATGGTGCTTGCGGCGACGGAACTTCACGATGCGCACCTTGTCGGCGCGGCCGTGGCCGATGACCTTGGCGGAGACGGTGGCGCCCTTCAGGGCATCGCCGACCTTCACGCCATCGCTGCCGCCCAGCATCAGGACGTTGTCCAGCTTGATCTCGCTGCCGACTTCGACATCGAGCAGCTCGACGCGCAGGGTTTCGCCCTGCATTACGCGGTATTGCTTACCGCCGGTGACTACAACTGCGTACATGACCAGATTCCTCTGTAGTTATTTTGGTCGCTGTCGCACCCCACAATCGGGCGGACAGAAGCGGAATTCTATGGCTTTCAGCGAGTTGGAGCAAGTCTGCCCGGACTGCCCGGTCCGGGAACCGGCTGCGCCGCCCGATGACGTTAAGGCTGGCCAGAGGGCCTTCCCGGCGTAAAGCGCGATCTGCGACACAGTATGCCCCGCATTCAGCAACGTGTTGATTCGAAAGGACTCCCGCGCCCTCTTGCGCGGTCACGGCGCTTCCTCTACGGTCGCCCGACATGGACGGCTACAGGGCGTCGTCCATGCCCAGCCAACTCGATGGGCCCGCGTCCGCGCGGGCCGGGGGAGCAGTCGCTGTGTCCATGGAGGCCCTGATGTCGCTGGCAGCGCGCCTGCCCGCCCCTGGCGGTGATTTCGTCCCGCGGGTCGCCCACTTCGCCACTTCCAAGCCGAACATGCCGCGCACCGCCGATGCGGTCGTCGCGTTGCCCTGCCCTTCCATCTACGTGCCCGCGCACGGCGTCCGGATGACGCCAGGCGCCGAGCACGCACCCCAGTCGCGCGACGGCAGCCGCCGCCGCGGACTCGCGCCCGTCGTCGTTCAGGGGGAGACGCCGGGAGTTCCAGCAGCAGCCAACAAAGGACGTTGTCATGACTCGCAAAGCACGCACCCTGCAGTGGACCGCTCTCGCCATCGCCACCGCCATTCTCGTCGCGCCCGCGGCCTATTCGGGCGGCAAGCTACCCGTCGCCAACAAGGTCAAGGTTTCAACCCTCTCCCCGCAAGCCGCCAAGGCCGCCAGGCAGCAGCCGCAGCAGCACGACCGCTTCATCATCACCTACCGTTCGGACGCCAAACGGCTTAGCGCCGCCGCGTCGAACGTACAGCTCGCCAGCGCGGCGAAGAACCTCGGCGTCGGCATCGCGCCGTTACGCACGCTCGCGACCGGCAGCTCGCTGATCCGCACCGATCGCAAGCTCGACAGCGCCGCGACGAAGGCGCTGATGATCGAGTTGATGAAGGATCCCTCCGTGCTCGCGGTCGAACCCGATCGCCTGCGCAAGCCGCTGATGGTGCCCAACGATCCGCTGTACGCACAGCAGTGGCACTACAAGAACGGCCCAGGCGGCATCAACGCCGAACCGGCGTGGGACCTGGCGACGGGCGACGGCGTCGTGGTCGCCGTGCTCGACACGGGCAGCACGCCGCATTCGGAATTGAACGGCCAGTACGTCGCAGGCTACGACTTCATCATCGACACCGAAGTCAGCGTGGACGGCGATGGCCGCGACGCGGACCCGAACGACCCGGGCGATTGGCACGACGGCGAATGCAACATCTTCGGCATTCCCGAGGACAGCAGCTGGCATGGCACGCACGTGGCCGGCACCGTCGCCGCTGCGACCAACAACAACGCGGGCGTGGCGGGCGTGGCGTTCGGCGCGAAGGTGCAGCCGGTACGCGTCCTGGGCAAGTGCGGCGGTTACGAGTCCGACATCATCGACGCGGTGACGTGGGCCTCGGGCGGGACCGTGGCGGGTGTGCCCGCCAACGCCACGCCGGCGGAGGTCATCAACCTCAGCCTCGGCGGCGGCGGCGCGTGCAGCGTGGCCGAACAGGCGGCCTACACGGCGGCGAAGGGTCGCGGCACCAGCGTGGTCGTTTCGGCCGGCAACTCCTCGGCCGATGCGGCGGGCTTCTCGCCCGCGAGCTGCAACGACGTCATCACCGTCTCGTCGGTCGGCCCGACCGGCGCGCTGTCGGGCTTCTCGAACTACGGCAACGTCGTCGACGTCGCGGCACCGGGCGGTTCGGGCGTAGCGCCGGCGGCGGACAACATCCTCTCGACGCTCAACCTGGGCCTGCAGGGCCAGGAAGGCGAAGGCTACGCGTGGTACGCCGGCACTTCGATGTCGGCACCGCACGTGTCGGGCGTGATCGCATTGATGCAGAGCGCCGCCGCAACGCCGAAGACACCGGACCAGATCAAGAAGATCCTCGAGAACACCGCCTACGCTTCCGGCGGCTTCCCGACCGGCTGCAGCTACAACAAGTACTGCGGCGCCGGCATCATCGACGCGCGCTACGCCGTGGCCGTGGCCAAGGGCGACGAACCGCTGCCGCCGGACGTCCCGCCGCCGCCGCCGCCGCCGGCCGCCATTCCGCTCAGCAACGGCGTGACCGTCACCGGCATCACCGTGCTGGCGGGCGACACCGTCCGTTATGAGCTGCTGGTGCCCAACGGTGCGTCCAACCTGCTGTTCGCCATGTACGGCGGCACGGGCGATGCGGATCTCTACGTGCGTCGCGGCGCCGACCCGACGACCACCGCGTACGACTGCCGTCCCTTCAGCTCGGGCAACAACGAGAACTGCTTCTTCCCGGCCCCGCAGGGCGGCACGTGGTACGTGACGGTTCGCGGTTTCAGCAACGCCGCGGGCGTGTCGCTGTATCCGAGCTTCGTCGATGCCAACTGGCCGCGCTCGGTGGAAGCCGAGGCGATCCAGCTCGCCAACCACCGCACCCAGGTCACCCTCGACTGGACGCACGGCAAGAAGAACATCGACATCTACCGCAACGGCGCCATCCTCAAGACCGTGAAGAACAAGGGCACCGCCACCGATACGTTCCGCATCATCGGTAGCGGCACCATGAGCTACAAGCTGTGCAACAACGGCACGCAGGAATGTGCCGACCCGGTGGACATCGAGTACGCCTCGCACAAGTAAGCCTGCCGTTCGCGGTTTGAAGTGAGTAAACGGGAAGGACCCGGTTCGCCGGGTCCTTCCTCCCGGACGACTCCGGCCCGGCCCCCCGGCCCGGCCGCTCCCCCAATCGCCGGCAAGCGCCGACGGAGTGCCCATGAACCCAACCCGCTCGATGTGTTCCGCCGCCCTGCTCGCCGTCATCGCGACGACCGCGGCCTGCAACCGCGACACCCCCAATTCCCAGGCGACGCCGCCACCAGCGGCCGCCGCTCCGATCGCGCAGTTCGACGCGACCCTCAACCTGGTCAACAACAACGGCACGGTGCGCTACGACGGCACCGTCGATACCGACGCCACCCGGCAGGCCATCGAGGCCGCCCTGAAGCTCGCTTACGGCGGCAGCGTCTCGGGCGAGTTGAAGGTCGACCGCGGGGCGCGCCCCGCTCCGTGGCTGGATGCGCTGCCGAAGTTCCTGGACAGCTTCACCGTGCCTGGCGCGGCGGTGTCGTTCGAAGGCCGGCGGATCGAACTCGGCGGCCGTGCCGGCGAAGCGGAGCGCAAGGGCCTGCTGGCCCGCGCCGAACTGCTCTACCCCGGCTACGCCTACACCGGCCTGTTCCAGGGCGTGGGCGAAGGCGCACCGGTGGACGCCGCGGCCGCGGTGCTCGCCCAGGTCAAGCCGGGCACGTCGGGCGGCGCGCTGGTCAAGGCGCTGAACGAGGCCGTCGCGCAGACGCCGATCCGCTTCGAGCCCGGCAGCGCGCGTGTCGCGCCCGACAGCCTGGCACTGCTCAGCAAGGCAGCCGAGGTGATCCAGGCTGCCGGCGAGGGCACGCGCCTGCAGATCACCGGCCCGGCGGGCGAGGATCCGTCGCTCGCACGGCAGCGCGCCGAGGCGATCAAGGTCCAGCTGATCGTCAACGGCGTCAGCCCCGCATCGCTGGAGACCACGGCCCAGGCCGGCAGCGGCGATTCGACCTCGTTCCGCCTGCTCTAGCAGTCATCGGAAGTCGTTCATGAAGGTCGAGGGACGCGCACCGCGTTCCCTCCACCGGCCGTGGAACACGCCGTGCAACGATCCACGCCGGTCTTTGGTTCCGGCCATTTGCCCCCATCTTCGCCTGTCGATACGCTCCTCTGTTCGCCCTCGCGCTCCGCGGCGGCGACCCTCCCCCAGACAGGCAACCGATGGCGCTGGATTACATCCGCATCCGCGGCGCGCGGACGCACAACCTCAAGAACATCGACCTCGACCTCCCGCGCGACAAGCTGATCGTGATCACGGGACTGTCGGGCTCGGGCAAGTCGTCGCTGGCCTTCGACACCATCTATGCCGAAGGACAGCGCCGCTACGTCGAATCGCTGTCGGCGTACGCGCGGCAGTTCCTCTCCGTGATGGAGAAGCCGGACGTCGACCACATCGAGGGCCTCTCGCCGGCGATCTCGATCGAGCAGAAGTCGACCTCGCACAATCCGCGCTCGACCGTCGGCACGATCACCGAGATCTACGACTACCTGCGCCTGCTCTACGCACGCGTGGGCACTCCGCGCTGCCCGGACCACGGCTACCCGCTGGAAGCGCAGACCGTCAGCCAGATGGTCGACCAGGTGGTCGCCCTGGGCGAGACCGAGGAAGGCCGCGAGCAGCGCTACATGCTGCTGGCGCCGGTGATCCGCGAGCGCAAGGGCGAGCACGCGCAGGTGTTCGAGCAACTGCGCGCGCAGGGCTACGTGCGCGTGCGCGTGGACGGCGTGCTGCACGAGATCGACGCGGTACCGCCGCTGGCGCTGCGCGTGAAGCACACCATCGAAGCGGTCGTGGACCGCTTCAAGCCGCGCGAGGACATCAAGCAACGCCTGGCCGAATCGTTCGAGACCGCGCTCAAGCTCGGCGACGGCATGGCCCAGGTGATGTCGCTCGACGACCCGGACGCTGCGCCGCTGCTGTTCTCCTCCAAGTACAGCTGCCCGGTGTGCGACTACTCGCTCCCCGAACTGGAACCGCGCCTGTTCTCGTTCAACTCGCCGGTCGGCGCCTGCCCCACCTGCGACGGCCTGGGCGTGGCGCAGTTCTTCGATCCTTCGCGCGTTGTGGTGCACCCGGAGCTGTCGCTATCGGCCGGTGCGGTGCGCGGCTGGGACCGTCGCAACGCCTATTACTTCCAGCTGATCCAGTCGCTGGCCAAGCACTACAAGTTCGACGTAGACGCGCCGTGGCAGTCGCTGCCGGCGAAGGCGCGCGATGCCGTGCTGTTCGGCAGCGGCGAGGAAACGATCACTTTCACCTACCTCACCGAAAGCGGCGGACGCAGCCAGCGCAAGCACCGGTTCGAGGGCATCGTCCCGAACCTGGAGCGCCGCTATCGCGAGACCGAATCGGCGGCCGTGCGCGAGGAACTCGCCAAGTACATCAGCGAGCGCGCCTGCACCGAGTGCGGCGGCGCACGCCTGAACCGCGCCGCGCGCAACGTATTCGTGGCCGAGCGTCCGCTGCCGGACATCGTCGTGCTGCCGGTGGACGAAGCGCTCGCGTTCTTCAAGGCGCTCAACCTGCCCGGCTGGCGCGGCGAAATCGCGGGCAAGATCGTCAAGGAAATCAGCGACCGCCTGCGTTTCCTCGTAGATGTGGGCCTCGACTACCTCACCCTGGAACGCAAGGCCGATTCGCTTTCCGGCGGCGAGGCGCAGCGCATCCGCCTGGCGTCGCAGATCGGCGCCGGCCTGGTCGGTGTGATGTACGTGCTCGACGAGCCGTCCATCGGCCTGCACCAGCGCGACAACGAGCGCCTGCTGGGCACGCTCACGCGCCTGCGCGACCTGGGAAATACGGTGATCGTCGTCGAGCACGACGAGGACGCGATCCGCCTGGCCGACTACGTCGTCGACATCGGTCCCGGCGCGGGCGTGCACGGCGGTGAAGTCATCGCGCACGGCACCTTCCAGGACCTGCTCAAGGCGCCGCGTTCGCTGACCGGGCAGTACCTCAGCGGCAAGCGCCGCATCGAGATCCCGACCAAGCGCCACAAGCCGGATGCGAAGACCACCTTCCACCTGCACGGCGCCACGGGCAACAACCTCAAGAACGTGGACCTGGCGATTCCGTCGGGCCTGTTCACGGCCGTTACCGGCGTGTCCGGCTCGGGCAAGTCGACGCTGATCAACGACACCTTGTTCGCGATCGCCGCCAACGAACTCAACGGCGCTTCGCACACGCCCGCACCTCATCGCGATTACGAGAACATCGAGCTGTGGGACAAGGTCGTCGACATCGACCAGTCGCCGATCGGGCGCACGCCGCGCTCGAACCCCGCCACCTACACCGGCCTGTTCACGCCGCTGCGCGAGCTGTACGCGCAGGTGCCGGAAGCGCGCTCGCGCGGTTACTCGCCGGGACGCTTCAGCTTCAACGTGCGCGGAGGTCGCTGCGAAGCGTGCCAGGGCGATGGCCTGATCAAGGTCGAAATGCACTTCCTGCCGGACGTGTACGTGCCCTGCGACGTCTGCGGCGGCAAGCGCTACAACCGCGAAACGCTGGAGATCCTCTACAAGGGCTACAACATCAACGACGTGCTGGAGATGACGGTCGAGGATGCACTGGGCCTGTTCGAGGCCATTCCGGCGATCGCGCGCAAGCTGGAAACGCTGATGGACGTGGGCCTGAGCTATATCAAGCTGGG
This sequence comes from Lysobacteraceae bacterium P, assembly GCA_005503055.1. Lineage (GTDB taxonomy): Bacteria > Pseudomonadota > Gammaproteobacteria > Xanthomonadales > Xanthomonadaceae > Lysobacter_J. The sequence goes on along the minus strand of SCOX01000004.1, from coordinate 114,375 downwards.
CCAGAGCGCGACCACGCTGTCCGGCGGCGAAGCGCAGCGCGTGAAGCTGTCGAAGGAACTCTCGCGCCGCGACACCGGGCGCACGCTGTACATCCTCGACGAGCCGACGACGGGCCTGCATTTCCACGACATCGAGCATCTGCTGACCGTGCTGCACCGCCTGCGCGACGACGGCAACACGGTGGTGGTGATCGAGCACAACCTCGACGTCATCAAGACCGCGGACTGGGTGATCGACCTGGGCCCGGAAGGCGGCCATCGCGGCGGCACGATCCTGGCCTGTGGCACGCCGGAGGACATCGCCGCGCTGCCGCATTCGCATACCGGACGATTCCTCGCGCCCCTGCTGGGCACGACGCCGCAGGCATCGTCGCGCAAGGGCAAGGCGCCCGCGAAGGCCACCGGCAAGGCGACCGCAAAGACGACGACGGCGAAGGCCGCCGGCAAGACGAACAACAAGAAGAAGTCCGCCGCATGAGCGACACCGCAACGCCCAAGCCTGCCAAGGCCCCCGCGCGCCGGCGCAAGCCGGCGGCGAAGAAGAAGGACACCGCGGCCGCCGCGCCCCCGGCTGAAACCCCGCCTGCCGCCCACGAACGCGAGGTTCCCGTTTCGCTGATCCGCGTGCCGCTGTCGGTGCGCTGGCGCGACCTGGACGCGTTCAACCACGTCAACAACTCGAAGTACCTGAGTTATCTCGAAGAAGCGCGCTTGCGCTGGATGCTGAGCGTTCCCGGCCAGGGCCTGGACGAGCACGTCGCACCGGTCGTCGCGGCCGCCAATCTCAACTATCGCCGCCCGATCGAATGGCCGGCGCAGTTGGACATCGAACTGTTCGTCGAACGCCTGGGCAACACCAGCGTCACCATCGGCCACCGCATCATCGATGCGAACGACGACTCGGTCCTCTATTGCGACGGCAACGTGGTGATGGTGTGGATCGACCGCGGCACGGGGCGTGCCGCGCAGTTGCCGGAAGCGGTGCGCGTTTCCTGTTCCTGAGGCGTTCCGTCAGCCCCACTTCCACCATCCCGGCGAACGTAAGATCCATATGGCTCTTCGATCTCATCGGATCGTTCGAAGATGGATTCCAGCATGCGCTGGAATGACGAACGGCAGAAAAGCTGCCGATAGAGCTCCGCCAAACGAAAAGAGCGACGCCAAGGCGTCGCTCTTTTTTGTCGCGCAGAAATGATCCCTAGTCGCCGGCTTTCTTCACCACGAATTCGCCCAGCGCCTTGCCGCCGTCCTTCAACGTGAATTCGATGGCGACCTTGCTGCCCGGCTTCAACGTCGCGACCGGCTCCATCAGCATCAGGTGCAACCCACCGGGTTTGAACGTCGCCGCTCCGCCGGGCGCGATGCGCAGCTCCGGCACCGCGCGCATGCGGCTGATCCCGTCCACGACGCGCGTCTCGTGCATCTCGACACTGCCGAATGCCGCGCTGCTGGCACCGACGATCGTCACCGGGTTCGCGCACGGATTTTCGATGCGGCCGAACCCGGCCATCATCGGCATCGCCGCGGGCGGCATGCGAACCCAAGCGTCGATGATCTTCGCCGTGCATTCCGCGGCGGAAACGGCGGACGAGGCCGCCAGCAGGAGCGTGATCAATCCCAGTCGGGCGCGTGTGGTGTTCATCGGCCTATGATAGCCCACGCATAATCGTTCCCCGCACGGACCCCAGGAAGCCGCCATGTCCCTCGTCGAAACCCATTCCGCCGACGGCATCGTCGACATCCGCCTCGCACGTGCGCCGGTCAACGCGCTCAATCCCGCGCTGTGCAACGACCTGACCTCGGCGATCGCCGCGGCGGTCGACGGCGGTGCGCAGGGCATCGTGCTGGGCGGCGGCGAGAAGGTGTTCTCGGCCGGCCTGGACGTGCCGCACCTGCTCTCGCTCGGCGACGACCGCGAGGCGCTGATGTCGGCCTGGCAGAGCTTTTTCAACGCGGCCCGCGCCGTGGCCGAGTGCCCGGTTCCCGTCGTGGCCGCGATCGGCGGCCACGCGCCCGCCGGCGGCTGCGTGCTGGCGCTGTGCTGCGACTATCGCGTCATGGCGCGCAGCGAAGATCCCGCAAAGCCCTTCCGCATCGGCCTCAACGAGACCCAGGTCGGACTGGTGGTGCCGCTCGGCATCCTGCGGTTGATGCAACGCGTCGTCGGCACGTACCGCGCCGAGCGCCTGGTGGTCGCAGGCGACATGGTCGAGGCCGAACGCGCCGAACGCATCGGGCTGGTGGACGAGCTCGTTGCGTTCGATCAGGTCAATGCACGCGCACGCGAGTGGCTGGCTCAGCTTCTGAAGCTGCCGCAGCCGGTGATGCGCCAGACCCGCGCGATCGCGCGCGCGGATCTGGTCGCGGCGATGCAGCCCGAGCAGATCCAGTTGCCGAAGTTCATCGAGGCCTGGAGCGATCCGGCCACGCAGTCCGCGCTGCATGCGCTGGTGGCCCGGCTGCGCAAGTAAGCCGGGCCGGCTGCGTTACAGCATCCAGATTTCCACACGCTCATTGCGGTAGCGCGCCGCTGTCGCGCCCGCCGCGGCCAGTGGTACCTGCGAGCCCACGCCGCGCGCGTGCAGCACCGGCACGCCGCGCGCCATGAGTTCATGCGCGACGAGATCGGCGCGGTCGTTGCTCATCATCGTCGCAGCCACGGAACTGCCGCCGGCGGTATCGGCGAAGCCGACCACCAGCAGACGGCGGCCGCGATTCACCGGAAGCTGCATGAAGGCCACCACGCGCTCGATGTCGCGCACCGCACGACTGTCGTACACGCTGCTGGCGACGCCGCTGTCGTTGTTGCCGGTGAGGTTGAAACGCAGGCTCAGCGGCAGGCGCGTGGCCTGCGCGACGAGATCGCGGTAGTCCTTCGGGCCGACCAGGCTCGGTGGCGCATAGCCTGGCCGCAGCGTCATCGCGAAATGGCCGGCCCGCGCCACGGCGTCCTGGCCGCGCTGTCCCATTGCATACAGCGCGAAGCTGCGGCTGAGCGCGCCCATCATCTGGCTGCCGTACAGATAGAAACGCCGCGACAACGGATAGTCCTCGCTCTGCACCGCCAGGCGCGTCGGCGCGACCGCGCGGCCGCCGTCGGACAGTGCGAGCGGACGGACGTTCGCGCCCCACGGCTGGCGCAACGTGACGAAGCCGATCCCCGACGGGTCCTGCGCGATCGCACGCACCAACGCGGCGCCATCGACATGCATCTGCGCCGGGGCGTACGGCGCCCCCTGCATCACGCGTTCGTCGACGAGATCGCGCGCCGAATTGGCGCCGGCGACCATGTGCAGATGCACCGCGCCGCGACCGCCGACCTCGCGCCAGTCGCGCACCTGCCCGGCCAGCACGCGGCGCAGCTGCGCGAAGCTCAGCTTGGCGAGCGGATTGTCGCGATGTACGACGACGGCCGTCCCGTCCAGCGCCAGCGCGAATTCCTGGTCATGCGAGGCCAGGTCGCCCAACTGCCAGCCGGCGTCGAGTTCGGCCGCGTCCGGGCGACGGGCCATCATCGCGATCTGCGCGTTGCCGTCGACGACGTCCTGGAATCCCTGCGCGGAACTGCTCGCCTGGATTTCCACGATCAGCGCCAGGCCGTCGCGCTGTGCGTGGATTTCGGTGAGGTTGGGCGACGGCTGCTCGCGCCGGATGCCTTCATAGCCGATGTCGCGCAGCCATGACTCCGCCACGGACGGCACCAGCCGCGCGGCCATCGTCTGCGAGCCGTGGATGCGGACGCGCTCGGCGTCCACCTGTGCATGCACGCTGGCGCATGCTCCCAACAACGCGACCACCAACCACCAACCTGCAATGCGTGACATTGCTCACGCCCCCTGTGCGAAATCGCGCAAGGATCGGCTGCGTGGATGACGCTGAGGTTACGAAGCGGGTGTTTTGCATGACCGGCATGCGAGCCGGCCGAAGCGGCACATCAGTCGCCGCGCGCCACGGGACGCTGCGGATCGTCGATCCAGCCACTCCATGAACCGGTGAACAGACGCGCGCCTTCAAGGCCCGCGTGCTCCAGTGCGAGCAGCAAGTGACAGGCGGTGACGCCGGAGCCGCACATCGCCACGACTTCGCGTGGATCGCGGCCCTGCAGCAGCGCGGCGAACTCGCGCGCCAGTTCCGACGCCGGACGCCAGCGGCCTTCCTGCATCGACAGCGCGTAGGGGCGACTGCGCGCGCCAGGCACATGACCCGCGACGCGGTCGATGGGCTCGATGTCGCCGCGGAATCGCTCCGCGGCGCGTGCGTCGAGGAGAACGCCACCGGCGTCCAGATGCGCCTGCACCTGATGCGCATCGAGCAGGCGGCTTGTGTCGAACGTCGCCGGATACGGTGGCGCCGGGCGGGCGACCGGCACCTGCGATTGCACCGGCAAGTCCAGCGCCTGCCAGCGCTGCATGCCGCCGTCGAGCACCGCGACGCGCTCGTGGCCGAGCGTGCGCAGCATGAACCACAGCCGCGCCGCGGCGAGCGCGCCGTCGGCGGCGTCGTAGACGACGACCTGATGCGCGGCCGTCACGCCCCATCGGCCGAGCGCGGCGGTGAAGTCCTGCGCGTCGGGCCAGGGATGACGGCCGGCGTGCGCCTTGTGGTGATCGGAAAGTTCGCGATCCAGGTGCGCGTAGAACGCGCCCGGAATGTGCGCTGCGTGATACGCGGCCTCACCCGCCTCGGGCTCGGCGAGGCTGTGGCGCGTGTCGAGGACGATCAGATCCTCGCGACCGAGCGCGGCGGCCAGGTCCTGCGCCGACACCAACGTGCTCCATGCCGTGTCCGGCTCGCTCATCGACTCGTCTCCAGGCGTTGGCGCAGGTTGTAGAGCATCGACGCCGTGGCGCCCCAGATGCGTTGCGCGGGATATCGGTACTCGAACACCTGGCGCGGACGGCCGCGGAAATCGAGCGTATGCGTGGCCAGGTTGGCCGGATCGAGCAGGAACGACAGCGGCACTTCGAATACGTCGGCCACTTCATTGGGATCGGGATGGGCGACGTAGTCTATCGCGAGCACCGCGACGACCGGCTGCACGCGATAGCCGGTGATCGTCGCCAGCGGATCCAGAAAACCCAGCGGGTGGATCTGCGGCGCGACCAGGCCGATTTCCTCGCGCGTTTCGCGCAGCGCGGCGGCTACCGCGTCGATGTCGGCGCTTTCGATGCGACCGCCCGGAAAACTCACCTGCCCGGCGTGCTCGCGTAGTGCGTCGGTGCGCCGGGTGAGCAGCACCTGCGTGCCCTGTTCGCGCGGCACGAGACCGACGAGTACCGCGGCCTCCACACTGACCGCATCGACGGGCACCAGATCGTGGAGCTCGGCCAGGTTCCAGCCCGGTCCCGGCGGCGGTGCGGACAAGGGATGCAGCGCCGCCTCGATGCCGGGCCAGTCGGGCAGTGCGAACCTGGCGGCCGAGCGGTTCACCGGCGGCGCGACTCGCGCTCGGGCAGCACGCTTTCCATCATGCGCAGGCGCTCGTCGTCGTTCATCTGCGACCAGCGCGCGATTTCCGAGCCGGTGCGATGACAGCCGTTGCACAGGCCGTCGTCGTCGAGCGAACAGACGCCGATGCAGGGGCTGAGCACGGCACGAAAAAGAGTGTTCATGGAACGACCACCGTAAAGCTGGCTTGCATGGGTTTCAACCTGTGCGACGTCCGTGTTGACCGCAATACCGATCGCGACCGCGAAAAAACGTCGAGCCGGCAGGGCCGGCTCGACGTGGTGTTGCTTCAATCGCTACGTCTGATCCCCGCCTTCGCGGGGATGACGGTCCGGCAAAGCCGCTCGCGCTAGGCGCGAGCGGGCCGGAACGTCACTTGACGCTGACGAGCTTGACTTCGAACTGGACGGCGACATTCGGCGGGAACGGCGTGCGCGGATCGGCGCCATAGGCCTTGTCTGCCGGCAGCGTGATTTCCCACTTCGAACCGGCCTGCATCTGCAGCAGCGCTTCGCGCATGGCAGGCATTTCGATGTCGCTGACCTTGATCGACGGGATCGACTGCGCCGGACGCGGCTGCGCCGGACGCTCGCCCCAGGCGTAAGGACCGGCGACTTCCAGCTGCACGGTGCTGGCCTGGGTCGGCTTGGCGCCGGTGCCCTTCTCGATCTCGCGGTACTGCACGCCGCTGGGCAGCGACTTCACGCCGGCCTTGGCCTTGTTGGCGGCGATGAACTGGTCGCTCTTGACCTTGTTGGTCGAGGCGGCCTTGTCCCATTCGGCCTTCGCCTTGGTCTGCTGGCGCTGCTGCATGTTCTGCACAGCGGTGCGCAGCTGGTCGACCGGAACCGAGGGCTGCTTCTTCGAGTAGCCGTCCTGCAGGCCCTTGACGATGGTGTTCACGTCAACCTGTTCGCCGCTCTCGATGGCGTTGCGGCCCAGGTCGTAACCGAGCGCGTAGCTCAGCTTGCCCTTCTCGGTCGAAGTGTCCTGCGCGACGGCGTTGCCGGCGGTCAGTGCCAGGGCCGCGACGGCGGCAGCGATCAAACGCAACTTCATTCGATGGAATCTCCGTGATAGCTCGGGGCGGGACTACCGCTCCTTGTGATAAGGCCCGCACCGGTCGAATGGACCCGGATGGACGCGCTAGGATACCGGCGCCTGTGCTTAATCGCCACTGACGCCGAACCCCTCTGACAGCGCCTTCGGGGATGAAGTTCCGCAGCCGGCGCCGGCGACAAATTCCCACCCTCCGCCCCTTCCAGACCGCCTCCCATGTCCGAATCGCCCGTCCTGATCGCCGACCGCGGTGCCATCCGCGTCCTCACCGTGAACCGTCCCGACAAACTGAATGCGCTCAATGCGGCGACGCTGGACGCCCTGCTGGCGGCCTTCGAGGCGGCCGCGGCCGATCCGGCCGTGCGCTGCGTGGTCCTGACCGGCGCCGGCACCAAGGCGTTCGTGGCGGGGGCGGATATCGCCGAGATGAACGGCCTGACCCCGGTCCAGGGTCGCGATTTCTCCCTGCGCGGGCAGAAGCTGATGCGCCGCATCGAGAAAATGTCGAAGCCGGTGATCGGCATGATCAACGGCTTCGCCCTGGGCGGCGGCCTGGAACTGGCGATGGGCTGCCATCTGCGCATCGCCGCCGACTCGGCCAAGGTCGGGCAGCCGGAGATCAATCTCGGCCTGATCCCGGGCTTCGGCGGAACCCAGCGCCTGCTGCGCCTGGCAGGCCGCGCCGCCACGCTGGAACTGTGCCTGGTCGGCGCGCCCATCGACGCGACGCGTGCGCGCGAGCTGGGCATCGTCAATCGCATCGTGCCGGCGGCCGAACTCGAAGCCGAGACGATGAAGCTCGCCGAGCAACTGGCCGGCTCGGCGCCGCTGGCGCTGCGCGGCGTCCTCGATTGCGTGAACGTCGGCGGCGAGTGCGGTATCGAAGAAGGCCTGGAGTACGAGACCGCGCAGTTCGGCCTGATGTTCTCCACGCAGGACATGCGCGAAGGCACCGGCGCGTTCCTCGAACGCCGCAAACCGGTCTTCAACGGTCAGTGATGCACGAGGCGTCCGACGCCTGCGTGTGCGGCTGCCGCGATGAGCGCGGGACCGCGGCGCATGCGATCAACGCGGCTTTGCGCGTGGACGATGTCGATCGCGCGATCGACGCCGGCCTGCTCGACCGCACGATCGAATGCGCTTCATGCGGCGATGCATGCCGCAAGGCGCTGCACGAAGCACGCGATGCGCGACTCACCGCGCTCGCCGCACGCGAACGCTACCGCGCGCGCAATGCGCGCCTGGAACGTCGTGCGCGTGAACGCGCCGAACGACGCGCGTCGCCGCCCGCCACCGATTCCACCGCCGAAGCGACACGCAACGCACCCGCTCCCGCCCTGCCCTCGGCCGCCGCGGCCGCACTCGCACGTGCGCGCGCCAAGGCCGCACTACGCCACAAACCATGACGCCCACCACAGCGAAGAAGAAACCCGCGGCCAAGCGCGCGCGGCGCGTGAGCCGGCTGTCGGCCGCGGAGATCGAAACGATGTTCGCGCGCCTCAAGGCGCTCAATCCCAAGCCGACCACGGAACTGGAATTCAGCACGCCCTACGAACTGCTCGTGGCGGTGACGCTTTCGGCGCAGGCGACCGACGTCGGCGTCAACAAGGCCACGCGCAAATTGTTTCCCGTGGCGAACACGCCGGCGGCCATCGCGAAACTGGGCGTGGACGGACTCAAGCCCTACATCTCGACGATCGGGCTGTACAACACCAAGGCGGCGAACGTGGTGGCGATGGCGCACCAGCTCATCGAGCACCACCACGGCGAAGTACCGCGCGATCGTGAATCGCTCGAGGCGCTGCCCGGGGTGGGTCGCAAGACGGCGAACGTCGTGCTCAATACCGCCTTCGGCGAAGCGACGATGGCGGTGGACACGCACATCTTCCGGGTCGCCAACCGGACCGGGCTGGCGCCGGGCAAGACCGTGCGTGCGGTCGAGGACGGCCTGCTCAAGGCCGTGCCGCCCGAGTACCTGCTCGACGCCCACCACTGGCTGATCCTGCACGGTCGCTATGTCTGCAAGGCGCGCAAGCCCGACTGCCCGCATTGCGTCATCCGCGACATTTGCCGCTTTCCCGACAAGACGCCGGGCGAACCGGATCCGATCCGGGGTTGAGGGGCGGGCCGCCTTCCCGTCGGGAGGGGCGAACATCCGAAGGTGCCCGCGCACACGCGGCTGTCATGAAACGCGATCGGCCTGAGTCCGGGGCTTCGCGGGCATGACGGTGTGTTCTGTCGCGTCCGCGCTCGCGCCCGAAACCGTTCGTCGAAAGCCCCGCGTGACGCGCCTCACAGCGAACCGCCGGCCGTCATGTCCGCGTCATCCGTCGGAAATAAGTCAGCGTTGTCATATTTACGCAACTTTCACGACCTAGCCTGCGCAGCGTCTTCTCACTACGCCCCAAGGGCTACGTCCATGAAACTGTCCCGCAGCACCCTGTCCGTTGCGCTGCTCGCCGCTCTGGTCGCGCCGGCCGCGCATGCCGAAATCGCGCTCGACGTGATCGGCAACTCCGAGGTCTCCTTCGAAGGCCTGGTCCAGGCCGATTACAACTATTTCGACAGCGACTTCGCCGACCTCAATGTCGGTGGCGACACGCTGGACGGCCGCGACAGCGACAACGAGCTGCGCCGCGCCGAACTGGTGCTCAAGGGCAAGGGCCCGGGCAACTTCGAGTGGGTCCTGGGCTACGACGCCAAGGCCGACAAGTGGCTGGACGTGAACGCCAAGTACAAGATCCGCGGCGATTCCAACCACTACTTCGTGCTGGGCCAGTTCAAGCAGCCCAACAGCATGGAAGAGCTGTCCTCGACCAAGAACAACGACTTCATCGCCAAGGCGCTGGTCACCAACACCTTCGGCGTGGCCCGTCGCCTCGGCGGCCAGTACCGCTACGGCACCAACGACTGGGGCTTCACCGGCAGCTACTTCACCCGCGAGCTGACCGAGCATCCGGCTCCGACGCCGCATGGCCCGGGCTACGGTCTGCGCGGCAACTGGGCGCCGATCAACGACAAGGGCAACATCTTCCACCTTGGCCTGTCGTACGTGGATTACGACACCTTCCAGGACACCGTGCGCCTGCGCGCCCGCCCCGGCGCCGACCTGGCCGGCACGCGTCTGGTCGACACCGGCAACATGACCAACACCGACCGCCAGAAGACCGTCGGCGCCGAGGCCATGTGGGTCACCGGCCCGGTCAAGGTGCAGGGCGAGTACATGCAGACCAAGGTGGAGCGCTACGACAACGGCAATCCGCGCCAGTCGCACAACTTCGACGGCAACAGCTGGTACGTCAGCGGACTGTGGAACGTCACCGGCGAGACCTGGGGCTACAAGGAAGGCACGCCGACCACTCCGCTGCCCGACGAACCCGCCTCGGGCATGTGGCAGCTGGGCGTGCGCTACGACTCGATCGACCTGGACGACGGCACGATCATCGCGCCGACGACCCCGACCGGCTCGGCCGCCGTCGACGGCGTGCTGGGTGGCGACATGAGCACCTGGACGCTCGGTGCGAACTGGTACTGGCGCTCGAACTTCAAGTTCATGCTGAACTACGTGATGGTCGACAGCTCGCGCTTTTTCGCACGCACCCCGGCCACGGGCCTGGTCAATCCGGCCAACCAGAACCAGCTCGTCAACCGCAAGGTCGACGACAACCCGAACATCCTCGAAGCGCGCGTGCAGTTCTACTGGTAATCGAATGTGCGTAGCCCGGGCAAGGCCTAAGGCCGCACCTTGCCTCGACTGCATGCTTCCCCGGGTGCGCTTCGCTTACCCGGGCTACGAAAGTCATCTCTCTCTTTTGTTTCCTCCCCCTCGGGCGCGATCCAGGTCGCGCCCATTTTTTTGGCTGATGCCAGCCGTCACCGGTCACACGGTTGTCACACCTGCGACCCGGCGCTGTCATCCAACGGTTATCAAATGCGCGTCGTACGGGTCAGGCCCGTCGTCCCTCCAGGAGAGCAACGTGCTTCATTCCAACGTGTTCAAGTCCATCCAATTCCGCCTCGTCGCGCTCGCCGTCGCCGGCACCTTCGCGATGAGCGCGCAGGCCGCCGACGTCACCGGCGCCGGTGCGTCGTTCGTGTACCCGGTCATGTCGAAGTGGTCGGCCGACTACAACAAGGCCGCCGGCAAGAAAGTGAACTACCAGTCGATCGGCTCCGGCGGCGGCATCGCCCAGATCAAGGCCGCGACGGTCGATTTCGGTTCCTCCGACGCTCCGATGAAGCCCGAAGAGCTGGCCCAGTTCGGCCTGGCGCAGTTCCCGTCGGTGATCGGCGGCGTCGTGCCCGTCGTCAACGTGCCGGGCGTGACCTCCGGTGCCCTGAAGCTGGACGGCGAGACGCTGGCCAACATCTTCCTGGGCAAGATCACCAAGTGGAACGACCCGGCGATCGTCGCGCTCAACGGCGGCGTGCAGCTGCCGGACCGCAAGATCACCGTCGTGCACCGCTCGGACGGTTCGGGCACCACCTTCAACTTCGTCAACTACCTGTCGAAGGTCTCGCCGGACTGGAAGTCGAAGGTCGGTGAAGGCACCGCCGTGAAGTGGCCGGTCGGCATCGGCGGCAAGGGCAACGAAGGCGTCGCCGCCTACGTCAAGCAGATCGTCGGTGGCATCGGCTACGTCGAGCTGTCCTACGCGCTGCAGAACAAGATGGCCTATTCGCGCCTGAAGAATTCCGCCGGCAACTTCGTGCTGCCGTCGGACGAGAGCTTCCAGGCCGCCGCCGCCAGCGCCGAGTGGGGCAACGCGAAGGATTTCTATCTGGTGATGACGAACGCCCCGGGCGCGAACTCCTGGCCGATCACCGCCACCAACTTCATCCTGATGTACAAGCAGCCCAAGAACGCCGCCGGCGCCAAGAACGCCAAGGAATTCTTTCGCTGGGTCTACGCCAACGGCGACACGCAGGCCAAGGCGCTGGACTACGTCCCGCTGCCGGACGCGCTGGTGAAGCAGATCGAGACGTACTGGTCGGCGAACATGAACTACTGATCCGCTCACGGATTCAGGCGTCACCGAGGGCGGGCCACTGGCCCGCCTTCTTCGTTTCGGTTTCCGGAGTCTAGGCGGCGCGGTGCAATGCGCTTCGCTTATTGCACCCTGCTTTCTCCATCGAGGATTACCGCCGCGGCCATCCCCGTAGGGCGCAATAGCATTGCGCCGCCTCCCATCACAGGCGCGGATGGTTGGGCTCGGGAGGTTTTTCGACGTGGCGGGGCGGTGCAATGCGCTTCGCTTATTGCCCCCTGCTTTCTCCATCGAGCTCGAAGCTCGAATTGCCGGGCTCGGAACTCGGAAGGCCGAGCTCGGAGCTCGAATCGCGGGGCTCGAAGCTCGGAACTCCGAGCTCGGAACTCGGAGCGCCAGGCTCGAAGCTCGGAAGGCCGAGCTCGAAGCTCGAATCGCGGGGCTCGAAGCTCGGAGCGCCGAGCCCGGAGCTCGGAACGCCAGGCTCGGAACTCGGAGCGCCGAGCTAAAAGCTCGAGCTGCCGAGCTCGGAACTCGGACCGCCGAGCTCAAAGCCCGGAACGCCGGGCTCGAAGCCTGGACGACCGGGCTCGAAGCCCGGAACGCCGAGCCCGGGGCCCGGAACACCGCGTCGCCCGGATCGCTACAGAAATGTGACGGCCCGATGTCATTGGGCTGTAACAAAAAGATCATCAAATGGCGCAGCCCGGCCAGCAGGCCGGATTCCTTCCCCTGGAGCTGCGCATGAACCCGTCGTCGGCCCGCATTGCCGCCCTCGCTTTCGCCATCGCCCTGACCGTCGCGGCCTGCAAGCCCGCCGGCGAGAACGCCAACCCGCAGGCCACGGCCGCCGACACGGGTGCGCCCGCCGCTGGCGCACCGGCCGGCGACCGGGTCGCCGCGCAGATCACCGGCGCCGGCGCGACCTTCATCTACCCGCTGATTTCCAAGTGGTCCGACGACTACAACAAGGCCACCGGCGCCAAGGTCAACTACCAGTCGATCGGTTCGGGCGGCGGCATCGCCCAGATCAAGGCCGGCACGGTGGACTTCGGTTCCTCCGACAAGCCGCTGGCCTCGGATGAACTCGCGGCCGCCGGCCTGGGCCAGTTCCCCTCCGCCATCGGCGGCGTGGTGCCGGTCGTCAACGTCGAAGGCCTGGACGCCGGCAAGCTGCGCCTGACCGGCCCGCTGCTGGCCGACATCTTCATGGGCAAGATCACCATGTGGAACGACACGGCCATCGCCGCGGTCAACCCCGGCGTGACGCTGCCGGCGACGAAGATCAACATCGTCCACCGCTCCGACGGCTCGGGCACCACGTTCAACTTCACCAACTACCTGTCCAAGGTCAGCGCGGACTGGAAGGCCAAGGTCGGCGAAGGCACGTCGGTGCAGTGGCCGGGCGGCGTGGGCGGCAAGGGCAACGAAGGCGTGGCCTCGTACGTGAAGCAGATCAAGGGTTCGATCGGCTACGTCGAACTGGCCTACGCGCTGCAGAACAAGATGGCCTACGCCTCGCTGCAGAACGCGGCCGGCAACTGGGTGCAGCCGAGCGCGGAGACCTTCCAGGCCGCCGCCGCGGGCGCCGACTGGGCGAACGCGAAGGACTTCAACCTGGTGATCACCAATGCAGCCGATGGCAACGCATGGCCGATCACCGCCACCAACTTCATCCTGATGTACAAGCAGCCCAAGGACGCCAGGCGCGCCGCCGACACACGCGCCTTCTTCAAGTGGGCGTTCGAGAACGGCCAGCAGCAGGCGCAGGCGCTGGACTACGTACCGCTGCCGCCGGCGCTGGTACAGCAGGTGGAAGCGTACTGGGCGGCCGAGTTCAAGTGATGAATCGGCGCGCTCGCGCAACGCGCGAGCGCCTTTGCCGATGCGTCATCCCCGCGACGGCGGGGATCCACGGCAACCCGTGCGTCACCCCCGGCGAAACACGCGCCACGCAAGGCAACACCCTGCACCACGTCATCCCGCGAATGTGGAGAACCATGAACGCACGAACCGGATCGCCCTCCCTCTCTCCCAGCGATACGACCAGCGCGTCCATGGCTTCCCGCCTTAGCGGGAATGACGACCGCAACCTCGGAAACGGCCACAAGAAGCCCACCGGATGAACGCAACCTCCCTTCCCGCCAACGTGCCCGCGCAGCGCGACCACAAGGACGCGCGCAACGACAGGCTGTTCCGGTACGTCCTCACCGGTACGGTGATCTTCGTGCTGGTCGCGCTCGCCAGCGCGGCGCTGTCGATGCTCTGGGGCGGCCGCCACGTGCTGGAAGCCGAAGGCCTGGACTTCTTCACCACCACGCAATGGAATCCGGTGGAGAACCAGTACGGCGCGCTCGTGCCGATCTACGGCACCATCGTCACCGCGCTGATCGCGATGCTGATCGCCGTGCCCGTCAGCTTCGGCATCGCCTTCTTCCTGACCGAAGTGGCGCCGCGCTGGGCGCGCGGTCCGATCGGCACCGCGATCGAACTGCTCGCCGGCATTCCGTCGATCATTTACGGCATGTGGGGCCTGTTCGTGCTCGTGCCGGTGATGACCGAGTACGTCACGCCGTGGCTCAACGACCACATCGGCACCCTGCCCGTCATCGGCACGCTCTTCCAGGGCCCGCCGCTGGGCATCGGCATGCTCACCGCCGGCGTCGTGCTGGCGATCATGGTGATCCCGTTCATTTCCTCGGTGATGCGCGAGGTGTTTCTGACCGTGCCCACGCGGCTGAAGGAATCGGCCTACGCGCTGGGCTCGACGAAGTGGGAAGTGAGCTGGGACATCGTCCTGCCCTATACCCGCTCGGCGGTGATCGGCGGCATCTTCCTCGGCCTGGGCCGCGCGTTGGGCGAAACGATGGCGGTGGCCTTCGTGATCGGCAACAGCGTGAACTTCTCCGCTTCGCTGCTGGAGCCGGGTACGACCATCGCCGCGCTGATCGCCAACGATTTCGGCGAGGCGACCGAGACCTACCGATCCGCGCTGTTGCTGCTGGGCTTCGTGCTGTTCATCGTCACCTTCGTGGTGCTGGCAATCGCCCGCCTGATGCTGATGCAGCTGTCGCGCAAGGAGGGCACCTGACATGGCCATCGCCGCGAAAACCGCGCACGAGTTCAAGGTCGCCGACGGGCTGTACCGTCGTCGCCGCATCATCAACGCCTTCTCGCTCGTCCTGGCCTGCGCGGCCGCATTGTTCGGCCTGTTCTTCCTGGGCTGGATCCTGTGGACGCTCATCTCCAAGGGCATCGGTGGCGTCAACTGGGCGCTGTTCACCCAGAACACGCCGCCGCCGATGCAGGAAGGCGGCCTGCTCAACGCCTTCTTCGGCAGCGCCGTGATGTGCGTGATCGCCATCCTCATCGGCACCCCGCTCGGCATCGCCGCGGGCACCTGGCTGGCCGAGTACGGCAACGCGCGCAAGTTCGGCACGGTGGTGCGCTTCGTCAACGACATCCTGCTGTCGGCGCCGTCGATCGTGCTGGGTCTGTTCGTCTACACGCTGGTGGTGATGCAGACCGGCGGCAACTTCTCCGCGCTCGCCGGTGCGATCTCGCTGGCGTTCATCGTGCTGCCGGTGGTGGTGCGCACCACCGACGAGATGCTGCGCCTGGTCCCGTCGCAGATGCGCGAGGCCGCGCTGTCGCTGGGCGTGCCGCAGTGGAAGGTGATCGTGCAGGTGCTGTATCGCAGCGCCTCGGCGGGCATCGTCACCGGCGTGCTGCTGGCGCTGGCGCGCATCTCGGGCGAAACCGCACCGCTGCTGTTCACCGCCTTCGGCAACCAGTACTGGAGCGCCAACGTGCTGCAGCCGATGGCGTCCGTGCCGGTGGTGATGAACCAGTTCGCCGGCAGCCCGTACGAGTCGTGGCAGGTACTGGCCTGGGCCGGTGCGCTGGTGCTGACCGCTTTCGTCCTTCTCATCAGCCTGGTGGCCCGCGCCATCGTGCTGCGCAATCGGATCAGCCATGACTGACCTCACCACACCGTCGAGTCCTTCCAAGCTAGAAGCCACGGCCATGAACGACGCCCGCATCACCCTCGCCACCCCGGAGCGAACC
Organism: Lysobacteraceae bacterium P; assembly: GCA_005503055.1. Classification (GTDB taxonomy): domain Bacteria; phylum Pseudomonadota; class Gammaproteobacteria; order Xanthomonadales; family Xanthomonadaceae; genus Lysobacter_J. The sequence continues at coordinate 98,812 of SCOX01000004.1, read as the reverse complement.
GGCCCTGCCCTCGCCGCTTCGCCGGTGAAGCTCGCCGCGCGCGGCTTGAACTTCTACTACGACAAGTTCCATGCGTTGAAGGAAATCAACCTGGAAATCCCGGAGAAGCGCGTGACCGCGCTGATCGGTCCGTCGGGTTGCGGCAAGTCCACGCTGCTGCGCATCTTCAACCGCATCTACGCGCTCTACCCGAAATTGGAAGCCCGCGGCGAAGTGCTGCTGGACGGCGACAACATCCTCGATCCGCGCTATCCGATGAACCGGCTGCGCAGCAAGGTCGGCATGGTGTTCCAGAAGCCCGTGCCGTTCCCGATGACGATCTACGAGAACGTCGCCTACGGCATCCGCCACCACGAGAAGCTGTCGAAGTCGGAAATGGATTCGCGCGTAGAACACGCGCTGCGCCAGGGCGCGCTGTGGGACGAGGTGAAGGACAAGCTCGGCCAGAGCGCGCTAGGCCTGTCCGGCGGCCAACAGCAGCGCCTGTGCATCGCGCGCGCCGTCGCGCTGCGCCCGGACGTGCTGCTGCTCGACGAACCGACCTCGGCGCTGGATCCGATCTCCACCAGCCGCATCGAGCAGCTCGTGGAGGAACTGAAGAAGGACTACACGATCGTCATCGTCACCCACAACATGCAGCAGGCGGCACGCGTTTCGGACTTCACGGCCTTCATGTACCTGGGCGACCTGATCGAACACGCCTCGACGGACACGATCTTCTCCAACCCGAGCAAGCAGCAGACCGAGGACTACATTACGGGGCGCTTTGGATGAAGCGCCGGGATTCGGGATTCGGGATTCGAGATTCGAGTACCTGCGTTCCGTGCCCCATCCGTGTCTCGCTCTTGCCAATCCCCAATCCCGAATCCCGAATCCCGGACGCCCCATGAACATGCACGACCACATCGTCAAGAGCTACGACGACGAGCAGCGCCGCCTGCTCGACGAGACCCTGCGCATGGGCGAGATGGCCGCCTCGCAGCTGGAGGCCGCGCTCGACGTGGTCCAGCGCCGCGACGACAGGGCCGCCGAACGCATCATCGCCAACGACGAGGCGATCGACGCGCTGGAGCAGGAAGTCAGCCACGACGTCATGAAGCTCGCGCTGCGCGGGCCGATGGCGCGCGACCTGCGCGAGATCCTGGCCGCGATCCGCATCGCCTCCGACATCGAACGCGTCGGCGACTACGCCGCCAACGTCGCCAAGCGCTCGCTCGCGCTGAACCTGTCGCCGCCGCTGCCGCACGTGAGCGGACTGCACGCGATCGGCACGCTGGCGGTGCAGCAGGTGCGCGACGTGCTGGTCGCCTATCGCGACAACAACGTCGAACTCGCCCAACGCGTGCGCGCCCGCGACGCCGAACTGGACGTGGCCTACACCGCCCTCTTCCGCGAACTGCTCACGTACATGATGGAAGACGCGCGCAGCATCACGCCGTGCACGCACCTGCTGTTCATGGCCAAGAACATCGAGCGCATCGGCGACCACGCCACCAACATCGCCGAGAACGTGTGGTTCCTGGTACGCGGCGAGGAAGCCCTGCCGCCGCGCGAGAAGCGCGACGACAGCAGCACGACCGCGGCCCCCTGAACTTCGGTAAACATTCGTTAAAACGGCGCGGCCTGCACGGTCGCGCCGTCTTCATTTGTGCACCTTTCAGCGCATTCCACGACTGATGGCCTATGCGCGAACGCATCGGATTGCGCAAAGTCGCGCTCCGGAGAGAGGATTGCGCGTAACCGGTTCCAGCCACTCAGGCGCCCTCCCGCGCCTTGTTGCGCCGCATCACGTTCGATTGTTCACCGCGCGCTAGCCGACCTCCTGTCATGGTTCCAGGGCCCGATGACCGGGCCACCCCCGCGGGTCGTTCCCGCATCGCGCACTCCAGGAGTTCAATCTCATGTCCCAGCTCAACAGCAAGACCAGCAAGACTGTCGTCCTCGTCGCCGGCGCCGCCCTGGCCGGCGGTCTCGCCCTGTCGGGCTCCGCGTTCGCGATGACCGACCTGGCCTCCGGCTACATGGTCAGCGCCGGCGAAGGCGCGAAGGCCGGCGAAGGCAAGTGCGGCATCGCGAAGATGGACACCGACAAGGATGGCAAGGTCTCCCAGGCCGAGTTCGGCGCCGCCCACAACGGCGACACCAGCAAGTTCGCCACGCACGACGCGAACAAGGACGGCGTGCTGACCGCCGATGAACTCAAGGCCAAGAAGGGCGACAAGATGGAAGGCAAGTGCGGCGAAGGCAAGTGCGGCGGCATGGCGTAAGGCCGGCATCGCACACTGCGCTTCATGAGCCGTCCGCCTGACCCTCTGTCCGAGATGGCTGTCGGCCTCGGCCTGCGGCGGGCCCTGCTGGGCCCGCTGCAGGACGCTGCGCCGGAGGATTTCGATTTCCTCGAATGCGCCCCGGAAAACTGGATCGGCGTCGGCGGCAAGCTGGGCGACGCGCTCGATGAGTTGTCCTCGCGCCATGCGCTGTCCTGCCACGGGTTGTCGCTCTCGCTCGGCGGCTTCGCGCCGCTGGACGAGACCTTCCTCGCACGCGTGCGGCGCTTCCTCGATCGCCACCACGTCGCGCTCTACAGCGAACACCTGAGTTACTGCAGCGACGACGGCCAGCTCTACGACCTGCTGCCGTTGCCGTTTACCGAAGAAGCCGTGCACCACGTCGCCGCGCGCATCGCGCAGACGCAGGACATCGTCGGACGCCGCATCGCGGTGGAGAACGTCTCCTACTACGCGACGATGCCCGTCGACCGCGGCCAGCACGCACTCGACGAGGCGGACTTCATCAATGCCGTCCTGGCCGAGGCCGATTGCGACCTGCTGCTTGACGTCAACAACATCCACGTCAACGCGATCAACCATCGCTACGACCCGCATGCCTTCCTCGCGGCGATGCCGGCCGAACGCATCGTCTGCATCCACGTCGCCGGGCATTACGACGAAGCCGACGACCTCAAGGTCGATACGCACGGCGCGCCGGTCAAGGACGATGTCTGGGCGCTCCTGGGCGAGGCCTACCGGCGTTTCGGCGCGCGTCCCACGCTGCTGGAACGCGACTTCAACATCCCGCCCTACGCGGAACTGCTCGACGAACTGGCGACGGTTCGCAAGCTGATGCGCGAACACGCCAGCGTCCCGGTTTCGCATGCACGCGCCTGACGCACCATCGCGCCTGCGCGCGCAGCAACTCGCCCTCACCCGTCATTTGCGCGACCCGCAGGCCGTCGCCGCGCCGCAAGGCGTGGAGGATCGACGCCTGGCGATCTACCGCGACCTGGTGTTCAACAACGTCGAAAGCCTGCTGGCCGGAAACTTCCCGGTCTTGCGGCAGGTGCTGGGCGATGCGGACTGGCGCGCGCTCGTGCGCGATTTCTTCCGCGACCATCGTGCACAGACGCCGCTGTTCCCGGAGCTGGGGCGCGAATTCCTGCGTTTCCTCGACGCGCGCGACGACGAAGCGCCCGCACTGCCGCCGTTCGCGGGCGAGCTCGCGCATTACGAGTGGGTCGAACTCGCGCTGCAGATCAGCGACGCGCCGTTGCCGCCGCACGATGCGCACGGCGATCTGCTCGACGGCATCCCGGTGCTGTCGCCGCTCGCGTGGCCCCTCGCCTACGCGTGGCCGGTGCATCGCATCGCGCCGGACCACCAGCCCGAATCACCGCCCGCCGAACCGACCCTGCTGCTCGTGCGGCGCGAAAGCGACGGCGAAGTGCGCTTCTCGCAGCTGAGCCCGCTGGCTTTCCGTCTGCTGCAACGGTTGGAACAGGCACCGCAGCTCAGCGGACGGGCACAGCTGGAGGCGCTCGCGCAGGAAGCCGCGCAGGCCGACGTCGCCGGGTTCGTCAAAGAAGGCGCGGCGCTGCTGGAACAGATGCGGGGCGCGGGCGTGATTCCGGGGACGCGGCCGCGCTGAGCTGGCGCAACTTTCTTCGCGTCGTCCCGGCGTCGCCGGACGCGGGAGATCGGCCGAAGCGGCAAAGGCCCGTCTGCTAACCTTTGCGCATGCCCAACGCCGACGCTCCAACCCCGCCTTCCCGTCTCTCCACGCGATTCCGCGGTTTCCTGCCGGTCGTGGTGGACGTGGAAACCGGCGGATTCGACTGGAACCGTCACGCGCTGCTGGAAATCGCCGTGGCGCCGATCGACATCGACGAGAACGGGCTGCTGTTCGTCAGCGAGATCACCAGCAGCCACGTCGTGCCCGCACAGGGCACCGACATCGATCCCAAGTCGCTGGAAATCACCGGCATCATCCTCGACCACCCCTTCCGCGACGCCAAGCCCGAGCGCGTCGCGCTGGAGACGGTGTTCGCGCCGGTACGCGCGGCGCTGAAGAAGCACGGTTGCCAGCGCGCGATCCTGGTAGGCCACAACGCCCACTTCGACCTGAACTTCCTCAACGCGGCGGTGACGCGCAGCGGCCACAAGCGCAACCCGTTCCATCCCTTCAGCGTGTTCGACACGGTGAGCCTGGCCGGCGTGGCCTACGGGCAGACCGTACTGGCGCGTGCGGTGCAGGCCGCTGGACTGGAATGGAACGGCGAGGAAGCGCACTCGGCCGTGTACGACACCGAGCGCACCGCGCAACTGTTCTGCCGCATCGTCAATGCCTGGCCGTCGCCGCTGCCACCGGTGCTGGGCACGCCATGACGCCGATGCAACGCATGTGCGCCGGCGAGCTCTATCGCGCCGACGACGCCGAAATCCAGGCCGCCCAGGCCGACGCCCGCGAGTGGATGGTCCGCTACAACGCCGCGCTGGGCATGGCACCCGCACGGCGGCATGCGTTGCTGGCCGAGCGCCTGGGCGCCGCCGGCGCCGGCAGCGAGATCCGCCCGCCCTTCCATTGCGACTACGGCTTCAACGTGCACCTGGGGCGCGGGGTGTTCCTCAACTTCGACTGCGTGATCCTGGACGTGGTGCGCGTGGAGATCGGCGACGGCACGCAGATCGGCCCGGCAGTACAGATCTACACGGCCGACCACCCGCGCGATCCGGCGCTGCGCCGCGAAGGCTGGGAGTTCGGCAAGCCGGTGCGCATTGGCCGCAACGTGTGGATCGGCGGCGGCGCGATCCTGCTTCCCGGCGTGACGGTCGGCGACGATGCACTGATCGGCGCAGGCGCGGTGGTCACGCGCGATGTGCCGGCGGGCGCCACCGTCGCGGGCAATCCGGCGCGGATCGTTCGCCCGAACGCGGGCACCTGAGGGCAACGCGAAGCTCGGGCCGGTCCGACAGCCGGCCGGTCCTGGCGCCATTGGTTCGCACGAAGCAACGCGATGTCGCCTCTCGCGGTCATTCCTGCCTGGACCGGCCTTGTCCACAATCTCCACCCGGGCGCAAACGTGCGGACGCGGCCCCTGTCAGCCGCCTTGAAAGCTGCGCCCTAAAACCGCCTTAAAGAAACGCTGCTGGAATGCTCCGTCGCAAGCATTGCGTCGCCGCTTTGCGCGCGCGATGCGATCCTTTGCGCCCCCACCGAACGCCCATCCTCGTCCTTGCGACGTGCAGGCGTCGCCGACTTCGGAACACGACCCATGAATCGACTCGGATGGCTGATCCCGGCCGTCTTTCTGTACGCCGCGGCCGGCGCCGCGCAGGCCGATGGCCGCGCCGACTGCACGCACGGACGCACCCGCCTACCGCCCATCGTCAACCTGCGCGTCGACAACGACCTGCTCGGCGGCCAGGACCAGGGCTACAGCAACGGCGTGCAGCTCACGCTCGTTTCGCCGAATCTGCGCGACTACACCGACGATCCCTGCATCCCGCGTCTGGCGCGCTGGGTGAACCGCCGTCTCGAAGCGCTGCAACCGGAGCGTTTCGAGCAGCAGAACATGATCGCCACGTTCTCGCAGGGCATCTTCACGCCGACCGACTTCACCCGCAGCGACCTGATCGAGGACGACCGTCCCTACGCCGCCGCCCTGCTGGTGGGCCTGGGCTACAACGCGCGCGAAGGCGACCAGCTGCGCACGACGCAACTGCAGTTCGGCATCGTCGGCCCGGCGGCGCTGGGCAAGGAGGCGCAGGACGCCGTGCACCAGATCGTCGGCAGCGAGAAGTTCCGTGGCTGGGACAACCAGCTCGAGAACGAGCCGGTATTCCGCATCGTCCACGAGCGCATGCGCCGGTTCTCCTCCAACGACGGCGCACGCGGCTGGGCGTGGGACGCGATCGCCCACTACGGCGGCAGCTTCGGCAACCTGGCGACCTATGCCAACGGCGGCGCCGAGTTCCGCTTCGGCCGCAACCTGCCCGACGACTTCGGCAGCACGCCACTGCGTCCGGCCGGCGAAAACACCGCGCCGACGCGCGAACCGCGGAGCCAGTACACGCCCGGCGCGCACCTGTTCCTGACGATGGACACGCGCTGGGTGCTGTGGGACATCACCCTGGACGGCAACACCTTCCGCGACAGCCACAGCGTGGACAAGCGCCACGCGGTGGCCAACGTCGGTTACGGCGTGGCGGTGATGTTCCACCGCTGGAAGCTGGCGCTGGCGCGCTACCACGGCACGCGCGAGTTCGACGGCCAGCGCGAGACGCCGGTGTTCGGCAGCTTCACGATCAGCCGCGCGTTCTGAACCCCGCCGCGCGCCGGCCTACGGCGTGACGGATACCGCGTCGGTCGTATCGATCGCCGCGGTCGCGAGCGCGGCGGCCTCGCGCTGCCTGCGCATGTCCATCAGGAACGCGTGCAGCATCTCGGTGGACAAACCGTGCAGCGTCAGCCGGAAACCGGCGCGTAGGGTCGACATCGGCACGAGCGGGTGGCGGTTGTTGAGCAGGATCAGGTGCGCATGGGCGTCCAGGATCGTCGCCGCGTACAGGCCGATGGTCTCGTCCAGCTGCAACGAATGGGTCGCGCGCCAGAAATCGCTGTCGGTCAGCAGCAGCTGGTAGATCGGCGTGAACAGCTCGATGGAGCTCTGCAGGTCCAGGACGTTGCGCCGGCGACGCGGCATGTCCGCCAGCGCCAGCGGCGGCTGCACGATCATCGACAGGTCCGGATCCGCGACGGGCTGGAGGCGCAGCCCGGCATCGCGCAGCCCCTGGTTGAGCCGGATCACGAAGTTGAACAGGTTGAGGTCGTGCACGAGGAACATCTCCTCGCGCACATCGGCGATCGCGTTCGGCCGCAGCGGGTGCGTGGGCACGTCGACCGGCGCATTGGCGGCGATGAACTGCAGCACCTGCGATCCCAGGTGGAAGTGGCGCAGGATCAGCCAGTTCGCCTCGGGCCGGATGAAATTCTCCATGCCCCACGCCAGCAGCCTGTGCAGCGCGCGCGAGAACGCGAGCTTGCGCGGCGTGAACACCTTGACGATCTGGAACAGCACGATCAGCGTGCGCGCGAACGGCCGCATGAAGGGCAGGATGAACTGGCGCGAGCGCGAGCTGGAGTCGGCCAACCAGGCCTGCTTGACCTCCTCGTCCAGCGGTGTGCTCAAGTCCAGGTACATCGCCAGCCACGGGCTGGGATCGGCGGCATCGTGGCCGCGCGAGATGAAATCGGGATCGCGTTTCATGACATCACCACGTGGTCGAGCTGCATGAGATAGAGCGCGGCGGTGCGCCGGGCCGTGTCGATGATGGCCTGCGTTCCCGTTCCGTCGTGGTCGTGCTGCAGCACGATCTCGACCGCACGCAGCCAGCGCAGCAGGTGATGCTCGTCGTTGGCGCCGTGGTATTCGAGGAAGCGGAACGCGTCGGCGGGAAGGTCGAGTCCCGCCTTCATCAGCGGCAGCAGCGCCGGGATGATGCGCTGGCCGGTGCCTTCGATGATGTAGATGGCGCCGAGCAGGCCCAGCGGATTGGGCGTTGCGGCCAGCGCATGCAGGTAGGCGTTGAGCGCTTCGCCGCCGGGATTGCGGCGCAGCCAGTCGATGTCGCCGACCTCGCCGCCCGCCTTGCGGTAGTCCTCGAACAGGATCATGAAGTCGTCCTGCTCGTCGCCGGCATGCGTCTGGATCAGCGCGGCCAGCTCCTCGAAAGGCGCGCGCACCGACGCGGCGCCTTCGCGCATCCAGCGGCTGCCTTCGCGCACCTGCGGAATCCAGCACTCCATCCACCGCAGGTAATCGGTGAGTTCGAAACGCCGTTCGCGCAGCTTGCGGATCACCGGCGTGCGCCAGGCACGCGAGCGGTAGTCGTGCCAGATCGACGCCAGTTCGCCGAGCAGGTGACGCAGTTCGCGCGGCGCCTGCGAGGGGTCGTGCGGGGCGGCGATGAGATCGTCCCCGCCATGGCCAGCCGCGTCCACAAGCATCGACTTGGGCACGTGCACTGGCTGCGCATCGGTCGTGGAATCGGCGGCCTCCACCTCGATCAGCGCGAACGATACGGTGAACCGACCGGATTCCGGCACGAAACAGAGGATCCGCTCGCCCGGCACCAGCGTGCGCGTGCGCAGGAACTCGTCGAGCATGATGAAGATCGACGCGGCGCCGGTGTTGCCGCGCTGGGTGAGATTGCTGTACCAGCGCTCGCGCGGAATCGCCAGCCCGGCCTTGTGCATCAGCTCGTCCACGACGGGGGCGAACCGTTCCGACGAGTAGTGGCACAGGAAGTGGTCGATGCGCGGCACGTCGATCCAGCCTTCGTGCGCCAGGCGCGCGTATTCGTGCACGCCGATGTCGAACAAATGCGGCAGCAGGCGGATGTCCTGCCGCAGGAACAGCGCGCCGCTTTCCTCCGCTTCGCGCCACGACGCGTAGTCCAGATGCGACTTGGCGCGATCCGGCGTCAGGCCCAGCTGCATGCAGACCGGATAGTCGCCGGAGAACGAGCGCTGGTGGATGAAGCGCAGTCGCAGGCGCACGCCCTCGCCGGTGCGCGGATCGGAGGTGAGCAGCATCGCGCCGGCACCGTCGGACAGCATCCAGCGCAGGAAATGCGCATCGAAGTCGGCGTCGTAATCGCGCGCGGCATAGCGCGAACGCTTGAACAATCGCGACGGCATCTCCGCGGCTGCGACCAGCGCATGGCGATGCGAACCCAGTTCGATCGCCGCCGCGGCGCTTTCCCACGCCCCCACGCCGGACGCGCAGATGCCATGGCTCGAAAACGTCTGCATGGGCGGGGCCGACAGCTCGCCCTGCACCATCGAGGCGAATCCCGGCATGAGCGCGTCGCCGCCGGACGTGCCGCAGGCGAGCAGACCGACCTGGTCGAGCGACAGGTGCGCCTGGTCCAGGCAGTCGTGGATCGCCGCGGCCGCCATCGCCGCGCACGAATGCAACGTGCGACCTTGCGCATCCACGGCGTAATGGCGCTGGAGGATACCGTTCTCGGCCAGGATGCGGCGCTTGATCCGGCCGGAAATGCGGTTGAGCGGTGCGATGTAGGCGTCCATCGCCTCGTTGTCGACGGGCGCGCCGGGCAGGAAACGGCCGCTGCCCTGGATCCAGATGCGTTCGAAACGGGTGGGCATTAATGCTCCATGTCTGGGGAATGGCCGTATCGCGCGCGCAGCGACTGGGTACGGCAGCGCGCCAGGAACGGGCCGAGCAGGAACACCCGCACGGCGTAGGAAAGGAAGCCGCGCTCCAGCAGTCGCGCGTCGATGTTTTCGCGATGTCGCGCATGGAGGCGCGGCAGTTCGGACCAGTGCGCGCGGGCATGTTCGTGGTGGGCCGTGTGCAGGCCGATGTTGAACAGGAGCGGGTTGATCGCGCCCTCGAAGTTGCGCGCGTAGTCCAGCCGCGAGCGGTCGTCGGCGTGCGCGTGCTGCAGGTAGTTCGCGGCCAGCAGCCAGTGCAGGCCGAACAGCTGCGGCGCGATCACGAAGGCCAGCGCCTTGCCGGGATCGGCCAGAAGCAACAGCGCCCAGGACACCAGCCACAACGCGTATTGCAGCAGGTACCAGCGCAACACGCCCGGGGCGCGCCGGCGCAGGCCGCGCAACCAGCCAAGCACCAGCGGGTAAACGACGAACGACGCCTGCAGCGGATGCAGCAGCCAACCCGGCAGATGGTTGTGATCGCCGAACCGCCAGGTGCGTGCGACGTCCCGCGGCCCGTGTCGAAAACGGTGGTGGTTGCGGTTGTGGGCCGGATGGAAGACGAACGTCGGGTGCCCCTGCAGCACGGTGATGGCCAGGTCCGTCAGGCGATTGCGCCAGCGCCCGCGCCACATCGGCAGGTGCGCGTGGTTGTGGTGGATCACGCTCACGCCCACCGACAGGAACAGGGTGAGCGCATACAGCGCGGCGTCGAAGCCATGCCACCACTGCCAGGCCATGACCAGCGGCGAAGCGATCAGGTAAGCGAGGCTTTGCAGGTCGCGTCGGTGGCGCAGCGCGCCCAACGACGGCGACGGATCGACGGTCTCGCTCATGCCGCGCGGTTCCGTTCGGACGCAGCGGGTCGCGCCGGTTCGCTGGCGGGCGCGAGGATCGAGCCGAACGCCCGGTCGAACACCTCGAGCAGGAAGCCGTAGTTGCCGCGGCTGCGCGCGTGGTGGAGGTGATGCCGGCGGGTTGCGCCCAGCCAGCCGCGTGCGGGCGCGTGCCGGCTGAATTCGTAGTTCGCATGGCCCAGGCTGTTGAGCGCGATGCTCATCACCGGCAGGCATGCGAGCGCGAAGAAGCTGAAGTCGTGCACGAGCATGGGCAGCAGCGGCACGCTTCCCAGCATCACCGCTTCCACCGGATGGAAGGCATAAGTGGAAAACGGTGTGGCGACCACCGAACGATGGTGCGCGCCGTGGAATCGACGCAGCCACCGCGTGTGCAGCAGGCGGTGGTTCACGTAGAAGTGGAACTCGTTCCACAGGAACAGGACGACGAGTTCGACACCGATTCGCCAGACCGGAGGATCGCTCGCCAGGCCCGCCCATCCCAGGCGCAGCAGCCCCCAGGGAACGACGAGACCGAGCCCGAACACGAGGATGGAAACGAGCGAGGACGCCACTTCACGCCGCAACTGGGCGGTGGGCAGCGTCCGGGCGTCCAGCACGCGACCGAAGCGCAGCCGCGGGCACAACCAATGCGTCAGCCACCACGTCAGGCCGGCGCTGGCGAAATAGAGGACGGCGAAATACAGCACGCCGATCGCCATGACCTCGACGGCATTGCGCGCGAGGAACCAGTCACCCACCGGATGTGTCCCCGTCTCGACCGACACGCTCGTCCATGCTCATCCCCTTTCCCGTCCGGCCACGATGCGGCATCCGCCGACATCCCGGAAGTCCCCCCGCAGGACCGGTGCGGCACGAACCAATCACATCGACCGGAACCCGCCCGCAAACGCGGAACGGCCCGGCAATGCCGGGCCGTTCTGGTCCGTCAGGGCGAGGCGAGCTTCAGCCCGATCAGGCCGGCGACGATCAGCCCCACGCTGACCATCCGCAGTGCGTTCATCGGTTCCTGGAACAGCACGATGCCCAGGATCACGGTGCCCACGGCGCCGACGCCGACCCAGATCGCGTACGCCGTGCCGACCGGCAGCGACTTCATGGCGATGCCGAGCAGCCCGAGGCTGATGACCATCGCGGCGACCGTGCCCAGCGTGGGCCACAGCTTGGTGAAACCGTCGGTGTACTTCAGGCCGATAGCCCAGCCCACTTCGAACAGGCCGGCGAGAACGAGGATGATCCAGGGCATGGCAACTTCTCCAACGTGCTGATGGGGCCGTCCCCGGGCGAGGTGGAGAGGCGGGGTCGTCCCCGCTTCCTGAAGCGATGCGATTGTTTCACACGCGTCCGCGCGGAACCTCTACAGACGCTGACCCGGCGGATTGGCGTCCACGCAGATGATGTTGCGGCCCTGTTTCTTGGCGCGGTACATGGCCGCATCGGCGCGTTCGGTCAGGCGCGCGGGCGTGTCGTCGGTGCGGCATTCGGCGACGCCGACGCTGAAGGTGACGTACAAATCGGGCACGCCCGCCCATTCGCCGTGCGAATGGAAAGTCTCCTGCATGCGTTCGCAGATGTTGATGGCTTCGTCCATCGTGGTATCAGGCAACAGCAGCGCGAACTCCTCGCCACCCAGGCGCGCGAGCAGGTCCGCCGCGCGGCTGTCGACGGCCAGCAGTTTCGCCGCATCGCGCAGGACCGCGTCGCCTATCGCGTGGGAGTGCGTGTCGTTGATGCGCTTGAAATGGTCCAGATCGATCAGCGCCAGACACAGCGGATGCCCGGCGCGCTGCGCCACGGCCATGTCGCGCTTGAGCACTTCGTCGAAGCGGCGCCGGTTCGGAAGACCCGTAAGCGCGTCCTCGCGGGCCTGGCGCTCGTAGGCGACGGCCTGTTCGCGCACGCGTTCGAGCAACTGCGTGCGTTCCAGGTCGATGGCGATCAGGCGTTCGGCCTGCGCCTGCAGGTCGCGCGTGCGCTCGTTCACCAGCTTCGCCAGGCGCAGGTTCTTGGTGCGGTAGCGATTGAGCAGGTAGCGATACAGCGCCCACAGCGCGGCCAGCAGCAACACCGCCAACGCACCGCGCGCCTCATGGCGTTGCCACCAGAGCGGTTCGACGCTGAACGACCACTTCGCCGTTCGCGACGTCCACGGTCCGCCCGGATGCGCCGCGGCGACCTCCAGCACGTAGTCGCCGGGCGGCAGGCCGATGAACTCGACGTTGCGCTGTCGCTCGCGCTCGATCCACTGCGGGTCGAAACCCAGCAGGCGCGTGCGATAACGGATCCGGTCGGACATCACGTAACTCAAGCCGACATAGGACACGCTGATGCGCTTGCCGCCCGGCAGCGAGGCGCGCGCATCGAACGGCACGTCGCGGCCGTCCAGCTGCACGCGCTCGATCACCGTCGGCGGCGCCGTGCGGTCGAGGTAGCGCTGCATGCGCGATGGATGCACCGACGCCACGCCCGCCGCCGTCGCCAGCCACACGCTGCCGTCGCGACGCAGTATCGCCGACGGCGCCGAACTTCCGTTCGCCTGCGCGCTGGGCAGGCCGTCGCTCTCGGTATAACGCTCGCTCTGCACCGGCGTCGCGCGGCCGTCGGCGGCCGCATCGAGCGCCTCCATGCGGATGCGCAGCACGCCGCGGTTGCTGGTCACCCAGGCATTACCGGCGCGATCGGCCACGAGCTGGAACACGGCATCGACCGGCAAGCCCTGTTCCAGGCCGACGCGCCCGAGCGCACCGCGGCGGTAGCGGTACAGGCCGCGGTCGGTGGAAATCCACATGTCCTTGCCGACCGCCTGGAAACCGAACACCGAGCGCGCGCCGCCCATCGCGCCGACATCGACGCGTTCGACGCGATCGCCGCGCAGCACGTGCGCGCCTTCGACCGAACCGATCCACAGCGCGCCGTCGATGCTGGCCAGCGCGGTGATCAGGCCTTGCGGCAATCCCAGGACGGTCGGGGTCGTCGCGCCGGTCTCGCCGAGCATCACCACGCCGCGACGCGTGCCGGCCCAGACGATGCCGGCATCGTCGACCGCGATCGCGCGCACGTGCCCGCTGGGCACGCCTTCGCCTTGCGAATAGCGGCGCAGCGGGCGGCCGTCGCGCAGCCGGAACACGCCGTCGGCGAAGGTACCCACCCAGAGATCGCCGTCGTGGCCCTGGGCGATGCTCAACACCGACAACGCATCGCCGTTGTCGCTGTGCACGTCGCGGGCTACGTCGATACGGCGGATGCGTCCGTCGGACTCGACATGATCCAACCCGCCCCCGCCGCCGACCCACAGCGTGCCGTCGCGGTCTTCGAACACCGCGCGGATGTACTCGCCGGACACGCCATCTCGATGCGTTAGGGCGCTGAAGAGGGTTTCGCGAAGGCGGAACAGGCCGCCGTTCGCGCCCACCCAGATGTTGCCCTCGGCGTCTTCCAGCAGGCTGGCGATGCGGCCGTTGGGAAGCACGTCGCCGGCCGGCAGGCGCTCCACGCCGTGCGACCCGACCCGCAGCAGGCCGTGGTTCTCGGTGCCCAGCCACAGATCGCCGTTACGGTCGCGCAACATCGCGGTGAAATGGCCCACGCCGGGAAACAGGCGGAACAGCTCGGCCTTGCCGCCGCGCATCCGGTAGACACGCTCACCCGCCGCTAGCCACACGGCGCCATCGGGCGCGAGATACGGCCACACCAGTCCGCGTGGAAGATCCCAGCGGGCCGGCGCGCGTTGCCAGCGTCCGTCGGGTTGGCGAATCGCCAGCCCATCCATCGTGCCGACCCAGATGCGGTCTTCGCCATCGATGGCCATGCGCGGAAAGCTCGCCGGCAACGGGATGCCCGGCGGCGGCGGGAAATAGACGAAGCGGTCGTCGCGATCCAGCCGGCCCAGGCCGTGGTTCTCGAACAGCAGCCAGAGGCGGCCCTGGCGGTCCATCGTCATGTCGTGGATCAACGCCTGCGGCCAGTCCGCGCCGCGCTCGAAGAACCGCCATTGGCCGTCGGGCTGCTTTCGCCCGAGATTGCCGCGCGAATCGCTGAGCCACAGGCGGCCGTCGGGGTCGACATACAGCGAGCCCACGCCGTTGTCGCGCAAGCCCGGCGACGTGCCGCGCCCGATCACGGTGAAGTCGATGCCGTTGTAGCGGACCGCGCCTTCCCAGGTCGCGAACCACAGGTGCCCCTCGGGCGTCTGCGCGATGTCGCGCAACGAGTTGTGCGGCAGTCCGTTGCGCGAACTCCAGCCGTCGATGACGTAGTCGCGCAGCGGCGGCGGGCCGGCGACGGCCATCGCCACGGTGGGAAGCCACGCGGCGCACGCGACGAACCATCGCCGCCAGCCCCGACGTCCCCCGCGTCTTTCGATTGCCCCCATCCCCGAACCGCCCCGATCCGACCTCAGACGCTGGCGTTATCGGCCAGTTCGCGCACCCCTCAACCCCGCTGGCGTACGACTTCGAACAAGGTCACGCCTGTCGCCACGGAGACATTCAGGCTTTCCACGCCCGCGGCCGCCGATCCCGGCATGGGAATGCGCACCAGCTGGTCGCAGTTCTCGCGCGTCAACCGGCGCAGGCCGTCGGCCTCGCCACCGAGTACCAGGCCGACGTTGCCCTTCAGGTCCAGCGAATAGAGGGACGTCTCGGATTCGCCGGCCAGCCCGTACAGCCACACGCCGAGCTTCTGCAGATCGCGCATCGTGCGGGCCAGGTTGGTCACCGGGATCACCGCGACGCTGTCGGCGGCGCCGGCGGACGTCTTGCGCACGGTCGCGTTGACCTGCACCGACTTGTCCTTGGGAATGATTACCGCCGTCGCACCGGCCGCCGCGGCGCTGCGCAGGCAGGCGCCGAGGTTGTGCGGGTCCTGCACGCCGTCGAGGATCAGCAGCAGGGCGCGGCCCTGCGCGGCCTCGACGAGGCCCTCCAGCTCGTTCTCGTCCCAGGTCTTGGCGGCGGCGTAGCGCGCGACCACGCCCTGGTGGCGCAGGTTGCCCACCACGCCGTCGAGCGCCTGCGTGGCGACGCGACGCACGTCGATGTCGAGGCGGCGCGCGTTGCTCTCGATCTCGGTGATGCGCGGATTCTTCGCGCCGGCCTCGATCAGCACCTCGCGCACGTGTTCGGCGTCGTGCGCAAGGGCCGCCGACACGGCGTTGATGCCGGCGATCCATTGTTTCTGGCTCATCTTGCTTCCAATCGGTGGGCGCGATCGCGCCCGGAAAGGCCATATCGTCCGGCGCGCGACGGCGCAGGTCCAGTGCTTTGTGCGATGTGTGGCGAAAAGGGCCTGTTCGCCAATCGCCTGTCATCCCCGCGAAGGCGGGGATGACAGCTTCGTGCCCGATTCCGCTTTCGCGGGCCCAGCCCGACGGCCGGCCTCAGTACTTCTGCTTCACCCGCTTCGCCGGCTGTCCGCGCGGCGCAGGCGGCTTCACGCCGCGCTCTTCGACCAGGCGGAAGTCGATCTTGCGGTCCTCGACGCTGGCCTTCATCACCACGATGCGGACGCGGTCGCCGAGGCGGAACTCGCGCCCGGTCCGTTCGCCGGCCAGCGTCTTGCGGATCGGATCGAAGTGGTAATAGTCGTGCGGCAACTGGGTCACGTGGACCAGGCCGTTGACCTTGGACTCGTCCAGCTCGACGAACAGGCCGAAGCTGGTCACGCCGCTGATCACGCCGTCGAACTCGCCACCGACGTGCTGTTCCATCCACGCGGCGCGATAGCGCTCGTCGACCTCGCGCTCGGCCTCGTCGGCGCGGCGCTCGCGTTCGGAACACTGCAGCGTGAGGGCCGCCATCTCGCTGGGCGAATAGCGGTACTTCTCCGGCTTGCCGCCGGTTAGCGCGTACTTGATCGCGCGGTGCACGAGCAGATCGGGATAGCGGCGGATCGGCGAGGTGAAGTGCGTGTACGCCTCCAGCGCCAGGCCGAAGTGGCCGACGTTGTCCGGCGCATACACCGCCAGCGACTGGCTGCGCAGCAGCACCGATTCGAGCAGCGTCGCGTCGGGCCGTTCGCGGATCTTCTTCAGCAGCGCGGTGAAATCGCGTGGCTCCACGCGGCCCCACGGCGGCATGCGCAGCTTGAACTCCTTCAGGAACTCGAGCAGGTCCGCGTACTTCTGTTCCGGCGGGCGATCGTGAATGCGGAACGGCGACGGCACGTGGCTGGCGAGCAGGTACTTCGCCGCCTCCACGTTGGCCGCGATCATGCATTCCTCGATCAGCTTGTGCGCATCGTTGCGCTGGAGCATGCCGGCCTGCACGACTTCGCCGGTCGGGCCGAGCACGAAACGCACTTCGCTGGACTCGAATTCGATCGCGCCGCGCCGCTCGCGCGCCTTCGACAGGATCTGGTAGAGCTGATGCAGCTGCTGCACGTTGGGCAGGAGCGTCGGTCCGATCTGCGCGATCGCCTCGTCCCTGGCGTCCTGCGGCACATCGCCGACCGCGTTCCACACCTGCGTGTAAGTCAGGCGCGCGTGCGAATTCATCACCGCTTCGTAGAACTTCGAGCGCGTGACCTGGCCCTCGCGATCCACCTGCATGTCGCAGACGAAGCACAGCCGATCGACCTTCGGGTTGAGCGAGCAGATGCCATTGGACAACGTCTCCGGCAGCATCGGCACGACGAAGCCGGGGAAATAGACGGACGTAGCGCGCTTTTGCGCTTCCTCGTCGAGCGGCGTGCCGGGGCGCACGTAGTGCGACACGTCGGCGATGGCGACGACCAGGCGGAAGCCTTCGCGGTTGGGTTCGCAATAGACGGCGTCGTCGAAATCCTTCGCGTCTTCGCCGTCGATGGTCACGAGCGGGAGCTGGCGCAAGTCGACGCGTTGCGCGGCGGTGTCAGCCGGCACGGTCAGCGGCACGTCGGAAGCCTCGTCGAGCACCGCCTGCGGGAACTCGTGCGGGATCTCGTGCCCGTGGATCGCCGCCTGCACCGCGAGCGAGGCCGTCAGACGATCGCCCAGCACCGCCAGCACGCGACCGATCGGTGTGCGTTGCGGGCCATGCTCGTTCGGCGCGTCGATCAGTTCGACCACGACCAGCTGGCCGTTCTGTGCGCCCAGCCGCTCGTCCGGCGGCACCTGCACGTTGCGCTGGATGCGGCGATCGTCGGGCACGACGTAGCTGATGCCCGCCTCCAGGCAGAAGCGGCCGATGAGACGATTGAGGCGGCGTTCCAGCACGCGCAGGATCGCGCCTTCGCGGCGGCCGCGGCGGTCCACGCCGGTGACGCGCGCGAGCACGCGGTCGCCGTGCATCGCCTTGCGCATTTCCATCGGCGGCAGGAACAGGTCGTCGCCGCCGGCTTCCAGGCGCAGGAAACCGAAACCGTCCGGATTGGCGATGACCACGCCGGGCAGCAGGTCGAGCTGCTGCGCCGGCAGGAATTCGCCCATTCGGTTCCGCAGCAGTTGCCCATCGCGCACCATCGCGCCCAGGCGCTTGCCCAGCGCATCGAAACGGTCGGGCTCGGCCAATCCCAGGCGCTGCGCGAGCTCCTCGGCCGGCAGGGGGCCATCGGCCTGCACCAGCATCTGCAGGATCACTTCGCGGCTGGCAATGGGCTGCTCGTAGCGGGCGGCCTCGCGCTCGGCGTGGGGGTCGTGGAAGGTCGAACCGTGGCTTACCGGACCGCGCCCGGTGCGCTGCGGCGTACGGCCGCCCGCGGGCGGAGGTTCGGGCATCCAGCCGGGGCGTTTGGCGGGCTTGTGGGCGGCGCTCTTGCCACCGGACTGGGTGGGGCGGGATGCGCCCGCGTTCTTCGATGCGCTCTTGGGCGCTGCGGATTTGGAACCGGACTTGCCGCGGCTCGGGGTCTTTCTGCTCATTCAGGGATGGTCGCACATCGGCATGAATACGGCGTCGCGGGATCAAGGCCCGCACGCCTGCGTCGCCGGAGCGCAGAAACGAAAAACCCGCCGATTGGCGGGTTATCGATTCCGGTCGGATGCTGCTTCGACCGGCTATGTAATGGTGCCCAGGAGAGGACTCGAACCTCCACGGTTTTACCCGCTAGTACCTGAAACTAGTGCGTCTACCAATTCCGCCACCTGGGCATCGCGTCGGTGTTGAGCCGTGCGAGGCCGCGTATGTTGCGGCGCGGCGGCCTCCTTGTCAACGCCTCGCCACGAAAATTTTCACATTCGATGCCGTCAACGCCAGCCGCTTCACAATAGCCCCACCGCCAACCGCCGCTTCGGCTTTATCGGCTTGAAGCCCCGCCCCGTTCGGGGCTATGGTCCCAAGACATCTTTCGTCTGCGGGCGACGCACCCGGTGCGGCGCCCGCGCTGCTTTGGAGAGCCGTTAATGTCCGTTCCTACCCCCCCGCCGCTGCTGATGTCGCGCCTGGACGTCGAGCGTATCGAGTCATTGCTGGAAACGCCGGCCGCGCAGGCAGTCGACACTTCCGCGCTTGAGGCCGAGCTCGAGCGCGCCCAGGTCGTCGAGCCGGGAGAGTTGCCGCCGGATGTGATCACCATGAATTCCACAGCCCGCTTCCGCGACGAGACCAGCGGCGAGGAACACGAACTCACGCTCGTCTTCCCGCGCGATGCCGACGGCAGCGCGGAGAAGGTCTCGATCCTCGCGCCAGTAGGCAGCGCGCTGCTCGGCCTGCGCGTGGGCGACGCCATCGAATGGCCGGTCCCGGGCGGCCGCACCATCCGTCTGCACGTGCTGTCGATCCGCTACCAGCCTGAAGCCGCTGGCGAACCGCACCGCTGAACCGTGCCGGCGTGTCGGGCCACGGCCACGGCACGCCGCTAGAATCATCGGCATCCACGACTCATTTCTGGTCCGCACCGCTACATGAACGACACCGTCCGTCCGGCTTTCCACGGCTTCGAACAGATTCCGCTGCGCGAATATGCCGAGCGCGCCTACCTCGATTACTCGATGTACGTGGTGCTCGACCGCGCCCTGCCGTTCCTCGGCGACGGGCTCAAGCCGGTGCAGCGCCGCATCATCTATGCGATGAGCGAGCTGGGTCTCAACGCCACCGCCAAGCCGAAGAAGTCCGCGCGCACCGTCGGCGACGTCATCGGCAAGTACCACCCGCACGGCGACAGCGCGTGCTACGAGGCGATGGTGTTGATGGCGCAGCCGTTCTCGTACCGCTATCCGCTGGTAGAGGGCCAGGGCAACTTCGGTTCGACCGACGATCCCAAGTCGTTCGCGGCGATGCGCTACACCGAATCCAAGCTGACGCCGATCGCCGAAGTGCTGCTGGGCGAGCTCGGCCAGGGCACGGTGGACTGGACGCCGAACTTCGACGGCACGCTGGAAGAACCCTCGTGGATGCCGGCACGCCTGCCGCACCTGCTGCTCAACGGCACCACCGGCATCGCCGTGGGCATGGCGACCGACGTGCCGCCGCACAACCTCAACGAAGTCGTCAGCGCCTGCGTGCGCCTGCTCGACGATCCCGACGCCACCACGCGCGACCTGTGCGAACACGTGCGCGGGCCGGATTACCCGACGGCGGCGGAGATCATCACGTCCGCCGCCGACCTGCAACAGATGTACGAAACGGGCCTGGGCAGCGTGCGTGCGCGCGCAATCTACGAGAAGGATGGCCCGAACCTGGTCATCACCGCCCTTCCCTACCAGACCTCCCCAGGCAAGGTGATCGAGCAGATCGCCACGCAGATGCGCGCCAAGAAGCTGCCGTGGCTGGAGGACATCCGCGACGAGTCCGACCACGCCAACCCGACGCGCATCGTGCTCGTGCCGCGAAGCAACCGCGTCGATGCGGAACAGCTGATGGGCCACCTGTTCGCCACGACGGACATGGAGAAGAGCTTCCGCGTCAACTTCAACATCATCGGCCGCGACGGCCGCCCGCAGGTCAAGGGACTGAAGGCGCTGCTGGCCGAATGGCTGTCCTTCCGCACCGACACGGTGACGCTGCGCCTCAAGCACCGCCTGGACAAGGTCGAGCGTCGCCTGCACCTGTTGGAAGGTTTGCTGGTCGCGTTCCTCAACCTGGACGAAGTGATCCGCATCGTCCGTACCGAGGACGAGCCCAAGCCGGTGCTGATGAATCGCTTCGACCTGAGCGAAGAGCAGACCGACTACATCCTCGAAACCAAGTTGCGCCAGCTCGCGCGCCTGGAAGAGATGAAGATCCGCGGCGAGGAAGAGGAACTCAAGGCCGAGCGCGAACGCATCATGTCCACGCTCGACAGCAAGGCGAAGTTGAAGAAGCTGATCAAGGACGAGTTGATCGCCGACGCCAAGAAGTTCGGCGATGCTCGCCGCTCGCCGCTGGTCGCACGCGGTGCTGCGCAGGCGCTGAGCGAGACCGAACTGGTCGCCAGCGAGCCGATGACGGTCGTCATCAGCGAAAAGGGTTGGGTGCGTGCAGCCAAGGGCCACGACGTGGACGCGGCCGCGCTGAGCTATCGCGACGGCGACGAATTGCTGGCGGCGGCGAAGAGCCGCAGCACGCAGCAGGTGGCGTTCCTCGATTCGACCGGCCGCGCGTATTCGACCGTGGTGCATTCGCTGCCGTCCGCGCGCGGCAATGGCGAACCGCTCACCGGTAGATTCTCGCCTGCGCCGGGTGCGTCGTTCCAGGCGCTGGCCAGCGGCGACAACGACACCCGCTTCGTGCTCGCTTCCAGCCACGGCTACGGTTTCGTCACCCGTTTCGAGAACCTCACCGGCCGCAACAAGGCCGGCAAGGCGATGCTGTCGCTCACGCCAGGTGCGAAGGTCGTGCAGCCGGCGCCAGTCCTCAACGTCGAACAGGACCGCATCGCCGTGGTCACCAACGTCGGCCACCTGCTCTCGTTCCCGGTCGGTGAATTGCCGGAACTCGACAAGGGCAAGGGCAACAAGCTGATCGACATTCCGAAGGCGAAGCTCGGCACCGAGCGCGTGGTCGCCGTCGCCGTCGTATCGCCCGGCGGGACCTTGGTGGTGAAGTCCGGGACGCGGACGATGTCGCTGTCGTTCAAGGACCTCGATACGTACCTCGGCGCCCGCGCCACGCGCGGCGGATTGCTGCCGCGTGGCTGGCAGAAGGTGGAAGGATTGGCGGTGGAGTGATTGCGATGGCGACGACGGAAGTCGTCGCCATCCTCACCCGCTTGTCGTCCCGGCTGTTCCATCCAACAGACGCATCACTCATGAACCCCGACTTCTGGCATCAACGCTGGCAGGACAACCAGATCGGCTTCCACCAGGACACGCCGACACCGCTGATGCTCAAGCACTGGCCGTCGCTCGGCATCGCGCCGGGCGCGCGCGTGTTCGTGCCGCTGGCGGGGAAGACGCTCGACATGGCGTGGTTCGCTGCGCAGGGATATTGCGTCCTCGGCGTGGAACTGTCGCGGCTCGCCATCGAGGCCTTCTTCGACGAACACGGCGCGACGCCGGAACGCAGCGAATCGAAGTACGGCACGCATTACCGCGCCGGCGACATCGAGTTGATCTGTGGCGACGCGTTCGGTCTCGATGGAGCATTGCTGGGCGAGTGCGATGCGGTGTTCGACCGCGCCGCGTTGATTGCGCTCCCCGAAGAACTGCGCCGTCGCTATGCGCGCGAGCTATATGCGCGACTGCCTGCGCACTGCCGTGGCCTGCTCGTCACGCTGGAGTATCCGCAGCACGACAAGGCCGGCCCGCCCTTCAGCGTGGTCGAAGACGAAGTGCGCGAACTCTACGTGCGCGATTGGGACGTGACGACGCTCGAACGCCGCGACATCCTCGCGACGCAGCAGAAGTTCATCGACGAGGGCGTCACCGCGCTGGACACGGTGGTCTACCGGTTGCAGCGTCGGAGTTGATCGAATCGAAACGGGGCCGGCATGCGCCGCCCCTCGATGTCACTCTTCCGACGGCTTCTGTGCCAGACGCGCTGTCAGGTAGTTCTGGATGCCCAATCGCTTGATCAGACCCAGCTGCTGCTCCAGCCAATGCGCGTGGTCTTCCTCGGTGTCCTGCAGCTGGACGCGCAGGATCTCGCGGCTGACGTAGTCGCCGTGCCGTTCGCACAGCGCCATGCCCTTGGCCAGCGCGGCGCGCACGTGATATTCGACTTCCAGGTCACGCTGCAGCATCTCCTCGACCGTGTGACCGGCGACGAACGCATCGGGCCGCATGTCCGGATCTCCCTCGAGGAACAGGATGCGACGCAGCAGCGCATCGGCATGCTCGGTCTCTTCCTGCATCTCGTGACCGATGCGCTCGTACAGCGACATCAGCCCCATGTCCTCGTAACGACGGGAATGGATGAAGTACTGATCGCGCGCCGCCAGTTCGCCGCGCAGCAACTGCTTGAGGTAGTCGACGACTTCGGGATGGCCTTTCATGGGGAACCTCCTTGCCAGGCGTGCATGGTGCCCGATCCCGCCCGGCCGCGTTCTAATCGGAATCACTCGCAGTCGCAGTCGCCGCGGCGAAGCCGTACGCCGGCTCCGCCGCACGCCCGACCTACAACGCCGCTTCGTGGACGCCCGCGACCGCACGCCCGGACGGGTCGGCGCTCTTCGCGAACGCCGCGTCCCAGGCGATCGCCGCGGGCGAGGAACAGGCGATGGACTTCCCGCCAGGCACGGTCTGCGCGCACGCCACGCCAGGGAAGAACTGCTCGAAGACATGACGATACAGGTACGCCTCCTTCGTCTGCGGCGGGTTCACCGGGAATCGGCTGGCCGCGGCGGCGAACACCCGGTCGCTGATCTGGGATTCGGCGTGCGCCTTGAGGCCGTCGATCCACCCGTAGCCGACGCCGTCGCTGAACTGCTCCTTCTGCCGCCACAAGATCGAATCGGGCAGATACCCCTCGAATGCTTCGCGCAGGATCGCCTTCTCGATCGCACGGCGTCCGTCCGGACCGGGACGAACCATCTTGTGCGCGGCGTCCATGCGCATCGCCACGTCCAGGAATTCCACGTCGAGGAAAGGCACGCGCGGCTCCACTCCCCACGCCATCATCGACTTGTTCGCACGCAGGCAGTCGTAGTTGTGCAAGGCGTCGAGTTTGCGCACGGTTTCCTCGTGGAATTCGCGCGCGTCCGGCGCCTTGTGGAAGTACAGATAGCCGCCGAACACTTCATCGCTGCCTTCGCCCGACAGCACCATCTTCACGCCCATCGCCTTGATGCGCCGCGCAAGCAGGAACATCGGCGTGGACGCACGGATCGTGGTCACGTCGTAGGTCTCGACATGGCGGATCACTTCCGGCAGCGCATCCAGGCCCTCTTCGAAGGTGTACGTGAAGCCGTGGTGCACGGTGCCCAGCGCCTTGGCCGCGACTTCGGCGGCAGCCAGATCGGGCGAGCCCTTCAGGCCGATGGCGAACGAATGCAGGCGCGGCCACCAGGCTTCGGTCGCATCGTTGTCCTCGATGCGCTTGCGCGCATAGCGCGCGGCGACTGCGGCAACCAGCGAAGAATCCAACCCGCCCGAGAGCAGCACGCCATACGGGACATCGCTCATGAGCTGGCGATGCACGGCGCGTTCGAACGCCTCGCGCAACGCCTGCTTCGACACGTCCACGCCCTGGGTTGCCGCGTATTCGCGCCACGGGCGCTGGTAGTAACGCACCGGCTCACCGACTTCGCTGTCGTAGTAGTGGCCAGGTGGAAACTGGGCGATGTCCGCGCAGGTGTCGGCGAGTGCCTTCATCTCGGAGGCGACACAAAGGCGGCCATCGCGATCGTGTCCCCAGTACAGCGGGCACACGCCGATCGGGTCGCGCGCGATGAGGAAGCGGTCGCGTGCGCCATCCCACAGTGCGAAAGCGAAGATGCCGTTGAGCGCGTTGAGCCAGGCGGCGATGTCCTCGCGCTGCCGGTACAACGCGCTGATGACCTCGCAGTCGGAGCCGGTCTGGAACTCGTACGGTTGCGCGAGCGACTGCTTTAGCTCGCGATGGTTGTAGATCTCGCCGTTGACCGCGAGCACCAGCGCCCCGTCCGCCGAGCGCAACGGTTGCGAGCCACCGGCCGGATCGACGATGGCCAGGCGCTCGTGCACCAGGATTGCGCCATCGTCGAGATACACGCCGCTCCAGTCGGGGCCGCGGTGGCGTTGGCGTTGCGAGAGTTCGAGCGCGCGTCGGCGCAGCGACTGCACGTCGTCGCCGGGCTGGAGGCCGAAGATGCCGAGGATGGAGCACATGGTGGGGTTTCCTTGAGGGTGGGTCGGGGTCGTGGTTCGGGAGTGGATGGCCAGAAACGACGAAGCCCGCGCTTTTCGGCGCGGGCTTCGTGGTGTCAGTGCGGTCTGGAACGCGCGCTAATCACCGGCCCGCGGGAGGCTGGCGTTATTGCGGTTGTTATTGTTCAGGCCAAACGCGCAGCGGCCGCGGAGCGCGGCGATGGAGGCGTAGGCGGTGGCCTGGACGGAGGTCATGGCCCGATCCTGCGGCACGCTGGCGCCGCTTGCAAGGGGGTGGGCAATGCCGGGCCCGCCGTTCATCGGATAAGCTCGATGCGGGGAAACCAACTGGCGAACGCCGATGAAGAAGTGGTTCAAGCGCATCCTGATCGCGCTGCTGCTGGTGCTGCTCGCGCTCGTGCTGACCGGGTGGTGGCTGTTGCGTGGCAGCCTGCCGCGACTGGAAGGTGAGGTCGCCCTGCCCGGACTGTCCGCGCCGGTGTCGATCCAGCGCGACGCGAACGGCGTGGTCACCGTCGATGCCGCCAGCGAGATCGATGCGATGCGCGCGCTCGGCTACGTGCATGCGCAGGAGCGCTACTTCGAGATGGACCTGCTGCGTCGTACCGCGGCGGGCGAATTGGCTGCGTTGTTCGGACCGGTCGCGATCGACGTGGACAAGGCGCATCGCGTGCATCGCATGCGCGCCCGGGTGACGCGCAGCCTCGACGCGATCCTCGGCGACAAGCGCGACATGGCGCAGGCCTACGTCGATGGCGTGAATGCCGGCGTGTCCGCGCTCAAGGTGCGGCCCTGGCCCTACCTGCTGCTGCGCGCGAAGCCGGAACCGTGGACGCTGGCCGATTCGGCCCTGACCGGTTACGCGATGTACTTTGACCTGCAGGACTCGCGCAACGAGCGCGAACTGGCGATGTGGCGCATCAGGCCGCATTTGCCGCCGGCGCTGTACGCACTGCTCGCGCACGACGGCACGAGCTGGGACGCGCCACTCGCCGGGCGCCCGCGTGGCGACGCGGCGCTGCCCGGTGCGGGTGTCCTCGATCTGCGCACGCTGCCGATGCAGCAAGGCCCGCGTCCGGCCGACGTGCCCGAGCGCTCGGACGTGGGCAGCAACAACTTCGCCGTATCGGGGCAGCTCACCGCCGACGGTCGCGCGATCGTCGCCGACGACATGCACCTGGGCCTGCGCGCGCCGAACATCTGGTTCCGCGCGCGTCTGCGTTATCCCGATACGCGTGCGCAGGACCGGCGCGTCGACGCGAACGGCTTCACCCTGCCCGGCCTGCCCGCGCTCGTCGTGGGCAGCAACGGCCACATCGCATGGGGATTCACCAACAGCTACGGCGACTGGCTCGACTGGAAGCGTGTGCCCGACTGCGGCAAAGACGCTTGCGCGGGCGCGACGCGCACCATCGAGACCATCCGCGTCGCGGGTGCGGACGATGTCCAGTTCCCGGTCTACGAGACGCAGTGGGGGCCGGTCCTGCATCGCGAAAAGGACGGCAGCGGCTTGGCATTGCGCTGGACCGCGCACGAGCCCGGCTCGATGAATCTGGGACTTGCCGATTTCCTGCATGCCCGCTCGCTGGACGACGCGCTGCCAATGGCCGATCGCACGGCGATTCCCGCGCAGAACCTCGCCATTGGCGACGCCCAGGGGCGCATCACCTGGCGCCTGCTCGGGCCGGTGCCACAGCGCGGCCCGGGATGCGAGCCAACCCAGGTCATCGAACCCGCCACCTGCGCGCCGTGGCCGATCACCACCGCGTCCGGCGCCAAGTTGCCGATAGGGACCGTGCAGCGCATGTGGACGGCGAACTCGCGCGTGGTCGACGGCGCGCTGCTGGCGCGCGTGGGCGATGGCGGCTACGCCAACGGTGCGCGCGCCAGGCAGATCCGCGACGACCTGTTCGCGCGCGACCGCTTCACCGAACGCGACCTGCTCGCCATCCAGCTCGACGACCGGGCGCTGTTCCTGCACCGCTGGTGGCAGTTGCTGCGCGAGCGCGACACCGCTGCGAAAACGCCGGCGCTGCACGAATTGTCGGGCGCCGCATCGACGTGGCAGGGCCGCGCGAGCGCCGACTCGGTCAGCTACCGCATCGTGCGCGCGTGGCGGCTCGCGGTGCACGACCGCCTGCTCGACGGGCTGACCGCACCCGCGCATGCGGCCCTGGGCGATGCGTTCGAGATGCCGAACCTGTCGCACTTCGAAGGTGTCGCCTGGCCGTTGGTGACGCAGCGCCCGACCAACCTGCTGCCGCGCCGCTTCAACTCGTGGGAGGCGCTGTTCGAGGACGCCGCGCGTGAAGTGCGCGACGAACTGCGCGCGGATGGCCCGCTTGCGCGGCGCACCTGGGGCGAACGCAACACGGCCAAGATCTGCCATCCGCTTTCGCGCGCATTGCCGGGATTCGTGAAGCCGTCGCTGTGCATGGCGTCGGACGAGCTCCCCGGCGACAGCGGCATGCCGCGCGTGCAGGGACCGGATTTCGGTGCATCCGAGCGCATGGTCGTGTCGCCGGGCCACGAGGCCGACGGCATCATCCACATGCCGGGCGGCCAGAGCGGCCATCCGATGTCGCCGTTCTGGGGCGCTGGCCACGACGATTGGGTGCACGGCCGACCGACGCCGTTCCTGCCCGGAGCGATGCGGTACACGATGACGCTCGCGCCTGAGACCTCACGCTGAAACGGCATCGACCTTGAAAACCGTCATCCCGGCGAAGGCCGGGACCCAGGCCGTCATGCGCGGCAATGACAACGGAGCGCATGCAATGCGCTCCGTCTCGATGCCTCAGTTCAGCAGCATCCGCTCGATCAATTCGCGGTACAGCGCCGGCAACCTCTGCAGGTCGGCTACCGATACGTTCTCGTCCACCTTGTGGATGCTCGCGTTGACGGGGCCGACTTCGATGCACTGCGCGCCCAGTGGCGCGATGAAACGCGCATCCGACGTGCCGCCGCCTGTGCTCTCTTCCGGCACGCCGCCGTTGTAGCGGCCGAGCACGGCGCGCGCCGCGGCACGCAGAGGGCCCTCGGGCGTGTAGAAAGGCTCGCCGCTGCGATGCCAGCGCACCTGGAATTCCAGGCCATGCCGGCGCAGCACGTCCTCGCATTCGCGTTCAAGTTGCTCGGCGCGCCAGTTCGGATTGAAGCGCAGGTTGAACAACACCTGCAGCTCACCGGGAATCACGTTGTTCGCACCGGTGCCGGCGTGGATGTTGCTGATCTGCAGACTGGTCGGCGGAAAGGTTTCGTAGCCTTTGTCCCAGGCACGCGCGGCCAGTTCGTCCAGCGCCGGCATCGCCAGGTGGATCGGGTTTCGGGCCTTTTCCGGATACGCGACGTGTCCCTGCACGCCGATGACGGTGAGCGTCGCCGACAGCGTCCCGCGCCGTCCCACCCGCAACAGGTCGCCGAGCATCGCCTTGGACGATGGCTCGCCGGTGATGCACCAGTCGATGCGTTCGCCTCGCTTGCGAAAGACCTCGGCGACCTGGCGCACGCCGTCCACCGCGTCGCCCTCCTCGTCGGAGGTAAGCAGCAGCGCGACGCGTCCGGAGTGGTCGGGATGCGCCGTTGCGAAACGTTCCAGCGCGACGACGAATGCCGCCACGCTGCCCTTCATGTCGGCCGCGCCACGCCCGTAAAGAACGCCGTCGCGGATCTCCGGCACGAAAGGATCGCTGTGCCACATCTCGCGCGGCCCGGAGGGCACCACGTCGGTGTGTCCCAGCAGCACCAGCGTCGGGCCTTCCGTGCCGTGCACCGCCCACAGGTTGTCGACGTCGCCGAAACGCAGCTGTTCGCAGCGGAATCCCACCGCGGCCAGGCGCCGCGCGATCAGCGCCTGACAGCCCGCATCTTCCGGCGTGACCGAGCGACGCGCGATCAGGTCGCAGGTCAACGCGAGCACTTCGTTGGCGTCGCTCGCATGCTCAGCCAAGGGAGCCCACTCCGAAGCGTTTCTTGAAGCCGTTGTCGCTGAACCCCTGCATGACGGTGCCGTCGTCGGCGACCACCAGCGGGCGACGGATCAGCTGCGGGTATTCCTTGAGCAGCAGCTTCCATTCCGAGTCGGAACCCGGCGTCTTGCGCGTGTCGGGCAGCGAGCGCCAAGTGGTGGAGGACTTGTTGATCATCGCCTCCCAGCCGCCGAGCTTGTCCTTCCATTCCACCAGCGTGTCCGGCGCCTGCCGGTTGTCGCGGTAGTCGACGAACGCGTAACCGATACCGAAGCGATCGAGCCACTTGCGGGCCTTCCTGCAGGTATCGCAGTTGTTGAGTCCGTAGAGCGTGGTCGCCATGCCGCGGTCACTCCGCCAGTCCGCGCAGCAACTCGTTGATGCTGGTCTTGCTGCGCGTCTTCGCATCGACCTGCTTGACGATGACGGCGCAGTAGAGCGAGTGCGAGCCGTCCTTCGCCGGCAACTGGCCGGACACCACTACGCTATACGGCGGTACGTAGCCGTAGGTGATCTCGCCCGTGGCGCGGTTGTAGACGCGCGTGCTCTGGCCCAGGAACACGCCCATGCCGATCACGCTGTGATGGCCGACCACGAAGCCTTCCACCACTTCCGAACGCGCTCCGATGAAGCAGTGATCCTCGATGATCGTCGGGCTGGCCTGCAGCGGTTCGAGAACGCCACCGATGCCGGCGCCGCCGGACAGATGGCAATGCTTTCCGACCTGCGCGCACGAACCGACGGTGGCCCACGTGTCGACCATCGTGCCCTCGCCCACGTGCGCACCGATGTTGACGAAGCTCGGCATCAGCACCACGTCCTTGCCGATATGCGCACCGCGGCGAGCGATGGCGCCCGGCACGACGCGCGCGCCGAGCTTGCGGAAGTCGGACTCGCCGAAACCTTCAAAGCGCGCCGGGACCTTGTCCCAGAACGGCGCGGGAGATCCGTCGACCAGTTGCATCTCGTTGACGCGGAAATACAGAAGCACCGCCTTCTTCAGCCACTCGTTGACCGTCCAGCCGCCCTTGCCGTCGGGTTCGGCGACGCGGAACTCGCCCGTTTCGAGGCCGGAGATCACGCGCTCGACCGTCGGGCGGGTGGAGCCCTCGATCTCGTCCAGCGTCAGCATCGCGCGACGCTCGAAGGCGCTGTCGACCATGAACTTGAGTTCGTCGACACCCGGCCCCTTCGGCGCGACCTTCTTGCGGACGGTCTTGCGCGCGGTCTTCTTCTGCAAAGCCATTCAACAGTCTCCTTCGAGGCAGGCGAGCAACGCGTCGCGCAACGCCTGCCGTTGCGTTTCGTCGAGCGCGCCATCGCGCCCGTCGTGATGGGATTGGGTGATCTGGAACACGTCCTCGGCGCGCTCGCCGAACGTGGCGATGCGCGCGTCGTGCACGCGCAAGCCCTGGCTGCGGATCGCGTGCGTCACCTTGGCGAGCAGGCCCGGCCGGTCGGTGCACACCAGGCTCAACATGGTCCGCGTGCCTTCCTCGGTATCGAGCGTGTCGAAGCCGACGTGGGGCGCAATGCGGAAATGCTTCAGGTGCCGCGGCTGCGCGCGTCGTGCGGGCTTGATTCGATCGAGATCGCCGGCGAGCGCGGCGCCCAGGCGCTGTTCCACCTCGTCCGTCGCCGGCGGGCAACGCGGGTCGATCGGCACGACTTCGAAACTGTCGAACACCATGCCATTCGGGCCGTCGAGCACGCGCGCCTGCTGGATCGCCAGCCCGGCGCGGTCGAGCGTGGCGACGATCGCCGCGAACAGGCCGTCGCGATCGGGCGAATGAACGAAGACTTCCATCGCACCGGCGTGTTCGCCGAGTGCGCGAGCGCGCACGCGTGTTTCGCCGATCTCCACGCCGCGCAGGGATGCGGCCTGCCAGGCGATCTGGTCGGGCCGCCCGCGCAGGAACCCGATCTCGGGCATGCGCGCGTACAACGCGTCGACTTCCTCGTCGCCGAAGCCCAGCGTGGCGAGCATCGCGCGCGCGGCGTCGCGGGTCTCGTCCGCGCGTTCGTTACCGGCGACGGGATGCTCCAGGCCGCGACGCAGCGCCAGGCGCGTGGCGGTGTACAGGTCCGCCAGCAGGCGGTCCTTCCACGCATTCCACAGCTTGGGCGACGTGCCGGCGATATCGGCGCAGGTGAGCAGGTACAAATGGTCCAGCCGCTCGCGATCGGCGACCTTGCCGGCAAAGCGATGGATCACCTCCGGATCGGCGATGTCCTGCTTCTGCGCGGTCACCGACATGAGCAGGTGGTGGCGCACCAGCCACTCGATCAACGCGGTGTCGGCCTGCGACAGGCCCATTACGCTGCAGAAGATGCGCGCGTCGTCCGCGCCGAGTTCTGAGTGGTCGCCACCGCGGCCCTTGCCGATGTCGTGGAACAGACCGGCCAGCAGCAACAACTCCGGCTTGCGCAATCGCGGCCAGACTTCGTGCGCGATGCTGAAACGCTCATCGCTGATGCCCGAGGCGAAGCGCGCCAGATTGCGCAGCACCGCCAGCGTGTGCTGATCCACGGTGAAAACATGGAACAGGTCGAACTGCATCCGCCCGGACACCTTGGCGAACGCCGGGATCCAGCGGCCAAGCACGCCCAGTCGCGCCATTCGCTCCAGGGCGTGCACCGGATGCGGGCCACGCAGCAGCGACATGAAGCGCTCGCGCAACGCAGGCTCTGCCTGCTGGAACGCCGGCACGCGGGAGAGCGATTCGGCCAGCGCGCGCGCCGTCTGCGAATGCAGGCCGCGCACCGCGTCGTGCGCGGCCCAAACGGCGAACAGTGCGAACACGTCGTAAGCATCGCGCGGCCAGTGCGGATCGCGTGCGGCGAGATAGTCGCGCCGAAGCTCGAAGGCGTGATCGATCGCGACCGAAGCGGGCTCGCCCTCGATCTGCTCCTCGAACCGTTGCAGCAGGCGCTCGCCGATGCGCAGCACTAGGGCAGCGCTGCGGTAGAAGCCCTGCATCATCTGTTCGACGGCAAGGTTATCGGCGTTGTCGGTGTGGCCCAGGCGCTCGGCGAGCAGCTTCTGGTAATCGAAACGGAGCCGCTCTTCGCGCTTGCCGGCGACGAGGTGCAAGCCGAAGCGCAGGCGCGAAAGCGCGCGGCGTTCGCGTTCGAGCGTGGCCAGTTCGTCCGCGCCGAACTGACCGATGGCGACGAGCGACTCCAGGTCGCCCGTGCCAACGATGCGCAGCGCCATCCAGCGCAGCGTCTGCACGTCGCGCAGGCCGCCGGGGCCTTCCTTGAGATTGGGCTCTAGATTGTCGGCGGTGTCTTCGTAGCGCGCGTGGCGCAGGCGCAGCTCCTCGCGCTTGGCGGCGAAGAACTCGCGCGCGGGCCATACCAGGCTGGGCGCGATCGCCGCCTGCAGCGCGTGCAGATGCTCGACCTGCGCGATCAGCGGTCGCGCTTCCAGCATCGAGGTGAGCACGCTGATGTCGGCGGCGGCTTCGGTGCATTGCAGGGATGAGCGCACCGCGTGCCCGACCGGCAGACCGCCATCCCACAGCAGCGCGACGAAACGCGACAGCGCATCGGCATGCGCGGCCTGCGCCTCGGGTTCGGCCAGCACGAGCAGATCGATGTCCGATTGCGGGAACATTTCGGCACGGCCATAGCCGCCGATGGCGAACAGCGCCAGCGGCGCATCGGCCGGGATGCAGGCGTTCCATGCGGCACGCACCTGCGTGTCCATCGCGCCAGCGCGCGCGGCAAGCAGGCGATCGATGTCCGCGCCGGGGTCCGCGTCGAAAGCCCGGGCCAGGCCTGCATCTACGCTGGCGACGGCGCTGCGGATGGCGGCCGCGCGAAGGACGGCATCCTGCACCGCCGAAGGCTCATCGACGGCGGCACGCGCTTCGGTCATAGGTCGTTGTCGTCGCCCGGCACGCGGGTGAGGATGTCCACGCCGTCGTCGGTGACGACCACCGTGTGCTCCCACTGTGCGGACAGCTTGCGGTCCTTGGTGACCACCGTCCAACCGTCGGGCAGCAGCTTGGTGTAGCGCGAACCTTCGTTGATCATCGGTTCGATGGTGAAGGTCATGCCGGGCTTGAGCACCAGTCCTTCGCCGTTGCGACCGTAGTGCAGCACCTGCGGGTCTTCGTGGTAGATGCGGCCGATGCCATGGCCGCAGTATTCGCGCACGACGCTGAAACGCTCGCCCTCGGCGTACTGCTGGATCGCCGCGCCGATATCGCCCAGGGTCGCGCCCGGCTTGACCGTGCGGATCCCGCGGAACATCGCCTCGCGGGTAACGTCCACCAGGCGCCTGGCCATGACCGACGCCTCGCCGACCACGTACATGCGGCTGGTATCGCCGTGCCAACCGTCCTTGATGACGGTGACGTCGATGTTGACGATGTCGCCGTCCTTCAGGACCTTGGCCTCGCTCGGGATGCCGTGGCAGATGACGTTGTTGACCGAGGTGCACACGGTCTTGGGGAATCCCTTGTAGCCGACGTTGGCCGGGATCGCTTTCTGCACGTTGACGATATGATCGTGGCAGATGCGGTCCAGTTCCTCGGTGGTCACGCCCGCCTTGACGTGCGGGGCGACGACCTGGAGGACCTCGGCGGCCAGGCGGCCGGCGATGCGCATCTTCTCGATCTCTTCGGGGGTTTTGATGGTGATGGCCATGGCGACATTATGGCCCATCCGCGGCCCGTTCAGGCTCCGCCGAACCCGGAACTTGCCCGTAACAGTCTGTTGCCGCTACAATTCCGCGGCTCAGGACCGGCCTTCCGCCGGTTCTGCCGCCCACGCCAGGGCGAGAGCGATCCGGACAGTCCGGAAGCAGGCGAATACACACCCGCAGCCACACGTCGTGCCGGGGTGCCGGAATCCCGCCTGGGAAGCCGGTTCGGCCACGAACGCTGCGGGGAGGCCCAACCCCGGAACCCCTGCCCCGGCCCCGCCGGTGCACCGCCATCACCCTTCGGCGGACGGTTCCAATGCCTTGGAGTTCAAGCAATGCCCCAGATCACCATGCGCCAGATGCTGGAAGCCGGCGTCCATTTCGGCCACCAGACCCGCTACTGGAACCCGAAGATGGGTCCGTACATCTTCGGCGCCCGCGGCAAGATCCACATCATCAACCTCGAGAAGACCGTTCCGCTGTTCAACGACGCGATGAACTTCATCTCGGGCGTGGCGCAGAAGCGCGGCATGATCCTGTTCCTGGGCACCAAGCGCAGCGCGCGCGAGGCGATCAAGGAAGAGGCCGAGCGTTGCGGCATGCCGTACATGACCCAGCGCTGGCTGGGCGGCACGCTGACCAACTTCCGCACCGTGAAGCAGTCGGTCCAGCGCCTGAAGGATCTGGAAGCGGCCGAGACCGACGGCACCTTCCAGAAGCTGGTCAAGCACGAAGTGCTGGGCCTGCGCCGTGAGCGCGACAAGCTGGAAGCCTCGCTGGGCGGCATCAAGGACATGAACCGCCTGCCCGACGCGCTGTTCGTGATCGACATCGGCCACGAAGACATCGCGATCAAGGAAGCCAAGAAGCTCGGCATCCCGGTCATCGCCGTCGTCGACACCAACTACGATCCGGCCCTGGTCGACTACGCCATCCCGGGTAACGACGACGCCATCCGCGCCGTGCAGCTGTACGCCCGCGCCGCCGCCGACGCCGTGCTCGAAGGCAAGGCCGCTTCCCCGCAGGCCGCGTCCGTGCGCGAGGAAGACTTCGCCGAAGCTGCCGAGACCGAGGAAGGCGACCGCAAGGCTCCGCGTCGCGCCCCGGCCAAGAAGGCTCCGGGCAAGAAGGCCGAAGCGGCCGAGTAAGACCCGCGTCATGCGGCCGCGCGATCCTGCGTGGCCGCATCGATGCTCTGGCGTGGACCGGGCCTATGCCCCCACGTGAATCCGAATCGCACGAGGCGGGCACACGCCCGCCCTACTCATTTTTCGAGGTACCCCATGGCTGAAATCACCGCATCCCTGGTCAAGGAACTGCGCGAGCGCACCGGCGCCGGCATGATGGAGTGCAAGAAGGCACTCACCGAGAACGCAGGCGACATCGACACCGCGGCCGAGTGGCTGCGCAAGTCGGGTCTGGCCAAGGCCGACAAGAAGGCCGACCGCATCGCCGCCGAAGGCCGCATCGCGGTCGCGCAGGACGGCGGCAAGGCCGTGCTGGTCGAGATCAACTCCGAGACCGACTTCGTCGCCAAGGACGAGAACTTCATCGCGTTCGCCAACGCCGTCGCCCAGGCCGCCCTGGCCTCCGGCGCCGCCAACGTCGAAGCGCTGAAGGCCGCCAAGCTGGCTTCCGGCGAGACCGTCGAGGAAGCCCGCGCCGCTGCCATCTCCAAGCTCGGCGAGAACATCCAGATCCGCCGCATGGCGACCGTCGACGGCGCCAACAACACCGCCGCCTACGTGCACGGCGGCAAGATCGGCGTGCTGGTCGAGGTCAACGGCGGCGACGCCGACCTCGCCCGCGGCCTGGCGATGCACGTCGCCGCGATGAACCCGCCCTACGTGAAGGCCGCCGACGTTCCGGCCGACTTCGTCGCGAAGGAAAAGGAAATCGAGCTGGCCAAGATGTCCGACAAGGACAAGGCCAAGCCAGCCGACATCCTGGAGAAGATCATCAGCGGCAAGATTGCCAAGATCGTCAACGAGGTCACGCTGTACGGCCAGCCGTACGTGCTCGACACGAACCAGACCGTCGAGCAGGCCGTCAAGGCCGCCGGCGCGGACGTGGTCGGCATGCAGCGCCTGGCCGTCGGCGAAGGCATCGAGAAGGTGGTGGAAGACTACGCCGCTGAAGTAATGAAGCAGGCCGGCCTGGCGTAAGCCGACCGCCTCTTCGGAGCAAAGAAAAAGGCCGCGAGCGATCGCGGCCTTTTCCTTTTTTTTCGCGGCACCGGGGGATGGCGCCGCGCGGGGGAGGGTCTGGAGAAGCCGTCCGGGGCTTCTCCAGAAAGGATCGCAGCGGCAGGGTCCGCTACGGTCCGGGACCGGCGAGTCCCGTGGTTCCCGCCGGATACGCACCGTCCTGGTACGCATGTCTGGTCGACCGCTTGCGCGATCGCCCGGAAAAGTGCGCCATCCGTGGCGCGGAGACATCCTTATCCGTCGTCCTGATCCGGTTAC
Organism: Lysobacteraceae bacterium P; assembly: GCA_005503055.1. GTDB lineage: Bacteria > Pseudomonadota > Gammaproteobacteria > Xanthomonadales > Xanthomonadaceae > Lysobacter_J. The sequence continues at coordinate 63,212 of SCOX01000004.1, read as the reverse complement.
GACTTCCATAACGCGGGTCGATCGCTCCCCCCCTACCCCGGCGCGAAAAATATTTTGGCGGCCGCCGCCACGCCGTCCCGGGCACGCGCCGGCGCCCCGCTTCGCGAACGGGAATGCCTGCTGGAGGTCCTGCCAGGGCCTGGCGCCATGTCCTACTCGCGATGTTCCACGGCACTTCGGCCACCGCAACCTGCGCTGAGGGCGCTGCGCGAGAGCCGTCGTGATCGAAGCGGTCGCACTCGTCAGAAGCGGTATGCGGCACTGAGCAGATAGAAGCGGCCGCGCGGGTCGTCGTAGGCGATGTCGTAACCGCCCTTTGCCGGATCGTAGTTGCGCGGGTCGCGGTCGGTGACGTTGTCGATGTTCAACGACAGACGCCAGTTGGCGAACCCGCCATAGGCGAGATAGACGTCCGCCGTCGTCGAGGCAGGCGTGCGGCACTTGCCCGCCTGTTCGTTGAGCGTCGCGCAGGGGCGGCCTGGCGCCGCGATTTCCACCGGTCCCAGCTGATGTACGTTGAGCGTCGTCGCCCAGTTCCCGTACATCCACTCCAGTGCCGCCAGCACCGATCGCTTCGGCGAGCCGTGACCGGCGTAGTCCAGCGCCGGCAAATCCGGACTCAACTGACGTTCCAGCTGCGACAGGTAACTCGCTGCGAGGCGGAACGTGAAGCGGCCTTGCGCCTGTGTGTCGAGCCGGTATTCGGACTGCAATTCCCAGCCCGCCACCTGCGTGCGACCGACGTTGATGAAGTAGTCGTTGATCGCCACCAAGAGTCCTTGCTCGTCGCGTTCCAGCGACAGCGGGAAGGCCTCCGGATCGGCGACGGCATTGGTGGTGACGATCTCGTTGCGACGATTGATGCGGAAACGGTCGATGCTCAGGTCGAACGATTCCGTCGGCGCCCACACCAGGCCCAGCGTGTGGCTTCGCGAGGTTTCCGGCTGCAGATTGGGATTCTCGATCGCGCCGTGCGTGACGAGGCAGTAATCCACGCCCTGGAACGTCGTCGGAATTCCGCACGGCACCAGGCCCGGTGTCGCCTCGACGGCTTCCAGCGTGCCACCGCCGATGCTCGGCCGGCGCAGTTCGAACAGCGACGGGGCGCGATAGCCGGTGGCCGAAGTGGCACGCACGGTCAACGTTTCCAACGGCGTCCACTTCAAGCCGAACATCGGCGAGGATTCGCTGCCGTAGCCTTGGCGATGGTCGATGCGCCACGCCGCGTCCGCGTGCAGCCACGTTGCGATCGGCAGGCTCATTTCGGCATAGAAGGCCGAACTGTAGCGATGATCGTCGAGGCGGCTCTTCTGCGCGCCCAGCGCGATATCGCCTTCGAGCATGCGCGGGTCGGGCTCGTTGCGCAGCGCGTCGCGCGACCATTCCACGCCCAGCGCGGTCTGCGTTTCGCCGCCCGGCAGTGAAAACCACGGGCCATTGACGGCGAATGTGAACTGGTCGAATCGTGCATCGCCTTCGACTTCCACGCGCGGCGAGAGCGCGCTCAGCACCTGCGGCGGATTGTCGGGCGAGTTGAAGCGATAGCTGTAGTCCGACAAGGCCTGCGAGAACGCGCTGTTGCTGATGAGCCCGTCGATCTGGTTGTCGACGCGGTTGCGGTGGTGCGACACGTTTGCGCGCCACTGCCATTCCCGCAGCAGGCCCGACAGGCCCAGGTCGACGTCGGCGCTCTGCGAGTTGCTGCGGCTGCGCACTGGACCGACGTCGAAGAAGGCGTAGTCCAGCAGCGTCGGGATATCGGGGAGCACTTCGTCCGGATGTCCGGGCGGCAGCGCGATCGAACCGTGCAAGGGTGCGGCCTGCAGACGCTGTTGCACCTGGCCCAGTCGCAGCGAGCCGTCGAACTCGAGCGTCTCGCCCAGCGGCTGGCGCAGGCGCGCGTATACCGCGGCGCTTTCCATCTCCGGCTGTAGCGTGAGGTAGCGCGGCGTATCGAGGAAGCACTGCCCATCCGCATCACGCACGTCGTCGGGACAGGCCGGCTGCACGATCGCCAGGTCGAACAGGCTGAAATAACCCAGCGGAATGCGCCGGTCCGCCAACCCCTGGCGACTCAAGTCGGCGGTGCGCCAATCGCGCTGGCTTCCCTCCAGCGCGTCGCGATGGAAGTAATCGGCACCGAGGAAGAAGTTGCCGCCGCGATCGGTCTGCTCGCCGTAACTCAGCGACAGCCGCCGCTGTTCCGCGTCGCCGCGCTCCGACAGCCCGTAGCGCGCCGAGACTTCGCCACCCGTCTGCTGCTTGCGCAGGATGATGTTGATGACGCCGGCCATGGCGTCGGCGCCGTAAATGGCCGACGCGCCGCCCCGCATGATCTCGATGCGATCGACCATCGTCAGCGGGATGCCGTTGAGGTCGGTCAGGCCGCCCAACTCGGCCGAGGCCAGGCCGTAGTTCGCCACGCGGCGGCCATCGATCAGGATCAGCGTCGCGCGCGGCCCCAGCCCGTAGAGGCTGGTCGTCGCCGCGGCAGCGAACGGCTGCTGCGACTGGAAGCCGCCATCGGTCGCCACGTCGACCGGATGATGGCTGATCATGCCGGGCTGGTAGCTCAGCAGCTCGAACACCGTCTGGTAGCCGCTGGCCTCGATCTGCGCTCGACTGATGCGGGTCAGCGGCGCGGCCGTCACCACGTCGATGGAGGCGCGTGGAATATGCGTGCCGGTGACCTCGACCGTCGCCAGTTCGACAGGCTCGCGTATGGGTTCGGGCTGCGGCGGCCGTGCCGCGACGGGCGCGGGAGCGCGCTCAATCAGGAACGCATTGGACGTGACCTGCACCGCGCGCAGGCCGGTGTCGCGCAACAGCGCATCCAGCGCCTGCTCGGCGGAGAGGCTGGCCTGCAGGCCCGACGAACGACGCGTTCCGACCAGGTCCGGCGCGTACATGAGTTGCACGCGTCCCTGCGTCGCCAGTGCCTGCAGCGCGTGGTCCAGCATCCCGGCGGGAATGACGAAGCGGACCTGCCGCGAGGTCGGCTCGGCGGCGGACGCAGGGCAAGCCGCGCACGCCCAGGACAACGCACCGACGATGGCGAGGGTAAGGCGTAACTTACTGGCCATTCGTACGGTGAAGGCGGTTGGAAGGCCTCACCATACGAGAGCGCGCGCCGCCGACGCAATGGATTTTTAACGATCGCGTGCGTGCAGGACGATCTCGTCGACGCTCTTGCGCTCGGCGCGCAGCGACCAGCCACGCTCCAGAACCGCCACGAGCGCGGCCTGGTCACCGGCGTGGAACACGCCGCTCACCGTGAGCGCGCCCAGTGCCGGATCGGCCAGGCGGACCTGTTGCTTCGAATAACGGTTCATCTCGGCCAGCAGTTCGTCCAGGCGACGCTGCTTGAACACCAGGTCGCCCTGCGGCCACGCGCGGGCGGCGACCACGTCGAGCGGCGCCTTCGGGCCGATACGGCCCTGCGCGTCGACGCTGACCTGCTCGCCCGGCGCCAGCGTCGTGGTCGCGCTGCCACTGGCCGCACTCACGTCCACGCGCCCTTCGAGCAGGCCCACCTCGACAACATCGCCACGGTGGCCGACCTGGAACGTGGTGCCGACGTCGCGCACGCTGGTCTGTCCGGCCTTGACCAGGAAGGGACGGTCGGGATCGCGGCCCACGACGAACTGCGCACGCCCACGCTCCAATTCGAGCAGGCGTTGGCGCCCATCGAAACGGGCCGTGAGGTGGGTGCCCGAGTCCAGCAGCACGACCGTGCCGTCGGCGAGCGCTACTTCACTTTGTTCACCCATCGCCGTGGCGTAGTACTGCGGGTCCGCCTCGGCGAAGGGCTCGTGCTGCCACCAGATCGTGGCGACGGCGAGGACCAGCACCGCCGCGGCGGCGGCCGGCGCCCAGCGATGCCAGCCCGATCGCGCCGGCGAGCGGCGCACGGCTCGAGCGGCGGCACGCAGCATGTCGTCCGAGCGCAACTGCGCGGCCAGCATCTGCACCCTTTCCACTTCCAGCCATGCCGTGACGTGGTCCGGCGACTGCGCCAACCAATCCTCGAAGGCGGCGCGGTCGGCCGGCGTGCAGTCGGGCGCCAGCAGGCGCGCCATCCACGATTCCGCCTGGCCTTCGGCCTGTTGCGACATCCGTGTGTTCATGAGCGTCCCTCGCGGTCGACGCCTTCCTGCCTCAGCTTGGCGCGAAGCAGCGACAGCGCCTTCCCGATGTGCTTCTCGACGGCCTTCACCGAGATCCCACAGTGCTGCGCGATCTGGCTGTAGCTCAGGCCCTCGATGCGATTGAGCAGGTACACCTGGCGGCAACGCTCGGGCAGTTGCAGGATCGCCGCGCGCACCAGCACCAGTTCCTGCTCATGCTCGATGCGCTGATCGTGGCTGGCCTCCAGTGAGGGCAGGCCGACAAAATCCTGGTCCAGGCTGACGTGCGCGAACACCTGCCGGGTCGAATCGCGCCGACCGCGGTCGTGGATGACGTTGATGGCGATGCGATACATCAGCGGCCGCAGTTGTTCGACCGGCTGGGCGCGGTAGCGCATCAGGCGCACCAGCGTTTCCTGGGCGACGTCCTGTGCGTCGTCCTCGCCGATGCGACGGCTCAGATAGGCGACCAGCATCGCGCGATGCTCGCGCACGAAGTTGTCGAAGCCGTCGTCGCCTTCGACCATGGCGCCGGGCGTGTCCTCGTCTGAAGGCCGATGGGGCACCATCGCGCTGACCGGCGGGTTCATGCCGGTTGCCTCGCCGGGCAGCGGGGCAAGACCGAAAGCCGAAAATGACTCGAACGCATGGTATGGACCGACGGCTCCTGCAGGGTCGCGAAGATCACTGCCGGAGGGAGCCCATTCGCGCCCGGACTCCTTGCCGGAAGCCAGGCGCCCGTCCTCGGGCAGCGCAAGTCGCAGTGAGAAGTTGTAGCACGCGAGCGCCGTCCATGCGGAGGCCTCGGCGGGCGCCGGGCCGGCCGATTCCATCGCGAAGGCGCTGTGCATGTGTCCGTCCATGCCAGATCAACGCAGGGGGCCGCCCCTACCCCACCCGGCCCGGCGCCGTCTGTTCAGGACTGCAACGCGGTTCTCACAGGATCCGGCCGCGCGGCGTGACGCGCCGCTTCGGCGCCGGCACCAGCGCTTCCCGACTTGCGCCGGCAGGGACGGTGACGTCGCGGTGGCGCCGGGTGCGGCCCCTCTGCGCCACCGCGAGACGCGGCTCAAGCAGCGCCACGCCGAGCACTGCATACGGGCGACGAAGATGGGGGAAGCACCGCGACGGCCACCAATTCGATTCGTCTGCCAACGATGCGGCTTTGCCGACGCACCGTCCCGCTCTCGGGAATCCCACTGGCGATCCCGTACAATCCCGCTGTTTGCCCCCGACAATCCCGAGGTCCCCATGTCCCAGCTCGCCTATCGCCGTGTCCTGCTCAAACTGTCCGGCGAGGCGCTCATGGGGGATGAGGATTACGGCATCGACCCGAAGATGATCGGGCGCCTGGCCCGCGAGGTGATCGAAGCCCAGCAGGCGGGCGCGGAAATCGCGCTGGTGATCGGCGGCGGCAACATCTTCCGCGGCGCCGGCCTGGCCGCAGGCGGCATGGACCGCGTGACCGGCGACCAGATGGGCATGCTCGCCACCGTCATCAATGCACTGGCGATGCAGGACGCGCTGGAGAAACTCGGCGCCAAGTGCCGCGTGATGAGCGCGATCAAGATCAACGACGTGTGCGAGGACTACATCCGCCGCCGCGCGATCCGCCACATGGAGAAGGGTCGCATCGCGATCTTCGCCGCCGGTACCGGCAACCCGTTCTTCACCACCGACTCGGGTGCGGCCCTGCGTGCGATCGAAGTCGGCGCCGACCTGTTGCTCAAGGCGACCAAGGTCGATGGCGTGTACGACAAGGACCCGAAAAAGCACAAGGACGCGGTGCGTTTCGACAAGTTGAGCTACGACGAGGTCATCGCCCGCAACTTGCAGGTGATGGACACCGCGGCCTTCGCCCTGTGCCGCGACAGCGACCTGCCGCTGCGCATCTTCGACATGGGACAGCCGGGCCAGCTGTTGAAGATCCTGCACGGCGAACACATCGGCACGCTGGTGCAGGGCCGCAACGGCTGATCGCGGCAGCGCGACGACGCAACGTCGTCGCCTCGCCCCCGTAGGAATTCGACGACGCCTCCCGGCCTGCGCCCGGTGCAGGCTGTTATAGGATCCACCCGTCCCCGCATGCCACCATTGCGCGATGGGCCACGGACATCACCACGATCACACCTCGATGAACGCCACGCGCGCGTTTGCCGCGGTGACGCTGATCAACCTTCTCTACACCGCGCTCGAAGCCGGCTACGGTTTCGCCACCAATTCCCTGGCGCTGCTGTCGGACGCCCTGCACAACCTGGGCGACGTGCTCGGCCTGGGCCTGGCCTGGGGTGCGGCCGTGCTCGCCCGACGGGCGCCGACCGACCGCCATACCTATGGCTGGCGTCGCGCCACCCTGCTCTCGCCCCTGGCGAACGCGGTGCTGCTGGTCGGCTTCTCCGGCGCGCTGGCGTGGGAGGCCGTTCGCCGCTTCAACGCGCCGCCCGAAATCCCCGCGCTCCCGGTGGTGGTCGTCGCTGCGGTCGGCATCGTGGTGAATCTGGGCGCCGCCTGGCTGGTGCGCGAAGGCCATGAGCACGACCTCAATCGTCGCGGGGCCTTCCTGCACCTGATCGCCGATGCCGCCGTCTCGCTCGCGGCCGTGCTGGCCGGCCTGGGCATGTGGTGGCTGGGCTGGGAATGGCTGGATCCGGCCATCGCGCTGTTGATCAGCATCGTGGTGGCGGTGGGCTCCTTCGGCCTGCTGCGCGATGCGTTCAATGCCGCCATGGACGCGGTCCCGCGCGGCATCCGCCAGGAAGAGGTGCAGCAATTCCTCGCCGCCCAGCCCGGCGTGCAGGCGGTGCACCATCTGCATATCTGGTCGCTGGGGGCGGGCGAAATCGCCATGACCGCGCATCTGGTCCGCCCGGATCAGGGCGATCACGACGCTTTCATCGACCAGCTGAACCACCAGCTCGACCATCGCTTCGGCATCAACCACCCGACCCTGCAGGTCGAGCTGGGCCGGGGTTGCGAGCATGACCGCCACGATCGCGCCCCACATGGTGAGCGCCACGGTCACGGCCACGCCCACTGAAGCCTGCGCCCCCTGAACCCCGCGACTGCGGCTGAACCCCCGACCCGCCGCCCTGCGGCCGTGGCTGGCGCGCGGGCGTGGAAGTGCGCCCTGCCTATATAATCCCGCGATTACCGCAACAGGACCGGAGCCGGCGATGCTCAACGACATCAAGAAAGACGCACAGACCCGCATGGCCAAAAGCGTCGACGCGTTTCGCCACGACCTGATCAAGATCCGCACCGGCCGCGCCTCCACCGCGCTGGTCGACCACCTGAAGGTGAACTATTACGGCTCCGAGATGCCGCTGTCGCAGGTCGCGACCGTCGCCATCTCCGATGCGCGCTCGCTCACGATCACCCCGTGGGAGAAGCAGATGGTCGGCGCCGTCGAGAAGGCGATCCTCGCCTCCGACCTGGGCCTGACCCCGAACACCGCCGGCACCACGATCCGCCTCAACCTGCCCGCCCTGACCGAAGAGCGCCGCCGCGAGCTGTCCAAGGTCGTGCATTCGGAGAGCGAGAACGCCAAGGTCGCGATCCGCAACATCCGCCGCGACGCGAACCACCAGGTCAAGGAACTGCTGAAGGAAAAGCAGGTCACCGAGGACGAGGCCGCTCGCTCGGAAATCGAGATCCAGAAGGTCACCGACGCCGCCATCAAGGACGTGGATGAGGTGGTCAAGGCGAAAGAGCAGGAACTCATGGCGGTCTGACGGGTCAGACCGTCCCGCCATGTCCTCTGAACCTGCCATCGAGAGCGCACGCGTCCCACGCCATCTTGCCGTCATCATGGACGGCAACGGTCGTTGGGCCGAGCGTCGTCGCCGTCCGCGCGTCATCGGCCACCGTGCCGGCGCGCGCGCGGTCAATGTGTGCATCGACTTCTGCCTCGAACGCGGCATCGAGGCGCTGACCCTGTTCGCCTTCTCCAGCGAAAACTGGGGCCGACCGGAAGACGAAGTCGGCGCACTGATGAAGCTGTTCCTCGGCGCATTGGAACGCGAGGTCGACGAACTCGACCGGCGCGGCGTGCGCGTACGCTTCATCGGCGAACGCGAGCGTTTCAACGACGCCATCCGCGCCCAGATGAGCGCCGCCGAGGACCGCACGCGCGCCAACACGCGTTTGCACCTGACCATCGCCGCCAGCTACGGCGGGCGCTGGGACATCGCACAAGCCGCGCGGTCGCTCGCGCAGGACGTCGCCGCCGGCCATCTGGATCCGGACGAGATCGACGAGCGCGCGCTCGCCTCGCGCATGAGCCTGGCCGACCTTCCCGCGCCGGACCTGTTCATCCGCACCGGCGGCGAAACGCGCGTCAGCAACTTCCTGCTGTGGCAGCTGGCCTACACCGAGCTGTGGTTCACCGAGCTGTTGTGGCCCGAGTTGGATGCGGCGACACTGCAGCGCGCCCTGGACGATTACTCCGGCCGCCAGCGCCGCTTCGGGCTCACCGGCGCCCAGGTCGCGCCGACTCCGACCAACGAGATTTCCGAATGACACGAACCCGCCTGCTCGCCGCGCTGGTGATGGCGCCGGTCGCGATCGCCGCGATCCTGCTGTTCCCGACGCCATGGCTGGTCGCGCTGGCTGCAGTGCTGTTCCTCGCCGGGTTGTGGGAATGGTTCGATCTGGCGGAGATCGAGGACACGCTGGCGCGCACGGTGCTGCTGGTCGCCAACCTGGCCGTGATGGTCGCCATCGTCTGGGCCTCGCGTTCGAGCACCGGCTACAGCATGGTGCTTTTCCAGCTCGCCTCCGTAATCGGCGTGGTGTGGTGGCTACTCGCGCTGCTGTGGCTGGGCCGCTACAACTTCGCCAGCGATCACGACACGCATGCGCGCGTGTTCAAGCTGGCGGCCGGCGCGCTGAGCATGATCCCCGCGTGGTGCGCGTTGGCCTGGATCCACTCCAGCCAGCCCAACGGCCACCGCTGGCTGCTGACCGCGCTGGCGATCGTGTGGGCCGCCGACAGTGGCGCCTACTTCGCGGGCCGCAAGCTCGGTGGCAAGCTGTTCGGCGGCCGCAAGCTCGCGCCGCGGATCAGCCCCAACAAGACGCTCGAAGGCCTCGGGGGTGGCGCGATTGCCGGCGTCGCGGTCGGCATCGCGTTCGCGCTGTTCGCCGGAGCTTCGCCGAACCAGTTGCCGGCGGTCGCGCTGGTGGCGTTGGTCGCCGTGCTGTTCTCGGTGATCGGCGACCTGTTCGAAAGCCTGCTCAAGCGGCATGTCGGCGTGAAGGACTCGGGGAACCTCATTCCCGGTCACGGCGGCATCCTCGATCGCGTCGACGGCGTGCTGGCAGCCCTGCCGGTGTTCGCGCTCGGCAAGGCCGTGCTGGGCTTCTGATGGACGCAGGTTACTGATCATGCGTCGCGTCGCCGTACTGGGTGCTACCGGATCGATCGGCACGTCCGCGCTGGACGTGATCGCGCGACATCCGCAGCGTCTGCGCGCCTGCATCCTGTCCGCAGGAAGCAACGCCGCCGCGCTGGTCGAACTGTGCCGCCGCCATCGTCCGGAGCACGCGGTCATCGCCGATGAGCGCGCGTTCGAGGCGCTGCGCGACGGACTGCGCGAGGCGGGCCTGCCGACGCACGCGCACTGCGGCGACGACGCGCTGCAGCAACTGGTGGCGGGCGACGACTGCGACACCGTCGTGGCGGCCATCGTCGGCGCCGCCGGTTTGCCGTCCACGCTCGCGGCCGCACGCGCGGGCAAGCGCATTCTGCTGGCCAACAAGGAATCGCTGGTGCTCGCCGGCGAACTGCTGATGCAGACCGCGCATGCCGGCGGCGCGACCATCGTGCCGGTGGACAGCGAGCACAACGCCATCTTCCAGTGCCTGCCCGACGCGCACGCGCACGCCGGGCTCAAGCGCATCCTGCTGACCGCCTCGGGTGGACCGTTCCGCGGCCGGTCCCGAGAGACGCTGGCCGACGTCACGCCCGAACAGGCCGTGGCCCACCCCAAATGGTCGATGGGCCCGAAGATCTCGGTCGATTCGGCTACGCTGATGAACAAGGGGCTGGAAGTCATCGAAGCGCACCACCTGTTCGGCGTCGACGGCGAGCGCATCCAGGTGCTGGTCCACCCGCAGAGCCTGGTCCATTCGCTGGTCGAATTCGTCGACGGCTCGATCCTGGCCCAACTCGGCCTGCCCGACATGCGCACCGCGCTGGCGGTCGGTTTCGCCTGGCCGGAGCGCATCGACTCGGGCGTCGGCGGGCTCGATCTGCTGACACACGGCCGGCTCGACTTCGAGCCGCCGGACCTGGCCGCATTCCCCTGCCTGCGCCTGGCCTTCGAGGCGCTCGCCGCCGGCGGAACCGCCCCGGCGGTGCTGAACGCCGCCAACGAGGTGGCCGTTTCAGCGTTTCTTCAGCGCCGGATCGGTTTCCTAGCCATACCCGCGCTGGTCGAGGGCACCCTCGCCGCGCTTCCTTCCACCCCGGCGACGTCGCTGGCGGCCCTGCGCGATGCCGATGCACAGGCACGACGCCACGCCGCCCAGGTCGTCGCCGCTTGCGCATGATCCGCCTACGAGAGCCCACAACCTCATGAGTGAGTTCCTCGGCTCCATCTGGTGGTTGATCGTCGCCATCGGCGTGCTGGTCACGTTCCACGAGTTCGGCCACTACTGGGTCGCCCGCCGCTGCGGGGTCAAAGTGCTGCGCTTCTCGGTGGGCTTCGGCAAACCACTGTGGATGCGGCGCGGCAACGACGGCACCGAGTATGTCGTCGCGGCGATTCCGCTCGGCGGCTACGTCAAGATGCTGGACGAACGCGAAGGCGAAGTGCCCGAGCAGCTGGTCGACCAGGCCTTCAACCGGCAGTCGGTGTGGAAGCGCATCGCGATCGTGATCGCCGGCCCCGTCGCCAACCTGATCCTGTGCGTCGCGCTGTTCTGGGCGATGTTCGTCGTCGGACGGGCCGACTACGCGCCGGTGGTGGGGCACACGAGCGGCATCGCCGCATCGGCGGGCCTGCGCGCGGGCGACACGATGCTTGCCGTCGGCGACCGCGAAACGCCGACCTGGAGCGAGGCCGTGCTCGCCCTCATCCCGGCGGCGCTCGACCATGCCGACACGACGGTGCGCGTGCGCACCGCAGGCGGCGACGAACGTATTCGCCAGTTGCACTTGTCCGATCTGCCCGCGTCCTTCGACGAGCGCCGCGCGGTGGAGGTCATGGGCCTGACTCCCCGCCACATGCTGGTACCTGCGCTGGTCGGCCGCGTCGCGCCGGATACGCCTGCATGGGGCCTGTTGGCCGAAGGCGACCGCATCACCGCCATCGACGGCCAGTCGATCGCCTCGTGGGACGACATCGGCCCGCTGGTGCAAACCCTGGGCGCGCGCAACGGTCCGGCAATGATCGAAGTCGAGCGCAAGGGCGATCGCCTGGCGCTTGAGATCACGCCGCAGCGCATGAAGCACACGCAAACCGGCCAGGACTACTGGGGCCTGGGCGTGCAGATGGCGCGTCCGCCGGAGCCGGCCAAGGACGCCGTGCTGCGCTACGGCCCCATCGACGCCATTCCGGCCGCCGTGCGCGAGAGCGTCCACCAGGCCCAGGAATTATTCGCAATGATCGGCCGCGCCTTCACCGGCCGCGTGTCCGTCCAGAACACCGTCGCCGGCCCGATCACCATCGCGCGCGCCGCGAACATGTCGGCCCAGCACGGCGCTGCCTGGTTCCTGCAGATGCTGGCGATGCTCTCGCTCAGCCTGGGCATCCTGAACCTGCTGCCCATCCCAATCTTGGACGGCGGTCACCTGCTGTATTACCTTATCGAGCTGGTCAAAGGCAGGCCGGTCAGCGAACGCGCGATGGCCGCCGGACAATACGTCGGCCTGGCGCTGATCGCCGGCTTGATGGGTCTGGCGTTCTACAACGACATCATGAACAACCTGGTGCGCTGATGCCGGATACCCGCTTGCGCAGATTCTCCTCCGCCTCGACCCGACGCCCGGCCCCGGGCCAACACGACCCTCAACCGGACGTACTAATGACGCCAACGCCGCCCCGCCGCCTGCTTGCCCTCGCCCTCGTTGCGGCAATGGGCTCGACCGCCCTGCCCGCCCTGGCGCAGACGGCCGATCCGTTCGCACTGGCGGGCTCGCCGCAGACGGCCACGATCGGTGCGTTCACCGTCAGCGACATCCGCATCGACGGTCTGCAGCGCATCTCCGCCGGCACGGTGTTCACCTACCTGCCGATCGAACGTGGCGACACGATCGACGCCTCGCGCGTCGGCGAAGCGATCCGCGCGCTCTACAAGACCGGCTTCTTCGAAAACGTCGACATCGGCCGTCAGGGCGACATCCTCGTGGTCACCGTGGCCGAGCGCCCGGCGATCAACAAACTCACCCTGACGGGCAACAAGGACATCAAGTCCGAGGACCTGCTCAAGGGCCTGAAGGAAGCCGGCCTGTCCGAAGGCGATACCTTCGACCGCCTCGCGCTCGACCGCGTGACGCAGGAACTGACGCGCCAGTACAACAACCGCGGCAAGTACAACGTCGAGATCAACCCGACGGTCTCGCGGCTGGACCGCAACCGCGTCGACATCACCATCAACGTCAAGGAAGGCAAGGCGGCCAAGATCCGCCACGTCAACCTGATCGGCAACGAGAAGTTCGACGAAGAACAGATCGTCGAATCGTGGGAATCGAAGGAGCACAACTGGCTTAGCTGGTACCGCCGCGACGACCAGTACTCGCGCGAGAAGCTTTCCGGCGATCTGGAAAAGCTCAACTCCTGGTACCTGGATCGCGGCTACGTCGACTTCAACGTCGATTCGACGCAGGTGTCGATCAGTCCCGACCGCCAGGACATGTTCATCACCGCCGGCGTGACCGAAGGCGAGCAGTACAAGATTTCCAGCGTGCAGGTCACCGGCGACACGATCCTGCCGAAGGAGCAGATCGAGCGCCTGGTGCTGGTCAAGCCGGACCAGATCTTCTCGCGCCGCCTGCTGGAGATCAGCTCCGACGCGATCATCAACACGCTCAGCAACGTCGGTTACGCATTCGCGCAGGTGAATCCGATTCCGGACGTCAAGCGCGAAGACAAGACCGTCGGCATCAACATGCAGGTCGTGCCGGGTCCGCGCGTCAACGTCCGCCGCATCACCTACAAGGGCAACAGCCGCACCAGCGACGAAGTGATCCGTCGCGAAATGCGCCAGTTCGAAGGCTCCTGGTACTCGCAGGCCGCGATCGACCGCTCCAAGATCCGTCTGCAGCAGCTGGGCTATTTCGAGAGCGTCGACGTCGAGACCGTGCCGGTCCCGGGCACCAACGATCAGGTCGACGTGGTCTACAACCTCAAGGAAACCACGTCGGGCAGCTTCGTGTTCGGCCTGGGCTTCTCGCAGCTTTCCGGCCTGACCGCGCAGGTACAGTTGTCGCAGACCAACTTCCTGGGCAGCGGCAACCAGGTCTCGGTGCAGGCGCAGCGCAACGACTACATGCAGCGCTACGACTTCTCGTTCCGCAATCCGTACTTCACCGACAATGGGCTGTCGCTGGGCTACAACCTGTGGTGGCGTGAACTCGATTACTCCGACTTCAACACCGCCCAGTACTCGACCAACAGCGGCGCGGCGCAGGCGGTGTTCGGCCTGCCGATCACCGAGACCGACACCGTCACGGCGATGCTCGGCATCGACACCAACGAGATCCTCGTGTTCCCCGGCTCCACCCCGCAGAGCATCGTGGACTACATCCTTGCCCTCGATCAGCAGACCTTCCACGCCTGGCGCGCGGAAATCGGCTGGGGCCGCAACTCGCTCGACAGCTTCCTGACGCCGACGCGCGGCATGCAGCAGCGCGTGTGGCTGGAAACCACCCTGCCGGGCTCGACGGTCGAGTACTACAAGCTCAACTACAACATCTCCAAGTTCTGGCCGCTGTCGCGCCACTTCGTGCTCAACACGCGCGCGGAACTGGGCTACGGCGACAGCTACGGCGACGATTCCACGCGCAACCTGTGCAAAACGCCCGGCAACTACAGCTGCGTGCCGGGCGACGACGACTTCATCCGCACGATCACCGCCGGCGGCCTGCCGTTCTTCGAGAACTTCTACGCCGGTGGCGTGCGCTCGGTGCGCGGCTTCACCGACAACACGCTCGGCCCGCGCGACTCGCCGGCCGGCAATCCGAACTACCAGCAGCCGATCGGCGGTGCGTTCAAGACGGTGGGATCGCTGGAAATGTACTTCCCGACCCTGCTCGACACGCCCGCTGCGCGCGTGTCGGCATTCGTCGACGTCGGCAACGTGTTCAAGGACTACGACGCGTTCGATGCGGGCGAACTGCGCGCTTCGACGGGTATCGCGCTGATGTGGCGTTCGCCGATGGGCCCCATCTCCATCAGCTATGCCTTCCCGCTCAAGAAGCAGGACACGGTGTACGGCCCGACCGGCAACCTGATCGAGGAAGGCGACGAGCTCGAGCGCCTGCAGTTCACCTTCGGCGGTACGTTCTGACGGCGGCGGAAAAATCGATGCCGTCCACGTCATTCACGGCGGAAGAACTGGCGCAGCGCTTCGGCCTGCGCCTTCACGGCGACGCCGCCACGCACGTGGACGGCGTCGGTACGCTGGCCCGGGCCGGGGCCTCGCAACTGGCGTTCCTGGCCAATACGAAGTACCGCGGCCAGCTCGCGCAGAGCCAGGCCGCGGTGGTCGTCATGCGCGAGGACGACGCGACGGACTACGAGCGCACCGCACTCGTCGCGCGCGATCCCTACGCCGCCTTCGCGAAGATCTCGGCGCTGTTCGAACCGACTCGCGTGCGCGATCCGGGCACGCATGCGTCGGCCGCGATCGATCCTTCCGCCAGCGTCGATCCCTCAGCTCACATCGGGCCGTTCGTCAGCATCGGCGCGCGCAGCCGTGTCGAGGCCGGGGCCATCATCGGCCCGGGGTGCGTCATCGGCGAGGACTGCGTAGTCGGCGCCGGCACCGAGCTCATCGCACGCGTCACGCTCGTCACCCGTGTGCGCCTGGGCCAACGCGTGGTCGTGCATCCGGGCGCGGTGCTCGGCGCGGCCGGTTTCGGCCTCGCCATGGAAGCCGGGCGCTGGCTGAACGTGCCGCAGCTGGGTGGCGTGCTGGTCGGCGACGATTGCGAGATCGGCGCCAACACCTGCATCGATCGCGGCGCCATCGAGGACACCGTGCTCGAGGAGGACGTCCGCCTCGACAACCTGATCCAGATCGGCCACAACGTCTTCATCGGCGCCCACACCGCCATCGCCGGCTGTGCCGCGGTCGCCGGCAGCGCGCGCATCGGGCGCTACTGCCTGATCGGCGGCGCGGCGGGCGTGGTGGGTCACCTGGAAATCTGCGACAAGGTCATCGTCACGGCGATGAGCCTGGTCACCAGCTCGATCCGCGAACCGGGCGAATACTCGTCCGGTACGCCGTTGATGGACAACCGCAGCTGGCGCAAGAACGCGGCCCGATTCAAGCAGCTCGATTCCCTCGCCCGCCGCATCGGCAGTCGCGGCACCGACTGACCGTACACCGGCGTCCGGGGCGCCTTCGCGCCGGTCGCGGTACGATTCGCCCCTTACGCAACTTCGGGCCTCGCCCGGACTAGACCGTCGCGCACGAGGCGCGGCCACCATGCGCGGGACGCGCAAGCAAGGATCCCCATGAGCCTCAACGTGCAACTTCCGCTCGACGTCACCGCCATCCAGAAGCTCCTGCCGCACCGCTATCCGTTCATGCTGGTGGACCGCGTGGTCGAGCTCGAACCGCACAAGCGCGTGCTGGCGTACAAGAACGTCACCTGCAACGAGCCCTTCTTCCAGGGCCATTTCCCCGGCCATCCGGTGATGCCCGGCGTGCTCGTGGTCGAGGCGCTGGCGCAGGCCGGCGGCGTGCTGACCCAGCTGTCGAACCAGAACACCGCCGACGGCCGCCTGTTCTACCTGGTGAAGATCGACAACGCCAAGTTCTCCAAGATGGTGGTCCCCGGCGATCGCCTGGACCTGGAAGTGTCGATCAAGCGCGTGATCCGCAACGTCGCCATCTACACCGGCGTCGCCAGCGTCAATGGCGAGCAGGTCGCGTGCGCGGAGATCGTCTGCGCCGAAGCGAAGGGCTGAGCGATGACCGCAGCGCGCATCCATCCCAGCGCCATCGTCGAACCCGGCGCCCGCCTGGGCGAAGGCGTGCAGGTGGGCGCGTTGTGCTACATCGGCGATGAAGTCGAGATCGGCGACTGCACGGTATTCGGCCCGCACTGCACCGTGCAGGGCCCCACGCGGATCGGTCGCGAGAACCGCTTCATCGGCCACTGCGCCATCGGCGGCGAACCGCAGGACAAGAAGTTCCATGGCGAGCGCGTCGAACTGGAAATCGGCGACCGCAACCTGTTCCGCGAATTCACCACGATCAACCGCGGCACCGGCACCGGCGGCGGCATCACCCGCATCGGTGACGACAACTGGTTCCTCGCCTATACCCACGTCGCGCACGATTGCATGATCGGCAACCACTGCGTGTTTTCGAACAACGCCACGCTGGCCGGCCACGTCACCATCGGCGATCACGTGATCCTCAGCGGCTTCGCCGGCGTGCACCAGTTCTGCCGCATCGGCGCGCACGCGTTCATCGGCATGGGCGCGCTGGTCAACGGCGACGTGCCGCCATTTTTGATGGTCGCCCAGGACGGTTACGGACGCCCGCGCGGCATCAACAGCGAAGGCCTCAAGCGTCGCGGTTTCGATGCCGACCGCATTGGCGCGATCAAGCGTGCCTACCGTGCGCTGTACATGTCCGGCGGCACGCTGGAAGAAGCCCGCGCGAAGCTGGCCGAGCTCGCCTCTGGCAGCGAGGACGCGCGCGCGTTCCTGGACTTCATCGAGGCCGGCGAGCGGCCGCTGCTGCGCTGAGTTTTCCACGCGGCAGCTCGCACGTGGCGGCGCACGAGTTCCCCGGCCTGGTCCCGGCGAAGGCCTGGATCCAGGTGCTCAAGCAACCCTTTGTCGAACCACGCCCGCCGTCCGGTTTGAAGGCCTGGATCCCGGCCTTCGCCGGGCTGACGGTTCGAGAGGGATGACGGCTTCATCGGCACGACCCAGACAGCCAACCCGCGACAGGCCCGGCTATCATCTCCATCGACCGACGCAGGCCGCGGTCGCCACGCGACAAACGCCTTGAGCCCTTACGAATCCCCCGCCTCCGCCACTCGCCCCAGACGCATTGCCCTGTGCGCGGGTGAGGCATCGGGCGACCTGCTCGGCGCGGGCCTGATCGCGGAACTTCGCGCGCGTTTCCCCGATGCGGAGTTCGCCGGCATCGGCGGCGACCAGATGCGCGCGGCCGGGTTCGACAGCTGGCACGACGCCTCGGAATTGGCCGTCATGGGCCTGGCGGAAGTGCTGCGCCACCTGCCGCGATTGCTGCGCTTGCGACGCGCGTTCCGGCAGCGCCTGCTCGCCTGGCGACCCGACGTCTTCATCGGCATCGACGCCCCGGACTTCAACCTCGGGGTCGAACGCTGGGCGCGCGAACGCGGCCTGCGCACGGTGCACTACGTCAGTCCGTCGGTGTGGGCCTGGCGCGAAAAGCGTGCGGAAAAGATCGGCCGCAGCGCGGACCGTGTGCTGTGCCTGTTCCCGATGGAACCGGCGATCTACGCGCGGCATGGCGTGGACGCGCGGTTCGTCGGCCATCCGCTGGCCGACGAGATGCCGCTGGATCCCGATCGCACCGCCGCGCGACGCCAGCTCGGCCTGGACCTGCAACGCCGGTTGCTCGCACTCCTGCCCGGCTCGCGCGTGGGCGAGATCGAGCGCCTGGGCGCCGACTTCCTTTCTGCCGCGTCGCAGTTGCTGGCGATGGACCCGGCGCTGCAGGTCGTCGTGCCGATGGCGAACGAACACGCCCGCGCAGCGTTCCAGCGCGTTCTGGCCGCGCACCCCGACAGCCTCGCGCTCAGCGCGTCATTGCGCATCCTCAACGGCCAGGCGCGCACATTGATGATCGCCAGCGACGCGATCCTGCTCGCGTCCGGCACCGCCACGCTGGAGGCGATGCTGGCCAAGCGCCCGATGGTCGTGGCATACAAGGTCGCGCCGCAGACCTACACGCTGGTGAAAGGGCTCGGACTCCTGAAAGTCGCGCACTACTCGCTGCCGAACGTGCTCGCCGGATCGCCGGTGGTGCCCGAGCTGATGCAGGAGAACTGCACGGCTGACAAACTCGCCGCCGCCGTCGCACCGTTCCTGCGCGATCCCGCCGCGGGCGCGGCGCTGGAACCGAAGTTCCGCGAACTTCACCTGCAATTGCGCCAGAACGCCTCCGCGCGCGCAGCCGATGCGATCGTCGAACTCATCGAGGCGCGCCATGTCGCATGACGCCGCGCAGATGCCGCTGGAACTGGGCGCGCGTCGCGACGGCGCACCGCCGCGCGTGGCCGGCGTGGACGAAGCCGGGCGCGGTCCGCTCGCGGGCCCCGTCGTCGTCGCGGCGGTGGTGTTCGCACCGGGACGAACGCCCATCAACGGTCTGGACGATTCCAAGCAGCTCACCGCGCAGCGTCGCGAAGCGCTGTACGAGCGCATCGTCGAACGCGCACTGGCGTGGCACATCGAGTTCGTCACGGCCGCGGAAATCGACCGCATCAACATCTACCAGGCGACGATGGCCGGCATGAGCCGCGCGATCGCCTGCCTGCACCATCGCGTCGACGTGGTGCGTATCGACGGAAACGCATTGCCGCGCGCACTGCCCTGCGCGGCCGAAGCGTGGATCGGCGGCGATGCGCGCGACCGCTCCATCATGGCCGCGTCGATCCTCGCCAAGGTCGCGCGCGATCGCTACATGCGGGAGCTGCACGAGCGCTTCCCGCTCTACGGCTTCGACCAGCACAAGGGCTACAGCACGCCCGTGCATCTGTCCGCGCTGGCCACGCACGGACCGTGTCCGGAGCATCGGCGCAGTTTCGAGCCGGTGCGGATGTCGCTCCAGACCGGCCGCGGGGAAGAAGCCGCGACGGCCGAAGCGTTGTTCGACTTGCCGCCGCAGGCCGCGCCGGCCACGTGACGGGCCGACGCAGCGGTCGCGCGTCCGAGGCTATTCCTCTTCTTCCTCTTCTTCCTCGCTTGCGCCGCCTTCCATCGCCTGCTGCTTGCGCGGCTTGGTGGGTGTCGTGCCGCTTTCCGGCGACGGCGGATCGGTGGGCTTGGTGCCCGTCGGGCTCGTGTTCTTGGTCATGACGTACTCCCGGGAATGCCCTCCCTGGCGTCAGAACGGTGTCGGGGGACACCGGCCTCTGCCGCTTGGCGGCGCAACTCCATCGGATCTCAATTGTTCGGCGGCCACCCTTCGGGCGGCGCCGGCTTGACCTCGAATTCGACCTTCTTCGGCGGTTTCGTCGGTGTGCCTCCGCCTGCCACCGGGTCCACGTCCCAGCAGACGACGACCAGCCGTTCCGGCACCAGCGGCAGGTAGATGCGGAACTCCTTGTGTTCCGCATCCACGAAGCCGAAGACGGGCTCTTTCGGCAGCGTCGCCGTTGACTGCGGTGATTTCGAGTCGTGCATGTCGTTCTCCTCTGGGGGAATGTCCGCGCCGACCGGCGTGGACGAGTGCGCGAGTCTTGCTGGAGCGTCCTACTGGCGTGCGAGTCCTGCGCGTTGCAGGACGAAGTTGGTGTCGATCAGCGCCGTGCCGATGCCGCTGGCACGCGCCGTCTCGACGCGGGCACGCGCGCTCGGCAGGTCGCCCAGCAACGCATAGGTCTGCGCGTTGAACAGCGCCACGTCGCCCTTTGCGGTGCCCAGCGCCTCGGCTTGGCGCATCAACGCCGGCACGCGCTCGCGTTCGCCGAGATTGGCCAGGTACCAGGCCAACGCCGCGAAGGCGCGCGCATCGTCCGTGCGCAATTCGACATAGCGTTGCGCGCGGTTGGCGGCTTCGCGGTAGGCCTGCCGCGCATCGTCGGCCGAGTGGGCGGCGACGAGCGCGTCGCCCAGGTAGCCCCAGGGATAGAAGTCGCCCGGATCGAGCTGCGTCGCCTTGCGGTACGTCTCCGCCGCGGCTGCGTAGTCGCCGGCCTGGTACTTGAGCGTGGCCAGGTTCGCCGTTGCGACGTGATTGGGTTCCAGCGCGTTGGAGTGTTCCAGCGATTTCTCCGCTTCGGTGGTATCTCCGTGGGTCAACTGGTAGAAGCCCAGCGCGGCCCACAGGACCGAGCGCTCCGGACGCAGCTTGATCGCGCGCTTGGACGATTCGATCGCCGCCGGCAGGTCGTCGGCGAGGTACTGCTCCCAGGCCTTCGTGCTCCATGCGTAGGCGTTGGTGGGACTGACTTTCAGCGCCTGATCGAACAGCTCGATCGCGCGCGTGCGATCGCCTTGTGCGGAAGCGACCTCCGCCAGGCCGACCGTCGCGTTGGAGGCTGTTTCCGGATCGTTGCGGGCGCTGTCGTAGAACTCGCTCGCCTTGCGGAATTCGCCTCGTACCCGATACAGGTCGCCCAGCGCGAGCTTCACCGTGCCCATCGTCGGGTCCATCTTCTGCGCGCGCAGACAGGCCAGACGCGCATTCTCGAATGCATCGGCGCCGCGCATCGCCTCGAAGCGGTCGATCTCCGCCTGGCAGATGCCCGCCTGTGCGCGCGCGAACCCGCTGTCGCTGTCGAGTGCGGTGCGGAAGGAGACGATCGCGTCGTCGGAGCGGCCGTCGACCAGCGACTGCAGCCCTTTCAGGTAGGCGTCGAATGCGGCGACGTTCTGGGTCGGCTTCAGGCGACGGCGCAGGCCTTCGTTGCCTTCGGGCAGCACGCCGACGAGCGCGGAGACGACCTGCTGCGCGATGTCGCTCTGGGTGGCGAACACGTCGGCGACATCGTGTTCGTAGGTCTGGCTCCACAGGATGTAACCGGTGCGCGTGTCCGACAGGCGGGCGCTGATGCGCACGCGGTCGCGATCGCGGCGCACGCTGGCGTCGAGCACGGTGGCCACGCCCAGGCGATTGCCGATCGTGCGCGCATCCTCGCCGGCCACGGCTCCGGGCGGAATCCACGTCGCGACCTTGAGGCCGTGCACGCCGGCGAGCGCGGAATGCATCTCCACGGCCAGGCCCTCGGCGAAATAACGGTCGCCGCTGGTGTCGCTGAGCGTGGTGAACGGCAGCACGGCGATCGAGGGTTCCTTGGGCTGCAGCAGACCGCCGCGCGGTTGCAGCAGCCAGGCGCCCAGGGCGACGACCGCCAGTGCGATCGCGCCGGCGAACCACGGCCAATGGCGGGCCCGATGGACGGGCTCGTCGGGATGCGGGTGGGGTTCCGGGCCGGTCTCGCCTGCGGGCGGAACGGGGGCGGCGATGGGCCCGCGATCTTCCGTTTCACGGTCGGGCGCGCGCGCCTGGGCGACAGACCCGGCCTCGGCCGTCGCGTCCGCCGCTGCGATCGGCATCGCCTCGACCAGGAGGTCGCCGATGAACCGGTAGCCCAGGGCGTGATGGGTCTGGATGTAGCGCGGGTGCTGGGAATCGTCGCCCAGGACCGCACGCAACTGCGCGATGACACGGGTCAGTACCCCCGGCGTGACGTGCCGGTGCCCCCAGACCTGATCGAGCAGGTCGTCCCGCCCGACCAGCTCGCCGGCGCGGCGCAGCAGGATGAGCAGCACGGCGAAGGCCTTCGGCTCCACCGTCTGGGCGGTGCCGTTGCGGGAAAGAGTGTGCGCCGTGGCATCGACGAGAACATCGTCGAACCGGTAGCGCTCGGACGTCGGCCCTCCCTGGCCCACCGCCCTGAGGGAGTCCATCGCAGAAACCTCATCACGACCTCATCAACCAGAGCGGACGATGAGGAAAGGCGCGCCCGGCCATCATGACTCAACCGGGACGGAGGGGGAACCTGATCCGGCGCCGCAAGAACGGTGCCACCCCTCCCCCGGAGTACCGCCATGAACGCTCTGTTTTCCGCCGTGAACCCGCTCCCCGCGATCCTGCGCAACCCCTTCGATGGACCGAGCCGCCGGCGCTGCATCAACGGATTCGAGCTGAGCGCGATCGATGTCGACCGCTTCAACAACCTGCTGGCCCGCATCGGCGGCGGCCAGCCGCTGGCGACCGACCAGCTCGCTTCCGCCGGGCGTGAATTGTCCCGGCCGGGTCATACCGGGGCCGCCCCGCCGTGCATCCGCCAGCGCCTGCGCTGGATCGCCGCCGTCGAACACCTGCGTGACGACCGCCAGTGGCAGCCGGCCAACGATGCCGTGGAGACCACCGCCACGGCCATCGTCGAGTACGCGCGCAGCCGTGACGACCTGATCCCCGACTGGATGCCGCAGGTCGGACGGCTGGACGATGCGATCGTGGTCGAGACGGCCTGGCCGCGGCTGGCGACCGAAGTGGACGATTACCTCGATTTCTGCCGGGCGCGCAGCGAGGAGGCCCGCATGCGCAACCGCAACCTGTCCGGATTCGTCTTCACCCGCGCCGACTGGGAACAAGTCCGCTACGAACAGGCCGTGCTGGCCCAGTATCAGCGCCAGATCCGCGAAAGCAGCTTCCTGCCCGAAACGGTCCCGATGTTCCGCGTCCACTGAATCGGCACGACGACGTGCGCGAAGGCCGCCGCAAGGCGGCCTTCGCGCGTGTGGCCATTCATCGCCGTGAATGCGCCGGAGCGCACAGTGCAATCGCCGAAGCGTTAACGGGTGCGCTGACATCTCCGGGTGATCGGCGCATCATCGGCGTGCATCCCGCGAACGGATTGCGGGACGGCTCGCGCGAAACGCCGGCCACCGCGCGGGCCCGGTCCAAGCCGGCGAGCGAGGTGTGCCATGCGCATGTTCCACCCCACTCCCACTGCGCAGCCGCTGCCCTTCGACCACATGTACAGCGGCATGGGCGCGCGCGAGGACGCCAGTGCGATCCCGCTGGCGGACGCGGCGGTCGTCCAGTTCGATCAACTCCTGCACGAGATCCACGCCGACGCACCGCGTGTC
This sequence comes from Lysobacteraceae bacterium P, assembly GCA_005503055.1. Classification (GTDB taxonomy): domain Bacteria; phylum Pseudomonadota; class Gammaproteobacteria; order Xanthomonadales; family Xanthomonadaceae; genus Lysobacter_J. The sequence goes on along the minus strand of SCOX01000004.1, from coordinate 40,084 downwards.
GACGGCGATCGCCTGCAGCAGCTCGCGTCCTGGCTGATACGGCTGCCCTCGGGGCAGGCGCACGAGGTGATCGACTCGCGCCTGCAACGCGTGCAGGAGCTGCGCGCACTGCTGCTCGACGACGACTGGGATGCCGACGAGGCCAGCCATGCCCGCATCGGCAAGCTGCTGGCGTACATCGATCGCGAAGACGATCTGATCGCCGATCGCACGCCGCTGCTCGGCCAGCTCGACGACGTATTGCTGATCGAACTGGCCTGGCCGGCCTTCGCCGACGACGTGGAGGACTATCGCGATTTCTGCGCGTACCGCCGGGCCGAACACCCCGACGGTTCCGCCCAGGAGCGCCGCGCCGCCTGGGTCCGCGATCGCATGGACGAACTGGCCCTGTGGCAGCACGCGCTGTGGATCCGCGAGCAGCATTACGCCCCATGGAACCTGCCGCGGCGGTTGTTCCGGGTGTCGTGAAGCGCAGGCGCTGACCCAGGCCGATCTCGCGTCCGAATCGCCATCGGCGCAAGCGCGCCCGGCCTGGGTCCCGGCTGCGCCGGATGACGAAAACAGCGGGCGGGCAGACCACGCCAAGCCGTGCGCAGTCCCGGCCAAGCGCCCTCTCGTACCGGATCTGCGCACACCCGACGGCCCGGCCAAAATACAAGTCTTGTTCCGCCCGGTCAGGCTGATACCCTCCCACCGGCATGCCTGCAGTCCCCTTCGTCCACCTTCATCTCCACAGCGAGTACTCGCTCGCCGACTCGACGATCCGCATCGACGAGCTGGTGAAACGCTGCGCCGCGCTTTCGCAGCCGGCAGTGGCGCTGACCGACCTGGACAACCTGTTCGCCACGGTCAAGTTCTACAAGGCCGCCGAAGGCGCGGGGCTGAAGCCGATCATCGGCGCCGACATCGGCTTGGCCGACGGCAACGAAAACACCTCGCGCATGACCCTGCTGTGCCGCGACCGCAACGGCTACCTCACGCTGTCGCGCCTGCTCACGCGCGCCTGGATGGAAGGCCATCGCACCGACGGCGTGGCGCTGCGCCCCGAATGGCTACGCGAGAACAATGCCGGCCTGTTCGCGCTGGTCGGCCGGCACAGCCTGGCCGGGCGCCTGGCCACCGGCAACCGCCACGAGCTCGCCGAAGCCTGGCTGATGGACTGGCGCAGCGTCTTCGGCGAACGCCTGCACCTTGAACTCACCCGCACGGGCCGCGAAGGCGAGGAAGCGTTCAACGCCTTCGCGCTACACGCATCGGCCGCGCGCTCGCTGCCGGTCATCGCCAGCAACGACGTGCGTTTCCTCGACGCGGAGGGTTTCGACGCGCACGAGGCGCGCGTGTGCATCGCCTCCGGCCGCGTGCTCGACGACCCCAAGCGCCCCAAGGACTACAGCGCCGAGCAGTACCTGAAGTCCTCGCAGGAGATGCAGGCGCTGTTCGCCGACGTCCCCGACGCGATCGACAATGCGTTCTCGCTGGCGATGCGCTGCAACGTCGAGATGAAACTCGGCGAGTACGCGCTGCCTGCGTTCCCGGTGCCCAGCGAGCACACCATCGAGAGCTGGTTGCGCAACAGCGCGCGCGAAGGCCTGGAAAAGCGGCTCGAGAAGAACCCGCTCGCGCCCGACAAATCGCGCGCCGACTACGAGTCGCGCCTGGACGTCGAGCTGGACGTCATCATCAAGATGGGGTTCCCCGGTTACTTCCTGATCGTGGCGGACTTCATCAACTGGGCGAAGGACCACGACATTCCGGTCGGTCCGGGCCGCGGTTCGGGTGCCGGTTCGCTGGTCGCCTGGGCGCTGGGCATCACCGATCTGGACCCGCTGCCGTACGACCTGCTGTTCGAGCGATTCCTCAATCCCGAACGCGTGTCGATGCCCGACTTCGACATCGACTTCTGCATGGACCGCCGCGACGAGGTCATCGACTACGTCGCACGCAAATACGGCCGCGACCGCGTCTCGCAGATCATCACCTACGGCACCATGGCCGCGAAGGCCGTGGTGCGCGACACCGGCCGCGTGCTGGGCCATCCGTACGGTTTCGTCGACGGCATCGCCAAACTCATCCCGAACACGCTGGGCATCTGCCTGGACGATGCGATGGGCGAGTCGGAAGCGTCGAAGAAGGACGGCACGCTCGCTTCGACCGACCTCATCCAGCGTTACCACGCCGAAGAAGACGTGCGCGACCTGATGGACCTGGCGCGAAGCCTCGAAGACCTCACGCGCAACGCCGGCAAGCACGCCGGTGGCGTGGTGATCGCGCCCAGCCCGCTGTCCGATTTCTGCCCGCTGTTCGCCGAACACGATGGCGAAGGCCGCGGCCGCAACCCCGTCACGCAGTTCGACAAGGACGACGTCGAAGCTGTCGGCCTGGTGAAGTTCGACTTCCTCGGCCTGCGTACGCTGACGATCATCGACTGGGCGGTGAAGGCGATCAACAAACGCCTGGCGAACGCGCAAAACGTCGAGCCGGGCCCGGCGATGGCCTTCACGCGCAAGGACGTCGCCACGCCGCAGTTCGACATCGCCGCGCTGCCACTGGATGACAAGCTCAGCTACGAGCTGTTCGCGCGCGGCGACACGGTCGCGGTGTTCCAGTTCGAATCGCGCGGCATGCGCGAGCTGCTCAAGCGCGCCAGGCCCGACACCTTCGAGGACATCATCGCGCTCGCTGCGCTGTTCCGTCCCGGCCCGCTGGGTTCGGGGATGGACCGCGAATGGGTCGATCGCAAGCACGGCAACACCGAAGTCAGTTACCCGCATCCGCTGCTGGAACCCGTACTGGGGCCGACCTACGGCGTCATCGTGTACCAGGAACAGGTGATGCAGATCGCGCAGGTGCTCGCCGGCTACACGCTCGGCGGCGCCGACATGCTGCGTCGCGCGATGGGCAAGAAGAAGCCCGAGGAGATGGCGAAGGAACGCGCCAAGTTCGAAGACGGCTGCAAGGCGCGCGGCATCGAGGCCAGGCAGGCGAGCCCGATCTTCGACCTGATGGAGAAGTTCGCCGAGTACGGCTTCAACAAGTCGCACTCGGCCGCCTACGCACTGGTCGCGTACCAGACCGCGTGGTTGAAGGTGCACTACCCGGCCGAGTTCATGGCCGCGGTGCTGTCCTCCGACATGGACAACACCGACAAGGTCACCGCGTTCCTCGACGAGTGCCGCGTGATGGGCCTGACCGTGCTGCCGCCGGACGTCGACCAGTCGGCGTACATGTTCGAAGCCAAGGACGCCACGACGATCCGTTACGGCCTCGGCGCGGTGAAGGGCGTCGGTCGCGGCGCGTGCGAGGCGATCGTCGAGGCGCGCCGTGCCGGCCCGTTCGACGCGTTGCTCGATTTCTGCAAGCGCGTGGACAGCGGCAAGCTCAACCGCCGTGCATTGGAAGCGCTGACGCAGGCCGGCGCGCTCGACAAGCTCGGCCGGAATCGCGCGAGCCTGATGCTGCAGTTGCCCGAAGTGCTCAAGGCCACCGACCAACTGGCGAAGGAACGCGAGGCCGGACAGGTGTCGCTGTTCGGCGGTTTCGAAGCATCGACGCCCGCACTGCACCTGGACCTGCCAGAAACCGAAGAATGGCCGCTGACGCAGATCCTGAACGGCGAGCGCGAGACGTTGGGCCACTACCTCAGCGGCCACCCGTTCGATCCATATCGCGATGAAGTGCGGGGCCTGATCGGCAACGATCTCAGCGGTCTCGAAAAGATCTGGGAAAACCGCCCCGAACCCGCGCGCGGCAGCTGGCGCCAGGAAGTGGAAACGGTCGTCGCCGGCCTCGTCGTCGGCCTGCGCAAGAAAGGCGACAGCCAGATGTTCGTGCAGATCGAGGACGGTCGCGGCCGCCTGGAATGCGCGTTCTTCTCCGAGACCTACACCGAGTTCGCCTCGCTGCTGGTACGCGACCGGCTGCTGGTGATCCAGGGCGGCCTGCGCGAGGACAGCTTCAGCGGCGGCTTCGCCTTGCGCGCCTCGCGCGCCTGGAGTTTCGAGCAGGTCTGCGAGAAGCACGCGCAGCGCCTGTCGCTGCGCCTGGACCTGCGCGAACCGGGCACGATGCAGCGCGTCGATGCGGTGCTGTCGTCGTTCCGCCCCGGCCACACGCCGATCCGCATGGACCTGCTGGTGCGCCAAGGCGCCGCCGGTTCGATCGACCTCAACGGTACGCAGTCGATCCGCGCCGACGCCGACCTGCCCTCGCGCCTGCGCGCGACGCCGGGCGTGCGCGCGGTGAGGCTGGCGCTGTCGAAACCGTGGGCGAGTTGACGGCGAAGTTGCGAGTCTTCCCGCAGCTGAGCATGTGCTCGCACCGTTCGCGCCTTCGACGCCACGCTCAGGGCGAACGGTTACGAATGTTCGATGCGAAGCTGCGCCTCAGTACCGCAACTCCACCCGCCAGCGCCTGCGCGCCTGCGGCACCGTGAGCACCACCGTGCGCGCGGACGCGTCGTGGCGCCAGCCTTTCACCGACTGGCCGTCCACCATCACCGCCGCCGGACGGCGCGTCACGCCGAACACCGTCACCTGCGCATCGCGCCACCATGGTGCGAAGCCGTCGTGTTCGATTCGCGATTCGATCGCCAACGACGCGTCGGTCGCCTCGCATCCATACGCCACGCGTAGCAGCGCTCCCTCGCGGTAGGCGAAGCTCTCGCCATCGTCCTGGTACAGCGCGCCGCGACACTCGCCGACACCCGCATCGGGCAGATAGACCTGCAGTTCGAGCGGGCCCTTCGGCGTTTGTCCGGTGTGCTGCACCAGCGGTTGCATGGGGATGATCGCGCCCGCGCGTGCGTACACCGGCGTGCCCTGCGGGCGTGGATCGATCCTGATCGGTTCCTTCGCCGCGACCAACCGCTGCGAGGTACCGAACGCGTACCACGCACCCGGCGGCAACGACACGGCATGCGCATCCAGCCGCTCATCCACGACCGGCGCGATGAACAGGTCGCCGCCGAACAGGAAATCGCGGTCGTTGCCGTAGAACGCTTCCGCCTGCGGATACGCCAGGAACACCGGGCGCATGATCGGCAGGCCCGTACGCGCGTTCTCCTCCGCGGCGGTGTAGAGGTACGGCATCAGGCGATAGCGCAGTTCGATCGCTTCGCGCCGCAGCGCTTCGTGTTCCGGACCGTCGACCCAGGCCTCGTGGGGGCGCGTGTCGGTGGCCGCGTGATTGCGGAACACCGGATTGAACGCGCCCAACTGGAACCAGCGTGTCAGCAGGTCGGGCGGCGGCGAACCGATGAAACCGCCCACGTCGTCGCCCGCCAGCGCCATGCCCGACAACCCCAGGCTCATCAGGTTCGGCGTGCTCTGCGCGAGGTGATGCCAGCTGGCGGTGTTGTCGCCGGTCCAGGTCGCGGCGTAGCGCTGCGCGCCCGCGTAGGCGGCGCGCGTGAGCACGAACGGCCGCTGCGTCGGCTGCAACTTGAGCAGTCCTTCATACGTCGCTCGAGCGTTGAGCATGCCGTACACGTTGTGGATCGCGCGATGGTCGCGCGTGCTTCCATCGTCCATGCGATGCACCGCGTCCAGCGACATCGTGTTGCCCGGCACGTTGAACACCGACGGCTCGTTCATGTCGTTCCAGTAACCGGCGGCGCCCATCGCGGTGAAGTCGCGGTACAGCCCGCCCCACCAGTCACGCACGCGCGTCAGCGTGAAGTCGGGAAACACCGCGTCGCCCGGCCATACCTCGCCGATGTACAACGAACCGTCGGGATTGCGGATGAACGCATCCTCGCGCACGCCAGAGTCGAACGCCGCGTAGTTCTTGCCCGGATCGTGCTTGATGTGCAGGTCGGTGATCAGCACCGTTCGCAGGCCATCGCGGCGCAGGTCGGCGATCATCTGCTCGAAGTGGGGAAACTGCGCTCGGTCGACGGTGAACGGCGCGTAGCCCTGCTGGTAGTCGATGTCGAGGTAGATCGCATCGCTGGGAATGCGGTGTTCGCGCAGCTGCCTGGCTATCTGGCGCACTTCCGACTCGGGGTTGTAGCTGTAGCGCGATTGCTGGAATCCCAGCGACCACAGCGGCGGCAGTGGCGTGCGGCCGGTGAGCGCGGTGTAGCGCTCGATCACTTTCGCCGGCTGCGGCCCGGCGATGAAGTAATAGTCCAGCGTGCCGCCCTGCGCACCGAAGCTGAAGAAATCGTCCGACTCCTTGCCGAAGTCGAAACTGCTGCGGTGCGTGTTGTCGAAGAACACGCCGTACGCGACACCGCTGCGCAGACCGATGAAGAACGGGATCGACTTGTACAGCGGATCGCTGTGCCCCTGCCACGCGTAGGCATCGACGTTCCACATCGCGAAGGCGCGCCCGCGGCGATCCAGCGGGCCGGCTTTGTCGCCCAGGCCGTAGTAGTGCTCGTCGGCCGGCATCGATTTCCACGCACGCACGCGCGTTCCGTGTTCGCTGGGCATCCATGCCATCGGCAACTGCGCTTCGTCGGCGAGCAGCATGCGCCCGTCCCGACCGGTGAAATCCACCCGCAGCGGCGCGCGATGGACGATGGCGACGACATCGCCGGATTCCACGCGTACCGCGGCGCGATCCTCGGTGATGGTCACGCGCGGCGCATCGGCTGCCTGCGCGACGGCCCATGACGCATCGCCCTCGAAACGTCCGGTAGGCGCCAGGCGCACGCGGAACACGCCGTCGGCATGGACGCTGACCTGCACGCGGGCGTCGCCGCTGTGGACGACCACGCCGTCGGCGCGGCGTTCGATCCGGCCCGCATCGCCGAGATGGTGCCAACCGGCGGCGGCGACCGGTCCGGCCAGCCCCCACGCCAGCAGCGCGCAGGCCGCCCATCCCCATGCCTTCATCCGCGTTGCCCCCGTCCCATCACTCCGCCGATTCAAGCACGCGGCCAAGGCCACAGGGCCTTGCAGCCTCATGAAGACGTTTTCAGTGCGCGATCCGTACTCGAAACACACCTCTCGGTACGGTCACCCCGCCTCGGCTAGACTGTCGCCCTTTCCGGCCAACGGCCCCCGCATGAATCCGAACTACCTCGACTTCGAGCAGCCCATCGCCGACCTGGAAGCCAAGATCCAGGAACTGCGCCACGCCAGCAACGCCCCGGCCGTGGATGTGGACACCGAGGTCCATGCGTTGCAGGACAAGCTGCGCATCCGCACCGCGCAGATCTTCCGCGACCTGACCCCGTGGCAGGTCTCGCAGCTGGCCCGCCATCCGGCGCGCCCGTACACCAACGACTACATCCGCGTGATGTGCGACGAGTTCCAGGAGCTGGCCGGCGACCGCGCCTACGCCGACGACGCCGCCATCGTCGGTGGACTGGGCCGCATCAACGGCCGCAGCGTGGTCATCATCGGCCACCAGAAGGGCCGCGACACCAAGAGCAAGATCAAGCGCAATTTCGGCATGCCGCGCCCGGAGGGCTACCGCAAGGCGCTGCGCCTGATGAAGCTGGCCGAGCGCTTCAGGCTGCCGATCCTGACCTTCATCGACACGCCGGGCGCCTACCCGGGCGTGGGCGCGGAAGAACGCGGCCAGTCCGAAGCCATCGCGCGCAACCTGCTGGAAATGAGTGAGCTGAAGGTCCCGGTGATCTGCACCGTGATCGGCGAAGGCGGCTCCGGCGGCGCGCTCGCCATCGGCGTCGGCGATCGCACGATGATGCTGGAATACAGCACCTACTCGGTGATCTCGCCCGAGGGTTGCGCCTCGATCCTGTGGAAGGACGCGGGCAAGGCCAAGGACGCCGCCGAGCAACTGGGCCTCACCGCCAAGCGCCTGCTCGGCCTGGGCCTGGTCGACAAGATCGTGCGCGAGCCGATCGGCGGCGCGCACCGCAATCCCAAGCAGATGGCCACGCGCCTGAAGGCCGTGCTGGTCAACGAGCTGGACGCGCTGGAGGCACTGCCCGTCGAGGATCTGCTCGACCGCCGCTACAAGCGCCTGCGCAGCTACGGCGCGTACGAGGCGGCGTAACCCCCGCGCGCCAGGGAACGCCTCCGGCCGCCTTCACGGGCGCATAGCGCCCCCGCGGTGAACCTTCGCCCGACCCGGCCCGTCGCCGGGCGGGGAACGCTCATGATCGTGCGGCGCGTGGGAGTCCTTTCGGTCGCCAGGATCTTCGGCATCGTCTCGGCCGTGTTCGGCCTGCTCGGTGGCGTACTGATGACGCTGGTGTTTTCCACCGGCGCTCTGCCCGAAGCCGCGCAACAGGATCCGGGCATGGCCTGGATCGCCGGCATGGGCGCACTCGCCATCGTCGCGCTGCCGATCCTCTACGGCATCGCCGGCTTCATCGGCGGCGCGATCTACGCGTGGATCTACAACCTCGCCGCGCGCTTCGTCGGCGGGATCGAGATCGACCTGCGCTGACGGAACCGACCATGATCATCAAGCGCGTGGGCATCGTCACCGTCGGTCGCGTCGTCGGCATCGTCTGCGCGGTGTTCGGACTGATCGCCGCGGTCGCCACGCTGTTCGCGCTGAAGTCCCTCGGCGTGGTCGACATCCACGAACACGCGGGATTCGCCTGGATGGCGCGCTACGGTGCGCTCGGACTGATCATCCTGCCGGTGTTCTACGCGCTGTTGGGCTTCCTGGTCGGCGCGCTGCACGCATGGATCTACAACCTCGCCGCGCGCTACGTCGGCGGCATCGAGATCGAAACCGCCTGACGCCTGCACCTCACCACGCGCGCAGGTACTGCTCCGGCGCGTGCAACTCGCCCGACAGTTCCTTCGCCGCACGCCGCGGGAAATAGGGATCGCGCAGCAGTTCGCGGGCGATGAGCACCACGTCGGCCTCGCCGCTTTCGACGATGGTTTCGGCATGGTCGGACCTGGTGATCAATCCGACCGCGCCCGTCGCGATGCCGGCTTCCTCGCGAATGCGCGCCGCGAACGGCACCTGGTAACCCGGCGACAGCGGAACCTTCGCGCCGTGCATCAGGCCGCCGGTGGACACGTCGATGAGGTCGATCCCGCGCGACTTGACGATGCGCGCCAGCTCCACGCTCTGCTCGATGTCCCAGCCGCCGTCGGTCCAGTCGGTCGCCGAAACGCGCAGCCACAACGGCAGGCGCTCGGGCCAGACCTTGCGCACCGCGTCGATGACCTCCAGCAGCAGGCGGATGCGGTTCTCGAACGAACCGCCGTATTCGTCGTTGCGGTGGTTCGACAGCGGCGAGAGGAACTGGTGCAGCAGGTAGCCGTGCGCGGCGTGGATCTCGGCCAGCTGGAAACCCGCCGCCTGCGCGCGCCATGCCGCGCAGGCGAAGTCGTCCACCACGTTCTTGATCTCGCTTTCGTGCAGCGCACGCGGCAGCGGCGAGGTTTCGCTGAAGGCGATTCCCGACGGCGCGACCGGCGTCCAGCCGCCATCCGGCGGCGTCACCGCGATCCCGCCCAGCCACGGCGGCGCGACGCTGGCCTTGCGACCGGCGTGCGCGAGCTGGACGCCCGGAACCGTGCCCTGGCAGGCGACAAAGCGCGCGATGCGCGACCACGCTTCGGCCTGCTGGTCGTTCCACAAGCCGGTGTCGGAGGGCGAAATGCGACCTTCGGCGCTGACCGCCGTGGCCTCGGCGATGATCGCGCCTGCGCCACCGACGGCGCGGCTGCCGAGGTGGACGAGGTGCCAATCGTTGGGCACGCCATCGACTGCCGAGTACTGGCACATCGGCGCCACCACCAGGCGATTTCGCAGGGTGAGCGAGCGCTGTTCGAAGGGGGCGAAGAGCCGGGACACGGCAGACTCCTGTGGTGCGATTGCGGGGATGGGCAAATGGTGCGGGCGCAAGGTGTCGCGCGCAGCCCCATCGATGGGTTGCTGCATTCCACCACCGTGGCACCATCGCCGGATGTCCGCCCCGCTCGCCCCCGCGCTCTTCACGGCCCTGCACGACCGCCCCGCGGCGCCATTGTGCGTGGGCTACAGCGGGGGGCTGGATTCGACGGTGCTGCTGCACTTGCTCGGCACCTCGGACCGCTCAGGCGGGCTGAGGGCCATCCACGTGCATCACGGCCTGCATCCGGACGCCGACCGCTGGAGCGCGCATTGCGAGCGCATCTGTGCGGCGCTCGAGGTCCCGCTTGCGGTCGTCCGCGTGAACGTCCTGCGCGATGGCGACGGCCCGGAGGCCGCCGCGCGTGCGGCCCGCTTCGCGGCGTTCGCGGCGGCGCTGGCACCGGGCGAAGTGCTGGCACTCGCGCACCATCGCGACGATCAGGCCGAAACCTTCCTCCTTCGCGCCCTGCGCGCATCCGGGCCCGACGGTCTGGCGGCGATGCGACGCTGGCGGGCGTTCGCGACAGGTCGCCTGTGGCGGCCGTTACTCGACTTCGACCGCGATGCGTTGCTCGCCTACGCCCGGACCCGCGGGCTGGAGTGGATCGACGATCCGAGCAACGCCGACCACGCCTTCGACCGAAACTTCCTGCGCCAATGCGTGCTGCCCTTGTTGCGCGAACGCTGGCCGCACGCGGCCGATGCGCTGGCCCGTTCGGCCGCGCTGTGCGGACAGGCGAACGATCTGCTGGCCGACGGCGACGCGGTGGCGATCGCCGACGTCGCCACCGCGGACCCGCACTGCCTGTCGCGAGCGAAGTTGCGCATGCTCCCCGAGGCCCGCCGCGCCCGCGTGCTGCGCCGCTGGATCGCCGACCTCGACCTGCCGCCACTGCCCGCGAACGGCATCGAACGGATCGAAGGGGAGATCCTCCACGCACGCCCCGACGCGGAGCCGGTGTTCCGATGGCAAAGGGCTGCCGTGCGCGCGTGGCGCGACCTGCTGCACGCCGACGTCGAGCGCCCGGCGTTGCCCGGCGACTGGTTCGCCGACTGGGACGGCCGCGCACCACTGTCGCTGCCGGGCGGCGACTGCCTCGCGTTGGAACGCGCGGACGGATTCGACGCGACCGTCCACGTGCATGCCCGCCAGGGCGGCGAACGCATGGCCCTCCCCGGCCGCACGCATTCGCACGCGCTCAAGCACGTCCTGCAGGACCTGGGCGTACCGCCCTGGGAGCGTGAACGCCTGCCCCTGCTGAGCGATGCCGGAGGCGACGTGTTGGCCGCCGGCGACTTGGCCCATTCCGCCGCCTTCGATTCCTGGTTGCGCGCACGCGGCGCGCGGCTGGTTTGGCATCGCGATGGCGGCCACGGGCGCCAGGCCGTGTCCTGCGACCCAACCGCCGCCGACGGCAATTGACCCCCGCCGGGGCGCGGTCGCACACTTCGCGCATGCCCCGCAAACCCGCAACCGAAGACGCGCCGGCCACTTCTCCCGTCAGCGATTTCGAGCAGTCCCTGGACGCGCTCGAACAACTGGTGGACAAGATGGAACACGGCGAGATGAGCCTGGAAGACTCGCTGGCCGCGTACGAACGCGGCGTCGGCCTGTACCGCCGCTGCCAGAGCGCGCTGGAAGAGGCCGAACTGCGTGTACGCCTGCTCAGCGATCCGCAGAACCCTGCCGCCGGCGAACCGTTCCACGCGCCGCCGCAGAACGGATCGTCGCAGAGCCCGACCGATGTCTGAACTCGCGCGCTGGCGCGAGCGCGCCGACGTCGCGTTGCAACGTGCCCTGCCCGACCCGCACTCGCCGCCGCAACGCCTGCACGCGGCGATGCACCACGCGGTGCTGTTGGGCGGCAAACGCATGCGACCGCTGCTGGTCCATGCCGCGGGCTCCGCATTCGGCGCGACGGCCGACACGCTCGATGCACCGGCGGTCGCGGTCGAACTGATCCACGCCTATTCGCTGGTCCACGACGACTTGCCCGCGATGGACGACGACGCCCTGCGTCGCGGCCAGCCGACAGTGCACGTCGCCTTCGACGAAGCCACCGCGATCCTCGCCGGCGATGCCCTGCAATCGCTGGCCTTCGAAGTGCTCGCATCGACCGACGCGAACGACGCGACGCGCGTGGAACTGCTGCGCACCCTCGCCGTCGCTTCGGGCGCAGCGGGCATGTGTGGCGGGCAAGCGCTGGACCTGGCCGCGACGGGCAATGGCTCGTCGCTCACCGTGCAGCAGCTCGAACGCCTGCACAGCCTCAAGACCGGCGCATTGATCCGCGCCGCCGTGCGCATGGGCGCACTGTGTGGCGGCGCATCGACCGACGACCTCGAGCGCCTCGATCGTTACGCGACCGCGCTGGGGTTGGCCTTCCAGGTGCGCGACGACATCCTCGACATCGAAGGCGACAGCGCCACGCTCGGCAAGACCGCGGGCAAGGACGTCGCGCAGGACAAGGCGACGTTCCCGGCGCTGATCGGACTGGACGCCTCGCGAGCGCGACTGGACGAACTGCGTGGGGCGATGGACGACGCACTGGCGCCGCTGGGCGAACGCGCGAATGCGCTGGCCGCGCTGGGGCGGATGGCGATCGAACGCGATCGCTGAGGTAGTGGGCGGGAACGCCTTTCCGACAACTCAGCCGTCGGCTGCCACAGTTCGCCGTCGCGGCCGCGACTGCAGTTGCTGTTGCTGTTGCTGTCGAACAGCCAAACAGATCGCTAGCCCCGTAGGGCGCCGCACAGGATGTGCGGCGGTGAGCGCTGGGCCATGGAGTGAGGGCGATGCGTGCTTGCGAACCACTGGTTCGCGCATCGCCCGAACGCCCGCGCCGCAGCGCGGGCCTAGCGAATCGCGAACGCACCTACTCGCTTTCCGGTCGTGGGATTGGGTTGGGCCCGCTGCCCTTTCTTTTGGTTACTTTTTGACCGAAGGGAATCCAGTCGGACTTTGGGCAAGCAAAGAAAAGTGACCCGAGCGGCGCAGCCGATCGGAAGCTTTGCGTCCGTTTTCCTCTTCTTGCAGAGCCAAGATCAAAATGGATTCCAGCTTTCGCTGGAATGACGTGATGGGGCGGATGGCGTGACAGCCTGGGTCCCGGCCTTCGCCTGGACGACGGTGATTTTGGACGGTGATTTGCAAGGACGGACGGTGATTTGGGACGACGGTGATTTTGGCAAGACGGTGATTTTGGAGACGACGGTGCTTTGGGACGATGGTGGCTTGACGGAGATTCGCCGCGACGACGGTGAGTTACGGGGATGCCGTTGAAGCTTTTACACAATGCACACACACAACAGACTCGACGCGCATAACCCCAAACGAAAAGCGCCCGCTTACCGGAAGCGGGCGCCGTGAAGCATCACGTATGAAGCGGCCGACTGCCGTTCGCGACGGCCCCTACTGCACCGGCCGCAACCGACGCTATTTCACCAATCGCAACGTAAAGGGATACCGATACGCCACACCGTCGTTGGACTTGATCGCCGCGATGATGGTGAACACCAACCACGCGATGCCGACTACGAACCACGCCGGGATCGCGATCAGGAAACCGATGCCCAGCGTCAAGAACACCAACACCCACAGCGCGAAGAACACGATCGCCACGGTGATGTTGAAGTTCAGCGCCTCCTTGGCCTGATCGTCGACGAAGGGCATGGTGTCCTTCTTGATCAACCAGATGATCAGCGGACCGAGGAACGTGCCCCAACCACCCACACCGGAAGTGAGCACCGCGCCGGCGATCGCCGACAGATGCGCGAACATTGCCCACTGGCGCTGGTCGGCGCTCACGCCGCTGTGGTGACTGTCCGGCGGCGGCGATGACGGCGTCGGTGGCGGAGGGGTCGAGCTCTGGCTCGGATCGAACGGGTTCTCGCTCATGCCGGTCTACTCCCTGAATGGACGGATCCAACTTTCCGCCGCGCCCGGTGACAGGTCAAGCGGCACGGGTCATGCGCCGCCGCGCCATCAGGCTTCCGTCTCGCCGGCGACCGTCATGCGGCCGAGCAGGATCGAGCCGGTGCGAACATGCGATCGTGGATCCACATCGCTGCCCACCGCTTCGATCGAAGCGAACATCGGCTTGAGGTTGCCGGCGATGGTGATGCCGTCGACCGGATACTGGATCTGTCCATTCTCGATCCAGAAGCCCGCCGCGCCGCGCGAGTAATCGCCGGTGACGTTGTTCACGCCCTGCCCCATCAGCTCGGTGACGAGCAGGCCGCGCCCCATGCCGGTCAGCATCGACTCGAAATCGCCCGCGTTCGCCGCGACCTGCAGGTTGTGCACGCCGCCAGCGTTGGCGGTGGTCTCCAGGCCCAGCTTGCGCGCCGAGTAGCTGCCCAGGACGTAACGCTCCAGCACGCCGTGCTTCACCAGCGACGATTCGCGTGTGGCCACGCCCTCGGCATCGAACGATGCCGAACGGTAACCGCGCGGCAGGAAAGGCTGTTCGTCGATGCCGAACCAGTCCGGGAACAGCTTCTGTCCCGCGCTGTCGAGCAGGAAACTCGCCCGGCGGTAAAGCGCGCCACCGGAGACCGCGCCCAGCAGGTGGCCGATGAGCGAACGCGCCATCTCGGCGGCGAACAGCACCGGGTATTCGCCGGTGGCGATCTGCCTCGGCGCCAGACGCGACACCGCACGCTGCGCGGCCTTGCGCCCGATCGTCGCGGCCGACTCCAGGTCGTCCGCCGACAGCCCGATGCTGTACCAGCCATCGCGCTGCATCGCATCGCCGCGACCGACGATCAGCGCGCAACCCAGGCTGTGTTGGGTGCTGCGTTCGCGACCGATGAAGCCGTGCGAGTTCGCGTACACGCTGATACTTTCGCCCGTGCCCAGGGACGCGCCGTCGGAATTCTCGATGCGCGCATCCGAGTCGCGGCCGGCCTGTTCGCAGGCCAGCGCCAGATCGACCGCGCGATCGGCGTCGATCACCCACGGATGCCAGGAATCGAACTCGCGCAGGTCGGTGGCCATCAGCCTCGCATCGGCCAGGCCGGCGGCGGAATCGTCCTCGGTGTGGCGCGCGATCGCGCAGGCCTGTTCGACGGTGGAGGCCAGGCTCTCTTCGCGCAGGTCCGCGGTGCTGGCGCTGCCTTTGCGCTGGCCGAAATACACGGTGACGGAGATGCCGCGGTCGCGCGTGGATTCGACCGTCTCCACTTCGCCCATGCGGACGTTGACGTTGAGGCCCGATTCCTCCGAGCACGACACCTCCGCCTGCGTGGCGCCTCGCGCCCGGCAGTGCTCCAGCAGGCGCTGGGAGAGGCCCGCGAGCGTCTCCAGGCGGGCGTGGCTGTCGCCGAGCGAGGCGGCGTAGGCGGGCAGGTTCGGGGTGGCGATCTGGCTCAAGAGGAGGTCCTTGCGGGGTTTTCAGGCGGGTTCACGCCGGATGAACGCGAAAAAGCACAGTGAAGTGCTTTATTCGCGGCGATCCGCGAAAATCCATGCCCAGTGACTTTGGAAACAACAGGTGCGCCATGCGCGGTAGAGACGAGGAAACCGGCGAGTTCTTGAGCCCCAGCCGCAGCCAGAACCGGCGCGAGGCGCTGGAAGTGCTGGCGCTGGGCGAAAAGCTGGTGTCGCTGACCGAGGCGCAGTTGTCGAAGCTGCCGGTCCCCGATTCGCTGCTGCCGCACATCCGCGATTGCAAGCGCATCACGGCGAACATCGCGCACAAGCGCCAGCTGGCCTATTTGGCCAAGCAAATGCGCCGCGAAGACGACGACGTGCTCGACGCGATCCGCGATGCGCTCGAGGAAGACGGCGAAGCGGCGCGACGCGAAGTCGCGGCGATGCATCGCGTAGAGTCGTGGCGCGAACGCCTGATCGCCGACGGCGACGCCGCGCTGGCGCAGCTGCTCGACGAATACCCGACGGCCAACCGCCAGCACCTGCGCCAGCTGGTGCGCGGCGCGCTGGACGAGCGCAACAAGAACAAGCCGCCGCGCCAGTTCCGCGAGCTGTATCGCGAGCTGCGCGAGTTGATCCTCGGCGGCGCGCAGAGCCAGGACGACGACGGCGACGACGCGCCGGACGAAACCGGCGACGTCTAGTCCGTCCCTGGCCGGGAGGTGGACTGGGGTGAGGGTCGGCGAAGCATCGGCCATGACGGCTCCTGCATTGCCGAGTGCGCGGCGAATTTTCACGAACCTCCTCCGTTCGCCCTCATCCGCACCTTCTCCCGCAGGGAGAAGGACACGGCAGCCCATCACGCCTGCGTACCGCCCACCGTCAGCTGGTCGATCAGCAGCGACGGCTGGCCCACGCCCACCGGCACGCTCTGGCCGTCCTTGCCGCACACGCCGACGCCTTCGTCGAGCGCGAGATCGTGTCCGATCATCTTCACGCGCTGCATGGTTTCCGGGCCGTTGCCGATCAGCGTGGCGCCCTTCACCGGCGCGGTGATCTTGCCGTCCTCGATGAGGTAGGCCTCGGTCGCGGAGAACACGTACTTGCCGCTGGTGATGTCCACCTGGCCGCCGCCGAAATTCACCGCGTACAGGCCCTTCTTCACCGAACGGATCATCTCTTCCGGATCGTGCTGGCCGGCGAGCATGTAGGTGTTGGTCATGCGCGGCATCGGCAGGTGCGCGAAGGATTCGCGACGGCCGTTGCCGGTCGGCGCCATCCCCATCAGGCGCGCATTGAGCGTGTCCTGCATGTAGCCCACGAGCACACCATCCTCGATCAGCGTCGTGCAGCTGGTCGGCGTGCCTTCGTCGTCGACGTTGAGCGAACCGCGACGGCCCGGCAGCGTGCCGTCGTCGACGATCGTCACGCCCGGCGAGGCCACGCGCTGGCCCATGCGCCCGGCGTACGTGGACGTGCCCTTGCGGTTGAAGTCGCCTTCCAGGCCGTGGCCCACGGCTTCGTGCAGCAGCACGCCCGGCCAGCCGCTGCCCAGCACCACCGGCATCACGCCGGCGGGCGCGTCGATCGCCTCCAGGTTCACCAGCGCCTGACGCAACGCTTCGCGCGCGAGCTTCTCGGGCTTGTCGCCGTCGAGCAGTTCGGCGTAGCTGTAACGCCCGCCGCCGCCGGCATAGCCGCTCTCGCGCCGGCCGTTCTGTTCGACGATCACCTGCACGTTCAATCGCACCAGCGGACGCACGTCGGCGGCGAGCACGCCGTCGCTGCGCGCGACCAGGATGGTGTCGACGCCGCCCGACAGGCCCACCATCACCTGCTTCACGCGCGGATCGGCGGCGCGCAGCAGCTTGTCGATGCGACGCAGCGCCTCGACCTTGGCTTCGTTGGCATAACCGTCGATGGGATCTTCCGGCGCGTAGAGTTCACGACCGCCGCCGCGCACCAGCGAATGCGGTGTCTGCACCGAGCCGTCGCGGGCGATGGCGCGCGCCGATTTGGATGCCGCCAACAGCGCCTGCGTGTTGATTTCGTCCGAGTAGGCGAAGCCGGTCTTCTCGCCGCTGATCGCGCGCACGCCCACGCCCTGCTCGATCGAATGCGCGCCGTCCTTGACGATGCCGTCCTCCACGGTCCAGCTCTCGCGGCGTGCGTGCTGGAAATACAGATCGCCGAAATCCACGCCCGGCCCGAGCAACGTGCCGAAGGTGCGTTCGAGTCCGCCCGCGTCCAGCCCGGCGGGCAGCAGCAGGCGGTGTTCGGCGATCTGGATGGGCAGGGTCATGCGGGCTCTCTGGAGTGGATCGGGACCACGGCGCCGAAAGTACGGATGCGGCGATCCGGCCGGATTTCGCCGGCGAACGGGCGTGGAAGGTCAGGAACGAGATGGTGGCACAACGCGCGAACGCAACGGCTTCACGGCCGCTGCCGGGCGCCGGGCGTCCGGGTTGCGTGCAAGGATTCAGCCCTCCGGCGGGCGCTCTTCGGCCTTGGCCTGCCCGGACGGGCTGCCGACCACCTCGACCTTCGGCTCCTTCCACGGGCCGGTCACCCGGTACGTGCGCGAGGCCATCTCGCCGAGCGGCTCCTGCAGCACCGCATTGGCGGCCGCGCCGATCGCCGCGCCGACCGGGCCGGCAGCGATGGCGCCGGCCACGGTCAGCAGATTGCCGGCCTTGGGCCGCACTTCGATGGTCTGGTCGAAGGTCTGCGCATGCAGGTTGGCGCTGCCGCGAATGCCGATGGCCGCGGCCGGACCGTCGATGGACAGGTTGTCGCTGTGCGCCATCCCGCCGGCGAAAGTGACCTTGCCGCCCGCGCGATTGAAGGCGAATCCCTTGTTGAAGAAATCGCGGAAGTCGAGCATCAATCGACGCGGCAGTTGCGCCAGGCTGAGCAGTCCGAGCACGCGCCCCGCGCCGGGTTCGACTTCCAGCAGTCGGCCGTCGCGGATGTCGGCCTCCAGGCTGCCGTCGAGCGAAGCGACGTTGAACGCCGCCGGGCTGCCCGCCCAACCCGCCGCGAAATGCATCGTGCCGGTGCCGCCGCCAAGCTGCTGGCCCATGCCGAAGCCGGCGAGCAGGCTGCCCAGATCGCCGCTGTCGATGCGTACGTCCAGCTGCGTGCGCGCCGACGCGCCGCGTCCGCTCCAGTCGCCGCTGGCATCGATGCGCTGCTTGTCGGCGCGCATCTGCACCTGCTCGATGCGCATGCCGGTCGCGGTAGGTTGCGTGCGCAGCTTCGCTTCGCCCAGGCGCGCATCGGACACGCGCAGGTCGGCGATGTCGATGGTGAGTGGCGGGATCTTCGCCGGATTGAACGTGTCGTCCGCCGGCGGTGCGAATGCGGGCGGCGTCGGCATTCCAGCGGGAGGCACCGGCTTTTTCGGCGCGCGCCAGTACATGCGGTCGAAACGGCCGGCGATGGCCGCGCCGTCGGCCGCGGGAATCAGCACCGCGCCCTGCAGCGCGGCGCCCTCGGCCTGCACTGCCGTCGCGCCCTGCGCGGCCGGGACCACCACCAGATGCGTGTCCGGGAACACGCCGCCCAACAGGTTCAGACGTTGCGCGGTCACGTCGATGCGCTGAAGGGACAGGCCTGAGCCACCGCCGCCGCCTTCGAGCAGCGCGATCCAGTCGATCGCATCGAGTTGCGCGGCGCGGCCCGTCGCGACCAGACCGCGTGCCGGTGGCACGTCGTCCACCCGGTTGCTTCCCAGCGCCAGGCGCACGCCGGTCCGGCTCTCGCCTGACGGATCGCTCTGCGTGCGCGCGCGCACCGCGATGACGTTGCCCAGATTCACGCGAATGTCGCCGCTGCCCATCGGCAACGCAGTTTCCACCGACGTGGCCAGCGACTCGCCCGCGCCCTTGCGCAACGGCTCGGGCAATGTGAGCGCCGTGCCGACGAGGTTGGATTGCAGTTGCAGCAGCGTCGGGGCGGTCTTGCCTGCAACGGGCTTGGGGATCGCGATGCCGATCGTCCACGACGAACGCCCGTCGACGTGCGGCTTCAGCCACGCCATTTCCGGCGCGCGATCGAGCAGATCTTTCGTGCCCATCTGCGCGTCAAGTCCGGCCTCGAACACGTTGCCCTTGTCGCGCACGAAATCGTTGCCGGCGCGCAGCGACAGCGTGCCGGGTTGGCCTTCGTGGCGCACCTTCAGCTCGTCGGCGCGGAAGCCGCCGCGTGCGTATTCGGCGCGGCCGCTGACCTGATCGAACGCGAGTTTCCAGCGCGGATCGCCAAGCTTGGCGTTGTCCAGCTGCACCGTTCCGCCGATCGCCGTGATCGACTTGGGACGCAACGGCATGGTCATGTCGAAACCGACCTTTGCCGGGCCGCTGGCGACGACGTTTTTCAGCGTCTCGCCGTTTTCCTTCTGCAGCGGACTGTCGCGCAGCAGGTCGAGCAGCTGCGCCGCGTCGGCCGCGCCCTGCGCCTGCACGGTCAGCGCGCCGCCGCGATAGTGATCGATGCCGGCGCGGATCTGCGTAATGGCCACGCCCCCGATGCGCCCCTGCCCCTTCACCGTGAAGCCGTCGGCGATGAAAGCCAGATCGGCGCTCATCCCCTCGGCCGCAGGCCATTCGGGCTGGAACTTGATCGCTGCGCCATCCAGCTTCGCGGTCGCTTCGAACAAGCCGTCGCGATCACGGAACGGCCAGTTGTCGAGGTCGCCGGAGATGACCGCATGCCCGTCGTGCAGGCGCCCTGCGATCAGGGCCGAATCGAGCCAATTCACCACTTTCGGCGCCATCTTGTGGTGGATCCAGAACCCCTTGGCGACGGGGAGCTGCGTTTCGTCGATGTCGGCGGCGATGTCGATCCACGGGCGCGTGCCGTCGCCCTGCCACCACAATCCGCCACGCGCGCGCGCGCCGAAGTCCGGCCCCTTCACGGCGAGCGACGGCGTGCCGAGGCGCCAGCCGGCGCCTTCGCGCCAACCGCTGACCGATCCCTGCAGCGACACCGTATGCGCCACGCCGAAGCCGCGAGGCCAGTCGAAACGCATCGGCGAGGCCGGATCGAGTTGCAGGGTGAAGCCATCGGCATCGCCGAGGAACTGGCCCGCCAGCCCGCTCAGGCCAGGCGAGTTGCCCAGCGCATCGAAGCCGAACGCGGCGATGCGCGCCTGCGCACGCAATGCGCCGCCGCGCATGCCGGCGACCTCCACGTTCTGCAACGACGCGCGTGGGCGCGTGTTGTGCAGCCACACCCGCAGGTCCGGCGCGAGTCGATCGCTCAGCGAGGCGGCGGTCAGCAGCGGACCGGCATCGATGCGGTCGGCGATCAGCGCATAGCGCGCACCGCCGGCGACGACTAGGCCATCGAGTTTCTGCGCGTCCTTGCCCGTGTCGATGCGCAGCGTCTTGGCGTCCACGCGCCATCCACCGTCGATCGCACGCCAGCGCGCCAGCGCGGCGACGCGTGTGAGCTGCACACGTGGCACCGCGCCACCCGCGAGCGGCGCGCCGCGCAGGCCGACGCGTTCGAGCGCGACGTCGGCGATCACCTGCGTGATGCGGTGGTCGCGCAGCTCGGCCCAGGCTTCGGCGCGGCCCTCACCGGATTCGCCGCCGACACCGGCGACCTGCAGCAACGCGCCCCACGCGGAAAGGTCCGCGCGGCGCGCGCCGATGTAGGCGCGACCGTCACCTTTGATGCGGTCGAAGTCGAGCACCGTGTCCAGCGGCGAGGATGCAGCGCCCGCCACGTTGACGCTGGGCCACGCTCGCACGCCTGCGCGCACGCGCGGGCCGTCTACGCGCAGGCGCAGGTTGATGCGCGGAATGCGCGCGTCGATGCCCAGGTTCGGCGCGATCACGGTGATCTTGCCGTCGATCACCTGCAACTCGCCCAGGCCTTCGAGCGCGGCGAAGGGATCACGCTGCTGCGGCTGCTCCTGGCCCGGCAGGCCGCGCACCGCCCAGCGGCCGTCAGCGGCGCGTTCGAGCGTCAGGTCCAGGCCGCGCAGGCGCAGTTCGGAGAACGCGTGGCCGGGCAAAAGGCCGGCATAGACGGACACGAGCATTTCCGTGTCGCCCACGGTGAACGCCTGGTTTCCCGCGCCGATACGCAGGTTGTCCAGGCGCAACAACGGACCTCGCCGCGTCCACGCGGTTTCCACCTTGTCGAACGAGACCGGTCGTCCCGCGCGCTCGCTCAGCCATGCGGCAACGCGCTGCGGATTGCTCTCTGCCAGCGGCAGCACCTGGCTCGCCACGGCCAGCACCAGCGCGACGAGCACCAGCGAGAGCGCGACGAGATAGCCGAGCCCACGGCGGGCCAGGCGCATGCGGCGGCGCAGCGGAGTCGGCATCGTTCAGCTCGCGCGCGGGGAAGACCGGAGGGCGAAGGGACGCATGCGTGCATTCTCCCGCCACCTGCGAGAACGCCGCGTTACCGCGGCGTCGGCGCTCCGGAATGCCCGGCCGTGCATTGCCTCAGAGCAGCACGACATCGAACTGCTCCTGCGCGTACTGATCGTCCGCCTGGAAGCGGATCGACTTGCCCAGGAATTCCTCCAGCTCGGCCACCGCCGTCGACTCTTCGTCGGTGATGCGCGCGACGACCTTGCTCGATGCGATCACCATCAGGCGCGGCGCGTCGAACTGGCGCACCTGGCGGACGATGTCGCGGAAGATCTCGTACGTCACCGTTTCCGGCGTCTTGAGCGTGCCGCGCCCGCCGCACTCGTGACAGGGTTCGCTCAGCTGGCGCTCCAGGCTTTCGGTGGTGCGCTTGCGCGTCATCTCCACCAGGCCCAGCGGCGAGAACTCGTATACCGTGGTCTTGGCGTGGTCGCGCGCGAGCGACTTCTCCAGCTGACGCAGCACCTGTCGCTTGTGCTCGGCATCGGTCATGTCGATGAAGTCGATGATGATGATGCCGCCCAGGTTGCGCAGGCGCAGCTGGCGCGCGACCGACTGCGCCGCTTCGAGATTGGTGCGGTACACCGTTTCCTCGAGGTTGCGCTGGCCGAGGAACGAACCGGTGTTGATGTCGACCGTCGTCATCGCTTCGGTCTGGTCGATCACCAGGTAACCGCCGGACTTGAGCGGCACTTCCTTGTCGAGTGCGCGCTGGATTTCGTCCTCGACCCCGTAGAGGTCGAAGATGGGCCGCGCGCCGGTGTAGTGCTCGATCTTCTCGTCCAGCCCCGGCATGTACTGCGCGGCGAACACGCGCAGGCGCTCGCAGGTTTCGCGCGAATCGACGCGCACTTTCTCGACGTCCTTGCGCATCAGGTCGCGCACCGCGCGCAGCGGCAGGTTGAGGTCCTCGTACACGCGCTCACCGACGCGGGCGCTGCGCGCGCGTTCCTCGATCAGACCCCACACCCGGCCCAGGTACGCGACGTCCTCGGCGAGTTGTTCCTCGGGCTGGCTCTCGGCGTTGGTGCGCACGATGTAGCCATGGCCGTCGCCCGAAGGCGCCAGCGAAGTGATGTGCGCCTTCAGGCGCGCGCGCTCGGCTTCGTCCTCGATGCGCGCCGACACACCGACCACGCGCGTGCGCGGCAGCAGCACGAGGTAGCGTGAGGGAATGCTCAGCTGCGTGGTGAGGCGGGCGCCCTTGCTGCCGATGGGATCCTTCACCACCTGCACGACGATCTCCTGCCCCTCGCGCAGCAGTTCGGCGATGGGCCGCGTCGGCGTGGGCGGCAGCGGGGCCTCCTCGCCGGCGTTGTTGCCCTCGGCCACGGGCGTGGGCTTGACGATGTCCGCTGCGTGCAGGAACGCGGCGCGCTCCAGCCCGATGTCGACGAACGCCGCCTGCATGCCCGGCATCACGCGCTGGACCTTGCCCTTGTAGATATTGCCCACCACACCGCGACGCCAGCCGCGCTCGATGTGCAGTTCCTGCAGCATGCCGTTCTCGACGACGGCGACGCGGGTTTCGCGCGGGGTGACGTTGACCAGGATCTCTTCGCTCACTTCACCACTCCGAACTCGCGCAGCAGCGTGGCCGTCTCGTACAGCGGCAGCCCCATGACACCGGAATAGCTGCCGGACAGTCGGGTGGTGAAGGCCTCGGCGAGGCCCTGGATGGCGTACGCGCCGGCACGGCCGTGCGTTTCGCCACTGGCGACGTAGGCGTCGATGCGCGCCGGCGTCAGTTCGGCGAAGGTCACTTCCGAGATCGACACCGCCTGCAGTTCGCGCGCGGGCGAGACCACCGACACCGCCGAGATGACCTGGTGCGTGCGGCCCGAGAGCCTGCGCAGCATGGCTGCGGCGTCGGCGTCGTCGGCCGGCTTGCCGAAGACCTCGCCGTCGAGCACGACTTCGGTGTCGGAACCGAGTACGACCGCCGTCGGGTTGGCGACGACCCGCAACAGCCCGGCCCCTGCCTTCTCGCGTGCGACGCGGCGCACGTAGTCCTCGGCGGGCTCGCCGGGTTGCGGGTGTTCGGGGATGTCGATGTCCAGGACGCCGAATTCGGCACCGGGCTGGCCCGACAGGAGCCGACCCAGCAATTCGTGACGACGTGGGGATTTGGAGGCGAGATACAGCATTCGAGAAGCATAACCCGCGCTGACTGGCGGACAGAGTCGGGCATGATCTGCAACCCCGACCGGGCTCACGGTTCGTTCACCGGATCGCCAAGACCCCTCGTGCTTCAATGAGGGCCAGTCGACGACGGCCGGCCCTTTCAACCCCGAGCTTCCAACCCAAGCTTCCAACCGAAGGAGTTGTCATGCCCCTGCTGTCCCGCTTGACCGTGCGCCCCCTTGTCCTTGCCGCCGCCCTCGCCTTCGGAGCCCTGCCCGCCGTGAGCCCCGCCCAGACCACGCCCTTCGTCGCTACCGACGGCACGCTGCTCAACGTGTCGGCACAAGCCGAGGCGCGCCGCGCGCCCGACATCGCCACCCTGTCCACCGGCGTTGTCACTCAGGCCGCCGATGCCAACGCCGCCATGCGCGCCAACGCCGACCAGATGGCGAAGGTGGTCGCAGCCATCAAGGCCGCGGGCATCGCCGACCGGGACGTGCAGACCAGCGGCGTCAACCTCAACCCCCAGTACAAGTACGGCGACAACCAGCCGCCGACGATCACCGGCTACCAGGCGATCAACAACGTCAACGTCACCGTGCGCGACATCGGCAAGCTCGGCAAGATCCTGGACGCACTGGTCGCCACCGGCGCCAACCAGATCAACGGCCCGACCTTCGACCTGGACGAGGGCAAGAAGGAGGCTGCCTACGATGAGGCCCGCCGCGCGGCCGTCGAGAAGGCGCAGGCGCGCGCCGAGATGTACGCCAAGACCCTGGGCAAGAAAGTGCGTCGCATCGTCAGCATCAGCGAGGGCGGCAACTTCGCGCCGCCGCGCCCGATGCCGATGATGGCGATGAAGGCGATGGACCGCATCGAACAAACGCCGATCTCACCCGGCGAGAACGTCCTGTCGGTCAGCATCGACGTGGTGTTCGAACTCGGAAACTGATCATGTCGAAGTCCGGCAAGTCCGCTCCACCTGCTGCCGATCCCAAGCCCGGGCGCAACCCGGGCTACGCGGAGACGGAACCGCGCGACCGCGAGGACGCGCACTCCCCCAAGCCTCGCGACAAGCCGCATCCGGACGAAGGCGGACTGGATCGCAAGACGGAGACCGGACCGGAACCGGACTGACCCGGACATCGTCGATCGCACTGCACGAACGGGCCCGCCTTGCGGGCCCGTTTCTTTTGCGCGTCCGATCCGATTCCTGGCACGCGCATCAACCCCGTTGCAACCGCCGATGCGTTTGCGTCATGGCACACCCCAGGAGGTCACGCCATGGCACACGCGATCCGTTTTCCTTCCGGCACTTCTCACGACCCGATCGACGGCGGCCGCATCGCCGCCAACACCGGAACCCTGCTGTTCAATGGCGCGCTCGTGCTCGCGCTGGTGGTGCCATTGTCGCAGCAGACGTTGCAGGCACCGGTACAACGCGACGAAGCGATACAGATCGTGCAACTGCAGAAGATCAGGCGGATCGATCCGCCACGGATCGAACCCGTCGAGATCACCCGCAAGCCACCGCAGCCCACCTCGCATTCGCTGCGCACGCCGCAACCGGTCGCGACCGTCGAACAACAGGTCGTCGATTCACAACCGGGCGACATCGCCATCAGCGCGCCATCCGACATCGCGATCGACACGGCGCCCTCGCTGGAGCCCGTCGCACCGCCCGCCGCCGCGCAACTGCAGGCACTGCTGTCACCGCCACCGCCGTATCCCGGCGAGGCGATGCGCGCCGGGCTGAGCGGCACCGTCGAGCTGGAAATCCTCGTCGGCGCCGACGGTCGCGCACTCGACGTGCGCATCGCGCGCAGCAGCGGCCATCGCGTGCTCGATCAGGCCGCGCGGCGCACGGTGCTCACCAAGTGGATGTTCCAGCCCGCGATGCGCGATGGGCATGCGGTGCAGGCTGTCGGGCGCGTGCCGATCGAGTTCAAGCTCTGAGTGCGAAGAGCCGCCGCGAGCGATCGGGGCGGCTCCGGTCACCTGCGACCCGTCGTCAAGCCCGATGGTAGGGATGGTTCGCCAGCAGTGCAGCGGCGCGATAAAGCTGCTCGGCGGCGACCAGCCGTACCAGCATGTGCGGCAACGTGAGCGGCCCGAGCGACCAGGATTCATCACCGCGCGCGGTCACGTCGGACGCATGGCCTTCGGGCCCGCCGATCAGGAAGGCGAGATCGCGACCCTGTGAACGCCAGTGTTCCAATCGCTGCGCGAGCTGTTCCGACGACCAGGGACGCCCTCGCCCGTCGAGCGTCACCACCAGCGCGTTTTTCGGCAGCGCGGCGATCACGCGCACGCCTTCGTCGGCCGTCGCACGCGCGGCGTCGCGGCCCTTCCCACGCAGACCCGGCTCGATTTCCACCAACTCCAGCGGCAACCAGTGCGACAAGCGCTTCTGGTATTCGCCGAAGCCATCGGCCACCCAGCGCGGCGCGCGTTCACCCACTGCGATCAATTTCGCTTTCATCGTCGCGATGGTAACGGCTGTGCGTCACGCTCCGATGCACTGACGCGCCGCTGTCATCTTCCGGCCACGCCACGCTCCTACGGTCGGGCTTCCCCCAGCCCCGCAGGAGACGCAGATGGAACCGTTCGATTCCTCCCGCCGCCAGGTCCTCAAAGGCAGTGCCGCCGCGATGGCGGTCGGCGCCATCGGCAGCCTCGGCGCGCTGTACACGCGCCAGGCCGTCGCCGGCGGCGATCCGACCCGCCTGGCGCCCATTCCCGGCCGTTACGGCGCGCTCGCGCCGGCCATCGATCGCAGTACGGGCCTGCCGTTGCTGCAGTTGCCGCGTGGCTTCAGCTACCGGTCCTTCGGCTGGAGCGGCGACGTCATGAGCGACGGCCAGCCCTGCCCCGACCGTCACGACGGCATGGCCGTCGTCGCCGTGCGCAAGCCCGGTCGCGATCAACACGATCGTCATCCGGGCCGCGGTCATGGCCACGGGCACGAGCTGGTCCTGATCCGCAACCACGAACGCGGTGGCGCCACGCCGATCAACGCGCCGGGCATGTACGACACCGGCGACATCGGCGGCGGCCAGCGCGCCGGTGGCGGCACCACCACGTTGATCCATCGCAACGGCGAGTGGCACAGCATCGAGGCGAGCCTCGGCGGCACGCTGGTCAACTGTGCGGGCGGGCCCACGCCCTGGGGCACGTGGCTGTCGTGCGAGGAGATCAAGACCGATCAGGCCTCCAGCACGGGCCGCAAGCACGGCTACGTGTTCGAAGTGCATGCCGACGCCGAACGCACCAGCGGCCGGCCGTTGGTCGGACTGGGACGCTTCAGCCACGAAGCGGTCGCGGTCGATCCGCGCACCGGCATCGTCTACCTGACCGAGGACGACCGCAACAAATCGGGACTGTACCGCTTCATTCCCAATGATCGCGCCGGTCGTTACGGCTCGCTCGAACACGGCGGCCGCTTGCAGGCCGCGCGCGTGCGCGGAAAGCACAACGCCGACCTCACGGTGGCGAAGATCGGCGACGAATACGCGCTGGAGTGGGTGGACATTCCCGACCCCGATCTGGACACCATCGTCGCGCCGACGGGCTTTCCCGACATTTCCGCCGGCGAGACGCTCAGCGGCCCGTTCGCGCAGGCGTGGAGTGACGGCGCGCTGCGCATGAGCCGCGGCGAAGGCATCTGGCACAGCTACGGCAAGATGTTCATCGTCGACACCAGCACCGGTGTGGACGCCGAAGGGCGGCCTGGTCGCGGCAACGGTTCAGTGTGGGTGCTCGATCTGCTCACCCAGCGCATCCGCGCATTGTTCGTCAGCGGGCATCAGCTTGCCGCGCACAATCCCGACAACATCACCGTCAGCGCGCGCGGCGGCGTGCTGCTGTGCGAGGACGGCGGCGAGAGTCCGGACGAATACGGACCCGGCGCGCGCCTGATCGGTCTGACGCGGCGCGGTGAGTCGTTCTATTTTTGCAAGAACAACATCGAGCTGACCTCGACCCAGATCGCCAACGCCGGCAAGACGATCGCGGAAGGCGACTATCGCGAGAGCGAGTTCTGCGGCGCCTGCTGGGATCCCTGGAGCCGCACGCTGTTCGTGAACATACAGACGCCGGGCATCACCTTCGCCATCACCGGTCCGTGGGAACGCGGGCATCTGTGAGGCGACGTGCCTGATGCGCGACCGCACAGGGACGTGCGGTCGCGCCGCGAGGCAGGAACCATCCCGCGTCACGTCGTCGACTCGTGCGGGATCTGAAAGGAAAACGGCGCCCGCAGGCGCCGTCTTCGTTTCAAATCGCGATACCGCCGGTCGCGCCTCAGAAGCGTTCTTCGGCGTCGGTCTCGTATTCGTCTTCGTCCGCGCTCGGCGGCTGGTCGCCGACCGTCCACAGACGCTCCAGGGCGTAGAACTCGCGTACGCGCGGCAGCATGACGTGGACCACGACGTCGCCCAGATCGACGAGCACCCATTCGGCCTCGCGCTCGCCTTCCACGCCCAGCGGCTGGACGTCGAGACTCTTGGCGAACTTGACGACTTCGTTGGCGATCGACTTCACGTGGCGAGTCGATGTGCCCGAAGCGATGACCATGTAGTCGGTGACGCTGCTCTTGCCGCGCACGTCGATCTCGATGACATCACGTGCCTTCAGTTCTTCGACCGCCGCATGCACGATCTTCAGCAGGGCGTCCACCGGCGGTGGCGGGTTGGGCAGCAGGGTCTTGATGACTTGCGCTTCGGTACTCAAGGGGCGATGGCTCTCTTCGGCGAATGTGATGCTTTGGGGATTATAACGAAGCCGGCGTGACGCCCCGGACGGGGTACAGGCCACGGCGGCGGATGTACTCGGCCACGGCGGCCGGGACGCCTTCCTCCCACGGCTCGCCGTCGGCGATCCGGCGCCGCAGCTCGGTGGACGACTCCGGACGCTGGCTTCGCAGGGGAAATACGGCAAATGCGCCCGCCGCACTGCTGTTCAGGTCGATGGCCGGACGCCGGCGCGGGCCGATCTCGGCCTCGACCTCGGGCGCCAGCGCCGCCACCGCGACCGGCTCCAGGTGCGATCCCGGCCGCGCGACAGCGAGTACATGGGCCAGATCGAACAGCTCGCGCCAGCGATTCCAAGTGTGCAGCTGAACCAGCGAATCGCCGCCGACCATCCATACCAGCGGCGCATCCGGACCGAGCTCGGCGCGAATCTCGCGCAGGGTGTCGACGGTGTAGGAAGGCCCTTCGCGCCGCAATTCGCGCCGGTCGACCTTCAGGTCCGGCTCGCCGGCGACGGCGAGATCGAGCATGCGCGCACGCGCCTGCGCATCGGCGTGGGTGATGTCCTTATGCGGCGGGTCGGCGGCCGGCACGAGGAAAACCTGCGCGGCCAACGCGTCGCGTACTTCGCGCGCGACGGACAAATGCCCCGCATGCACGGGATCGAAGGTGCCTCCGTAGTAGACGCGCAGGCCCATGCGCGCCGCCATCACCCGGCGAGCAGCCGCGTGGCGCGCGGTTCGGCCACGGCGAGAAGCAGGCGTTCCAGCGCCAGCCATGCATCGGCGGGCTCCTCGCCCACGCGCATGCGGCCCTTGGCGATGCGGTCGACGCGGCCCGCTTCGGCAACGAAGGCGTCCCAACGCGGCGCCGCGTGCCGCTGCAGCGCGCGCTTGTACATCGGTTGCTTCGAGTCCCAGATGCGCTGCGCCTTGAATTCGGACGCGAGGTTTCCGCCGCGCGCCTGCACGCGCGCGAGTGCGGCGGCGCGCTGTAGTTCCATCACGACCATTCCGAGCAGGCCCGGCACCGCCTCGCCTTCCGCGCGCAGGCCGGCGAGCATGCGCGAGACTTGTGCGCCCTGACCGTTCATCGCCGCATCGACCAGGCGGAACACGTCGAAGCGCGCTGCATCGGCGACCAGTTCGGACATGCGTTCGCGATCCAGCGATTGACCGTCGGACAGCAAGGCGAGCTTGTCGATTTCCTGCGCCGCCGCGAGCAGGTTGCCTTCCACGCGCTCGGCCAGGCTTTGCACCGCGTCATGCTCGGCACGCAGGCCGCGCGCGCGCAGGCGGCGCTCGATCCAGTCGGGCAATTCATGAGGCTTGATCTGCCATGCGATGGCGATCTGGCCGATGCGACCGATCGCTTCGCTCCACTTGCCGCCGTGTTGTTTGCTCCACTCGCCGGCGGTGACGAGCAGCGTCACGTCGTGCGGCGGCTGCGCGCAGAAGTCGGCGATCACCTCCGCACCCTCCTTGCCGGGCTTGCCGCTGGGCAGGCGCAGCTCGACCAGACGTCGGCTGGCGAACAGGCTCGGCGCGCGGAACGTGACGGACAACGCGTTCCAGTCCGGCTCGCGCTGATTGCCTTCGGCTTCGAACACTTCGCGCTCGGCGATGCCGGCCCGCCGCGCGGCGGCACGCACGGCGTCGGCGGCTTCCAGCACGCGCAGCGGCTCCGGACCGGCGATCAGGTAGGCCGGATGCAGCGACGCGGGTTCGGGCCGATCCAGGCCGAGCTGCGCGACGAGTTGCTCCGGGCGC
The DNA here is from genome assembly GCA_005503055.1 of Lysobacteraceae bacterium P. Classification (GTDB taxonomy): domain Bacteria; phylum Pseudomonadota; class Gammaproteobacteria; order Xanthomonadales; family Xanthomonadaceae; genus Lysobacter_J. The sequence goes on along the minus strand of SCOX01000004.1, from coordinate 9,894 downwards.
AGTTCCATCAGGGCGTGGACGCGCCCGCGGCGGGCGCGGCGGCCGTCGAAGCGCGGCGCGCAACGGCATCCAGTCGGCGCAACACGGAGGCGACCATCTCGCGGCGCATTTCGATCTGCAGGATCTCGCGCTCGCCCTCGGTGCCGATGGCCTGCACCGGATTGGACACGTAGTCGCGCGCAAGTTCGATCGTCTGGCGCGGCACCAGCGTGGTGCCGTCGCCCCTGCGCAGCTCGAACGTCACCGCATAGCGCAGCGAGAACTCCTGCGCGCGGCCGAGTTCGTCCAGGCTGATCGGGCGATCGCCCCACTGTTCGCCCATCAGGTCGAGCACGGTGGCGTCGGTCGTCTCGTCCGTGGCCGGCACGGCACCGGCACGGGTCAGTGCCTGCGCCAGCGATTCGGCGAGCGGGCTGTACCGGTCCACGGACACCACGCGCACGGGCCCGAGGTCCGGCGGCAGCACCAGCGCGCTGCGCAGGTGGAACCCGCAGGCAGACAGGGCCAGCACGAGGGCGACGGGGATGGCGCGCTTGAACAGGGAGCGAGGGGTCATGCGGGAAGTCTGGACGAGGCGTGGTGAGGCATCAATAGCGAACGCCCCGCTGCCATTCAGTGAATGCCTGACGCAAGCCGCTTTTGCCCCCGCCCCTGAGTCGGGGGCGGTTCGCGCCAATGGCGCGAACGGGCGGGTGTGGCACAGAGGCGTGAGGCCCAAGGTTCGCGGGCAAACTTTGGGGGCAGTCCGCCACAGGCAACCTACCCCGCAACGATGTTGACGATCTTCCCCGGCACGACGATGACCTTGCGCACCGCCATGCCTTCCATGAACTTCACGACGTTCGGTTCGGCGAGTGCGAGGCGCTCGGCTTCCGCCTTGTCCACGTTCACCGGCACCTCGATCGTGCCGCGCAGCTTGCCGTTGACCTGGACCGCCAGCGTCACCGCGTCGCGCTCCAGCGCGGCGGGATCGGCGACCGGGAACGGCACGTCCTCCAGCAGCGTTTCGCGATGGCCCAGCGCCTGCCACAACGCGTGGCACACGTGCGGCGTCACCGGGTTGAGCAGCAGCACCATCGCTTGCAGCGTTTCGTGGCGGACGGCGCGACCCTGGTCGCTCATGTCGTCGAACTTCGACACGTGGTTGAGCAATTCCATCAACGCGGCGATCGCGGTGTTGAAACTGTGGCGGCGGCCGTAGTCGTCGCCAACCTTCTGGATGGCCTCATGCAGCTGGCGGCGCATCGTCTTCTGCGCGGCGGTGAGCTGCGCCGCGTCCACGTCCGGATGATCTGGCTGCGAGACGTGCGTGAGCACTTCGCGCCAGAAGCGACGCAGGAAACGGGCCATGCCTTCCACGCCCGCCTCGTTCCATTCCAGCGACTGCTCGGGCGGCGCGGCGAACATCGAGAACAGGCGCACGGTGTCGGCGCCGAACTTGCCGACCATCAGCTGCGGATCGACGCCGTTGTTCTTCGACTTCGACATCTTTTCCGTGCCGCCGATGACGACGGGCTTGCCGTCGGCCTTCAGCGTCGCGCCGGTGATGCGCCCGCGTTCGTCGCGGATGACTTCGACGTCGGCCGGATTGATCCAGTCCTTCGAGCCGTCATCGTGCTCGCGATAGAACGTCTCGGCGATGACCATGCCTTGCGTGAGCAGGTTGATCGCAGGCTCGTCGCTGTTCACCAGTCCCTGGTCGCGCATGAGCTTGTGGTAGAACCGGAAGTACAGCAGGTGCAGGATCGCGTGCTCGATGCCGCCGATGTACTGGTCGACCGGCGTCCAGTACTTCGCGCGCTCGTCGACCTGCTGTTCGGCGCCTGGCGAGGTGTAGCGCGCGTAGTACCAGCTCGACTCCATGAAGGTGTCGAAGGTGTCGGTTTCGCGCTCGGCGGCGCCACCGCACTTCGGGCAGGTGGTCTTGCGCCATTGCGGGTCGGACTTGATCGGCGAGGCCACGCCGGAGAAAGCGACGTCTTCCGGCAGCACCACCGGCAGGTGGTCTTCCGGCACAGGCACGTCGCCGCACGATGCGCACAGGATCACGGGAATAGGGCAGCCCCAGTAACGCTGGCGGCTCACGCCCCAGTCGCGCAGACGGTAGTTCACCCGCCGCTGGCCACGGCCCTGCGCTTCGAAACGCGTCGCCAGCGCGTCCAGCGCCTGCTGGAATTCCAGGCCGTCGTACTCACCGGAATTCACCAGCCAGCCGCGCTCGGTGTATGCGCCTTCCTCGGCGATGCGGCGTTCGAATTCCTCCACCACCTGCACCGCGGCGGAGGTTTCGTACACATCCGCCGACGGCGCGCCGCCGAGCGCGGTGCGCATCGGGTCTTCGTGCTTGGCCAGATCGCGTGCGATTTCGCTGAGGGCGTCGCGCACTTCGTCGGGGACGATCACCATGCGGATCGGCAGCACGTACTTGCGCGCGAACTCCCAGTCGCGTTCGTCGTGCCCCGGCACCGCCATCACCGCGCCGGTGCCGTAGTTCATCAACACGAAGTTGGCGACGAAGACGGGCAAGGCTTCGCCGGTGACCGGATGGATGGCGCGCAGGCCGGTGTCCATGCCGCGCTTTTCCTGCGTTTCCAGCTCGGCCTCGGTGACGCCGCCTTTCTTCAGGTCCTGCAGGAACGCCGCCAGATCGGGATTACCGGCCGCGGCCGACAACGCCAGTGGGTGTTCGCCGGCGATGGACACGAAGGTCACGCCCATCAGGGTGTCGGGACGCGTGGTGAATACGTGCAACGGCTCTATCGCCTTGCCGTCGGCGTCCACGACATCGAAACGGATATCGAGCCCTTCGCTGCGGCCGATCCAGTTGCGCTGCATCGTCTTGACCGCGTCCGGCCAGCCCGGCAATGCGTCCAGGCCGTCGAGCAGTTCCTGCGCGTAGTCGGTGATCTTGAGGAACCACTGCGGGATCTCGCGCTTTTCCACCAGCGCACCGGTGCGCCAGCCGCGGCCGTCGATCACCTGCTCGTTGGCCAGCACGGTCTGGTCGACCGGGTCCCAGTTGACGACCGAATTCTTGCGGTATGCCAGGCCCTGCTTCATCAGGCGCACGAACATGCGCTGCTCGTGTACGTAGTACGACGGCTGGCAGGTGGCGAACTCGCGCGACCAGTCGATCGCATAGCCCATCTGCTGCAGCTGCGCCTTCATGTGCGCGATATTGGCGTAGGTCCACTTCGCCGGCGCGGTCTTGTTCTTGATCGCGGCGTTCTCGGCAGGCAGGCCGAAGGCGTCCCAGCCCATCGGCTGCAGGACGTTGTGGCCGGTCATGCGCTTGTAGCGGCTGATGACGTCGCCGATGGTGTAGTTGCGCACGTGGCCCATGTGCAGCGCGCCCGATGGGTACGGCAGCATCGACAGGCAGTAGTACTTGGGCTTTTCCGAAGCTTCGTTCACTTCGAAGGCGCGCGTGCCCTCCCAGAAGCGCTGCGCATCGCCCTCGATGGCCTGCGGGTCGTAAGGACGGGTTTCGGTTGCGGCTTCGACGGACACGGCGTTCTTCGGGACGTGGGGGGAGGAACCCTCAAGCCTACCGCAGCGCAGCAAGAGCCGCCATGCGAGCGGGGCGCAGGGCGATACTGCGTCGCCGGTCGCCTCTCCGCCCGGGCGGCGTGTGCTTCAATCGGGCGTTCCAGGGGATAGAACCGAAGGGGAGTCGTACGTGTTGAAGCCGCTCAGCCTTGCACTTGTGGCCGCGATGGCCAGTGTTCCAGTCCATGCCGCGGCCGATTCGGCCAAGGACGCGCCGCAGGCGCTCCAGTGCGGCCAGGTATTCGATGCCCGCACCGGCAAGCTCACCGGCCCGCAGACGCTGATCGTGCGGCAGGGGAAGATCGAACAGGTCGTTGGCGGCACCGCCGCGGACGTCGCCGGCGCCACGCGCGTCGACCTGAGCGGCCACACCTGCATGCCCGGCTGGACCGACCTGCACGTGCACCTGGGCAGCCAGTCCAGCCCGCAAAGCTATTCCGAAGGCTTCCGCCTGGATGAGGTGGATTACGCCTTCCGTTCCGTGGACTACGCGAACAAGACGCTGATGGCCGGTTTCACCAGCGTGCGCGACCTCGGCGGCGAAGTGAGCCCGCACCTGCGCGACGCGATCAACCAGGGCCTGGTCGACGGCCCGCGCATCTGGGCGGCCGGCAAGTCCATCGCCACCACCGGCGGCCATGCCGATCCCACCAACGGCTACAACGACGCGCTCTCTCACCTGATCGGCCCGCCCGGCCCGACCGAAGGCGTCATCAACTCCATCGACGACGCCCGCCAGGCCGTGCGCCAGCGCTACAAAGAAGGCAGCGACGTCATCAAGATCACCGCGACCGGCGGCGTGCTTTCGTACGCCAAGTCGGGCGATGCACCGCAGTTCACCGTCGAGGAAGTCAAGGCCATCGTCGACACGGCGAAGGACTACGGCTATCGCGTCGCGGCGCACGCGCACGGCGAAGAAGGCATGAAGCGCGCGGTGCTCGGCGGCGTGACGTCGATCGAACACGGCACCTACATGAGCGATGACGTGATGAAGCTCATGAAGCAGCACGGCACCTGGTACGTGCCGACCATCTACGCGGGCCGCTTCGTCGCCGACAAGGCGAAGATCGACGGTTATTTCCCCGATGTCGTGCGCCCGAAGGCGCAGCGCATCGGCGCGCTGATCCAGGACACCGCCGGCAAGGCGTACAAGAACGGCGTCAAGATCGCTTTCGGCACCGACATGGGCGTGGGCCCGCACGGCGACAACGCGCGCGAGTTCATCTACATGGTCGAAGCGGGAATTCCGGCGCCGGTCGCTTTCCAGGCGGCGACGATCCGCGCCGCCGAAGTGCTGGGCGTGGACGACCAGGGCGTGATCGAAGTGGGCAAGCGCGCCGACATCGTCGCCGTGCCGGGCGATCCGCTGCAGGACATCCAGCAGGTGATGAAGGTGGACTTCGTGATGAAGGACGGCACGGTCTACCGTTCGCCGGAAGCCTGACGCAGCGCGCGTCGGGGTCGCCTCAGTGCGACCTCGACGCGATCACCACGCACGCCAGCCACACCAGCAGCAGCACGCGTTGCGCGATCGGGCCGGCCAGCACGGCCGACGGCAGCGCATTGAGCACGATCGCCAGCACGCCGGCCACGACGAAGGCCGCCGTCACGCGTCGCCAGGCGCCCTCGTGGCGCAATCCGAACCCCAGCAGGAAGGCGCCGGCCGCGAACGCCAGCCACCACAGCAGCCACGCCGTGGCATGGCGCTGGCTGATGGGACCGTCCAGATCGGCCGGGTCCAGCCGCCACAGCCCCTGCGCCGCGAACGCCAGCGCCGAGATCGCCAACATCCAGCAACCGATTCCCGCCACCCTGCCCGCGGATTCGGGCAGTCGTCCGCGAAGCCGCACGAACACCCACGCCGCCAGCACTCCCGGCACCACGAATCCGGCCAGGTTGAACAGCATCGCGCCCGGAACACCCGGGGCACCGAGCAGTCCCAACGGATGCTGCGCGTGCGAGTACACGGGCAGCGCCGCGGGGACTCCCAGCGCCGCGGCCAGGCAGCACGCCGCGGCCAGCCAGCCGGCGAGGCGATCGAACGATGCGGTACGCGGCGGGAAGGGTCGACTCACAGCGGGTTGCTCACGGGCGGCGTGCTCATCGCGCCATGCTAGCGTGACGACCCCGCGTCCAGCCGACCGCTTGGCAGGCCCGCGGGCCGCCCCCATCTTCCGAGCATTACCGAACGAGCCCCGCCGATGACAGCCGACACCGCTTCCGCCCACGTTTTCGATGCCACCGCCGACAACTTCGAGACCGAAGTGCTGCAGAAATCGCTGCAGACGCCGGTGCTGGTGGATTTCTGGGCCGAATGGTGCGGGCCGTGCAAGACGCTGGGGCCGATCCTGGAGAAACTGGCCGCCGACTACAACGGCGCGTTTCGCCTGGCGAAGGTCGACGTGGACAAGGAGCCACAGCTCGCGGGCGCCTTCCAGGTGCGTTCGATCCCGACCGTGTTCCTGGTGAAGGACGGGCAGCTGGTCGATGGTTTCCCCGGCGCGCTTCCCGAGGGCCAGCTGCGTGAATTCCTGACCCATCACGGCGTCGAGCCCGCCGCGGCCGACGAGCCGGAGGCCGCCCCGGAAGCCGCCGAACCCCTCGATCCGCATGCCGAAGTGGTGCGCCTGCGCCACGAATCCGACGCCGCGCCCGACAACGCCGAACTCAAGCTCGACCTCGCGCTGGCGCTGCTGCGCACCGGCGCCGCGCAGGAAGCCGAGCAACTGCTCGATGCCCTGCCCGCCAACCTGGCCACCGACGACCGCGCCCAACGTGCGCGCTCGCACCTGCAGTTCGCGGCCGTCCTGAAGGACGCGCCGGCCGCGCAGGTGCTGGAAGCGGCCATCGCCGGCAACCCGGACGACCTTCGCGCCCGGCACCTGTTCGGCACGCTGCGCCTGGTCGAGGGAGATGCCGAGGCGGGGCTGGAGCAGTTCCTGGAAATGCTCCGCCGCGATCGTAATTACGAAGATGGCCTGCCGCGCAAGGCACTGATCGACGCCTTCCGCGTGGTCGAGGACGAGGACCTGGTCGGCCGCTGTCGCCGGAAGATGGCGTCCCTGCTGTTCTGAGCCGGATGCGGGCGGTGCTCCCGTTTCGCGGGCACCGCCTGCCGGGGTGGAAAACGTACGCATCCGTATGGCAGGCTGTGCGCCCCCCTCGCCTTTCCCGTCCGAATGAAAGCCAGTGTCCTGCGCCGCGGCCTCAACGTCTGGCCGCCGTTTCTCTTCAGCGGCATCCACGTCACGCAGATCTCCGCCGACTATCGCCACGCGCACGTCGAGCTGCGCATGCGCCCCTGGAACCGCAACTACGTCGGCACCCACTTCGGCGGCAGCCTGTTCTCCATGACCGATCCGTTCTGGATGCTGCTGGCGATGAATGCCCTCGGCCGCGAGTACTGGGTCTGGGACAAGGCCGGCGAGATCGAATTCGTGAAGCCCGGTCGCGGCACCGTGCATGCCGATTTCCGCCTGCGCGACGAGGTGCTCGACGAACTGCGCGCGGCCACCGCGGACGGCGACAAGGCACTGCGCTGGTTTGACACCGATATCACCGACGCCACAGGCGAAGTCGTCGCGCGTGTGCGCAAGCAGCTTTACGTGCGTCGCAAGCCCGCACACCGCGAGGACGCCAACGGCTTCTCTCCGACGGCGTAAAGTGCCCTAAAAACAGCCATTTCCGACAGAAACTGACGCTGCGCGTCATCACGCTGAATCAACGATCGTGCGCACATCGTTGTTGTGACAGGCGCGCTGTGAGCTTCCCCTCTCTAGGCGTATGCTCCTGCTTCGCGACAGGGGGCCGCGATGTCCGGTTCTGCAGGCAACAACGACAACGCATCGCCATTGCCGGAGATCGCCGGTTATCGCCTGCACAAGGTGATCAACCACGGCGGCATGTCGACCGTGTACCTGGGTCACCAGCTTGCGCTCGCGCGCGAGGTGGCGATCAAGGTAATGCTGCCTCTCGCGCTGGCAGATGAAGTCAGCCGTCGCCGCTTCGAGAACGAAGTGCGCACGATCGCGCGCCTGGAACATCCCAACATCGTCGGCATCCACGAAGTCGGCCGCACGTTCGATGGCCTGCCGTACTACGCGATGCCGTACCTGCCGCGCGGCCATCTGGGCCAGCGCGATCTGAGCCGCGACGAACCGCGCGCGATCGAGATCGCACTGACGCTGCTGCAGGCGCTGGACTACGCGCATGCGCGCGGCGTCGTGCACCGCGACGTCAAGGCCGAGAACGTCCTGTTCGACGAAGGCGAACGCGTGCTGCTCGCCGATTTCGGCATCGCGCTGCGCCGCGGCTTCGGCCCACGCGTGACCACGGCCGGCCTCGCGGTCGGAAGCACCGCGTACATGGCGCCCGAACAGGCGCGCGGCGAAGACGTCGACGGCCGCGCGGATCTGTACAGCCTGGGCGTGCTGCTGTGGGAAATGCTCACCGGGCGGCTGCCTTTCGAAGCCGCCGACGCGCTGTCGATGGCGGTGATGCACGCGCAGGATCCGATCCCCAAAGTTCCGCAGCACCTTCGCCATTGGCAGCGCTTCATGAATCGCGCGCTGTCGAAGCAGGCCGCGCACCGTTTCCAGGACGCGGCGCAGATGGCCAATGCGATTCGCGCGGTGCAGCAGCGCAAGCCGTGGACGGGTGCGGTGGAAGTGCTGCAACGCCTGCGCCCGACCCAGCGCTGGGCGATGCCGGTATGGGCCACGCTGGGCGTAACCGCCGTGACGTTGGTCGTACTCGCCTTCAGCATGGGCCGCGACGACGAGCCCAAGCCCGCGACGACGATGCCGATCGTCACCTCGCCCCAAGCAACGCCGTCGGTCGACCCGACGGCCGCGATGCTTCAGCCATTGCCCGAAGCGCCGCTGCAGCATGCGCTCGAGGATGCGCGCCAGCAGATCGCCCGTGGCCGCCTGACCGAACCCAAGGATGCCAACGCGTTCGACAGCGTGCTGCTGGCCTGGCACACCGACAGCACCCATCCGGACGTCGCGGCCGCCATCGACCAACTCACCGCGGCCTTTTCCGAGCAAATCACGCGCGCGGTGAAGGACGGCAAGGATGAGCGCGCCGGAGAACTCGCCGCGCGCGCGAACGCGCTGGGCCAACAGACCGGCACCGCCAATTCCAAGGCGCAGCAGCAGTTGCGCGAGGCAGCGGGCAAGGCGCTCGATGCACGCCTGCAACTGGCCGTGAGCCGTCGCGATGCCGCCGACATTCCGCGCCTCACCGCACTGGCCGAACAACTTCAGCTGCCACGCAAGCTCGACCCGCGCCTGCTGGCCCGGGCCAAGACTCTGCCCAAAGGCTTGGCACGTGGCGCCACGCTCAATACGGCCTCGCAGAGCAGCGCCAAGATCAGCGTCGCGCTGACGCCACGTCCGGTCAGTCGTCGCGAGTACGCCCGCTTCGCCGCGTCGAACGGGCGTTCGCCGGCCTTGTGTCGCGAACGCGCTTCGCTGCTGCGCGTGCTGGATCCGCGCGACTGGCAGTCGCCCGGCTTCCGCCAGGACGAGAACGATCCGGTGGTGTGCATTTCCCTCGAGGACGCGCAGGCGTACGCGCACTGGTACAGCGCGCAGACGGGCCGCCGTTACCGCCTGCCCAGCGCCGAGGAGATCGCGCAGACGCCGGTGAACATCGACGGGCGCGCCGTGTCGCTTTGGCTGCGCGACTGCGGTCAGAATTGCCAGCAACGCCAGGTCACCGGCGGTTCCTGGCGCAGCCACGAGGCGCAGCGCACGCTCCTGGCGATGCGCGGCTACGACGACGTCGGCTTCCGTCTCGTGCGCGAGCGCTGAGACACGCGCGGTGTCGAGCGGGGGCGCTGGGGCCTGACCCGACCTCAGCTACGTCTGCCGGGCCAGCCTTGGCCCGGATTCGACGGGCTCGCGCGGCGATGCCGCGCAATCAGCTTCGGATCGCGTCGGATGTCATCCATGTCGTCACGCATGGGCTCCGGATCGCCCGGCCCGGCCATCCATGGCCGGACGTTCGGCGGTTGCGCGGCATGCCGCAACCATCTTCGGATCGCGGATGCCGTCCATGGCGATACGCATAGGCTCCGGATCGCCCGGCCCGGCCATCCATGGCCGGGCGTTCGGCGCGTCGCGCGGCATGCCGCAACCATCTTCGGATCGCGTCGGATGCCGTCCATGGCGATACGCATAGGCTCCGGATCGCCCGGCCCGGCCATCCATGGCCGGGCGTTCGGCGGGTCGCGCGGCATGCCGCAACCATCTTCGGATCGCGTCGGATGCCGTCCATGGCGATACGCATAGGCTCCGGATCGCCCGGCCCGGCCATCCATGGCCGGGCGTTCGGCGGGTC
>SCOX01000003.1 GCA_005503055.1 Lysobacteraceae bacterium P | reverse complement strand
TATCGCTCGCTGACGTGGGACCGCGGCAAAGAGATGGCCGATCACCGCCGCTTCACCCTGGCCACCGACATCCAGGTCTATTTCTGCGACCCGCAGCACCCGTGGCAGCGCGGTTCCAACGAGAACACCAACGGACTGCTTCGGCAGTACTTCCCCAAGGGGCTGGACCTGTCCATGATCACGCAGGCCAAACTCGACGCGGTGGCCAGGGAGTTGAACGGACGGCCCCGCAAGACGCTAGGCTATGAAACACCGGCCGAACGATTTCAACAAGCTGTTGCATCGACCGGTTGAAACCGCAGTCGGAAGCGGACATTACCACCAACTTGTGCCCGTGACCTCGTGCGGTTAGTGACTGCCGTACCGGGGTAGGCGCATCGTCGAGCTCCCGCTTGGGAGTTGGACATGATGGACATGAGCGGCAACTTCATCCCTTGGAACAAGGGCAAGATCGTTGGCCAGAAAGCACCGCTGCGGCTCCGCGACATCTGGCGATCCGGGTAAGGCCCCAGCTCCGCGGCCGCCGAGAACTGGCACTGTTCAACCTAACCATTGATTTGAAGCTTAGAGCCTGCGATTTGCTCTCGCTTCGAGTGCAAGATGTTAGCCATGGCCAGACCATCGCGGCCCGCGCGACTGTGCTCCAGCGCAAAACTGGTCGCCCTGTCTGCTTCGAGATTACTAGTCTGACCCGCGACGCTGTCGCGGCGTGGCTAGCCGACAAGGGCATAGTGGACAGCACTTACCTCTTCCCCAGTCGTGTTCGACAAGGTGCACATCTCTCAACGTGTCAGTACGGTCGAATCGTCCATCGCTGGGCCTCGGAAGTCGGATTGGATGGCAGCGCCTACGGCACTCATTCTCTGCGGCGCAACAAGGCGGCACAAATTTACCGGCGGACGAAGAACCTTCGCGCCGTTCAACTGCTCTTAGGCCACACAAAGCTCGAGAGCACTGTTCGTTACCTCGGTATTGAGGTCGACGATGCCCTCTAACTCGCGGAGCAGACTGAGGCCTAAGGCCCAGGGCCAGCGCGCCGCTGGTGCGGCTGACTGGTGCGTCTTTCCGGTGTTAACGTCCGCTTTCGACCTATGGCGGACGAGGTTTTTCGCATGACTCTAGCTGTTCCTGTTCTCGACATGCGCATGATGGAGGTACCAGGTGGAACGATCATGCTTCGGGACGATCGCCTCAAGCGCCAGTGGCAGGTCGAGGTCCCAGGGTTCCGGTTGGCCCAGCATCCAGTGACCCAACAGGAGTATGCAGCGGTGACGGGCGCATGGCCCGCATCGCGCGTCCAATCGGAGTGCCCGGTCGAAAGCATCAGCTGGCTTGATGCCGTTCGATTTTGCAATCTGCTTTCCGTCGCTCACGGCCTGGTACCGGCGTACCAAATCGATGACGACGCGTTCGACGCGAAGTACGCGGGCAGTAACGGATATCGTCTTCCGACCGAGGCGGAGTGGGAGTACGCATGCCGTGCGGGAACCTCCTCGCCACGCTACGGACTTTTGGACGAGATCGCTTGGTACGCCGGGAATTCCAGCGGGAAGCATCATCCCGTAGGAGAGAAGGCCCCGAATCCATGGGGGCTGCACGACATGCTGGGCAACGTCTGGGAATGGTGTTTCGATCGCTACGATCCCGAAGTATATGGTTCCTATCGCATATTCCGTGGCGGCGGCTGGGCAGACGCCGAGCGCGGCTGCCTCGCGACGAATAGGCGGCGCAGTCATCCGACATTCTCGATCGACGACTTGGGCTTTCGTGTGGCCAGGTCGCAGATTCAATGATCACAGCTTCCTTGACGCATGGTCCCGACGTCCCGGATGCCCGTTGAGGTGGCCCCCGATCTCGATGCTAATGTCTGCTTCCGACCCGAAGCGGACACTTGTCCGAACACCAAGTTGCTTTCGCCAATGTAGGAAGCGTCGATATTGAACGCTCATTGCAACATCTGCGGCCGCAGGCTGGAAATTGCAGACGACCCGCCTTCGATCGATTGCGGTGGGGATTGCTGGGGATGCGTCGGTGCCATGAAAGCTGGTTGGCCGCCGTCGGTCGCCCGGGTTGCGGAAGAAGTCCAAGCGGGCCTTCCGGAGCCGGACGGCACGACGAAGCTGCCGCTCGACTGAAAGGCCCCAGGTGGACGACCGCTTCTGACCGGCAGCGGCCACCGGGCCAGGCGCGCCCGCCTCACAGGTGCTAGCGTGGGACCTCGTCTGTCATCGGGCCCTCGGTGTCGACGGCCGCGCGGAGCTGGTCTTACGATTCGCCCGAGGCCTTGGTCCAGTGCCGTAGCTCATGCTCCTGGGTGACGTTGATGCGGCAGCGGTCTGGCTCGCCGCGAGTCCCAGTTGTCATCGTTGATAGCGTGGCCTCTGCTCGGATCGCTCTGACCGATGGGTTTTCCCGCGCAAAAGTTCGTCGGGGAGTATGAGGGTGCTCTCCATGCGCGCTGTGAAGCTCGGGTGCGCGGCGTTGTGACATTCCCAGTCAGAGTTCGGATCACCAAGTGGCGCGCGAACTTCCGACGAATGGGGCGTGCCACTCTCGCACTTGTCAGAGGAAGCCCCAACCTCGTCGACAACCCCGCGGAGCCGCCATTCCTCGGGCGCGCACGCTGCGATCGCAGAACACGCCGCCAGTGCGCAGTCAACGTTCGACGGCGCCGATATCGGGGAAGGCGCCCTTCACACGCGGGAACCCCGGACCTCGCTGGTCGTAGGCGCGATTGTAGAAATTGCTTCCCTGGCTGATCGCTGGGCTATCACTGAGCAGCATATGGGTCCGCGAGGGTCCGCCGTTGTAGCCAAGCGGTGCCAGGCGCGGGTCTGCCGCGATCGTGTCGGACGGCACGGCGACGTCCGCGTTGACGATCAGATTGTTGGAGCCGACGATCGCTGGCGCGTCCCTGGCCACGTCAAGGCCGACGCCATCGGCGCAGGTGTTGTTCGCCACGATCGTGCTTCGCAGTGTCAACGTTCCGCCCCATATCGCGCCGCGCCCATCGCATGGCGGGATTTGCGGATCGTCGCCCCGGATCGCGACGTTGAATGCGATCGTGCTGTTGCTCACCACGGTGTCGCCTTGCATATAGAACGCGGTTCCGTACGCCGCTGTGTTACCCGACAACGTACTGTCGACGATGGATCGCTTGCCGTTGCCGCGGGCATAGATGCCGCCGCCTTGCGGGAAGCCAGACCAATGTGTGGTCTGTTGCCCGAGGTTGTGGGAGATGGTGGATTTGTTGACCAGCAAATCACCCGAATCCAAGTACAACCCGGCCCCATCGTGAGAGCCGAGGTTATCGCGAATGGTGGAGTACGTGATGCTCGCGCCCTTTCCCGCGCGCACGCCGGCGCCGTCGAACGCGCGGTTGTTGAACACGTGGCTGTACAGGAGCGTGACGTGGCCCTCGGCATCGATCCCGCCACCGGTGGAAAAGTCGCTGGCCGAGTTCCCGAACACCGAGCTGTGCGTGGCCTTCACGTTGCCCAGCGCGCTGATGCCGCCGCCCGCGGCGGAAGGTGAATCGAGGAATCCGCCCGCCGGATTGTGGCAATGGTGGACACGGGTCAGGTGGATTTCGACGTTTCCGTCGGAAGCGATGCACCCGCCCCGGCTCACGTACTCCAGTTCGCTCGCGGGCGCGTGGAATCCCCTCGCCACCGTGATGTCCTGCAGGCGCAGCGTTCCCGTGCCGGTGTGGCGGAAGATGCGGTAGGTCTGGTGGCCATCGAGCATCATCGCATCGCGACCGCGTGCGATGGCGGTAAGGTTGTCCTGCGGGATCTCGATCTCGCCGGTGGTCAGCAAGATGCGCGTACACGAAACCGAACGTAGATCGATGATGTCGCCGCTGAGCGCACCCGCAACTGCGTTGCGCAGGCTGCCCGCGCCGCTGTCGTTGCAGTTGGTCACTACGCGTGTCGCGGCGTTGGTCGCGCCGAACGGAATGCAGGTGCCGGCGAGCAGCACCAGCGCGCCGAAGGCCGGCGCAGACGTGGAATGCGCAATGCGGTACATGATGGTGCTCCCTCGGTGCGCACTGGCACTTGCCCGGCACCGTCGATACCGTGTTTACGCCGGCGCTGTCCGCGCCCCGTGAACTGCATCCGGCGGCGCCCCGCGGCAGGCGCATTCAGACGCGAACGTATTCAGCTTTGGGGGAGGATGCGACGAACGGTCGGGCAGGTGTGGCGCCTCGCTGCTGAACTGGCCAGTCAGATGCCGGCACCGCTCCATGATGGGGATGTCCGCTGCCGGCCAGGAGCGGGCATGTCCTAAGCATCGTCGCCGTCACTGTGGCGATGAACCATAACTGGGTGCCGTAGAAAGTGATCCAGAACGGCAAGATCTTGTTGATAGCCCCGAGGACGATCAGCGGATTCCCGAGCCCGCCAAACAGCGATCCGATTGCATAGCTGTAGACCGTGCTCCCATATCCACGCCGAACTTGACGCATGGGTGGAGACCGTCCGCAGCGACTCGACAACCATGATCCTGCGCGATTGAAAGCACTACATGGTTGCCCAGGACCGGCAAGCCGAAGACGACAAAGCTACAACTACCGGCGACGCAATCAAGGCCAGGAGCGTCAGCGTGCTTCCCATCCTGCGCGCCCGCCTTCGAAGCACCGTGAGCTCATCCATGTCAGCTATACCTCTCCGTGTAATGTCCGCTTTGGGTCGGACGCGGACATTAGCGCCCCTCCGGCACCGGCCGCCGTCGCGAGCCGGTCAACGTATCGGTATGGTTGCAGCGGCAATTGGGGCGAGCACCGTCCAGCCCAGCTTCGCATACAGGCTGCGGCCATCCTCCGTTGCGACTAGGAGCTGAGGTGTCGCAGGGGATCTCCGCGCAGCGCCAAGCGCGGCCATTACGGCTAGGCCAAGCCCCTTGCGTCGATGATTCTGCGCCGTTTCGATCCGGTCGTAGATGAAGGCATCCATCGTTTCCGCCGCGCATCCGTTCGCGGCCAGCTCGCCGTCGGGCGCGAGGATGCAGACCCGGCTAACGGCGTCGTACCGATCGACCTGCAACCGGTATCCATCCGGCAGCGGCTTGGCATCGTGGCAGGCTGTCGTCGCGATCATGAAATAGTTACCCGGCTGGAGTTCCCAGCGATCAGGCAGCGCATCGCGCAGTGCTTCATCGGAGCCGCACAACTTCAGGGTGTGCCGTGGCGCCGTGATGCCATGTGCGATCTCGTGCAAGCCATCGCAGAGCCGCGGGAACACCCAACGTTTCACTTCGTTTTCGGAACCGGTATCGACGCGAATGCCGCCCCGATCATGCACGGGTGGCGGCGAGCGCGGGCGATGGAGTGTCCGGCCTGCCAGGCGAAAACGAGCTCTGGGTCAATGTGCGAAGGAGTCATCGGCCGACTAGAGCATGACGCCGTCTCTGCCGCTGAGACGACGACTGGAGATGTACGCAGAGGCATTCGATCGGTGTCCGCCGTGGGCCAGCTGGCCATCGCTGGCGCCATACGGTGAACAACAGCGTTCCAATGAGCTTCCTCATAGACGCTTACGCGGCTGCGTATGTCCACGGGGATTCGATCTTAATCCCCGACTTGTATTCGCCTTCCGGACGCCGCTTCGAATCAGGCTTTCGCACCGGAGCCGCCAGCAAAACGTGGCCTAGGGCTGCGATGTCCGCTTTCGGCCACAAGCGGCCACTCGCCAACAACGGACGGCACAACCTTTGGTCGGACTATTTGACCAGGCTCACCACGATGGACGCGGTTAGGCACCAGAGCACGATCCATAGAGCGGAAACTCGCATGGATGCCAGCAGCGCAAACCCAATTGCGGCAGTGGCGAAGTCGGCCGTTCCGTGCACGCCCTCAGTCCAAACAGGGTCGTAGAACGCCGCAATTAGCAGCCCAACGACGGCGGCATTGATGCCGGCCATCGAGCTGGCGGCCCAAGGCCGCCGCGCCAAGCGCTCCCACATCGGTAGCACCGCCAACAGCAACAGGATGCCTGGCAGAAACGCGGCTAGCAGAGCAATCGTCCCACCCACCGCAGCCGGTAAGCCCAAGGGCACTTCCGCGCCAAGGAAAGCTGCCAAGGAGAACATCGGCCCGGGCATCGCCTGCGCTGCACCGTAGCCGGCAAGGAATCTATCCGGGCTTACCCAGCCGGTGTCGACTACCGCCTGCTGCAGCAGTGGAAGCACGACGTGGCCACCGCCGAACACCAGTGCCCCAACTTTGTAGAACGCGGCCGACAGCCCTCCGGCCGTGGGCACGTTCGTGGTCGGCCACATCAACGAGCCAGCCAAGCCGATCAGGAAAACGGTCAGAAACGCGGCTCCACCGCGATGGCTGTAGCGCACGGGGAAAGCCGCGGTTGCCGGTGCGGTCACATGCCGGCACAGCCACGTCCCGAGCATCCCGCCAAGTGCAATCGTGATCAGTTGCACCCAGGCACTGCCGGTCAACACGATCAGGGCGACAGCGCCCGCAGCAATAATGGCACGCGGTGCATCCGGTGCTAGTTGTCGCACCATGCCAAGCAGACCGTGGGCTACCACGACAACCGCGACCAGCTTCAGGCCATGCACGGCGGCCGCGCCAATGCCTTGCCCGAGGTGCGGCGTTACAGCAGCGAAGCCGAGCATCAGCAGTGACGACGGCAGCGTGAATGCCACGAAGGCTGCCAGCGCCCCAGGCCAACCACCACGAAACAGACCGATCGCGAAGCCCATCTGACTGCTAGCCGGTCCCGGTAGGAACTGGCACACGGACAGCAACTGCGCGAAGTGAGCGTCGTCAAGCCATCCGCGCCGTCTGACGAACTCCTTGCGAAAATAGGCCAGATGGGCGATGGGGCCACCGAACGATGTCAGCCCTAAGCGCAGGAAGACGCGGAACACTTCGCTCGCGCTACCCGGTGCCAGCGGAGCCCGTGGTGACATGTTGGACAACAGCGACTCGCATTGGCGGTTGACGTTGCGTAATGCTATCAGCGCGCTTGCGCGTATTACCTGCCCAGCGGGCGAACTGACCGCTATGGGTCGGAAGCGGCATTAGCACCGAGAGACAGCCTCATCCGGCCGCGGCCTGTTATCGGCCGGAAGTGGTCATTCGGCAGCGGATGATCGTAACGATCTTCCATCGTCGCTGGTGCTCCGTTTGCCGCAGACCGCAGCCCGGTTGATACGGTGGCATCCACCGGTGACAGGAGGTGAAGCGAAGAGCGCCTTGCAGCACCCCCTGCATCAATTCAATTGCAGCATCACCACCGACTTTGGCGGAAGCTGGATCCGCAGGCTGCCTTCGCCCAGTGTCGTCCCGGTGAACGCCACCGGCTCGACCTCATGCGGCCTCTCAAAACTGTTGTGCGCGGTGATCGTCGGCGCGGTCAATATCCGGCCGGAGACCGACGTCGCATCAAGGCCGCGGATGCCAGCGGTCACCTGCGCCGGCTTGTTCGGATCCAGATTCGTGAGGGCCACGTAGACCTTGCCGTCCTTTCCGCGCACGGCCGAACCATGCACGGCGGGCACCGAAGAGTCGCCCAGGCGATACAGGGGAGCCTTCAATTCCAAAGGCAATCGGGTGGCATCCATGTACGGCCTGTACATTTCGAAGACGTGATAGGTCGGGGTGAGCAACATCTTGTCCTCACGGGTGAGGATCATCGCCTGCAGCACGTTGATCATCTGCGCGATGTTCGCCATCTTCACCCGGTCCGCATGGTCGCTGAAGATGTCGAAGTGCAGCGAGGCCACCAACGCGTCACGCAGCGTGTTCTGCTGGTGCAGGAAGCCCGGGTTGACCCCCGGCAGGCCGGCGTACCAGGTGCCCCACTCATCCACGAGCAGCGCGACCTTCTTCTCCGGGTCGTACTTGTCCATGATGTCGGTGTGGCGGCGAATGAGTTCGTCGATGCGCAGCGCCTGCGACAGGGTGTCGATCCATTCGTCCTCGGCGAATTCCACCGACGAACGCCGGGGCGGCCAGCCGCCGGGAACCGTGTAGTAGTGCACCGACAACGCGTCGGTGTGGTTGCGCGCCTCGCGCATGAACACTTCGGTCCAGTGGTAGTCGTCCCCGTTGGCGCCGGCTGCGACCTTCAGGATCTTCTGCCCAGCCGGCGCCTTGACGAAGGTCTGGTAGCGGCGATGCAGATCGGCCGCGTATTCGGCGCGCATGTTGCCGCCGCAACCCCACAGTTCGTTGCCCACGCCGAAGTACGGCACCTGCCATGGCTTGTCGCGGCCGTTCGCGCGGCGTTCCTGCGCCAGCGTGGACCTGGTGTCGGAGGTCATGTACTCCACCCACTCGGCCATTTCCTGCGGCGTGCCGCTGCCGACGTTGCCGGACACATAGGCTTGCGCACCGATCAGCTCGGCAAAGTTCATGAACTCGTGCGTGCCGAACGCGTTGGTTTCCTCGACGCCGCCCCAGTGGTTGTTGACCTTGACCGGGCGCCTGGCGCGGGGACCGATGCCTTCGCGCCAGTGGTATTCGTCGGCGAAGCAGCCGCCGGGCCAGCGCACAACCGGCACTTCCAGCTTGCGCAGCGCAGCGACAACATCGTCGCGGTAGCCTTTGGTATTGGGAATCCTGGAGTTCTCGCCCACCCAGAGGCCGCCGTAGATTCCGAACCCCAGGTGTTCGGCGAACTGACCGAAGATGTTGCGGCTCACGGTCTGCCCGGGCAGATCGGCGCGTAGCGTGGCCTGGACGGTGTTCGCGTCCTGCGCCAGGGCGCCGAAGCTCAGCGACAGGACCGCGACCAATCCCAGCCGACACAGGCCACGCTTCAGCGGAGTGTCCTTCAACATCGTGCACCTACCTCGCGGTCTGTTGGGAACGAACGAGCTTGCCAATGCACTGGCGCGTCGGCGTGCACGTAAGCGCCGAACGCCTTCGAGCCCCGGCCCACGTCTGGTCGCAAATCTCGGAGTTCCCGAGCCGCCGGCACATCCCTCCCCCGAGGCCGTCGCTGCATCCGGCGCGGAAAAAGCAGCATCGCGGACCGAGTATAGACTCCGTGTGGCCGTCGAAGAGACGGTTGGCGACGAGTGCGGTTGGCCCCGGTCGCGACGCCGCATTCCACAGACAGCGCCCTTTGGAGGAAGACAGTGCACTTTGAATTCCGTCCGCTACCCACCCTCAGCCGCTTCGCGCTGACGACCGCGCTGCTATGGATGACTGCCGAACCGGCAAGCGCAGGGGAGGATGCGAAGACGGCGATCGCTACGCCTGCCCGGCTCGCCGCGCCAGCCAGCGCCGCGCCCAAGGCGAACCCGCTCTTCCACGACAAGTTCACCGCCGATCCTGCTCCGCTTGTCGTCGGAGACCGGTTGTATCTATATGTCGGCCACGACGAGGCCCAGCGCGACGAGATGTTCAACATGCGCGAATGGCTGCTCTACTCGACCGCCGACATGAGGACATGGACCGATCATGGCCCGATCATGAAGGTGGCCGACTTCAAATGGGCGAAGGCCGACGCCTGGGCTTCGCAGGCGATCGAGAAGGATGGCAAGTTCTGGCTCTATGCCGCGGTCGAACACGACGATACCCATCCGGGCAAGGCCATCTCGGTCGCCGTAGCCGATCGGCCTGCCGGTCCATTCGTCGATGCGAGAGGCTCTGCGCTCATCACCAACGACATGACGCCCAAGGGGACGCACAGCTGGGAAGACATCGATCCGACAGTGTTCACCGACGATGACGGAACCACCTGGATCGCGTGGGGCAATCGGCAGTGCTACATCGCCAGGCTCAAGTCCAACATGATCGAGATCGATGGCCCGATCACGGAAATTACCCCGCCCCACTTCGAGGAAGGTCCTTGGCTGCACAAGCGCGGCGGGCTGTATTACCTGACCTACGCCTCGCTCGACCGCGCCACGCACCGCGACGAGAAGGTGTCCTACGCCACCGCTTCCTCGGTCCAGGGGCCGTGGACCTACCGTGGCGAACTGACGGGCTCGGGCAAGTACAGCTTCACCATCCATCCCGGCATCGCCGAGTTCAAGGGCAACTGGTATCTATTCCTGCACAACGCCGCGCTCGCCATCGGCGACCAGAACGGTTCGATCGGCCGGCGTGCGGTAACGGTTGAGTATCTGCAGTACAACTCAGACGGGAGCCTGAAGCCGGTGGTGCAGACGGAAGCCGGCATAGCCGTTTCGCCTCCTCGGTAGACCACGTCGAGTCCGGATGGCGGATCTTCATTTGCACACCCATGCAGATGCAGCAGACGGCTCGCTGTGGCTGCAGTGCCTGTACTCTCGCCCCTACGCTTGATCCAGCTGCAGCCTCAGGGAGAACACCCATGATCCGTGGACGTTGCCTGTGCGGAGCGGTGCGGTTCCATGTGACGGCGCCCTTCGAGTACGCCGGCTACTGCCACTGCACCCGCTGCCGGGCCTCATCGGGGTCGGCGTTTTCGGCGTCCGCGGGAGTCCGCAGGGAGTACGTTCAAATCACCTCGGGTGCGGAGTACCTTTCCAGCCATCTGCGCAACACCGATGTCACCAGCCACTTCTGCCGCTGCTGCGGCTCCATGTTGTTCCTGCTGGTCCGCGACGGACGCTACGCCCACATCCAGATGGGCACACTAGAGGCCGATCCCGGGATACGCCCGCAGTACCACATGCACGTGGCATCCAAGGCGCCTTGGCATGAGATCACCGACACGCTGCCCACGTTCGCAGAGCTCGCGCCCGAGGCCGAAGGGAAAGCGCCGACGTAGGCGCTCCGGTCCCTCGGCATAACCTTCTCTCCCAGATGACATGCAAGGGACGAGGTTCGCCTACTTCGTTCGCTCCGAAACGTTTATCGAATTCCATTCCCAGGTCTTGCCTTCGTCCGTCGAGAAGGCCTGGCTCCAGATCGGCGACTGCGGATTCCGGACATCCCAGCGGAACACCACGATGATGTTCTTGCCTTTGTAGGTATCCCTGGCGAAGAAGTGACCTACCTCGTTCTCGAACGATCCGACGACCGGTGGATCCAGCTTGCCGGAGTTGCCATCGGCCCAATAGATGCTCCACAGCCGCGTCTCGGGATTGAACAGGCGCAGCGCTACGCCTTCGTACGGCTTTCCGGCGGACTGTTCGGTGTACTTGTCTATGTTGCCCAGGCCGTCGAGGATCTGACGCATCTCCACGCGCGACTCGAAATCGATCCATTCCGTCGAACCCGTGAGTCTGGCTTTCAGCTTGCGGTTCTTCAACTTCCAGTTTCCGACCAGGTAATCGAAGTCGTGTCGCGAGGACGTTGCCGATGGAGAAATCGATAGCGCGCCGGCGCTGTCGAAATGCAGCGTCGGGATCGCCAGTGTCGCGTCGGGAACCAAGGGGTCGCGAGGAAGCGTCGCCGCACTTCCGGTAGCGGGCAGCGCGGCCAGCGCGAATGCGAGCCCGACGAAGGAATACACACGAAGCCGGCGGCGCACGCTCGCCCAGCGTCCTTCAGTGGAATGCGTTGCCTGCAGGGTGCCTGCCGTCATGCTCTGTCCTCCGAAGACGAAATCCGCTTGGACGCGCGTGGCCCGGGAATCCCTTGCATGCAAGTTTCCGCCACCACGAAGACAGCTGCCATCGCCCGTCTCCACCGCGCTATCGACGCGGCCGCTTGCCCCAGGCGATGACCATGCCCATCACGCTGATGATCAGCATGGACGATACCGCGCCGGCCAGCAGGGCGAAGGCGATGTTGAATGGCTCCATCGCCCCGCGCGACGTGGCGCCGGCGACGTGCAACGGCAGCAGGAACAGTCCGAAGGCCAGCGATCGCAGGATTGCCTTGCGGAAGCGACGCATGATCTTTCCGTACTCGCGGCGCGTCATGGGTTGAAATGACATCTGGTGCATGGACTGGTCGAAAGTCATGGCGTTCTGCTGTCGGGCGCAAAGCATCTTCTGTCGGGCGTGACGTGGAAGCGAATCCGCAGGGCCGATTGCAGGCCTGCCGCTTCCCGCAGCGCAGGGGTCCCCGGCTGGCATAACGCAGGCAGGCGCCTGTCTCCCTAGCGGGGACCGGCCAGATCACAGAAGACCTCGCCCCGTTCGCGGGGCGGGCAGTTCGAGGTAGCCGATGATCCGATTTCAGGTCCGCATGAGAACGAATCCACTCGTCGTGGTTGGAGTCAGAACGTCAAGCGATGCCCGCTTCGGGGCGAGGTAAGGGCGTTGCCCCGTGCCGACGACAGATCAATCCCGCGCCGGAGCCGGCACCGCTGAAGGCGCAGTCGCGTCATAGATCACCCGGCCGTCCCGCACCGTCATGCGCACTTCGGCAAAGGCATCCGGCCTGACGCGCGGGTCCGTGCGAAGCACGACAAGGTCACCCGCGAAGCCCTCGACCAGACGACCCCGCAGCGCGGATTGCCCGAAACGCTGCGCGGGCGCGGTGGTCAGGCTGGCGAGGATCTGGCGCCA
Source organism: Lysobacteraceae bacterium P (assembly GCA_005503055.1). Taxonomy (GTDB): domain Bacteria; phylum Pseudomonadota; class Gammaproteobacteria; order Xanthomonadales; family Xanthomonadaceae; genus Lysobacter_J. Next base: position 335,196 of record SCOX01000003.1, on the reverse strand, counting down.
GTCCATTCCCGCCGCGGCCATCAACTGGTACTCAAGATGCGTGTCGTAGACGTCGATGTACCCGGCGTCGGTGCCGAACAGGATCTGGCCACCGCCTGCTGCCATCGCCTTGAGCTGCTGCTGCGCGGTGTCGACGAACCGCTTCACCACCGGTTCGGGCACGCCTTCGCGGCGCAGCTCGGAGTCGAACAATGTCAGCGTCGGCACGAGCGCGACGTCGTCGGCCTTCAGGCGCGCAACGAATTCCGGCGACCACTCCCCCGCATCCGGCGCCGAATGCGCGAGCACGTCGACACCGCTGTCGACCGCCACGTCCAGGCCCGCCTTGTCGGTCGGATGGGCGAAGGCGGGTTTGCCGTGTGCGTGCGCCTCGGCGACCGTGGCGCGGGCAATGTCCTTGGACATCGGCAGCACGCCCTGCGGGGCGCCGACGATGGCACCGGTGAACAGCTTCACGCCGTCCGCGCCCGCCTTGATCTGCGCAGCGGCTCGCGAGCGCGCCTCAGCGACGGTGGCCACCTCGGCGCTGGGCGCCTTCGTCTGCTGCCACAGCTCGCGCACGTAGATCGGCGTGCCGTGCTCGGGAAAGAACGGCATGTCGACGGTCAGCAGTTGCGGGCCGACGACCTCACCGCGACCGATACGCGCACGCACGGCGCGTGCATCGCCGGGCAGCGAGGCGATGTCGAACAGCGTGGTGAAACCCCAGCGGGTGAAGCGCTCGCGCAACGCATCGGTCAGCGTCGCGGCGGACTGCTCGTCCGGGGAGTGGAACGGCGGCTTGATCAGATGGACGTGGCTGTTCCAGAAACCCGCCGTCACGCTGGTGCCGCGACCGTCGATGACGCGCACACCGGACGGCACTTTCACGCTGCTGCGCGGGCCGACGGCTGCGATACGCCCATCGCGAATCCACACCGTCGCGTCTTCAATTGGCGCCGCGTCGGGCGTGGGATACACGCGTGCACTGACCACTGCCAGATCCTGCGCGGCAGCGGTGGGCGCCGCGAACGCGAGAAGGACGGCAATGGCGGCGCGCGGTTTCAGCAAGACGGTCGGCATGGTGGTTCCCCCGGTGGCCCCCACTATCGTGCAGCAGACGACGCCCGCGGAGAAGCGCTGGAAGATGCAACGCGCCGCGGCGCTGCCGTTGCGTTGTTTCTTCACTGCGCCGGCACATTCGTGTACGAGTCGCCCGCGGTGCCGTACTGTGCGCGGGAGTGCCAACGTGTCGTCGAGTCTTCCTCCACCCGCTGCGAGCACAGGCCCCATGACCCTTGAAGCCATCGCCATCGCCTTGTACGCCGCCTGGCTGGTGTCGGAAATCGTGATCCTGCGGCCGGCGCGGGATCGAACCGGCAGGGATGCAGACCGACGGTCGATGCTGCTGCTTGCGTCCAGCAACATGAGTGCCCCGCTGCTTGCCATCGCCCTCTGGGTTTACGGGGTTGGCGCCGCGCCGATCAGTGCGCAGGTACAAGCGCTCGGCATCGCCGCGATGGTCACCGGTTTCGTCGTTCGCTGGGCCGGCATGTGGACGCTGCGGAAGTTCTTCTCGGCCAACGTGGCCGTGCAGGACGATCACCAACTGGTGATCAAAGGCCCCTACAAAGTGGTTCGCCATCCGGGCTATTTCGGTGGCTGGCTGTCCTTCGTCGGCCTGGGGCTCGCGCTGGGCAACTGGCTTTCGCTGTTCGTCCTGGCGGTGCTCACGGTGCCGGCGTTCCTCTACCGCATCCACGTGGAGGAGCAGGTGCTGCGCATCGCCTTCCCGGCCTACGAGGCGTACGCGCTGCGCGTGCGCAAGTTCGTCCCCTTCGTCTGGTAGCCCGGGCCAGGCCGGAGGCCGCACCCGGGCTGCGTCGTCCGGATGACGTCAGGGGCCCTGCCACTTGCTTTCGTCCAGCACCTCGCCCACGTCGTTCGCCAGACGCTGGAAGCAGTTGACCAGGGCGTTGGGGGTCAGCTCCAGTTCGTGCGCGTCGTAACGTATGCGCGCGGCGCAGAGGCTGGCGAGCAGCAGCATGTGCTCGCGTGCGCGGTACAGGGTTTGGCGCGAGGGCTCGGTGATCTTGAACTCGCGGACGTAGCGGGACTTCGAACGGCGGGTCTTGCTCATGAGTCGCTCCTTTGACTACGGTTTGCCTCTGTGGCGAATGCCGCAGAGGTGTCGGGAGGTTAAGAACCGCTGATGGCCGGCGGGCAGGTTTCCCCTTTCGGGTGTTGTATCGCTGCCGCCCTCCCGACGCAGGAACAACTGCATCGGAGCTTGTGCCCACGAGAATCAAAGGCACAAAAAAACCACCGGTTTGTCGGAGGTGGGTGCCGCCATCAGTGGAGTTCTTAAGCTCCGAGGGCGAGTCTCCTTTCGCCACGCGCGCAAGATCAATGTGAAGACGTCGCAGCCATTCTTCGTAGCCCGGGTAAGCGAAGCGCACCCGGGACGCCGTCACACCCCCATCGAGGATCAAAGACTGGACCGCCAGTCGTTCGAGCCCGACACGCGAGTGAATTTGCCTGGCGCGCGAGTCTTCGAGCCTGGAGCGCCAGTCTTTTCGTCTCGAGCGCGACTCACTCCTGCCTGGAGCGCGGGTGAAATTCACTGACGCGCCAATGGTTAGGACTCGAACGCGAGTATCAAGGACTGGCGCGCGAGTCTTTTTGTCTGGCGCACGAGGCGGATTCACTCGCGCTCCAGTTGTCATGAGTCGAGGGCGAGTATCAGGGACTGGCGGGCCAGTCTTTCCGCCTCGCATCCCACGCTCCGGGAGTCGTGCTCGACGCCGCTCCTGTAGTCCGGGTAAGGCCGCAGGCCGCACCCGGGGTCGCCCGCGCTGTCACCTTCGGAAAAGCCCCCGGGTGCGCTCCGCTTACCCGGCCTACTCGCCGCATTGACCGGTCGATGGCGTGACGGCGCCGCCCCAATCCGCGTGCACCTCGCCATTACGCACGTAACGATGGAACGACGAGTGCGGCCAGTCCACCACGCGCGCGGCAAGTCCGTGCTTCACCGGATTGAAGTGCAAGTAGTCCACATGCGCACGAAGATCGCCTTCGTCGCGAATCGTGTGCTCCCAGAACCGTGATTGCCAAGACGACGCGCCTGAGCCGGTCATACGCCGCGTGAAACCTTTCTTGATCTCCTGCCAGAGACGCGAATAGTCGTCGGCATCGTCAAGCATGCGAATCACGGCATGCAGATGGTCCGGCAACACCACCACCGCTATCACCTCATGTGCGACACGCTCCCGCGCGTTGCGCCAGGAGGCACCAAGCAGATCCACATGCCGCACCAATGCATCGCTGCGTCGGTCGCGCAATGTCAGCGTGAAGAAGTACGTTCCAACCCCGGCACGATTGCGTCGATACCGCACCATCCCCGATCCCCGACACGTCGATCACCGGGATCAACGTAGCCCGGGTAAGGCCGGAGGCCGCACCCGGGAATGCCGTGTCGGATCGTCGGGGAAAGCCCCGGGTGCGCTGCGCTTACCCGGACCATGTGGGCTCACGCAGGGAGCGGCCCGGGCAATGCAGCTGTGGCACGTCGCCGTGAAGAGCCCGGGCACGACACGCTTTCCAAGACTACGCCGGTTGAAAGCGAGGATCTTTGTGGATGACAACGTATACCAGCGAACACGCCGCACATCTTGAAAAAGAGTTCCGGCAGACACAACGCGGCCTCATCGAGGTGCATGGGCACGCCATCGCCTTCTCTCACAATCGCCTCATCCACGGCGAGGCAAAGAAGTACATGCTGCAGGGAGTCGCTCGGAGACTGGGACTCATACGCCACACCGCCAGCCGGATCTTTGACATATTCCCACCGGGCCGAATGGAGCGCCGCTCGCACGGGAGCTACTGGAAGATGTCAATGTCAATCTCCATGCGTTTGTTCTTCATGTGAACGCCCTGCAGGACAACCTTGCATGGACGTTTGTGCATGAGTTTGGCCTCACAATCGACCCACGCGAAGTTTCCCTCTTTAAGAAGACGCTTAGCAAGCACCTGCCTACGACAGTACGCGCGTACGTCACGCGAGAAGACATTCTGAAGTGGCGCCGTGAGTACTCGACTGATTTCCGCGATGCGCTTGCCCATCGCGTTCCTCTCTACGCACCCCCTGCGCAGCTGACGAAAGAGGAAGGAGAACGTGCCAAGGAGTTGCAGCAGACGTTTAACGAGTGTGTGTCGACGCTCGACTTTGAAGGGCTGATCAAAGCCCAAGATCAAATCAATGCGCTGGGTAGCGCGAGTCCGTACTACCTATATGACTGGAGAGGAAGTCAAATCGTTCTCCATCCCCAGATCTTGTGCGACGTTCTCACCGCAATCGAACTGTATAGAACTGTCGTCGACAACTGGCCGGAACACCAGCCATGGGCGCGTGAGGCCAAAGCCCGCATTTCGGGGATGCCGTCTCGCCGCGACAGGAAGCCCCGGGTGCGCTTCGCTTACCCGGGCTACGCTGGCTACCAATCGAATGACAGCAGGAAGAACACACAGCCAGCAACGGGGAGTAGACAGCGCGCCCAGCGACTCCAGTTTCCAATGCACTCGATGCGGCGGGTGTACGGCCACGGATTCGTCCTGCCAGCGGCCTTCTTGACATCTTCGAACTCTTGATTCCAACGCGCTGGATCAGCCTCCGCGTACTCATGCCTTTTGTCGTGAGCCTGTGACATTACCAGCGCGGTCACGGCTGAAACGAGCAAGGTTCCCAGAGCAAAGGCGACTGAAAGGCGAGGCAACAACGTTGTCTTCAGTGTGGCTCCGAAGACCGCCCAGTTCGCGGCAATGAGACCGAGGGCGAAGGTCACACTCGACTCTGTCAACTTACCAGACCAGTAGTTGTACGCCTCTGTTAGGTCTTTGAGACCTTCAGAAGCCTTGTCGTACTGTTGCGCGGACATCAGCTTCGATCTCCGCCATTGCCACGACCGCCACCGTTGCCACGGCCACTTCGTTCGGCCGTACCAGTAATTCTTCTCGCGGCCTTCTTGGCCGTCTTGCGGACAGTCTTCGCGGCCGACTTCGTGATCTTAGCGACCTTCTTTCCGAGACCAACGGCCTTGTTCGCGACCTTCTTCGCGGTCTTCTTTACAGTCTTCTTAGCAGTTCCCTTTACGGAGCGCTTCGCAGCCTTAGTCATGCCCCATTCCGCATGATGATCACGCAAAAAAAAGGCCAAGTTCGCGATGAACCTGGCCTCTTTCCTATCCGATCAGACCCCTCACCCGCACTTGCTATACCCACAATTCAAACAAGTAGCGCACCCGTCCATGATCACCACCGCCTTCGCGCTGCACTTGTGGCACATCGTCGCGGACGGGGGGAAGGCGGCGCCTTCGCCGGTGACTTCGACGTCCTCGCTGCGCGGGGTGTCGGTGACGCGAGGGTCGGGGAACAGGTCGGCGTTCTCGCTTACTTCACTGTTTTTTTTTGACAGCTGCGCGTAGGCGGCGCGCTTCTCGGCGATGAGGGCACGATGGGCGTCGCTCATGTCGGGGTCGTGCATCATCCCGATCGACTTGAGGTGGTCTTCGACGATGCTGCCCAGCTCGGCGACCAGCGACGGCATGTACACGCCGCCCGGCTTCCAGTAGCCGCCCTTGGGGTCGAACACGGCCTTCATCTCGTCGACCAGAAAGGTGACGTCGCCGCCCTTGCGGAACACGGCGGACATGATGCGGGTGAGCGCGACGATCCACTGGAAGTGGTCCATGTTCTTCGAGTTGATGAAGATCTCGAAGGGACGGCGCAGTTCGTGTTCGGTGCCGGCGTTGAGGACGATGTCGTTGATGGTCACGTACAGCGCGTGCTCGAACAGCGGCGACTTGATCTTGTAGGTGGAGCCCACCAGCATCTCGGGGCGCTCGATGCGCTCGTGCATCTGGATGACGTCGGCCGTGGGCAGGGCTTCCACGCTGGAGCCAACGGGCGCGGCGCTCTTGGCGGCCGATGCCTTGTCTTCCGGAATGACGACGCTGTAGCCCTTGATTTTCTTGTCGATCTTGACGGCCATGGGACCCGCTCCTGGTGCGGTGGTGCTTGAAAGCACGATCTAGTTATGGGTGTTGGTAATGCGGTGGCCGCGCCGCGTGGGCGCGGCCACCAATCGGGGCTTGCAGTTACCTGGCAGCTTTCTTCGCGACCTTCTTGGTGGGTCGCTTGGCTGCCTTCTTCGCGACGGCCTTGCGGGCCGGCGCCTTCTTCGCCGTCGATGCGGCGGATTTCTTCACGGCCTTGCGCACGGCCGCCTTGCGGGTGGCGGTGCGCTTGGTCGCGGCCTTCTTTGCTGCGGTCTTCCTGGTCGCCTTCTTGGCTGTCGCCTTCTTGCGCGTGGTGGCCACGGCCTTCTTCGCCTTGGTCGTCTTCTTGGCGACCTTGCGCTTGGCGGCGGCGACGTCGCGCTTGGCGGTGCCCTTGGCCTTCGCCACGGCGGTCTTGCCGGCCTTGCGCGCGGCCTTGACCTTCTTGGCGGCCTTCTTCTTCGCCGTGGTCGCTTCGCGGCGGATGTTGGCCACTTCCTTCTTGGCGTCGGCCGAGGCCTTGGCGAGCTTCTTCTTCGCCGTGCCGACGGCCTTCTTGGCGGCCTTCTTCGCGGTGTCGGTCTTCTTGCGCACGGTCTTCACCGCGTCGTCGGCCCGTTGCATGACGGCACTGCCGAAGGTGGTCACGGTTTCTTTCACGTTCTCGGCGGCCTGCGACAAGGTCGCCGTGACTCCGTTGCCATTGCTCATGTGTGCCCTCCTGACGGGCGTCTCATTCGATTGGCGGTGCGGTATCGGGGCCAAACAAAAGCGGTGTTGCGAAACGATGCTATACCCGCGGCGGGCCTGAACATGAACGCGGAAGCGGCCCACGCTTCATTGCTACATCCCGCGTGGAGGCGGTGGGCCGCCTCCTGCCTCTCGGTAAAGCTTCAAAGTCACTGGATTCCCGCGTTCGCGGGAATGACGGGTGACTTAGAACTTGCCGTAATAGCCTTCCTTCAATGCATCGAACAGATTGGCGGCGGTGTGCATCTCGCCGTCGTATTCGATCTGCTCGTTGCCCTTCACTTCCAGCACGCTGCCGTCTTCCAGTTCGAAGCGGTAGGTGGTGTTCTCCAGGTCCGCTTCCTTCACCAGCACACCCTGGAAGGCGGCCGGGTTGAAGCGGAACGTGGTGCAGCCCTTCAGGCCCTGCTGGTGCGCGTAGCGGTAGATGTCCTTGAACTGCTCGTACGGGTAGTCCGTGGGCACGTTCGCGGTCTTGGAGATCGAGCTGTCCACCCACTTCTGCGCGGCGGCCTGCACGTCGACGTGTTCCTTCGGCGAGATGTCGTCGGCGGCGATGAAGTAGTCGGGCAGCTTCGCGTCGGCTTCGTCGGAGAACGGCATCGCCCTGGCATTGATGAGTTCGCGGTAGGCCAGCAATTCGAAGCTGTAGACGTCGACCTTTTCCTTGGACTTCTTGCCTTCGCGGATCACGTTGCGGCTGTAGTGGTGCGCGAACGAGGGCTCGATGCCGTTGGAGGCGTTGTTGGCCAGCGACAGCGAAATCGTGCCGGTCGGCGCGATGGAGCTGTGGTGCGTGAAGCGCGCGCCGATGTCGGCCAGTTCATCGACCAACTCGGGCGAGACTTCGGCGATGCGCTGCATGTAGCGGCTGTAGCGCGCGTGCAGGACGCGGCCGGGGATTTCCTGGCCGATCTTCCAGCCGTCCTTCGCCATTTCCGGACGCTTGCGCAGCATCTCGGCGGTGACGGGGAAGACTTCGTCCATGATCGGCGCGGCGCCCTTTTCCTTCGCCAGCGCCAGGCCCATTTCCCAACCGGCGACGGCCATTTCCTGGGCGATGCGCTCGGTGAACTCGCACGACTCCTTGCTGCCGTACTTCATGCGCAGCATCGTCACCGTGCTGCCCAGGCCGAGGAAGCCCATGCCGTGGCGACGCTTGCGCATGATCTCGTTGCGCTGCTGTTCCAGCGGCAGGCCGTTCACTTCGACCACGTTGTCGAGCATGCGCGTGAACACGCGCACGACTTCCTTGTATTCCTCCCAGTCGAAGGAGGCGTTGTCGGTGAACGCGTCGCGCACAAACTTGGTCAGGTTGACCGAGCCCAGCAGACAGGCGCCGTACGCCGGCAGCGGCTGCTCGCCGCACGGGTTGGTGGCGCGGATGTTCTCGCACCACCAGTTGTTGTTCATCTCGTTGACGCGGTCGATGAGGATGAAACCCGGCTCGGCGTAGTCGTACGTCGAGACCATGATCATGTCCCACAGGTGACGCGCGCGGATGTGGCCGTAGATCTTGCAGGCCACCAGGCCGTCGTCGCGCACGATGTAATTGCGGTGCGTGGGCCATTCGCGCCACACGACCTGCTCGGCGTCGTCGAGGTCGAGGTCGCCGCGTTCCTTGATGTTCACCGGGAACACCAGCGGCCAGTCGGCGTCGGTCTCCACGGCCTGCATGAAGCCGTCGGTGATCAGCAGCGACAGGTTGAACTGGCGCAGGCGGCCGTCTTCGCGCTTGGCGCGGATGAAGTCCTTCACGTCGGGATGGCTGACGTCAAACGTGCCCATCTGCGCGCCGCGGCGACCGCCGGCGGAGGAGACGGTGAAACACATCTTGTCGTAGATATCCATGAAGGACATCGGGCCGGACGTGTACGCGCCGGCGCCGGCGACGAACGCGCCGCGCGGGCGCAGCGTCGAGAACTCGTAGCCGATGCCGCAACCGGCCTTCAGCGTGAGGCCGGCTTCGTGGACCTTCTCCAGGATGCCGTCCATCGAATCTTCGATGGTGCCCGAGACGGTGCAGTTGATCGTGGAGGTGGCGGGCTTGTGCTCCAGCGCGCCGGCGTTGGACGTGATGCGGCCGGCGGGAATGGCCCCGCGGCGCAGCGCCCAGACGAAGCGCTCGTTCCAGTACTGCTGCTTCTCGGCCGAGGGCTCGGCTTCGGCCAGGGCCTTGGCGACGCGCTGGTAGGTGCCGTCGATGTCGGCATCCACCGCCTGACCGTTCTTGGTCTTGAGCCGGTACTTCTTGTCCCAGATGTCCTGGGAGGCGGGCTGCATCGGGATTTCCCGCTCGGCCGCGGCGGTTTTGACCGCCTCGAGGCGCACTGTGCTCATGCCTGTCCTGTCTCCTTTCAATGGCGGCGCCGTATCGGTCCGACGCACACCGGTGGATTCTTATGTTGGGTACCGCCCCGTCGCCGGCCCGCAAGGACCGCCGACGGCTATGCCCACGCCCGCATTTTCAGCGGTCGCGACGGCACGATTTTTTCTGAATATTTCCGCTCATCCTGCTCCGCTACGCGCCTTCCCCCGAAAGCGCCCGACAGTCAGCACACAAGCCGGAAAACCCCACGTTTGGGTTCCCGTCGCTCTCATGACCACTAGATGTAGTGGCGAAAGGCGAGGATCCAAGCTACCCCCGGCCCCGGAATGTGTCAACGGTTATTTGATGTCAGTCACACAACCGTGATGGTGGTCAAGCAGCTCGATTCGCAGCCTTGCCGGTGCACTTCAAACATGCAAAAGGCCGCGACGGCGCGCTTGCGGCGGTCCCTCGGGGTCGCAAAACTTCATCGCTTATTTAATGCCGTTCACGGACACTGGCGCCTTCCCGGCGGGCGCCGAGGGGCGCGTGGTTCGCGCACCGCACAACGTGTTCCCGCACACCCATTCACCCTGCACAGAACGACGCGATGCGCCCTCTGCCGACCCTGCTGACCCTGACCCTGGCCGCCGCCTTCGGCGGATTCGCCGCCACCGCGATCCGCGACGGCCTGGAGGCCCCCGCGCAGGCCGCGCCGGCCGCCAGCGTCTCGATGCCCGCCATGGCCGCGCTGCCGGCGGTGGCCGGCGGGCAGCCGCTGCCCTCGCTCGCGCCGATGCTGGCCAAGGTGACGCCGGCGGTGGTCAGCGTGCACACCAAGCAACGCGTGCGGGTCAGCCCGTTCGGCAACGACCCGATGTTCCGCCGCATGTTCCCGGAGCTGAGCCAGGAGCGGATCAACGAGTCGCTCGGCTCGGGCGTGATCGTCGATGCGCAGCACGGCTACGTGCTCACCAACCACCACGTGATCGAGGGCGCCGACGAGGTCTCGGTGACGCTGGCGGACGGCCGCACGATGAAGGCCGATTTCGTCGGCTCCGACCCCGACACCGACGTGGCGCTGATGCGCATCACCGCGACCAACCTGACCGCGCTGCAGATGGCCGATTCGTCGGCGCTGCGCGTGGGCGACTTCGTGGTCGCGGTGGGCAACCCGTTCGGCATCGGCCAGACGGTGACCTCGGGGATCGTGTCCGCGGTCGGCCGCACGGGCCTGCGCGGGCTGGGCTTCCAGAACTTCATCCAGACCGATGCGTCGATCAACCCGGGCAATTCCGGCGGCGCGCTGGTCAACCTCAACGGCGAGCTGGTGGGAATCAACACCGCCAGCTTCAATCCGCGCGGTTCGATGGCCGGCAACATCGGCCTGGGCTTCGCGATTCCCACCAGTCTGGCGCGCAACATCATGGGCCAGCTGATCGCCAACAACGGCGTGGTGATCCGCGGCTCGCTGGGGCTGGAGTCGCAGGACGTCGACGACCGCCTCGCGCAGGCGCTCGGTCTGAGCGAAGCGCGCGGCGCGGTGGTGACGCAGGTGTTTTCCGGCAGCGCCGCGGCGGCGGCGGGCATCAAGGTCGGCGACGTGATCCTGGGCGCCAATGGCGAGCGCATCGACGATCGCGACGCGCTGCGCAATTACGAAGGCCTGCAGGCGGTCGGCAGCCGCATCGCGCTGGATGTGCGCCGCGACGGCCGCGCGTTGCAGCTCACCGCGTCGCTGCGTGAACAGGCCAAGGCGTTCCAGGGCCTGGAGCTGGATCCGCGCCTGTCCGGCGCCGTGTTCGCCGATCTTCCTGAACGCTTGCGTCAGGCAGGTCTATCAGGCGTGATGGTGGAATCGGTCGCCAGCGGCAGCCGCGCCGAGACGAACCGCCTGCGCAAGGACGATGTCGTGATCGCGTCCAACGCGGGCAACTTCGAAGATTTGCCTGGCTTCCGCGCAAGCTTCACGCAGCGTCCTGCACAGTTGGTGCTGCGCATCCTCCGCGGCAACCGACAGGCCGACCTGCTCATGCAGTGAAGCCGTTGGCCGGCTGCACCGCGGATTCGCAGACCTACGCCACTCAGGAGTCGTTCGAATGAACACCAGCCCCACCGATCCGACCACCCCCGGCAGCGGCACCACCGGTGCCTCGGCCAATGCCACCTACGGCGAAGGCCTGCGAACCAACCTCGGGCAGGCCGGGAGCCACGTCAAACAGGCCGCCAGCGACGCCGGCCAGGCCCTGCGCGATGCCGCCGTCGCGGCGGGCGATGAACTGCGCGTGGGCAAGGCCAACGTCAAGGCGGACCTCGCCGACGGCGCGCTGGCCGGCATCGCCGCCGCCGAACAGGCCGGCGGCGCCGCACGCGAGCAGATGGACGCGCTCATGGACAAGGGCCGCGATCTGGTCGACAGCGCAGCCGAACTGATCCGCGAGCGTCCGCTGGCCTCCTTCGGCGTCGCATTCGCCGCGGGCTGGATCATCGCCAAGCTTGCCCGCAGCGGCGACCGCTAAGCCGTCACCGACGTGAGCGAAGCAGACGAGCGTCGCGAGCACGAGGATCCGGAGGCGCAACCGCCGCCGGACCTCGCCGAGTCGTTGCGCGACATCGGCGGCACCGCCAAGGCCAGCCTGGGCGCGGCCGCCGATTCGGCGCGCGCGTTCCGCTCGTTGCTGGCCGCCGACCTGTCGCTGGCGCGCAGCGCGATGGGACGCGCGCTCACCTTCGCCGGCGTGGCGGTGGTGTTCGGTGCGTCCGCATGGCTGTTCCTGATGGCCACGCTGGTGGCGCTGCTGCGCAGCTTCGGGATGTCGTGGCTGGCCGCGATGCTGATCGCCGCCGGCCTGAGCCTGGCCGTTACCGTCTATGCGGGGCTGCGCGCCGCGCATTACTTCGAACACACGCGCCTGCAGGCCACGCGCCGGCAACTGGCGCGACTGGGCATCGGCGAGCTGGCCGACCTCATGCCGACCGCCGATTCGCCCGAGTCGGCGCGCGCGGCGGCCAAGGATCTGCGCCACGACGCCGAGCGCCTGAAGCAACACGGCAACGGCATCGACATCACGCCGCCCTGACCATGGCCCACAAACCTCAAAAGAAACTCCGCTTCGAACAGCTCGTGTCCAAGGTGCAACAGGCCGAAGACGCGCTGGAGGCGCAGGAGCGCAGCGTCGCGGCCGACCTGCGCCAGCTCAAGTCGTCGTGGCGCGCGGCGTGGACGCCGTGGCGCATCGTCATCGCCGGGCTGGCGAGCGGGTTCGTCGTCGGTCGCGCCGAGCCCATGCGCGCACTCGGCAAGAGCGGTGGACTGATGCAGATGGTCTCGATGGTCGCCAGCCTCATCGCCGGCGGCAGCGCCAAGGTCGCCGCCGACGAGGCGACCGAAACGAAGGAACAGGTACAGGCCGAGGCCGGAATGGATGAAATGTTGCGCGATGCGACCATGACCGCGCCTGCCGCGCCCCGCCACGGGGACGCGCGTGAGGACGACTCCGCCGAGGAAGCGTTGGCCCTCGCGCAGGCGGAGATCCGCGCGCGCGCCGCGCGCACCGCCACCGTCGACCAGGTGGCGCCATGAGCTCGCTCCCGCCGGCGCCTTCGGCATCCGAGATCGTCGCCTTGGCCGACGAGGAAGGCGAACTTCCCCCTAGTCCGCCGCCAGCGCCGCGACCGCGCTCGTCCTCGGCGGCGGTGGTGCTGGCAACGCTGGCGGTGGCGTTCACGCTATGGGCGACGCAGGACCTGGTCCTGCCGATCCTGCTGGCGATGTTCTTCGCGCTGATCGGCAATCCCATCATCCGCGGCTTGCAGAGGCTCTACCTGCCGCGCTTCTTCGGCGCCCTGCTGGTGCTGTTGGGCGGCCTGGCCGCGGCCGGCGCGCTGGGCAACCAGCTGATCGAGCCGGCCAGCGAGTGGGTCCGCCAGGTACCGCGCGAGATGAAGCAGCTCGCGCCGAAGCTGCGCGACCTGACCAAGCCGATGCTCGACGCGAACAAGGCCGCGCAGAACATCGCGCGCGCCGCCGGTGGCGAAAGCACGAGCAAGCCGGTGCAGGTGATCCGCACCGAACTCAACGAGCCCTACAAGGTGCTCACCGCGACGCCGCGCCGCGTGGCCTCGGTGCTGGCGGTGGTGCTGCTGACGTTCTTCTTCATGGTCTACGGCCAGCAACTGCAGCGAAACGCGATCGCGCTGCTGCCCACGCGCCAGCAGAAGAAGCTGACGGTCGACATCCTCACCTCGATCGAACGCGCCATCTCGCGCTACGTGCTCACCATCACCGTGATCAACACGGTGCTCGGTTTGGCGCTGGCCGGCTCGCTGTACTGGCTGGGCGTGCCGCTGCAGGAGGCGCTGCTGTGGGGCACGATGGCGGCGATCCTCAATTTCGCGCCGTACGTGGGCCCGCTGCTGGGCATCATCATCATGCTGCTGATGGGCTTCGTCGCCTTCGACGACCTGTGGCCGTCGCTGCTGCCTGCGGGCCTGTACCTCGCGCTGCACACGCTGGAGGGCCAGATCGTCACGCCGATCATCCTCGGCCACAGCATGCGGCTGTCGCCGCTGGTGCTGATCCTGGCGCTGATGGTGTTCGGCTGGCTGTGGGGGATCATCGGCCTGCTGCTCGCGGTGCCGCTGCTGGTGTGCGTGAAGCTGGTGCTGGCGCGCATCGAAGGACTGACGGGCTGGGCGAAGCTGCTGGAGTAGGCCCTCCCCCGATCGCGGGAGAGGGCGGTACGACGCCTTACAAGTCGGGGCACTGCAACCGTTCGATCGTGTATACCGGCGTGCGCACGCCGTGGAAGCTGTAGCTGTTGTCGCAGTGGCCGATCTGCCAGCCCACCGCTTCGCCTGCTTCGTCATAGAACGTCTGGATGTACGGCCAGCGACCGGCGCTGGCCGTACCGGCGAGCACCAGCGCCAGCGCGGCGATGCCCAGCAGACGGGCGAGGGGGGATCGACGAGCGTTGTGTGGACCTGGAATGCGCATGACTTTCCTCCTTGGGGCGGCGCGAGCCGCCGTGGACCGCGGCGCGCGAGCCGTCCTGGGCGCACCCGGCGAAAACTGGGCCGGCGGCACGCACGTCGGGGGCCCGGAGCGGCTCCGCGCGTGCCATCGCCTGTCTACACCCGCGCGCAGGGGCGAACCGCGACCGGGCCCGCAAAGCGCGCCTCGCGGCCTCCCGCACGCGACGAACGGACGCGGCTCCCGGTAAGGCTAAAATCGGCCGATGCCCTTTACCGTCCGTGCGATCACCCTCGATCTCGACGACACCCTCTGGCCCTTCGCGCCCATCGGCGCGCGGGTCGAACGCGTGCTGCACGACTGGCTCACCGAACACTGCCCGCGCACGGCGCAGCGCTTCCCGATCGAGGCCATGCGCGAACTGCGCGAACGCATGTACCACGAGCGCCCCGACCTCGCCCACGACTTCAGCCTGCTGCGCAAGCTGAGCCTGGTGCGCGCGATGGAACAGGCCGGCGACGACCCGCTGCACGCGGAGGCCGCCTTCGAGGCGTTCTACGACGAGCGCAATCGCGTGGAGTTCTACGACGACACGCTCGACGCGCTCGCGCGTCTGGCCGCACGCGTGCCGCTGGCGGCGATCAGCAACGGCAACGCGGACCTGGCGCGCGTGGGCATCGGCGCGCATTTCGCGTTCCAGCTCGGTGCGCGCGAGCACGGCACGGCCAAGCCGGCGGCCAGCATCTTCCACGCCGCGTGCGGGCGCTTCCCGTTCGCGCCGGGCGAGGTGCTGCACGTCGGCGACGACATCGAAATGGACGTGCTCGGCGCGCATCGCGCCGGCCTGCGCACCTGCTGGATCAACCGCGTCGGTGCGCGCTGGCCGCACGACGACGTCCGCCCCGAACTCGAATTCACCACCCTCGCCCACCTGGCCGACTGGCTGGACGCGGCGCAATCACCGGAAACCGTCGCCGCATGAGCCTGCCGTCTGGATTTGTCGACATCACCACCACCGCCGCGCTGCCGCTGTATGTCGTCTCGCGCGACGACGTTGCCGCGTGGCGTTCGACGCAGCCCGCCGCGGTGGGCGCCTGGCTCGACGCGCAGGGCTTCGACGGCGCGCCGTACTCCACCATCACGCTGCCGGCGGCGGACGGTGGCATCGCCGGTGCGGTGATCGGCGTGGGCGACCCGCTCGATCCGTTCGCCTACGGCCATGCGCCCTTCGCGCTGCCGTCGCGCGCGTGGGCGCTGGCGACGCCGCTGCCGGCCGATGCGCTGGCCGCGTTCCAGCTCGGCTGGGGCCTGGGTTGCTACCGCTTCAACCGCTACCGCCAGCCGCTGCGCGTGCCGGCGCAGCTCGCGCTCGCGCAGGGCGATGCGGAGGTCTTCGCGCAGCTGGCCGCATGCATGCGCGTGCGCGACCTGGTCAACACGCCGACCGAGCACATGGGGCCGGACCAGCTGGAGCAGGTGGTGTGCGAGATCGCCGAACGCTTCGGCGCGCAGATCGAAGTCGTCAGCGGCGACGACCTGCTCACGCACAACTTCCCGGCGATCCACGCCGTCGGCCGCGCCAGCCATCGCGCGCCGCGCATGATCAGCCTGCGCTGGGGCGGGGAATCGCACCCGCATGTGGTCATCGTCGGCAAGGGCGTGTGCTTCGACACCGGCGGCCTGGACCTCAAGCCCGCCGACGGCATGCGCAATATGAAGAAGGACATGGGCGGCGCGGCGCATGCGATCGCGCTGGCCGAACTGGTGATGACGCAGCGGCTGCCGCTGCGCATCACGCTGCTGGTGCCGGCGGTGGAGAACGCGATCGGTCCCAACGCGTTCCGCCCGGGCGAGGTCGTCGACACGCGCCGCGGCATCACGGTGGAGATCGACAACACCGACGCCGAGGGCCGCGTGATTCTGTGCGACGCGCTGACCTACGCGACCGAAATGCAGCCGCAGCTGCTGCTGGATTTCGCCACGCTCACCGGCGCGGCGCGCATCGCGCTGGGCCCCGACCTGCCGGCGCTGTACAGCAACGACGAGGGCGTGGCGCAGCAGTGGCTCGAAGCCGGCATGCAGCTGCGCGATCCGCTGTGGCGCATGCCGCTGTGGCGCCCCTACGTTCGCTACCTGATGAGCAACGTCGCCGACATCGCCAACGGCGGCCCGTCGAAGATGGCGGGCAGCATCACCGCCGCGGTGTACCTGGACCGCTTCGTCCCGCCGACGCAGAAGTGGGCGCACCTGGACGTGTACAGCTGGAACGACACCGACCGCCCGGGCCGTCCGGCCGGCGGCGAAGCGCAGGGCCTGCGTGGTGCGTATGCGTTGTTGAAGCAGCACGCCGACGTTTGAGTTCTTGAGCCCCTCTGCCAACGGGAGAGGAGCTCGGGTGAGGGGCAACGGACACGGACGCGAGGGGTCTCGCGCACGCATATCCACGCTGTGCTGTTGCTTCGATACCAAATCGAACGCGGATTCCAGCGTCGCTGGCATGACGGCAAGGGGCACGGACGGCACGGTCCCGGTCCCGGTCCCGGCTTTCGCCGGCATGACGGCTTGAATGATGACGAGCTTGAAGACTGACGGGTCGAAGCGCGCGCCTGCGGCGCGCCTGTCTTGCGGGGCTTCGCGCCACCTTCTCCCACAAGGGGAGAAGGAACAACCGTGCTACAGCCATCCCTTCTGACGCGCCAGCCGGTACGCCTCGATGCGGTTGCCGACGCCGAGTTTCCCGATCGACTCGGACAGGTAGTTCCGCACCGTTCCCTGCGACAGGTGCAGCTGCGCGGCGATCTCGCCGGCCGTGAGCCCCTCGCCAGCGAGCCGCAACACCTGCCGTTCGCGCTCGTTGAGCGGGTCCGCTTCGCCCCACGCGTCCACCGCCAGTTGCGGATCGATCGCGCGCCCGCCGCGATGCACGCGGCGGATCGCGTCGGCGAGCTGCTCGGCCGGCGCGTCCTTCAACAGATAGCCACTGGCTCCGGCTTCCAGCGCACGACGCAGGAACCCGGCGCGCGCGAAGGTGGTAACGATGATGACCTTCGTGGGCAGCTCGTGGCGCTGCAGGCGCTGCGCCAGTTCCAGACCGCCGAGGCCGGGCATCTCGATGTCGGTGACCAGCACGTCCGGCGCCCGACCTTCGCGATGCAAGCGCTGAATCTGGCTCCATGCCGCTTCGCCATCGGTGGCGGTGGCGAGCACGTCGATGTCGGACTCCAGCCTGAGCAACGCCGACAGCGCGCCCAGCACCATCGCCTGGTCTTCCGCCAGCACCACTCCAATCATCGCCTGCATCTCCGACGGGCTGCGCGCACGTTAGCACCGGGCGCTCGGTCAGGCGGCGGCGGGCGGCACCTGCGTGCGCGGCGCTTGATCGGCCGTATCCATCGCAGGCCATGCCAGGGGAACGTGCGCATGCAGATGCGTCCCACGCCCCGACACGGAATCCACGCGCAGCCGCCCGCCCAGCGCCTCCAGCCGTTCGCGCATGCCGCGCAGGCCGTTGCCCGGCGCGATGGCACCGCCGCGCCCGTCGTCCTCGATCGACAGGACCGCGTCGTCGCCTTCCACATGCAGGCATGCACGCGCGTTGCGGGCGCGTGCGTGGCGTTGCACGTTGGTCACCGCTTCGCGCAGCGTCATCGCCAGGACGGTTTCGACTTCCGGCGGCAGCGGCACGGGCGCGGTCTCGTACGCGAACACGACGCCGTCGGACTCCAGCAGTAGCCGCGCCGAAGCGAGTTCCGACGCCATCCCGGCGGCGCGGATGCCGGTCACGGCGCTGCGCACCTGCGTCAGCGCATCGCGCGCGACGCGCGTGACTTCGCCCAGTTCGCGCACGGCGGCCTGCGGGTCGCGTTCGACCAGCTTGCTTGCCAGTTCGGACTTGAGCGCCACCAGAGACAAGGTGTGGCCGAGCAGATCGTGCAGGTCGCGGCCGATGCGCTCGCGTTCGGCCAGCGCGGCCAGGCGGCGTACTTCGTCGTGCGAGAGTTTCAGCGCGGCCTGGCGGCGGCGGCTTTCGAGGAAATGGTGGTTGCCGAAGAACACCGCCACGGCGACGATCAGGGTGATCAGGAACACGAACACCGGATAGCGCAGCAGTACGATCTCGACCAGCAATCCCGCGAGCATCGCCGCCATCCACGCCAGGCGCTGCCACAACGGTCCGCCCACGGTGGCGGCGAAGCCGGCGGCGTAGATCAGATAGGTGTTGGCGAACGGGTTGGTCGGCAGCACCAGATAACCCAGCGCCGCGATCGCCAGCATGCACGCGATCTTGTTCGCGCCGACCTGCCGGTACGCGGCGAAGTACAACGGCAGAAACAGCGCGATCGACGCCAGTGTCGGCCACAGCATCGTCCTGCCACCGAAAACGCGGTCGCTCTCGCCGATCCAGGCCAGCAGCGTGGGCAGGAACAGGAAGCTGAGGTAGCCCAGCAGGAAGAACGGCGTCCACCCCAGGCCCAGGGCCTCGGGGATCAGGCGCCCCCGCCAGCGCAGCAGCGCCGGTTTGTTCGATGCGGACATGGTGCGCACTCCGTGGGCATGGCGCGTGGTCACGACTGTATCCCCCGGCCTGTCAGCGCGAAAGACGGCGCCGCGCGAGCAGGAAGAACGCCACCGTGATCGCCGCCAGCACGATGACGTGCATCCATGCCGATGAGCCGGCATCGCGGTCGACCACCTTCAGCGCGAGCTGGCCCAGGTGCCAGGCCGGCCATATCGGCGCGATCTTGGCGAACACCGCCGGCAACACGTTCAACGGCATCCACAAGCCGGACAGGAATGCCATCGGCATGTAGACCAGGTTCACCACCGCCGGTGCGCCACTGCCGCCGACGAGGCTGCCGATGTACAGACCGATCGCGCAGAACGGCAACGCTCCGGCGGCATTCACTCCCCACAGCGCCACCCACTGCCACGGCGCGAGCGAAACGTTCGCCAGGCCCGCTGCCAGCAGCGCGAGCAGGATCGAGATGATCGACGCGAACAGCATCGCCATCGCCATCTTCGCCAGCAGGTAGGCGCCGGGCGGCATGGGCAGCGCGCGCTTGAGTTCGAGGTAGCCGTTCTCGCGCTCGATCGCCAGGCTGACGCCGAAGCCGAACAGCGCCGCCCCCATGACGCCGAACACGCCGTACGTCGCCAGCAGGTATTGCGCGGCGGAGGCGCCTGCGCGCGGGCCGGCGAGGAGCACGCCGAACAGCACGTAGAACAGCGTGGGGAAGACCAGCGTCGGCACCGCGAACATCGGCGTGCGCAGCAGGCGCAGGAACTCGTACTTCGCTTCGAGCCGGTACGCGCGCAGCGTGCCCTGGCGCTCTGGCAAATTCGACGAAATGGTGTTCATCACGCGGCCTCCCGGGCGGTGTCGCGGGTGAGTTCGAGGAACGCGTCGGCGAGCCCGGCGCGCAGCACCTCCAGTCCGGTCAACGCCGCGTCCTCGGCGAGCAGGCGGCGCACGACCGACTCGGCGGCGTCGACGATCACTTCCAGCCGCGCACCATCGCGTCGCGCCTGGATCACGTTCGGCCACGAGGAAACGCGTTCGGCGGGCAATGCGCTCAGGCAGTGGATACGCCTCTGCACCAGGTGGCCACGCAGGTCGTCGACCGACCCTTCGGCGATAACGCGCCCGCGCAGCAGCACTGCGACACGGTCGGCGAGCGCTTCGGCTTCTTCCAGATAGTGCGTGGTGAGCAACACGCCGCAGCCTTCGGCGACGAGTTCGCGGATCGCGCGCCACAGCATCTGGCGGGCTTCGATGTCCATGCCCGTCGTCGGCTCGTCGAGGAACAGCAGTTGCGGCCGCCCGCACACCGCCAGGGCGAATTGCACGCGCCGCTGCTGTCCGCCCGAGAGCCGGCCGTAACGGCGATCCATCAATCCGTCGAGCCCGGCAAGCATCACGCAGTCGGCGACGCTGCGAGGCTGCGGATAGTAACTGCGGGTGAGCGCTAACAGTTCCGACACCTTCAACGTGTCCGGGATGCCCGCGCTCTGCAGCATCACGCCGATGCGGCGACGCGCGCCGAGTTCGTGCGGAGGCATGCCGAACAGCGATATTTCCCCGGAGTCGGCCGCTTCCTGGCCCAGCAGCAATCTGATCGCGGTGCTCTTGCCCGCGCCGTTCGGGCCCAGCAGCGCCAGCATCTGTCCACTCTTCACCTGCAGGTCGGTGTCGACGAGCGCCTCGATCTCTCCGTACGACTTGCGCACCCGCTGCAACCGCGCCAGCACCGCATGTTCGCCCTTCATCCGCTTGCTCTCCGTGCGTGGTCCCGATGGAAGCGATCATCCGCAGGCGCGCGGCGGCGCGGCAGTCGCAGCCGTCATGTCCGTCGCATGACAAACATCAGGTGACCGCACGGGGCCGCATCGAATAGGCTTGGCGCTGTGTGGTGGCCGCCCGGGCGGCGAAAGTGACTTCCGGCCCCTAGCGCAAGCGTAGCCGGACTGCCCACACTCCCCCTTTCCCATCGTCCGGACCGTCGATGAACAACTCTGCCGACCTGCTGAAGGAACTGCGAATCGACCGATCCGCACCGCCACCGCCGACTTCGCGACGCGGGTTGTGGATCGCGCTGGCCGCCGCGGCCGCGCTGGTCGTACTCGCACTCGTCGCATGGGCGGTATTCGGCCGTGCGCGCGGCGTGGAAGTGCGTACCGCCACCGTCACCGCGATCGGCAACGGCGGCGCCAACGCGTCCGTGCTCGATGCCACCGGCTATATCGTCGCGCGGCGCATGGCCACGGTGTCTGCGAAGATCACCGGCAAGGTGCGCGAAGTCCTGATCGAGGAAGGCATGCGGGTCGAAGAAGGCCAGATCATGGCCACGCTTGATCCGCTGGACGCCGATGCCGAACGCACGCTCGCGAGCGCGCAGCACAGTGCTTCGCGCAGCCAGGTCGAGGGCGTACGCGCACAGCTTTCGGAAGCCGAAGCCAACGCACGTCGACTCTCCACGCTGGTGAATCAGCAACTGGTGTCGAAGGCGCAGTACGACGAAGCCGTCGCCGGGCGCGACTCGCTGCGAGCCGAACTCATCACCGCCGAGCGCAACGCGAAGGTCGCCGGCGATCGTCTGCGCATCGCCGACATCGGCGTGGACAACACCATCGTGCGCGCGCCGTTCGCCGGCGTGGTCACGGCCAAGGCGGCGCAGCCGGGCGAGATCGTTTCTCCGCTCGCCACCGGCGGCTTCACCCGCACCGGCATCGGCACCATCGTCGACATGGATTCGCTCGAGATCGAAGTGGAAGTCGGCGAGGCCTTCATCGGCCGCGTGCAACCGAAGATGCCGGTGGAGGCCACGCTCAACGCGTACCAGGATTGGAAGATCCCGGCCGAGGTCATCGCGATCATCCCTGCCGCCGATCGCGGCAAGGCCACGGTGAAGGTACGCGTGGCGCTCAAGCAGAAAGACCCGCGCATCGTGCCCGACATGGGCGTGCGCGTGAGCTTCCTGGAAACGAAGAAACCCGACGCACCGGCGCAGAAGCCGGGCGTGCTCGCGCCGGCCGGCGCGATCGTCTCGCGCGACGGCAAGCAGGTGGCCTTCGTCGTCGCCGACGAGAGGGCGCAACGGCGCGAGGTCACCGTCGGCCGCAGCCTGGGCGAGGACCGCGAGGTCACGCAGGGTCTCTCAGGCGGTGAGACGGTGGTGCTGGATCCTCCCGACGATCTGGCCGACGGCGCCCGCGTGCGTGTCGCCGCAGCGGCCGATGCAGACGCAGACGCCGATCCCGCACCGAGCGAGTAAGCCTTACGAACAGCAGGAAGCAGTCCCCCTTTCATCGTTTCGAGGACGTCGCAATGGCTACGCTGGTTTCGATCCGCAACCTGAGGAAGACCTATCAACGCGGTCCGGAGAAGGTCGAGGTGCTGCACAGCATCGACCTGGACATTCCCAAGGGCGATTTCGTGGCATTGATGGGCCCGTCCGGCTCGGGCAAGACCACGCTGCTCAACCTCATCGGCGGGCTGGATTCGCCCACCGGCGGCGAGATCACCGTCGACAACCAGCGCATCGACACGATGTCGGCCGGCCAGCTCTCGCACTGGCGCAGCCAGAACGTCGGCTTCGTGTTCCAGTTCTACAACCTGATGCCCACGCTCAACGCGCAGAAGAACGTCGAGCTGCCGCTGCTGCTGACCAAGCTTTCGTCCGCGCAGCGCAAGCGCAATGCGGAGATCGCACTGCAGCTGGTGGGCCTGGCCGATCGCGGCAAGCACCGCCCGAACGAACTCTCCGGCGGCCAGCAGCAGCGCGTGGCGATCGCGCGCGCGATCGTCTCCGACCCGACGCTGCTGATCTGCGACGAGCCCACGGGCGACCTGGACCGGCAATCCGCCGAGGAGATCCTCGCACTGCTGCAGTCGCTCAATCGCGACCACGGCAAGACCATCATCATGGTCACGCACGATCCCAAGGCCGCCGACCACGCGCAACGCACGATCCATCTCGACAAGGGCACGCTGGTCGAGCGTGAGTTGGCGGTCGAGCACTGAACATTGCTCCTCCCCCTGCTCGCAGGGGGAGGTTGGGAGGGAGTGTGAGGCGCTTGAGCGCCGAGCTCGCCGCGATGCGGCTTCACAACCCCTCCTCAGCCCTCCCCTGCACGCAGGGGAGGGAGTGAAAACCTTTCTGAGGACGCAGAGATGAAATACCTGCACCTGATCTGGGCCGCGCTGTTCCGAAGCAAGACGCGCACCTTCCTGACGCTGTTGTCGGTCGTCACGGCCTTCTTGCTGTTCGGCATGCTCGACTCGGTGCGCGTGGCGTTCAACACCAGCGCCAACGTGTCCGGCTACAACCGCCTCATCACGACATCGAAGCTGTCGATCACTTCGTCGCTGCCCTACCGGCTGCAGTCGCAGATCGAGAGCGTGCCGGGCGTGAAGAAGGCCTCTTACGCAACCTGGTTCGGCGGCATCTACCAGGATCCGAAGAACTTCTTCCCGAACTTCGCCGTCGGCCCGGGCTACATCGAGCTGTATCCCGAGTACGTCATCCCCGCCGACCAGCTCAAGGCGTTCTACGCCACGCAGGACGGTGCGATCGTCGGCGAGGCGCTGGCCAAGCTGCACGGCTGGAAGATCGGCGACACGATCCCGCTGCAGGCCACGATCTTCCCGACCAAGGGCAGCAACAACTGGAACTTCAAGCTGGTCGGCATCTTCCGCATGAACGACAACAAGCGGAAGGGCGAAGAAAAGCAGCTGATGTTCAACTGGAAGTATTTCGACGAGGCCAACGACTACATCAAGGGCCAGGTCCACTGGTACGTGATCGACGTCGCCCAGGCCGACCAGTCGAACCAGGTGGCGCAGGCGATCGACAAGCTCTCCGACAATTCCGACCACGAGACCAAGACGCAGACGGAGCAGGCCTTCAACCAGGCTTTCTTCAAGCAGATCGGCGACATCGGTCTGATCGTCACTTCGATCATGGGCGCGGTCTTCTTCACCCTGCTGCTGCTCACCGGCAACACCATGGCGCAGGCGGTGCGCGAGCGCATTCCGGAACTGGCGGTGCTCAAGACGATCGGCTTCTCGAACCGCAGCGTGTTGTGGCTGGTGCTGGCCGAGGCGACGCTGCTGGTGGTGCTGGGCGGGTTGATCGGACTGGGACTGGCGGCGCTGATCATGCCGGCCGTGAGTCAGGCGAGCATGGGCCTGATCCAGCTGCCGAACGTGCCCGCGGCCACATGGGGATTGGGCCTGGTGCTGATGCTCGTCATCGGCGTGGTCGTCGGGCTGCTGCCGGCGATGCGCGCGATGCGCCTGAACATCGTCGATGCCCTCGCGGGCCGCTGACAGGAGACACGACATGAGCCGTGCAAGGAAGTGGTTGGGCAACCTCGGCGTCGTACTGGCGCTGGTCGCCGGGCTGGCGGTATGGACGATGCTGCCGTGGTATGCGGTGCTGGCGCTCGTCGTCGCGCTGGCGCTTTGGCTGGTACTCACGCGCACCGGACGCCTAGCGCTGGAAGCGACGCGCATCGGCATCGCCAGCCTCCCGCAGCGCTGGGGCGCATCGTCGGTGATCGTGGTCGGCATCGCTGGCGTGGTCGGCGTGCTGGTGGCGATGCTGGCGATGGGCGCGGGCTTCGAGGCCACGCTCAAGCAGACCGGCAACGACAGCACCGCGATCATCCTGCGCGGCGGTTCGCAGGCGGAAACCAATTCGGTCATCACCCGCGATCAGGTACCGCTGATCAGCGCGCTGGCAGGCATCGCCAAGGGGCCGGATGGCCGCGCGGCGATTTCGCCCGAGCTGTCGCAGGTGGTCAACATGGTCACGCGCGCCGACCACACCGACGCCAACGCGCAACTGCGCGGCGTGGGCGACGCGGCGTGGTCGTTGCGTCCGCAGGTGAAGATCGTCGAGGGCCGGCGCTTCAAGCCCGGCATGCGCGAATTGGTGATCGGCCAGGGCGCTCGCAAGCAGTACGTCGACCAGCAGTTCAACGACCTCAAGCCGGGTTCGCAGATCGAACTGGCCAACCAGGTCTGGACGGTGGTTGGCTTCTTCTCCTCCGGAGATTCGCACGATTCGGAACTTTGGGCCGACGGGGAAACGCTGGCGTCGACCTATCGCCGCAGCGCGTATCAGTCGGTGACGGTGAAACTGGACGGCAAGGACGGTTTCAAGCGACTCAAGGCCGCGATGGCCGCCGATCCGCGCCTCAAACTCGACGTCGATACCACGCGGCATTACTACGCCAAGCAGTCCGAAGGCCTGAGCAAGTTCCTGCGCGTGTTGGGCATCGTGATCGGTTCGATCATGGCGGTGGGCGCGGTGTTCGGTGCGCTCAACACCATGTATGCCGCCGTCGCCGGTCGCGCGCGCGAGATCGCGACGATGCGCGCCATCGGCTTCCGCGGTCTGCCGGTGGTGGTCGCGGTGATGCTGGAAACGATGCTGCTGGCGCTGATCGGCGGCCTCGTCGGCGGCGTGATCGCGTGGCTGGTGTTCAACGGCTACAGCGTCTCGACGCTGGGCAACAACTTCAGCCAGGTGATGTTCCAGTTCAAGGTATCGCCGGAGCTGCTGTGGAACGGCATCAAGTGGGCGCTGGGCATCGGCCTGATCGGCGGATTGTTCCCGGCGCTGCGTGCGGCGCGGTTGCCGGTGACGGAGGCGTTGCGGGCGGCGTGATGTAACGGCTCCGCGACGACGACAAAGGCCGCGAGCGATCGCGGCCTTTGCTTTAGGGTCAGACGCCGGCGAGCGCGCGCTCGGACTCGATCTTCCCCAGCAGCCATTGCAGGCCTGCCAGATGCTGCTGGTCGTGGCTGCACAGGTAATGCACCAGACTGCGCAGCGTGAGCGGGCCGTAACCTTCGAACTGCGCCGTGCGCGCGAGTTCGGTGCGATCCAGCCGCACGATGGTGTCCACCGTTCGCGCGC
The DNA here is from genome assembly GCA_005503055.1 of Lysobacteraceae bacterium P. GTDB lineage: Bacteria > Pseudomonadota > Gammaproteobacteria > Xanthomonadales > Xanthomonadaceae > Lysobacter_J. Next base: position 309,708 of record SCOX01000003.1, on the reverse strand, counting down.
GCGCATCGCGGAAGGCATGCAGCACCTCGTCCGCGTCGGCTTCGCTGTAGCGGCGTTCATGCGCCAGCGGTTCGCTGTCGATCGACGGCAGCAGCGGGTGCGCTTCCTCCAGGGTCCGGCGGATACGCTCGTGGTAACCCTCGATTTCGATGTCGCGCACGTGGCACAGCTGTTCGATCGCGGTGAAGTGCTCGCTGGGGATGCCGTCCCAGCTGGGCGGCGTCCAGTGCCGGTATTCGGCGGGAATCGCCTTGTAATGCGCCTCCAGGTGCAACGGGAACAACGCCAGCGCATTCAACGTGGTCTTGTCCATGACGAACTCCGTTATGCCGCAGCAGGCAGCGCCGACTGGCGACGCGACCTCCACAGTCCCTCGCAGGCGAAGATGACCAGCGCGATCCAGATGAAGACGAAACCGGTCGCGCGGTCGCGGTCGAAGGCCTCGCCGAAGAACAGTACACCGAGCAGGAACTGGATCGTCGGTGCGATGTACTGCATCAGCCCCACCACCGACAGCGGCACCCGCCGTACGGCGAACGCGAAACCGATCAGCGGAAGCGCGGTGAGCGCGCCGGCGAAGATCAGCATCAGATCGACGCCCAGGCCATAACCACCGGCGAACCCGCCACCGCCGTGCGTCTCGCTCCACAGCAACAGCGCCAACGCGGGCAGGAACAGGTACACGCTCTCCACGCCGAGACCGCTCACCGCATCCACGGCGACCAGCTTGCGGATCAGTCCGTACAGGCCGAACGACAACGCCAGTCCGATCGCGATCCACGGCGGCTGGCCGTACTGCCATGTCAGCCACGCCACGCCAACGCCGGCCAGCGCGACCGACGTCCATTGCACGCGGTTGAGCCGCTCGTGCAGGAACACCACGCCCATCACCACGCTGATCAGCGGGTTGATGAAGTAGCCCAGGCTGCTTTCGACGACGTGTCCGGCATTCACCGCCCAGATGTAGAGGCCCCAGTTGAAGGCGATCAGCAATCCGCTCAAGCCCAGCATCCAAGCCGCGCGCGGCCGGGCCAGCGTGGCGCGCAACCAACCGCGGCCCTGCTTCCACGCCAGCCAGCCGGCGACAAGCAGCGTGCTCCACACGATGCGGTGCAGAACGATCTGCAGCGACGGCACCGCCTTGAGCAGATGCCAGTACAGCGGCATGAGGCCCCACAACACGAACGAGGCCGCGGCGATCCACAGACCGTTGCGGGCGGCATTGGCGTCGTTCATGCCGCGGGCTCCGATGTGGCGGCCGGCACGACCGGCTTGGCCGCACGCGCCTTCGCCAGCGTGATGATGACCACGCCCAGCAGGATCACCGCCATCGCGCCCAGGTCGTGCGCGGTGAAGTGCTCGCCACCGATCAACGCGCCGAACAGCACCGCGATCGGCGGATTGACGTACGCATAGCTGGTCGCCAGTGCCGGACGCACGTGGTGCAGCAGCCAGATGTAGGCGGTGAATCCGAAGATGGAACCGGCGACGACGAGGTAAAGCATCGCGCCGGTCGCCGACAGCGACGGCATCTGCGTCATGCGCTCGCCGTGCAGGACGGCGGCAATCAGCATCCACGCGCTGCCGGTGAGCATCTGCCCGGCGGCGGACATGAAGGGCTGCGGAAGGTCCTGGTCGCGGCTCCAGATCGAACCCCAGGCCCACGCGATCGGTGCGATCACCAGGCAGACAAGTCCCAGCGTCGACGAGGACAACTCGCCGCCGGCGCTAAGCCACAGCACGCCGAGGAAGCCGATGATCAGGCCGACCCATTCGATCTTCGACGGATGGCGACCGCGCAGCATCGCGAACACGCCCGCGAACAGCGGCATCGACGCCACGGCGATCGCGGCCAGGCCGGAGCCGACTTCGGTCTCGGCCAGGTTCACCAGGCCGTTGGACAGCAGCACCATCCAGATGGACAGCACCCACAAGGTGCGCCACTGCTTTGCGGTCGGCCGTGGCACGCCGCGCGCGCGCAGGACGACGTACATGATCAGGCCCGCGAGGAACATGCGGCCCGCGCCGAGCAGGAACGGCGGATAGCTCTCCAGCGCGAAGCGGATGGCGAGGTAGGTCGAGCCCCAGAGGATGTAGACCGAGGCCAGGGCGAAGGCGACGGCTAGCGCGCCGGGCGCGGCCCGGTCGGCGGTGGGTGCAGCGGTGCTCATGCGGATTCCGTGGTGGGGTGGAGGAGCGGGCACGGCAAACAGCTGGTTGCACCGAACGCCACGGGCACCGCGCTGCGCGGAGCACCGGCGCCCTGTATAGGCCGGGAGCTCCGCACCGCCGGTGCAGGAGACGTTCGGATGAGCAAAGCGTAACGCCGTCCGCGCGCGACGTGGTTGATTAATCGTGCGCCTTCGCGCAAAAATTTCGCGTGGACAAGACACAGATCATGCTCGACGAGTTCGACCATCGCCTGCTGGAGCTCCTGCAGCGCGATTCCGCCGCGACGCTCACCGTACTCGGCGAGGCCGTCGGCCTGTCGGCGAGCGCGGTGCAGCGGCGCATCACCCGCTATCGCAAGAGCGGGCTGATGCGCGAGATTGCGGTGCTCGATCCCCGCCTGCTGGGCACCACCACGTTGGCCACGGTGCTGGTGGCGATGGAGCGCGAGTCGGCCAAGGTGCACGCGTCCTTCCACGCGCGCGTGCGCGCCGCGCCGGAGGTGCAGCAGTGCTTCACCCTCGCCGGCGAGTGGGACTACCTGGTCATCCTGGCCACCACCGGCGTCGCCCATTGCCGCGAAGTAGCGGACCGGCTCTTCATGGACGAGGGCAACATCAAGCGTTACGAAACGCGCATGGTGTTCGACGTGGTGAAGTCGGGCCTGCACCTGCCGACACGCCTGCCGGCGCGCCGCAGGAAGTAGGCCGGCGCCGCGCGGCGCCCCGCATCACGCCGGCTGGCGGTAGACCAGCACCGGAATCGCCGAATGGGTCAGCACCTTCACGGTTTCGCTGCCGAGCACGAGTCCCTTGATGCCGTCGTCCATGCGAGGCCAGCCACGCTCGTTGGCGATGGCGATGATCGCCTCGTACGGATGTTCGTCCTCGATCACGACGCAGTCGCACGGTACGCTGAGCGCATGCGCACGCGATTCGACGGTGCGCAGGTGCGTGCGCGCGGCATCGCGCACTTCGCGCTCGTAATCGTCGCGCACCGCGACCATCTGCTCCGGCGTGACCGCGAAGACGTGGTACGGCGTGGTCACCGACAGCACCGTGACGCGGGCGCGCAGCGAATGGGCCAGCGCCAGCGTCTGGTCGATCGCGTGGTCGGACAGCGGCGAGGCATCGGTGGGCAGGCACAGGTGGTGGTACATGGCAGTACTCCGGGGTGACCTGGCGCCAGCGTCTGCCTGTGCCGGGGGTCTTCCCCTGATCCGGATCAAGTCCTGCCGGCCCGCATCGCGCCGCCGACGAACGGCGCGCTTCACGCCGCCCGTTCGCGCTCCAGCACGCGCTGCTTGAGCGGCAGCCCCCAGCGATATCCGCCGAGCGAACCGTCGCTGCGCACGACGCGATGGCATGGCACCACGATCGCCAGGTGGTTGCCGGCGCAGGCGCTGGCGACTGCACGCGTCGCGCGCGGGTGGCCGATCTGCTGCGCGATCTGCGCGTAGCTGCGCGTCTGCCCGCGCGGAATGCGCATCAGCGCGTCCCACACCTTCTTCTGGAACGCCGTGCCGATGAGGTCCACAGGCACCTGCGCCTGCCTGCCGGCCAATGCGTCGGCGACCGCGCGCAGGCGCGGCGCGAGGAACTCGTCGCGGCCCGCATCCACGCGGTCGAGCTGGGCCTTGGGGAATTCGTCGTGCAGTCGTGCTTCCAGAACGGAGGCGTCGTCGCCGAGTTCGATCATGCAGACGCCGCGCTCGGTGGTGGCGACCAACGCCTGGCCCAGCGCGGTGTCGGCGATGCTCCAGCGGATCTGTTCGCCCGCGCCGCCGGCGCGGTAACGCGCGGGCGTCATGCCGAGCTTCGCCGCGCCGCCTTCGTACACGCGCGACGGCGAGCCGTAGCCGGCGTCGTACAGCGCGGCGCTGACATCGCTGCCTTCGCGCAGCGCGCCCTTCAGTGTGCCGAGCTTGCGCTGGGCGAGGTACTCCGCCGGGCTCAGGCCGAAGCGCGCGGTGAACTGGCGCTGCAGGTGCGAGGCGCTGAGGCCGACGGCGGGTGCGAGCTCGGCCAGCGTGGGCTCGCCGTCGTCGAGCAGGCGGCGGGCGTGGTCGAGCTTGTCGCGAAGCTGGCGGGCCGTGTTCATGGCCCAAAGCGTAGCGGGCGCCCGAGGGCGCCCGCTATCCGATCCTTGCGATGTGCTAATCGTTCAGCCCCTGAGTCAGGGCAGCGCCTGGCAACGTCTCAGTCGGCCCAGTGGCCGGCCGTCGTCGCCGTCGGCAACACCTGCGCCGAGAGCTGGCGGTCGTTGTTCAACAGGCGCACGGCGTCGGCCAGAATGGCCGCCGATTCGCGCAGCAGCGGGTCGGGACGCTTGTCGGCCAGCTTCTCGCGCTCGGCGTCCTTGGCGATGTCGCGCTCGTTGGCCGCCAGGCCGTCGTCGTTGTAGTCGTCGGCCAGCGGGTCGAGGTCCAGGCCCAGCGTCTTGCGCTGATCCTGGCGCGTCTTGCGCTTGGCGTCGTCGCGGTCACGCTCGGCGCGGCGATCGGCTTCGTTGAGGCTCACCCACTTCTTCGCGCGTTCCTCGCGGAACTGGGCGACGTCCTCGCTCCACCACTGGAACTCCTTGTCGTTGGCGATACGCGTGGTGTGCAGCGCTTCCAGCTTCGGCAGCAGCGGGGTGAAGTTGCCGTAGGTGGTGTGCGGCACGGCCGAGATGCGCGTCCACGGTAGCGCATTGTCGTAGGTGCTCTCGCCGTATTCGCTGGCGTCGACCGAAACCGGGAAGGCCACGTCCGGCACCACGCCCTTGTTCTGTGTCGAACCGCCGCTGACGCGGAAGAACTGCGCGATGGTCAGCTTCACCTGGCCGAAGCGCGCTTCTTCATTCGCCGGCCAGCGATCGAGGTCGACCAGGTTCTGCACCGTGCCCTTGCCGAAGCTCGTTTCGCCGATGACCAGGCCGCGACCGTAGTCCTGGATCGCGCCGGCGAAGATCTCCGAGGCCGACGCCGAACCGCGGTTGATCAGCACCGCCAGCGGGCCTTCCCACGCGATTCCGGTGTCGCTGTCGCCTTCCACGCTCACGCGGCCGCCGGACTCGCGCACCTGCACGACCGGACCGCGATCGATGAACAGACCGGTGAGTTCGATGGCTTCGTTGAGCGAGCCACCGCCGTTGTTGCGCAGGTCGAGGACGACGCCATCGACCTTCTCGCCACGCAGCTTCTCGAGCAACTTGGCGACGTCGCGCGTGGCCGAAGCGTAGTCGTTGCTGTTCTTCCGGCGGCCTTCGAAATCCTGATAGAAGCCGGGCAGTTCGATCACGCCGATGCGCTGTTCCGGCGCGCCGTCCTTGCCGGGCATGGTGATGACCTTGGACTTGGCGGCCTGGTCTTCCAGGCGCACCTTGTCGCGCACCAGCACCAGGCGCTGCGGCTGGCTGTCCAGGCCCGCTTCGGCCGGGATCACGTCCAGGCGCACCTTCGTGCCCTTGTTGCCGCGGATCTTGGCGACGACATCGTCGATGCGCCAGCCGATCACGTCTTCCATCGCGCCGCTCTCGCCCTGGCCCACGGCGACCACGCGGTCGCCGGGCTTGAGCTTGCCGGACTTGCCGGCCGGGCCGCCGGGCACGATCTCGCGGATCGCGACCACGTCGTCCTGCTTCTGCAGCACCGCGCCGATACCTTCCAGCGAGAGCGACATCGACACGTTGAAGTTGTCGGCCGTCTTCGGCGTGAAGTAGTCGGTGTGCGGATCGACCGAGTTGGCGTAGCTGTTGAGGAAAGTCTGGAACACGTCCTCGCCCTTGAGCTCGGCGATGGACTTGCCCATGTTCGCGTAACGCTTGTCGAGCGTCTTGCGGATGTCCTCGGGCTTCTTGCCGGCGAGCTTCAAGCGCAGCCAGTCGTTGCGCACCGAAGCCTTCCACAGCGTGTCGAGCGCGGCATCGTCGGTCGCCCACGGGGCGTCCTCGCGGTCGTACTCGTAACGGTCGGTACCGGTGAAATCGAAGATGTCCTGCTTGAGCAGGTTGCGCGCAAAGCCCACGCGCTGATCCACGCGCTGCTTGTAGGTCGAGAACACGGCGTAGGCGGGCGCGAGGTCGCCGCTCTTGATCGCGTCGTCGAACTTCAGCTTGTACGCATCGAACTTGGCGATGTCCTGGGCGGTGAAGAACTGCTTGCCGCCGTCGAGCGCTTCGAGATAACGCTTGTAGATGTCGGCCGAGAGCGTGTCGTCGAGCGTGACCGGACGGTACGCGTAGCGGCTGTCGGAGAGCAGCCCGTAGACGAGCTTGGCGGCCGTGGTCTGATCGGCGGTCGCCGCGCGCGGCAGCGGCGAGGGCTCCATCGATTTGATGAGGCTCGGCTTTTCGTGCTCCGGCATTTCGACCTGCGAGGTCTTCTTGTCGGCAGCACTGTCGGACTGCGCGAGCAACGCCACAGGCGTGGTCAGCAGGAAGGCGACGAGGACGGAGGCAGGCGCGGTTTTGGCTTTCATCGAGGATGCTTTCGCGGCCGGGGGGCAGCCGACATAGGGGTTGCAGATCAGGGAGAACCTGAGGAGTCCAACGCAGAATGGACGGCGTTTGGACAACCCCACAGTGCCGAAAGTTGCAGCGGCTGTCACCCACCGTCCATGGGAATTAGCGTGTCGCCAGCCGCATTTCACCCATTCATACCGGCGCGTTCAGCTAGGCGACGGGCGGCAGTCAGGCAGCGGTTAGCCTCGGACTTTGCCGATCAAAGGCGCGTGAGCGGGCGAAGGCGATCAGCCGGCGGCGACGAAGCCGGCTTCCATCGCCGAGCGGTCGGCGTGATACGAGGAGCGGACCAGCGGGCCGGAGGCGACGTGGTTGAAGCCCAGCGCCATGCCGTATTCCTCGAGCGCCTTGAACTCATCCGGCGTCCAGTAGCGCAGGACCGGATGGTGGTGCGGGCTGGGCTGCAGGTACTGGCCGATCGTGATCATGTCCACGTCGTGCTCGCGCAGGTCGCGCAGGGTGGCCTGCACCTGCTCCATGGTCTCGCCCAGGCCGAGCATGATGCCGCTCTTGGTCGCGACCTGCGGATGCTGCGCCTTGAACTTCTTCAGCAGGGTCAGCGACCACTGGTAGTCGGCGCCCGGGCGGACGTTGCGATACAGGTCCGGCACGGTTTCGACGTTGTGGTTGAACACGTCCGGCGGATTGGTCGCCAGGATCTCCAGCGCGCGTTCCATGCGGCCCTTGCCGCGGAAATCGGGCGTGAGGACTTCGATCTTCGTGCGCGGGCTGTGATGGCGGATCGCCGCGATGCAGTCGACGAAGTGCTGGGCACCGCCGTCGCGCAGGTCGTCGCGATCGACGCTGGTGACCACGACATACTTCAGCGCCATGTCGGCGACGGTGGTCGCCAGGCTCTGCGGCTCGGCCGGATCCGGCGGCTTCGGGCGGCCATGGGCGACATCGCAGAAGCTGCAGCGGCGGGTGCAGACCTCGCCCAGGATCATGAAGGTCGCCGTGCCGTGGCTGAAGCACTCATGGATGTTGGGGCAGCTGGCTTCCTCGCAGACGGTCACCAGGCGGTTTTCGCGCAGCTTGGCCTTGAGCTGCTGCACCGAATTACCCGAGGGAATGCGCACGCGGATCCACGACGGCTTGCGCAGCACCGGCGTATCGGCGAACTGCACCGGCGAGCGCGCGATCTTGTCGCCGGCGACCTGCTTCACGCCGGGCTGCAGCGTGGCCGGCGCGGCATCGCCGCTCACCACCGACAGCGGGATGGTCTTGGAGGCGGACTCGGTCATGGCGTGCGTGGATCTCTGGAGCGGCGGCCCCGGCTTCGGGGCGCGTCGGGATGAGGGTCAGAACGTCGGCGGCGGGGCCGGCCGGATGTCGAGGCCGAACTGGCGGGCGACGTGCGCGATCAGCACCGGCTTCACCGCGTCCAGCCCCGAGGGGCCGCCCAAGTCTAGCATCGAGGTCACCTGCAGCCCCTGGTAACCGCAGGGATTGATGCGCTGGAACGGTTCCAGGTCCATCGCGATGTTGAACGCCAGGCCATGGAAGGTGCATCCGCGGCGCACGCGGATGCCCAGCGCGCCGATCTTGGCCTCGTTCACGTACACGCCCGGGGCGCCGTCGCGGCGCTGCGCATGGATGTTCCAGTCGCCCAGCGTGTCGATCATCGCCTGCTCGACCCGGTGCACGTATTCCTTCACGCCGAGCTTGAGGCGCTTCAGATCGAGCAGCGGATACAGCACGATCTGGCCGGGGCCGTGGTAGGTCACCTGGCCGCCACGGTCGACGTGGATCACCGGAATCTCGCCCGGGAACAGCACGTGCTCGTCCTTGCCGGCCTGGCCCAGGGTGAAGACCGGGTCGTGCTCGACCAGCCACAGTTCGTCGGGCGTGTCCGTGTCGCGCGCGTCGGTGAAGGCCTGCATGGCGCGCCAGACCGGCTCGTAGGCACGACGGCCGAGGTCGCGCAGGCGCGTCGGCGATGAGGCTTGCGCCGACTGCGGCGCGACGGAGAGCGGTTCGCTCAGAGCGTCCACTTCACTTCCGGATGTTCGCGCAGCACCTGATGCGCCAGGTCGTACTGCTCGCGGCTCACGGCGCGGAAGCTGATCCGCACCGAGACGAAGCGACCGGTACTGGACGGTTTCCAGTTGACCGTTTCCTGCAGGACTTCGATGCCTGCGTCCAATAGCAGCGTCGGCAGCACCGTTTCCAGGTCCTTCTCGGCCGCGCCCATGGCGCTGACCTCGAACGTGCCGGGGAACTGGAAGCCGTGCTCCGGGTTGTCGGATTTGATTTCCATGGGGCGAATTATGGGACCGCCCTCCGGCAAACCCAAGGCGCGGACGCCGCGTGCCGACGCAACACGACGTTCCCCGGCGCGATCTTTCCGGAATCGTCCTATTCGGCGCCCGAGGCGCGCTGCCCAGACTGCCGGCCTCGCCACGACGCCCCCTCCCGATGCCCAAGGTCCTGTCCCATCGCAGCCTGATCCTACTGCTCACCACCTACACCGGCGCCATGGCCGCGCTGGTCCTGATCCTGTCCCTGATGGTGGCCGGCTATGGCGACACGGGCACCTCCGACGCGCTCGCGATCGCGGTGCCGTTCATCGCCCTGCTCTGCACCCTCGCGCTGGCGACCTATCTGCTGGCCGCGCGCCTGCTGCGGCGCGGACGCGAGAAGCCGGCGGTCGTGCTGTTGTGCGGATACGCCTGCCTGCCCTGGCCGACGCTCGCGGCGCTGGCGTACTGAGCCCCGCAACGACGAAGGCCGGCATGAGCCGGCCTTCGCGAAGTCGCTTGGGGATGCGCGGACCTCAGTCCGACTCCCACCACATCCAGAACTCATCCCACAGGCGCTTGAAGAAGCCGCCCTGCTCGACCGCGTTGAGCGCGACCAGCGGGCGCTGCGAAACGACCTTGCCGTCCAGCATCACCTTCACCGTGCCGATCTTCTGGCCCTTGGCGATCGGCGCGACCAGCGTCTTGGGCACGTCCATCATCGGCTTGAGCTGGTCGTACTTGCCGCGCTGCACGGTCACCAGCAGCGGCTCGGCGACGCCCAGCTGCACTTCGTCGGTGGCGCCCTTCCACACCTTCTGCTTCGCCACGGCCTTGCCGACGTCGTAGAGCTTGTGGGTTTCGAAGAAGCGGAAGCCCCAGTTGAGCAGCGCCTGCGAGTCGACCGCGCGCTGGTTCTCGCTGGTGGAGCCCATGACGACCGAGATCAGGCGCTGGTCGCCGCGCTTGGCCGAGGCCATCAGGCAGTAGCCGGCACCGGAATGGTGGCCGGTCTTGATGCCGTCCACGGTCGGATCACGCCACAGCAGCAGGTTGCGGTTCGGCTGGGTGATCGGGCCGACCGTGAATTCCTTGATCTTGTTGTACGAGTACGCGACCGGAAAGTCGTGCGACAGCGCGCGGCCGAGCAGCGCCAGGTCGTGCGCGGTGGAGAAATGCTCCGGATCGGACAGGCCGGTCGGATTGACGAAGTGGCTGTTCTTCAGGCCGATACGCGCGGCGTACTGGTTCATCAGCGCTGCGAAAGCGTCGGTGCTGCCGGCCACGTGTTCGGCCAGCGCGATGGCGGCGTCGTTGCCCGACTGCACCACCATGCCCTTTTCCATTTCCAGCAGCGGCGCGGTCTTGTTGACCTCGAAACCCGAATAGCTGCCGTCGGTACCGGCACCGCCGACGCGCCAGGCGTTCTCGGTCATCATGACCTGGTCGTCGCCCTTGACCTTGCCGGCGGCCATTTCGGCGGCGATCACGTAGCTGGTCATCACCTTGGTGATGCTGGCCGGCTCCAGGCGCGTGTCGTAGTTCTCGCCGGCCAGGATGTTGCCGCTTGCGGCGTCCATCAGCACCCAGGCGGTGCCGGCGATCTTCGGCGGCGGCGGAACCGGCAGGCTGTCGCTGGCCGGCGGGAGCGCGGCGCGCGGCTGCGGCGTGGTCTGGGCGAGGGCGAGACCGGCCACCAGCGTGGCGGCGGCCGCGACGACGGCGGCTCTGGCAAGAGCGGGGACTTTCATCTTCTGTACGGCTCCGGGCGCCGGCGAAGCCGGCCATTGGCAATGAATGGGTGAGAAAGAGTCTAGTCGCGGACGCGCTGCGGCTGGCCGAATCCCAGACCCGCGATACGGGCCGCGAGTTCCGGGGCCTGCGCCGCTTGCAGCGGACCGACGCGCAGGCGCCAGACCGTCTGGCCGTTGGCGCTGGCGTCGCTGATCTGCGCGGCGTCGATGCCGGCCTGGCGCAGGCGGCCCAGGGCGCGGTCGGCATTTTCCCGCGCAGTGAAGCTGGCGACCTGGAATACGACGTTATCGCCGCCGACTTCGACGGTCGGCACCGCGATAGGCGCTGGCGTGGCCGCCTGCGCCGCGGCGACGGCGCCGGCGAACTTGCCGGCGTTGCCGCTCAGCACGGTGGGCTTGCCGGTGGCGATGCGCACGCCCGGCGGCAGCACTGCGGCGCTGGCCGTGCCGACGGGAATCGCGGCGACCAGGCGGTCCATCGCGCTCGGCGGCTTCGCGGGCGCCGGCGCAGGGGCCGGTGTGGCAGGCGTCGCGGCGTAGACCGGGGCATCATCGCCCGGCACCAGCGCGCGCACTTCCACGCGACCGGTGCCGCGCTGGGTGATGCCGAGCTTCACCGCGGCGGCGTAGCTCAGATCGATCACGCGGCCTTCGTGGAACGGACCGCGGTCGTTCACGCGCACCGTGACGCTCTTGCCGTTGTCGAGGTTGGTCACGCGCGCGAAGCTCGGCAGCGGCAGCGTCTTGTGTGCGGCGGTGAAGGCGTACATGTCGTACACCTCCAGGTTGGACGTGCGGCGTCCGTGGAACTTCTGCCCGTAGTACGAAGCCGTGCCGCGCTCGACGTATCCCTTGGGGTTGTCCATCACCTTGTAGGTCTTGCCGAGCACCGCATAGCTGGCGCGGTTGCCGACAGCCGAACGCGGTTCGTTGGTGACTTCGGGTTCGGGGATCGCGTCGACGTCGGGGACGTGGTCGGGCGTGCTGTCCGACACACCGGGCTTATAGAGACCGCCGGCGGTGTAATGGCCACGCGTGGACGGATCTTCTGCGGCCGGCGCGTAGGGGGACTTCTTCTTGCCGCCAGGCAGCGGCGCGTGGTGAACGCCGCCTCGCTCGGGCGCGGCGACCGCCTGCGATCCGGACTTCTTCGGCGAGCTGGCACAGGCAGCCAGGCCGATCACCGCGACCGCCAGGAACGTCCGGGCGGCTGCGGCGCCAAGGGCAGGAAGGCGAATCATGCGGACGGTTGCCCGTCGGGCGTGGCCGCGACCTGCGCCTCGCCGCGCCCGGCGATCGCCTCGCTCAGCTGGTACACCGCCATCGCGTAGTGCTTGGAGATGTTGTAGCGGGTGATCGCGTAGAAGTTGCGGAAGCCGAACCAGTACTCCGGCCCGGCGGTTCCGTCGAGCATGACCACCGTGGCGTTCTGCTGCGGGGGCGCGACGGGCTCGAGCGGACGGAAACCACGCGTGGCCAGGTCGTCCATCGTGAACGACGGATCCAGGGTTTCCGGGTCGATCGGCTGCGCGTTGGCGGCGGCGTTGGCGCGCACCGTCACCGGACCACCGCGGACCCAACCGCCCTTCTGCACGAAGTAGTTGGCGATGGACGCGAACACGTCGTCGAGGTCGTTGAACAGGTCGCGCTTGCCGTCGCCGTTTCCGTCGACCGCGAACTCGCGATAACTCGACGGCATGAACTGTCCCCAGCCCATGGCGCCGGCGTAGCTGCCCTTGAGCGTGGTGATGTCCAGGCCGGTTTCCTTGCCCAGCGCGAACAACTGGCCCAACTCGCCGCGGAAGAACGCCTCGCGGCGGTTCTCGCGGTCCAGCTTGGCCGGGTCGCCGCTGCGCGGGTAAGCGAAGGCGAGCGTGTACAGCGCATCGAGCACCGGGTACGAACCGGTGTTGCGGCCGTAATTGGTTTCCACGCCGATGATCGAGACGATCACCTGCGCGGGCACGCCGTACTTGGCTTCGGCGCGGGCGAGTTCATCGCGGTGTTCGGCGAGGAAGGCGCGGCCGCCGTCGACGCGCGACTGGGTGATGAAGATCGGTCGGTAGTCGCGCCACGGCTTGGCTTCGGCCGGCTTGGACATGGCGGCGATGATGCTGTCGCGGATCTCGGCCTTCGCCAGCACCGATTCGATATAGGCCGGGTCGATCCCGTACTGCGCCGCCGTGTCGCGCACGAACGCGGCACGGGCGATCTCCAGCGGCTGCCGCACCACCGGTTCGGGCAACGCAGGCGTGCCCGGCACCGGCTTGGCCGGGGCGGTGGGTGTGGACGTCTGAGGGGCGGGCGCGGAGGCCTGGGTGGCGCAACCGGCCAACGCGAACAAGAGCGCGCTGATCACGGCGCTACGGGTGTAGTGGCGTCGGGTCATCGACGCGAGGGTAGCACGCGCTCCGGAGAGCCAGGACCGCGTGTTCATGCGCGCGGGGGCCACGAGTCAGGTTGGCGCGAAGGCATGCGACACGATGAACAGGCGCCTCAGCGCGCGTAGATCGGCCGGTGCGCGCGAACCGCCATCACCACGCCCAGCCCGGCCAGCAGCGAGACCGCCGAGGTGCCGCCATAGCTCAGCAGCGGCATGGGCACGCCGACCACCGGCAGCAGGCCGGAGATCATGCCGCCGTTGACGATCACGTACACGCAGAACGCCAGGCCCAGCGCCCCGGCGATCAGGCGCGAAAAACCGTCGCGCGCTTCGGCCGCGATCCACAGGCAGCGGCCGATCACGAACAGGTACAGCGCCAATACGGTTCCCACGCCGATCCAGCCGAACTCCTCGCTCAGCACGGCGAAGATGAAATCGGTGGTGTGTTCGGGCAGGTAGTTGAGATGCGATTGCGAGCCCTGTCCCCAGCCCTTGCCGGTGAGGCCGCCCGCGCCGATAGCGATCTTCGACTGGATGATGTTCCAGCCGGTGCCCAGCGGGTCGGACTCGGGATTGAGGAAGGTCAGGATGCGGTCCTTCTGATACGGCCGCAGCAACCAGAACCATGCCACCGGCGCCACCGCCGCGACCGCTCCAAAGGCCATGCCGAACCACCACCACGGCAGGCCCGCCAGATACAGCGCGAAGGCGCCGCTCATGGCCACCAGCATCGCGGTGCCGAAGTCCGGCTGCAGCAGGATCAGGCCCGTCGGCACCGCGATCAGCACGGCGGCGACCAGCACGGTGCGGAAACGCGGCGGCAACGCCTGCCGGTCGAGGTACCAGGCGACCATCATCGGCAGGCTGAGCTTGAGCAGCTCCGCCGGCTGGACGTAGACCACGCCCAGGTTGATCCAGTGGCGTCCGTGCTTGCCGGTGCCGATGAGCAACACCAGCAGCAGCGGCACCAGCGAGGCGCCGAACACCAGCGGCGTCCAATTGCGAAGCTGGTTGGGCGGCACGCGCGACAGCGCCCACATCACGCCCAGGCCGGCGGCGAAGAACGCGCCCTGGCGCACGACCAGCCCCATCGCGTGATCGGCGGCGCTGTACAGCACCGCCAGGCCGATCACCATCAGCGCGAGCAGCGCGCCGAGCAGCGGCAGGTCGAGCGTGCGCGAGAAGCGCACGAGCAGGTCGAACAGCCAGCGCAGGATCAACCTCACCGGGTGGGCTCCTGCGGTGGCGTGGCCTGAGGCTGCGGTGCGGGCGCCCTTCTGGCGTTCGACGAGGGGCTGGTGTTTGCACCGGCGGATGGCATGGCCGGCGGGGTGGCGTTCGCCGCGGCAACGCCCGGCGCGATCACGCCCGCGACCGGCAGCCGCGTCGGCACCGGGCCGGGCGCGGCGGGAATCGCCGGGCCGATCGGCGCCGCGTGCGGCTGCTGCGGACGCATGTACTTGGGATCGGTGGGAACCGGCTCGGGCATCTTGCCGAGCAGCCAGGCGTCGAAGATCTTGCGCGCGATCGGCGCCGCGGTGCTGCCGCCGAAACCGCCGTGTTCGACCGAGATGGCCACGGCGATCGTCGGGTTGTCGGCCGGTGCATAACCCACGAACAGCGCCTGGTGGCGCAGGTGGTACGGCAGCGAGTGCGGATCGAAGCTCTGGCTGCCCTTGCGGCTGATCTTCTGCGCGGTGCCGGTCTTGCCGGCCATCAGGTACGGCGCGCCGACGGCCATAGCGCGCCCGGTGCCGCCGGGCCCCATCGTCGCCATCATGCCTTCCTGCACGGCGCGCAGATTGCCGGGGTTGTCGGTGATGCGCGGCGGCGCGGGCTGCGGCTGCGGCACCCACGGCGTGTCGTAACCGTCGCGGCGTTCGGCGACCAGATGCGGACGCACCAGGTTGCCGCCATTGGCGATCGCCGCCGTACCGCGCGCCAGCTGCAGCACGGTGGCGATCCAGTAACCCTGGCCGATGCCGGCGTTGACGGTTTCGCCCGCGTACCAGGGCTCCTTGGTGCGCGTGCGCTTCCAGTCCGGCGACGGCACCACGCCCTTGTTCTCGCCCGACAGATCGATGCCGGTGGGCTGGCCGAACCCGTACTTGCGCATGTACTGGTCGAAGCGCTCGATGCCCATGTCGTAGGCGAGCTTGTAGTAGTAGTAGTTCACCGACGCGGCGATGGACTTGCGCAGGTCGGTCCAGCCCGCGCCGCCGTGGGCATCGCGCCAGCCGCGCTTCTGGCCGGGGATGTAGAAGGTGCCGGTCGAAAAGACCTTGGACTCGGGCGTGCGCAGGCCGCTGTCCAGGCCGGCCAGGGCGATCAGCGGCTTCACCGTCGAACCCGGCGGGCCGCCGCCGAGCACGTTGCGGTTGAACAGCGGGCGCGACGGGTTGTCCATCAGCGCGCGATAGTCGACGTTGGAAATGCCGTTGACGAACAGGTTGGTGTCGTAGCCCGGCAGGCTGACCATGCCGAGGACCTCGCCCGTGCGCGGGTCCAGCGCCACCGCCGAGCCGTCCATGTCGCCGAAGGCGGTGACCATCGCCTCCTGCAGGTCGAGGTCGATGCTCAGCTTGAGGTCGGCGCCGGGCGTCGCCGGCACGTGGCCGACCTGGCGCATCGGCCGGCCGTCGACGTTGGTCTCGATCTGCTCATGCCCGACCTTGCCGCGCAGCGCTTCCTCGTAATAGCGCTCCAGGCCGGTCTTGCCGATGTGGGTGAGCGCGGCGCCGCCGTCGCCCAGTTCCTTCAGATCGTCGGTGTCGATGCGGCCGACGTAGCCGATCACGTGCGAAAGCAGCTCGCCGTAGGGGTAACGACGGTTGAGGTACGGCACCAGGTCCACGCCCGGATAGCGCCAGCGATCGACCGCGAAGCGCGCGGCCTCGTCTTCGGTGACGCGCAGCTTCAGCGTGATCGGCTTGAAGCCGCGCGTGGCGCGGCGCTCGTCCTCGAAGCGGGCGATGTCCTCGGGCGTGAGCGCGACGACTTTCGCCAGCGACGGCAGCCAGGTGTCGGTCTTGCCGGCCTCGAACGGCGTCACTTCGATGCGATATGCCGGGACGTTGTCGGCGAGCACGCGCCCCTTGCGGTCCAGGATCAACCCGCGACCGGGCACCACCGGGCGCAGCTTGACGCGGTTGGCCTCCGAGCGCGTCGCGTAGTCGGCGTGCTGCCACACCTGCAGGCGGAAGTACCAGAAGCCCAGGCCGACCAGCGCCGTCAGCACGCACAGGAAGGCGATCGCGGAGCGCAGTCGGAACTGGTTGGCTTCGGCTGCGCTGTTCTTCAGGACGCGGCGACGCGGGCCCATCTCAGCGCGCCCTCCATCGGCCATGGCGCAGCGAGTCCAGTCCGACGTACACCAGCGGCCAGGCCAGCATGCCCGTCAGGGGCGCGAGCCAGAAGGACGCCGGCAGCGTTGGCGCGCCCACGGTGAGGTGGATGGCGGCCGTGACGATGCGGTCGTTGAGCAGCAGGCCGCCGATCGCCAGCGCCTGCTGCGACATCGGGAAGAACCTCAGCCGCGCGCGGAAGCGCTGCAGGATGTACGCCATCACCACCAGGCGCAGCGCGTGTTCGCCGAGCAGTCCGCCGTAGACCAGATCGCCGATCAGGCCGATCACGAACGCGACGCCGAGGCCGACGTGGTCGGGGTCTTCGATTACCCAGTACGCCAGCGCCAGCGCCAGCCAGTACGGACGCAGCGGCTGCAGGACCGGAGGCAGCGGCAGCAGGCCCAGCAGCAGCGCCACCACGACACTGACCGGCAATCCCCATTGCGGACGGGCGCGGCTCATCGGCGGCCCTCCGGCGGCGGTGTTTGTGGCGGTTGCGGTGTCGCCGGAGGCGTGCGCGCTGCCGCTGGACGGGCAGACGCAGCCGGTGCGGGGGCCGGCGCCGCGCCTGCGGCCGGGACCGCATTCGGCGTACCGGCTGCGGGCGGGGTTGCTGCGGCGCCACCCGCGGCCGGCGGCGCGGAAGCCGACATGGGATCGCCCGGCGTGAACGCGGTCGCGCCCGGCAGCGGGTTGGGCATCGACAGCAGCACGAGCACTTCGCGCCCGCGATCGAGCTGGGCCGCCGGCTTCACTTCGCCGACGAGGAAGGCACGGGAGTCGTCGGGCTTGAGCGACGCGATCGTGCCGACCGGGAACCCGGGGGCGAAGCGACCGCCCAGGCCCGAAGTCACCAGCACGTCGCCGACCTTGACGTCGCTGGAAAGCGGCACGCTGGTCAGGCGCAGCACGTCGCTGCGTCCTTCGCCGTAGACCACCAACCGCACGCCGTTGCGTGCCACGGCCACGGGCACCGCGTGCGAGGGATCGGTGAGCAGCAGCACGTTGGCGTACATGGGGGTCACGGCGATGATCTGCCCCAGCAGGCCGCCGGAATCGATCACGTTCTGGCCGACCTTCACCTGGTCGCGCGTGCCGGCGTCCAGGACCAGGCGCTGGCGTGTCGGATCGAGGTCGACGTCGAGCACCGGCGCCAGCACCACGTCGAGACGGCCCCGATCGGCCGCGTCCAGCAGGCCGCGCAGGCGGGCGTTGTCGGCGGCCAGCGTCTGCAAACGGGCCATGCGCGCCTGATTGAGCATCAGCTCGTTGCGCAGCCGGCGGTTCTCGGCGGTGAGCTGGGTGAGCGTTCCGGCGTCCTCGCTGATCCGTCCGACCACCTGCCCCGGCCAACCGGCGACCATCCACAGCGGCTGCACCAGCAGGGACACCTGCCGGCGTGCCTGCGTCAGCCAGCCGCCGCGGTGATCCAGGACGATGAGCACCACCGCCAGCGCCAGATAGGCGAGCAGGCGCAGCGTGCCGGCCACGTCACCGGAACGTGCGGAAGCGGGAGGGCCGGCGTAGGTGGGCATGAAAGCCGGGATTCGCGATTCGGGATTAGGGATTGGGCAACGCGCCGCGACCTGAACGATCGCGCGCGCGACACCCTGGGGAACTTCGACCGGCGTGATTCAGGACAGGGAGCGGACGAACCCCGGGCCCCCGGTCGCGAATCCCCACATCACTCATTCCGGCGCGAAGAACTCGTTGCCGTGCATGTCCACCAGCTCGAGCGCGCGACCACCGCCTCGGGCCACGCAGGTCAGCGGGTCGTCGGCGACCTGCACGTGCAGGCCGGTTTCCTCGCTGATCAGGCGGTCCATGTCGCGCAGCAGTGCGCCGCCGCCGGTGAGCACGATGCCGCGCTCGGCCACGTCGGCGCACAGCTCCGGCGGGGTCTGCTCCAGCGCCAGCTTGATCGCCGAGACGATGCCGGCCAGCGGTTCGCGCAGCGCTTCGAGCACTTCGTTGGAGTTGATGGTGATCATCTTCGGCACGCCCTCGGCGAGGTTGCGGCCGGAGACTTCGACCGTGGCGGCCTTCTGCTGCGGGTAGGCGCAGCCGATCTCGAGCTTGATGCGCTCGGCCGTGGCCTCACCGATCAGCGTGCCGTAGGTGCGGCGCACGTAGCTGATGATCGACTCGTCGAAGCGGTCGCCGCCGATGCGGACGGAGGCCGAATAGACGATGCCGTTCAGCGCGATCACCGCCACTTCGGTGGTGCCGCCGCCGATGTCCACGACCATCGAGCCGCGGGCTTCGGTCACCGGCATGCCGGCGCCGATGGCGGCCGCCATGGGCTCCTCGATCAGGTAGACCTCGCGGGCGCCGGCTTCTTCGGCCGATTCCTTGATCGCGCGGCGCTCGACCTGGGTCGAGCCGCAGGGCACGCAGACCAGCACGCGCGGGCTGGGACGCAGGAAGCGCGACTTGTGCACCTTGCGGATGAAGTGCTTGAGCATTTCCTCCGTGTAGGTGAAGTCGGCGATGACGCCGTCCTTCATCGGCCGGATGGTCGTGATGTGGCCCGGGGTGCGCCCGAGCATCATCTTGGCCTCGCTGCCCACTGCCGCGACCGTGCGATTGCCGCCGATCAGGCGGTCCTGGCGGACGGCGACCACCGACGGCTCGTTCAGCACGATGCCCTGGCCGCGCACGTAGATGAGTGTGTTGGCCGTGCCCAAATCGATGGACAGGTCGTTGGAGAACATGCCGCGAAACTTCTTGAACATCTAGGATCGGCCGTCGAAAGGTGGGGGCGTGAGAGGCGCGTGAGGGGTTCGCTAGCCTAACAACCGCCCCCTTGTCGAGCAAGGAAAAAACCTGCATTTACGGGCACTTCGTGCCCTGCCCCGTCACGTTTCGGGTCAGTGCCGGCCCCGGACCGCCGCCGGGCCCGGCGCGCCCAGCTGGTGGTGGGCGCCCCCAGCGGCTACCCTAGCGCCCGCGCGGCACTGGGCCGCCGTCCCGCGACTCTACGCAACCGCCGCACACCGACCTGCGGCCGGCCTCTCGACCTGGGTATTTCCTGATGTCTGCACTCATCTGCGGCTCGCTGGCCTACGACACCATCATGGTGTTCCCGGACCAGTTCAAGAACCACATCCTTCCGGACAAGGTGCACATCCTGAATGTGTCGTTCCTGGTGCCGCGGATGCGCCGCGAGTTCGGCGGCTGCGCCGGCAACATCGCCTACAACCTCAAGCTGCTCGGCGGCGACCCGATCCCGATGGCCACCGTCGGCCAGGATTTCGGGCCTTATCGCGAGCACTTCGAGCAGCAGGGCATCAACCTGTCGCAGGTGAAGGAGATCGAGGAGCTGTTCACGCCGCAGGCCTTCATCACCACCGATCACGACAACAACCAGATCACCGCGTTCCATCCTGGCGCGATGATGCGTTCGTACGAGAACCACGTGCGCGACGTGAAGGGCGTGACGTTCGGCATCGTCAGTCCCGATGGCCGCGAAGGCATGCTGCAGAACGCGCAGGAATTCGCCGACGCCGGCATTCCCTTCATCTTCGATCCGGGCCAGGCCATGCCGTTGTTCAACGGCGAGGAACTGCGCAACTTCATCGAGCTGGCGCAGTACGTCACCGTCAACGACTACGAGTCCAACCTGCTGCAGGAACGCACCGGCTGGAGCGAGAACGACATCGTCAAGCGCGTGAAGGCCTACATCACCACGCGCGGCCCGCACGGCTCGCAGATCCACACGCCGGAAAAGACCTACGACATCCCGCCCGCGCACGAGCGCCGCGTGACCGATCCGACCGGTTGCGGCGACGCATTCCGCGCCGGCCTGATCTACGGCATCGAGAAGGGCCACGACTGGCTCACCATCGGCCGCATGGGCAACCTGATGGGCGCACTGAAGGTCGAACACCCGGGCACGCAGAACCAGCGCTTCGACTTCGACGAGTTCAGCGAGCAGTTCAAGCAGCAGTTCGGATACGCGCTGTAAGGCCGGGAATCGGAAAAGCCGGGATTCGAGAATCGGGATTCGGGATTGGGAAAGGCCGGGATTCGAGAATCGGGATTCGGGATTGGCGACAGCGGCGCTTCCGCGAATCCCGAATCTCCAATCCCGAATCCCGAATCCCGACGCCGCACAGCGGCGTCACGTCGCAACAGCGGCGCTTCCGCGAATCCCGAATCTCCAATCCCGACGCCCCACTCACATCATGTGAGCGAGCCAGAGCATTTCCGGCGCGGCCAGGCGTTCGAATTCCTGATACGGCATGCGCACCACTTCGGTGTGGTTGCCGGCGTTGAAGGCGATCTCGTCCTGGTGCGCCAGGCGCGAATCGACGTACACCGGCATGCCGTACAGATGCCCGAACGGCGGCATGGCACCGGGCTCGCAATCGGAGAACGCTTCGCGGAATTCGCTCTCTTCGGCCAATTCCACCGGAATGCCGCCCAGTGCGAGCGACAGGCGGTAGAGATCGGCGCGATACGCCGCGGGCATCACCACCATGGCCAGGCGTCCGTCGGCCTTGATCATCACCGTCTTGGCGAAATGGTTCGGCTCCACGCGCGCGGCCGATGCGGTCTCGTGCGCGGTGATCGTGCGCGGATGCGTCAGCGTCGTGTACGGCGTCTGCCCGGCATCGAGCAGGTTGTGCAGACGTGGGGAGAGCATGATGTCCTCCGCCTCGATGGCGGCGTCCGCGGCTGCGTTCGCTCGCGGCCGCGTCGCTGGTGACCCGGCGCGTGCGTCCGATGCCTGCGCCGCCCGATGCACGGGGTTTCGTCCGGCATCGATCCGGAGCTTACGAAGCCGATGCGTAAGACGGCGTCATGGTTTGGAGAGCCTCGCTCGGTGACATCGCCGCCGTCCCTCGCGCACCGCAACCGGCTACGGATCGCCCTGCCCGGCCATCCCTACCACTTCGGCATGCGCGACGGCTCCAGTCCGGCGACTTCGAACACCGCGGTGCGCGTGCCGCCCGCCTTCACCGGGAATTCGATGGCGATGACCTTCGCGCCCTTCACCGTCTTCCACAGCATCTTCTCGTCCTCGATGAACATCGCGATGGCCTCGTCGGTCTTCGGGCGGCTGGCGTCCACCGGCTTGGGCGCGGCGTCGTCGACCTTCAGCTTCACCTTGCAGCCGCCGTAGCAGTCGAAGTCGCCCTTCTCCAGCACGAGGTAGCTGCTGCGCCCCCACTCGGGGCGGTCGCGGAAGATCAGCTGCACCGGACGCGGGCCGCTGCCGTCGGTGTCCACCGAATCCCTCGCGTAGATCGATGCGGAGACCTGTTCGCCACCCTTCACCGGCTGCGACTGGTACGTCCACAGTGCGGCGGTGCGACGTTGTTCGCGCGAATGCGCGGCCTTGTCCTTCACTTCCTGGTAGCGCGCTTCGATGGCTGCGGCCGCGGCACTGGTCGGAAACTTCGACATCAGCACGTCGCCGTGCGCGCGCGCCAGTTCCCAGTTCTGCTTGCCGTATTCGGCGTCGAACGCCTTCGCCATCTCCTGCGCGGCCTGCTCCTGCGCGGCGGCCTGCGCGGCCGCTTCGGCCTTGGGATCGGGCGCCGGCTGGCACGCGGCGAGCGCGCCGGCCAGCACGATGACCGATATCTGCAGTGCGGTGTGCTTCATCGTGAGGTTCCTCGTTCGATCAGCGTGGTCACGGCGCGGGCGACCGCGTCGGGCTTTTCCAGAATCGACATGTGGCCGCAGCCGTCGAGCAGCACGCGTTGCGCGTGTGGGATGCGCAGTGCGTACAGATCGAGCGCGCTGGCGTCGATCACCGCGTCCTGGCGGCACCATAGCAGCAGCGTCGGCTGCTCGATGCGCACCGCCTCCTCGCCGGGCAGGAAGCGCTCGCCACCGCGACCGATGCGGTCGAGCACGCGTTGCTCGAATGCGGCGTCCTGCCTGCGGCGCCCGATGTAGATGCGATCGACCGGCCAGGGAATGACGGGCTTGGCCTCATCGTCGAAGAACACCGTGTCGAGGTAACGCGCCAACGTCGCCTCGTCGCTGACGCCGAACGGATTCTTCCCCGCCAGCACGTCGATGCCGAAGCGGTTGTCGCGAAAACGTACGCCGGCGGCGTCGATCAGGCCCAGGCGCGCGACCCGATGCGGATGTCGGGCGGCGGTGAGTGCGGCGATGCCGCCGCCCATCGAATGGCCGAGCAGCACGACTCCTGCGTCCGGCGACACCGCATCGATGAAACGCGCGGTGCGTTCGCTTTGCGCGCGGAAACCGTAGTCGTCGCGTTCGATGCGCTGGCTCTCGCCCCAGCCGGGAAGATCGGGGATCACGAGGCGGTACTTGCCACGCAGCTGGCGCGCGACGGCGTACCAGTTCTCCTTGCTGCCGGTGAAGCCGTGCAGCATGACGACGGTGGGCGCACCGGGCGGCGCGTCGTCGCTGTAGGCGTAGGCCCAGCGGTGGCCGTCGATCTCGACGTCCTTCGCGGACAAGCCGGCGGCGATGCGTTGCCGCGTGAAGTCGCCGCTGATGATCGCGTACGGATTGCGCCACAGCAGCGCGGCGGCGAGGAGCAGCAGCGCGAGGAGCGCGATGGCGAATGTACGCAGCGTTCGATGGCGCAAGCGTGATCTCCCTCCCGTCCGGCGTCTCCCTCCCCTGCATTCAGGGGAGGGTTGGGGTTGCGAAGCCGCGTCAGCGGCGAGCTTCGTGCGGTGACCTCGGCGCTGTGCGCCTCGTTACCCTCCCAACCTCCCCCTGCGAGCAGGGGGAGGGCAAACCCGCGGCTTCGGACCGCTTACGACTTCGCCGGCTGCTTCGCCTTCGCGATCGTTTCTTCCACCGACTGCGTGGTGATCGGGTGGTAGCCCGCGCGTGCCTTGGCGAAGGTGTCCTCGGCCAGCTTCAGGCCCGCGGGCGTTTTCACCAGTTCGCTGTAGGTCGGCATGACCAGCTTGCGACGGCCGACGCGGCTGATGAACTCGGCCGCTGCCGCGTTCGCCTGCGTGTAGCCGCTGCGCACCGCCAGCGGATACCAGCGCTGCGCGATCTCGCCGTTCGGCGTACCGGTGAAGTGGAAGGCCTGGTCCAGCGCGGCGAGCTGCTCGGGCTTGAGCACCTGCGGCATACCGTCGAGGAAGTGCACCCATTCCTGCGTGCTCCACTTCGCGGTGGCGTCGCCGGCCGGCAGCGTGCCGGTGTCGAGCCACGCCTTGCGCGCGGCGTCGACCGCGTCGAAACGCGGCGAGACGGTTTTCGGCGCGCTGTCCGGCACGCCAGGCTCGTAGATCCACTGGTCGAGCTCGGCTTCGGTCACCTTGCCCGGGTACTTGGCGAGCAGGTTGGCCTTGGCGTACTCGATGAACTTCGTGGTCGGGATCGACTGGAACGCGAAGTGGTTGAAGTACTCCTTCAGGAACGGATCGAACGCTTCGCGGCCGTAGCGCTCTTCCAGGAACTGCAGGAACCACGCGCCCTTGGTGTACACGGTCGAGCTGCTCGCGCCGTCCGGATCGGACAACGTGCCCGGACGCAGCGCCAGCACCTGCAGCTTCGGATCCAGCTCCTTGTATTCGGCGGCCAGCTCGTTGCGCGAGATCACCTTCTCCATGTCGGCCGCTTCCTTGCCGTACAGGTCCTCGACGATGCGGTTCTCGACGTAGCTGGTGAAACCTTCGTTGAGCCAGCTGTCCTTTGGCGTGGAGAAGGTCACCAGGTTGCCCGACCAGCTGTGCGCCAGTTCATGCGCGACCAGCGACACCAGCGACTTGTCGCCCACGATCACCGTCGGCGTGGCGAAGGTCAGGCGCGGGTTCTCCATGCCGCCGTACGGGAACGACGGCGGCAGCACGAGGATGTCGTAACGCTCCCAGCGATACGGGCCGTACAGGCGTTCGGCCGTCTGCATCATCTTGTCGGTGTCGGCGAACTCGTCGGCGGCCTTCTTCACCATGCCCGGCTCGGCCCACACGCCGGCGCGGTCGCTGATCGGCTGGAACGCGAGGTCGCCCGCGGCGATCGCCAGCAGGTACGACGGGATCTTCTGCGGCATCTTGAAGCTGTAGTCGCCGTCGCGCGCCGCCTTGGGATCGTTGTCGGCGCTCATCAGCACCATGGTGTCCTGCGGCGAAGTCACGTGCGCGGTGTAGGTGAAGCGCACGCGCGGCGTGTCCTGCAGCGGCACCCACGAGCGTGCGTGGATCTGCTGCGACTGGCTGAACATGAAGGGCGACTTCTTGCCCTGCGTCATCTCCGGCGTGAGCCACTGCAGGCCCGAAGCCTCCGGCGAGGTGTGGTACGTCACGCGGATGCGCGCGTTGCGCTGCGGCGATTCGATGGTGAGCTTGTTGCCCAGCACCTTGTCCTTGTCGGCCAGGGCGAAGGTGAGGTCTTCCCACTTGCCGTCGGCACGCTCGCCCACGACCTTCTCGACGGTGATGTCGCGCGTGTCGAGGATGAGCTGCGTCGCCTTGGGATCGGTCCAGTCCAGCGTGTAGGTCGCGCTGCCGCCGAGTTCCTTCTTGTCGAAGTCGACCTTCAGTTCGAGCGCGAGGTCTTCGATGCGGACCTTGTGAGGCTCGGAATAGGAGTACTCGTCGACTTCGGCGACGGCCTTCTGGCCGGAAGCGGTCACGGCGGCGGCGTCCTTGTTCGCGGTATCGGCGGGCGGCGCGGCGTCGCGCGAACAACCGGCGGCGAGGGCGGCGGCGAGGCACAGGGTCAGGATCGAATAACGCATGCGTTGGACCGGTTCTGGCGGGTGAGCGGCCGAGTTTAGCGCCTCCGGCGCGACCCGAGGCCCCCTCCCACCGGACGCCCGAAAGCGACCCGATGGCCCTGCCCGGCCGACGTCCACGGCTGAACCGGCCGCCTGCCGCGGCCGCACGCCGTCGCCCGTCGGTGGCGCCGTCCTAGACCTTGTAGCCGGTATGGATCGCCACGATCCCCGCCGACAGGTTGCGATAGTCGCAGCGCGCGAAGCCTGCCGCCTGCATCATCGCCTTCAACTCATCCTGCGGCGGATGCTTGCGGATGCTTTCGGCCAGGTACTGGTAGCTGTCGGCGTCGTTGGCGAACAGCTTGCCCAGGCGCGGCAGGATCTTGAAGGAATGGAAGTCGTAGATCGGCTTGAACCAGTCGGCCTTCACTTCCGAGAACTCCAGCACGCGCGCCTGTCCGCCGACCTTCAGCACGCGGTGCATCTCGCGCAGCGCGGCGTCCTTGTCGGTGACGTTGCGCAGACCGAAGGCGATGGTCACCAGGTCGAAGGAGCCGTCCGGGAAGGGCAGCTTCTCGGCGTTCATCTGCACGTATTCGAAGCCGGCGACCTTGCCCATGTCGGTCATGCGATCGCGGCCGACGCGCAGCATCGAACCGTTGATGTCGCCCAGCACGATGCTGCCCGACGCGCCCACCCTGTCGCGCAGCAGCAGGGCGATGTCGCCGGTGCCGCCGGCCAGGTCGAGCACGCGGTCGCCGCGCTTCACCTGCGCCGTGCCGACGAAGTAGCGTTTCCACACGCGGTGGACGCCCATCGACATGAGGTCGTTCATCAGGTCGTAGTTCTGCGCCACCGACGAGAACACCTGGCCGACGAGTTTCTGCTTCTCGCCCTTGGGCACGTCGCGGAAACCGAAATGGGTCGTGCCGGAGTCCGGCTTCTGGCTGGAATCGTTCATGCGGCGATTATCGCACCCCATGCGACAATCCGACGCCTTCGGCCGCGGCGCCGCACGATCCGCCGGCCGGTCCCGTGCCCAGGGAGGTCCACCGCGCCGATGAGCCGTTACGCGCCGCGCGAATGGCAGCCGCACGAGCGGCCGACCCTGCCCGGGTCGCCTTCCACCCCGCTGCATTCGCCAGCGCGCCGCGCGGCCTTCGCCGCGGTCGGTTTTCTCGTCGCCATCACCGGCGGCCTGGGCAATGCCCTGGTCACGGCCAACCTGCTCAACCTGCAGGGCGCGATCGGCGCCACCCTGGCGGAAATGCAGTGGCTGCCGGCCGCGTACGTGATGACCAACGTGTCGGTGAACCTGGTGCTGGTGAAATTCCGCCAGCAGTTCGGACTGCGTCTTTTCACCGAAGTGTTCCTGGTCCTGTACGCGCTGGTGACCTTCGCGCACCTGTTCGTCCACGGCCTGGACTCGGCCATCGCGGTGCGCGCGGCGCACGGCATCGCCGGCGCGGCACTGAGCACGCTCGGCCTGTACTACATGATGCAGGCCTTCCCGGCCGCGCACCGGTTGCGCGGGTTGGTGGTCGGGATCGGCGTGGCGCAGCTGGCGACGCCGTTGGCGCGCATCTTCTCGGCCGAACTGCTCGAGTTCGGCGAGTGGCGCGGTTTGTACCTGTTCGAACTGGGCCTGGCGCTGATCGCCCTGGGCGGTGTGCTGATGCTGCGACTGCCGCCGAGCGATCGCATGAAGGTGTTCGAGAAGACCGACGCCCTCACCCTGGCGCTGTTCGCGCCGGGCATGGCGCTGCTGTGCGCGGCGCTGTCGCTGGGGCGCGTGGACTGGTGGTTCGACGCGGACTGGATCGGCTGGGCGCTCGCCGGCGCCATCGTGCTGCTGACCGCGGCGGTGGCGGTCGAGCACTTCCGCGCCAATCCGCTGATCAACACGCGCTGGCTCGCCAGCGGGACGATGGTGCGGCTGGGCGTGTCCGTGCTGCTGATCCGCTTCGCGCTGTCCGAGCAGAGCACCGGCGCGGTGGGCTTCATGCAGGCGCTGGGTTTGAACAACGACCAGATGCACGGAATGTTCGCGATGGTGGCATTGGGCTGCGCGACCGGCATCGCCGCCAGCGCGCTGACGATCCGGCCCGGCCGCATGATCATCCCTTCGTCGATCGCGCTGGCGTGCATCGCCACCGGCGCGCTGCTGGATGCGCATTCGACCAACCTCACGCGCCCGCAGAACATGTACCTGAGCCAGTTCCTGATCGGCTTCGGCAGCACGTACTTCCTCGGTCCGGCGATGGTGCTGGGCATGGGCCAGGTGATCGGCCAGCCGCGCAATCTGATCACCTTCGTTGTGCTGTTCGGCATGGCGCAGAACCTGGGAGGGCTGGTGGGCACGGCCGCACTGGGCACGTTCCAGACGGTGCGGGCGAAGTTCCATTCGAACCAGCTCGTCGAACACCTGACGTTGCAGGACCCGCAGGTCGCCGCGCGCGTGCAGGCCGGCGCATCGGCGTATTCGCAGGCGACGACCGATCCCGTGCTGCGCAATCTGCAAGGCATGCGCGCGCTGGGGTCCGCCGCTTCACGCGAAGCCAACGTGCTGGCCTACAACGATGTGTTCATGGCGATCGCCGCCATCGCGCTGCTGACCATGGTCTGGATGCTGGCCCACCGCCTGCTCCTGTTGCGTCGCGATCGCGCCGCCGCCCGTGCCGCCACTCCCATTACCGTCCCGTCCCCGGCCCCATGAATTCCCCGAACCCGACCGACGCCCCCCAGACCGCGCCTTCCGCCGGCAGCCGCCGGCGGCGCTGGCAGATGGCCGCTTTCGCCGGCGTGGCGCTGGCCGGCGTGCTGATCGTGCTCTACGCCTGGCGGCTGCCGCCGTTCCGCAGCGCGATCCAGACCACCGAGAACGCGACGGTCCGCGGCCAGGTGACGATCATCTCGCCGCAGCTGGGCGGCTACATCACGAAGGTGGCGGTGCAGGATTTCCAGCGCGTGACGCAGGGCCAGCTGCTGGTGCAGATCGACGACCGCATCTACCGGCAGCGACTGGAGCAGGCGCAAGCGCAATTGCAGAGCCAGCAGGCCGCGCTGGCGAACGCGACGCAGCGCAGGCTCAGCGCGCAGGCCGGCGTGCATCAGAGCGAGGCATCGATCCGCAGCGCGCAGGCGCAGGCGGAGAGGGCCGCCGCCGACCTAAAACGCATCGAACCGCTGGCCGCGCAGAAGCTGCTGTCGCAGGCCGATCGCGACCAGGCCCGCGCCGCGCAACTGCAATCGCAGGCCGGCGTCGCCCAGGCGCAGGCGAGCCTGGAAATGGCGCAGCAGGAGGTCGAAAGCGTGGGCGTGAACCTCGGCGCGCTGCAAGCGGCAGTGGCCAATGCGCAGGCGGCGATCCGCCTGGCGAAGATCGACCTGGACAACACGCAGATCCGCGCGCCGCGCGCCGGCCAGCTCGGCCAGGTCGCCGTGCGCCTGGGCGCGTACGTCAGCCCCGGCACGCAGCTGATGGCGCTGGTGCCCGAGCGCATGTGGGTGGTGGCGAACATGAAGGAAACGCAGATGGAGAACGTGCGCATCGGCCAACCGGTGCGCTTCACAGTCGATGCGCTCGGCGGTGCGCGCATGCGCGGGCGCGTGGAAGAGATATCGCCCGCCACCGGTTCGGAATTCGCCGTGCTGCCGCCGGACAACGCCACCGGCAACTTCGTGAAGATCGCCCAGCGCATCCCGGTGAAGGTCTCGATCGACGCCGATCAGCCGCTGTCGGCGCGGCTGCACCCGGGCATGTCGGTGGAAGTGCGCATCGACACGTCCGGCGCGGGGGATGCCGGACGCTGAGCCGCGCTGGCATCATGCGGGGATGACCGCTTCGACTCCCGCCGTGCGCTGGCACGCGCTCGCCTTCCATGAACTCGACGCCCGCACGCTCTACGCGCTTCTGAAACTGCGCTCGGAGGTGTTCGTGGTCGAACAGAACTGCGTCTACCTCGATCCCGACGGCAAGGACGCGCACCCGCAGGCGGTGCATGTCTTCGCCCTGGCCGACGACGATGCGATCGCCGCCTACCTGCGCATCCTGCCGCCGGGCCTGAGCTATCCGCAGGTCAGTTTCGGCCGCGTGCTGACTGCGCCGGCGTACCGCGGGCGCGGCCTCGGCGATCCGCTGGTGAGGCAGGCGTTGGCGCAGATCGAAGCCCGCTGGCCCGGCAGCGACGTGCAGATCGGCGCGCAGGCACACCTCGAACGCTATTACGCACGGCACGGCTTCGTGCCTTCTTCCGAACCCTACCTCGACGACGGCATTCCGCACATCGACATGCTGCGCGCCGCTGGAGCTCCCGCATGATCCAGACACCCGACTACGCCGCACTGCTCGCTACCGCCGTCGAGGAAGCCCGCAAGGGGCTCGCCGAAGGCGGCATTCCCATCGGCGCGGCGCTGTACCACGACGACGGGCGCCTGCTCGGTTGCGGCCACAACCGCCGCATCCAGGAAAACGATCCGTCCGTGCACGGCGAGACCGACGCCTTCCGCAAGGCCGGCCGCCAGCGCCGCTACCGCGACACGATCATGGTCACGACGCTGGCCCCGTGCTGGTACTGCAGCGGCCTGGTGCGCCAGTTCAACATCGGCACGGTGGTGGTCGGCGAATCGGTGAACTTCCGCGGCGGCATCGACTGGCTGCGCGAGAACGGCGTGAAGGTGATCGACCTGGAAGACGCGGAGTGCATCGGCATGCTCGGCGACTACATCGCCGCCAATCCGCAGGTGTGGAACGAGGACATCGGTGAGGAGTGAGGCCATGCCCGCCTGGTCCTGCCCCGACTGCGGTCGCGTCTTCAACCGCGCCAACGTGAAGCACAGCTGCGGCACGGGCGACCGCGACGCGATGCTGGCCAACAAGGCGCCGGAGCTGGTCGCGCTGTACGAAGAGCTGGAACGCATCGCGCGCGGCTATGGCCCGATCGAGATCGTGCACAAGGACCGTTACGCGCTGCTGCGGACCACGCGCATCTTCGCCGACGTGGTGTTCATGAAGGACGCGCTGCGCTTGGCGCTGCAACTGGACCGCGAGTTCGACCACCCGCTGTTCTTCAAGACCGCGCGGGACGCACGCGGTCGCGTGCAGCAGGTCGCGAAGCTGCGCGACACGGTGGACCTGCACGCGATCGAGCCGTTCCTGCGAGCGGCCTGGCGCCTCGCCGCCGGCTGAGTGTTTCAACCCGGCGCGCCGGCCGAGCATCCCAGGTTCGGGGCCGACTTTCGTCACTGGCCCGCCCGCACCGCTCCCGCCAGGATTCCCGCCATGACCTCCGATGCCGGCTTCGAAACCCGCCATTCCGCCTGCGACGTGCTGGACACGCATCGGCATGGCGGCGCGTATGCCGCGCTCGTGCTGGACGGCAACCACATCGAGGCCAGCCCCGACGGGCCGATCGCCTGCGAGCCCGGCATGCTGGTCCTGCATCCGCGCTGGCACGCGCACGGCAACCGCTTCGGCCGGCTCGGCGCAAAGGTGGCGAACCTCGAACTGGCCGACCACGATGCCCCGGACGAGTTGCGAGTGCTGCGCGTTGCGGATGCGCGGGAGGCACAGGCGGTGTTCGCGCGGGCGCCGGAGCGGCTGGGCGACCTCGTCGCGGCCTCCGAGCCGGTCGCCGCCCCGCTGCTGCATGCGTGGCAGGCGGACTATCTGCGCGAGTTGCGCGATGGCGAGCTGGATCTGGCGATGCTGGCACGCCGGGCGGGCGTTTCCGCGGCGCATGCGTCGCGCGTGTTCGCCGCGTCGCACGGCATGGCGCCGCAACTGCTGCGCCGCGAACTGCGTTGCCGGCGCGCGCTGCGGCTCCTCGCCGGTGCGCTGCCGATGGCCGACATCGCCGCGCTCACCGGCTTCGCCGACCAGGCGCATCTGGGCCGCACGCTGCGCCTGTGCACCGGCGCCTCGCCTGGTCAGTTGCGGCGCCAGATCAAATCCGTTCAAGACGGCGATGCTGCGGCCCGGTTGCAATAGCGGCGAAGGCGATCCTCCGATCGCCCAACGGAAGCCCCCCATGCCGACCACGCCCCGCCCGCTTTCGATCCTGCTCGGCGCGAGCCTCGCACTGCTGCTGCACGGCGCGCACGCCGCCGACGAGCCGCAATCCACGCCGGCCGCGATCGACGCGATCGCCGAATCCACCTCCGCCATCCTGCAGGGCGACAGCGCGCGTGCCGTGACTGCACTCGCTGCGTCGCCGGCCGACGGTTTCCACGGCAAGGACGCGACCTATCGCGCCTGCATGCTGCAGCGCCATACCGCCGCGCAGCCGGCGCACACCACCGAGGGCATCGCGGATCCCTTCGTGCGCGGGGTGCTGAACGACTACGAGGACTACTGGTGGCGTTCGTTGGCGGCACCGGCGCAACGCGAAACGCAGGAAGCGGCGTTGCTGGCGAAACTGCACAAGCGCCTGGGCGCGAGCGCGGCCCGGGCCAACAGCATGGACGAGATCGAGCCTTTCCTGCAGACGCAACTGGAGCAGCGCGGTGTTCACGCACAACTCGGCCGCACGCCCCCGCTGCGCGAGCTGATGGCGTGGAGCAAGCAGGAAACGCGCATGTTCGACGTGCAGCTTCCGGAGGGACCGTACAACGTCCGCGTCGAGCTGCTCGACGATTTCGTCAGTCGTGGCTGGATGGCCTACGGCCGCTGTGAACGCGGCTCGGCCGGCGGTTGGGCGACTGACAAGGCCTTGTATGCCGTCGTCCCCAGATACAGCGAAGGGCTCGACAGCGAGGAGTTCCGCGTGGTGTTCCTCGGCCACGAAACGCAGCACTTCGCCGACCAGAACGCATTCCCCGGCCTTGCGTCGTGGGAGCTGGAATACCGCGCCAAACTGGTAGAGCTGGCGCAGGGCCGGGAAGTCAGCGCCAAGCGCCTGACATA
The DNA here is from genome assembly GCA_005503055.1 of Lysobacteraceae bacterium P. Classification (GTDB taxonomy): domain Bacteria; phylum Pseudomonadota; class Gammaproteobacteria; order Xanthomonadales; family Xanthomonadaceae; genus Lysobacter_J. Next base: position 277,737 of record SCOX01000003.1, on the reverse strand, counting down.
CATGGTGACCGCGCAGAGCGACGACATGAATTCGCCGCACACCTACGCCAACAAGCGCGTCGTGGCCGACCTCACGGGCCGCCTGGGCGCGGCGCCCGACAAGGTGAGCATCGATCGCCTGCAGCAGGCCGCACGCGAACAGCTCATCGAGGACACGCGTCGCCGCAAGGCCGCAGGTGCGCACGCCGATCCTGTCGCGCGCTGAGCCCGCTATGGCATGGTGGCGGCCCGCCCCCACGGAAGCCGCCGCCATGTCCGAACACCTCGCTTCGATCCGCTGGACCCGCAACGGTCAGCCGTTCGACTACGAACACTATCCGCGCGACCACGAGGTACGTTTCGAACGCGGGCAGCGCATCACCGGCTCCGCGGCGCCGGCGTACTTCGGCAGCGCGCAGGGCGTGGATCCGGAGGAGATGCTGGTGGCCGCGCTGTCGTCGTGCCACATGCTCACGTTGCTGGCGATCGCGGCGAAGAAGGGATGGACGGTGGACACGTACGAGGACGACGCCGTCGGCACGCTGGGCAAGAACGCCGACGGCCGTGCGGCGGTCACGCACGTCACGCTGCGTCCGCGCATCGTGTTTGCCGGCGACGCACCGGATGCACAGGCGCTGGAGAAGCTGCACGAGTCGTCGCATCGCAATTGCTTCATCGCCAGCTCGGTGAAGACCGAAGTGACGGTCGAACCGCGCTGAGGCGAGCACCGCGCCGGGGTACGACGGGCACCTCGACGGAGTACGACGAGGCACTTGGCAACGTCTGACAGGCACTGCGGTGGGATGCGGCAGCCCCACGGGCGGGGTACGACGAGCACCGCAATGGGGTACGGCGGGCACTCCGGTGGGATGCGCCAGGCACGTCGATGGGGTATGACGGGCACCCAGCCGGGGGATGCCGGGCACCGAGACAGGGTATGCAGGGGGTGCGCGACGGGGTCCGCCGGGCATCCGCATGGGGGACGCCGGGCACTGTGCTGCTCGTGCGAGGGCACCTGCGTGCTCGCCGTTGGGCACCGCCGTGCTCGCGTTTGCGGGCGCTCGCGCCCCTCTCCCTGGCCGCTGCGCGCGCCTGTCCCCCTCCCACCAGGGGAGAGGGACCACGCAAATCAGAGGATGTAGCGGCTCAGGTCCGGATCCTGAACCAGTTCGCCCAGGTGCTGGTCGACGTAGGCCCGATCGATGCGCACGGACTGGCCGCCGCGATCGGGCGCTTCGTAGCTGAGCACGTCGAGCAGGCGTTCCAGCACCGTGTGCAGGCGGCGCGCGCCGATGTTTTCCTGCCGCTCGTTCACTTGCGCGGCGATCTCGGCCAGGCGATCCACCGCGTCGGTGGTGAATTCCAGGCCCACGCCCTCGGTGCGCAGCAGTTCGATGTACTGCGTGGTCAACGCGGCCTTGGGCTCGGTAAGGATGCGCACGAAGTCGTCCTTGTTCAGCGCCGACAGTTCGACGCGGATCGGAAAACGGCCCTGCAATTCCGGAATGAGGTCGCTGGGCTTGGCCAGGTGGAACGCACCTGACGCGATGAACAGGATGTGGTCGGTCTTCACCGGACCGTACTTGGTGCTCACCGTCGAACCCTCGACCAGCGGCAACAGGTCGCGCTGCACGCCTTCGCGGCTGACATCGCCACCGGTCATGCCCGACTCGCCGCGCTTGGCGACCTTGTCGATCTCGTCGATGAAGACGATGCCGTGTTGCTCGCAGGCTTCGATCGCGGCCTCGCGAACTTCTTCCTCGTTCACCAGCTTGCCGGCTTCCTCTTCCGTCAACTGCGAGCGCGCGGCGCGGATCGGCAACGCCTTCTTGTGGGTCTTCGCACCGGCGACCTGGGAGAACATCTGCCGCAACTGCTGGCCCATTTCTTCCATGCCCGGCGGCGCCATGATGTCGACGCCGACGTTCACCGCCGTTTCGATCTCGATCTCGCGATCATCGAGCGCGCCGCTGCGCAGCTGCTTGCGCAGCTTGGCGCGGGTCTCGCTCGCTTCGGCCGAATTGGCCTGCGACGACGGCTCATCCTTCGCCGCTTCATCGGCATTGAAACCGAACACGGTAGGCGCGCCCTGGCGACGCGGCAGCAGCGCATCGAGGATGCGCTCCTCGGCGCGTTCTTCGGCCTGCGTGCGCACGCGGTGCTTGGCCTGCTCGCGATACAGCTTGACCGCCGTATCGGCCAGATCACGCACGATCTGCTCCACGTCCTTGCCGACGTAACCGACTTCGGTGAAACGCGTGGCTTCCACCTTCACGAACGGCGCGTTGGCGAGCGTCGCCAGACGGCGCGCGATCTCGGTCTTGCCGACGCCGGTCGGACCGATCATCAGGATGTTCTTGGGCATCACTTCATTGCGAAGCTCCGCGGGCAGCTGCATGCGCCGCCAGCGGTTGCGCAGCGCGATCGCGACCGCGCGCTTGGCGGCTTGCTGGCCGACGATGTGGCGATCGAGTTCCTGCACGATCTCGCGCGGAGTCATGGTGGCACTGGAGTTGTCGGGCTTGATCATTTTCGGGATTCGGGATTCGGGAGGGGGGATTCGCCAGCAGGCGCGGCCGGGACCGGGGTTTCGAATCTCGAATCCCCAATCCCGAATCCCGGCTTCAAAGCTCTTCCACCACCACATTGCGGTTGGTGTAGATGCATACGTCGCCGGCGATGCCGATGGCTTCGGTGGCGATGGTGCGTGCGTCCAGTTGCGTGTGCGCGATCAAAGCGCGCGCGGCGGACAACGCGTACATGCCGCCGGAGCCGATCGCGATGATGCCGTCCTCCGGCTCGATCACGTCGCCGGTGCCGCTGATGATCAGCGAGGTTTCGCGATCGGCGACCGCCAACAGCGCTTCGAGCTTGCCCAGGCGCCGCTCGGTGCGCCAATCCTTGGCCAGTTCGACGGCCGCGCGCGTGAGCTGGCCGTGCTTCTCCAGCTTGGCCTCGAACAACTCGAACAGCGTGAAGGCATCGGCGGCGGCGCCGGCGAAACCGGCGAGCACCTGACCGTCGCGGCCGAGGCGACGCACTTTGCGTGCGTTGGACTTCATCACGGTGTGGCCAAGGGTGACCTGTCCGTCGCCGGCGACGGCGACGCGGCCATCGCGACGCACCGACACGATCGTCGTGGCGTGGAAAACGTTGGGGTTCTGGCTCGGATCCATGCGACCTCCGGGGGATTCCCAGTGGGTGGGGGCGCTGGCGGAGCGGTTCAAGCCATCAGGCCGCGCGTCGCCGCGTCAGAGCGGATGTCGCACGCGAAGTGACCGGCACAAAGCCCCCGGGTGCGCTTCGCTTACCCGGGCCACGCGGGTTGGCGTTCAGTTGCCGCTGCCTCAGCCCTTGCGCTTGGCGCGCGGATGCGCGGCGTCGTAGACCTTCGCCAGATGCTGGTAGTCCAGGTGCGTGTAGATCTGGGTGGTGGCGATGTCGGCGTGGCCGAGCAGCTCCTGCACTCCGCGCAGATCGCCGGAGGATTCGAGGATGTGGCTGGCGAAGGAATGCCGCAGCAAGTGCGGATGCACGCGCTTGAACAGCCCCTGCTGCTGCGCGAGATGGCGCAGCCGCAGTTGCACCGCGCGCGGGGTGATCGGTGCGCCGCCGCGTCCCGGGAATACCGGCGCATCATTCGCCGCGCCCGTCGATGCACGCCACTCGCCCAGCGCCGCGCGCGCATGCGAACCCAGCGGGACGCTGCGCTGCTTGCTGCCCTTGCCGAGCACGGTCACCAGCGCATCGGCCAGATCGAGATCGCGCCAACGCAACGCGCACAGCTCGGACAGTCGCAGTCCGGAGGAATAGAACAGCTCCAGCAGCGCGCGATCGCGCAGGCCCAGCGGCGCGTCGGTGGACACTTCGACCAGCGCCTTGGCCTCGTCGGGATCGAGCACCTGCGGCAACTTGCGCGGCGCCTTGGGCGAACGGATCGACGCGGCGGGACTGGCCGCGATGCGCCCTTGTTTCACCAACCATGCGTAGAAGCTGCGGCACGCGGAAAGCCGCCGTTGCAGGCTTTTGGGCGACAGGCCGCGACGGTGCTCGGCCGCGACGAAGGCGCGCAGCTGTTCGTTGTGCAGCGATGCGACCTCACTGCCGTCGCGACCGGCCCATTCCGCCAGCGCGACGAGATCGCGTCGATAGGCGTCGAGCGTATGCGCGGACATGCGGCGCTCGACCTGGAGATGGGCGAGGTAGTCCTCGATCTGGGCAACGCGCGGCGCTAGCGCCTGCTGCGCGATCGCGGGCGCAGAGGGGATCGCGGCGCGCGTGCGCGACATCAGTCCCCGAAGCGCTTGAGCGCCGTCGCCAGCGATTCGCCCATCATGCGCAGGAACAGCGTGCCCATGCCGGGGAAGAAGCGGTTCGGATCGCGACTGCCCACGGCGACCAGGCCCAGGGCCTGCCCAGAGCCCGTCGAAGGTCCGGACAGCGGCACCAATGCGGTCGATTGCACGTCGACGGCGCGTTCGCCGTACAGCAGTTCGTGTTTCTCCGGCTGCAGGCGACCGCACAGCGGCTGGCCGTCGGCCAGGCAATCGCGGAAGGGATTCAGACGCGCATCGTCCTGCGCAATGACCTGCAGCCACCCGGCATCGCCCAGGCCTTCGACCGGATGGAACACCACCAGCCGCACCAGATCGCCGTTGAAGTCCTCGGCGAGCGAGGCGGCCATCGCGCGCAGCGTGTCGGCGGCGCTGTCCTGCCGCATCAGCGCCAGCGTGAGCTGGTGCGTGCGCACCGCAAGGCGTTCGTTCTCCTGCGCGTTGCCGAACAGTTCCTGCAACCGGCGCGACAGCTCGCGGTTCTTGTCGCGCAGCACTTCGAGCTGATAGCTGGCGAGCGACGCGGCGGAACCTTCATCGCGCGGGACGACCAGGCTCAACGCCAGGTCGGGGAATTGCTGCAGGAATCGCGGATGCCGGCGCAGCCATGCGGCGACTTCGTGCGCGCCGAGCTTTTCCTGGGTCTCATTCATGGGTCCATTCCCCTTCGTACACGAACGCCGTCGGCCCCGACATCGTCAGCGGGGCATCGTCGGCAGGCCATTGGATGCGCAGTTCACCGCCCGGCAGCGCGACGATCACGTCGCGATCGACGCGACCGCGCCGCATCAGCACCGCCGCCGCCGCGCACGCGCCGCTGCCGCAGGCCAGCGTTTCGCCGACGCCGCGCTCGTACACGCGCAGTCGGATGCGCTGGCGCGATTCGACCTGGGCGAAGCCGACGTTCACCGACTCGGGAAACGACGGATGCGATTGCAGCATCGGCGCGACGGCTTCCACCGGTGCCTGGTCGACGTCGTCGACCTCGATCACCGCGTGCGGATTGCCCATCGACACCGCGCCGAAGGTGAACACCGCGTCGTTGTGGTACAGCACGTATTCGTCCTGCGCGCCCTCGAAGCCGCGCAGCGGGATGCTCGACGGTGCGAAGCGCGGCAGCCCCATCTCGATGCGGTAGCGGCCGCCGTCCAGGCGCGTCACCGCGTGCGCGCCGACCGGGCTGTCGAGGACGAACTCCTCCGCCAGCGCGGCTTGATGCGACTGAGCGTCGCGCACCACCCACGCGGCGATGCAGCGCGCACCGTTGCCGCACTGCTGCGACGAGGAGCCGTCGGCGTTCCAGATGCGATAGCGCGCGGCGGCGCCGTTGTCGGCGCGTTCGACGGTGAGGATCTGGTCGCAACCCACCCCGGTGTGGCGATCGGCGAGCGCGCGGCACAATTCGGCCGAAGGCGGTGGCGTGTCGCCGCGCAGGTCGAGTACGACGAAGTCGTTGCCGGCGCCGTGCATCTTGGTGAAACGCAGGGTCATGGTCGCGGCGCGCTCACGGCGTGTCGGTGTTCGTGTCGGTGTTCTCCGGCGGGTCGCTATCGCCATCGTCGAGATCCGACTCTGCATTGGTGGCATCGGCCTTGGGCGCGGTGTCGAGCGCATCGCTGGGATCGCCGATTTCCTGGGCTTCCTGCGCGGGCGTCGCGCCCACCGGCATCTCCACCGGAACGTTCTTCGGCGGCAGGATCAAAGGCCCCTTGTTGCCGCAGGCAGACAACAGCAGCGGCAGGGCGGCGAGGACGGAAACGGCAGCGAGCAGTCGGACGGTCTTCATGCCCGAAGTGTAGCCCGCGACGCGCGCGATGGGTCGTCAGCCGCCCGGCGGCGGCGGTTCCGGTCGACGCCACAGCCAGACTGCGACCACCGCCATGATTCCGGTGCCGGTCGCGGCCATCCACCAGCGCGGCGCGGTGAGGAACATGATCACCGCGCAGGCGGCCATCATCGACACCGCCAGGCGCTTGGCGCGGCGCGAAACGGCGCCGTACGCCTGCCAGTCGCGGATCATCGGCCCGAAACGGGGGTGCGCGAGCAGCCGGTCATGGAGTTTCTGCGAGCCGCGCGCGGCGGCGAATGCCGACAGAAGCACGAAGGGCACGGTCGGCAGGCCGGGCACGACGATGCCGATCACGCCCAGCGCCAGGCTGGCGTACGCGAGCAACCACCAGGCCCAGCGGAAGCGGACCTTGGACGGTGGCGTGGGCGATGGAAGCGGAGTCGTCACGGAAGGTGCGTGCGGGGCGTTGGGGGGCATCGCGAAAACGGGGAGCGTCCGGCGAACGGCGCCTCACCGCGCTCCCGCCCCTCACCCCAACCCCTCTCCCGCAGGGAGAGGGGCTAAGGCATGCGGCCGCTTACTTCGAGGCCGTCGCGGCGGGCCCAGCGGCCAGGCCGAGCTGGTCGAGCATGAACGCGTACATCTCCGACAGCTCGCGGTAACGGCGGAAACGCCCCGACTTGCCGCCGTGGCCGGCGTCCATGTTGGTGCGGAACACCACCGTCGCCGAGCCCTGATCGAGATCGCGCAGTCGTGCCACGTACTTGGCCGGCTCCCAGTACTGCACCTGCGAATCCCACAGACCGGTGCCGACGAACATCGCCGGATAGGCCTGCTTGGACAGGTTGTCGTACGGCGAGTACGACAGCATGTAGTCGTAGTAGTCCTTCTTTTCCGGGTTGCCCCACTCGTCGTATTCGTTGGTGGTGAGCGGGATGGTCGGATCGAGCATCGTCGTCACCACGTCCACGAACGGCACCTGCGAGAGGATCACGCGGTACGTGTCCGGCGCCATGTTGGCGATGGCGCCCATCAACAGGCCGCCTGCGCTGCCGCCGTAGGCCGCGACGCGATCCTTCGCCGCGTAGCCCTGCTTGACCAGATCATCGGTGACGTCGATGAAGTCGGTGAAGGTGTTCTTCTTGTGGAACAGCTTGCCGTCGTCGTACCACTTGCGGCCCATTTCCTGGCCGCCGCGGATGTGGGCGATGGCGTAGACCATGCCGCGATCGAGCAGGCTCACCACCGGTCCGTTGAAGCGCGGATCGGTCGAACTGCCATAGCTGCCGTAGGCGTACTGCAGCATCGCGGCCTTGCCGTTCTTCTCGAAGCCCTTCCTGTAGACCAGCGAAACCGGAATCCTCACGCCATCGCGCGCGGTCGCCCACACGCGCTGCGTCACGTACTTCTCGGGGTCGTAGCCAATGACGGGCTCGCGCTTGAGCAGCTTGCGCTCGCCGGTCTCCACGTTCACTTCGTATGTCGTGCCCGGCGTCGTCAGCGAGGTGTAGCTGTAGCGCAGCCACGGCGTGTCGTGCTCGGAGTTGACCGACAGCCCCATCGAGTACGCCGGCTCGTCCGCCTTGACGTACTCCTCCTTGCCGTCGGCCTTGAGCACGCGCAGGCGCTCCAGCGCGTCGGAGCGCTCGGCGATCGTGGTGAAGCCGTCGAACAGTTCGAAGCCTTCGATGAAGACATCGTCGCGGTGCGCCACCCACTCCTTCCACTGCTTGCGCGACGTGGCGTCGCTCGGCGCGGTCATCAGCTTGAAGTTGGCGGCGCCACCTTCGTTGGTGCGGATGACCCAGCGGCCGTCGAGGTGATCGGCCTGGTACTCGACGTCGCGCTCGCGCGGCGCCAGCACGGCGAACTTCTCCGGGTTGGCGGCCGGCGCGCAGCGCATTTCGCTCGACACCGTGCTTTCGACGCCGATGCAGATGTACTTGTCGTCGCGCGAGCGGTCGATGCCCATGTAGAAGCTGTCGTCCTTCTCCTCGTACACCAGCACGTCCTTCGACGCGGGCGTGCCGAGCACGTGCTTCTTTACGCGCACGGTCAGCAGGGTTTCCGGATCGTTCTCGACGTAGAACAGCGTCTTGTTGTCGTCGGCCCACACGAGGTTGGGCGAGACGCCCGTGATTTCGTCGCTGTAGACCTCGCCGGTCTCCAGGTTCTTGAAGCGGATGACGTACTGGCGACGACCGACGGCATCGTCGGCCCAGGCCAGGATCCTGTTGTCCTGGCTGACTTCCCAGTCGCCGACGTTGAAGTAGTCCTTGTCCTTGGCCATGACATTGACGTCGAGCAGCACCTGCTCGGGCGCATCCATCGTGCCAGCGCGACGCGCGTACACCGGGTAATCCTGGCCGGTTTCGAAGCGGCTGTAGTACCAGAAGCCGCGCTCGCGGTACGGCACGGAACTGTCGTCCTGCTTGATGCGGCCGACGATCTCCTCGTACAGCGTGTTCTCCAGCGGCTTCAGCGGCGCCATCACCACGTCGACGTAGGCGTTCTCGGCGTTGAGGTACGCCAGCATCTCGGGGTTCTTGCGCTTGTCGTCGCGCAGCCAGTAGTACTCGTCCTGGCGCTGCGCGCCGAACGGCGCCTTGACGACATGCGCCTTCTTCACCGCGTCGGGCGGCGTGGCGGTGGCGGCGAGGGAGGGGGCGGTCGTGCTCATCATCAGGGCCAGAAGCAGGAAGTGGGTCGGTTTCATGGATGGGGTCCGGTTGTGCCAATGACAACGTGCGGAATTTCTTTCCTCCCCCCTGCGTGCAGGGGAGGGTTGGGGAGGGGTGGCGAAGCCGCATCGCGGCGAGCTCGGCGCTGGCGCCTCACTACCCCCTCCCAACCTCCCCCTGCGAGCAGGGGGAGGAGGCGTCCTACTTGCCGCTCAACTCATTCCACAGGAACGTGAATGCCAGCGCGCTCATGTGCGCGGCCTGCGCGTTGTTGGCCGCGCCGCCGTGGCCGCCTTCGATGTTCTCGTAGTAACGCACGTCCTTGTCGGCGTCGAGCATCTTCGCCGCCATCTTGCGCGCATGGCCCGGGTGCACGCGGTCGTCGCGCGTGGAGGTCATGAACAGCGTCGGCGGGTACGCGCGCTTCGCGTCGAACAGGTGGTAAGGCGAGAAGGTGCGGATGTAATCCCAGTCGGCGGTGTCCGGATCGCCGTACTCGGCCATCCACGACGCGCCTGCCAGCAGGTGGCTGTAGCGCTTCATGTCCAGCAGCGGTACCTGCACGACCACTGCGCCGAACAGGTCCGGATACTGCGTCAGCATGTTGCCGGTGAGCAGGCCGCCGTTGCTGCCGCCCTGGATGCCCAGGTGTTGGGTCGACGTCACCTTGCGCGCGATCAGGTCCTGCGCGACGGCGGCGAAGTCCTCATAGGCCTTGTGGCGGTTGGCCTTCAGCGCGGCCTGGTGCCAGCGCGGCCCGTATTCGCCACCGCCGCGGATATTGGCGACGGCGTACACGCCGCCCTTCTCGAGCCAGCCCTTGCCGACGCCGCCGGAGTACGCCGGCGTCAGCGAGATCTCGAAACCGCCGTAGCCGTACAGCAGCGTCGGCGCCGTGCCGTCGAGGGCCAGGTCCTTCGGACGCACGAGGAAGTACGGAACACGCGTACCGTCCTTCGAGGTGGCGAAATGCTGCTCGATCACGTCCTTCGACGCATCGAAGAACACCGGCATGGTCTTGAGCACTTCAGGCCTGGCGCCGATCTGCGCCAGCGAGAGCGTGGTCGGGGTGAGGTAATCGGTGGCGGTGAGCCAGACCGCGTCGCTTTCGTCGGGATCCACCGCGGACACGGCCAGCGTTCCGAACGTCGGCGCGCCGATGAACTCGGAGCGCGTCCACTCGCCCGAGGCCGGTGTCAGCACGCTCAGGCGGTTCTTGACGTCATCGAGCACGTTCAGGACCAGATGCGATTTCGTCCAGGTGTAGCTCGACAGCGAGGTGCGCTCGCTCGGCGTGAACAGCGCGGTGAATTCGCGCTTGCCGGCCATGAAGTCGTCGAAGTTCGTCGCGATCAGGCTGCCCGCCGGCCAGGTCTTGCCGCCGGCTTCATACGGCTCGCGCAGTTCCAGCAGCAGCCATTCACGGTGCGCGGACTTGTTGGCGGAGTTCGGCGCGTCGATCTTCGTGAGCGAAACGGACGCTCCGCGCAGGTACAGCTCGTCGTTGTAGAAGGCCAGCGTGCGGCTGACGAAATCGCGCTCGAAACCCGGCGTGTGGTCGCGCAGCGCGGCGATGTACATGTCGCCCGGCTTGCCTTCGTACGCCACACGCGCCTGCTCGATGGGCGTGCCGCGCTTCCATTCCTTGACGATGCGCGGGTAGCCGGAGCTGGTCATCGAACCGGCACCGAAATCGGTGTAGACGTACACCGTGTCGCGATCGATCCAGCCCAACGCGCCCTTCGCCTCGTCGCGGAAGAAGCCTTCCTTCACCCACGTCTTCGTCGACAGGTCGAATTCGCGCGTCACGTCGGCGTCGGCGCCGCCGCGCGAGAGCGCGATCAGGCAGCGCGTGGGTTTTTCGTTTTGAAGCGGCGGCCGCAGGCAGTCGACACCGTGCCAGACCCAGTTTTCGCCTTCGGCCTGGTTCAGCGCGTCCAGGTCGATGACCGTTTCCCACTGCGGCTTGTCCTTGCGGTACTCGGCCAGCGTGGTGCGGCGCCACAGGCCGCGCTCATGCTGCTTGTCCTTCCAGAAGTTGTAGTAGTACTCGCCGATCTTCTCCACGCCCGGAATCTTGGCGTCGGAATCGAGGATGGCGCGGATGTCGGATTGGAGCTGCTTGAACTGCGGCGTGGATGCCAGTTCGGCCTCGGCCTGCGCGTTGTGCGCCCTGACCCAATCGAGCGAACGATCGGCGGTGACGTCTTCGAGCCAGGCGTAGGGATCGGCGGACACTGCAGGGGACTCCTTGGCGGGTGCGGCGCCGGCCATGGAGGCCGCCGCGAGGCCTGCGGAGATCATCAGGGTCTGGCAGGCTTGCGACAGCTTCGGCATCGGCGTTCGGGCGTGGTTATCGGACCCGGAACGCTAGCACAGCGCGCGCCGCCCGCCCCCGCAGAAAGCGGTTTGCCGGGCATGCCGAACCGGCCGTTCGGCCGGGCTCAAGCCGCCTGCGAATGGCGACGGCGCAGCATCGACGGCCGGCGGCGACGCGCCTGGGCGCCACTGCGGCGACGCGTCCGCACGGCCGCCACGTCCTCGGCCTCGCGCGCCGGCAAGCGGAAGCGATGCAGGGCCCACCATGCGGCCAGCGGCATCGCCACCAGCCACAACGGCATCCAGCCGAACGTCGGACTGAAGCCGCGCGCGGCCGGCAGGAGCAGCACGATGGCGGCGCCTATCGCGACCGCGTGGCGCAGCAGGCTTTCGAGGGATGGGTCGATGTCGGGGCGGGAGGTCTTCATGGCGCAGGCTCCAGGGTGATGGAGCCAGCGTGCAGGCAGGGGATCTCAGGGGCTGCGACGGCCAGCCGGGCTCCGTGGATCGCCCGAGGAGTAGGCACGCCCGTCGACCCTTCGACTTCGGCGCCGCGCGCCTACGCTCAGGGCGAACGGTGACCGGTGCGTCTTCGGTGGCGAAACTGCGATCCCGAGGTGTCCGGCGTGCCCGGACCTCAGCGGTCGTAGTTGCTCAACGCCAACTGCAACAGCGCGCGCGCCTGTTCGCGCAGGACCGGCGGCTCGACGATCTCCGCATCGCTGCCGTAATGCATCACGTCCATCAGCAGTTCGCGACCGGCGCTGTAAGGCACCTTCAGTTCGTAGCGACCGTCGGCCAGGAAACGTCCCTGCTGCTGCGAATGCCAGTGTTCGTCGGCCACCCAGCGCGCAGCCTTGGGGGTGAACACGATCGTCGCCCAGCCCTTGGGCGTGCCGGAGAAGATCCCGTAGCTCGAGGCCAGATGCTTGTCGAGCTCCTCGTCGGGCACATCGCGCGCCGCGGCCTCGCCGAGCTTGGCCGCGGTGATGCGATCCACTGCGAAGCTGCGCAGCGCCTCGCGATTATGGTCCCAGGCATCGAGGTACCAGTTCTCCCGGTAATGCGTCAGGCGTTGCGGCGACACGGTTCGACGGGTTTGTTCGTCGGTGGAACGCGCCCGGTATTCGAACGTCAGTTCCTTGCGGTCCAACACGGCGGTGGCGACGTTGCGGAACGCCGTCTCGTCCAGGCGGCGCGTGCGGTGCGGGATCACGCGCACGCGTTCGACCGGCACGCGGCGTCCGCCGGCATGTTCATCGAGCAGCTTCTCGATACGGTGCTGCAACGGCGCCAGCGCGTTGGACAGCACACCGCCGCCGCTGCGCACCAGCAACTGCTGCGCAGCCAGCAGCGAGTGCAGTTCTTCCGAACTCAGCCACAGGCCTGGCAGTTCGAAGCGCTCGCCTTCGCTGTGGTCGTAGCGGAAACCCGCCTCGCCGTTGCCGACCACCGGCGCCATCAGGTAGTCGCGCAGGTAGGCCAGGTCGCGGTAGACCGTCGCGCGCGAGCATTCCAGGTCCTCCTGCAGGCGCTGCACCGTGACCGGGTAGCGCGCAGCGCTGAGGATGCGATGCAGGGCGTGGATGCGTTCGATGCGTTCCATGGTCGCGGGTCGGGAGATCGGAAGGAAAGAATCGCACCGAGTGATGGCCGCCGCCAGCGCGTGGGCTAACCGGGGTTTAACCGGGGGCCCACGATACTGCGGGCGAGACGTCAGGGGGTGTGATGGATTCGACGCAGGGAACGCGTTGGGAGGCCGTGCTGGCCGCCCTGGTGGGGATGATCGTGACATCGGGAATGTTCTGGACCCTGGCGCGGCTTATGCGGCCCGGACCGGTGCCGGCCGTGGCCGCGCCGCCCCGCATCGAGGCGGTATGGATCGTGCGCGAGCCCGCGCCCGCGCCCGCGCGCGTGGTACGCGGTGAATCCATGACCAGGGCGCGACCGACCACCCCGGTGCGGCCGCGCCGCGAGCGCGAGGCGGCGCCCATGAACGAACCGGAAGCCGCAGCCCCGACCGCGCCCGCCGCAACCCGCGCGATGTCCGCGGTGTACCTGACGCAGGCAAGAACGGCGCTCGGCACGCAGGCGGCCGCAGCGCCCGATCCACTCGCCGATCGCGCGACACACTTGCCCGGCCAAGGCCACGAGCGCTTTCGCATGCGCACGCAGAGCAGCGTCGCGACCGTCGTGAGCGGCATCGGCCGGATGTTCGGCGGTCGCGATCCGGACGAACCTTGCCGGGAGAATCGCCGGAACATCGGCGATCTGGCGCTGGACGGCGACAGCGCCGCCCTGCAGCAGCAACTGGATTACGAACGCCGCCTGTGTCGCCCGTAGCCGCGCGCAGGCACAATGTCGGGATGCGCGCGCCAGCCGAGCCAGCCATCGACACCTCGCCCAGCGTCGGAGACGAGGTCAAGACCACCACGTGCTACATGTGCGCATGCCGTTGCGGCATCAAGGTGTGGCTCAAGGGCGGCCAGATCCGCTACATCCAGGGCAATCCGGACCATCCGGTGAACCGCGGCGTGCTGTGCGCCAAGGGATCGGCCGGGATCATGCAGCACTACTCGCCGGCGCGGCTGGACAAGCCGCTGCTGCGCGTGGGCGAGCGCGGTTCGGGCGAATTCCGCGAGATCGAATGGGACGAGGCGCTGGACATCGCGGCCTCCTGGCTGCGCCCGATCCGCGAACGCAACCCCGACGAACTGGCCTTCTTCACCGGGCGCGACCAGTCGCAGGCGCTGACCGGCTGGTGGGCGCAGCAGTTCGGCACGGTGAATTACGCCGCGCACGGCGGTTTCTGTTCGGTGAACATGGCCGCGGGAGGGTTGTACACGCTCGGCGGCAGCTTCTGGGAATTCGGCGAGCCCGACTGGGATCACACGCAGTACCTGATGCTGTGGGGCGTGGCGGAAGACCACGACTCCAATCCGATCAAGCTCGGCCTGGGCAAGCTCAAGGCGCGCGGCGCGAAGATCGTCGCGGTGAATCCGGTGCGCTCGGGCTACGGCGCCATCGCCGACGAATGGATCGGCATCCGCCCCGGCACCGACGGCCTGTTCGCCTTCGCCCTGATCCACGAACTGCTCAAGGCCGACCGCATCGACCTGGACTACCTGGTGCGTTACACCAACGCGCACTGGCTGGTGGTGCGCGATCCCGGCGGCCCGGAAGACGGCCTGTTCGCGCGCGATCTCGATGGCCATCCGATGTGCGCGGTGGACTCGCATCGCTTCGTTCGCGCGGACGACGTCGACATCAGCCCGCGCGTGGTCGGCGAATACACGCTGCGCGACGGGCGCACCGCCGTTCCCGCGTTCCATCTGGTCGCCGAGCGCTACCTGGATCCGCAGTATTCGCCCGAGGCGGTGAGCGAGCGCTGCGGCATTCCCGCCGACACCATCCGCCGCATCGCGCGCGAATTGGCCGAAGCCGCGTTCGACCGCGCGTTCACCCTGCCCGTCGCGTGGACCGACGCCTGGGGCCGCGAACACGACACGATGCTGGGCCGCCCGGTGTCGATGCATGCGATGCGCGGCATCAGCGCGCACAGCAACGGCTTCCACACCTGCCGCGCACTGCATCTGCTGCAGTTGTTGCTGGGCGCGGTGGATTCGCCGGGCTCGTTCCGCTACCAGCCGCCGTTCCCCAAGCCGCTGCCGCCGCCGAACCGCCCCGGCAAGGCGCGCCAGGCCAACGGCGTGCTCGACGCCGCGCCACTGGGTTTCGTGCACGGCCCCGAGGATCTCGTCGTCGATGCCGATGGCGGGCCGCGGCGCATCGACCACGCGTTCTCGTGGGCGTACCCGTTGTCCGCGCACGGCATGATGCACACCGTCATCCGCAATGCGTGGGCGGGCGATCCGTACCGCATCGACACGCTGATGATGTTCATGGCGAACATGAGCTGGAATTCGTCGATGAACACCGCGCAGACCATCGCGTGGCTGACCGACAAGGATGACGGCGGCGACTACCGCATCCCGCGCATCATCTATGCCGATGCGTACGCCTCGGAAATGGTCGCCTACGCCGACCTCGTGCTTCCCGACACGACGTACCTGGAACGTTTCGACGCGATCAGCCTGCTCGATCGTCCGATCTCCGATGCCGATGGCGCCGCCGATGCGATCCGCCATCCGGTGCTGGAAGCGTCGAAGCAGAGTCCGGGCCGGGATGTGCGCGGTTTCCAGTCGGTGCTCATCGAACTGGGCGCGCGGCTCGACCTGCCGGGCCTGGTGAACGAAGACGGCTCGCCGAAGTACCGCGACTACGCCGACTACATCGTCCGCCACGAACGCGCGCCGGGCGTCGGCCT
The DNA here is from genome assembly GCA_005503055.1 of Lysobacteraceae bacterium P. Lineage (GTDB taxonomy): Bacteria > Pseudomonadota > Gammaproteobacteria > Xanthomonadales > Xanthomonadaceae > Lysobacter_J. The sequence goes on along the minus strand of SCOX01000003.1, from coordinate 262,308 downwards.
GCTCGCGGGTTGGCGTGGCGCGCACGGCGAGGTCGAGGCCAAGGGCCAACCGAATCCGGAGCAGCTGCAGCGCTACATCGACAACGGCGGATTCTGGCGCAGCGAGATTCCCGAGCACGCGCGTTACTTCAAGATGGCCAACCGCGGTTATCTCGACTGGGCGCAACGCATGGGCTTCCTCGGCCACGCCGACCCGATCGTGCTGCAGCTGTATTCGGAGACGCTGCAGAAGTTCCGCCTCGCCGCGCAGGGCCACGGCGCGACGCAGCCACCGGAGCAGCACCGCGAACGCGTGGCGACGTATTTCGATCCGATCCCGATGTGGTACGAGCCCTTCGAAGGCGCACAGGTGGCGGCGGGCAACGATTTCCCGCTCAGCGCCGTCACCCAGCGCCCGATGTTCATGTACCACGCATGGGGTTCGCAGAACGCCTGGCTGCGGCAGATCGCCACGCGCAACTGGATGTACCTGCATCCGGAAACCGGCGCGCGCTACGGCATCGGCGACGAAGACTGGATCGACGTGTCCTCGCACCACGGCACGATCACCGTGCAGGCGAAGTTCGCCGCCAACGTGCAGCCCGACACCGTGTGGACGTGGAACGCCATCGGCAAGCGGCGTGGGGCGTGGCGCCTGGGCAAGGACGCGCCGGAAGGCCGCGAGGGATTCCTGCTCAACCACCTGATTTCCGACATCACCCCGCGCGGCGACTACGCCAACGCCGATCCCGTGACCGGCCAGGCGGCCTGGTTCGACCTGCGCGTGCGCATCGCCAAGGCGCCGGTGGCGCAGGCGAGTTCGCCGCAGTTCCCATCGCTGGCGATGGGCGAGGCCGACGATGCACCGCTGCGCTACGGCGCGCAGTTCCGCAAACAACGGGAAGACTCCACGCAATGAAATCCTTCCGCGTCCTCGCAGGCTGGCTGTGCGTCGTGCTCGGCTTCGCGGTGATGATCCTCATCAGCTTCGGCGTGTTCGATCCGCTCGCGCCTGCCGGAACGGCGACTTCGCTGGTGCCGGTGCTGGTGAGCATGCTGCCGAGCGTCAGCTTCGGCATCGCCCTGTTCGCGATCGGCGTGTGGCTGATCAGCACGCGCAAGCGATGAGCCCGGACGCATGACCGACCTGCCGCCGCCGTCGAAGAAGAAACTCGGCCTCGTCATCGACCTGGACACGTGCGTGGGCTGCCACGCCTGCGCGGTCAGCTGCAAGGAGTGGAACGCCGGCGGTTTCGCCGCGCCGCTCACCGACGAGCAACCCTACGGCAAGGATCCGTCGGGCGTGTGGTTCAACCGCGTGCACAGCTACGAAGTGGCCGCGACCGAAGGTTGCGCGTCCAGTGCCACGCCGCAACCGCCGATGACCCTGCACTTCCCGCGCTCGTGCCTGCACTGCGAGCAGCCGGCATGCGTGACCGTGTGCCCCACGGGCGCCAGCTACAAGCGCGCCGAAGACGGCATCGTCCTGGTCGACGAGGACAAGTGCATCGGCTGCAAGCTGTGCTCGTGGGCCTGCCCGTACGGCGCGCGCGAGTACAGCGAAGTCGAGGGCGTGATGAAGAAATGCACGCTGTGCGTCGACCGCATCTACAACGAGAACCTCGACGAAGCCGAGCGCCAGCCGGCCTGCGTGCAGGCGTGCCCGACGCGCGCGCGCCACTTCGGCGACCTGGGCGATCCGGAATCGAAGGTCTCCAAGCTGGTGGCGGAGCGCGGCGGCGTCGACCTGTTGCCGCAACTTGGCTACCAGCCCGTGAACAAGTACCTGCCACCGCGACCGCGCCGCTCGGGCGATGCGCCCAGCCCCGCGCCGCAGGTCGAAACCCTCGACACCGCCGCGCTGCCGCCCCTGCTGCGCTGGCTCGACCGCGTGCTCACCCGCTGAGTTCCTGCCGATGCATCCTGCGTTTTCCGTGATCCTGTTCACCACGCTGTCCGGCGCGGGCTATGGCCTGCTGCTGTGGGCCGGCGGCCTGATCCTGTTGCCCGCGCTGCAGGGCCGCGCGCCGGCGCACGGTGCGGTGGTGGTGCTGTGGGGCATGTTGCTGGTGCTGGGCCTGATGCTGACGACGGCCGGCCTGCTCAGTTCGATGCTGCACCTCGGCAAGCCGATGCGGGCGTGGCGGGCGTTCTCGCAATGGCGGACGTCGTGGCTGTCGCGCGAAGGCGTGTTCGCGGTGCTCACCGCGATCGTCGTGCTCGCCTTGCTGGCCCTGATCGGCGCGGCGATGCTGGGCCATGCGTTGCCATCGCTGGGGATGATCGCGCCCGTGCTGGCGGCGATCATGTTGCTGCTCGCGCTTTGCACGATCGTCAGCACGGCGATGATCTACGCCTCGCTGAAGCCCATCCCCGCGTGGCGTCATCCGCTGGTCGTTCCGGTCTACCTCGTGTTCGCGGTCTTCACCGGCTGGCTGGTGCTGATGACGCTGGTGAACTGGAGCGTGCTGTCGGACGAGGCGCTGGGCGTGATCGTGCTGGTCACCTTCGCGCTTGCGCTGATCGCCGGCACGCTGAAGCTGGCGTACTGGTACCGCATCGATCGCCAACCGCTCGGCGCCACGCGCGGCGATGCCGTCGGCCTGCCCGGTCGCGAGGTCGGCGTGTTCGAGCGCCCGCACACGCAGGACAACTACCTCAATCGCGAGATGGGCTTCGTCGTCGCGCGCAAACACGCGCGGCCGCTGCGGGCGATTTCGCTGGCACTGTTCGCCCTCGTGCCCGCCGTGGCCGCCTGGCTGGCCTGGGCCAATCCCGACTGGGCCGGCCCGGTGTTCACCTTGGCGACGCTGCTGGCGTTGGTTGGTGTGCTGGTCGAGCGTTGGCTGTTCTTTGCCCAGGCCCGGCATCTGGTCACGCTTTACTACTGAAAGCGCCTGCCCCCACCGAACTTACTGAACCGATTACGAAAAATCGGACGCTTCCGATTTGCCTGTAACCGTTTTCATGGGCAACATGGTGTTCCTCCCTGCCCTCATTCACGACGATGCTCGGTGTACTTGGGCTCGCCCTGCTCGGCGGTCCCTTCGTGACATTGCCGATGCCGGTCTTCCCCGGCGACCCGACACTGATGGCCATCGCAGCCGATCCGGTGCAGATGCGGCTGTACTGTTTTTCCACCCGCTGCGGCGACGTGGAATGGAAAGTGGCGATGGCCGGACCGGCGCCGGCCGAGCCGAGCGACGCGCGCCACCGTTCGCTGCGACTCCCGGGCAGCCAGAGTTTCGCGCCGCTGAGCGCGCCGGCCACGCCGCGCGACAGCAAGACGATGTACTCCAACGATTTCCGCATCGGCACGCGCTACAACGTGCAGGCCATGCGCGACGGCCCCACGCAGATCGGCCTGGCGCTCGGCGCGGGCTACCGGCTGGCGCCGCTCTACGACGACGGCATCAATCAGGCCGGCCCGGTGCTGCGCGGTGAGCTCAATCTGGGCCAGCAGATCGGCGACCGTGCGCTGCTGACCCAGCGCGTGCAATTCGAAAGCGGCCGAGGCGAAGCCTTCGTCAAACAGTCGATGAGCCTGGACGTGAGCCTGTGGCCGAACTGGACGCTGGAAAGCGACTTCGCCATCCGCCACGACACGCAATCGGGCGGTGGCAAGGAGTCGGCGGAGAGCAGCATCGAGCTGCGCCGGCGTTTCTGAGCATCGGCGGCGTCGCGCATCGGACGCCGATCAAACCGCTCCGAAGGCGGCCAACAGCAGCAGCGTCAGCGCGATCGCCGCGGCGCTGCCATGCACCACGACCAGCCATGCCGGAAGCAGCCGCTGTCGCCATTTGTAGGCCAGGCTGAGGATCGCGCCGCCCGATGCGGCCAGCAGGAAGATCACCAGCGCCAGCACCACCGTCGAGGAAACCGGTTGCGTGCAGATCGCGTAGAGGACGAGCGTCAGGCCCGACGCTGCGAGCAGCCCGTGCAGCATCGCCAGCCATGCAGGCGGATTGCGTCGGGTCGCGAAGCGGATGCCGGCCATGAGCACGCCACCCAGCGCCGTGATGAGCAGGAGGATCGAGGCGGTCTGGAGCATGTGAACTCCCGTTGTGGACCGCGATCAGCCTAGGCCTGGCCCCATGAGGCGCTTGTGTTTGCGGTGTCGTTCGCCCCTGGAGGCGTCACTGCCGCGCTAACGGAGGCAGGCGCTTCAGAGCGATCCGGCGATCAGCTCGCCCGCACCCAGGTCCAGCAGTTGCTGCGCGACTTCCAGGCCGAGCGCGTCGGGCGCATCGCCGCGACCTTCGCCCTGCGCGCGCACGAAGCGGCCGTCCGCCGCGGATCCGACCAGCCCCGACAGGCGCAGGTGCTCGCCGTCCAACTGCGCGAACGCCGCCACCGGCACGTGGCAACTGCCGTGCAGGGCGCGATTCATCGCACGCTCGGCCTCGGCGCACGTGCGCGTCGCCGGGTCGTCCAGGTGTGCGCACAACTCGCGCGTCGTCGCGTCGTCGTCGCGGCACTCGATGGCCACCGCGCCCTGCGCCGGCGCCGGCAACCAGTGCGGCGCCTGCAGGCGGTCGCGGATGCGCGCATCGAAGCCCAGTCGCTGCAGGCCCGCGCAGGCCAGCACGATCGCGTCGTACTCGCCGGCATCGAGCTTGGCCAGGCGCGTGTTGACGTTGCCGCGCAGGTCGACGAGCTGCAGGTCGGGACGCAGCGCGCGCAGCTGTGCCTGCCGGCGCAGCGAGGACGTTCCCACGCGCGCGCCCTGCGGCAGCGCGGCGAGATTGGCGAACGCGTTGCTGACGAACGCATCGGCATAGTCGGCCCGGGCCAGGATCGACGGCAGCGCGAAACCCGGCTCAAGTTCCATCGGCACGTCCTTGAGCGAATGCACGGCGCAGTCGGCCTCGCCCCGCAGCATCGCCAGCTCCAGTTCCTTCAGGAACAAGCCCTTGCCGCCGATCGCGGCCAGCGAACGATCCAGCACTTCGTCGCCGCGCGTGCTCATCGGCACCAGTTCCACCGTGAGGCACGGGTGGGCGGAACGCAGGCGGTCGGCGACGTGCTCGCTCTGCCACAGGGCGAGCGGGCTCTTTCGGGTGGCGATGCGCAGCGTCTTCATCCCGGCATTATCGCCGGGATTGCCGAGGTCTTGCCGCTCACGCGCTCCTGCCGCTCAGAGGTGCTTGAGGGTGTCCTTCAGCCCCGACACGCAGCGGCGGCTGACTTCCAGCGGTTGCTTGCCGTGGCGCAGGACGGCCTGGACGTGGCCGTCGACCGCGCGGCGCAGTTCGACGATCTCGTGCCGCGCGACCAGGCAGTTGCGGTGGATGCGCACGAAGCGCTCGCCGAACTCGTCTTCCAGCGACTTCAGCGATTCCTCGATGAGGTCCTCGCCACGCGCGTGGTGGACGACCACGTACTTCTCTTCGGCATGCAGGTAGTGCACGTCTTCGATCGGGATCAGCCGCAGGCTTCCACGCAGGCGTGCGCACAGATGGCTGCGACGCTGCCCACCGCCGGCGGGACCGGCGCCGTTGTCGCCGGTCTTCTCGCGACCCGCGGCAAAGGTGCGCACGCGCTCCAGCGCGGCGGCCAGGCGTTCGGCGCGCACGGGCTTGACCAAGTAGTCGATGGCCTCGGCCTCGAAGGCCAGCAGCGCATGCGCGTCGTAGGCGGTGCAGAACACCACGGCCGGGCGCGGATCGAACGCGGCCAGGTGGCGCGCGGCCTCCAGTCCGTCGATGCCGGGCATGGCGATGTCCAGCAGCACCAGATCCGGCCGGTGCTCGGCACAGGCGTGCAGGGCGTTCTGTCCGTCGGCCGCCTCGGCGACGACCTCGACGCCGAGCTGCTCGGCCAGCAGGCCGCGCAGGCGCTCGCGCGCTAGCGGTTCGTCATCGGCGATCACTACCCTCATCGGCGCCTCCATCCCCAGGCCGGCAGAGCCGTTGGGCCGATGGTAGCCCCGCCAGGGGCTCGCTACCAATCGTCGGGAGAACTTAGCCCGCAAAGCGCCCGGACAGCCAATCGCCCAGATCGCGGATCTCCTCGGCGCAGACCTGGTGGGCCATCGGGTATTGGCGCCATTCCGGCGCGAATCCCAGCGATTTCATCGTCGCCGCGCTGCGCTCGCCGATGGCGGCCGGCACCACCGGGTCGAATTGGCCGTGGGCCATGAACAACGGCTGCGAGGTCGCCGCCTCCTGCAAAGCCGAGGCGGCCTGCTGCGGTGCTTCGGGCAGGTAGGTGGACAGTCCGGCCAGGCCGGCCAGTGGAACCTGCCGGCGCAGGCCCGCCGACAGCGTGATGGCGCCGCCCTGCGAGAAACCGATCAGCACCACCCGTTCCGGCGGAATCCCGCGCTCGTGTTCGCGCGCGATCAGCGCCTCGACCTGGGCCACCGATTCGGCCACGCCCGCCTCGTCGGCACGGTTGCCGGCGTTCAATGCGTCGAAGTCGAAATGCACGATGTCGTACCACGCACGCATGCGCATGCCGTTGTTGATCGTGACCGGCCGCACCGGCGCATGCGGGAACACGAAGCGCAGGGCCGGCCAGTCGCGGCGCACCAGCTCGGGCACGATCGGCGCGAAGTCGTTGCCATCCGCGCCCAGGCCATGCAGCCAGAGGATGGTCCACGCGGGGTTCGGCGCGGTTTCGAATTCGACGGTTTCCAGCAGCGGTGCGTTGGCGGTTTGCATGCCCGCATTGTCGCCGCTGCACGCGGCATCGCCAACCGATCAGCCGTTCGGTTCCGCGGGCAGGCGGAAAGTGAGAGTGCGCGTCGTGCTCACGCGGCGTGGCGTCGCCTCGAACTGCCAGCGCGACGCGGCGGCGAGCGCGGCCTGCTCGAACAATCCCTCCGGCTGCGCGGAGATCGTACGTACGTCGCTGACGCTGCCGTCGGGCTGGATGGTGAAGGCGACCTGGACGCTGCCTTCGATGCGGCGGTTGCGCGCGGCCAGCGGATAGCGCGGTGCCGAGTCGCGAAGCAGCTTCGGGACGCCCTGAGGCGCGGACACCGCGCGCGCGGGCGCCGGCGGTTCGGCAGCGGGCGGCGCCACGACCACGGGCGTCGGTACCGGCGTGGTTTCGGCCGAAGTCGCGATCGGCGCTGGCGTGACCGACGGCACCGTCCGCGGCGCCGCGGGCACGGGCGCCGGCAGCGGCGGTGTGGTCGCCGGCACGATCGTCGGCGCGCTGGGCGCGTGGGCGGCCTCGGCGATGCGCGCGCCTTCCTCGCGATCGGCGCGCGCCTGGGCGATGTCCAGACCCGCGCGCAGTCGCGGCAGGGCCGGCGCGCGCGCATCCATCCTCGCGAGCAGGCCGACGAGGCGTCGCGCGTCGTCGAGCTGTTCCTGCGACAGCGCCTGCTCGGTGGCGATGAGCACGTAAGGCTGCAGCTCCGCCAACGCGGCGGCGACGCCGGCATCGGCCTCGCGCTCGCGCAATGCGAGGTAGTACTCCACCGCGTTGTCGCCCGCCGGCGTGTGGATGCGTTGCGCGCGCAACGCCGCTTCGGCACGCGCGCGCAACGCCTGGGCGTCGGTCGGTTCCGGCACCGGCGCGGGCAACGCCGCATCCGCCTGCACGAAGGCTCCCGATCCGGAAGGCGTGCGCCCCGCATCGCAACCGACCAGCGCCAACATCAGCAAACCCGCACACCCCAGTCCGAACCGCATTGCCGCGCCTCCTGCGAAAGCGCGCTCAGGCTAGGCAGCGCATGTGACGGGCGTGCGGCAGTGCTTGCCGGTCCAGTCGAAAACACAGTCCTTCATCCCGACTCCCGACTCCCGACTCCCGACTCCCGATTCCCGACTCCCGATTTCCGATTTCCGATTCCCGATTCCCGAATCCCGAATCCCGAATCCCGAACCCCGACTCCCGATTCCCGATTCCCGAACCCCGATTCCCAACGAAATTGTGTATCGCCGCGTCCGACGCGTACCCTTGCCGCCATGCCTCGCGCGCCCGCCCTCGCCCACGCCTTCCAGCTGCTGCTGCTCGGCCTGCTGCTGTGCGGCGTGGTGATGAAGCCGTCGCTGGCGATCGCTGAGGAGATGCACGAACTGCTCGCGCATGCTGCGGTGGCTGGCGACGGTCACGCCCACGCGGATTCGCATGCGGTGGAAGTGGAGCCTGCCAAGGGCGGTCAACCGCCGCTGCACGACGACAGCCACTTCCACCTGACCCACTGCTGCGGCCAGCAGGCCGCGGTGTTGCCGCGCCTGGAGCTGTCGGTTGCGGTCGCGCATGGCGACTCGCCCATCCCGGCGCGCTCGATCTCCTTCATCGCCGCGCCGCACACCGCGCCGTTCCGTCCTCCGATCGCGGCCTGACGTCGCCGCCGGCGCATCGCCGGCGTTCCGTCCGCCTTTCCATCGGAGCCAACTCATGCTTTCCCGACCCGCGGCATTGGCCGCGCTGGTCGTCGTGCTCGTTGCGGCATTGCCCGCGCGCGCCGGCGATCGGCTGACCCTGGACGACGCGTTCGCGCGCGTCGCCGCCTTCCATCCCGACCTGCGCCTTCCTGCGTTGCGAGAGCAGGCACTCACCGCCGAACTCGACGCGGCATCGCAGCGGGCCCCGCTACGCGCCGGCGTCGAGCTGGAGAACGCGCTCGGCAGCGGCGACTACGCCGGCCTCGATGCGGCCGAACTGACGCTCAGCCTCGCATCGGTGCTCGAACGCGGCGGCAAGCGCGACGCGCGCCGTGCGATCGCGCTGGGTCGCATCGACGGCCTCGCGCCGGAGCGTGAAGCGGCGCGTCTGGATCTGCTGGCCGATACCGCGCGCCGTTATCTCGAAGTGGTCGGCGCACGACGCCAGCGAGAACTGGCGGATGCCGACATCGCCCAGCGGCGGCGTACCGTCGCCGCCGCGCAACGGCGCCTGGACGCCGGGGCATCGCCGCAGTCGGTGTTGCTCACCGCGCAGGCCGCGCTGGCGCGCGCCGAACTCGAACGCAGCCGCGCTCAGCAGGCCGAAGTCGCCGCGCGGCAACACCTGGCGGCGTTGTGGGGCGAACGCGAACCGCGCTTCGATCCTGCCGCGGACGACCCACTGGCGCTGCCGGCAATCGCCGATTTCGACACGCTCGCCGCGCTGCTGGAACGCACCCCGGAGCTGCTGCGCTTCGCCAGCCAGCGCCGCGTCGGCGAGGCGCGCCTGCAATTGGCGCGTTCGCAGGCGAAGGCCGACCTCGACTGGCAGTTCGGTGCGCGGGCATTTAACGAGAGCGACGACGTCGCGCTTATCGCCAGCGTATCGATGCCGCTGGGCGCGTCGCGTCGTGCCCAGCCCGATATCCGCCTCGCGCAGACCGAACTGACGATTCTGGAACTCGAACGCGAGTCGCGCGGGCTGTCGCTCTACTCGACGCTGGTGGAAGCGCACGGCCGCTATCGCGTGGCGCAGCTGGAAGTGCTGCGCCTGCGCGACGACGTGCTGCCCAAACTCGCGCGCGCCGAAGCCGCGGCCGAACAGGCCTACCGCGCGGGTGCGATCAGTTACCTGGAGTGGGCGCAGCTGCAGTCCGAACGCGCCGCCACGGCGCGACAGCAACTCGAGTCCGCGCTGGACGCACGACGCGCCCTCATCGAAATCCAGCGCCTGACCGGACAAGCCCTCGTGCTGCCGGCGCGCTCCACGGAACAGGGAGCCTCCCCGTGAACATCCGCCTCATTTCCGCATTCCTCGCGCTGGCCCTGGCCGGCTGCGGCAACTCCGGCCACGAACACGAAACGGGCGGAAAGCACGCCGAAGCAGAGCCCGCGCGCGGCGAACACGGCGGCCGACTGCTTCGGCAGGACGACATCACCGTCGAGCTCGCCATCGCCGAGGACGGCACGCCGCCGAAGTACGAAGCCTGGCTGTACCGCAACGGCAAGCCCCTGCCGGCCACGGCCGGCGAAGTCGATGTCGCCCTCGCCCGACTCGGCGATGTGCGCGAAGTCCATGCACTGCGCGCCCAGCGCGACGGCCGGCTCGCGGCGACGACCGTCGTCGGCGAACCGCATTCGTTCGATGCCACCGTCACCGCGCGAATCGACGGCCGCACGCTGCGCTGGAGCTTCCCGAGCTACGAAGGCCGCACCGTCATCGCCGCGGACGTCGCACGGCAATCCGGCATCCGCGTCGCCACGGCCGGCCCTGGCGTGATCGCCGACGAACACGAAGTGCAGGGCTTGCTCACGCCCGTCGAAGGCCGCCTCGCCAGCGTAACGGCGCGATTCCCCGGCCCGATCCGCACCTTGCGCGCCAACGTCGGCGACGCCGTGCGCGCCGGACAAACGCTGGCCAGCATCGAAAGCAACCTGAGCCTGTCCCAGTACGGCGTCGTCGCGCCGATCTCCGGGGTGGTGCTGTCGCGCAATGCCGCGGTGGGTGCGGTGGTGGCCGAAGGCGCGCCTTTGTTCGAGATCGCCGACCTGTCGAAGCTCTGGGTCGATGTGCACGTGTTCGGCGCCGACGCCTCGCACCTGCGCTCAGGCGTGCCCGTGACCGTCACCCGCATGAGCGACGGCGCGGGCGTGTCCACCACGCTCGAACGCATCCTGCCCGGCACCGCGACGGCCAGCCAGAGCACCGTCGCGCGCGCGACGATCGACAACGCCGACGGCCTGTGGCGGCCGGGTTCGGCGGTCACCGCGAAGGTGACCGTGGCGCGGCAACCGGTCGCGATGGCGATCCCGCTGACCGCGCTGCAGACGTTCCGCGACTGGGACGTGGCGTTCGTGCGCGTCGGCGACACCTACGAAGTCCGGCCGCTCACGCTCGGCCGCCGCGACGGCACGCGCGTGGAAGTGCTGTCGGGACTTCGCGCGGGCGATGCGGTCGTCGTCGAGCAGAGCTACCTGGTCAAGGCGGACATCGAAAAGACGGGGGCTTCGCATGACCACTAAGACCCCCGGCATGCTCGAAAGAATTATCCGCTTCGCCATCGCCCACCGCTGGCTGATGATGGCCGCGACCGTGGCGCTGATCGTGCTGGGCGTCTGGAGTTTCCAGCGCCTGCCCATCGACGCCACCCCCGACATCACCAACGTGCAGGTGCAGATCAACACCGAGGCGGCCGGCTACTCGCCGCTGGAGTCCGAACAGCGCGTCACCTTCCCCATCGAAACGGCGCTGGCCGGCTTGCCGAAACTCGACTACACGCGTTCGCTGTCGCGCTACGGGCTGTCGCAGGTCACCGTCGTGTTCAAGGACGGCACCGATCTGTACTTCGCGCGCCAGCAAGTGGCCGAACGCCTGCAACAGGTGAAGTCGCAGCTTCCGGCCGGGCTCGAACCGGAGCTCGGGCCGATCTCCACCGGGCTGGGCGAGATCTTCATGTACACCGTCGAAGCCGATCCGGCGGCGCGCAAGCGCGATGGCTCGCCGTGGACGGCAACGGACCTGCGCACGCTGCAGGACTGGGTGGTGCGCCCGCAGCTGCGCAACACGCCCGGCGTGACGGAGGTGAACACCATCGGGGGCTATGCGCGGCAGATCCACATCACGCCCGATCCCGCAAGGCTCGTCGCGCTCGGGTTCTCGATGCGCGATGTGGTCACCGCGGTGGCGGCCAACAACCGCAACGTCGGCGCCGGCTACATCGAACGCAATGGCCAGCAGTTCCTGGTACGCGTGCCCGGACAGGTCGCGGATCTGGAAGCGATCGGCAACATCGTGCTCGATCGCCGCGACGGCGTGCCTATCCACGTGCACGACGTTGCGCAGGTCGGCGAAGGGCCGGAGCTGCGCAGCGGTGCGGCGACGCAGGACGGCCGCGAGGTCGTGCTCGGTACGGTATTCATGCTGGTCGGCGCCAACAGCCGCGAAGTGGCGCAGGCCGCGGCGGCCAAGGTGCAGGCCGCAAACGCCAGCCTGCCCGCAGGCGTGAAGGCGCGGGCGGTGTACGACCGCACCGCGCTGGTCGATCGCACCATCGCCACGGTGACGAAGAATCTGGTCGAAGGCGCGCTGCTGGTGATCGCCGTGCTGTTCCTGCTGCTGGGGAACATCCGCGCGGCGCTGATCACGGCCGCGGTGATTCCCTTGTCGATGCTGTTCACGATGGCCGGCATGGTGCGCGGCGGCGTCTCGGGCAACCTGATGAGCCTGGGCGCGCTGGATTTCGGCCTGATCGTCGACGGCGCGGTGATCATCGTCGAGAACTGCCTGCGCCGCTTCGGCGAAGCGCAGCATGCGTTGGCGCGCGAACTGAGCGATGAAGAGCGCTTCGACCTCACCGCCTCGGCCACGGCCGAAGTCATTCGTCCGAGCCTGTTCGGCATCGGCATCATCACCGCCGTGTACCTGCCGATCTTCGCCCTCACCGGAATCGAGGGAAAGATGTTCCACCCGATGGCGATCACCGTGGTGCTGGCGTTGACCGGAGCGATGCTGCTGTCGCTGACGTTCGTGCCGGCGGCGATCGCGCTGTGCATGCGCGGGCGCGTGGCGGAGAAGGAAAGCCGCATCATCGCGTGGTCGCAGCGCGGCTATCGCCCGGCGCTGGCGTGGTCGCTGGGGCATCGGCACATCGTCTTCGGTACCGCGCTGGCGCTGGTTGCGCTATGCACGCTGCTGACCACGCGCCTGGGCACCGAGTTCATCCCAAGCCTCGACGAAGGCGACATCACCGTGCACGCGATGCGCATTCCCGGCACCAGCCTCAGCCAGGCGGTCACGATGCAGGCGCAGCTCGAACGCAGCTTCGCCGCGCTGCCGGAAGTCGAGCGCGTCTTCAGCAAGATCGGCACCGCGGAAATCGCCAACGATCCGATGCCGCCGTCGGTGACCGACACCTACGTCATGCTCAAACCGCGCGATGCCTGGCCCGACCCGCGCAAACCGACGCCACGGCTGCTGGCCGAGCTCGAAACCGTGGCCAAGCGCCTGCCCGGCAACAACTACGAGTTCACGCAGCCGATCCAGATGCGCATGAACGAGCTGATCTCCGGCGTGCGCGCGGACGTGGCGGTGAAGGTGTACGGCGACGACCTCGACACGCTGGTGCGCATCGCGCAGGGCGTCGAGGCCAGCCTGCGTACCGTGCCCGGCGCGGCCGACGTCAAGCTCGAACCCACCACCGGGCTGCCGCTGCTGTCGATCACGCCGGACCGGCGCGCGCTTGCCGGTTACGGCCTCAACCCGGGCGACGTGCAGGACACGCTGGCGACGGCGGTCGGCGGCGAAGTGGCCGGACAGTTGTTCGAAGGCGACCGCCGTTTCGACATCGTCGTGCGCCTGCCCGAATCGCTGCGCGCCGATCCCGCGCGCCTGGCCGACTTGCCGATCCCGCTGCGCGAGAGTGCCAACGCCGACGAATCCAGCCGCGGCGCGGACTGGGCCGGCGGCGTGCCGCGCACGGTGCCGTTGCGGGAAGTGGCGCGGATCGAGACGGTGCTCGGCCCCAACCAGATCAATCGCGAAGACGGCAAGCGACGCGTCGTCGTCACCGCGAACGTGCGCGGCCGCGACCTGGGCGGGTTCGTCGACGATCTGCAACAACGGCTCCAGCGAGAGGTGACATTGCCGGCGGGTTACTGGCTCGGCTACGGCGGCACGTTCGAGCAGCTCATCTCGGCCAGCCAGCGGCTCGCGGTGGTGGTGCCGGTGACGCTGGTGCTGATCCTCGCGCTGCTGTTCTGGGCGTTCGGTTCGGCGAAGGACGCGATGATCGTGTTCAGCGGCGTACCGCTGGCTTTGACCGGCGGCGTGATCGCACTCGCGTTGCGCGGCATCGCGTTGTCGATTTCCGCCGGCGTGGGGTTCATCGCGTTGTCGGGCGTGGCGGTACTCAACGGGCTGGTGCTGGTGAGCTTCATCCGCCGCCTGCGCGAATCGGGCGTGCCGCTGCACGAAGCGATCGTCGACGGCGCGCTCGGCCGCCTGCGTCCGGTGCTGATGACCGCGCTGGTCGCATCGCTGGGCTTCGTGCCGATGGCGCTCAACGTCGGCGCGGGTTCGGAAGTGCAGCGGCCACTGGCGACGGTGGTGATCGGCGGCATCGTGTCCTCGACGCTGCTGACGCTGCTGGTGCTGCCTGTGCTGTACGCATGGGTTCACCGTCGGCAGGCGCATTGACGGCACGTAGCCCGGGTAAGGCCGGAGGCCGCACCCGGGTGCCGTATCGTGCGAAATCCCGGGTGCGCTTCGCTTACCCGGGCTACGGTGCTACGGCGCGCCGGTCACCCGCGCGCCGGGGCCGGCGGGCACGGCGCGCCGGCATCCATCCAGGTGCGGAACGCCTTGACGAATTCGTCGTGCGGCACCGGCACCGCGACCCGGTTGCCGCCCGGCGCCCAGCCCCACAGCACCAGCTTGTCTTCGGCGACGTGCTTGAACATCGCCTCCATGTCGCGATCGCCGTTGCGCTTGCGGTCCTGGATCATCGCGCACAGCTCGTGCGCGGGAACGCCGATCCACGCCATCTTCTGCTCCGGTGGCGGCAGCGACCAGTGCGGCGCACCGGGCGGCGCGTTCGGGCCGTAACTCGCGGGCAGGTTGGCCTCGCCATGACAGGCCGCGCACGGCAGGGCGACGGCGCCCTCGCCCTTGGGCCCGCGCACGACGCCCATCTGGTGCGGCGTCTGCGCATCGAACTGCAGCGGCTGGTCGCCGGGAATATGGCAGTTGCTGCAGCGCGGATGCTGGAACACCTTCTCCACCGTGGCGAAGGCCGCAATGCCCTGGGCCTGCTGCTCCGGATTCACGCGCGGCGTGCACGCGGCCAGGAGCAGGACGACGATCGCGATCGCATGACGCATGGTCGGCTCCTCAGGCAGTGGCGGCGGGCAGGCGCAGCGGCAATTCGCGCAGCCGTTGACCGGTGAGCGCGAACAACGCGTTGGCGACGGCCGGCGCGATCGGCGGCGTGCCCGGCTCGCCGGCACCGCCCATCTTTTCCGTGCTCGGCACGATGTGCACTTCGATCCTCGGCATCTCGTCGAGCCGCAGCACCTGGTAGTCGTGGAAGTTCGACTCCTGCACGCGGCCGTCCTTGAAGGTCAGCGCGCTGTGCAGCGCCGCACCCAGGCCGAAGGCGATGCCCGATTCCATCTGCGCGCGCACGCCTTCGGGATTGACCGCCACGCCGCAATCGATCGCGCACACCACGCGGTGCACGCGTACGGGATGGCGTGCGCCGGGCGCGGTGTCGATGGACACTTCGGCGACCTGCGCGATGTAACTGCCGAAGGATTCGTGCACCGCGACGCCGCGCGCCTGCCCTTGCGGCAACGGCGATCCCCAGCCGGCCTTCTCGGCGACGAGGTTGAGCGCGGCGAGGTGGCGGGGGTGTTTCTGCAACAGCGCGCGGCGGTACTCGACCGGATCCGCCTTGGCCGCATGCGCAAGCTCGTCCACCAGGCTTTCCATCACGAATCCGTTGTAGCTGTGTCCGACCGAACGCCACCACAGCACCGGGATGCCCGTGCGCGGCGAATGCAGGTCGATGCGGTGGTCGGGCAGGTCCTTGATGTAGGGCGAATCGACCACGCCTTCCACCGAAGTTCCGTCGATGCCGCCCTTGACCATCGCCGCCTCGAACGGCGAACCGATGAGGATCGACTGGCCGACCAGTACGTGGTGCCAGGCGGTCGGCATGCCGCGTTCGTCCGTTGCGATGCGTGCCCGCTGCACGTACATCGGCCGGTAATAGCCGCCGCGGATGTCGTCCTCGCGCGTCCACACGGTCTTTACCGGCGCCCCGGCGGCCTTTGCGACCTGCACCGCTTCGCTGACGAAGTCGGACGTCGGCGTCGCGCGTCGGCCGAACGCACCGCCGAGGAACGTGGTGTGGATCTGCACCTGTTCGGGCTTCAGGCCCAGGATGTTCGCCGCGACCTGCTGGTCCAGCGTCTGGAACTGGGTACCGGTCCAGATCTCGCAGCCGCCATCGGCGATTTTCACCGTGCAGTTGAGCGGCTCCATCGGTGCGTGCGCGAGATAGGGCACGTGGTACTCGGCCTCAAGAGTGCGCGCGGCCTTGCCCAGCGCCGCCTTCGCGTCGCCCGCCTGCCCGGCCAGCGCACCGTCGGTGAGCGCGAGCGTGCGGAACTGTTCGCGCAACGCGGTCGTGTCGAGCGCGGCGTTGGGGCCCGGGTCCCAGTCGACTTTCAGCGCATCGCGCCCCAATTTCGCTGCCCAGTAATGATCGGCGACCACCGCCACGCCGCTCGGCACCTGCACGACGTTGCGCACGCCGGCCACGGCTCTCGCTGCGGTGGCGTCGAAGGACTTCACCGTTCCGCCGAACACGGGCGCGCGCGCGACCAGCGCGGTCAGAAGACCTTCGAACTGCACGTCCATGCCGAACTGCGCGCGGCCGGTGATTTTCTCCGGCGTGTCCAGGCGCTTGGTGGGATGGCCGATGAGCTTCCAGTCCTTCGGCTCCTTCAACGCGACCTTGGCCGGCGCTTTCAGCGACGCGGCGGCGGCGACCAGTTCGCCGTAGCGCGCACGCTGATCGCCGGCGATGGCGACGCCATTTTCCGTGCGCACCTGCGATACCGGCACGCCGAACTTCGAAGCCGCGGCGGCGACCAGCAGCGCCCGCGCCGTCGCGCCGGCCTGACGGTAGCGATCGAACTCCGACCACGTCGTCGTCGAACCGCCCGTCATCTGCATGCCGAAGGCGGTGTGCGCGTAAGGCGGCGCAGCGGGAGCATGTTCTACGCGGATCTTCGTCCAGTCGGCGTCGAGTTCCTCGGCGATCAACATCGCCAGCGTTGTCCAGATGCCCTGGCCCATTTCCGAATGCGCGATCAGCACCGTGACGCTGTCGTCGGGCGCGATGCGCAGATAGGCGTTGGGCGCCAGGCCGGTGGAAACCGCGGCCGCGTCTTCGGGTGCGGCGTACGCGAACCGCCGTGCACCGGGCACGACGAACGCGACGACCAGGCCCGCGCCGACGGCGGCGGTGGTCTTGAGGAAGTTGCGGCGGGAGGCGTGGATCGGTGCGTTCATGGGGAAGCTCCGCGGTGCTGCTTCTTCACTTCTCCCATCGGGAGAAGGTGCCCGTAGGGCGGATGAGTGGAAACGCAGCCACAAACTCTGAACTCGCAGCGCCGTGATGCGCGGGTTGTTCGACCTCGTTACTCCGTTGCCCCCTCACCCCGACCCTCTCCCGATGGCGGAGGGGCGCAAGCGAAAGGGAATGCATCACGTCTTGTCCAGTTCCGCAGCGCGATGCACCGCCGCGCGGACGCGCTGGTAGGTACCGCAGCGGCACAGGTTGCCGGACAGGGCCTGGTCGATGTCGCCATCGCTCGGCGCCGGCACCTTCGCCAGCAGCGCGGCGGCGGACATGATCTGTCCCGACTGGCAGTAACCGCACTGGACCACGTCCAGTTCCGTCCAGGCGCGCTGCACGGGGTGCATGCCGTCCTTGGACAGGCCTTCGATGGTGGTGATCGCCTTGCCTTCGACCGTGGCCACCGGCGTCACGCAGGCGCGTCGCGGCGCGCCGTCGACGTGCACGGTGCAGGCGCCGCATTGCGCGATGCCGCAACCGAACTTCGTGCCGGTGAGGTGAAGCATGTCGCGCAGGACCCACAGCAGGGGCATGTCGGGCGGCGCGGCGACGTCGTGCTCGGTGCCGTTCACAAGCAGCTTCATGGGTTCCCTCGCGGCGGCTGGGGTCTGGGCAGACTACGCCCGGCGGCACGCAGCGCCAGTGACGGACGGCGTGCGGCGGTCACAGTAGACGCCGGCCGCCGTGTCGACCGCTAGTCCGTTCATCGCCGATCCTTGCCCGATCCTCCGCCGTGTATCGGTCGTGGCGACCGGGCCGGTGGCGAGGCACATAATCAATACGATCACGCCGCAACGCCGGCCTTGCGTCCAACCTCCTGCACGCCATGGACCTGTCGCCCATCGCCGCCCTCGCCCCGACCGCCCTGCCGCTAGGCGGCGCGCGCGCCGTGCTGGAAGCCTCCGTCGCGGCTGTCCTTCGCGATGAGCCGGCCGCGCTGGCGATCGTGTTGGAGACGACGGGATCGACCTACGTGCGTGCCGGCGCGCTGGCGCTGTTCGACGGCGATGGCGCGCAGGTGGGCTGGCTCAGCGGCGGCTGCCTGGAGCCGGAGATCCAGCAGCGCGCGCAGGACGCCGCGCGTGCACGGCGCATCGAATTCATGGAGATCGACACCCGCGGCGACGAAGACCTGCTGTCCGGTTACGCGATCGGCTGCCGCGGGCGGCTGCGCCTGGCGCTGCTGCCGCTGGCGGCGATGCACGAGTGGCCGTCGACGGTCGCCGCGTGGCGCGCGGGCGAGCCGCTGCGCATCGCGTTGCACGCGGACGGCAGGCTGGACATCGTTGCGGGCGCGCACGCGGCATCGTCGCGCCTGTCCGCGCAGGCACCGTCGTGGCCGGACGCACAGTCGAAGTGGTCGCTGTCGGTCGCGCCCGCGCCCTCGGTGCTGGTGCTCGGTGCCGGCCCGGAAACGCCGGTGTTGCTGCCGATACTGCGCGCGCTCGGCGCGACGACGACGCTGGTCGAACGCCGGCCGCGCTGGACTGCCGCCGGCGCGCTCGCCGACGCCGCGATCGCACGGACGCCGACGCAGGCGCTGGCGGAACTGGCGCGCCATCACGATGTCGCGCTGGTCATGCACCACCATTTCGAACTCGACCGCGAAGCGCTGGAGGCGCTTGCGGCCACGGCAATCGGCTTCATCGGCCTGCTCGGTCCCTTGCGACGTCGCGACGACCTGTTCCGCGTACTGCCCGCGACGGCGCGCGAGGCGCTCTCGCCGCGCCTGCACTCGCCGGTCGGCCTGCACCTGGGCGGCACCGGACCGGAGGCGATCGCGTTGAGCATCGCCGCACAACTGCAGCGCCACCTGCACGACGTGGCGGCATGAAGCACGCGGCGGTGGTGCTCGCGGCCGGCGGCAGCACGCGCCTGGGGCGTCCCAAGCAACTGCTCACGCGCGATGGCGAAACGCTGGTGCATCGCGCGGTACGGCTCGCTGCGGCGACGCACCCGACCCACTTGCTGGCCGTCGTCGGAGCGCATTCGGATGAAGTGACGGCCGCGCTGCAGGTCATCGCGGTGGACCATCGCCTCGAATTCGTCGCCAATCCGCACTGGGAAACCGGACTGGCGGGCAGCGTCGCCGCCGCGGCCGGCGCGTTGCGCGGTTTCGATGGCGCGGTGCTGATGCTGGTGTGCGACCAGCCGGCACTGGAGGAACACCACCTGCGCGCGTTGCTCGGCGGCGCGGCAGAGTCTCCGGTCGGTTGCGCCGCAACACGGCACGGCGCACGGCTGGGCGTGCCGGCGTTGGTCACGTCGTCGTTGTTTGCCGACTCCAGCGAACTGCAGGGCGACACCGGGCTGGGCGCACGCCTGACCGCGCTGCACGGCGTGTGGACGCTGGATGCGCCGGAGCTGACGCACGACCTCGACACGCCGGACGACGTGCGCGATGCGATGGCGAAGGGCTGGCTGGATTGCTGACGAAAAGCCCGACGACGAAGGGCGCTAACGCGCCTGGCGGGATCAGCGGTTCAGCGAAACAACGGCGCCGAAGGCGCCGGAAGGGATGCGGCGGCATTGCGCGCGCCGCATCCCGGCGGTCATCAGGCCGCGGCGTCCTTCAGCTTCTTCAGCGGACGGACCTTGACCTTCACCGAAGCCGGCTTGGCAGCGAACCACTGCTCTTCCTTGGTGAACGGGTTGATGCCCTTGCGCTTCGGCTTGGCCGGAACGTTGACGGCGGTGATCTTCAGCAGGCCCGGCAGGGTGAAGGCGCCAGCGCCCTTCTTGCTGACCGAAGCGTGCACGGCGCCTTCCAGCGCGCCCAGCACCGAACGGACGTCCTTCGCGATCACGCCCGTCGCCTCGGCGATGTGCGCGACCAGGCCCGACTTGGACAGCGCTTCCTTGATCGGCTTCGGAGCGGCCGGCTTGGCAGCGGCCTTCTTCGGGGCGGCCTTCTTTGCCACTTTCTTCGTCTTCGCCATATGTCTCTCGTGATACTCGATGGTTGATGGATGCCCGGGAACGCAGCTAGGCAAGCGGAATGTAGGGCAACGCAAACGCGCCGCCAAGTGGTTTTGCACGAAAAAGTGCGGGAATTCGGCTACTTTGACGAAGCAGGCCCGATCCGGGCGCCGTTGGGGCGCTCCGACGACGACTTTTGACGCACCGTGTCAGTCCGTGGCGAGTGCCGCGGCCTCGCGTGCGAGGGCTTCGATGCGCGGCCAGTCGCCCGCACGCAATGCGTCGGACGGAGTCAGCCAGGAACCGCCCAGGCAGGCGACGTTCGGCAGGCGCAGGTAGTCGCGGGCGCGTACCGCATCGATGCCGCCCGTCGGACAGAAGCTCACCTGCGCGAACGGACCGCGCCAGGCGGCGATCAGTTCGAGCGCGTTGATCGCCTCGGCCGGAAACACCTTGAGCAAGCGGTGGCCGGCGGCGAGCGCGGCCATGACCTCGCTGCCGGTGGCCACGCCAGGCAGGTAGGCGATGCGCCGTTCCACCGCCGCGTAAAGCAGTTCGCGCGAGCTGCCGGGCGAGACGATGAACGTCGCGCCGGCGTCCTTGGCGCCCTGCATCTGTTCGATGTCGAGCACCGTGCCGGCGCCAACGTGCATCCCTGGCACGTCGCGCGCAATGGCGGCGATGGCCTCCATCGCGACCGGCGTGCGCAGCGTGACCTCGATCGCGCCGATGCCGCCGGCGTTGAGCGCGCGCGCCACCGCGAGCGCCTCGTCCACGCTGCCGGGTGTGTACACCGGCACGATGCGCTGCCCGTGCAGCAGCGCCCGCGCGTCAACGGCGGACATGGAAACCCGCCTGCGAGATGACGTCGCCGATTTCCTGCGCCGAGGCGAGGCAGAAATCGCCCGGGATCGAGTGCTTCAGGCACGCCGCGCCGACACCGAAGTGGAGAACCTCCGGCGGCTGCATGCCGGCGATGAGCCCGTGCAGCACACCGCCGGCGAAGGCGTCGCCGGTGCCGATGCGGTCGACGATGCCTTCGAGCTCGTAGTCGGGCGCGCGACGGCGAGCACCGTCGCGTTCGACCATGACTGCCGACAGCGTGTGGCGGTCGACGCTGTGCTGCGTGCGCAGCGTGCAGGCCAGCCAGCGCAGGTTCGGAAACGCGGCGAAGGCGCGCGTCGCCGCTTCGGCGACGGCCTGTTCGCCTTCGGACGCCACGCGTTCGCCCAGCACCACCGCGATGTCGCGATGGTCGGCGAAGACGATGTCGGCCTGCGCGAAGACCTCTTTCAGCAACCCGGCGGCGTCGGCTTCCCAGGCCTGCCAGAGCTTGCCGCGGAAGTTGCCGTCGAACGACACCTTGACGCCGAGTCGCCGCGCCGCACGCGCGGCGGCGATCGTCGCCTGCGCCGTCGCCAGGCCCAGCGCCGGGCTCACGCCAGACAGGTGCAACCAGTCGGCGCCCTCCAGCAGCGCGTCCCAGTCGTACTCGGCCTGGCGCACGAACGCGGAATCGGCGCGGTCGTAAAGCACCTCGCTGGGTCGCTGCATCGCACCATGGGACAGGAAATACAGGCCCATGCGGCCCGGCGCGGTGCGCACATGGCGGGTGTCGACGCCGTGGCGGCGCAGTTCGCCGACCGCCGATGCGCCCAGCGCGTTGTCGGCGACGGTCGACACCATCGCCGCATCGTGGCCGAGCTGCGCCAGCAACACCGCGACGTTCGCCTCCGCGCCGCCGACGGCGACGTCGAACCGCGGCGACTGCAGCACACGCTCACGGCCGGGCGCGGACAAGCGCAGCAGCAATTCCCCGAAACATACGACTCGACTCACGTGCGCACCTCGTCGGCAATCCTCGTCATCCATCATCCCCATACCAGGCAACTCGCGCCGGCCAACGGCAAGCCGGAAACCGCGACGATTCTGCCTGCATGCCCTCCCCCTGCGCCCCCTTTCCGGGTCATGGCGCACCGCAGCATGCGGTTCGCCATCCCTTTTGTTAGGGTTTTGACCAGCGGTGTCATTTCACCGGCCGGAACAACATAGCAAGCGCCGCAAGCCAGTCAACACGCACCTTACAAGCTGTATATGCCATATGGGAGGGGAGAACCTATGCAATTTCAGCACGCCACCAAAAAGACACCGGTTACCTTGCTGGCCGTTTCGATCGGCCTCGCGCTGCAGCTGAGTGCCGCGGGCGCCCTGGCGCAGGAAACAGCAGCGGCCGCCGCACCGGCCGCCGCGCAGTCCACGCCCACCGACCTCGACACCGTGACCGTCACCGGCTTCCGCGGCGCGCTCGAGAAGGCGCTGGACAAGAAGCGCAGCGAAATCGGCGTGGTCGACGCGATCGTCGCCGAGGACATCGCCGACTTCCCGGACCTCAACCTGGCCGAATCGCTGCAGCGCATCCCGGGCGTGTCGATCGCACGCGATGCGGGCGAAGGCCGGCAGATTTCGGTACGCGGCCTGGACAGCCAGTTCACCCGCGTGCGCATCAACGGCATGGAAGCGCTGACCACCACGGGCGGCACCGACAGCTCCGGCGGCGCGAACCGCAACCGCGGTTTCGACTTCAACGTCTTCGCCTCCGAGCTTTTCAACAGTATCGTCGTGCGCAAGACGTCCTCGGCCGACATCGAGGAAGGCGCGCTTGGCGCCACGGTGGACCTGCAGACCGCGCGTCCGTTCGACTACGACGGCTTCACCTTCGTCACCGGTGCGCAGCTGGGCTACAACGATCTGGCCTCCGACCTGGACCCGCGCGCCACGATGCTGATCAGCAACACCTGGGCGGACAACCGCTTCGGCGCGCTGATGTCGGTGGCCTACACCAAGCGCCGGCTGCTCGAGGAAGGCCACAGCACGGTGCGCTGGGACAACGGCACCAGCAGCGGCGGTTTCTCCGGCACGCCGTCGGCCGAGTCGGCCAGCGTGTTCCACCCGCGCATCCCGCGCTACGGCGTGCTGGAGCATGAGCAGGAGCGGCTGGGCGTCACTGCTTCGCTGCAGTTCGATCCGACCGAGCGCACGTCGCTGGGCCTGGACCTCATGTACGCCGATCTCGATGCCACGCGTACCGAGAACTTCCTCAACGGTCTGTCGTTCAGCCGCGGTGCCTGCGCTGCCGGCAACGCCGGCGCCGCCTGCCGAGCCGCGGGCGCCGGCGGCAAGCCCGATACGGTGGTGCTGGAAAGCGTGGTCGACGGACGCGGCAACCTGGTCTACGGCCGCTTCAACAACGTCGATGTGCGTTCCGAAGCGCGTTACGACGAACTGGAAACCAAGTTCACCCAGTTCAATTTCTACGCCGACCACGAGCTGACCGACGAGTTCAAGCTGCACTTCGAAGGCGGTCGCGCCAAGTCCGAGTTCGAAAATCCGATCCAGACCACGATCACGCTGGATCGGACCAACGCCCAGGGCTACGTCTACGACTATCGCAACAACGATCGCCTGCCGGTGATCAGCAACGGCTTCAACGTCAACGATCCCGCGCAGTGGTCATTCATCAACGGCGTCTCGGAAATCCGCCTGCGCCCGCAGTACGCCGACAACACCATCGACAACGTCGCGCTCGGCTTCGCCTGGTCGCTGGCCGACAACTTCACGCTGAAGGGCGGCGGCCAATTCAAGGAATACACCTTCGAAACACGCGAGGAACGCCGCGCCTCGGAGCTGGCCGTGCCGGCGCTGCCGGCCGGCACCACCCTGGCCGACCTGACCAAGACGATCGGCCTGGAAGGCATCAACAACGTCGGCGACGGCACCTGGTTGATCCCGGACATCGATGCGTTCAACCGCGCGTTCAACATCTACAGCGACACCGGCACCTTCGCTGTCAGCGACCAGGTGGCCGGCGTGCTGGGCAACAACCGCGACGTGACCGAACGCGACCAGGGCTTCTGGCTGCAGGGCGACTTCAACACGCAGATCGGCAGCCTTCCGCTGAGCGGCAACATCGGCCTGCGCCAGGTGACCACGCGGCAGACGTCCACTGGCTACTCCACCGTCGGCAGCACGGCGCCGCAGCTGACCACCGTCAGCCGCACCTACGAAGACACGCTGCCTTCGATGAACCTGGTGGCCGACGTCACGCCGGATTTCCTGATCCGCTTCGCGGCGGCCAAGGTGATGGCGCGTCCGGGCCTGGGCAACCTCACGCCGGGCGTCACGGTGAACGTCAGCGGCGGCAACCGCGTCGTCAACGGCGGCAACCCGCTGCTGGACCCGTTCCGCGCCAAGACCGCCGACCTCAGCTTCGAGTGGTACTTCGCCGAGGAATCGCTGCTCGCGCTGGGCCTGTTCTACAAGGACATCGACACCTTCGTGCTGACCTCGCGCGAAACCCGTCCGTACTCCAGTTCGGGGCTGCCGGCGAGCCTGCTCGATGGCACCGGCGCATCGGTGGATGACGACTTCCAGTTCAACATCCCGGTCAACTCGAAGGGCGGACCGCTGAAGGGCCTGGAGTTCACCTACCAGCAGCCGTTCGTGTTCCTGCCGAGCTTCTGGAGCGACTTCGGCGTGCAGTTGAACTACACCTACGTCGATTCGAAGATCCAGTACGTCACGGCCACCGGCGCGCCGTCGCTGCGCACCGACCTGACCGGCCTGTCCAAGAACGCCTACAACGCCACGCTCTACTACGAAGGCGACGCCTTCAGCGCGCGCGTGTCGGCCGCCTATCGCGACAACTACCTGACCACCGTCCCGGGCCGCAACAACAACGACGTGGAAGGCACGACGGAGACGCTGACGATCGACATGTCGGCGTCCTACAAGATCAACGACCACTTCGAGATCACGCTGGAAGGCCTGAACCTCACCGACGAGTACCAGGACCAGTGGGTGGATTCGATCGGCGATCGCGCCTCGGTCTATCACCACACCGGTCGTCAGTACTTCCTCGGCGCCCGCTACAAGTTCTGAGGCTCTCTCGCCGCCTCGTCCGGATGCGAAGCAACGCATTCGGCCGAGGCGGATTTCTCTGCGTCGTATCGCAGTCGAATGGCAGTCGCCGGCCCCGCCGGTTCGCTTGGCAGTTGCGTTGTGAACTCCCGCGGACGCCGCGCCGCCGTCCCGACGCCGACGTCCGCTCCCTCCACATCACGAAGGAGCGGCACCGATGAGCAATCGCACGCAGTTCGTCCTGTCCGCGCTCGCACTGGCCCTGCCCGTGTGCGCGCAAGCCGGCCATGGCCTGGAGCGCCAGACCATCGCACCCAACGATGGCTGGGCGTCGCAGTCCACCACCGCGCTGCCGCAAGGCACTACCGGCGGCTCGGCCGCCGATGCGGCGCACGTGGTCACCGTGTCCGACCGCAATGCACTGGTCGCGGCGCTCGCCTTTCCCGACGCCACGCCGAAGATCATCCGCATCGAAGGCATGATCGACGCCAATGTCGATGCCGACGGCAATCCGCTGGGCTGCGACGACTACGCGCGGCCCGATCCGCAATCCGGCGGGCCCTACTCGCTCGATGCATTCCTCACCGCCTACGACCCTGCCGTGTGGGGCCGGGTCAATCCCAGTGGCCCGCAGGAGCGCGCCCGCGCCGCCTCCGCCGCCGCACAGCAGGCGCGCGTGCGCATCCGCGTACCGGCCAACACGACGATCATCGGAGCCGATCACGGCGACGGCCTGCGCGGTGCATGGCTCGACATCCGCCCGAGTTCCACCAGCGGCAACCAGCCGATGAACGTGATCGTGCGCAATCTGCTGCTGGTCGACAGCTACGATTGCTTCCCGCAATGGGCGCCGACCGACGGTGCGGAAGGCAACTGGAATTCGCTGTACGACGCGATCTCCGTACGCAACGCCACGCACGTATGGATCGACCACAACGCATTTCTCGATGTCGCCACGCGCGACGAGGACGCGCCCACGTACTTCGGCCGCCTGTACCAGCGCCATGACGGACTGGTGGACGTGACCAACGAATCGGACTTCGTCACCGTCTCGTGGAATCTGATGGCCAACCACGACAAGGCGATGCTGATCGGTTCGTCCGACGGCGCGACCGTCGATCGCGGCAAGCTGCGCGTGACGCTGCACCACAACCTGTTCCACGACCTGGGCCAGCGCGTGCCGCGCGTGCGCTACGGCCAGGTGCACGTGTTCAACAACCAGTACACGTTGACCAACGCAGGCGCGCAGACCTATGGCTACAGCTGGGGTGTCGGCATCGAGTCGCAGATCGTCGCTCAGAACAACCACTTCGTCGTGCCCGATGCGGTGACGCCGGACCTGTTCGTCGAACGCTTCAACGGCGCCGCCCTGCGCGCCGAGGGAACGCTGCGCAACGGGCTGCTGCGCAATGCGCGGGTGGACGTCGTCGGCGCCTATAACGCGGTAAATCCGGCGCCGCTGGATCCCAGCGTCGCCTGGACGCCCACGCTATATCGCCGGATCGATCCGACCGCGCTGGTGCCGCTGACAGTGATCCTGGGCGCGGGTCCGTTCAAGTGACGGATGGCGGGATTTCGTTGCAGCGACGTCGCCTCCTGCGCGCGTCGTTGTCGGCCATCGGTACGCTCGCGCTCCTGCCCCCTCCTCTGCTCGCAGGGGAGGGACAGGGAAGGGTGAAGCCGACAGCGGAACCGCGCGGCACGCCGTTCGATGCCATCGTCGCCACGCCGCCGCACGCCGACACCCGCACGTTCGCCACCCTTGGCGAAGCCATCGCCGCCGCACCCGCGGACGGTACGCGTCCGTTCCGCATCCTGGTCACGCGCGGACGCTGGCGCGAGAAGCTCGTGGTCGACAAACCGTTCGTCCATCTCGTCGGCGAACACCGCACCGCGAGCGTGCTGAGCTTCGATGCCGCGGCCGGCATGAAACGCCCCGACGGCGAGCCGTGGGGCACCTGGGGTTGCGCCAGCGTGACGGTGCGTGCGCCGGAATTCCATGCGCAGAACCTGACCATCGAGAATGCGTTCGACTACGTCGGCAATCTGGCCGCACCCAAGTTCGAGCCGATCGGGCCCAACGGCGCGCAGGCGGTGGCGTTGATGCTCGACGCGGGTGCGGAGCGTTGCTCGTTCGAAGGCGTCGATCTTCTCGGCCATCAGGACACGTTGTTCACCGATGCCGGACGCAGTTTCTTCCGCGATTGCCGCATTGCGGGCAGCGTCGATTTCGTCTTCGGGGGCGGCAACGCGTTGTTCGAGTCGTGCGAGCTGCATTCGCGCCTGCGACCCGGCAAGGAGCGACAGGGCTATGTTGCGGTCCCGTCGACGCCGTCGGCGCAGGCGTACGGGCTGACGTTCGTGCGCTGCCGCCTCACGCGCGAACGCGGGATCGCTGATTCAAGCGTGGCGCTCGGGCGCGCGTGGCGCCCGGGCCGGACCTTCCCGGACGGCAAGTACGGCGATCCCGACGCGGTCGGCGCCGCGGTGTTCCTGCATTGCTGGATGGACGCGCACATAGACGCGCGTGGCTGGGACGAGATGGGCTACACGGCCCGCGACGGCCTGCGCGTGATGCTGCAACCCGGCGCGGCGCGGCTGTTCGAGTACGCAAGCTTGGGGCCGGGGGCGCACCGATCCGAATCGCGCCGGATGCTGGCGCCCGAACGTGCAGCCGTTTTCGAGCGCGAGTGCGTGCTCGACGGTTGGCGGCCCTACTGAAGATCGTGACCACTCCCGCGATGCCATGAAGCTCCTTCGACGCCTTGCCGCCCTCTGCGCGTTCACGTTCGCCTTCACCGCGACTGCCGCGCCACCGATCACCATCCACCTCGCGGGCGATTCCACGATGGCGGAGAAACTGCCGGAGAAGCGACCGGAAACCGGCTGGGGCGAGCACCTCGCCGCGCAGTTCCGCGCTGGTACCGTCGTCGTCGACAACCGCGCCAAGAACGGCCGCAGCACGCGTACCTTCATCGAGGAGGGGCGTTGGCAAGCGCTGCTCGATGCGACGAAGTCCGGCGACATCGTGCTGATCCAGTTCGGCCACAACGACCAGTCGGTCGAAAAGCCCGACCGCTACACGCCACCGGCCGATTACGTGCGTAATCTCGAGCGCTTCGTCGCCGACGTGCATGCGCGCAAGGCCACGCCGGTGTTGCTCACGCCCGTCGCGCGGCGGCGTTTCGACGATGGCGGTCGCCTCGTGCCCAGCCATGGCGAGTATCCCGACCTCGTGCGTGCGCTGGCATCGCGCGCGAACGTGGCGTTGATCGACATGGAGCGGCGCAGTTCGGCAGTGGTGCAGGAAGCGGGCGTCGAGGGATCGAAGGCGCTGTTCCTGTGGCTGCCGGCCGGCGCGAATTCGAACTATCCGCAGGGCGCACAGGACAACACGCACTTCTCGCCCGAAGGCGCGGCGCGGATGGCGCGGGAGTTCGCGTTCGCCTTGCGCGGATCGCGCTCGGCATTGGCCGAGCGCCTGCTGGAAGCGACGCCTTCGAAGTGATGCGGGCGCTACTTCAACGGTGCCCGCCGCGGCAACGGCTTGAGCGGCTCCATCGTCTCCATGTCCCAGTCCGCCGGCAAGAACGCCTGCCGCGTTTCCGCCTGCTTCGGATAGCCGCCCACCTGCTCCTGGCTGTCGATGATGCGGCCACGGCCTTCGATGGTGTCGGCGAGGATGCGGCGGTCCACGTCGTCGCGATCCCAGGGGCGCGCGCCGGCGTTGGCGACGACCGCGTCCTGCACCTGCGCCGACGGCAGCAGCTTCACGCCGAACGGCAATGCCGGTGCGCGCTTCATCGCGGCCACGGAGACCGGCGTGGTCGTGTAGCGGCCCTGTTGCGGCAGCGGGTTGCCGAGGCGGTCGACGGCGAGATTGTCGTCGAGGTAGACGTCGAGATCGCCGGAGCCGCCCACGCTGAAGAACGCCACCTCTTCCGTCGAAATTCCCGCCCGCATCACGTTGCCGCGTGCGATCACCTGCCCGCGCGAATACGGATGTCCCAGCCATTCCTCGGCGATGAGGTTGTAGTGCACGACGCGCTGGCCGGGATCGTAGATGAGGTTGTTGACGACCTGCCCGCGCGCGCCCCCCTTGAACAGGGGATTGCGCTCGTAGTTGTGCGCGTAGAGATTGCCGACGATGAGCACGTCGTTGACGTGGTCGTGGATCAGCGAGCCCTTCGAATGCTCGCCCTTGGCGTGCGTGGCGTTCGCCAGGCCTTCGGCGATGATGTTGTTGCTGTAGGTGATGCGGCGCGAGGCCGCGTCCATCCAGTCCTTCTCGCTTTCGCCGAAGAAGCGGGTGCTGGAGGCCGACAGGTTCTCGTCGGTGGCCCACGTCAGCGAGCAGTGGTCGACGATGACGTCGCGCGCGCCCCGCACGGTGGTGATGGCGTCGATGTCCCCCGACCACTTCGGCTTGTTGCCGTCGCCCGGGCGCATGCGGATGTGCCGGATCACCACGTCGTGCGTGGCGATGGTCAGCCCGCCCTTGATGAAGGTGATGCCCGGCTGCGGCGCCGTCTGGCCGGCGATGGTGAGGAAGGGCTCGGTGATGCGCAGCTCCTTCATTCCAAGATCGATGACGCCGCCGACTTCGAACACGACGATGCGCGGACCCGGCGTCGCCAACGCCTGCGCGAACGAGCCCGGACCCTCCGCCGCCAATGTGGTGACGCGGATGACCTGGCCACCGCGCCCGCCCGGGGTGTGCGCCGCCCAGCCCAGCGCGCCTGGAAAGGCCAGCGGGCCTGTCTCGGGGGACAACGACCTCTGTGCGGCTTGCACGCCCAGGCAAGTGCCACCCACCACCGCGCCCGCCAGCAATGCCCCCGCCGCCGCACGTGCAAACCACGAAAACATGCCCCTTCCGCGCCGATGCTCCATCCGTCTCCTCCCCGAGCCGTGATCCGAGTCTAGACCCCGATTGTCAATGACACCGGTTTCCTATACAACTCTTCCAACAACGATTGCAGGGGACAGCCGTCGCATGGACAGAAACGCGCCCGACGCGGGCAGCGCCGAGAGTGCAACGATCGCAGGGCGGCTGGTGGCGGCGCGTCGACAGGCGCAGGCGCTGCCGCAATACCCGGGCGAGCTCCCGCGCGACCTGGAGGCGGGTTACGCCTGTCAGGACGCGGCCATCGCGTTGTGGGGCAGGCCGGTGGTGGGCTGGAAGGTCGGCAAGATCCCGGCCGACTGGGAAATCAAGCTGGGCGAAGAGCGGCTGGTAGGGCCGATCTTCGAAGGCGCCGTGCAGGCGCCGGGCGCCAACGACAATGCGACGTTCGCGGTGATTCCGGGGGGATTCGCCGCGGTGGAAGCCGAGTTCGTGTTCCGTATCGGCACCGACGCTCCGGTCGACAAGACGCAATACACGGCCGATGAAGCCGCGGCGCTGGTGGACATGCTGCTGGTCGGCGTGGAACTGGCCGGCAGTCCGCTGCCGCTCATCAACGCGCTCGGGCCGCCGGTGGTGGTGTCGGATTTCGGCAACAACACCGGGCTCATCCTCGGGCCGGAAATCGAACGCTGGCAGCGCCTGTCCACGGACGAACTCACCTGCGAGACCTTCATCGACGGGCACCTCGTCGGCGAAGGCGGCGCGGCCTCGATCAGCGGCGGGCTGCTGGCGGCGCTGGCCTTCGCGCTCTCGCGCTGCGCGCAGCGCGGCTATCCGCTCAAGCAGGGCATGCTGGTGACGACGGGCGCGGCGACCGGCATCCACGACATCGTCGCCGGCCAGCGCTCGCGCGTCAGTTTCGGACGCTGGGGGGACATCCTGTGCAACGCCGTGGCCGCGACGCCGTTGCAGGAGGGCGCATGACGGACGGGGCGATGGGACGGCGGCGCTTCCTGGCCGGGCTCACCGGCGCCTGCGCGCTCGGCGCCGCGCCGCTGCTGCGCGCCGACGGCGGCGCGCGCGTGCTCACCGCGACCGATGTGCACGTCAAGGACTACCCCACCGTCGAAGCCGTTCGCTGGATCGGCGAACAGCTCGAGCGCGACACCGACGGCCGCCTGCGCATCCGCATGTACCACGCGGGCCAGCTCGGCCGCGAATCCGAAGCGATCGACATGGCCCGCTTCGGCGCCATCGACATCACCCGCGTCTACACCGGCGCGCTCAACAACGCCTTCCCGCTGACCCAGGCGCTGTGCCTGCCGTACGTTTTCGATTCCGTGCCGCACCTGCGCCGCGCGCTCGACGGCGAGGTGGGCGCACACGTGCTGCGCGGCTTCGAGGCGCGCGGGCTGGTGGGCCTTGCGATCTACGACAGCGGGCCGCGCTGCTTCTACAACATCAAGCATCCGATCGTGGAGCCTGCCGATCTGCACGGGTTGAAGATCCGCGTACCGGTGTCGGACATCTTCATCCGCATGCTGCGCCTGTTCGGCGCCAATCCTACGCCGCTGCCGCTGGGCGAGGTGTTCTCCGCCATGGAGACGCACATGATCGACGGCGCCGAGAACAACATGCGCGCCTTCCAGTCCAGCCGCCATTTCGAGGCCGCGCGCTACTGGTCGCACAGCGATCACTCCTACGCGCCCGACGTGCTGCTGATGTCGCGGCGCACGTTCGACACGCTGGCGCCGCGCGACCGCGACCGCCTCGTCGGACTGGCGCGCGAATCGGTGCAGGTGATGCGCGGGCTGTGGGAGAAGCAGGAAGACGAGGCGCGCCGCATCGTGGTCGAGTCGGGCGTGAAGTTCAACGAAGTGGACCTGCCCGCGTTCCGCGCTGCAGCGCAACCGCTGATCGCGCAGTACCGCCACGACCCGGCGATCGACGCGCTGTACCGGCGCATCCGCGAACTGGCTTGAGGATCCCATGGCCGAATCCGCAATCGCGTTTCCCCAATCCGCCCTGCAGCGCGTAACCGGGCGCCTGGCCGACGGCGCCATCGCCGTGGCGGCGCTCGCGCTGCTGGGCCTGGTCGTCGTGCAGGGCTGGCAGGTCATCGCACGCTACGTTCTGAACGATTCGCCGAGCTGGACCGAGCCGGTCACGCTGCTGCTGTTGAGCACCGCGATGGGCTTGGGCGCCGCTGCCGGCGTGCACACGCGGCGGCACTTCAGCTTCTCGCTGCTGGCCGAATCGCTGGCGCCGCGCGGGCGGCACGCGCTGCACCTGATGCAGTCGGCGGTGATCGCGCTGATCGGGCTGGTGCTGGCGTACTGGGGCACGCTGCTGTTCGTCGATGGCGTGCATATCCCCACCGCGGGTGCGCCGATGCCGGAAAGCATCGAGTACCTCCCGCTGGCGATCAGCGGGGCGTTGATGGCGCTGTTCGCGCTGGCGCAGGCGATCGCCCCGCCCGAAGTCCCCGCCGAACCGGAGGCCGACTGAATGGCTATCGCGCTTCTCTTCGCGCTTTTCGCCGTGCTTCTGATGGCGGGCGTTCCGGTCGCCTTCGCGTTGGCCGCCGCTTCGCTGGCGACGCTGTTCTACCTGGATGTTCCGTCGATCGTGCTGGTGCAGCAGGTGTCCGCTGGCTCCGGTTCGGCCAGCCTCATCGCCATTCCACTGTTCATCTTCGCCGGCGAGATCATGCTGCGCGGCGGCATTTCCGAACGCCTGATCGGACTGGCGTCGTCGCTGGTTGGGCGCATGCGCGGCGGGCTGGGCCAGGTCAGCATCCTGTCCTCGCTGTTCTTCGGCGGCGTGTCGGGTTCGGCGCTGGCGGACGTCTCGGCCGTGGGCGGCACGATGATCCCGCAGATGGTGCAGCGCGGTTACGACCGCGACTTCGCCGTGAACGTGTGCATCACCGCGGCCCTCGTCGCGCTGCTGGTGCCGCCTTCGCACAACCTCATCCTCTATTCGGCGGCGGCGGGCGGCGGGCTTTCGATCGCCGACCTGTTCGCAGCCGGCATCCTGCCCGCGCTGCTGATGACGGCGACGCTGATGGTCACCTGCTACGCGGTCGCACGTCATCGCGGCTACGGCGTGGAGATCTTCCCCGGCTGGCGCGCGGTGCTGCTGCGCCTGGTCTCGGCGTTGCCGGGCCTGGGGTTGGTCGCGCTGATCTTCGTGGGCATTCGCGCCGGCATCTTCACCGCGGTGGAAAGCGCGGCGATCGCGGTGGTGTACGCACTGCTGGTAACCAGCGTGCTGTACCGGCAGCTGCACTGGCGCGAGTTCGTCGGCACGGTGGTGCACGCCGCGCGCAGCGCGGGGGCGATCCTGTTCGTGATCGCCGCAGCGGCGGTGTTCGGCTGGCTGCTGGCCTACCTGCAGGTGCCGGCCGCGTCGGTCGAGTTCCTCACCGGGCTCACCCAGGACCGCAACGTGATGTTGCTGCTGATGATCCTGGTGCTGCTGGTGCTGGGCACGTTCCTGGATCTGGCGCCGATGATCCTGATCTGCACGCCGATCTTCCTGCCGGTGGCGAAGGCGATCGGCATCGATCCGGTCCACTTCGGCGTGATCCTGGTCCTCAAGGGCGGCCTGAGCCTGATCAGCCCGCCGCTGGGTTCGGTGCTGTTCGTCGGCACGGCGATCGGCAAGATCAGCATCGGCCAGAGCATGCGGACGATCTGGCCGTTCTGGCTGGCGGGGCTGTTCGTGCTGCTGGTGGTGGCCTTCGTGCCGGCGTTGTCGCTGTGGCTGCCGGCGGCGCTGAAGGCGTGAGGCCCACGCGCATGGGCGCTTTCCCGGGGGACGGCTAGAATTCCCTTCATGACCGAGCCCACGCCGCGCCTCCGCCGTTCCCGCTCCGCCTCGCCGCTGCCCGCGCCGGAGGACGTGGTGTTGCCCGGCAAGGCGACGATCAACGACATCGCGCGGCTGACCGGTGTATCGAAGAAGACCGTCTCGCGCGTCATCAACAATTCGCCGCTGGTGCATCCGGAAACGCGCGAGAAAGTGCTCGCGCTGATGAAGCAGCTGGGCTACGTGCCCGACCCGCAGGCGCGCGGGCTCGCGTTCCGACGCTCGTTCCTGATCGGGCTGGTATACGACAACCCGACCGCGCAGTTCATCGTGAACATGCAGTACGGCGCGCTCGACGCGCTGCGCGATTCTGGCTACGAGCTGGTCGTGCATCCCTGCGATTCCTCGAAGGATGACTACATCGACGGCGTGCGCCGCTTCGCGCAGCAGCAGAAGCTGCACGGCGTGATCCTGATCCCGCGCGTGTCCGAGGACGAACAGCTCGCCACCGCGCTGCGCGAGATCGGCGTGCGCTACGTGCGCATCGCCTCCATCCCGCTGGACCAGGCCGCAAGCATGGTCGTCACGCACGACCGCCAGGCCGGCACCGAGGCGGCGAATTACCTGGAGTCGCTCGGCCATCGCACCGTGGGTCTGATCACCGGTCCGCGCCGCTACCGCTCCACGGTCGAACGCGGCGGCGGCTTCCTGGCGGGCCTGGATGCGCGCGGCATCGAGCTGTCGCCGGACTACATCTACGAAGGCGGCTACACGTTCGATTCGGGGGTGGCCGGCGCGGAGTACCTGCTCGCCAAGTCGCCGCGCCCAACGGCGATCTTCGCCTGCAACGACGAAATGGCGGCCGGCGTCTACAAGGCCGCGATGCGCCGCGGGCTGTCGATTCCCGGCGACCTGTCGGTGGTCGGTTACGACGACAGCCCGCTGGCCTCGCAGCTGTGGCCGGCGCTGACGACCATCCATTCGCCGATCCGCGACCTGGGCCACATGGCCGCGCAGATGCTGCTGATCGACGAGCCCGGTGCCTCGCCCGAAGCGACGGGCACGCCACGCACGGTCACCCCGCATCTGGTCGTGCGCGATTCGAGCCAGCGGCCAAAGGCGTAACGCGTCCGATGCCCTCATCCCCGCCAAGTCGGGGATCCAAGCCTGCGTTCCTGTGCCGGTTTCCGCACGAGCGGAAGGCCGGCGCGATTGGAATCCCGCGCCCGATACGGCATCCCAGAACCCTCGCGGACACCGGTCGGCACGCAATTCCGACGTCCTTCGCTGGTCTTTGACACCGGTTACCAAAACCCGGCTATCATCCCGCAATCACCCGCCGCACGGTGTTCGCGCGGCCCGAACCACCGGAGAGGCCCGATGTTCCGCAAGACCTATCACGCCACCCACCCGGACATGATGGCCGGCGCCAGCAACGACCAGCTGCGCGAGCGCTACCTCATCGACGGCCTGTTCGTGCCGGGCCAGGTGGTCCTGAACTACTCGCACAACGAGCGCTTCGTGATCGGCGGCGCGGCCCCGACGACCGCGCCGGTGGCGCTGCCGCAGCAGACCGAACCCGCCTCCGCCGCCGGCAAGCCGTTCCTGGAGCGCCGCGAGCTGGGCATCGTCAACGTCGGCGCCGGCACGGG
Source organism: Lysobacteraceae bacterium P (assembly GCA_005503055.1). GTDB lineage: Bacteria > Pseudomonadota > Gammaproteobacteria > Xanthomonadales > Xanthomonadaceae > Lysobacter_J. The sequence continues at coordinate 227,189 of SCOX01000003.1, read as the reverse complement.
CACCGTTACCGTCGACGGCACCTCGCACACGCTCGCACCGAAGGACGGCCTGTACGTGCCGATGGGCAGCGAGCAGGTCGAATTCGCGTCGAACGACGCCGCCTCGCCCGCCAAGTTCTACCTCGCGTCCACGCCCGCGCACACGCGCTTCGAGACCAAGCACATCTCCATCGCGCAGGCCGTACCGCTGGAGCGCGGCGCGCTGGAAACCTCGAACGAACGCACGATCTACCAGTACATCGTCCCGGCGACGGTGAAGTCGTGCCAGTTGCTGCTGGGCCTGACGATCCTCAAGTCCGGCAGCGTGTGGAACACCATGCCGCCGCACCTGCACGACCGCCGTTCGGAGGTCTATTTCTACTTCGACCTGGGCGACCAGCGCGTCATGCATTTCATGGGCGAACCGGCGGACATGCGCCACCTGGTGATCGCCAACGACGAAGCCGTGGTATCGCCGCCGTGGTCGATCCACATGGGCTCGGGCACGAAGAACTACTGCTTCATCTGGGCCATGGGCGGCGAGAACCTCGACTACACCGACATGAACCAGCTGGACATCTGCCAGTTGAAGTAACGGGCGGCGATTGCCTGTCCGACACCGCGCTCAAGCTAACCAGTACACGAAAGGGGAAAGTGTTCATGGCCAATCCGTTCAGTCTCGAAGGCAAGGTCGCGCTGGTCACCGGCGCCAATACGGGCCTGGGCCAGGGCATCGCGATCGCGCTGGCCGAAGCCGGCGCGGACATCGCTGCCGCCGGCATCGCGCCGCCGACCGAAACCGAAGCGAAGGTGCGCGCGCTCGGCCGCCGCTTCGTCGCCATCGAGGCGAACCTGTCGAGCGTCGAGCCCATCGACCGCGTCCTGCGCGAGACCATCGACGGCCTCGGCGATCTGCACATCCTGGTCAACAACGCCGGACTGATCCGTCGCGCCGATGCAGTGGACTTCAGCGAGAAGGACTGGGACGACGTCATGAACGTCAACATCAAGGGCGCGTTCTTCATGGCCCAGGCCGCCGGCCGCCACATGATCGCCAACGGCGGCGGCAAGATCGTCAACATCGCCTCGATGCTGTCCTTCCAGGGTGGCATCCGCGTGCCGTCGTACACCGCCAGCAAGAGCGGCATCGCCGGTATCACGCGCCTGCTGGCCAACGAATGGGCGAGCCGCGGCATCAACGTCAACGCGATCGCGCCGGGCTACATGGCCACCGACAACACCGCGCAACTTCGGGCCGACGAAGCGCGCAGTGCGCAGATCCTCGACCGCATTCCCGCTGCTCGCTGGGGCACGCCGGCCGACCTGGGCGGTGCGGCGGTGTTCCTCGCATCGAGCGCGTCGGATTACGTCAACGGCGCGATCCTGCCGGTCGACGGCGGCTGGCTGGCACGCTGATGGCTGTAACCCCCTCTCCCGTCCGGAGAGGGATTGCGGTGAGGGTCACGAATGCGATGCGCATCCGGTCGCCATCGCGATGCATCCGCAACGGAGGCTCCATGTTCCGCATGACCTGCCTGATCCTTGCTTCCGCGATCGCCACCGCACACGCCGCCGAGCCCCGCCGCGATTCGTTCGTCGAGAACGCCCGCGACATCGCCGTGCAGCAACCCGGGCCGCACGAGGGCAAGGGCACGACGACCGCGTACCCGTTCTTCGAGGATGCCGAGGGCTTCGACATCGTGTTCCGCCAGCGCGCGCTGCATGCCGGCGCGACCATCGGCGAGCACCGCAACGACAAGGACGAGATCTACTACGTGCTGTCCGGCCGCGGCGAACTCTTGCTCGACGGTCAGCGCCGTGACGTCGGCCCCGGCGATGCGATCCTCACGCGCGATGGCAGTACGCACGCACTAGCGCAGCGCGGCACGCAGGACCTGGTCATCATCGTCGTCTACCGAAAGCGTTCCGCGCCGCCGAAGCCCTGAAGCGCACGCGCGCGAAATCGTGCGCGTGCGGTGAACATGACGTTAGGTCTTCGTTCGCACCGGGGTGTCGTGTGCGTGGATTCGCCTTGTCTTAACCTCGCGCGGACGAGCATGCACTCTCCTTACGCAACGAGGACACCGTCGATGGCGTCGAGCAAGCGCGAACTCATCTCTCCCAACGGCGACAAGCGTTACGTGCGCCGCGACGAAAAGGGCCGCTTCAAGGAGTCCGACGACGTCGGCCGCTCGCTCTCGCAGGACCGCCAGCGCGACGCGGTCACGAAGGTGAAACCCGGCGAGGGCGACCGCGGCGACCAGAAGCGCGGCTGAGCGGCGAGGCACCATGAACAAGCGCCAGATCTTCGTCCTGATGGCGATCATCCTCGCCCTTGTCCTCGCCGCCTACGCGTACTTCCACAACCGCCAGGGCACGCCTTCGCACGATCCGTCGCCCGGCACGAACAGCGCCGCTACGGGCTGACGATCAACCGTCGATGAACTTCAGCCCGACGCCCGGCTCGGTCGCGATGTAGCGCGGCCGGGCCGCGTCGTCGTGAAGTTTGTGCCGCAGCTTGCCGACCAGCACGCGCAGGTAATGCGTGTCGTCCTGGTGAGTCGGCCCCCACAGCTCACGCAGGATCTGCGGTTGCGTCACCACGCGCCCGGCGTGCTGTACCAGCAACGCGAGCAGTGCGTATTCCTTGCGCGCCAGAACCACCGGCTGGCCGCCGAGCATCACTTCGCGCCGCACCAGGTCCACATGCAGGTTGCCATCGTCGAACACCGGCGGGGCCTGCGCGCTCACCACGCGCGCTCGAAGCAGCGCACGCACGCGCGCCATCAGTTCCTGTGCGCCGAAGGGCTTGGTGACGTAATCGTTCGCGCCGCCGTCCAGGCCGGCGACCTTCTCGGCCTCGTGCGAACGCACGGTCAGCAGGATCACGGGCACCGTCGACCACTCGCGCAACTCGCGCAGCACCTGCTGTCCATCGCGGTCGGGCAGGCCCAGGTCGAGGATCACCAGATCCGCACCGTGCGCCGCCAGCGCCTCCAGACCGCCCTGCCCCGTCTCCGCGGTTTCGACCGCGTAACCCTGCGCGCGCAGGCTGATGTCGAGAAACCGGCGGATCTGCGGCTCGTCGTCGATCACCAGTACGCGCGGCACCGTGGTGGGCGTGGGGGCGGAGGGTTCGCTCATGGGCCTTCGTTCTACATCCTCGCGGGCGCGGGATCCAATGCTGGTTTGTTCGTTCGCGTCGGCGCTCGGGCGCGCGCCGCCGCGTTCACGGCTCCAGCCGCGGCAGGGTAATCCGGATCGTGGTGCCGCGACCGTCCGCACCCGCCAACGCTTCCACGCTGCCGCCGTGCGCGCCGATCATCCCCTGCGTGATCGCCAGCCCCAGGCCCGTTCCCTGCCGGCCGCCACGTCCGTCGCGATCGCCACCGGCGCGGTCGCCACGCTCCACGCTGTAGAACATGTCGAAGATGCGATGGCGTTCGTCCTCGGGAATGCCCGGGCCGCGATCGCGCACGTCGATGCGCAATTGTCCGTCCACGCCGCGCGCATCCACCGCGACGGCCTCGCCGGGCGGCGAGAACTTCGCCGCGTTCTCCAGCACGTTGAACAGCGCCTGCTCGACCAGGGCCGGATGCACCCAGATCGGGGCCATGCCCGGTTCCACCGAGACCTCGAAGCGCGCGTGCGGCTGATAGCGCCGCAGCCGCGTGACCGCCGAGCCGATCAACTCGTCCGCGCCGATCCAGTCGCGGCGGAGCGTGAGGCCGCCGTGGCCCAGGCGCGTCATGTCGAGCAGGTTCTGGATGTAGCGGTCGAGGCGTTCGCCTTCGATGCGGATCGTCTCCAGCAGACTCGCGCGGTCCTGCGCGTCCATCGAATCGATGTAGTGTTCCAGGCTGCTCGCCGAACCGATGATCGACGCCAACGGCGAGCGCAGGTCGTGCGAGACCGACGACAGGAGCGCCGAGCGCAGGCGTTCGGTCTCGCTGCCGACGCGGGCGTCCTCCAGCGCGGCGACCAGCCGGGTGCGCACGATGGCCTGGGCGATGTCCTCCACCATCGCTTCGGCGAGGCGGTGCTGCTCCGGGCCAGGCCGCGGCTGCCCGTCGGGCAGGCGCAGGCCCACGACACCGGTCTCGCGCTCGCCCAGCGCGAGCGGCAGGAACCACCAGTCCGAACCGGCCAAAGTGTCGGTGTAGCGACCCGACGCTTGGCGATTACGCATCGCCCAGTCGGCGGCCGCGCGGTCCTTTTCGTCGAGCGATTCGCCATGTATGGACTGGTCGCCCGCCTGCACCATCACCTCGGCGTCCAGCGTGCGGCGCAGCGCGTCGCGCCCCGCGTGCAGCACCTGTCCAAGGTCCGCCGCGGTCGCCAGCTGGCGGCCCAGTGCCTGCAGCGCGGTGGCCTGCGCGTTCGCCGCACGCAAGGCGATCACCTGCATGCGCAGCTTCGAGGCCAGCCGTCCGGCCACCAACGCGGCGACCAGGAACAGCACCACAGTGATCACGCCTTGCCGCGCACCGATCATCAGCGTGAAGCGCGGTTCGATGAAGAAGAAGTTGTACGCGAAGAAGCACAGCACCGCGGCGATCACCGCCGCCGTCATGCGCGTGCGCGCCGCGACCAGCACCACCGCGACGATGAAGATCAACGACAGGTCGTCCAGCGCGATCCAGCGTTCGGCGACCCACGCCAGTGCCGTCGCGACTACGGCGGCGAACACGGCCAGTGCCGCGTCGCTGCGGTTCAACAGGCCGCCCGTGCCGCGCCACGAGCGCCGCGCCCGCGCCCGCGCCTCCGGCGTGCTGACGATGGTCAGCTCGTAATGCGCGCCGCGCTGGATCATCTGCTGCGTCAGCGTGCGGTTGAACATGCGCGCGAACGGCCGCTCGCGCGTGCGTCCCAGCACGATCGCGCTGGCGCCCGAACGTGCGGCGTGGTCCAGCAGTGCGTCGACGATGTTGTTTCCGTGGAGCACGATCGCATCGCCGCCGAGCCGGCGCGTGAGCGCGAAGGCGCGGTCGAGTTCGCGCTGTCGCGCCTCGTCCGGCGCGTCGCCCGCCTGCACGGTCACCACGGTCCACGGCGCGTCGCGACGTTCGGCGAGGCGACGCGCGACCCGCACGAGATATTCGGACTGTCCGCGCCCGTCGATCGCCACCATCACCCCGCGCCGCAACGGCACCCCCGGCAGCCCGCGCGCGGCCTGCGCCTCGCGCAGGTCGCTGTCGACGCGATCGGCGGCGGTCTGCATCGCCAGTTCGCGCAACGCGGTGAGGTTGCTCGGCGAAAAGAACGCCTGCAGCGCATGCGCTGCCTGCTCCGGCACATAGACCTTGCCCTGTTGCAGGCGCTCGATGAGCTCGCGCGGCGGCAGGTCCACCAGCACGATGTCGCGCAAACGATCGAACACCGCGTCCGGCACCGTCTCGCTCACGCGCACGCCGGTGATGCGGTGGACGATGTCGTTGAGGCTTTCCAGATGCTGGATGTTGATCGTGGTGTAGACATCGACACCGGCATCGAGCAGCTCGATCACGTCCTGCCAGCGCCGTTCGTGGCGACTGCCCGGCACGTTGCGGTGCGCCAGCTCATCGATCAGCGCCAGCGCCGGCCTGCGCGCCAGCAACGCATCGAGATCGAGCTCTTCCAGCACGCGTGCGGCGCCGTTCGCCGGCGCGCCGTGGGTGGGAAGGTATTCGGTGCGCTTGCGCGGCAGCACCTCCAGACCGTCGAGCAGCGCCGCCGTTTCGCCACGCCCGTGCGTCTCGACGATGCCCACCACCACGTCGTGCCCGCGCCGTTCCAGTTCGCGTGCCCGCGCGAGCATCGTGTAGGTCTTGCCGACGCCGGGCGCGGCACCGAGGAAGATCGTCAGTCGCCCGGCCCCCTGGCGTTGCAGTTCACCGATCAGGGCGTCGGCCTGCTGTTCGCGGCGGGCTTCTTTGCGGGTGTCGATCATGCGGACATTGTGCGCGATGGCGCGTTACGGAGACGACGCTCGGCGGCCTTGGTCCAGCGCCACGTTGAGCTCGAGTACATTCACGTGCGGCTGGCCGAGCACGCCGAACGTCGCCGGCTGCGTGTGCGCCGCCACCAGCGCGGCCACGTCGGCTTCGCTCACACCGCGTGCCCTGGCGACGCGTGCGATCTGCACGCGCGCGGCCAGCGGCGACAGATGCGGGTCCATGCCGCTGCCGGACTGGGTCACCAGCTCGGCCGGCACCTGATCGGGCGCGATGCCGTCGCGTCGCGCGACCGCCTCGCGCAGTTCGCCCATGCGCGTGCGCAGGTCCGGGTTGCTGCGCGCCATGTTGCTGCCTGCGGCGGCCATCGGATCGTAGTTGCCGGCCGACGGACGCGGCTGGAAGTAGCGCGCGGCCGCGAATGGCTGGGCGACCAGCGCCGACCCGCGCGGCGTGCCGTCGATCTCGACCAGACTGCCGGTCGCCTGATGCGGGAACAGCACCCGGCCCAGGCCCGCGCCGGCCAACGAGTAGAGGAACCCGAAGCCGACGAGGACGACGGCGGTGAAACCGATGCTGGCGCGAAGGGTCGAACGGTCGTCGACGCTGCGCGAAGGCGAATGGGTGGAAACAGCAGTGGCGATTGCGCGATTCATGTGTGGTCCTTCGAACGGTTGGCGGGTGCGGCGGAGCGTTCTCCGACCTTCGTCCCAACCCTCTCCCGGCGGGAGAGGGGTTCAATCACAGACCCAGTGACACCAGGGCCATGTCGATCAGCTTGATGCCGGCGAACGGCAGCAGCACGCCGCCGACCCCGTACAGCAGCATGTTCCGGCGCAGCAACGAGACTGCACTGGCCGGCTTGAAGCGCACACCCTTCAGCGCCAGCGGGATCAGCGCCGGGATGATGATCGCGTTGAACACCAGCGCGGCCAGCACCGCGTTGCGCGGGCTCGACAGCGCCATGACGTTCAACGCCGCCATCTGCGGAATCGCCGCGGCGAACAGCGCCGGCAGGATCGCGAAGTACTTCGACACGTCGTTGGCGAGCGAGAACGTGGTCAGCGCGCCGCGCGTGATCAGCTGCTGCTTGCCCACTTCCACCACCGCCAGCAGCTTGGTCGGGTCGCTGTCGAGATCGACCATGTTGCCGGCCTCCTTCGCCGCCTGCGTGCCGGAGTTCATCGCCAGCCCGACGTCGGCCTGCGCCAGCGCGGGCGCATCGTTGGTACCGTCGCCGACCATCGCGATCAGGCGGCCGCCGGCCTGCTCGGCGCGGATGCGCGCGAGCTTGTCCTCGGGCCTTGCCTCGGCGATGTAATCGTCGACGCCGGCTTCGGCTGCGATCGCCGCAGCGGTGAGCGGGTTGTCGCCGGTGATCATCACCGTCCTGATGCCCATCGCGCGCAGGCGGGCGAAGCGTTCCTTGACGCCCTGCTTGACCACGTCGCTCAGCTCGATCACGCCGAGCACGTGGCGTCCTTCGCTCACCACCAGCGGCGTGGCGCCGGCGCGCGCGACCTGCTCGATGCGGCCCTTCAGCTCGGTCGGCACGGTGCCGCCCAGCGCCTTCACGTGACGTTCGATCGCATCGCCGCTGCCCTTGCGGATCGTGCGTGCGCCGCCGTCCTCACCGCCGGCCAGGTCGACGCCCGACATGCGCGTCTGCGCGGAGAACTGCACGAAGTGCGCATGGCCGCCGTCGAGGGTATCGGGATCGCGCATCGGTGTGCCCTGTTCGCGCGCGAGCTTGACGATCGACTTGCCTTCCGGCGTCGGGTCGGCAAGCGAGGACAGCAGCGCCGCGTCGCGCAGCTGCTCCGCCTCGACGCCGGCGAGCGCATGGAACACGGTCGCTTGACGGTCGCCATGCGTGATCGTGCCGGTCTTGTCGAGCAGCAGCACGTCGATGTCGCCGGCCACTTCCACCGCCTTGCCGGATTTCGCCAGCACGTTGGCGGCCAGCGCGCGGTTCATGCCGGCGATGCCGATGGCCGGCAGCAATCCGCCGATGGTGGTCGGGATCAGGCACACCAGCAGCGCGATGAGCAGCAGCGGGTCGAGCGTTGCGTTGACGAAGCCCGCCAGCGCCGGCAGCGTCGCCACCACGATCAGGAACGTGAGCGTCATCGCCGCAAGCAGCATCGTGAGGGCGATCTCGTTCGGCGTCTTCTGGCGGTTGGCGCCTTCGACCAGTGCGATCATGCGGTCGAGGAAGCTCTGACCTGGTTCCGCGCTGACCTGCACCACGATCTCGTCCGACAGCACCTTGGTGCCGCCGATCACGCCGGAGCGATCGGTTCCGGCCTCGCGCAGCACTGGTGCGGATTCCCCGGTGACGGCGGCCTCGTTGATGGTCGCCACGCCTTCGACGATCTCGCCGTCGGCCGGCACGAATTCGCCGGCGGAGACGATCACGTGATCGCCTGGCTTCAGCGTCGCGGCCGACACGCGCGCCTCGCCGCCCACGCGGGTCCGGCCGTTGAGACGACGTGCGACGAGGTCGCGGCGTGCGGCGCGCAGCGATGCAGCCTGGCCGCGACCGCGCGCTTCGGCGATGGCCTCGGCGAAGTTCGCGAACAGCACGGTCACGAACAGGATGAGCGTGACCGCGATTCCGAACGCGGGATTTCCGGGCGTCGCCGCCGTGATCAGCGCCGACAGCAGCGTGCCGAGAAGCACGATGGCGATGATGGGACTCTTCAGCGCATGGCGCGGGGCCAGCTTGCGGAAGGCATCGGTCATCGCGCCGCGCAGCGAGGCGGCGTCGAACATCGCGGTCTGGCGACGCGCGATACCGAGATGGGAGCGGGTTGTTTCGTTCATCGTTGTGCTTCCGATGTTCTGTCGCCGCCATCCCCGTTTGCGCGGGAATGGCGACAGGGATTCAATGCATCGCAAGGGTGAGGTGGTCCGCTATGGGCCCCATCACCAGCGCCGGGGTGAACTGCAGCACGGTGAGGATCACCACCACCGCCACCAGCGTCAGCGCGAAGGTCGGCGATTCCACGTGCAGCGTGCCGCTGCTTTCCGGTGCGACGCGCTTTCGGGCCATCAAACCGGCGATGGCGAGCGGGATGATCAGCGCGGGGAATCGACCCAGTGCGAGCACCACCGCGCAGCTCAGGTTCCACCAGTACGTGGCGTCGCCCAACCCCTCGAAGCCCGAACCGTTGTTGGCGAAGGCCGAGGTGTACTCGTAGAACACCTGGCTGATGCCGTGGAACGACGGGTTGGAGTTGCCGGTGATCGAAGGAATCGCCAGCGTCACCGCGCTGAAACCGAGCACCACCAACGGCTGCAGCAGGATCAGCAGTGCCAGCAGGCGCACTTCCGGTGCTTCGAGCTTGCGGCCGAACAGCTCCGGCGTTCGCCCGGTCATGAGACCGGCGAGGAACACGCTCAGCAGCAGGTACACGAGGAACTGCTGCAACCCGCAGCCGATGCCGCCCCAGATCGCGTTGATCAGCATGTTGACCATCGCAACGCCACCGGTCAGCGGCGCCAGCGAGTCGTGCATGGCGTTGACCGAGCCGTTGTTGACCTGCGTGGTCATCGCCGACCACAGCGCGGAGGATTCCACGCCCAGGCGCACTTCCTTGCCTTCCATCACCGCCGCATCCGTCGCCGTCGACGAATACGCCTCCGACCACATCGACAATCCGGTCGAGGCCACCGACATCAGCAGCATCGTGCCGAAGATCATCGCCGTGAGCCGTCGCCGACCGACCAGCGGGCCGACCATGAAGGTGATTGCGATCGGGATCAGGACGATGCCGAGCATCTCGATGAAGTTCGACAACGGCGTCGGGTTCTCCAGCGCGACGGCGCTGTTGGGACCGTACCAGCCACCGCCGTTGGAGCCGAGCTGCTTGGCCGCCACCATCGGCGAAACCGGGCCAAGCGGAATCTTCTGCTCCTTCATCTCCACCGATGCATCGATGGGCGCCACCGTCGGCCCGCTTTCCAGCGTGGCCGGCACGCCCTGCCAGGTCAGCAGCGCCGACCACAGCAGGCACAGCGGCAGCATGAAGCGCAGCGTGGCTCGCGTGACGTCGACCCAGTAGTTGCCGAGGTCGCGATCGGTGTTGGCTAGGCCAGCGCCTTGGAGGTTTGGCTGCTGCCGTCCATGGGGGCTCGTCGCCGGCTCCGGACCGCCCGGCCCGGCCGTCCCTGGCCGGTCGCTCACGGCCGCAGTCGATGCTGCCGCATCGCCTGAGCGCGCGGCCGTGAGCCCTCGCAGCGTCGCCACCGCCACCGCCAGTCCCATCATCGGCGTCACCACCTGCAGGCCGACGATGCCGACCATCTGCGACAGATAGCTCAGCTGCGCCTGGCCGGAGTAGTGCTGCTGGTTGGTGTTGGTGAGGAAGGACACCATCGTGTGCAACGCGGTGTCCCAGCGCATGTTGGGAATGGCGTCGGGATTGAGCGGCAGCCAGGCCTGGGTCATGAACTGCACCCACACCACCAGGCCCACGACGAGGTTGCTCAGCGCGAACGCTTTCGCATAGCCGCGCCAGGTCATGCCGCGCGAGGGATCGGTGCCGAGCAACTTGTAGATCGCGCGTTCCACGGGGTCGAACACGGGATCGAGCGGCGCGCGCCCGCCCCGCATCACGCGTGCGAGATAGAGCCCGAGCGGCCAGCCCAGGGCCACGGCGAACAGGATTACGAGGACGGTTTCGGTCATGGTCGTTCACGACGCGCCGGTCGGGCGCGACGTGCCTTTAGAAGTCTTCTGGACGAAGGATCACGTAGAGCAGGTACGCGGCGGCCACGACCACCGCGATGCTGCAGACGAAGGCAAGCCAGCCGGGCATGTCGGTGCTCCTTAGAAGGACGCCTGGACGGCCGCTTCGATGCGGCTGCCAGCGTAGTCGTCGCCAAAGATCCGCTTGGCGGCGGAGTCGGTTCCGTGTGCGGTCACGCGCAGTTCCAGTGGCGCCTTGATCGCCCAGATCGCGCTGAGCTGGCCGTGCGCATAGCTCTCCTCGTACACGTCGTCGAGGAAGTAGTAGCCCGCTGCCGCTTCGATGCGGAACGCGTCGTTGACCGGGAAACGCGCGCCGAGCTGTGCGTAGGTTCCGTTCTCTTCGCTGCCGAGCGCTTCGGGCGAGAAGCCCAGCGAGAGCCAGTAGTTGCCCGCGTAGGTGAGCGTGCCGTTGAGCTCGGTCCAGTTGAGGTCGACCGTGGTCGAGGGGTACTGGTAGCGCAGCACGTTCACGTCCAGCGCCCAGTCCGGTGCGATCTGGCCGGCCCAGCCCACGGTGAAGTCGAGCTCGCTGCTGGCATGCGTATCAGGGGCGAACTCGACGTTCGAGCCCCACACCGAACCGTAGAAGCCCGAGGCGCCGGCCAGCTTGAAGCCCGCCTGCGCGGCGGCGTCGCCCTGCGTCTGCGTGGTGCCGCGCCAGACGTAGTCGCTGGTCAGCGCGGCATTGCCGGTCAGCTCGGCCGCCTGCGCCGCTCCCAGCGACATCGCGCCGGCGATGGCGAGCGCGGCGAAAGGCAAGTACATACGCAGCTCGTGCGCACGGAAAATCGCGTGTTTCATGGATCCTGCTTCGTATCGACGAGGCCATCCGGCCACCGCGAAATTCTGGGCGGCGGGGGCGTAAAGCCTCCATTCGCGCGCCAGGGGCAGGCGTAACGCGCGCGTAAACTCCGTCCGGTTGCGGCGAACCGCCCGACCGGACGATCACGTCACACCGATCTCAGGCGCCCGACGGCTCCTCGGGGCCTGCCTGCGCGACGCCGCGCGGGCGTCGCGTGAGCCGCGCCCCGGCCTCTTCCGACACCGAGCGCAGGTGCACGTCCTGTTGCGGGAACGGCAGTTCGATACCGGCCTTCGCCAGCGCGGCGAAGACGCGCGTGACCATGTCGCTGCGGATGGTCGCGGAGTTGTCGTAGTCGTACGTCCAGGCGCGGATGCTGAAGTTCAGCGCGCTCGCACCGAAGCCGATGAACAGCACCGCCGGCTCCGGATCGGACACGATGCCAGGCGTCTGCAGGATCGCGCGCGTCAGCACCGCGGTGACCTGCGCCGGATCGGAGTCGTAGCCCACGCCCAGATCGACATCGAGACGACGGTTGCGGTCGAGCAGCGTCCAGTTGATCAGCTTCTCCGACAGCAGCGTGCCGTTGGGCACCACGACGTCGGCGCCATCGAAGGTTTTGATGGTGGTCGCGCGCATGCCGATCTCGCGCACGCGACCGGAGGTCCCGGTGATTTCGACCACGTCGCCGGGCTGGATAGGCCGTTCGAACATCAGGATCAGGCCGGAGACGAAGTTGTTCACCACGTTCTGCAGACCGAATCCGATGCCCACGCCCAGCGCGCCGAACACGAACGCCAGCTGCGTCATCTTGAAGCCGGCTGCCGACAGCGCCACCACCACGCCCAACAGCAGCACGGCGTAGTAGGTGAGAGAAGCGATCGAGTTGCCCACGCCGCGCGGCAACGACATGCGCGTGACCACTTCCTCCTGCAACAGATAGCGCGTGGTCTTGGCGGCCCAGAACGCGACGTACACCGAGACGAAGAACACCAGCACGTGGCCGAGGCTGACCGACAGTTCGCCCAGCTGGAACGCATGCGTCAGGATCGATTCGGCGAACGCGTAAACGGGGCGGAACACCCGGAACCGGTTCATCGCGAACACGACCCAGCCGACGACCGAGGCCAGCGTGAGCAGGCGCACGATCAGCGTGAGCAGCGGCGTCGCGTGCTCGCGCACCACGCGCAGCCGCGCGTCGCCGCCGCGCGAGAACAGCAGTTGCAGCAGCGCGACCGCGACCGTCATGCCCGCGTACAACACCAGGCCGAAGTAGCCACTGTCGATCACAGCGCTGTTGAGCATCTCCGCCAGCGACACGTTGCCGACCACGTTCGACACGATCGACATCGCCAGGACGACCACGCTGACCCAGGCGGCCACGTGCACCGCGCGGCCGATGCGGCCCTCCAGTCCGGAGTGCTGCATGGCACGCGCGCGCCACAGCAGCCACACGGTCATCACCAGCGCCAGCGATGCCAGCGCCAGGTGATACCAGCGGTACACCAGCGAATTGGCCACGAAGAAGAAGCCCAATCGCTCCAGCAGATACAGCGCGGTGGCGACGTAGGGCCAGCGCCCCAGCAGGCGCTCGCTCTGCGGCGGGAGCAGGCGCAGCACCGGGATCAACGCCACCAGCATCGCGAACTGGTGCAGCAGCAGCGGCGCGTCGGGCTCGAACACCAGCACGCCCATCATCGACAACAACAGCCACGAGGACACCGGCCGGCGCAGCACACGCGTGGTGGCGTCGTGCACGGTCGGCGTGGCGTCCGTGGCAGGGGCGTCGGGGCCGGCTTCGGCAGCGGCCGCCTCGTGCCGGCTTGCACGCCGCGTGCGCCAGGCCAGCCAGAGCAGCAACGGCAACAGCAGCAGTTGCAGCACGTGCAAGGCGCGCTGGTTGCCGAAGTCGGCGGCGCCGTACTCGGCCAGGAAGCGGCCTTCGATGTTGATGCCGTTGGTGATCGACGTCATCGCGCCGGCTTCGTCCGCGGCACGCGCGGCGGCCCACAGCGGCGGCGAGTCGAGGCGGATCAGGCGACGGTCGATGCGTTCGATCGCCTCGGCCACCGAACGCAGTCCGACCTGGATGCGTGCGTCGACGAGGTTGGCCCGGCGCCCGAGACTGATCTGCCGGGCCAGCGGTGCCGACAACGCCTGCTCGCCCGCCTTCAACTGCGCGACCAGCGTATCGACGCGGTTGGCCAGCGCCGCCGGCATGTTGCCCGCGCGCGCAGCGACCTGCGTGGCCTCCCAATCCGCACGACGCTGCGCCAGCTGCGCCGCGTTCTGTGCATAGGGCAACGTGGCCGCGCGCATGTCGTCCTGCCAGCGCGCGAAGCGGCGTTCGTCGAACTTCCAATGGCGCTCGAAACTCTCCAGGCGCATCACCGGCAAGGCGGCCAGGTCGCGCGGCTTGAACATCCGCGCCTTCTCGTCGACCGACTTGGCGATGGCGTCCAGACGCGGGCCGAGCTCGTCGGTCGGGTCGTCCTCGCGCGCGCGCAGGGTGACGGCCTCGGCGAGACGTTCGTCCGCATCGGCGCGCATGGGGATATCGGCGACCGGAATCGCGGTGGGCCCCTTGGGCGCTGCATCGGTGCCGATCGCGCTGGTCTTGGCCTGCGCGAATGCAGGAGCGGCGGCGACCATCGCCAGCCACAGCGGCACGCACAGCCAACCCGAAATTCGACGCATCCTGCCTCCGGCGGTTTCTGGGCGGAGTCTAGGCGATATGAGTGGGCCGGGGCGTTGTCGGCCGCCCCGACCTCTTCACCGCGCCTGCCGCGGCCCCGTCGGCGAAGTCAGCGCGCGTTCGCGACCGGAGCGCGCTGGCTCGCGATCCAGTCGTCCACCGACGCCTCGAGCACGGCCAGCGGCATCGCACCATTGCCCAGCACGAGATCGTGGAAGGCACGGATATCGAAGCGCTCCCCCAGCTTGGTGCGTGCGCGTTTGCGCAGTTCGACGAACTTGAGGTGTCCGATCTTGTACGAACACGCCTGCCCGGGCTGGACGAGGTAGCGATACACCTCGGTGCGCACTTCCGACACGGGCATACCCGTGTGCGCGTGCATGTAGTCGATGGCCTGTTCCGGCGTCCAGCGCTTGCGATGCAGGCCCGTATCGACCACCAGTCGGACCGAGCGGAACAGCTCCGCGCGCAGGCGACCGAGGTCGCCCCACGGATCGTCGCGGTACAGGCCCATCTCGGAAGCGAGCTGCTCGGCGTACAACGCCCAGCCCTCCGTGAAGGCGCTGGGGTTGAGGCTGCGGCGCAGCATCGGCAGATCGGTCAGCGTCTGGCCGATCGCGATCTGGAAGTGATGACCGGGGGAGCCTTCGTGATAGGTCAGCGTGGGCAGACTCCAGCGCGTGTTCGCTTCCAGGTTGCCCAGGTTGATGAAGTAGATGCCGGGACGCGAGCCGTCGATCGCCGGCTGCACGTAGTACGCACCCGGCGCGGTCGCCTGCGCTTCCTTCGGCACGGGGCGCACGTCCAGCGGTTGCGGCGGCGTGCGGCCGAAGTACGCCGGAATATGCGGCTCGAGCGCGGCGAGCGTGCGCTTGATGTCCCCGATCAACTCGGCCCGCCCTGCGTCGGAGTCGGCGTACTGGTAGCGCGCGTCCTTCGTCAGCGCCGACATGCGCTCGCCGACGCTGCCCTTGCGCAGGTCCTGCGCGCGCAGCAGTGCGTCCATCGCCTTCTCGATGCGCGCCACCTCGTCCACGCCGATGCGGTGGATCTGGTCGGCGTCGAGGTCCGTGCTGGTGTTCCAGCGCAGCGCGGCGTCGTAGAACGCGTCGCCACCGGGCAGTGCCCAGACGCCGCGATTGCCGGGTTTGCGTGCGATCTCCGCGTCCAGCCGTGCCAGCAGCCGCGCGTAGGCGGGATTGGCGTCATCGCGGACGGCCAGCGTCGCCTGCGCGAGCAGAGCCTCGCGCTGCGCGGGGGTGAATGCGGCGACCTTGTCGAGCTTGCGACGGAACGAGATCACCAGCGGGCTGGACGCCGGGTCGGTCCCGATCAACGCGCGGATCTGAGAGGCCGCGCCTTCCATCGCCACCTGCGGCGGCAGTGCGCCCGCTCCGGCCTGCATGTCGAAGTTCGCGCGCACCTGGTCGATCTTCGTCGCCACCGCGTGCAGGCGTGAGACGTACGCGCGCGCTTCGGCTTCATTGCGCACTGCGTGCTGGTTCTCGAGGAACTGCGGCAGCGAAACGGGCACGCTGAACAACTGGTCCACCGCGTAGGTGGAGGCGCCCGCCGGCAGCCAGGCGGGCGCCCACGCGGGCTGCATCATCTCGATCTGGCGCTCGTAGAACCACGTCGTCAGGCCCAGGCTCCAGCGGTCCTGCCCCTTGATGCGATCGCGATCGACCGCGCGCAACTCATCGAGGTTGCGCCGCATCTGCGCGCGCAACTCGTCGCGACGCGGCAGCGAGATGTCGGTGAGCTGCCCGGACAGGTCGATGCCGTCGCCGGACAGGCCCAGCAGCGTTCGCAGTTCGGGATTGTGGCGGACCGACTGCATCGTCTGCTCGTCGATCAGCGCGCCGATGTTGGCCGGCTTGGTTTCGGTCTGCGCCGCTACGGCGGGTGCGAACAGGCACAGCGCGGCGCTCAATACGAGCGCGCGGGGAACACGATGCATCGGAACTCCGGAAGTAGGGTGTGGGAAGCCGCGATCGGCGAGGCGTCATGGTCGGTGCGCGCGTCGCGGGCGTCGAGTGTAGCGGTCACGGTATGCCGCGATGAGCGTGGGCGGATGAGGCAGCACGTGCCGCAAACTCACGCGCTGCCCAGTCCAGGAACACACGTACCCGCGGAGACAGTTGGCGCGTGCGCGAATACAGCAACGAAACCGGCATCGAGGGCGGCGGCGTGCCGCGCAGCAATTCCACCAGCGTGCCCCGACGCAGGTCTTCCTCGACATGAAAGGCAGGCACCTGCGCGATGCCCAAACCGAGCCGGATGCCGGCGAGGTAGCTTTCCGTGCCCGTCACCGACAGCGTGCTGGGCAACGAAACCGCGTGCTGGCGCCCATCGACGATGAACTCCAGCGGCGTCACCGTGCCGGTGGTGATCGAGCGGATGCCGACCACGCGATGCCCGTGCAGATCCTCGAGGGTTTCCGGCTTACCGTGCCGCGCCAGGTACTCCGGCGTGGCGCAGGTCAGGCGGTCGAGCATCGCCACCTGCCGCGCCACCAGTTCGCTGTCGCGCAGGTGGCCCCAGCGCAACGCGCAATCCACGCCTTCCTGCACGAGATCGACCCAGCGATCGCTCTCGCTCAACGACAGTTCGATGTCCGGATAGCGCTCGAAGAACGCCGGCAACGCGGGCAGCAGGAAGTGGCGCGCGATCGTGCCCTGCACTTCCACGCGCAGCAGCCCCTTCGGCGTGGCACCGAGGAAGGCGCCGTCGGCGTCCTCGATGTCGCCCAGGATGCCCAGACAACGGTGGTAGTACGCCTCGCCGTCCAGCGTCGGCCGGACCACGCGCGTGGTCCGCTGCAGCAGGCGCGTGCCCAGTCGGGTCTCGAGTTCGCGGATCACTTTGGTGCAGGTGGAGCGCGGAACCTCCATGTCGTGAGCCGCCTGGGTGAAGCTGCGCCGCTCCACCACGCGGATGAACAGGCGCATCGCGTCGAAGCGGTCCAAGGGGCCTCCATTGTTCGCCGAATGCGAACAGTGCGGCCAATTCTAGGTGGATTATCTCTGGACGAGGGAGTTCCAGACTGTCTCCACGCCGCCGATCCCGGCCGGCGCCAGACCCGGAGCTCCCCGTGAACACCACCCCCCGAACCGCCCTCGTCACCGGTGCCTCGCGCGGCATCGGCGCCGCCATCGCCCGCCGCCTCGCCGCGGACGGCTTCACGGTCGTCGTCAACTACGCGGGTGCGGCCGACGAGGCCGACTCCCTCGTCGCGCAGATCGAACAGGCCGGCGGTCGCGCCGTCGCCGCGCAGGCCGACGTATCCGACCCTGCCGCCGTCGCGCGGATGTTCGACGGCGCGCAGGCCGCGTTCGGCGGCGTCGACGTGCTGGTCAACAACGCCGGCATCATGCGCCTGGCCACGCTGGCCGAAAGCGACGACGCGCTGTTCGACAGCCAGATCGCGATCAACCTCAAGGGCACCTTCAACACCCTGCGCGAAGCCTCGCGCCGTCTGCGCGACGGCGGCCGCATCGTCAACCTGTCAAGCAGCGTCGTCGGCCTGACGCCACCGACCTACGCCGTGTATGCCGCCACCAAGGCCGCGGTCGAGTCCATGACGCAGATCCTCAGCAAGGAGCTGCGCGGGCGCAACATCACCGTCAACGCGGTCGCACCCGGCCCGACCGCGACGCGCTTGTTCCTCGATGGCAAGCCTCAGGACGTGATCGACCGTCTCGCCAAGCAGGCCCCGCTCGAACGCCTCGGCCAGCCGGAAGACATCGCCGCAACCGTCGCGTTCCTCGCCGGACCCGACGGCGCATGGATCAACGGCCAGGTGCTGCGCGCGAACGGCGGCATCGTCTGAACCTCACTCCTTGAACCCCACATCGCCATCGCGATGCCGATGCACGCGCATCGCCGGAGGATCCTCATGACCACCCAAACGAAATCCGTCGTCCTCATCACCGGCGCCTCCAGCGGTTTCGGACGCCTCACCGCCGAAGCGCTCGCGCGCGCCGGCCACACCGTCTACGCCTCCATGCGCAACACCGCCACGCGCAACGCGGCGGTCGTCGAGCAGATGCAGGCGTTCTCGCACGAGCATGGCACCGACCTGCGCACGGTCGAGATGGACGTGCAAGCGCAGGCATCCGTCGACGAGGCCGTCGCCCACGTCATCGCGCAGGCCGGTCGCATCGATGCGGTGATCCACAACGCGGGCCACATGATGTTCGGCCCCGCCGAGGCGTTCACGCCGGAACAGTACGCGCAGCTGTACGACGTCAACGTGCTCAGTACCCAACGCGTGAATCGCGCGGTCCTGCCGCACCTGCGCGGTCGGCGCGACGGCCTGCTGGTGTGGGTGTCGAGCAGCAGCGTCGCCGGCGGCACGCCGCCGTACCTGGCGCCCTACTTCGGCGCGAAGGCGGCGATGGACGCGATCGCGGTGCAGTACGCGCGCGAGCTCTCGCGCTGGGGCATCGAGACGTCGATCGTCGTGCCCGGCGCCTTCACGCGCGGGACCAATCACTTCGCGCACAGCGGCCAGCCCGAGGATGCAGTGCGCGGCGCCGAGTACGAAGCCGGGCCGTACGCCGGCTTCGGCGAACGGGTGCAGAAGGCCTTCGCGGAGATCGTGCCCGAAGACGCCGATGCCGCCCTGGTTGCCGACGCCATCGTCGACATCGTCGGCGCGCCGCGCGGGACGCGCCCATTCCGCGTTCACGTCGATCCGACCCAGGACGGCGCCGATGTGGGCTTTGCCGTGACCGATCGCTTGCGCGCGGAGATGCTGCATCGCGTGGGGCTGTCGGATCTGCTCGGCGTCCGCCCCGCGTCGCCGTAACACGGCGCACCGAACCCGCGATCCCCACTCCCATGTTGGGGTGGGGATCGCCTTCGTCGGAACATCACTGCATCGCCCACTCCAGTCCGACGTACACCGAACGCCCGTCGCCCGGCATGAAGTTGGCCTGATCCTGCCCACGCGCGTCGGCGACCACATTCGTGCTGGAGATCCACTTGCGATCGGTCAGGTTGCGCGAATCCACGAACCACGACCATCGCGATGCGAGGCGCCCGCCGACGCGCAGGCCGAGCAGCGTGTAGCCCGGCGCCCGGAAAGTGTTGGCGTGGTCGACGCAGTAGTCCTGCGGCACCCACTCCACATTCGGCGCGATGTACAAGGCATCGTTCGGCGACCAGCGCAGCGACGTGCGCAACTGCTGCGGCGGGATGCCGGCCAATGCGTTGTCGCCGTACACCGGGTCGTGGTCGAAGCGGAAGTCGTTCCACAGGTAGTTGACCGATAGCAGCCACTGTTCCCGCAGGCGCCAGCCCAGGCCGAGTTCAAGGCCCTGGTGGATCGTGCGGTCGGCATTCACCGTGCCCAGCGGATTGCCGTTGCCGTCGGTCAGCGCCAGCAGCTCGCCGTCCACGCGCGCGCGGTACAGCGCCGCGTCGAGCGAGAAGGCATCGCGCTGCACGCGTGCGCCGACTTCCGCCGTCGTCGCCTTCTGTTCGTCCACCTGGGTGACGCCGGGACCGCCGGTCAGCTCGCCAAAGCTCGGCGGCTCCAGGCTGCGGCTGACATTGGCGAACAACTGCGTGGAGTCGTCGAGGAGGTAACGCACGCCCAGCTTCGGGCTGACGCCGGTGTAGTCGACGTCGAAGCTTTCGTCGCGACCGCCGGTGATGAACCCGTCGCGCGAACGCCGCATGGAATGCAATCCCTGCGCGCCCAGCGCCAGCACCCAACGCGTATCGAGCCAGGTCTGGTTCTCGACGTACGCCTGGGTGTTTGTCGCACGCTGGTTGAACCGGTTGGTGCGTGCGCCCGCATGTCCGCCGACATTGACGAAACGATCGTCGTCGATGTTGCCACGCGTGTGCGTGAAGCCGGCGACGAGCACATTGCGGCGACCGACGAGTTGGCCTTCGCCGCGCCAGCGCACATCGATGCCGACGTCGCGACTGTCCTGGTCCAGCACCTGGTAGATGGGATGGTGCAGCGACTTGTCCGACAGCCATGTCGACACGGTGAGCGTGCGCCCTTGCGACGGCGCCCAGCCGAGCGTTCCGGCTATGCGGTCGAGGCGGAAATCGCGGCGTTGATCGAGCGCGACGTTGCCGGTGTTGGCCGCACGCGGATCTGCCTTGGACTGCGCCAGCGTGAGGTTGCCAGGCAGTTCCGAACGCGTGTCGACGTGGGTCAGATAGACGCGTCCGTCGAGCGTGTCGCTGAAACGATAGCCGGCGTTGCCGAACAGGCGGTAGTTCTCCTGCTGCGAATGGGCGCGATAGCCGTCCTGCTGCAGGCCGCTGAGGCTGACGAATCCGTCGGCCTTCGCGGTGGCGCCGGCGACGGCGAGCTGTTGGCGCCGGTAGCCGAAACTGCCGGCTTCCACGCGCGCGTCCAGCATCGCCGCATCGAAACCCGTCGGCGAGACGAAGTCGATCGCACCGCCGAGCGTGGCGGCGCCGTATTCGAGCGCGTTTGCGCCGCGGTACACCTCGATGTAGCGGGCGGCGAGCGGCTCGATGGCCTGCATGTCGAACGCGCCGTCGGCGAGGTTCAGCGGCACGCCGTCCTGCAGGACTGCGATGCCGCGACCGTGGAAGGTGCGCTGCACGCCGGATCCACGGATCGACAGCCGCGCCTCTTCCGCGCCGAATCTCGACTGCACGAACACGCCCGGCGCGTAGCCCAGCGCATCGGTGAGCGTGCTCACGCGACCGTCGC
This sequence comes from Lysobacteraceae bacterium P, assembly GCA_005503055.1. Taxonomy (GTDB): domain Bacteria; phylum Pseudomonadota; class Gammaproteobacteria; order Xanthomonadales; family Xanthomonadaceae; genus Lysobacter_J. The sequence continues at coordinate 206,315 of SCOX01000003.1, read as the reverse complement.
GGTAAGCATCGGCGTCGACGAGCGCGGTCGCGCCGGCGCGCTGGTCGAGGCGTTCGCGCGCCTGCTTCAGGGACTCGGCGCTGGCCAGCTCGGGGCGCACGCCGCGCACCTGCACGGCATCGAGCGTGGTGGACGGCTCCGGCGCGGGGCCCGCGATGGCGGAGGCAAGGGGCACCAGGACCGGGGCGACGGCCACGGCCAGACGCGACGCACACGGCGCCGCGAAGGAAAACTTCGACATGGAAACTCCAAAAGCACGGGGACGCGCGCGAACCCGTCGCGCGCGCAACTCAATGGATGAGGGACGTGGCTTTCAGAGGGCCATCGGTGGACCGCGCGAACCCAGCCCGCTGGGGTGCTCGAACGTACGCGGCAGCAGCGTGCGCCACGATGGCGGCGTCGCCCGCGCCTGCTGCGGAGCGGCAAACAGCGTCCACGCCAGCAGCAGGACCAGTCCGCCCAGTACCGGGCAGTAGGCGCAATCGTCGCCGGGCATCGGCTTCGGCGCGGGCGGGTCGATCGAATTGGCGTCGGGCGCGACCTTCACCAGCTTGAGCCCGGCCATCGTGCACATCTGCGCCCACACGCCCTGCGAGTTCGCCGACGAACCGGCGAGCACGCGCCCCACCGTCGGCAGCGCCAACAGCAGCAGCATGGCGGCGAGCGCCAGCAGGGCCATGCGGTTGTGGAAGGCGGGGGTGCGCATCGGGGACGCATTGTAATGATCTGCGCGCCGCCGATCCTGACCTCGGTCAAGCTGACCGGCTTTGCAAATACCCCGCCCGGTTCACGCGCCCGCGAGCCGCGCACTCCGCCGAAGCATCTGCGGTGGCTGGCCGAAGGCGCGCAGGAAGGCACGGCGCATGCGCTCGGTGTCGGCGAAACCCGTTTCGGCGGCGACCTCGTCCATCGAATGCCGGCTCTGTTCAATCATCACGCGTGCCGCTTCCACGCGCATGTGCTCGACCGCCTTCGCCGGCGACTGCCCGGTCTCGGCGCGGAACGCGCGGCTGAACTGGCGCGGGCTCAGGTGGGCGGCGTCCGCGAGTTCCTCCACCGACAACGCTGCGCGCAGGTTGCTGCGCGCATAGCTCAGCGCGCTCTGGATGCGATCGCTCTTCGCGTCCAGGTCGAGCAACGCCGAATGCTGCGACTGCCCACCGGCACGGCGGTGGTACACGACCAGCTTCTGCGCAACGGAGCGGGCGAGATCGGCGCCGAAGTCCTTCTCGATCATGCCCAGCGCCAGGTCGATGCCCGCGCTCATCCCGGCCGAGGTCCACAGCGCACCGTCGATGATGAAGATGCGGTCGTCCTCGACGATGGCGTCGGGAAATTGCGACTGCAACTGCCGCGCATGGATCCAGTGCGTGGTCACGCGCCGCCCGTCGAGCAGCCCGGCCTCGCCGAGAATGAAGGCGCCCGTGCACACCGATGCGATGCGGCGCGTGGTCTGCGCCGCCCGACGCACCTGCCGGACCAGCCCCGGGCTCGACGGCGCGGGATGCAGCAGGCCGGTGACGATCAGGGTGTCGAGCTTCTGCCGCGACAGCGAGCGCGTCTGCACCGGCACGCCCAGCGAGCTGGACACGCTCGCGCCGTCCTCGGACAGGGTGCGGATGCCGTACAGCGCGTCCTTCGCCGTCGCGTTGGCCAGTTCGAACGCGGACGCCGCCGCCAGTCCCATGATCTGGAATCCGGGCGGCAGGACGAATCCGATGGTGAGCATGGCGGCCTCCGGACATGCGCTTGAACGGCATGACCTGAAACGAGGTATATACGACATTTGCGCCATAGGCAAGGAGGTCTAGATTCCGTTCCGCACCCGGCATCCGCCGGCTCACCGGACCTCCCCCATGAACACCCGCATTCATCAAGGCACGGCGCTGGTCACCGGCGCGTCCTCGGGCATCGGCGCCATCTATGCCGAACGCCTGGCCCGCGCCGGCCACGACCTGATCCTGGTCGCGCGCCGTGCCGACAAGCTGCGCGCGCTGGCGCAGGAACTCACCACCCGCACCGGTCGCTCGGTCGAGACGCTCGCCGCCGATCTGACCCGCCCCGAGGACCTCGCCCGCGTCGAGGAGGTGCTCCGGCGCGATGCCAGCATCACCGTCCTGGTCAACAACGCCGGCGTGGGCGCCACCGCGCCGCTGCTGCAATCCGACGTGACGGAGATGGACCGCATGATCGCGCTCAACGTGAACGTGCCGACGCGGCTGGCCTACGCGGTCGCGCCGGCGTTCGTGGCGCGCGGCAAGGGCACGATCATCAACATCGCCTCCATCGTCGCGCTAGCGCCGGAGCGGCTCAACGGCGTGTACGGGGCGAGCAAGGCGTACGTGCTGGCGTTCTCGCAGTCGCTGCAGCACGAGCTGTCCGACAAGGGCGTGCGCGTGCAGGCCGTGCTGCCGGGCGCCACCGCCACCGACTTCTGGGACGTGGCCGGCCTGCCAGTGACGCACCTGCCGCAGGAGATCGTGATGTCCGCGCAGGACATGGTGGACGCCGCGCTCGCCGGGCTCGCACAGGGCGAGACCGTGACGATCCCCGCGCTGCCCGACATCGCCGACTGGGACGCCTTCGAACGTGCACGCAGGGCGCTGGAGCCGGGACTCTCGCGCTCGCAGCCCGCCGCGCGCTACGCCACCGCGACGTCCTGATCGCATCGTCCGCCGGCGCAGCCGCATCGCGCGCCGGCGGACCGCATCTTCTGCCGACGCACCGCCATGACCACGCAAACCACCACCGTCGCAGCCGCCGCCGACACCACGAGCCTTCCTCCGGCGGTGGCGATCGCGCTGGCCGGTTCGTTCGTTGCGAACATGGCGGCGCAGTTCGCCACGGCGAACCTCGCCGACATCCAGGGCAGCCTCGGCGCATCGGCCGACGAGGCGTCATGGATCACCACCGTCTACACCGTCGCCAGCCTCGCCGGTATCGCGGTATCGCCCGCGCTGCTCAAGACGCTCGGGCTGCGCCGATACTTCGTGGCGGCTGCGGCGTGGTTCGCCGTCTGCGCGTGGTTGAGCGCGATGGCGACGTCGCTGCCGACGATGCTCGTGGCGCGTGCGCTGCAGGGCCTCGCCGGCGGCACGTTCGGTCCGATCGCCTTCGCCGCCGTCTTCACCTTGTGCACGGGCGCGCAGCGCCTGTGGGGCATTGCATTGCTGGCGTTCGTCCTGCTGGTGTCGGCGAACACGGGACCCGTCGTGTCCGCGCCGCTGGAGGTCGCGCTGGGTTGGCGCGGGCTGTTCCTGGTGCCGCTTTGGGTGGCCACGTTGCTGGCGCTCGCCGCGTTGCGATGGATGCCGATTGCTCCGCTTAACCGCGAAGGGCTGCGGACCGGTTGGCCCGCCATCGCGTTGCTCGCGCTGGCCTGCGGCGCGTTGATGCTGGTGCTGAGCCAGGGCGCTCGGCGTTTCTGGCTGGAGAGCGACCTCATTGCGTGGACCCTCGCTATCGCCGCCGGAGCAACGATCGGCTTCGCCGTCGCGCACCGTCATTCGACGCTGCGGATTATCGACATCGCGAAAGTGATGGAGCGCAGGTTCGGCCTGTCGCTGCTGCTCAACCTCACATTCCGATCCACCTTCGCCGTTTCGCTCTACCTGGTCCCGCTGCTGCTGGCGCAGGCGCAGGGCGCCCGCCCGCTGCAGGTTTCGCAGGCGCTGGCATGGTCCCTGTTGCCGCAGATCGCGATCTTCCCGCTGGTGTGGCGACTGCTGCATCGCGTGGACGGGCGCGTTCTCATGGCCGCCGGTGTGTTGTTGTTCGCGCTCGGCATCGCGCTGTCGGCCGCGTCGACCGGCCTGGTCGGAGGCGAACAGTTGCGTGGCAACCTCATGCTGATCGGCGTGGGCCAGATGCTGTTCGCCGTTCCCAATCTCATGTTCGGCGCGTCCACGCTCAGGCCCGAGCACGGACCGACCGCGACCATCGCCTTCAACCTCACCACGCTGGGCGGCTCGACGATGGGGATCGGGCTGTTGTCGCACTTCACCATCGAGCGCGAGAAGCTGCATTCCAACGCGCTGGTCGAACACGTGTCGTGGCTGCAATCCGGCACGAGCGAACGCCTGTCCGCGAGCACCGCCGCCTGGTCTTCGCGCTTCGCCGACGACATCGCGGGCTCCGCCTCCATCGCCCAACTCGGCGCCGCCGTGCGGCGCGAGGCGTGGCTGCTTGCGGTGAACGACGCGTTCGCGTTGGCGGCCGTGGTGGCCATCGCCGCCCTCATCGGCATCGCGCTGCTCGGCCCTTGCCTTCCGCTTTCCCGTTCGCGTCCCGGAGATGCGCCATGAAACTTCGAACTTCCACCCTGGCCGGTCTTGCCGCGGCCGTGCTGGCGACCGCCGCGGTCGGCACCACGCTGTCGCCGGGAGGCCTCGTGCAGGGCTGGGATCGCCATTACACCGATAACGCCTACGTGCGCGGCGATGTCACCCAGATCAGCCCCAAGGTCTCCGGCCACGTCACACGCGTGATGGTGCGCGACAACCAGACGGTGAAGGCTGGCGATCTGCTGTTCCGCATCGATGACCGCGATTTTCGAGCGCGCCTGGAACAGGCCCGGGCCGCGTTGGCGGCACGCAAGGCAGCGGTGGGCAACCTCGAGGCGCAGGTGCAACTCCAGCGCGCCGTCGTGCGCCAGGCGCAGGCCGCAGTGGGCGAAGCGTCGACGGAAGCGGGGCGCGCCGGCCGCGACGCCGTTCGCGCGGAGCAGCTGGCGGGCGACCAGTTGATCGCCGCCTCGCAGTTCGACCAACTCGCGTCCACGGCGCAGGCCGCGACCTCCCGCGTCGCCGAGATGCAGGCCAACCTGGTCGCCGCACATCAGCGCATCGAGGTCCTGGAGAGCCAGCGCCCGCAATTGCTGGCCGACATCGATGCCGCGCGTGCGAACGTGACGCTGGCGCAGATCGATCTGGACAGCACCTTCGTGCGTGCGCCGGTCGATGGCCGCGTGAGCGAACGCGCTGCGCGACCCGGCCAGTACGTGAAGGCCGGAACGCCACTGATCGGCCTGGTACCGCCGGAACTGTGGGTGGTGGCGAACTTCAAGGAAACGCAGCTCGAAGGCATGCGCTTGGGTGCGCCCGTGGACGTTGCGATCGATGCCGTTCCCGGCGCCGCCTTCCGCGGACGCGTGGAGAGCCTGTCGCCCGCAAGCGGCGCACAGTTCGCGTTGTTGCCGCCCGACAACGCGACCGGCAACTTCACCCGCGTCGTGCAGCGCGTACCGGTGCGCATCGCACTGATGGGCGCGCCGGACCGGCTCGTCGCCCTGCGCCCGGGCATGTCGGCCACGGTCCGCGTGCAGGATTGAGGGGCTGCGTCGCTATTCCACGCAATGTCGATCGGCGACGTGCAACGCTTCGTCGATGATCGCCAGGCCCGCGCGCAGGTCCGCCTCGTCGATGTTCAACGGCGGCACGACGTGCAGCCGATTGGCGACGACGAATGGCCACAGCCCCAGGCGCTTGCACTGCGCTGCGAATTCCGCCATCGGCGCATTGGCCGCTCCGGTTGCGTTGAACGGTACCAGCGGTTCACGGGTGGTGCGGTCGCGCACCAGTTCGACCGCCCAGAACGCGCCGAGGCCGCGCACATCGCCGATCGAAGGATGCGTCGCACGCATCTGATGCAGCGCAGGACCGATCACCGTGTCGCCCAGCGCGCGCGCGCGTTCGACGAGCGACTCCTCGCGGTAGATGCCGATGCACGCTACCGCCGCCGCGCACGCGAGCGGGTGGCCCGAATAGGTCAGTCCGCCGGGATAGGCGCGCGTGGCGAAACTCGCCGCGATCGCATCGCGCATGATCACGCCCCCCAGCGGAACGTAGCCGGAGTTGACGCCCTTGGCGAAGGTGATGAGGTCGGGCACCACCCGCCAGCGGTCGATCGCGAACCACTCGCCGCAGCGGCCGAACCCGGCCATCACCTCGTCGGCGACCATCACGATTCCGTGCTCGTCGCACAGCTCCCGCACGCCTTGCAGGTAACCGTCCGGCGGCACGAGGATGCCGTTTCCGCCGACCACGCTTTCGAGCACGATCGCGGCGATCGTGTGCGGGCCTTCGACCATGATCGTGTCGGCCAGGTGCGCCAGCGCGCGCTCGCATTCCTGCGCGACGTCGCTGGAATGGAATGCCGACCGGTAGGGATACGGCCCCCAGAAGCGCGCGAACCCCGGCGCGCCCGGCTCCGACGGCCAGCGCCGCGGATCGCCCGATGCCGTGATCGCGCCAGCGGTCGCGCCGTGGTAACTGCGATAGGCCGTGAGCACCTTGTGCCGGCCCGTGTGCAGGCGTGCCATGCGGATCGCGTTCTCGATCGCTTCCGCTCCACCGTTGGTGAAGAACACGCGGCTGAGATCGCCCGGGGCGACCTCGGCGATGAGGCGCGCGGCTTCGCTCGTCGCCGCGTTGGCGTGGTACGGCGCGATCGTGGACAGCTGCTCGGCCTGCGCCTTGATCGCGGCGACCATGCGCGGATGCTGGTGGCCGACGTTGACGTTGACGAGCTGGCTGGAGAAGTCGAGCCAACGACGACCGTTCTCGTCCCAGAAGTACGAACCTTGCGCCCCGACGACGATGGTGGGGTCGTTGCCCTCGATGGCCGACCACGAGTGCAACACGTGCGCGCGATCGTCGCGGCGCGCGGCCGACGGTGATGATGCGTCGCCGGTGCCGGCAGTGCGCGCTTCGCGCATCGGATTGCCCCTCAGGGAATGAAGGTCTGTTCGGGATCGTCGAATGACTTGAACTCCAGCGCGTTTCCCGACGGATCGAAGAAGAACATCGTCACGTGCTGGCCGGGCTTGCCCTTCAGACGCAGATGCGGCTCCTCCTGGAACGCGACGCCCGCTTCCTTCAATCGCATGGCGAGCGTCTCCCACGCCTCGCGGCCGAGGTTCATGCCGAAATGCGGCACCGGCACCGCTTCGCCATCGAACCGACCGGCCTGCAGCGGCGAGCCGTCGGCGGCGATGTGGGCGACGAGGTGATGGCCGAAGAAGTCGAAGTCCTGGTACGACACGTCGCTGCGGCCCTTGGGGCAACCGATGACGTCGCCGTAGAAGTGGCGCGCCTCGTCGAGGTCGCGCACGGGGAAGGCGAGATGAAACTGGGCGATGCTCACGACACGGCCCGCTGCTTCGGCAGGCACGCGTCGAAAATGTTCTGCCAGAACTGATTCCACGCGGTGATGCTGCGCTCGTATCCCTGCGCGAGGTCCGGCAACGCACCGGGTTCCTCCTGGATGTAACGATCGATGGCCGCGCGGGTGAGCTCGCCGTGGACGATGTCCTCTTCGCCGGTATGGATGGTCCAGAACTCCCAATCGATGCGGTCGGTGTTTTCCTGCATATACGGATGCAGCCGCAGGTGCTCGAACATAACCGACAGATACGTCTGGCACAGGCATTCGCCGCCCATACCGCGCAGCCCCACACCAAACGCGGGATCGCGGCGCCACAGCTGCGCGGTCAGCGCGCCAAGGATCTTGCGGTTCGCCGCCAAGCCCTGGTCGAGCCGCTCGCGCGGCACCTCGATGCTGGCGAGGAAGCGATCGTAGATCTCCGGGTGCGCGCGCGATGCATCGCCTTCGCCCAACTCCTCCGACAGGATCTGGCTGAGCAGGCTGCGCAGGCCACCGAATGGAAGCTTCGCCAGCAGCAACGCTAGGTCGCTGATGTACTCGATGGTGAAGAAGCGGTATTGCGTGCAGAACTGGCGCAGCGCCTCGACGGGCATGCCTTCGAGCGCCTTCATCTTCTGTGCCGCCAGCGCCTCGGTCGCCGCCTTGGCTGCATCGGCGAACTCCCAGAACGTTCGCCTGTCCCATTCTCCCGTGTGCATCTCGATAACGGGAAGCGATGGCGCGGCGAGCGGGCTCAGGCTGTTTTCCAATGACATTCATCCAGTCCGATTGAGGGCCGCTGCGCGATATCGCTATGGCGGCGTGGAGGGAACGAATCACGAAATTCGGCTGGAGCATACCCGCAAGGAATCATGGCAAGGTTCACTTCACCTTGACCCGCATGTCTCGTTTTCGCTGCGAATTCAGCCTTATCGTCGATGTCCGTCACGTTTGCGAAGATTCGCTTCACATCCGCGCGCATTCATCTTGCTTCGCCAACAGCCACGATTCATCTTCCTTTACGAAGCGCGTGCGAGGCTGCGTGTGAAGATCGCTCATGCCATCGCGATCGCCGACGGGAATGCCCTGTTCGATGCAAGCATCGCGCGTCAGCGCCGACGATGTCGGTGTCAACCTGCTGTGGACCGGAGGCTGGGACTCCACGTTCCGCCTGTTGCAGCTGTTGCTGCTGCATCGCGTCCCGGTCGTGCCTTATTACATCGAGGATCCGACGCGGCCTTCCACCGACATAGAACTGGCGACGATGGCGCGAATCGCCGAGCGGCTGCGCGATGACCACCCGCACACGCGCGATCTGCTGGCGCCGATTCGCAAGGCGGCGGTTCCCGATATCGCGGTGGATGCGGACATCGCCGACGCGCTGCGCGAAATCCGCAGGCGTTCTTTCATCGGCAGCCAGTATGCGTGGCTGCCGGCGTTCTGCAGGCAACACGGCCTGCGGGATATGGAACTGGGCGTCCACGTCGACGACAAGGTGCAGGCGCTGCTGCGCACGCGCGCGGTGGAGTTCGATCATGCCGGCGGCTTTCGCAGCGTGCGCGTGGATCCCGCGCGCGCGCCGTCCGTCGAGTTCACGCTCTTCGGCTGCTTCAGCTTCCCGTTGTTCTGGGTCGACAAGGTCGAGGTCGGGCGCCAGGCGCAAGCGGCGGGCTGGAGCGAGATCATGGAGATGACCTGGTTCTGCCACACACCGGTGCGCGGTCGGCCCTGCGGCGTGTGCGCGCCCTGCGTGTACACCATCGAAGAGGGCCTGGCGCGCCGCGTCCCGGGCTCGCGACGCGTGCTGTCGTTCTTCTATCGTCGGCTTGCGCTGCCGCTGAAGTCGCCATTGCGGCGCCTGCGCGCCGTCTTGCGCGGCGATCGCGCAGACCGTCGTCCGCCTGCACCGGACCTGCGCGGAACCTGACCGGATCTACGAAGACACCGAGATGCGACGCGGCGGAGAACGCGCTCCGCCGCGTCGCAGGTCCGTCACCAGATGCGCACGCGTTGTTCCGGCGCCAGGTACAGCGCATCGCCGGGCTTCACGTCGAACGCCTTGTACCAGGGATCGAAGTTGCGCACCGGGCCGTTCGCGCGGTACATCCCGGGCGAATGCGGGTTGGTCTTGATCAGCGTGAGCAGCGATTCGTCGCGGTACTTGCCCTTCCAGATCTGACCGAAGGCGAGGAAGAAGCGCTGGTCGCCCGTCAGGCCATCGATCACCGGCGCCGGCTTTCCGCCCAGGCTCAGGCGGTAGGCGGTGTACGCCATCGAGATGCCGCCCAGGTCGCCGATGTTCTCGCCCATCGTCAGCGCGCCATTTACGCACTGGCCCTGCAGCGGGCAATAGGCGTCGTACTGCGCGCCCAGCGCCTTGGTGCGCTGGTCGAAGCGCGCGCGGTCGGCGTCGGTCCACCAGTTGCGCTGCACGCCGGCCGAGTCGGACTTGCTGCCCTGGTCGTCGAAGCCGTGGCCCATTTCGTGGCCGATCACCGCGCCGATGCCGCCGTAGTTCACCGCCGGATCGGCGTTCACGTCGAAGAACGGCGGCTGCAGGATCGCGGCGGGGAAGACGATCTCGTTGAACGTCGAGTTGTAGTACGCGTTGACGGTCTGCGGCGTCATGCGCCATTCGTCGCGATCGGTCTTCTGGCCGACGCGGCGGTTCTCGTCCGCGCGATCGAAGCGGCGCATCGCGATGGCATTGCCGACCAGGTCGTCGGCCGCGATGGTGACGCTGGAGTAGTCCGTCCACTTCTGCGGATAGCCGATCTTCGGCCGGAAGGTCGAGAGCTTGCGGTAGGCCTCGGCCTTGGTGTCTTCGCCCATCCAATCGAGCTTCTGGATGTTCTGGCGCAGCGCGGCGCGCAGGTTCTCGACCAGTTTGTCCATGGCGGCCTTCGACTCGGGCTTGAAGTAGCGCGCGACGTACAGCTCGCCCACCGCGTCGCCGAGGCCTTCCTTCGCGCCGACCATCGCCACCGCGCGCTTCCAGTCGTCCTTCTGCGCCTTCTGGCCGCCGAGCACCTTGCCGTTGAACTGGAACGAGGCGTCGTCGATGGCGCGGCTGAGCAGTTCGGCGTTGCCGTCGATGGCGTGGAAGGCGAGGTAGTCGCGCCACACCGGCAACGGCGTGGCGGCGATGACGTCGAGCACCGGCTGCACAGCGTCGGGAGTGATCACGTTGACGCGGTCGGGCTGCGGCATTTCCTGCGCTTTGAGATGCGCGGTCCAGTCGTAGGACGGGAACTGCTGCTGCAGCTGCGCGAACGTCGCCACGTTGTAGGTCTTGTCGCGGTCGCGGCGCTTGGCGCGGTCCCACTGCGGCTTCGCCAGTGCCGTCTCCAGCGCGAGCACCTTCTCGGCGCGCGCCTTGCCATCGCCCTTGTTTGCCGCGCCGGCGAAGCCGAGCATGCGCTGGATGTGTTCGACGTAGGCGCTGCGGATAGCGACGAAGCGCGCATCGGGATTGAGGTAGTAATCCTTGTCCGGCAGGCCCAGGCCGCCGACACCCAGACTCACCAGATGCTGGTCGGGGTTCTTGCGGTCCAGGTCGACACCCAGGCGCACCGGGGACGCACTGGCGTCGAGATCGCTGTTGGCGAAGGCGGCGATGAGCGCGGCCTTCGAATCGATCGCGGCGATGCGCTTGAGCACCGGCTGCAGCGGCGCGATACCGGCGGCGTCGCGCGCGGTGCGGCCCATGTAGCTGGCGTAGTAGTCGCGCACCTTCTGGCCATTGCTGCCCGATGCCAGGTCGGTGCGTCCCTGCAGATCCTCGATCAAACCATGCACCTGCTCCTCGGAGCGGTCGCGCAACTGGTTGAACGAGCCGTACGAGGTCTCGTAATCCTTGAGTTCGTAGGTCTTCAGCCACGCGCCGCTGACGTAGGAGTTGAAGTCGTCGCCGGGCTTCACGGACAGATCGCGCGCGCTCAGGTCGACGCCGAAATCGCCGAGCTGGGCCTTGCCGGCCGGGCGGTCGGCGGCCAGGGAAACGGATGAAGCCAGGCCAAGCGCGATGGCAAGGCTCAGGCGCAAAGAAGACGGCATATGCGGGTTTTCCGACGGGACAGAAGTGCCCGAGGCTATCCGGCGCCAGGCGGGCGGTCGAGTGGCATTGGTCCCGTGGCGGCACTTCGTTCTGTGAGCGCTGCGACGGGCCAGTTTCCGCAAAGCGCGAGACCGGCGAGGGCTGATTGCCGTCGCCCTTTGCAGGGCCGCGCGGCCATTCAGGCGAGGCCTCCCGCCAGACAAGCGACCGCTCGTCGGTCGGTCTGCGCTGGGCGTTGACCTGGTGGTGTATATACACCATAGTGCGCGCCATGAAGACGAAACCGCAGCCGAAACCCGAGAACCTGCACGCCTTGGTTAACGAAGTCATCGGCGACTGCCTGATGACGCGCACGCGCCGCATCTCGCGCGTTCTCACCAACCTTTTCGACCAGGAATTGCGCCCGTTCGGCCTGAACGCCTCGCAGTTTTCGCTGCTCGTGCTCATCGCACGCATGGAGGGCGCGAGCCGGGCGGAGATCGGTCGCGCGAACCACCAGGAACGCTCGACCTCCACGCGAAACCTGCAACTCGTACTCGACCAGGGATGGGCCGAGGAGCGCGTTCCGGACAAGGGACGCAGCCGCCCTATCGTCATTTCGACGGCGGGCCGCGCCTTGCTGACCGAGGCGATGCCGGCATGGCGATCGGCCCAGGCCAAGGCCAAGCGGATGCTCAGCCCGCACGGCGCAACTGCCGTCGTCGATCTGGCCGCCGGGCTCCCGGTCGATGCGCTCCCCGGATGATCGTTCTACATGTTGTATATACACCACTCTGAGGAATCACCATGACCATCGTCAAAGCCGCTGCCGTCCAGATCAGTCCCGTGCTCTACAGCCGCGCGGGCACGATCGAAAAGGTCGTCGACAAGATCCGTGAACTAGGCCGCCTGGGCGTCCAGTTCGCGACGTTCCCCGAGACCATCGTTCCCTATTACCCGTACTTCTCCTTCGTGCAGGCGCCCTTCCAGATGGGCAAGGAGCACCAGCGCCTGCTCGAGGAGTCGGTCACCGTGCCCTCGCCCGACACCGACGCGATCGCCGCGGCCGCGCGCGAGGCGAAAATGGTCGTCTCCATCGGCGTCAACGAACGCGACGGCAACACGATCTACAACACGCAGCTGTTGTTCGACGCGGACGGCACGCTCGTCCAGCGCCGTCGCAAGCTGACGCCGACCTATCACGAGCGCATGGTGTGGGGCCAGGGCGACGCCTCCGAGCTGCGCGCGGTCGACACCGCGGTCGGCCGCGTCGGCCAGCTCGCATGCTGGGAGCACTATCTGCCGCTCGCACGCTACGCGCTGATCGCCGACGGCGAGCAGATCCATTCGGCGATGTACCCCGGCTCGTTCGCCGGCCCGCTGTTCGCCGAACAGACCGAAGTGAACATCCGCCAGCACGCATTGGAATCGGCGGCGTTCGTCGTCAATGCGACCGCGTGGCTCGATCCGGAGCAGCAGGCGCAGATCGCCAAGGACACCGGCGGGCCGATCGGCCCCATCTCCGGCGGCAGCTTCACCGCCATCGTCGATCCGGAAGGGCGCCTGCTCGGCGAACCGCTGACATCCGGTGAGGGCCACGTGATCGCCGATCTCGATTTTTCGCTGATCAGCGCGCGCAAGCGCCTCATGGATGCGCGCGGACACTACAGCCGTCCCGAGCTGCTCAGCCTGATGATCGACCGCACGCCGGCTTCGCATGTGCACGATCGCACGCGCGCCGACGCGGTCGTCGCGAGCCCTGCGCGCGCGGTCGAAATCGTTTGAACCCAGGGCCACCTGCCGCGCGGCATGCGCCGCGCGCGGTGGTCGCCTGAAACCCTACTTCGCCGTGGTCGCGCTAGCCGTCGGGCGGCCGAGTTCGTACAGGTAGTCCACGTAGGACATCACCGCGCCATCGAAGCCCTGCACTTTCGGGTTGCTCGATTCGATCAGGAAGAACTCGTCCGGCGCGTGCGCGCCGCCGCCATGACCCAGGCCGAAATGTCCAGCCGGCAGCGACAGCGGCGGTTGCGTGAAAACGAAGCCCGGGTACGAACCCGCCAGTCGCGGCCACATCAGCGGCTCCACGCCACTGCGACGCAACACCGCGACCTGGGCCTGAATCAGGCGCGAGTCGGCGTCGGTGGTGGTGGGGTCGTAGCCGCCGCTGACATTGACGGCGATGTCGCCGTAGCCGCGCTTGGCCAGATGCGCTTTCAACGCCTCGACGGCGCCGTCGCGCGTCATCGGCGGCACCAGCCGCATGTCGATCTTCGCCACCGCGCGATGCGGCAGCACGGTCTTGCCGCCCGGCCCGGTATAGCCGCCGACGAGCCCCTGGATGTTGACGGTCGGCTGCGAGACGAGGCGCTCGTTGGCCTTCTCCCACGGCAGATCGTCGATCCAGCGCGGAACGCCGAGCGACTTGTGTGCGGTGGCCTCATCGCGCGTGGCGGTCGACTTGGCGATCATCGCCCGCTCCTGCGTCGTCAACGGCGCGGGCGTGGGGAAACCGTCGATCGCCACGGTGTTGCCGTCTTCCGAGACCAGCGTATCGAGCGCCTTGACCAGCCGCCACGCCGGGCTGTCGACCATCGCCTTCAACGAAGAATGCACGTCCTTCGACGGGCCGCGCCCCCACGCCGTACCGTCGGCGACCAGTTCCAGCTCGACGACGCCTTTCGCGCCGAGATTCACGGTCACCGCGCCGGTCGGATCCTGCAGGCCCATCGGCATGAACACGCCGATGCTCTTCTTCAGCGCGGCCTGGATGTCCGGGCGCAGGGCGAGCTTGCCGATGTTCGGAGAGCCGATTTCTTCCTCGCCTTCAGCCACCAGGACGAGGTTGACGGGCATGGTCTGCTTCGCGTCGCGGATCGACTGCAGCGCCGTCAGGAACGCGGTCTCCGGCCCCTTCTGGTTGGTCGCGCCGCGACCGACGATGGCCTTGCCCAAGCCCGGTTTGTCGACGAAGCGTCCTTCAAGCGGCGGCGAGGACCATTCCGCCGGTTCGTATTGCTTGACGTCGTACATGAAGTAGACGCCGACGGTGGTCGGCGCGCCCGCGTCGAGCGTGGCGAACACGCCCGGCTTGCCGCCGGTTTCGACGATCTCGACATGCTGGAAGCCGGCGTCGCGCGCGAGCTTGGCCATGTATTCGGCGCCCTGCTTCGCATTGCGATCTTCCGCCGCGATGGACGGCAGCGCGATCCATTCCTGCAAGGCCCTCACCGCGGTGTCGTGCCGCTTGGTCACCTGCGACTGGATCGCCTCGCGATCCGGCGTGGCGGCATGCGCCATCGACAACAACGTCAACGCGGCGATCCCCAGTGCGCCTTGATGCGCACGACGTCCAAAAACCGATGCACCCATTACATCGCTCCCCAGCAGTGGTCGTATCTCGAGTCTAGCGGAGTCGCCCGGGTAACCGGTGTGCGCCCGCTCACGGCGCTCGGGGTCAACCGGGCAGCAGTTCGCGCAGCATCTTCCAGGATCGCCACCAACGCCGCCACGGCTTTGGCCGACGCCGCCGCGCCGGGGCAAGTTCCCCTCGCAGCGCGGCCTCGACCGCAACGAGCACGCGCTGCGCCGATCGGCCGTCGCGGGCGGGATGGACCGCATCCGCGTAGGCATCCATCCCGGCCCGGCGCGCCTGCGGTGCGGCCAGGGCCGAACGCACGGCGACATCGATCTGATCGGCGGAGTGGATGTCATGCATGAAATCGCGCGGTTCGCGATGGCCGACGGCAACCACCGGCTTGCCGAGCATGGCGAACTCCTCGATCACCGACGAGGTGTCGCACACGAGCACGTCGGCCGCGTGCAGCATGTCCTGCAGTCGTTCCGCCTCGAGGTACGCGGCGTGCTCGCCGGCCAGCTCGCGATACCTGCGCACCATGTCCGGCGGCGACATCGGGTGCAGGGTCAGCAGCCAGTAGCGGTCACCGCGCCGGACCAGCTCATCGAGCACCGGCAGGCATTCGCGCGCGCGACTCAAGGGCTCGTTGAACGTCGAGGCGTACATCACCACCGGGCGTCCTGCCGCAGCGCGCCGCAGTGCGTCGGCGTTGTCGCCGGGTCCCTGGAACAATGTGTCGAGCTTCGGCCAGCCGGTTTCGACGACGACGAAATCGCCGTGTTCGCGCGCGAGCGCCTGCAACGGCACCGTGGTGGCCGGCCCGTGCGTGCAGTACACGTCGAACAGGTCCTGGATACGGAATTGCCCTGCACGCGGGTCGCGCTTGCTCAGGTTGAGTCCGTGGAAAAGTTGCACCTGCAATCCGGGAAAGAACGGCGGGATGCGATTCACGGTGGCGAAGACCGCGTCGGGCGAGAACGCCTTCAACTCACGCCGGCTGCGCAGGCGTGTTTCGCCCGGCATGAGGTGTGGCGCGAGAGCGTCGCGCAACACCCAGACGACCTCGTCGCCGCGCTGCGCCGCCTGCGTGGCCAGTGGCCGCAGGATCGGAAAGCAATAGCGTTCCGACGCCAACAGCGCCCATTTGCGGCCGGTCGATGCCGGCTCGACATCATCAGGATGCATGAAACCCCCGTGCATCTGCATGCAGCTCCGGTGCGCCCCACCCGTGCTGCGGCTCCGCGGCGAACGCCTCGACGAGTCGGTCGCGGAAGGCCCGATCGAGGGCGATGAAGCGCTCGCGTGCCGATGCTCCCATTCGCGCCTGCGCGTGCGTATCCAATGCGAGTGCGCGCGCCACCCCCGCTTCTATCGCGGCCACGTCCACGCGATGACGCAGACCCAGGCCGACGCGCTCGCCCGGCGTGCATTCGAGCAATACGCCGCACTGCGGTGTGACGAGCTCGTTCATCGGCGCCGCGTCGGTAGTGATGACCACCGCCCCCACGCTCATCGCCTCGGCGATGTAATGGCCGAACCCTTCCACTTCGGACGGGCAGATGTGGAAGCGATGGGCGTTCTGCAGGCGACGAAGCTCGTCGTCGCGTACGTAGCCGAGGCGATGTTCGATATTGTCCGCGCGTGGCAATCCATGCGCCTTGCGCGCGCACTGGACGACCGTCAGTCGCGGCCATTCGGGGTGGCGACACCAGGCGTCCAGCAGGATCCGGGTTCCCTTCGCCGAACTGCGGCCGGCCAAGTGCAGGAACGCGTCTTCGCGTGGCACCGCGCGGTCGAGTCGATCCTCGCTGGTGAAGCCGGTGTAGAGGGTGCGGCATCCCAGCCGCTCGAAGATTTGTACGGCATGCCGCGATTTGCACAACACGCGTTCGAAGCGTGGCAGGAATGCGATCCACGCGGGCAGGAACCACTCCGGGTTCGGCATCAACACGTTGCGGCGCGCACAGTCGAGCGTGGGCGCGTAGACGCGCTCCACCGACAACTGCACGTCGACCTGACCGAGCGCCCGGCATTCCGCCCGCGCCCACCATTGCCGGACGCGGTTGACGAGCCGGCTCGCGCCCAGGCCCATCAACTCCACGTGATGGTGTCGCTCGAGCACATCATGGATCAGACGCAGGTCGCGGCTGAGTCCAGCCCCGTTGTCCCGCGTGACTACGCGAAGTTTCCCCAAACCCGCATCCTCGCACCCCGCTGCCCGCCGACCTCGTCGTCCATGGTGGTGCTTTCCCCTGCCCGCATTCTGCGTCAGGCAGTGGCCGATGCAAGCCGGTCCCGGGGCATCCGGCGGCCCTGTGACGGCACTCGCAGAAAGCCCGGCGAACCGCCGCGCGATGGACTACAGCTCGCAACTCGTCGCGTTGCCGTAGTCCGCCAGGCGCGCACCGTCCACTTCGACGAGCTGGTCCAGGCGCAGGATCTCGCCCGAGTCCATCGACAGGTATTCCGCGCCCTCGCGGGCATAG
The DNA here is from genome assembly GCA_005503055.1 of Lysobacteraceae bacterium P. Lineage (GTDB taxonomy): Bacteria > Pseudomonadota > Gammaproteobacteria > Xanthomonadales > Xanthomonadaceae > Lysobacter_J. The sequence goes on along the minus strand of SCOX01000003.1, from coordinate 189,292 downwards.
ACGTCGGTAACCACGGCGTCGCGGTGCTGGCGGTCGCCGCCCGCGCCGAGGAAAGTGATGCGCGTGCGCTTGCGGACCGTGGCGAGGTCTTCCAGGAGATCGTGGAACTCGCAATTGATCGGTTGGTAATGGGTGGAGGCGGGGTTCATGGCGATCACTTGGGCGATGTGATGCGTGCCCGCCCGGGGACGGGCGCGCACGGAAGGGGGGATCGAGCGGCCGCGGGCAGCGCGCTCACCGCACGAGGCAGTCAGCCTCGGCTCGGCAGCGTCCAGTCCGGGCGGATGAAGTGGCAGGTGTAGCCCTCCGGGTAGCGTTCCAGGTAGTCCTGGTGCTCCGGCTCGGCTTCCCAGAACGGACCCACGGGCGCGACCTCGGTGACGGCCTTGCCCGGCCATAGGCCCGACGCGTCCACGTCGGCGATGGTCTCTTCGGCGATGCGCTTCTGGAATTCGTCCGCATAGAAGATCGCCGAGCGATAGCTCATTCCGACGTCGTTGCCCTGGCGATTGCGCGTGGTCGGATCGTGGATCTGGAAGAAGAACTCCAGGATCTTGCGATAGCTGATCGTCGCAGGGTCAAAGACGATCTCGATCGCCTCGGCGTGGGTGCCGTGGTTGCGGTAGGTGGCGTTGGGGACATCGCCACCGGAGTAGCCCACGCGCGTGGACACGATGCCGGGCTGGCGGCGCAGGAGGTCCTGCATGCCCCAGAAGCAGCCACCGGCAAGAGTGGCGGTTTGGGTGTGGGCGGTCATGTTCGATCCTTTGTGCGCTTGAGAGGTGTCCGGCCGGCCCGTGAAGATAGGCCAGCCGGCCACAAGAACGGGTTACGAGGTGGTGACGTTCACAGCCACGTCGATATTGCCGCGCGTCGCCTTCGAATACGGGCAGATCTCATGCGCGGCGTGGACGAGCTTCTCGGCAACATCCTGGGCCAGGCCCGGGATGCGCACGTCGAACCGCGCCCGCAGCAACCAGGCGGCGCCCGACTGGCCCAGCTCGACCTCGATATCGACCGAGCTATCGGCAGGCAGCGTGATGCCCTTCTGCACGGCCACCAGCCCCAGGGCGGTGATGTAGCAGGCCGACCAGGCGCCCGCGAAGAGCTTTTCGGCGACCGGATGCGGCGCGACGGCCTCGAAGACCTGCTCCTGTTCGCTAACGGCGGCCGTCAGGACCAGGTTGACGCTGCCATGGTGGGTGGCCGACGAGGGAGCCTCGCTGACGGTGGTGTGGGTCTTGCCGGAGAAGAGGATTTTGTCGAACTTGCTCATGGTGGGGTACCGTTCTGGCGGGGGGCTTGGACATCGCACGCGCTTGCATCGCATGCGATGTTTGTACTGTAGAAGCCGCTCGTGGCGGTCGCAAGATGGAAGGCGGATTCGATTCAGACTTTGTTTATCGCATGCGCTTTAATCGCATACGGTATATAGCTTCCTCCTCGGCAGGGACCGAGTCAAACCCTGTCCGTGCGTTCGTTGTGCTCCGCGATTCTGACTGGCGGCCAGGGCGTTTCGCGCTTACGCGGTTATCACCGCTACCGATTACATCGCATACGCTATAATCTCGACCGAACCGTATACATCCTCGGAGTCCCCATGAAATCCAAACCGGCGGACCGGAAGCTGTCCGAATTCCTGTGCTTCGCGGTCTACTCGGCCAACCTCGCATTCGGCAAGGTCTACCGACCTGTCCTCGACGAGCTGGGCCTGACCTACACGCAATACATCACGCTGGTCGCGCTGTGGGAACAGGACGACATCACCGTCAGCAGCCTCGGCGAAAAGCTTTTCCTGGAGTCCAACACGCTCACGCCGATCCTCAAGAAGCTCGAGGGCATGGGCTACGTGGAACGCGCCCGCGATCCGGCAGATGAGCGCCAGGTCAGGGTCCGCGTCACGCGCAGCGGCGAGCGCCTGCGCGAACGCGCGGTGGTCGATCTGGGTGACGCCTGCGGCCTGGGCGCCAAGGATTTCGCCCGGCTGCAGAAGGAAGTCGTAGCGCTTCGCAACAGCCTGCTGCAGGCGGTCGACGGAGAGGAATGACGAATCGATCCATCGACGCGGGCCGTATGCGAGGCGCGGCGTGAGACATCACCGCCGTGCCTGACCGCCCATGTTCTACGCCGCGACAACTCGTGCCGCAACTGCCATTCGTCGGCGCTGCGACGTGCGTTCGTTGGCACGCTTTGTGGCCCCGACGGACGACTGCGACACGTGTTCTCGACGCAGGAAACATCGCGCTTCGTGCACGATGCAGCGGTGTCTATCAGGGTTCGACGATGTGCTCGGCAATGCGCCCCAGCATCCAGGCATGGAACGGGTTGTAGCTGAGCCTGCCTAGGTTGTCCTGCGACACCATCAGCGCATTGCGCTCGCCGCGTACGGCAATCGCACCCAGTTGCAGTATCCCGCGCTGGGCATCGCGATTGCCGTACAGCGGGTCGTCCTCGGCGAACGGCAATGCGATATGCGAGAGGGAATACACGTCGACCGGATAGCGTAGTCCGATGGGTTGCGCGACGATGGCGTTCGCGCCCGCCGCGCGCGAACGCGCGATCGCATCCGCATTTTCGTCCGACGCGACACCGACCACCGTGAGCGTGTAACGACGCGACGCCTGCAGCGCGTCGCGCGACCAGTCGGTAGCGGTGGTGCGCAGCATCGGAGCGATGACACGAGAGCGGTTCACGTCGAACAGGACCAGTTCGCTGCCAACGGCCGGCCATGCGTCGAGCAGGCGCGTCATCACCGCGCGCGCCGCCACGGTGTCGTCCACGACCGACTGGAAGGCAAGAATCGGCGGAAGGTTGGCCGCGCGCTGCGATCCTGCGACCTTCGCCAGGGCGGCGTGCAGGTCGGCCGTCACCAGGTAGGACTCGCGTGCCGCCCGCACTGGAAACGAGTTGTACTTGAATGGGTTGAACTCCGGCAGAAGGTCGAGCCACGCGGATTTTGCGTAACGACTGAAGTACGCCGGAATCCCTGCCAGTCCGGCGTAGCGCGCGAAGCGATTGACCTCGACCATCGGCGAGAGCAGGACGATGCGTTCGACGCCGGCAGGCTCGCCGTGTTCGACGCGCTTGAGCACGTGCAGCAGCGCCAGCGCACCGCCATTCGAGTAGCCGACGAGGTGGATCGGCAACCGCCCTTTCGCATGACGCCTGGCTTCCCGCATCGCCATTTCGACGGCCGCGTACCACTCCTTGCGGCCTTCGCGGGTGAGAGCCGCGGGCACGGTGCCGTGGCCGGGCATGCGCGGTACGAGCGCGACGAAGCCACGCTCCCGATACAACGTGGCAAGGCTGCGCATGCTGTATGGCGAATCGGTGAGTCCGTGCAGCAGCACCACCACGCCACGCGGCGCGCCCTGAGGCTCCAGCACGAAAGAGTGGTTCCAGTCGCGATCGAACCGCGCCGGCGATACGCGGCTGCCGCTGTAATAGCGATTGAGCTGCGTTCGTTCGCGCGGCTCCAGCTTGCTGTCGAGCTTGCGTTGCAGTTGCGCGAACATCGCGTCTTCGGCACGCACGTAGGCGCGCCAGTCGTCGTGGGCGATGGCATCGGCGCTGGCTTCCTTGGGCACGATGGTCTGCCACGGGTGCAACGGGGGCCCTTGTGTCGACAGCCACGCGCGCACGCAGACCAGCACGAGCAGCAGCAACGCGACCATGACCGCGAGCTTGCGCGCCAACGTGCCGATGCCGCCGATGGACCGCCGCAACAGGCCGGCGACCGAACGGGACCGCGTGGCGGCCGCCGGCTCCGATGGCGCGCGTGCTTCGTCTTCCGGCGTTCTTGCCATGCGCAGTTCCCCGCTCCGACGGATGCGCACGCATGGTGCACGGTCCCGGGGTAACCCATCAACCCGAGTTTTCGAGGCGATGCGAGACTTCGGGTCGGTGCGCTGCCTCGCGCGTCAGAGCACGCCTTCGATGGGAAGCGCCAGGGCGGCGGCTTCTGCCTTGCAGTCCACGTCCGGTGCGGCACCGCTCGCGCGCAGTTTCGAAAGCTCCTGCGCGGCGGCCGCCATGTCCGAGCGGAAGTCGGCATTGGCATGCAGCGCCGCCACGGCGCCGGCACCGGTAGCGCGTCCCTGCAGGATGTCGCTCTGCCAGTGCGCATTGCATACCAGCCGGTTCTCGCCGAACGCGCGGCCTCTGGCGAGCAGCGCATCGGCGCGATCGGGCGCCAGTTCGGTGAGGATCAGCGCCCACGCCCAACCGATCGAGGTGTGCCCGGAAGGATAGGAGCCGTCGCCGCGAAGCATGGCTTCGTCCTCGGGGCGACAGGTTCCTTCGCGATAGTGGACGAAGGGGCGGATGCGCTTGTAATGGTCCTTCGCGCCGTACGTGGCCAATGCGGCGTCGGTCATCGTCCGGCGCAGGAGCTGGTACAGGTACGGCGACTGCTGCTGCGTGATCGGCACGCCCAGGGCGCAGGAAAACACCGACGCTGCGTGCGGGAAGGCGAGATCTGCATCCGCACCCGCCAGCGGGTAGCGCGCCGTGCCGCGCAGCTTCTGCGATGCGCGGCTCACGGCCTGATCGTTGCGGAAGGCCGCCGAGCCTTCGGTCGGCGGTGCCGGCAGCAACTTCAGGCTGTCCGGAAGATTGCGGCCGAGATAGCCCGCCAACAGGCCCGGCCGGATCTCGGGCACGGCCGCGGGAGTCTCAGGGCGCATGCCCGCGACGGACGCGGTCGTCGGCTCTGGCGAAGGTGCCGACGTCGCGCATGCGCCGAGCAGTCCTGCCAAGACCAGGGTCCATGCACGCCTTGCGGTCCGCCTGCCGACCGAGTCCATCACGGCGCGTTTCGTCGTGGGCGCGGAGTGCGGCGAACGCCGGGATGCAGGCATGACGATTCCTCCATGGAAGTCCGGAGGCGTTTACCACTTCGTGCCGGAGCGTGACGTGACTTCCCGGCCGCGGCCCCCGGAACGGCGCGCGTTCACCTTCACGCCGCCGATTGTTGCGCGGTGGACAACACCGGATTTCCGCGCCGGGCCCTTCCACGGCGGAGGAAAGCGGGCCTATCGTGTACGGGACGGTCGCAGCAGGCCGGCGCGGTTCGCCGCGTGTTCAATGCTTCTTGTCCGCCGTAACGAAGAGGACGGGTGTCAGTTCGTCGAGGCGGCTGTAACGGGCGTGCACTTTCCATCCGTTCGTGCACGGGACAACCCCACGTCGGCGCGGCGTCCCCGCGGAATCCGATCAGCTACACGACGAGACGGCGGGACAAGAAGCACCATTGCATCGCTCCAACCATCGCGCCGCCGCGGTCCACGGGCCCTTGGCGGTTTTTCACCGATCGCCTCGTGAATGCGATTTCGCCACGGCAGATCCCGACCGGAGTCCGGACAATGAAGGTGGTAGTCGCAGGCGGTAGTGGCCTTGTCGGGTCCAAGCTGGTTCAACGGCTGAAGCTCGGCGGATACGACGTCGTGTCGGCATCGCGAAGATCCGGCGTCGACACCGTCACCGGTGAGGGACTGGACGATGCGCTCGCCGGAGCGCACACGGTCATCGACGTGACCAATGCTCCGTCGTTCGACGAACCGCAGGTCACCGACTTCTTCCGGCGATCGAGCGAGCATCTGCTCCAGGCCGGCGAGCGTGCCGGGATTTCCCACCACATCGCGCTGTCGGTGGTGGGCACGCAGCGCCTGCAGAGCAGCGGGTATTTCCGCGCGAAGGAAATCCAGGAGCGGCTCGTGGCGCGATCCGGCGTTCCCCACACGCTGGTGCAGGCCACGCAGTTCTTCGAGTTCATGGCCAACATCATCCCGCCGGGCAGCGGCAAGGAGATCGTCCATCTCCCGTCGGCGATGGTGCGTCCGGTGGCTGCCGACGACGTGGCCGAACGGCTCGCCAACCTGGTGGCGTCGGCGCCTTCGCCTGCGACCCTGGAGATCGCCGGGCCCGACACCTTCCATCTGAACGAGCTGGTCCAGTGGGTCATGTACAGCTATCAGGACGACAGGCCGGTCGTGGCGGACGCGGAGGCGAGCTACTACGGCGGGATCCTGGACGATCACACGCTGACTCCGGGGCCGGACGCGCTGATCACCGACACGCATTTCAAAGAATGGCTGGACGGGTACCTGTCTGGTTCCATCGAGATACCGCACGTCCACCATCCCGACCCGATCGCGCACGTGCGCGCATAACGGCGGCGCGAACCGTCGCGCTCACCGCGCGGCCGTCGGCTCGGGCATCTGGCAGCCTGCGCCCTGCGCGAGTTCCTCGTCGCTCACACACAGGCGGAAGCGCTGCAGACCCGGGATCTGGCGAGTGTCGCCGTTCGCCACGGCGAAGCGTTCGATGGGCTTGGTCAGACAACCCGCGGCGGTCTTGGCGGACGTCGCGGCGCAGTCGCTCGGGAACAGCGTGTAGTAGCACTGGCCGCTCCTGCTGCGCAGGCATTCGAAGCGGGCGACGCCTGCCTCCACGGTAGCGCGGCTGTACAGCGCATGCGCGCCGTCGACGCTGATGCGGTCCACGTAGGTGCTGCGTCCGACGTCGCAGCCGAACAACGAGAGCACGAAATAGATCAGGGCGGAGAATTTCATGGATCACCTCGAAGGAGGGTGGCGGTCCGGAGCCGGAGTCCGGCCGGAACGGTCACATGTGGCGGAACAGCGTCATGAATGGCGCACTGACCGTCAGCGTTTCGGGACGGGATTTCAGCCGCACGGTGCCGCGGCCCGTGTCGTCGCGGACCACGCCCGCGATTGCCTTGAGGTTGACGATCGTGGAGCGATGGATCTGCTTGAACGTATTCGGATCGAGCACGGCCAGCAGTTCGCGGATCGGCGTTCGCAGCAGCGCCTCGCCCTCGGCGGTGACCACCGTTGTGTACTTGTTGTCCGCGCGGAAGTACGCGACTTCGTCGACGAGGATGAGCCGGGTCTCACGCCCGGCGCTTGCGGTGATCCACGTCAGCGGCGGTGACGCCGCGGGCGGCAGCGGACGCGTTCCCAGGCGTTCGAGCAACGCCGCCAGCGCGACGGCGTCCTGGTTGCCGGTACGCGCCCGCAAGCGCTGCACGGTGGTGGTCAATCGCGCGGGTGTGATCGGCTTGAGCAGGTAGTCCACCGCACCGCGCTCGAAGGCATCGATGGCGTACTGGTCGTATGCGGTGACGAACACGATCTGCGTGTGCGGCGACGCCTCGGCCGCGGCGGCGGCGACCTCCAGCCCGCTCAATCCGGGCATGCGGATGTCGAGAAAGGCGACCTGTGGCTTGTATTCGGCCAGGGCATCCAGGGCGCTCGCGCCGTCCTCGCATTCGGCGACGACCTGCAGCTCGGGCCACGCGTCGCCCAGCAGCTTGACCAGCGCGTCGCGCAGCAGCACTTCGTCTTCGGCGACGACGCAGGTTGAGGAGGTCTCAGACATGGCGGTCGTCCTGTTCGAATGCGGGCGGCGCGGCGGGCGGAACCGAAATCGTCGCCGCCACGCCGGACGGGAAGTTGGCAACGACGGACAGCGCCGCTGCTGCGCCGTAAAGCAGACGCAGGCGTTCGCGCACGTTCTTCAGCCCGATGCCGGTGCCGCTGTTCTTGGTGTTGAAGCCATCGCCGTCGTCGGCCACGGTGACCGCGACGACATCGTCGCTGCGACGCGCGCGGATCCACACCGTGCCGCCACCGGTGCGCGGTTCCAAGCCGTGCTTGATCGCGTTCTCCACCAGGGTCTGCAACACCATCGCCGGCAACGGCGTCGTGCGCAGGTTCTCGGGCACGTCGACCTGCACGGCCAAGCGCGAACCCATGCGGATCTTCAGGATTTCCAGGTAGGCCAGCGCGCGTTCCAACTCCGCGCCCAATGTCGACAGCTCGTTGTCGGCGCTGGGCAGCGAACGGCGCAGGTACTGGATCAGGTGCCCCAGCATCTCGTCGGCGCGCGGCGGATCGCTGCGCGTGAGCAGTTGCGCGCTGGCCAGCGTGTTGTAGAGGAAGTGCGGTTCCACCTGGGCGTGCAGGAGGCTGAGCTTGGCGACAGTGAGCTCCTTTTCGGTCGCGGTCTGCACGGCCTGGCTCTTCTCGTTGCGACGGCGCTCGGCGACGCGACGGCTGATGGCGCGCGTGATCGCCTCTGCGTTCTCGAAATTGGTGCCGTCGTCGACCAGGAACCAGTCGCTCCACGCCGGGCTTTCGGGCTCGCAGATCAGGGTCACGCTCGCGCTGTCGTGGCCCGGCACGACGGTCGCCAGGATCTGGTTGCGAGGAATGCCGAACCAGCGCATGGGGTTCCAATGCCCCAGCGGGTAATCGCCGTAGTTCTGGGGGCGATCCACCCGCGCCCGCAGTTGCAGGCTGTCGCGCGCGCTTTCGACGTCGTGGACGCGCGGCAGCTCGCGGATCGCCGCGTCGACCAGGTCGAAGACCTCGCCGGCCTCGAACGGAACCTCGATCTGCCGGCGCTGCCGGTTGCCCAGCGCTTCGGCGTCGACGCGTCCGGCGATCAGGCGAACCCGGCCCACATGCGAGAAGGCAGCGGCCACCACCAGCGTCATCGTGATCATGCCCGCGATGGCAACCGGCCAGTCCAACCGGCCGAGCAGCGGCAGCTCGTTCCAGATGGCCGAAGCCAGCATGATCGCCAGCAACCAGGCGATGCCGATACGCAGGACGAAGACCAGACTCTTGAACACGTTGTGCCGTCGGATGGAGAGGTTGCGACGGAGCATAGCGAGCCCGGGCCGGAAGGGGTCGGTGGTGCGACGAACGCGGGAGTGGGGCGACGAACTCCGGCGTCGAGGGAGCGAATGCTTCCGGCTTCGCGTGTGCGGGCCGACCGTGGCCGCGTTGCCCGTCGCTTCACCCGCCGGGAGTAGGCTACCGGGAGCCTCACTTCAGGTGCTGCGCATTGAAGATGCGTCCCCCGATACGGCGTGCGTCACGCGCTCTTGCAAGCGCGCTCATCCTGTCCGCAAGTGTCGGCGCGTTCGCGGCCACCGACGCGCACGACTGCAAGGCTCGCCTGATGCAGGACCTGGGCTGGCGTTTCGTCGCCACCGACGAACCGGTCGTCGCGATCCACGCCGGCACGCCCTGCGACCGGGCGGATCTCGTCGCAGCGCAGGCCGCCGGCGACCTGGTCGTCCGCGTTCCTCTGGTGCTCGACGCCGCCGCACGCGATCAGCTGGACGATGCGTTGCTGCAGCATTCCGCTACCCTTTGCGCCTACAACTTCGCGCTGGGTGCGGCGACGCGGCGTGCCGTCGACCGGTTGTCGGGCAATCCCGGTTATCGCTTCACGGCCGTGCAGATGGGATGGATCGGCTTCGGCCCCACGGGCTCGGCACGCGACGGTTGGAAGCCGATCGCCTCGTTCGGTCGTGGGTACCAGCCACGCGGCAGCAACTGGCGTGCGATCGAGGCGTTCTATTCGGGACAGGTGCGCAGCGAATGCGGCGTCGGCCGGCAGATCGCGCAGTACGCGACGCAGGCGGAGCTGTATGGCGCGAAGGCGTTCGATGCGGAATTCGATTCCGACGAGATCGTCATCGGCACGTTCAACCGCCTGCACGACACCCGCAGCATCCTGCTCGGATCGTCCGCCGGCCGCTTCGCGCGCGACGGCCGCGCCGTCGCGGCCGCGCAGGCGGGGCGGCAGGCGTTCATGGGCCTGCCCGGATTCATCTTCCATGTGTTCGACCGCAGCGCGCTGGACGACCTCAACAACCAGGCCGAGAACTTCGTCGTCTACGACGTAGGCGCCGATGCCGCGGACGCGCTGCGCGAACACGGCGGCTTCGAGCATTACAACGAACGCAACCGCGAGATCTGGTCGCTGGCGAAATCGCTGCCCGGTCGAAAACCCGCGCGGTACTTCGAACGCCTTCTGCACGAACGCGATCCCGTGCTGCGCGCCGCGCTGCCTGCGCAGGCGCAGGCGACGCTGTCGCGACTCGACACCGAACTGGACGATCCGTTCTACCGGCACTTCCTGATTTACGTGCATCGGCAAGGCGTCAAGCCGGTGGGGTACCACATCGCCCGCCTGCTCGACCGCAATCCGCGCACACCGTTCCGCATCGAACTGGCGCTGCACAACCTGCACACCACCTTGTACGAGCGCTATGTGGCATATCGGCTGGAGGAGTGCGCTCGCCAGATGCCCCGTGGCCCCGACATCGTCGACAACGCTCGGCGATGAGCCGCACGCGAAGCCGCGTGCGATCGACGCAATCATTGACCCCGGAGGTGATCCATGGAACTCGGCGCGTTCTCCGTCAGTCTTGCCGTGAAAGACCTGGCGACGTCCAGATCGTTCTACGAAAAGCTCGGCTTTTCCCGGATCGGGGGTGAGCCGTCGCAAGGCTGGTTGATCCTCAGGAACGGCTCGACCGTGATCGGGCTCTTTCAGGGCATGTTCGACAAGAACATCCTGACGTTCAATCCAGGATGGGACCAGAATGCAGAACCGCTGGCGTTCTTCACGGATGTCCGCGAGGTCCAGAAGGCGCTGGACGAACGCGGCATCGAACTTGCGACTCGCGCGGACGCGGGCAGCTCTGGGCCTGCGCATATCGTCCTTTCCGACCCGGACGGCAACACGATCATGCTCGATCAGCATGTCGCGCGTCCGTCTGGATGACGCATCGGCGGCGAGACGCTTCGCCTCGTTGCGAGCTCGGGCATTTGTGAACCGCGCCGGTTGCGCGACACCGGCCCGGGATGCCCCGCCTGCCCCCGTGGTGTAGCATGGCCGTGTGAGCGCGTTTTCTGTGCCCGTCGGGACGCCAGCGTTCGCCTGCTTCGCTCCGCATTCTGCGAATCCCACCCCCTTGCGCGGTGGCGCCCTTCAGGAGCGACAACGTCATGCCGTCTTCACACCGCAATACCGTCAGCCCGCAAAATGCCCGTGCATTGGGTCCGGCCGACTGCACGCAGTGTGATGCGGTCTGCTGTCGCCTGACGGTGGTGTTGCAGCCGGAAGACAACATTCCGTCTCATCTGGCCACGTACCAGGGCGGATTGCGGGTCATGGCGCGCGACGAAGACGGCTGGTGCGTGGCGTTGGACGGCGCTCGCATGAACTGCGGCATCTACGACAGCCGCCCGTCCGTGTGCCGCCGATTCGTCATGGGCGGCCCGTACTGCAACGCCCTGCGGGAGGAATACGCTGAAGAGCGCACCCGCGGGATCGAGCTCGTCCTACAATAACCCTGCGAACTACGGAGGCACCATCCATGTCCACCCCTCGCCCAAGCGGGACGAACGGATCGCCACGCGCCACATCCACTTTCGGCAAGCCCGCTTCCGACAAGGAACTGACGCACGAGCGGATCGCAGCCGACCTGGCCGCGTTCAGCAAGGCCGGCGGGCGCGTCGAGGTGCTGGGTGTCACGCCGCTGCGGCGTAAACCCGAAAAGGAAGCCCCGGCCGCCGTGAAGTCCGCCCCTACCCGCCCCAGGAACGACTGAGCGACGCTGCAACGTCGGCTCATTCCCTCCCACTCCACTCCAGCGAGAAGACACTCTTGGCAAAGCCCAACTACTCATTCGAGAAACGCCAGCGCGAAATCGCTAAGAAGAAGCAGCAGGACGAAAAGCTGGCCAAGAAGAAGGCCGCGCGCGAAGGCGCCAAGCCGGCCGAAGCCGGTCGCGAGCCGCCCGCCGGCAGTCAGTGAACGGCGTCGACGTCGCCCGCCCGCAAATCTGGGTGGACGGCGATGCATGCCCGGGCGTGATCAAGGACATCCTGTTCCGCGCCGCGGAACGTGCCCACGTCCATGTAACCCTCGTCGCCAATCAGTGGCTGCGCTGCCCGCCGTCGCGCTATATCCGCGCGCTCCAGGTGCAGGGCGGATTCGATGTCGCCGACAGCGAGATCGTCGAACGCATGCAGCCCGGTGACCTCGTCGTCACCCAGGACATCCCGCTGGCCGCACGCGTCATCGCGAAAGGCGGCGTAGCGGTGAATCCCCGCGGCGAACGCTACAGCCCCGAGAACATGGCCGAACGCCTGTCGATGCGGAACTTCATGGAAGAGCTGCGCGGCGCCGGCGTGCAGACCGGCGGTCCCGCCGCCTTCCATGCGCGCGATCGCCAGTCGTTCGCCAATCAACTCGACCGCTGGCTGGCGCAACGGCCGCCGGCACGCGCGCCGTCCGGCGCGATTTCCCCGTAACGGCAACCCGGTAGCGCCCTTCCGGCACCGCGATCGCGATCGCCGCGACAGGCGCCAATGCCGGCAAGCGCCTAGAATGCGCGCTCCGCTTTCCACGGAAAGCACCGCCCAAGGCATCCACATGGCGCTCAAGGCGACCGTGGTCAAGGCCGAGCTTCAGCTCAGCGACCTGGACCGACACCACTACGCGACCTACCCGCTCACCCTCGCCCAGCACCCGTCGGAGACGGACCAGCGGCTGATGGTGCGGTTCATCGCGTTCGCGCTGTTCGCCAGCGACCGCCTCGAATTCGGCCGCGGGCTGAGCAACGAGGAAGAACCCGACCTGTGGCGTCGCGACTACACCGGGGAGATCGAGCAGTGGATCGACCTCGGCCAGCCCGATGAGTCGCGCATCCGCAAGGCCTGCGGCCGCGCACGCCAGGTCATCGTCGTCAACTACGCCGGCCGCGCCGCCGATCTGTGGTGGGACAAGAACTCGGCCGGTCTGGCGCGTCTCGGCAATCTCACCGTCATCGACATCGATGAAGCGGCGGTCGATGCGCTGGCCGCGATGATCGAACGCAGCATGCGATTCAACGCCATCATCCAAGACGGCGAACTGCAGTTGATGGCCGACAACGGCACCGTCGCGCTGCGCGCGCGCACGCGCATGGCACCGGCCGCGCAGGCGGCGTGATCGAAACGGCGGCATGAGCGGGCATTTCGACGCGATCGTCATCGGCGGCGGCGCCGCTGGACTGATGTGCGCGTTGACGGCCGGTCGGCGCGGCAAGCGCGTGCTGGTCGTCGAGCATGCCAACCGCGTCGGCAAGAAGATCCTGATGTCCGGCGGCGGCCGCTGCAATTTCACCAACACAGGCGCCACGCCCGCCAACTACCTGTCGGCCAACCCGCACTTCTGCAAGTCGGCGTTGGCGCGCTACACGCCGTGGCACTTCATCGAGATGGTCGAGCGCCACGGCATCGCCTATCACGAGAAAGAACTGGGCCAGTTGTTCTGCGACGTCTCGTCCAAGCTGATCGTGAAGATGCTGCTGGACGAGTGCGCAGCGGTTGGCGTGCGCGTCGAGACCAGCTGCAGCATCGGACGCGTGAGCCACGGCGACAGCGACGAGGCCCGTTTCCGCCTGCACACCACGCACGGCAACTTCGCGACGCCCGCGCTCGTGGTCGCGTGCGGTGGACTGTCGATCCCGAGCATGGGCGCGTCCGGCTTCGGCTTCGAGCTTGCGCGCCAATTCGGTCACGCCGTGTTGCCCACCCGCGCCGGCCTGGTGCCGCTGACCCTCAGCGGCAAGCACCAGGAACGCCTGGCCGATCTCAGCGGCGTGGCCCTGCCGGTGACCGCGCACTGTAATGGCGTCAGTTTCAGCAACGACCTGTTGATCACCCACCGTGGGGTCAGCGGCCCGGCGATCCTGCAGATCTCCTCGTACTGGCAGCCCGGCGACGATCTGCGCCTGGACCTGCTGCCCGGCCAGGACGCGCTGGACGCGTTGCAGCAGTGGCAGCGCGAACGCCCGGCGGCGGAACTCAAGACGGTGCTGGGCGATGTCATGCCCAAGCGCTTTGCCCAGCGCCTGTGCGAGCACTGGCTGCCCAATCGGCCGATGAAGCAGTACAACGCGCCGCAGTTACGCGAAATCGCCCAACTCCTGGGCGACTGGGCGCTGGTGGCCAGCGGCACCGAGGGCTACCGCACTGCCGAGGTGACGCTCGGCGGCGTCGACACCGACGAGCTGTCGTCCAGCACCATGCAGTCCAGGCGCGTGCCCGGCCTGTATTTCATCGGCGAAGTCGTCGACGTCACGGGCTGGCTCGGCGGCTACAACTTCCAATGGGCCTGGGCCTCGGGCCACGCCGCCGGGAATGCGGTGTAGAAGGCGCACGGGCTTGCGCAACGGCGGGTCGCAGACGCCCGATCCGTTCCCGGATCCGGCTACGGCAACGTGAACTTGCGCGTGGAGCGCAGCGGCCACAACGAGGTGAAACGTGCGCCACCGACCAGGCGGTATGCGCTGGAAACACCGCGCTCCAGGCCCATGCGTTCGAGGACGTCCCTGGCGCGTCGAAACGACTGTTTCGGATCGGCCGTCACCATGAACAGATTGATCTCGTTCCTGCTGACGTCGTAACCCTCCAGCTGGACCGCGTCGCCCAACGCCTGCTTCAGCTCGCTTTCGATCGTCGAAAGGAAGGCTTCGTCCGCCAGCGATTTGCGCCAGAATTTGATGACCAGCTGGTAATCCATCGGACGATTGTAGAGCCAATCGACACAGGCGGGCTCCACGAGTGGCCGCTTGCGGCCGCAAACGGACCTATCAGCGCCACGCGCCCGTCGCGTCGGACGGAACCTGCGTCCGGGACTTCATGCCAAGCGCGCCAAGCGCGGCCTCAAGTTCCTTCATGCGGAAGGGCTTTTGCAGCACCGGGGAACGCCGGTAGCGCTCGGGCAGTCCCGACTGCCCGTAGCCGGTGGTGAACAGGAAGGGGATGCTTCGGGCATCCAGTGCGTCGGCCACCGGAAACGAAGTGTCGCCGCGCAGATTGACGTCGACGATCGCCGCATCGATGTCCCACTCGGCGAGCGTGGCGAGCGCGGCCTCCACCGTCGCTGCCGGCGGTGCCACCGTGCAGCCCAGGGTGGCCAGATGGCGCTCGATCAGCGAGGCGATGAGGAACTCGTCTTCGACGACGAGGACGCGCAGATCCATGAGAGAAGGTTTCCGGAGGGTTCAGAGGGGAATGGCGATTTCACACGAAACGCCGTCGGGTTCGAAGAGCAGGCGTGATTCGCCTCCCAGATCGTGCCGGAGTCCGCGTTCCACCAGCACCGATCCGAAGCCGCGCTGCCGGGGAACCCGCACGAGCGGGCCTCCGCGTTCCTTCCAGCGCAGGACCAGCGGTGCTCCGTCCGCGCTCACTTTCCAGGAGATGCCGACCCTGCCCTCCGCCACGGAGAGCGCGCCGTGCTTCACCGCGTTGGTGCACAGTTCGTGCAGCGCCATCGCCAGCGCGACCGCGCGGCGAGGATCGAGCACGACTGCCGGTCCATCGATGTCGAAACGATCGCCTTCGCGCTGCTGCCACGGTGCAGCCGCGCCGCGCGCGATGTCCGCGACGCCGGCGCCCTGCCAGTTCTCGCGGGTCAGGACGTCGTGGGCGGCCGACAACGCCATCAATCGCGATTCGATCTTGTCCTGCGCCGCCTCCGTGCCGTCGTAGCCGCCGAGCGTTTGCGCGATCATCGACTGGACCATCGCAAGCGTGTTCTTGACGCGGTGGTTCAGCTCGTTGACCAGCAGGCGCGTGTGCTGCTCGTGGCGTTCGCGCTCGGTCACGTCGCGGGTGCTTCCCGCGATGGCCTCGACCTCGCCATCCGGACCGATCACCGGCGTGAAGATGTAGTCGTAGATGCGAAGGCCTTCGACCTTGTGCGTGAACGGAACGTCGCCGCGAATGGGCTGGCGCGTGGCGATGACCTGCTCGATCTCGGCGTCGTGCATCGCCGCGTGCCACGGCTCGTAGCCGAGTTCCAGGCACGTCTTGCCGATCGCTTCGTCCCAGGTCCGGCCCCACATGGCCAACAGCGCAGCGTTGGCGTAGATGAAACGGTGCTGGCGGTCGAACACGTAGACCAGATCGGGGGTCGCCTGGAGCACGGTTTCGTACAGCCGGAGCTTGCTGGCGGTGAGCATGGCTTCGCGTGCGGGCCCAGCATCGTTCATCGCGGTCGTTCCTGTCGGATGGTTCCCTTCGCCGCCGATTGTGGGGCAAGGCTTCGCGGGCGGTCGAGGGGCATGCGGGCACGCGGCCCTTCCCCGAAACGAAGCCCAGCCGCCGGAATGTTCCGCACCGCGACGCGAAGACGGCGTCGCCGTGCTCGTCGATGCAGAGCAACGGCTCAAGCGGGATAGGCAGTGCCAGACGGGCCTTCACGCCTCGTTGAAAGCAGGCACGCAGCGACGCACTTTCCGTTCGGGGGGTGGCGACACGTTGCGGGCTACCACGCTCCCGCGCGCTTCGCACGACGTCGGCTCCCTGACAGCGGCCTACGGCGCGCGTGCCGTCGCCAGCCAACCGCGCTCGCGATAGATCAGGATGATGGAATCGGCGATGCCGTCCGCCGTGCGTTGCGCGGCAGCGCGGACGGATTCCGGCCCGCGCTCCTGCAGGATGTTGGAACCGCCCGATACCGCGGCGCTGGTGGCCACCGTGCCGGCGGCGGCCGCGACGCCGAGCGGCAGGAGGACGCCCGGCAAGCGGCCGCCTTGCGTCTGTGTCTGCGCGACGGCCAGCGACCTGGGGCCGGTAGCGGTGATCTGGAATGCCTCGACCAGCGTGCTCATTTCCCCGCGGCCCGCGCCGAATCCGATCAACACCCGCATCGTCCGGCTTCCCGGGCTGATCGAAATGAACTCGCCACGGATGACCACGTCGCCCACCTTCGGCACCGGGCCGGCGCCGACCGGATACGCGTCGATCCCCGCCGACCGCAGGCGCGTGACGACTTGCTGCGCGACCTGGCGCCCCAACTGGCGGCCGAACTCCACCTCCTGCGTGGTCTGCGCGGCCTCGTTCTGCTCGAAGTAGCCGGTGACGTGGGCGTCGGGAGGAAGGTCGCCGCGCGTGCCGGCGAAGTCGTACACGAGCAGGCGCTCGGGACGCTCCAGCGCATGGGACGTGTCCGCGCGCTCGAACTGCGGAGCGGGCGTCGTCGCGCAACCGGCGAGGAGGAGCAGGAGCAGCGAACCCAATACCGCGCGACAAGGGGCCATGGCCGCGCATTCCATGTGAAGGAAGGGCAATACACGCCAGCCCTCGTTAGGGCACGGTGAAGGCGGGCAGGCCGGGTGAGGCGCTCACCGCCCGATATCGAGGTGCGTCAGGTAGAGGCGCAGATCGAATTCCAGCTGGTGGTAGTCGGGCTCCATGTGCGTGCACAGCTGGTAGAACGACTTGTTGTGCTCGGCTTCCTTCAGGTGCGCCAGTTCATGCACCACGATCATCTTGAGGAAATCGGCGGGCGCATCGCGAAACACCGTGGCGATGCGGATCTCGCGACTGGCCTTGAGCCTGCCGCCATGCACCCGCGAGATCGCGGTGTGGGTCCCCAGCGCGTGCTTCATCACCTGCAGCTTGCTGTCGTAGACGACCTTGCCCAGCGGCACCGCCTTGCGCAGGTGCCGATCCTTGAGCGCCTGGACGTAGTCGTACAACTGGCCATCGCTGCGCACGGCGTTGGGCTGGCCGTACTTGTCCGCCAGGATCGCGCCCAGCCGCCCCTGCTCGATCAACTCGCGCACCCGCGCCTGCAGGTGTTCAGGGTAGCTGGCGAGGTATTTCAAGGCTTCCATCGGCAGGGGCGCGGACGCGGGCGGCGGGGAACGGAAGGTATGATGGGCCCGAAATCCCCAGCAAGAAACCGCGTCGATGGCGAAGGCGAATCCGCTTCAGGAACAGCTGCTCAAGGCAGGCCTGGTCAAGAAGGCCAAGCTGGCCGAGGTAGCGCGCGAGCAGAACAAGGCCCGGCATGCCAAGGGGCCGATCGAGCCCAGCGAAATCCAGCTTGAAGCGGAGCGGGCACGAGCCGAGAAGGCCGAGCGCGACCGCGCGCTCGCTGCCGAACGCAAGGCACAGGCCCGCATCGCCGAACTTCGCGCGCAGGCGCGTCAGATCATCGAGGACAGGAAAGTCCCGCGCTCCGGCGAAAGCGAATACCGCTTCACCGTAGACGGCGTCATTCGCACCCTGCTGCTCAACGACGACCTGCGCAGGAAGTTGGCCTCCGGCGTACTGGTGATCGTCCGCCTGGACGATCGCTATGAGCTGTTGCCGCGCGCAGCCGCCGACAAGGTGCGCGAACGCGACGCCGGAATGATCGTGCTCGACCACGGACAGGACGTGGCCACCGACGCCTCCGCCGCCGCGTCCGAAGACGACGCGTATTACGCACAGTTCAAGGTGCCCGACGATCTGGTCTGGTGATCGTGCGGGCAGTGCTCGCGTGCGTCGTCACTGCGACGACGGTCCGGTCCGTCAATGAGACGGAAGTTCCGCGAGGAACTTGAGGTTCGCGCCCGCCCGGTCGGTTGAACGGGTGACCGGTTCCCACACCGCTGCCGCGTGCTCGCGGGCGCTTTCGGCAGCGCGTATCGCAGACAGTGCGTCGCTGCCGAGGATGAGGTGATGGGGCAGTTCGTCGGCACGGGACAGCTCGAATATCACCTTCGCGTACTTGCCCAGGTCGCCGATCTCGTTGCCGGCGAGCGTACGCAATACGTCCATCACGCGACCCACGCTCGGCTGGTAGTCCGCCTCGAGCGCGGGAGCATCGGCGGCGGCCGTAACGGCCCAGTTCGTCGGCATGCTGCCGGGCTCCACTGCGACGGCGTGCACTCCGAAGCCGCGCAGCTCCTTGGCGATGGATTCGGTGAATCCGCCCACGGCCCATTTGGCCGCGTGGTAGGCCGTCATGCCGGGCGCGCCGAGGCGGCCGGCACCGGACGAGATGTTGATGATGTGGCCCGATCGCTGCCGGCGCATGGCCGGAATCACGGCGCGAACCAGGTTCACCACGCCATAGAAGTTGGTGTCGATCTGCGCGGTGAAATTCGCTTCGGACATCTGCTCGAACGGTGCGACCGACGCGAAGCCCGCGTTGTTCACCAGCACATCCAGACGTCCGAACGCGCCCAGCGCGATGTCCACCGCAGCCGCTGCCTGCGCGGGCTCGGTGACGTCGAGTCGGGCGAACGCCACTTGCTCCGGGTACTTCTCGCGCAGTTCCGCCGCCGCTTCCGGGTGTCGTGCCGTCGCCACGAGGCGGTCGCCCCGTTCGAGCAGGTGTTCGGCGATGGCGCGACCCAGGCCACTGGCGCTTCCGGTTATCAGCCATACTTTCGACATGAACGTGTCCTTGAATTGAGCGTGGCGCGACTCTAGATGTGGAGTGCACTCCAGGGTCAAGAGGTACGTTCGTGCTCATCTCCGAATTCTCCGAATCGTCCGGGCTCAGCCGCGACACCGTTCGCTTCTATGTCCGGCTCGGCCTGTTCAAGCCCAAGCGGGGCGCGAAGGGCGGACGCAATGCCTATCAGGAATTCACGCAGGACGATGTGCAGACCGCCAAGGTGGTGCGCGCTGGCCAGTCCCTGGGACTGAGCCTGGGCGAGATCGCGCTGCTGGAAAAGGAGAGGCGCGAACAAGGCATCGACGATGCACGTCGCATCGATATCCTCCGCAAGCAGATGGCGATGCTCGAGCAGAAGAAGGCGCAGCTGGACGCCGCCACCGCGTATGTCGCCGCGAAGATCGATTGGTTGAGCACAGGCGCAAAAGGCGCGCGTCCCAGGTTCGGATCATTCGAGTGCCGCGATGGCGATGAGTGAGGCGGTCGCATCGCAGCATCTGCTGTTGCGAGCGTCCAAGCCAAGCTCACTTCGGCTTCGCGTACCACAGCGCGTTGACGATGACCCAGCGATCGCCGAACTTTCCCATGTGGAAGAAGTCCACGAACCACGGCGTTTCCGCGCGCACCGCCGCCGTGTTTCCGGCGACGTCCAGCACGGTGCATGAGCGATCCCATTGTTCCTTCGGCGTCTTCAGCGCGCCCTGTCGGGTCAACTCGACCAACTCTTCCTTGCTCATTCGGCGCAAGCCCAGGCGTTCGTCAGGCGTCTCGCCCAGCACGCGCCGCTTGGCGAGATCGGGGTGCAGCGAACGGGCGACACGCGCCGGATCGCCTTCCAGCTGACCGTCGACATAATCGAAGCAGGTGGCCGTAATCGCGGCACGGGTGGCGGGCTCGATCGCGGCGGGTGACGCGGTGGCCGCGGCCGATGCGGCCACGAACGCCAGACTCATCATGGACATGGGCTGATCCTTGGCATGTGCGGTCATGGGAAACACCGCAATGGAGCTTGCCTCATCGAAGGCACTCAGGTCACCAACGTCCCGATCGCTCGTGGCGCGTTCGATCAGCGTACGTCGCAACGAGCTTATGACCGGAAACCGGCGCACTGCTCCCTCGGATGAAACGCCCGACAGGAACGTGATCGGTCCTACCCGGATCCCCAGACGCTCACCGCCAGGGTGACGACCAACGCCGCTCCCGTCATTACCGTCAACCAGTACACCCCCAGCATCATGGTGCGATGGCGGTTGCAGAACCGTTGGCCGGCTTCATCCAGGCTGGAGAGGTAGGTCTGATCCTGGAAGTAGACCATCGTGCGGCGCGCGCTGATCAGTGTCCGATCCTGCCAGAGCAGTGGTTGCTCGGCGTGCTGCCATTGGTCGGGGTGCCTGGACCTCAGTCGATGCAGGCACGTCGCCCAGACCGCACTTTCCAGCACCACGGCCAGGCTGAAGAATCCGAATGCGATGACGGCCGGGGTCATGAGCAGGTCACGGGCATTCCCAACGGTGCGACGATCCGGCGAATCCGGAACGCGCGAGGTTCGGCAAGGACTCCGCGTGAGGTCGTGGCGGCCAACCTTCATTCTCGGCCGCCTCGATGGCAGCACTCGGACGAACGAAGAATGTCGATCCCTCCGCCATGTCGCGGACTACTCGATGTTTCTTGATGGACACGGCGATTGCCTCTTGCATGATCGCGCAGGAAGTAGCGCGGGTGCCGACATGGCCGAGCCCGTTGGACAGTTCGTGAGTTGCCGACGTGACGACATGCGGGGCGATGCGGCCCGCGAAGCGGAAATGCGATTGCGCGTGGTGCGACACCACTATGGACCACTTCCGTGTCTGGTGCGCGTTTCTTGCATTCGCGTTCACCTCGGATACCGGTCGGCGAGCGTGTACGCCCTCGCGCCGCAAGCGCGATCGATCGAATCACAATTAGGTAACGGTCGATGACGCATGCTCCGCTGGCACTACGACGCAATGTCGTAACGGCCACTCAGCCGCGCTGCACGTCCCCCCTTTCTCCCTCCTCCGCATCTGAGCCTCGCGTTCCTGTCGCTGACGGGAGCCCCGGCTTCGGCCGACACGATTTCGCAATCCTGCGCATCGCACTTCCAAAAGGAATCTCTTCATGGATACCACGACCAATAGCACCAAGAACCTCGTCGATACCGCTGCCGCCAATGGCTCGTTCAAGACCTTCGGCAAGGCCATCGAACGCGCCGGCATAAGCGATACCCTGCGCGGTGCGGGACCGTTCACCATCTTCGCCCCGACCGACGCCGCATTCGAGAAGCTGCCGAGTGGCAAGCTCGACAATCTGTTCAAGGACGAGAACAAGGACGAACTGGTTTCGCTCCTGAATTACCACGTCGTCAGCGGCCGCAAGTCCATCGCCGACGTCGGCAAGTGGGAGTCGGCCAGGACCGTCAACGGTCAACCCGCCCCGATCACGATGAGCGACGATAAGGTCAGCATCGACGGCGCGCTGGTCACGTCGGCCGACATCGGCTCGAGCAACGGCGTCCTGCACGGTATCGACAAGGTCAATATTCCGACCAAGATGTAGTCGTCATCTCGCGTGCGCGGCGGCGGGGCATGATGCCCCGCCGCTTCTTTATCATGAGCCAGCGCCGTGGCACTGGCGCTGCAGATCGGCGCTGGAAAGATGAGCTCCAGGCAGTCGCCGCTCAGCGTCTATCGGGACTGTCGCGATCCCTGGCCGCGTCGATCAGTAAGTCGCATCGAACGCGAAGATCGGCTTGCGCGATTTCCACAGTCCGCGGGTGAAGTCCGGGAAATCCACGGTCTGGTAACCCTCGGCGATGGACTGCTCCGACAGCGGCGTGATCGCGCTCCAGGTGATCGCGTCGAAGATGTCGATCGGCATCGGGGCCCTCGCCTTGAGCGCTCCGACGAACGCATGGATGACGAAGTAGTCCATGCCCCCGTGCCCGGCCCCCTCCGCATCCTGCGCGTGCTTGCGCCACAGCGGATGATCGAACTCGTCCTGGTAGGCCTGGAAAGGCTCCCATTTGTGCGCGGGACTGCGGCCTTCGATGTGGATCGACTGATTCAGGTCCATCCACAGGCCACGCGTGCCCTGCACGCGGAATCCCAGCGAGTATGGACGCGGCAACGACGTATCGTGCTGCAGCAGGATGGTCTCGCCGTTCTCGCACGCCAGCGTCGTGGTGACGATGTCGCCCAGCTTGAACTGCACCTGCGTGCTCGGATGAGTGGTGCCACCGCTTCGCGCGACGGTGTACTCGTGCAATCCGCGCGCCTTGCTCGCGAAACTGTTGATCCGGGTGAAGCGATTGCCGCGGTTGATGCCCGTGTACATGGCGCAGGGGCCGATGCCGTGGCTGGGGTAGAGCTCGCCGTTGCGATTGACCGAATGCGCGGTTCGCCACCGCGCTTCCGACCAGGCCTTCGGGCCGAACTCGACGCCGCTTCCGTACGGCTGGGCCGGATCGCCGGAGTTGAACTTCACCGCGCGCAGGTCGTGCTGGTAGCCGCCCTGCAGGTGGATGAGTTCGCCGAACAGGCCCGCGCGCACCATCTGCAACGCCGCCATCACGTCGCGGCGATAGCAGACGTTCTCCAGCAGCATGTACGGTGTGCCCGTGCGCAGCTGGGTTTCCAGCACGTCCCAGTGGTCCTGCAGGGTGATGCCGGCAACCACTTCGCAGCCCACCGGCACTTTCGCTTCCATGGCGTCGATCGCCATCGGCGCATGCCATTCCCACGGCGTGGCGATGATCACGCCGTCCAGGCCGCGCTGCGAAAGCAGGCGGCGGTAGGCGTGGACGTCTCCATCCTGCCCGTACGCGCGCGGCGCGGGCTTGCCGGACTTGGCGATCAGGTCCATCGCACGGCCCAGCATGATCGGCTCGATGTCGCACAGTGCGACGACCTCGACGTCGTCGCGGCGTACCAGCTCGCGCAGCAGTACCTGCCCGCGCATGCCGTTGCCGATCAACCCCAGCCGTACACGCCGCCCCGCTGCCCATGCCGGCATGGACGGCAACAGACTGGTGGCGCCTAGTGCGGCGGCGGTCATGAGGAAATCCCTGCGCTTCATGTCGATCGATGCTCCCGCTTTGCAGGCGCCGCCGTGGCGGCGCGGAGTCGTCACCAGAACTTGTAGGTGACCGTCAGGTTGTAGATGCGGCCGAAGATGTTGTGACGGTGGTTGAAGCCCTCCCAACCCTGCGGGTCGTAGTAGGGCTGGCGGTCGAACACGTTCTGGATGTTCAGTCCGAGCCGCAGTTTATCGGTCGCCGCCCAGGTGAAGTTGAGGTTTGTCGTGGTGAACGAGGGAATGCCTTCCTCGCACCGCTCCGGACTCAACGCACCGGCCGCTTCAGCGCAGTTCTCCGGCGAGTACGTGTCCTCGTCCGGCGACCAGTTCCAGTCGCGTCCGCCCACGTAGTTGACGAACATGCTGGTGGTCAGCTTGCGGTACGTCCAGTCGGCGTTGAGGACGGCGTTGACGCGCGGCGTGTCGTACTGGCCTACCCAGTTCTCGCTCCAGCCTTCGCCGTCCTCGTAGTCGTACATGACACGGTTCATCATCGTGGCCTTGAAGCCCACGTTGAGATTCCCCGCGGCCGCCAGGTCGAAGCGCGCCTGCGCGTCGAAGTCGAAGCCGTCCACCACCGTGCGGCCGCGATTGACGTAGTCGGTGATCAGGCCCGAGAGATTGCCGACGGTGTAGCCCGGCGCGCCACCGGCGCAGGCGGCGGCGTTGGCGGGATTGGCGCACATCGCCTGCACCTCGGCCATCACGCTGCGGTCGGCGTCGGTGATGTCGGCGCGGAACGCGTTGGGCGCGCCGATCAGTCCCGGACCGTACTGCTCGATCGCGGCGAGGTAGGCCTCGCGCACGTCCTCGCGGATGATCTCGTTGCGGCGATTGACGTAGAAGTAATCAACCGAGATGTCGAGGTTCGACAGCGGCTGGAACACCAGGCCGATGGTCCCGATGCGCGCCGTTTCCGGCTCCAGGTCCGGGTTCGGCGTGGTGATGCCGCCGGCGACCGTGCTGCAGTTGGAGTTGTACAGCTCCTCGCCGCGCTCGCGCTCCGACGCCACCGCGGACTGGCGCAGCACATTGGCGATGGCGTTGGTCTGGTCGCAGCGCACTTCGTCGCGCACCACGGTCTGAGCGTAGATGCCACCGGTCCCGGATTCGGCCAGGCTCGGCGCGCGGAAGCCTTCGGAGTAGGTACCGCGCAACAGCAGTTCCGGCGTGGCCTGGTACTTGATGCCGACCTTCGGCGCCAGATTGGTATCGAACTCGGGGTATTTGTCGGCGCGCAGGGCGACGTCCGCCTCCAGTTTCTCGGTGAACGGCAGCACCGCTTCACCGAACAGCGACACGATGTTGCGCTGGCCCTCGAACCACGTACCGCCCTGCCACACGATGTCGCCGGCCGCGGCGGCGGCATTGCCGGGCGAATAGAACTCCTCGCGCATGACGTTGAAGCCGAACGCGCTGCGCACCTCGCCGCCGGCGAGTTCGCCGATGCGTCCCTCGACCTTGCCGTCCCAGGTGATCAGCTTGGTGCGCGAGTGGTACGAGTTGTTCGGGAAGATGCGTTGTACCAGCGCGCGGTTCTCCTCGCTGGTCGTGCCGAACTGGTACGCCGGATCGTCGCTGATGACGGTGCGTCCGGTGACCGGATCGACGCCGAGCGGGCCGAACGCTTCGAGGAAGCCGCTCAGGCTGAGGTTGGTGTCCTGATAGAGCGTGGAGTGCGAGCCGGCCACCGCCAGTGCGGTGTCGAAGTCCCACTCGCCCAGCATGCCGCGCAGACCCGCGATCGCGCGGTAGCTTTCGTCCAGGTTGCGCTGGTGGAAGATGCTCGGGTCGTCGAGGAAGCGGTACGTCAGGCCCGCCACGCCGGACATCATGTCCGCCAGTTCGGGCGTCAGGTTGTTGTAGGGATTGGTCGGCGACAGGTACGGATAGGTGAAGCTGTTGAGGTTGAATCCGGTGTTGCGCGCGAACCACGTCGACTGCGCGCCGCTGTTGAACGTCGCCGGGTTGCTGTGCGAGTACATGTCGATGCGCGTGCCGCTGAGTTCGGCATAGCCCTCCAGGCCGTTCTCGAACAGATAGCGGCCGGCAAGGAACAGGTTGTAACGCTCCGATTCGGGAACGTGCGCCAGTTGGTACGGCAGGATATTGGCCGCGCAACTGGTGTTGTCGCCGGTGGTCACCACGTTGTTGCAGCCCGGCGCGGCCATCGTGCGGCGACGGCCGGTTTCGTCGAACGTGAAGAGCGTGCCCGGATTGATCACGCCGGGCTGGCTGCCGTCGCGGATGCGGAAGTTGGTGATGTAGTTGGGGTTGTCGACGTACCAGCCGTCCGGAAGCTTGTCGTAGTCGTCTTCCGGATAGACCGCGTCGCGCTTGTAGTAGTTGAACGAGCCGTAGACGTTGTAGCGGTCGGCGTCGAGGTCGCCGAAGCCGAACACGGCCGAGGCCTGGTGTTCGCCGTAGGCGCTGACGTTCTCGGACGCTTCGGTCGACAGCGTCACCTCCAGCCCTTCGTAGCTGCGGCGGGTGATGACGTTGATGACGCCAGCTATGGCGTCGGAACCGTAGATGGCCGAGGCGCCGTCGGTCAGCACTTCCATGCGCTCGATGGCTGCGGCCGGGATCGTGTCGATGTTGACGAACTGGTGCTGGAAGCCCGACGGCGCGCCGTAGAACGAAAGGCGCCGACCGTTGAGCAGGACGAGGGTGCCCTGCGCTCCCAGTCCGCGCAGGTTGGCCTGCGAGGCGCCGTCGGTGCCGGTGAACATCGAACGGCTGTCGACCAGGGCCGGCATGTTGGCCGGCACGTTCTCCAGCACCTGCGACAGGGTCTTGGCGCCCATGTCCTCGATCTGCTCGCGGCTGATGATCTGCAGCGGCGATGCGGTCTCGCCGTCGATGCGCTTGATGCTCGAACCGGTGACCTCGATGCGCTCCAGCTCGGTGGCGCCCTTGTCGGCGTCGGCGTCGGCCGGCACCGGCACCTGCGCCTGAGTGCCCGTGTCCTGGGCGTAGGCCGGCGCGGCGGCGGCAAGGATGGCGGCCAGCGCCAGGGCGAGTGGCGTGGCGGGAATGCGGCGATGACAGCGGCGTGCGGGCAACATCTTTGGCTCCTGGTTCGGTCGGCAGCGCGGTGCGCTGCGGGCGGATGGGCTTGCGAGAGGCAACAGCGGTCCCGGGCCGCGGCCGTGAGGCCGCAGTCGAAGTGCGAGGGGGGGAGGAGGAACGATTCGGTCAGGGCGCGACGATCGTGGCGGTGTCGCCCTCCTGTCCGATCAGGGCCGCATTGGCCCAGTTGCCGCAGACCTGTGCCGGCTGTTTGCCCTGCGCGCCGACAGTGCGCAGGCTCAGCCGCTGCAGGCCGCGAATGTCGAGTTCGGGCTTCACCACGCCCGGCGCTTTCACCAGGCCACTGTCGTAGAGCAGGCGGTCGTCGCCCCACACCTGGAACTGCAGGCCGCCGGCTTCACGGCAACGGTCATCGACGCCGAGATCGGCTCGCAGCAGACGCCAGCCACCCTGCAGCTGCACGTCGATGCGGCTGTCGCCGTCCACGCCGAGCCCGCGCCGGAAGTGCAATCCGTTCATGCGCATCGGGCTGTCGCTCGCAAACGCGCGGTCGCGCGCCACGTCGCGCAACGACGACGGCAGCGGCAGTTCGGACAGGTAGGTCTGCGATTGCGGGCGCTCGACGACGGTGTGTTCCAGTACGCGGAACGTCGCCAGCGCGATCGGGCCGACGTCGCGCGGCTGCAGCGCGTCGAAGGCGCGCGCACCGGCCTGCGCCGCTTCGACCATTGGATCGGCGCCGCTGGCACCGTCGCCGTCGGGGTTCTGCGTGCTCAGCACACGGAATCGCAGCAGGCGTCCCGCGTGCGGGGCGAAATCGATGCGCTGCAGATCCTGCTTCAGTTGCAGACGACCGCGCGCGACCGGCTCGCCCCACTCGCCGTTGCTGTCGGCCAGATAGATTTCGTAGTCGCGGACCTGGCCATGCTTCCAGTGCTGGTCGTTGCGCGGCGCCAGTTCGATGCCGTCGATCAGGCGGCGCTCGCCGAACCCCACCGTCCACTCATGCGCGCCGGTGCGCACCGCCTGGTTGCGCACGCTGCGGAACCAGGTCGCGGGGTCATCGTCGAAGGCCCGTTCCAGCGCATGGCCGGGTTCCTCGGCGGGACGATTGACCACCAGCAGGCTGTCGGCGGGCAGCGCGCGTCCCAGTGCGGGCGCAGCGGGGAATTCGTCGTCGGGCGGCGCCGCGGCCGTCGCGATGTCCAGACGCAGCTCCAGCGCGCGAAGGATGTCGACCGGCGCGGTGCGCACGTGCACGGTGCCGCGCCGGTCGCCGGCATCGAAATACCAGCCTTCGGCGGCCGCATCGAATGCGGCGCGGTCGTCCAGGGCCGGCAGCGCGCGCCCGTCAAGTTGCACCGCCTGCGGCTTCTGGCGGCTGAGCACGCGCAGCGCGTAGCGGCGCTGCGGCAGCTGGCCGGCGTACTCGCCGCGAACGGCGTCGATGCCAACGCGCACTTCGCCGCTGCCCTGCGCCGGCGCCTGCACGCGGATGTCCTGCCGGCTCGACTCGCCCTTCTCGTGACGGCGCGTCGTGCCGTCGTCCTCGTACATCGTGTAATGGGATTCGCCCTGCGGATACAGATCGAAGGTGATCTCGTCCACCGGCTTCTCGCCGTCGTACAGCATCGCCGGATGCATCGGCAGGATCGCGCCGGCACGAACGAACAGCGGCAGCGTGGCCAGGTCGACCTGCCGGTCGAGCTGCCGCCCCTGCGCGCCGGCCTGCAACTGGCGTCCGTCCCAGTAGTCGATCCAGCGGCCTTGCGGCAGGTGGATGTCGCGACGCCAGCCGCGACTGGCGGCCTGGCTGCGGTACACCGGTGCGACGAGCAGGTCGCGGCCGAGCAGGAACTGATACTTGTAGGCTTCGGTAAAGGCCTGCGGATCGTCCGGGTAGTCCCACATCAGGCCGCGCACGATCGGCGCGCCGGACTGCGCGGCGTCCTGCGCCAGGCCGTACATGTACGGCGTCAGGCGCATCTTCAGCTTCAGATAATCGCGGTTGATGCTGCGGTAGGGCTCGTCGTACGCCCACGGATGCTTGCGCGCATTGGCCGACCAGCCGGACATGCCCATCAGCACCGGCGTGAACGCCTTCCACTGCAGGTCGCGGGTGTAGGTTTCGGCGCTGCCGCCGAAGATCGCGTCGACATCGCCCGACGCATACGCCATGCCCGACAGGCCGGAGCCGACTAGCGTGGGAATGTGCCAGCGGATGTAATCCCAGCTCGCGCTCTGATCGCCGGTCCAGGCCACCGCGTAGCGCTGGATGCCGGCCCAGCCCATCACCGTCCAAAGGAAAGGACGCGAATCGGAGTTCTTGAGGATGCCGTTGAACGCCGACCGGTTGGCATCCATCGCGAACTGGTAGCCCTTGCCGGTCCACGCCACGTCCAGCTTCTGCACGCGGCTGCCGGCGGTGCCGACTTCCCATGCGATCTTGTCGACACCGTTCTCGGTCCACAGGCCGGTCCGGAAGCCGTACTTCGCCAATCCCTGCGCGACCTTCGGCAGGTCGGTGTAGCCGCAGCCGTAGCCGTCGTTGGGCAGGATCCAGCCGCCGGGCATGTCGAACTCGCGGTACTTCTTCGCGACCGAGTCGACCACGTCCGTAGTGGTGCCGGTGGGGCCGTCGCTCCAGCCTTCGGGGACGGTGCCGGGCTTCTTGCGGTTGTCGCCGTCGTTGTAGCAGTCGGCATCGCCGTAGGAGAACGCCCATCGCGGCAGCAACCCGGCGCGGCCGGTCAGTTGCGTGTACCGGTCCAGCAGCGGATGCAGGCTGGCGCCGACGAAGTAGTACGCGTCGAAGCGGTCCTCGCGATGCAGCAGCGTGGCCTGGTCGCCCTGCCGCAGGTCGTAGCTGCCGTCGCTCCAGGTGTTGCGCAACATGCCCCAGCCGCGGGAGCTGAGCAGCATCGGCGCCGGGCTCGGGCGGTCGCCCTCCTCCCAGCCGCCGGAGTAGGAGATCTCCAGCTCGCGGCCCTTGAACTGGTAGCGGCCGTTCTGCTGGCCGCCGCCGTAGAAGTGCTCGTCGGCCTGGCTGGAGAGCGTCTGCACGCTCTGCTCCTTCGACAGGTCCAGCGGCTGCAGCTCGCGCCACATCGGCACCGTCGCGCCGGCCTCGATGCGTTCCAGCGCCAGCCGCAACGGCTGCCGCTGCACCCGCAGCATCAGTGCGTCGGTGCGAATGCGAACTTCGTCGGCGTCTTCCTCGACGGTGTGCGCCACCGCCGCTTTCGGCTGCGGAAGCACGATCGGCGCGGCCTTGTCGCCGGCCGGCAGCAGCTTGCCGTTGCGGCCGGCCTGCACTCGCACCACGTCGGCGCGCAGCAGGTCCACACGCAGGCGCGTGCCGGTGTCGGTGGTGATGTTCCAGGCGGTCGCGCCTTCCCGCGCGGGGGCCGGCGCGATGCTGCGAAGGTTGCCGACGGATTCGGCGCGGACCGCGCCGGCCACCGCCAGGGCCAGCGCTGCCATTGCCAGAAGACCGTTGCCTCGCACGCGGCTCTCCACCTTGCCCCCAAGCCCGCCGAGGCGGGAATCCGAAACCGTGGCGGCCGACTCTAGGCAGCGATTCGAAAGGTGTCAATAAATTGAAAAGAAAATGGGAAGTTTAGTCGTATGATCGAAAGTTTGTGCACGGCACAACTTTCATATCGAAGCGTTGCGCCGGTGAAACAGCGTCTGGAGCGGACCCTGCCAGTGCCGCCTTTTGCCCCGTCATGCCGCGCTGCAGCACGCGGCAGCGCTTCGAAGGGCCGCCAAGCTTTCACTTAGCTTTCGCTATTTGACATTTCGAAAGAAAAGCCGGATCGTTCGCCGGCCTCACAGGATCTCCGAATGGACGCCATGCCGCTTTCCGATACTTCCCGCTGGCAGCGCCTCGGCGGCGAACACACCGCGGTCGAGATCGCCCAGCAGCCCGCACTCTGGGAGGCGCTGGCGACGCTGCTTGCGTCTGCGCGCGAGGGCATCGACGGGTTCCTCGGCGACTGGCTGCGCCATGGCCACCACCGCGTGATCCTCACCGGTGCCGGCAGTTCGGGCTTCATTGCCGAGATGATCGCCGACACGATCAACGCGCAATGGCCGGCGCAGGTGCGCGCCGTCCATACCACCAGCCTGCTGACCCATCCGTCGCTGTATCTCTCGCCGGAACATCCAACGCTGCTGGTGTCGTTCGCGCGCAGCGGGTCCAGCCCGGAGAGCGTCGCCGTCGTCGACCTGGTGCGCGAGCGCGTACCGCAATCGCGCTTTCTCGACATCACCTGCAATCGGCAAGGCGACCTGGCGCTTCGTGGCCGCGACCGCGCCGACACCTTCACGCTGCTGATGCCGCCCGCCAGTTGCGATCGCGCCTTCGCCATGACCAGCAGCCTGAGCTGCATGATGCTGGCGGCGCTGACCACGTTCGATACGACGCCGTGGCCGCAGCGCACAGAGCGCCTGCGCACACTGGTCGCACTCGGCGAACGGGCCATCGCCACATGGGAAGCTCCGGTGGAAACGCTGGCGCATTCGCCCTGCACGCGCGTGATCTACCTGGGCAGCGGACCGATGGAAGCGCTCGCGCGCGAATGCGCGCTCAAGGTGCTGGAACTCACCGCCGGCCGCGTGCCGGCGTTCGCGAACACCCCGCTCGGCTTCCGCCACGGTCCCAAGTCGCTGCTGGATCCGCAGACGCTGGTGGTGGTACTGCGCAGCATCGAACCGGTGGCCCGCCTGTACGAGCAGGACCTGCTCGACGAACTGCGCCGCGACGGCATTGCCGGCGAGGTGGTGTCGATCGGTCCGCGCGCCGGCGAGGCGACGCAGGCCGACTGGACGCTGGACACGCCATCGCTGCCCGACGCCTGGCTGGCGCCGCTGTGGCTCACCGTGGCGCAGCGTTACGCGTTGCACCGCTCGGCCGCGCTCGGCCTGATGCCGGACAACCCCTTCCCCGACGGCACGGTCAACCGCGTCGTGCAGGGCGTGACCATCCACCGCCACGGCTGACTCCGACATGCAGCACTGGTACGGCATCGACATCGGCGGCACCAAGATCGAACTGGTCGCCTACGCTGACGACATGGAGGCCGCGTACCGCCGGCGCATCGCCACGCCGACGAAGGATTACGACGCCTTCGTGCACAGCATCGCCGGACTGGTCGAGGCCGCCGAGGCGGAACTGGGCCACCCGTGCCGTGGCATCGGCATCGGCGTGCCGGGCGTGGTCGAGCGCGACAGCGGTCGTCAGCTGAGCGCCAACGTGCCGGCGCTGACAGGCCGCCGCGTCGGCCACGATCTGCAACAGCGCCTGCAACGCCCGCTGCAACTGGGCAACGACCTGCAATGCTTCGCCCTGTCGGAAGCGCACGGCGGCGCCGCGCACGGCTACGCCAGCATGTTCGGCGCCATCCTCGGCACGGGCGCGGGCGGCGGCTATTGCGTGGAGGGTCGCCTGATCGCCGGCTTAAACGGCATCGCCGGCGAGTGGGGTCACTGGACCGTGCCGGCGACGCTGCTGACGGCCTACGAGCTGCCGCTGCTCGACTGCGCCTGCGGCCTGCGCGGCTGCATGGAGCGTTACGTGTCCGGCAGCGGCCTGGGTCTGATCCACCATCACGTCGGCGGCGAAGCGATCGACGCCGGCGGCATCATCGCGCTGGCCGACGACGGCGATGCCGTCGCCCGGCGCGCGCTCGACATCCACCGCGATCTGCTCGGGCACGCCTTCGCCGGGCTGGTGCTGGCGCTGGATCCGCACGTGATCGTGCTCGGTGGCGGGCTGTCGAAAGTCGAACGTCTGTACGAAGAGCTGCCCGCCGCGATCGCCGCGCATCTGTTCGCCGGGATGCGCGTCCCGCCGATCCTGCCGCCGAAGTTCGGCGATGCCGGCGGCGCGCGCGGCGCCGCCCTGCTCGTGCGGCAGAACACCGCGTCCTGAAACCCACCGGAGACACGCGATGTCCGCTGTGCAGTCGCTCATTGACGCCCATCGCCATGGACAGGCCATCGGCCTGTATAGCGTTTGCTGCAGCCACGAGCAGGTGCTGCGCGCGGCGATGCAGGTGGCATTGCGTTACGACACGCCGCTGCTGATCGAGGCGACGTCGAACCAGGTCGATCAGTTTGGCGGCTACACCGGCATGACCCCGCCGCAGTACCACGACTACGTGCTGGAACTGGCGCGCGACGAGGGTTTCCCGCAGCAGCGCCTGATCCTGGGCGGCGACCATCTCGGCCCGAACGCGTGGCAGAAGCGCCCCGCCGCCGAGGCGATGGCGCACGCGCGTGAGCTCATCCGCGCCTACGTCGCCGCCGGCTTCCACAAGATCCACCTCGACTGCAGCATGTCCTGCGCCGACGATCCCGTGCCGCTGCCGGACGAGGTGGTCGCCGAGCGCTCGGCGGAGCTGGCGCGCATCGCCGAACGCACCGCGCGCGACGCCGGCCTGCCCCCGCCCGTGTACGTGATCGGCACGGAAGTGCCCGTGCCTGGCGGCGAGGCGTCGCTGGAGGCCGGGCTGGCGGTGACCACGCCGGCCGCCGCCGCGCGCACGCTGGAAATCCACCGCCGCGCTTTCCTCGAACCGGACCTGGCGCCGGCGTGGCAACGCGTGATCGCGATGGTCGTGCAACCCGGCGTCGACTTCGACCACAGCAGCGTGCACGACTACGAGCCGCAGGCCGCGCAGGCGCTGTCGGCCTTCGTCGAGACGCAGCCGCGCATCGTTTACGAGGCGCACTCCACCGATTACCAGAGCGAGGACGCGCTGCACGCACTCGTGCGCGATCACTTCGCGATCCTCAAGGTGGGCCCGGCCGCGACCTTCGCCCTGCGCGAGGCGCTGTTCGCGCTGGCGTCGATCGAGGACGAACTGCTGCCGCCGGAGCAGCGCTCGCGCCTGGTCGAGGTGCTCGACGACTGCATGGTCGAACAGCCGAAGTACTGGCAGAACCACTACCAGGGCGACGAGCACCGATTGCGTCTGCTGCGCCGCTACGCGCTCAGCGATCGCTGCCGCTACTACTGGGGCGAACCGGAGGTGCAGGCGGCCGTGGAAACGCTGGTTCGCAACCTTCGGCAGACGCCGCCTCCGCGCACGCTGCTGAGCCAGTTCCTGCCCGAGCAGCAGCGCGCGATCGAGGCCGGACGCCTGTCGGCCGACCCGGAGGCGCTGGTCCAGCACAAGGTGGCCGCCCGCCTGGCCGAGTACGCACGCGCTTGCGCGCGAAACATGGACGCCGGAAACGAAACCACCGGCGCCGTCGCGCTTTCGGAACGATAAGCTTCGGCTTCCGTTCCGCCCGATCAGGCCCTTTATGCGAAACACCCGCCAACGCCGCCAACAGATCCTGCAACTGCTGGTCCAGCACGGAAACGTGCAGGTGGGCGAGCTGGTGGAGCGTTTCGCCGTGTCGTCGGTGACGATCCGCGCCGACCTGAGCCACATCGAATCGCAGGGTCTGGCCACGCGCACCCACGGCGGCGCCACCCTGGTGCGCACGCCGCCGCAGGAACGCGACATCCACGAGAAGGACGCGCTGAACCTGCCGCTGAAGGAGGCCATCGGCCAGCAGGCAGCGCGGATGGTGAAGGCTGGCGACAACCTGATCATCGACTCGGGCTCGACCACGATGACGCTGGCGCGCCACCTGCGCGGCCATCGCGACGTCACGGTGATGACCAACGGCCTCAATATCGCCTGGGAACTGGCCAACGCGCCGGGCGTGGAACTGCTGCTCACCGGCGGGCTGCTGCACAAGCAGTCGCTGTCGCTGCACGGCAGCCAGGCCGAAGCCAGCCTGGCTTCCTACAGCTTCGACCTGCTGTTCCTCGGCGTGGACGGGCTGGACCTGCAGTTCGGCCTGACCACGCATCACGAAGCCGAGGCCAGCCTCAACCACCACATGGTCGAACGCGCCCGCAAGGTCGTCGTGCTGACCGACGCCTCCAAGTTCGGGCGCGTGAGCCTGCACCGCATCGCCCGGCTGGACCAGATCCATACCGTCATCACCGATGCCGGCATCAGTCCCGAGCACCGCGAAGGTCTGCAGCGGCTGGGCATCGAAGTGATCATCGCCGAGCCCCCGCCTTGAGCACGACGCATACGCTGCACGGCCGCATCCTGACCGCCACCGGCTGGATGCGGGGACACATCGATTTCGACCAGCGCGTGCGCCGATTGCAGGCCACGCACGACGATGCGGACGGTGGCGACGACCTCCCGCTGATCCTGCCCGGTTTCATCGACCTGCACGTCCACGGTGCCGCCGGCGTGGACATCATGGAAGGCGGAAACGCGGCGTGTGCTGTCGCCCGCGCGCATGCACGCCACGGCACTACCGCCCTGCTCGCCACCACGATGACCGCGCTCGAGGACGACATCGTCCACGCGCTGCACGGCATCGCCGACTCGACTGGCACGCGCGCGCCCGACGCGGCGCGCGTGCTCGGCGTGCATCTGGAAGGTCCTTACATCAGTCGCGAGCGCCTGGGCGCACAACCGCCGCTCGTGGTCGAGGCGACGCTGGCCCAGGTCCAGCGCCTGCACGCGGTGGCGCCGATCCGCGTGCTGACGCTGGCACCGGAGATCGGTGAGCACCGCGCGCTCATTCCGCGGTTGGCGGCGCTCGGGATTCGCGTGCAACTCGGCCACAGCGCAGGCACGTACGAGGACGGACGCACCGCGCTGGAAGCCGGCGCCGCGGGTTTCACCCATCTGTTCAACGGCATGACGGGCCTCGATCACCGGCATCCCGGCATCGCCGCCGCCGCGCTGGCCCATGCGCAGTACGCCGAACTGATTCCCGACCTGCAGCATGTGCATCCCGGCGTCATCCGCGCGGCGTTGCGTGCGATTCCGCAGCTGTACTGCGTCACCGATGCCACCGCGGCCACCGGCATGCCCGACGGTGAATACGCACTGGGCTCGCAGCGCGTGCACAAATGCCTGGGTTGCGTGCGCCTGTCCGACGGTTCCTCGCTCGCCGGAAGCGCACTGACGATGGACCAGGCGCTGCGCAATCTCGTCTCGATCGGTCTCGACGTTGCCGACGCGTCGAACCGGCTGTCGCGCTACCCAGCCGACTACCTGGCCCTGCACGAGCGTGGCCGCCTGCAGCCCGATGCATGGGCCGACATCGTCGTGCTCGATGCGCAACTTCAGCTCCAACGGGTCTTCGTCGAAGGCGGCGAGATCGCGCTTGACTGAATCCGGCTCGACTGACACCACGCGCCGCACCACCAGCGGCGCTGCCGACAGGACCGCACGATGAACGACGTTTCCGCCGCTCTGCCCGCGCACGCCGCACTCGCATCACCGTCGTGGCAGGTACGCTACCTGCTCTTCATCGCCGGCATGGGCGGCCTGCTCTATGGCATCGACATCGGCATCATCGCCGGCGCGCTGCCTTACCTGGAAGCCACCGCCACCAGCAGCTGGCACCTGAGCAGCCAGCAGCTGGGCTTTGTCGTCGCCGCTGTGCTGCTGGGCAGTGTGCTGTCGTCGTTGTTCGCCGGGACCGTCGCCGACCTGGTCGGACGGCGCGGCGCGATGCTGTTGGCCGGCGTACTGTTCACCGCCAGCATTCCAGTCATGGCGCTGGCCAGCGGCTACTGGCCGCTGCTGCTGGGCCGCCTTCTGCAAGGCGTCAGCGGAGGTCTCATCGGCGTGGTGGTGCCGCTGTATCTGGCCGAAGTGCTGAGCCCGGAACGACGCGGACGCGGCGCGGCGATGTTCCAGTTGCTGTTGACCATCGGTTTGCTGCTGGCGGCGTTGATCGGGCTCTACCACGCGCATGCGGTCGACGCCGCAGCGACGGCCGCGCAGCACCTGCCCGGCGCGGAGCAGCGCCGTGTCCTGTTCGAAGCGCAGGACCACGCTTGGCGGACGATCTTCTGGACCTGCCTGCTGCCGGGTCTGGTGTTCACCTGCGGCGTGCTGCTGTTGAGCGAGTCGCCACGCTGGCTGGCACGCCGCGGCCGCATCGATCACGCCCGCGCCGCCCTGCAGCGCACCGTCGCCGCGTCCGAGGTGGAGACTACGCTTGCACGGATGCAGGCCAGCCTGCAGCCCGTCGCCACCGGTACGCGGGAGCGCGACCGTCTGCTCAGTCGTCGCTACGTGTGGCCGTTCCTGTTGGCCTGCGTGGTGCTGGCCTTCACGCAGGCGACCGGCATCAATTCGGTACTGGCCTACGCGGTCAACATCCTGCAGCAGGCAGGCCTGCCCGGCGCCGTTGCCAACGGTGCGGACGTGGCGATCAAGCTGCTCAACGCCGTGATGACCGTGGTGGCGCTGGTGCTGGTGGATCGCAAGGGCCGCAAGTTCCTGCTGATGCTCGGCACCGGTGGAATCATGGTGGCGCTGGTCTGCACGGGCCTGCTGTTCCTGCAGGTCGAACGCGGCCGCGACGATGTGCACCTGGCGTTGCAGCGCCACGTCAGTGGCGACGCGCTGGCGCTGCGGCTCGATGCGACGCAGTGGCGGCAACTGGGTGTCGAGACCCTCAATCAGCCACAACAACTGACCGTGTCCTACCGCTACGGCGGCTTCAGCAACGTGCGATCGGTGCGCAGCGACACCCCCGACGCCGAACTGGTGCTGCGTCGCGAGGACAGCGTGCGGGCCGACAGCGTGATCGGCGCGTTCTTCCGCCGCCTGCATCTCAATCCCTTCGCCGATCCCGCCATCGCTTCGCACGCGCCGCTGGAGATCGAGCGCGCCAGTCTCGGACCGGTGCCGCCGCCGGCGCACGGCTGGGCCGTGGCAGCCTGCATCCTCATGTTCGTTGCCTTCTTCGCGGTGGGCCCGGGCGTATGCGTATGGCTGGCGCTGTCGGAGCTCATGCCTACCCGCATCCGCTCCAACGGCATGAGCATCGCGCTGCTGATCAATCAGTTCGTCTCGACCGTGATCGCAGCGATCTTCCTGCCCACCGTCGGGCATCACGGCTACGCGAGCATGTTCTTCTTCTGGGCCGGCTGCACCCTCATGTACTTCCTGGTCGCCGCATTCCTCCTGCCGGAGACCCGCGGAAAATCGCTCGAGCAGATTGAAGCGGGCTTCCGGTAGGCCCCAACCCCGTCGAGCGCGCTGGCGTTGGCTTCGGATGCTGCCCATTCGCCAACAACCAGATGCCCAGTGCCACAGCGGCCGGGGCAGGTGCTGGTCCAGCGCGCGACGGTTTGGCCATCTAGCTAAACGGGGTGGCAAGCGACTCTGCAGGGGAACGACAGGCGTTGCTCGGCCAACCGTCGCTTGTTTCCACCATGGTTGGTCAAAGATCAACCCATACTTGAACGCAGATTCGAATTCGAAATGCGGACAACGATGGTGGGCCCACCAGGATTCGAACCTGGAACCAAGGGATTATGAGTCCCCTGCTCTAACCGTTGAGCTATAGGCCCGTGGGCTGCGGAGTTTAGCAGCACGCCACGGATGCAACCCGGCGTGCCCGTCGGGCGCCGGGCACGAGATTCAGCGCGTCGACATCGAGTACGGGCGCTGGTCCGGCGAGCTCGCCCATTCCTTGTTCGGCTCGGCCTGCATCGTGAAGCGAAGTTCGCCGCCGGCCATGATCTCTTCGTGGCGGACGTAAGCGCGCTCCAGCGGTTTTCCGTTCAGCGTGGCGCGACCGATGAAGTGGTGCGCATCGTCCAAACCATCGGCGACAACGGTGAAGCGCTTGCCATTGCCGAGGTTGAGCGTGACACGCGGCAGGAACGGACGACCGATTACGTACTCGTTGCTTCCCGGTGCGACCGGGTAGAAACCCAGCGCAGTGAACACGTACCACGCCGACATCTGCCCGAGGTCGTCATTGCCGGCCAGGCCATCGGGACGCGGTGCGTACTGCGTCTTCATGATGTGCCCAAGACGCGCCTGCGTGCGCCACGGCTGGCCGGCGTAGGCGTAAAGATAGGCGACGTGATGGCTCGGCTCGTTGCCGTGCGCGTACCAGCCGATCAGGCCGGTGATGTCTTCCATGTGCTCGAAGACCTTCGGATCCACCTTCGCGTCGAACACCTGGTCGAGCTTGTCGAGCAGTTTGTCGTCGCCGCCGTGCGCCGCGGCCAGTCCGGCCACGTCCTGCGGCACGTACCACGAGTACTGCCACGCGTTGCCTTCGGTGTAGTCGGTGCCGTAGCCGCTGGCCGTGGGATCGAACGGCTCGCGGAAGGATCCGTCGCGCTTGCGCGCGCGCATGAAGCCGGTGGACGCGTCGAAGGCATGGCGCCAGTTGCCCGCACGCTTGCCGAACTGCGCGGCGATGTCCTCGCGTCCCATCGCGCCGGCCATGCGCGAGATGGTCCAATCGTCGAACGCGTATTCGAGCGTCTTCGATGCGGCCTCGCCTTCCTCGTCGATCGGCACATAGCCCAACTGCATGTACTGCGCGATGCCGTCGTAAGGACCGTAGCTGGCGCTGGCCACCATCGCGTCCAGCGCTTCGTTGGCGTCGTAGCCGCGGATGCCCTTCATGTAGGCATCGGCGATCACGGGCACCGCGTGGTAACCGATCATGCACCACGTCTCCAGGCCGTGGAACGACCACACCGGCAGCACTCCGTACGGGCTTTCGCGCCGCGAGGCGAGCAAGGAGTTGACGATGTCGTTCGTGCGCTGCTCCGGCTGCACCAGCGTCAGCAGCGGATGCAGCGCGCGGTACGTATCCCACAGCGAAAACGTGGAGTAGTGCGTGAAGCCCTTCGCCTGGTGCACCGCATTGTCCGGACCGCGATAACGTCCGTCGGCGTCCATGAACAGCGTCGGCCCCATCAGCGTGTGATACAGCGCGGTGTAGACGCTGCGGCGCATCGGCTCGGGGGCGTCGATGTCGAGCGCACCCAACGCCTGCGTCCACTGCGCCTTCGCTTCGCGACGCACGCCGTCGAAGTCCCAGCCCGGAACTTCTGCGTCGAGGTTTGCGATCGCACCGTCCTCGCTGACCGGCGAGATCGCGACCTTCACCATCATCGTTTCACCCGCGACCCCATCGAAGTCGAGCGCGCCGACGAGCTGCCGCCCTTCGATCTGCGCGCGCTGGCGCGGATCCTTCTCGCCCGGCGGCGGAAAGCCCTTGTAGACGACATCCTGTTCGGTGTCGTGGAACTGGTGTCCGCTGATGGGCCGGGAAAAACGCATCGCGAAGTAGAGCTGCCGCCCCGGCGCCCAGCCCCGCGTTTCGCGAAAGCCGGTGAGCGTACCGTCCGGGCGCATCCGCATGCGCGACCACTGCACCTTGCCCGGATAGTCGTACATGCTCGTGCGCAGGTCCACGACGACGTGCGCCGGCTTGCCCTTCGGGAAGCGGTAGCGGTGCACGCCGACGCGCGGGCTCGCAGTGAGTTCGGCACGAATGCCGTAGTCGCGCAGCG
Source organism: Lysobacteraceae bacterium P (assembly GCA_005503055.1). Classification (GTDB taxonomy): domain Bacteria; phylum Pseudomonadota; class Gammaproteobacteria; order Xanthomonadales; family Xanthomonadaceae; genus Lysobacter_J. The sequence continues at coordinate 149,733 of SCOX01000003.1, read as the reverse complement.
TCACCGCGTAATAGCCGGGTTCGGCCATTTCGTCCTTGTGGTCGAAGCGCGAGGTGTAGCCGCTGCCGGGCTTGTCCGCGTCGCCGCGCTCGAGTTTCACCTCACCCGCGATCGGCATCACCAGCACGTCGCCGAGATCGGAATGCCCGGTTCCGGAGAAGTGCGTGTGCGAGAAGCCGACGATGGTGTGGTCGTCATACCGGTAGCCGGCGGCCCAGTCGTAACCTTCCTTGCGCGACTTGATCTGCGTGTCGGGACTCAACTGCACCATCCCGAAGGGCACCGTCGCCCCGGGAAAGGTGTGGCCTTCCCCGCCGGTGCCGATGAAGGGATCAACCGAGGCGTAGGCCTTCGCGCCGGCACCGCCGGACGGCGAGGCCGCGAACGCGAGGCCTCCCGCGATCCACAAGGCGGCGGCGGTCAGGCGCAGGGGCAGGGAACGGGCACGACGGGACATGGGCGCTCCTGTGCGACGGCCCGTGGGGGCGATCGCGGTTTAGATCGTTCTAATTCCGCACGCTAGCACGGCCGCGCCGCCGGGTTCATGTTGCATTGCACGATTGCGCCCCATGGGTTTGCCCAGCAGGATGCGGCAATTTAGAACGATCCAAATTAATGCCTTCCGCCCTGAGTTCCGCGCCATGACCGCCCCCGCCCTGCGCGGCCGGGTGACCTTGGAAGATATCGCCCATGCTTGCGACCTGTCCCGCGCGACCGTGTCGCTGGTGCTGCGCGGCAGTCCGCTGGTGAACGCGGAGACCCGCGCGCGCGTGGAGGCCGAGCTCAAGCGCCAGGGCTACGTCTACCACCGGGGCGCAGCCAATCTGCGGCGCCGCGAGTCCTCGACCGTCGCCCTGCTCATCAACGACCTGTCCAATCCGTTCTTCGCCGAATTCGCGGCGGGCGTGGACGAGGCGCTCGCCGCCGCCGGCTACGTCACGCTGCTGGGCAGCACGGGCGAGTCGTCCGAACGCCAGCAGACCGTGCTGGCCTCGCTGCTCGAACACGACCCCGCCGGCATCATCCTCTCGCCGGCCGAAGGCACCGATCCGGCGCGCCTGCGCACCTTGCTGGGAATGCGCACACCGATGCTGGTGTTCAACCGCGCGCTCGGCGGCGACTGGGATTACCTCGGCCTCGACAACACGCACGGCGCGCGGCTGGCGACGGAACACCTGCTCGCCCAGGGCCATCGGCGCATTGCATTCTTTGGCGGCCACGAAGCATCCAGCTCCTGCCATGAGCGTCGCGCCGGTTATCGGGCGGCGCTTGCCGATGCGGGCCTGTCGCCGGAGCCGCAGTGGATCGTCGAGTGCTCGCCGACGCGCCTGGAAGCGGCGCGGCAGACCGGCGCGCTGTTCGTGCGCGACCCGGCGCCCACCGCCGCCGTTTGCTACAACGACGCCGTCGCGCTCGGCCTGATCGCCGGCCTGTCCACGCGCGGGCGACGCGCCGGCCACGATTTCGCAGTCACCGGTTTCGACGACATCCCCGAAGCCGCGGTCAGCGCACCGCCGTTAACGACCGTTGCGGTCGATCCGCGCGCGCGCGGTCGCCAGGCCGCCAGCCTGATCCTGCAACGCCTGCGCGACCCGGCCACGCCATCGGCCGCCACCATCGCTCCCGTGAGTCTTCACTTGCGTGCGAGCAGCCAGTTCACCTTGCCCGGAGACGCCGCATGAGCGGTCGCCCCTTGTCCACGCGCACCGCGATCGCGGTGCTGACGATGATCTTCTTCACCTGGGGCGCGCTCACCAGCCTCAACGACGTGCTGATCCCGCATCTGAAGGCCGTGTTCGAAATGAACTACGCGCAGACGATGCTGATCCAGTTCACCTTCTTCAGCACCTACCTGCTCATGTCGGTGCCGGCGGGCAAGGTGGTGGCGATCGCCGGCTACAAGCGCAGCATCGTCATGGGCCTGTGCGTGGCGGGCGTGGGCGCACTGCTGTTCTTCCCCGCTGCGAAGTTGCCGTCGTACCCGCTGTTCCTGTTCGCGCTGTTCGTGCTCGCCAGCGGCATCACGCTGCTGCAGGTGTCGGCCAATCCGTACATCGCGCTGCTCGGTGAGGCGCAGAGCGCATCGAGCCGACTCACGCTCGCGCAGGCGCTCAATTCGTTCGGCCACACCATCGCACCCTTGCTGATCGGGCCGATGATCCTGTCCATCGCGGTGGTCGGCAGCGTCGAGCTCGCGCAGATGCCCGCCACGCAACAGGCCGCCTACCGCATCGCGCAGGCCGAATCGGTGCAGCTGCCGTATCTTGGCATCGCGCTGGGGCTGTTCGTGTTGGCCGCGTTCGTCGTGCTGTTCCGCCTGCCGGCGCTTACCGAAGCCACCGAACGCGCCGACCATCAACGCCACACGTTCGCCGAAGTGCTGCGCCACCGCCATCTGCGCTTCGGTGTGGTCGGCATCTTCGTCTATGTCGGCGCGGAGGTGGGGATCGGCAGCTTCCTGATCAACTACATCAGCGACCCGCGCATCGGCGCATTCGATGAGGCCACCGCGACGCGTTACGTCGCCTATTACTGGGGTTCGGCGATGGTCGGCCGCTTCGTCGGGTCCTTCCTGCTGCGCAGGGTCGAGCCGCGCGTGCTCCTGGGCGTGTTCGCCATCGGCGCGATGGCCTTGCTGGCGACGACGATGTCGACGCAGGGCGACGTGGCGTTGTGGAGCGTGGTCGCGATCGGCCTGTTCAATTCGATCATGTTCCCCACGATCTTCACCCTCGGCATCGAAGGGCTTGGCCCGCTGACCAGCAAAGCCTCCAGCCTGCTGGTGATGGCGATCGTCGGCGGTGCCGTGGTGCCGCTGCTGCAGGGCCTTCTCGCCGATCGCGTCGGCGTGCAGACGGCATTCGTGCTGCCGCTTCTGTGCTATGCGTTCGTCGCGTGGTACGGATTTCGCGGCGCGCGACGCGTGAATGCCGACGCTGCGCCGGTAGCGGTGGCGACGCCATGAGCACGCCGATGACCGACACCGTCAAACGCGATGCCATCGTCTGCTTCGGCGAGGCATTGATCGATTTCCTCGCGCTTCCCGCGCTGGTGGGGCAGCCGCGCCATTTCGTCGAGTTCGCCGGCGGCGCGCCGGCCAATGTCAGCGCCGCGGTCGCGCGCCTGGGAGGCAACGCTCGCTTCGTCGGCATGCTCGGCGTAGACATGTTCGGCGAGTTCCTGATGTCGCAGCTGCGCGCCTTCGGGGTCGATACGCGCTTCGCGGTGCATACCGGCGAGGCGCGCACGGCGCTGGCGTTCGTATCTCTGGACGAAGAAGGCGAGCGCAGCTTCAGCTTCTATCGTCCACCAGCGGCCGACCTGCTGTTCCGCGTCGAACACTTCCGCAGCGAGGCCTTCGCCGACGCGGCCGTGATGCATGTGTGCTCCAACAGCCTGACCGAGGCCGACATCGCGCAGACCACCGTCGCCGGAATGCGAATGGCGCGCGAGCACGGCGCACTGGTCAGCATGGACCTCAACCTGCGGCCTTCGTTATGGCCGGAGGGTTTCGATGCGGCACCGCGCCTGTGGGAAGCGCTGGCGGAGGCCGACATCATCAAGCTGTGCCGCAGCGAGGCCGACTTCCTGATTCGTCGCGCGGGCCACCACAACGCGATGCTGCAGCGCCTGTGGCAAGGCCAGGCGCGCCTGGTCCTCATCACCGATGGCGGCAAACCGATCCGCTGGCACACACGCGCAGGGGTCGGCGAAGTGCCGGCGTTCCGCGTTCCGGTCGTGGACACCACCGCCGCCGGCGATGCGTTCGTGGGCGCGCTGTTGCAACGGCTGGTGACGCGCGGCGTGACAGCCGACGGCTTCGATGCGTGGCTCGCGGACGAGTCGGCCATCGCCGATGCGCTGCGGCATGCCGCGGCCGGCGGCGCGCTGGCAGCGACTAAGCACGGCGCATTCGCCGCGATGCCCTCGGACGAAGACCTCGAAACCCTCCTGCGGACCACGCCATGACGCCCCTCCAGGACTCCGATCCGAATTTCCGCAGCGAAGCCTTCCTGCGCGCGCATATCGCCGACACGATGGCCTTCTATCATCCTCGCGCGATCGATCCCGACGGCGGCTTCTTCCACTACTTCCGCGACGACGGCAGCGTCTACGACGCGTCTCACCGTCATCTGGTGAGCAGCACCCGCTTTGTCTTCAGCTACGCGATGGCGTCGCGCGAGTTCGGCAATGCTGAATTCCTCGACGCGGCGCGCCACGGGTTGCGTTACCTGCGTGATGTGCACCGCGATGCCGGGACGGGTGGCTATGCGTGGACGATCCGCGACGGCGTTGCGGAAGATCGAACCAACCATTGCTACGGCGTGGCCTTCGTCCTGCTCGCGTACTCGACGGCACTGAAGGCGGGTATCGAGGAAGTCGTGCCCTGGATCGACGAGACCTGGGACCTACTTGAAGCGCGCTTCTGGGATGGCGATGCAGGCCTCTACCGCGACGAAGCGGACGAGCAGTGGAACTTCTCCGCCTATCGCGGACAGAACGCCAACATGCACATGTGCGAGGCGATGCTCGCCGCGTTCGAGGCAACGAGCCAGCCGCGCTTCCTCGAGCGCGCTCTCGCGCTGGCCGACCGCGTGACGCGAGTCCAGGCCGCGAAGGCCGAGGGGCTCGTGTGGGAGCACTACGACCAGGACTGGAACGTCGACTGGGATTACCACCGCGACGATCCCAAACACCTGTTCCGTCCGTGGGGCTACCAGCCGGGGCACCAGACCGAGTGGGCGAAGCTGCTCGTGATCCTGGACGGTCACCTTCGCCAGCGCGGGACACCGGAAGCCTGGCTTGTCGACACGGCGCGGCATTTGTTCGACGTCGCCGTGCAGCGCGCGTGGGATGGCGAATACGGCGGCTTGAGCTATGGCTTCGGTCTCGCGCCGGCGTTCGCGGTCTGCGACGACGACAAGTACTTCTGGGTGCAGGCCGAATCGCTCGCGGCCGCCGCGCGCCTGGCCGTCGCCACCGCCGATGCGCACTACTGGGCCTGGTACGTGCGCTTGTGGGATTACGCGTGGCGGCATTTCGTCGACCACGAACATGGCGCGTGGTATCGCATCCTCGACCGTCGCAATCGCAAGTACAGCGACGAGAAGAGCCCGGCCGGCAAGACCGACTACCACACGATGGGCGCCTGCTACGACGTCCTCACCGTCCTGCGTTCCCGCGGAGAAGCCTGATGCGCCTGCGCCCGTTGTTGCTGTCGTTCGCACTGTCCGCAGTCCTGGTCCCCACGACCGGCGTCGCGGCCGATGCCTCCCTCCCCGATGCCGCGACGTCGGTCGTCTTCTCCGACGCCCAGGCGGCGCGCAGCGCCGAGCGCGTGAAGGCGGAGTTCCTGCACGCATGGCGCGGTTATCGCGAGCACGCCTGGGGCCACGATGCGCTCAAGCCGCTCAGCAACGCGCCGCACGACTGGTACGGCGAGTCGCTGCTGATGACGCCGGTGGACGCGCTCGACACAATGCTCGTGATGGGCCTGGACGAAGAGGCGCGCGACGCACGCGAGCTTATCGCGACGAAGCTGTCCTTCGATCGCGACCTGGACGTGAAGCATTTCGAAATCGTGATCCGTCTGCTCGGCGGCCTGCTGTCCGGCTACCAGATGACGGGCGACCAGCGCCTGCTCGACCTGGCGCAGGACCTGGGCACCCGTCTGCTGCCGGCGTTCGACTCGCCGACGGGCTTGCCGTATGTCTACGTCAACCTGCGCACCGGCAAGGCGCACGGCAACGAGAGCAATCCCGCCGAGGCCGGCACGCTCCTGCTGGAGTACGGCACGCTCAGCAAGCTCACGGGCAATCCGGCCTTCTACGAGAAGGCCAAGCGCGCGCTGGTGGAAACCTACAAGCGACGCTCGAAGATCGGTCTGGTTGGCGAGCGGTTCGACGTGACCACGGGCGAGTGGACCAACACGCGCAGCCACGTCGGCGCCCGCATCGACTCTTACTACGAGTATCTGTGGAAGTGCTGGACACTCTTCGGCGACGAGGAGTGTCACGCGATGTGGAAGGAAAGCATCGCCGCGGCGAATCGTTACTACCCAGAAGACGTTGACGGCGCGCTGTGGGTCGGCCACGTCGACATGCACTCCGGCAAGCGCGTGGCGAACCGATACGGCGCGCTCGATGCGTTCTGGCCGGGACTGCTCGCACTGTCCGGCGACGTGGCGCAGGCGCGCCGCCTGCAGGACTCGTCGTTCGCGATGTGGCAGCAGCACGGCATCGAACCGGAGGCCTACGATTACCGCAAGCGTGAAGTGACCTCGCCCGGCTATCCGCTGCGGCCGGAGATCGTCGAGTCCGCGTGGTATCTCAATCGCCTGACCGGCGATGCCCGGTATCGCGCAATGGGACAGGTGATGTTCGACGACTTCGTGCGCTACACGCGCACCGACTCCGGGTTCGCCACGCTCAAGAGCGTGGTGACGAAGGAGAAGGTCGACGACATGGAAAGCTTCGTGATGGCCGAGACGTTCAAGTATTTCTACCTGCTGTTCGCACCGCCGCAGACGCTGGATCCGGCGAAGGTGGTGCTGACCACGGAGGCCCATCCGCTGCGCCGGACGTGGAAATGAGCGCAGACTGCTGACAGTACGGTGTCAGCGGTCGGGCGTAGGGTGTCGCTTTCCCCACACAAGGAATGGAAAGCATGGACATCCAGCAGGTTGCGCAGCGACTGGTCGAACTGTGCCGCGAGGGCAAGTACGAGCAGGCACAGGAAGAACTGTACGCGCCGGACGCGGTGAGCATCGAAGGCGACGGCCGCAAGGCGGACGGCATCGTCATCGGCATGGAAGCCATCGCCAAGAAGAGCCGCGAGTGGGCCGAGAGCATCGTCGAAATCCACGGCGGCAGCGTCGGCGATCCGATCATCGCCGAAGGCTGGTTCAGCGTCGTCATGGGCATCGATGCGACCTACAAGGAAATGGGCCGCATGGCGATGAAGGAGATCTGCGTGTACGGCGTGCGCGACGGCAAGATCGTGCATGAGCAGTTCTTCTACGACATGCCCAAGTCGTAACGAACCGGGGCGCCTCGCTCGCTTCGATGAGGAGTTCGCCATGAGCGCATCGTCGTCGCCCGCACCCGGCGGACCGAGCAACGGATGGAAGACCTGCAGCCTCGGACACAAGTACCGCGGCCCGGGGTCCTGTCCGAAGTGTTGGCCCGGCGGCGCGCAGCGGAAGCGACTTGCAGAAACGACGAAGCCCCGCTGAGCGGGGCTTCGTGATCGAACATCGGTGGACGTTTGCGCGTCAGTCGATGTCGAGGAACGAACGCAGCTGCTCCGAGCGGCTCGGATGACGCAGCTTGCGCAGCGCCTTCGCCTCGATCTGGCGAATTCGCTCGCGCGTGACATCGAACTGCTTGCCGACCTCTTCCAGCGTGTGGTCGGTGTTCATGTCGATGCCGAAGCGCATGCGCAGCACCTTGGCTTCGCGCGGCGTGAGGCCGGCGAGGACATCGCGCACGGTCTCGGTCAGGTTGATGTTGGTGGTGGCCTCGACCGGGGACTCGATGTTCGTGTCCTCGATGAAATCGCCCAGATGGGAATCCTCGTCGTCGCCGATCGGGGTTTCCATCGAGATCGGTTCCTTGGCGATCTTCATGACCTTCCGGATCTTGTCCTCCGGCATGTCCATTTCCTTCGCCAGCTCTTCCGGAGTCGCTTCGCGGCCGTACTGCTGCAGCATCTGGCGGCTGATGCGGTTGAGCTTGTTGATCGTCTCGATCATGTGCACCGGGATACGGATGGTGCGCGCCTGATCGGCGATCGAACGCGTGATGGCCTGTCGAATCCACCACGTGGCGTAGGTCGAGAACTTGAAGCCGCGGCGGAACTCGAACTTGTCCACGGCCTTCATCAGGCCGATGTTGCCTTCCTGGATCAGGTCGAGGAACTGCAGGCCGCGGTTGGTGTACTTCTTGGCGATGGAGATCACCAGGCGCAGGTTCGCCTCGACCATCTCCTTCTTCGCCTTGCGCGCCTTGGCCTCGCCATAGGCCATCTGGCGGGAGATGTCCTTGATGTCGGCCAGCGCCAGGTAGGAAGACTTCTCGACTTCGATGGTCGATTCCTGCTCGGCGATGATCTGGTCCTTCACTTCGCGAAGGCCCGACGACCACTTCTGCTTGCGCTTGAGCAGCTCGTCCACCCACTCCAGATTGGTCTGGTTGCCTTCCCAGGCGCGGATGAAGTCCTTGCGCGGCATCTTCGCCACACGCGTGGACAGGTCGAGGATGCGACGCTCGCGGTCCTTGATCGAGTTGACGACTTCGCGCAGGTTGCGGACGAGCACGTCGGTCAGCGGCAGCGGCAGCTTGAGGGTGACGAACACCGCAGCCATGTCCTCACGCAGCTTCAGCACGCTCTTGTGCGACGGGCCGTGCTTGGCGTAAGCCTTGAGGAACTTCTGATAGTTGTCCGCCATGCTTTCCATGCGCGCGGCGACTTCGACCGGATCCGGGCCGCTGGCCACTTCCTCGGTCTCTCCGTCGGCAACCTCGTCCTCGTCCTCATCGGCTTCGGCGTCGGCATCGTCGTCGGCGGCCACGACCGGCGCCGGCGGTTCCGGCGTGTCGTCGAGGTGATCGTTGAAGCCCACGACAATTTCAGCCAGACGCTTCTTGCCCGCCTTGTGCTGCTCATAGTCTTCGAGGATCGAGGCGATCGTCGCGGGGAACACGCCCAGCGAAGCCTGCACCTGGCCGAGGCCTTCCTCTATGCGCTTGGCGATGGCGATCTCGCCCTCGCGGGTAAGCAGTTCGACCGTGCCCATCTCGCGCATGTACATGCGCACGGGATCGGTGGTGCGGCCGCCTTCGCCGTCGAGCGCGGTCAGCGCAGCGGCGGCTTCTTCGGCGGCAGTGTCGTCGACTTCACGGTTGCCCGTGCCGCCGTCGGCAAGCAGCAGCGTTTCGGCATCGGGGGCCACTTCGTGGACCTCGATACCCATGCCGTTGATCATGCCGATGATGTCTTCGATCTGCTCGGCATCGACGAGATCGTCGGGCAGGTGATCGTTGACTTCGGCATAGGTCAGGTAGCCCTGCTCCAGGCCCTTGCTGATCAACTGCTTGATATCGGAGGAGGGGGGCTGACGTTCGTTGGCCATGCTTGCGCCACCGCGCTAATGGGAAGGGATGGGGAACGTTCCAGTATATCAGGCCGGCCGGGTCGGGACGGACTTCAGGACCGCAGGAGGAAGGTGACCGGGCCGTCGTTGACCAAGCTGATCACCATATGGGCACCGAACTGCCCTGTTTCCACCCCCCCGGAATGTTTTTGCCTGCAGATACCGACCAGCCTGCTGAACAATGGTTCAGCCACCTCCGGGGGGGCGGCCGTACTGAAGCCGGGCCGCATGCCGCTGCCGGTGTCCGCCGCCAGGGTGAACTGGCTCACCAGCAGCAGGCCGCCGCCGGTCTGCGTCAGTCCGAGGTTCATCCGCCCGTCCCCGTCAGCGAATACACGGTATCCGAGCAGCCGGTCGGCCATTCGCGCGATCTGCACGTCGCCATCCCCGGGCTCCACCCCGACCAGCGCGAGCAGGCCGGGACCGATCGAGCCGATGATTTCGCCGTCCACCCGCACGCTGGCTTCGGTCACGCGCTGGATCAGGGCGAGCATGCGGGTCCTCGGGTTCGGCGACGGATCGGACCGCCGATGCTGTCGAGCCCGGCGGGCACGGTCAACCGGCGGCCGCCGGGCGCCCCGTTAGACTGAACGGATGAGCCGCATCGCCGCACGCCTTCTTTACCTCCTCGCCTCCCTGATCGGCCGCCTGCCCTGGCCCTGGCTGATGCGCCTGGGCGACGCCCTCGCGGCATGGTGGCGCTGGCGCGCCGTGCGCGAGAGCCGCGTGGCCCGGATCAACCTGGAACTGGCCTACCCCGATCTGCTGCCCGGCGAGCGCGACGCCCTGCACGCAGCGATCCTGCGAACCACCGCGCGGCAGGTCCTGGAGACCATCCGCCTGTGGACCCGCCCGCACGCGCAGAACCTCACCCTGCTGCGCGAACAGCACGGCACCGAACTGATGGACGCCGCCATCGCGGCCGGGCGTGGCGTGATCATCGCCGCCCCGCACCACGGCAACTGGGAGCTGCTGAACCAGTGGCTCGCGTGGCGCACGCGGCTGGCGATCCTGTACCGGCCGCCGGAATCGGCCGTGGTCGAAGGCTTCCTCAATCTGGTCCGCGCCGACCATGAGCAGCCGGGCGAAGAGGAGCGAGTCGCCCAGGTGCGCGCCGAAGGCCCGGCCATCCGGCAGTTGTTCAAGCGGCTCAACGACGGCGGTGTGGTCGGGATCCTGCCCGACCAGCAACCCAAGGCCGGCGACGGTGAATTCGCACCCTTCTTCGGCGTGCAGGCCCTGACGATGACCCTGCTCGGCCGGCTCGCCTCGCGTACCGGCGCGACGGTGCTGTTCGCCTGGTGCGAGCGCGTGGACACGCATGCCGACCACCCGGGTTTCGCGCTGCACCTGCAGCCGGCGCCGGCGGCGGTGTCCGATCCGGACCCGAAGGTGGCCGTGGCCGCGCTCAACGCCGCGGTGGAGAGCATCGCCCGGCGCGATCCGGCGCAATACCAGTGGACCTACAAACGCTATACGCTCAGGCCGCCGGGTTCGGGGGAAGAGAACCCGTACTGGAATCGCTGACGGCGCGCGCCGTCCCCACCGCTGACTGCGAACGCACACGATGGTCGACCACGACGAGGCCGCATCCGCGGCCGCTGCTCCGCCCACCGATGCCCCGCCCACCGACTGGCAAGCGCTGCCCGAGCGCGCGCGCCTGCCGAGCATGCTCGCACCGATGCTGCCGATGGCCGGACCCGGCATGGTGGCCGGCTTCGTGCTGGCCGGCGTGTTCGGGTTCTGGTTCGCGCCGCCCGTACTGGCACTCTTCGGCGCGGCGTTGGGCGCGTGGGTCGGATACAAGCACTACCGCAGCACCTTCTGGCGCCTGGACGAGGACGGCCTGGCGATCCGCCGCGGCCGCCTGTGGCAGCGCGAGACCCGCGTGCCCGCCACGCGCGTGCAGCACCTGGACCTCAAGCGTGGCCCGCTGCAGCGCCGCCGCCATCTGGCGACGCTGGTCGTGCACACCGCCGGCACGCGCCACAGCGCGGTGACGGTGCCGCATCTGGATGCCGACGACGCCGAACGGCTGCGCGATCGCCTGGCCCGCCAGATCGACGCCGATGACGACGCCTGATTCCAACGGGCCCGGTCCTGGCGGGCTGGCGCCCGACACCGCCGTGCCCGTCGCAGCCGAGCGCCGTCTGCATCCGATGTCCTGGCTGTTCGTGCTGGTCCAGCAGCTCAAGCAGTTCATCGTGCCGCTGATCGTGCTGACGGTGTTCGGTCGCGGCGACCGCAACGAGCTGTGGCCGTTGATCGGCGTGGCTGTGCTGGTCGTGCTCTCGCTGTGGCAGTACTTCACCTATCGCTATGGCGTGGCGGGCGACCGGCTGGTGGTCCGCAGCGGCCTGTTCGAACGCAGCCTGCGGGTGATTCCGTTCGCGCGCATCCACAACGTCGCGTTGCAGCAGTCCGTGCTGCACCGCCTGTTCGGCGTGGCCGAAGTGCGCCTGGAATCGGCCGGCGGCAACAAGCCCGAAGCGCAGATGCGCGTGCTGAAGCTGGAGGACGCGCTGGCACTGGAAGCGCTGGTGCGCCATCGCGGCGTCGCAGCGGGCACCGTCGCGGTCGAGCCCGAGGCGGCGACACTGCTGGCTCTGCCGCTGGCCGAAGTCGTGCGTCTGGGGCTGGTTTCCAACCGCGGCATGATCGTCGTGGCTGCGGCCGCCGCCGCGGTCGCGCAGATCAGCCCACGATCGCTGCCCAACGCATTCGAAACCGTCGGCAAGTGGCTGTTCGGCTACGCCGGCCAGCACCATTTCGGTCCGATGGAGTACGCGGCATCGGCATTGACGTTGCTGGTGTTCGCCGTCGGCCTGCTGCGCGCGTTCTCGATCCTGCTCGCGCTGCTGCAGTACTACGGCTTCCGCCTGAGCGAGATCGGCCGCAGGCTCACGGTCGAACGCGGCCTGCTCGCGCGCTGGCGCACCAGCGCATCGCGCCGGCGCATCCAGGCGTGGACGCTGCGCGAGGGCATGGCCCATCGTCTGCTCAAGCGGCGCAGTCTCGAGGTCGACACCGCCGTGGCCGAGGAGAATCAGCAGCAGCGTGCGCTTCGCGAGATCGCGCCGATCGCGACGCCCGCCGCATGCGATGCGTTGATCGAACGTCTGCTGCCGCGCGCGCAGTGGTCGAGTCTGGCATGGCGCGCACTGTCGGCGTCGAATTGGTGGCGGTTGATGCTGCCGACGGTGCCGTTCGTTCTCGCCGTCACGGTGGCGCTGGGCTGGCGATTCGGCGCGTGGGGCCTGCTGGCGTTGGCGTGGCTGCCGTGGGCGGCGTTCGTGGCGCACCGTCGCGCGCAACGCATGGCCTATGCGATGAGCGAGGCGCTGATCGCCGTCCGTGAAGGTTGGTGGACGCGCCACTGGCGGTTTGCCGAACTGGACAAGCTCCAGGCCCTGCAGTTGACGCGGTCGCCGCTCGATCGACGCTGCGGCACGGCGACGCTGTGGCTGGACACGTCCGGCGCCGGTGCGATGGCGCCGCCGTTGCGCGTGCGCTTCCTGCCCGATGCCGACGCGCGCGCGCTGTACGCCGCACTGTCGCGCACGCTGGCGCGGCAACCGCTGCGCTGGTGACCCAGTCGGCGCTTTACGGGGCGCCCGGGCCCCAGTAGCCCAGCTCGCGACGGATCTGCAGCCCGCGCAACCACGAGGACAGCGGCTTGCGGCGCAGGCGCCCCAGGTCGCCCCGCAGCAGGGCTTCGGTCCCGGCGATAACCCGTTCTGACGAATGCCCATCGCGATACGGATGGATCGCATCGGCATAGGTCGCCAGCGCGGCCCGCAGCGCGTCGTCCGGCGCGAACGCTTTCGCGAGCATTTCCGGCAAACGCGCCGGATCGTCGAAATCGAGCATGTGCGGTTTCGGCGCGCGATTGCGGAACGTCACCACCGGCTTGCGCTGCACAACGAACTCCGACACCACCGACGTCGTGTCGGCCAGCAGCACATCGGCCGCACGCTGTGCGGTGACGAGCTGTTCGGTTTCGAAGAACATGGCATTCGGCCCGGCCAGCGCGCGGTAACGCGCAAAGAACTCCGGCGGGCATTTGGGATGCAGCGTGAGCAGCCAGTAGCGGTCGCCTCGCGCGATTTCCGCCGCGATGGCCTCGACCAGGTGAGGCGCCGCGCTCAGGCGTTCGGTGAAGGTGGAGGCGAACATCACCACCGGCCGCGATCCGGCCGGCGCGCGCATCGCCGCGGCGGCGCCACCGTCGTCGCGGAACAACGGGTCGAGCTTGGGCCAGCCGGTTTCCACCACCGCGAAATGGCCGGCCTGCGCAGCCAGCGCCTGGAACGGCGCGGTCGTGGCCGGGCCCTGCGTGCAGTACAGGTCGAACATCCCGCGCACGCGGAAATGGCCGCGTTCGTCGGAACGCTTCTCCACGTTGAACCCATGGAACAGCTGCACCTTGGCGCCGGAAACGAAGGTCGGGACCCAGTTGGCCGCGCTGAACACGGCGCGCGGTTTCAGCGCGACGGCCTCGTGCGGGCCTATCATGCGCACCGGCGACGGCAGCGCGGCCCCCGCGGCGCCGTCGACGAACCAGGCGTGAACCCCGTGCCCCGCGGCTTGCAGCGCCTGCGCCAGCGGTTGCAGGATGGGCAGCGCGTACCGCTCGCTCGCGAACAACAGGTAGTCGGCCATCAACGCTTCCTCGAATCCATCGCTGCAGGGCATGCCGCCGGCCACGCCTCGCACGGGCGGCGACGGCGCGGTCACGCCGATCTCGGCCTGTATTATCGCGTTCAACGAAGCCGACCGCATCGGCGATTGCATCGCCTCGCTCGCGTTCTGCGACGAGGTGGTCGTGGTGGACTCGCATTCCACCGACGCCACCGTGGCGATCTCCACCGAACTGGGCGCGCGCGTGATCCAGCGTCCGTTCGACGGTTTCCGCAGCCAGAAGCAGTTCGCCATCGAACAGGCCGCGCACGACTGGGTGCTGTGCCTGGACGCCGACGAGCGCATCGGCGACGCCCTGCGCACCGCCATCGAGGCCGAACGCGCACGCGGCTTCGACGGCGCCGCTGGCTATCGTTTCGCGCGGCTGAGCGAGTATTTCGGCCGCTTCCTGCGCCACGGCAACGCCTACCCCGACCGCGTCCTGCGCCTGTTCGACCGCCGCCGCGGTGGCTGGCGCGGCAAGCGCGAAGTGCACGAGGCGGCCAGCGTCGACGGCGCCGTGCGCACGCTGTCCGGCGATCTCATCCACTATCCGTACCGCTCGCTCGAAGCGCAGCTGCAGAAGACCCAGCGTTACGCGCTCATGATGGCCGAGCACGATTTCGCGCGCGGCAAGCGCGCGACCCTGGCCAAGCTGGTGCTGTCGCCGGCGTGGCGGTTCTGGCGCGGCTACGTGCTGCGCGGCGGCTTCCTCGACGGCTGGCACGGCCTGGTCTACGCCTACGTCCGCGCCAATTACGTTCGGCAGAAAACCATCATGCTCTGGCTGTTGCAGAACGGCCGCGCGATCACCACTTCAAAGTCATGAACGCCATAACCAACCCGCGCGTCAGCGTCGTCATTTCCACCTACAACTGGCCCCAGGCGCTGGAGCTGGCGCTGGAGGCGCTGGCGCGGCAGACCGTGCTGCCGCACGAAGTGATCGTCGCCGACGACGGTTCACGCGACGACACGCGCGCGATGCTCGAGCGCCTCGCCCGCGACTATCCCGTGCCGCTGCGCCACAGCTGGATCGAGGACAAGGGCTTCCGTCTGGCGCTCGCGCGCAACCGCGCCATCGCCGCGACGACGGGCGACTACGTGCTGATCCTCGATGGCGACATGGTGCCGCACCCGAGGTTCGTGGAGGACCAGGCGCGCGCGGCGGAGCGCGGCAGCTTCGTGCAGGGGATGCGCGTGCTTACCGACGAAACCGGTCGCGACCGCTTGCTGTCACGCGAAGTGCGCCAGTTGGGCTTCTTCGATCGCGGCCTGACGCGCCGCCGTCATACGCTGCGAATCCCGGCCCTGGCCGCGCTGTCGCTGCGGGTGACGCGCAACCAGAAGACCAGCTCGATCAAGGGATGCAGCCAGGCGTGGTGGCGCGAAGACCTCGTCGCCCTGAACGGCTTCGACGAACGCTTCGAAGGCTGGGGCCGAGAAGACAAGGACCTGGCCGTACGCGCCTTCCACCATGGCCTGATGCGCCGCATGTTGCGCTTCGGTGGCCTGGCGACGCATCTCTACCACCACGAACGCCACGAAGACGGCGCCAGCCCGAACGACCCGCTGCTCGCCGAGACGCGTGCGACGCAGCGCGTACGCAGTCCGATCGGACTGGACAGGCATCTGACCGAGTTCGCACAACATCCGTTGCCGGACCTCAGGGAACAGCTCCGGGTCTGATCCCCGCCGGCGCCTGCCGACGCGGGCGGTTCATCGACAACCCGACGTCGCCTCGCCCGGCACCAGCGTCCAGCCGCGCCGGTTCGCGTTGCCCAGGTGCTGCGTGCGCGCGATGTCGATGCAGGGCGCGAGCGCGACGTCCTGCACCAGCAGCCAGCGCGATTGCGGCGCCTCGTGTTGCCAGCGCAGGCCGCGCTGCATCTGTTCGTCGAAATCCACCTTGAAACCGAACTCGGCGACACGGCGATCGGCCATCAACAGATTCTGCTCGCGCCATGCCACCAGGCCGAGCTCGGCGTCGGGCCCGATGCGCTGGCCGACCTGCGTCATCAGCCCACGCGCCGACGAGGAATCGTTGAGCAGCGGCGCCAGCAGCAGTCCGAACACCACCCACAGCCCCGAGAGCAACGCGATCATTCCCGCGAACGGTCGGCGGCGTCCGGTCCAGAGCAGGCACAGCACGCCCCACACGCCCAGCGCGGTGATGCTCATCGCCAACGCGCCGGCTTCGTTCTCCAGTCCGCGTTCGGCAACGAAGCGGCGTTCGAAGCCCGGATCGCCCAACCACATCGCCAGCCCGCCCGCCAGCAGCGCGAAGGCGAACACCGCAGTGAAGCCGAATGCGACGCGACGCACGGCCAGCTTGCGCATCAGCCCCGGCAGCAGCGGCCCGAGCGCCAGCGCCATCATCGGCAGCGCGGGCAGGATGTACATGTCGCGCTTGCCGCTGGGAATGGTGAAGAACACGATCACCAGCGCCCACCACGCCAACGGCAGCAGGTAGCGCGGATCGCGGCGGCGCAGGCGGCGGCGCCACGCGGGGAT
The DNA here is from genome assembly GCA_005503055.1 of Lysobacteraceae bacterium P. Lineage (GTDB taxonomy): Bacteria > Pseudomonadota > Gammaproteobacteria > Xanthomonadales > Xanthomonadaceae > Lysobacter_J. The sequence goes on along the minus strand of SCOX01000003.1, from coordinate 133,388 downwards.
CGCCCACGGCAACGCGAGCACCGTGGGCAGCCACATCGTCGCCATCACTTCCAGGAAGTACCACAGCGGCTGGCCGTGATCCCACGACGCGCCATAACGCTTGGCCGTCTGGCGCAAGAGGATGTCGTCGACGTAGGCGCCGTATTCCGGGCTGGAGTTGCCGGATGCAGCGATCAGCATCGGCACCAGCCACACGCACGCGGCGAGCACGAACGCGAGCGGGCCGAGCCAGAAGCGCGGATCGCGCACGTGCACTTTCACCTTCCAGCCGTGTAGCGAGGCGATGCCCGCCGGCACCAGCATCAACAGCGCGAGAAAGCCCACGCCTTTGCTGATCACGCCCAGGGCGGCGGCGGCCCAGCCGAGCATCCACATCGGCCAGTCCGGGCCGCGATTGCGGGCTACCTGCTGCACGTGGCGCAGCAGACCGTAGTTGCCCAGGGTTATCCAGAACACCACCAACGGATCGATCTGTGCCTTCTTCGCCTGCCAGGTGAACTGCAGCGCGAACAGCAGCGCATAGCCCGCGTAGATGCCGACGCGACGCGTCCACCAGCGCGAGCCCAGATCGACGACGCACCACAGCGTGCCGAGCGCGGCCAGCAGCGACGGCAGCAGAAAGGCGACGCGCCAGTTTCCGAAGACCGAGTAGCCGACCGCCTGCAGCCACATGAAGACCGGCGGCTTGTCGGAGTACAGCTCGTGTCCGCGGTGCGGGAACAGCCAGTCGCCGCTTTCCACCATGTGCTTGGCGACGAGCGTGAAACGCGGTTCGTCGGCGGGCCAGGGATCGCGCAAACCCAGCCCCGCGCCCAGCACGAGCAGGGCGATGATCCAGAACAGCCAGGTGTCGCGGGAACGGAGGCTTGTCGGCATTGCGCGGATGATAGCCGCGCGATGTAGCCGTTTTGTCAGAACGCGGTTAGTGCGCGCGCTTGCGAAGGCGAGCGTAGTAGAACCCGTCGAAACCGCCTTCTCCTGGAAGCCGTTGCCGCCCCGCGCCGGTGGACCGACCGAAGCGGTCGGGCAGCGTCTCGGCGACGGCGTCGGAGGTGCGCGCGAGGAAGGCTTCGACCTGCGCCTCGTTCTCGACCCTGAGGATCGAACAGGTCGCGTACAGCAGCACGCCGCCGGGGGCGAGGGTCGTCCACAGCGCGTCGAGCAGGCGCGACTGCGTGGCGGACAACGCCTGCAGGTCTGACGCGCGACGGTGCTGCAACACATCGGGTTGGCGGCGCACGATGCCGGTAGCCGAGCACGGGGCGTCGAGCAACACCGCGTCGAACGGCGTGCCGTCCCACCAGGCCGTCGTGTCGGCGGCGTCGGCGGCGTCGAGCTTCACACCCGCATGCAGACCCAGGCGCGAGAGGTTGCTTCGCACGCGCTCCAGGCGTTTGGCGTCGATGTCGATCGCGGTGAGGCGCACCGCCGCATCGCGTTCGAGCAGGTGTGCGGTCTTGCCACCGGGCGCGACGCAGGCATCGAGCACGCGCGCGCCCGGCGCAGGCGCCAACGCTTCGGCCACCAGTTGCGCGGACGCGTCCTGCACGGACGCGGCGCCTTCGGCGAACCCGGGCAGCATCGCGACCGCGACGGGTGTATCCAGGCGCACGCCGTCGGGAACATCGGCGTCGAGCTGCGCGGCAATGCCGGCGTCATGCAGGCGCGCGAGGTAGTGCGCCGGCGTGGTCTGGCGACGATTGATGCGCAGCCACATAGGCGGTTCCGCAGCGCTCGCATCGAGGATCGCCGCCTCGTCCTGCGGCCAGTCGGCGGCGATGCGTTCGCGCAGCCATCGCGGCCAATGCGCATGCGCTTCGCCGGCCGGAATGCCTTCGCGCTGAGCGCGTCGCAGCAGCGCGTTGACGAGCCCGGCCTGGTGCGTGCGGCCGAGCACGCGTGCCGCATCGACCGTTGCCGCAAGCGCCGCGTGCGCCGGCAGCGCCAGCGGATCGAGCTGGGCGAAACCGGCGAACACCAGCGCCTTGAGTTCCCCATCGCGGCGCGGCAGCGGTTTGCTCATCCAGGCGCGCAGTGCGGCTTCGTAACGCGCGGGCTGGCGCAGGACGGTGAAGCAGATCGCCTCCACCAGCGCGCGATCGCGCGGGTCGTTCAAGGACCCGAGCGCCTGCGCGAGTTCGGCCTTCAACGAACGTCCGTGGTGCAGCACTGCGTCGAGCACGCGCGCGGCGATGACGCGGGGCTGCACGCCGGGAGTCGGTTTCATGCGCGGCCTCAAATCGCCAGGTCGCGGCGGCCGTTGAGGTAGTCGGCGGCGGTGATCGCCTTGCCGCCTTCACGCTGCAGCACGCGGATGCGCAGCACGCCCTCGCCACAGCCGATATCGAGCCCGTCGCGCGACGCGCGCAACAGCGTGCCCGCCGGCGACTCGTGCGTTTCGTCCAGCGCGATCGCGCCGTGTACGCGCACGCGCTCACCAGCCACGGTCGCTTCGGCCATCGGCCACGGGTTGAATGCGCGCACCTTGTTCGCGAGCGTGCGCGCCGTCTGCGTCCAATCCAGCCTTGCTTCGGCCTTGTCGAGCTTGTGCGCGTAGGTGACGCCTTCGTCCGGCTGCGGTTGCGGCACCGGACGGATGTCCGCGCGCAGCAGGCCCAGTCCGTCGGCGAGCACCTGCGCGCCGAGCGTGGACAGCCGATCGTGCAACTGGCCGCCGGTTTCGTGCTCGCCGATGTCCAACGCCTGCGACAGCAGCACCGGGCCGGTGTCCAGGCCTTTCTCCATCTGCATCAGGCACACGCCGGTCCGCGTGTCCCCGGCTTCGATCGCGCGCTGGATCGGCGCGGCGCCTCGCCAGCGCGGCAGCAGCGAGGCATGCACGTTCCAGCAACCGTAAGTGGGAATGTCGAGCACCGACTGCGGCAGGATCAGGCCGTAGGCGACCACGATCATCAGGTCCGGCTGCAGCGCGCGCAGCGCTTCCTTGGAGACGGCCGACTTGAAATTCTCCGGCTGCAGCACCGGGATCCCGCGCAGCAGCGCTTCGCGCTTGACCGGCGATGGCGTGAGTTCACGCCCGCGACCGGCGGGGCGGTCGGGCTGCGTATAGACCGCAACAACTTCATTGCGCTGCGCGGCCGCGCGCAGGCACGGAACGGCGAAGTCGGGAGTGCCGGCGAAGACGAGGCGCATAGGTGGGAATCGGGAGTGGGAATGAGGGATCGGGAAAAGCAATGGCGCGCCGGGCGTCAACGCCCTATTCGCCCCTCGCGCACGGGGAGCAGTGTCGCCGACCAGAAACGGCAGGAGTGGAGGCGTGGGAGTCGCTCGTGACGATTCCCGATTCTCCATTCCCGATCCCCTGGACTTACGCCGCGGCCTGCCGGCGCGCCTTGGCGAGCTTCTTGCGAACCATCTCGCGCTTGAGCGGCGAGAGGTAATCGACGAACAGCTTGCCTGCCAGGTGGTCCATCTCGTGCTGGATGCACACGGCCAGCAGGCCGTCGACGTCCAGCTCGCATTCCTTCCCGGTGCGGTCCAGGTACTTGACGGTGATGCGATCGGCGCGGGTGACGTCGGCGAAGATGCCGGGCACCGACAGGCAGCCTTCCTGGTAGACCTGCTCGCCGTCGCGCGCCACGATCTGCGGATTGATGAAGACCATCGGCTGATCCTTCTCCTCACTCACGTCGATGACCATGAAGGCCTGGTGCACGTCGACCTGGCTGGCGGCCAGACCGATGCCCGGGGCCTCGTACATCGTCTCGAACATGTCGTCGATCAACGTCTGGAAGTCGGCGTCGGCGATGTGCGCGGGAGCGACCGGCGCGGCGACGGTGCGCAGGCGCGGATCGGGGAATTCGAGGATGGGGAGCAGTGCCATGGCGTGGAAATGGGGGCTTGTGTCACAACCGCAAGAAGTAGCGTGATTGTAACCCCGTAATGGCTCGCCAACGCTTGCAACCCTGCGGTTCTTCTGGGCTATAGTGCCGCGGGGCCCCACCTTCACGGGTGTGTTGGGGAAGCTGCTGGGGCAGCGGTTACGGGGCGGTAAGGGGATTGCCAGATGGCCACGATGATTAAACCGTTGCGCACGGTCTTGACCGCTGCGTTGCTCACGATTGCCACCTACGGCGTCGCCGCCGAGGTTGCAGGCGGCCACCCGGACACCTACGTGGTGCAGAAGGGCGACACGCTTTGGGACATCGCCGGACGCTTCCTGAAGAAGCCGTGGTTGTGGCCTGAAATCTGGCAGGCCAACCCGCAGGTCAAGAACCCGCACCTGATCTATCCGGGCGACGTCCTCTCGCTGGCCTACCTCGACCGCGTCGCGGTGCAGGAAGGCCCGCGCCAGGAAGCCCCGATCAATGCCATTCCGCTCGCCGACGTGGAGGCCTTCCTGAAGGACCTGCGCGTGGTGGATGAGTTCGAAAGCCTGCCCTACGTGGTTGGCCTGGAAGAGGACCGCCTGCGCGGCAGCCTGGACCAGGTCGTGTACGTGAAGGGCCTGCCGGACGCGCAGCCGGGCCAGCGCTACATGGTGGTGCGCCCGAGCCAGCGCTTCCAGACGCTCGATCCCAAGCGTTGCTGCGAGCCTTCCGGCCGCCGTGCGCAGACGCTGGACTTCCGCGGTCAGCGCAACTGGGGCACCGAGAGCCTGTGGGCCTACCAGTTGCCCCCTAGCGGTGGCGAGTTCCTCGGCTACGAACTGGCCAAGGTCACCACCGGCACCATCAGCCGCGGCATCGTCGGTGACGCCGAGGCAGCCACGCTGCTGATCGACAACAACGGCCACGAAGTCCGCGCCGGCGACCGTCTGATCCCGGTCGAGGCACAGGCGTACGACCTGCAGTTCATGCCGCACGCGCCGGTCCAGGAGCCGTCCGTGGATCGGGCCCGGGTCATCGCCGTGGCCGACATGGTTTCCAGCGGTGGCACCCGCGACGTAGTCGCCCTTTCGGTCGGCGCCGCGGACGGCGTGAACAACGGCACCGTGTTCTCGGTGTGGCGCCAGGGCAGCATCGAGGTCGACCGCGTGAAGGCCGGCATCGACCGCAGCCCGGACGCCCATACCCGCGGCGAGAAGGTGAAGATGCCGGACGAATTCACCAGCCACGTCATGGTGTTCCGCACCTTCGACAAGGTCAGCTACGCGCTGGTCATGGACGGCGTCCGCCCGACACGCCTGGGCTACCGCCTGAAGCATCCGGACGCGACGAACTGACACGCGCTTCCGGAGCTTTCCGACTGATACACGCGACGGCGCCCTAGGGCGCCGTCGTCGTTTCCGGCCGACGCTGGGAGGATGACCGCCGCTCCCCACGACTGCCCCGCCGCGCTGTTGCGCCTGATCGCTGCCGGCGGCTCCGCGGACGTGCGACGCACGCTGATCGAACGTCACGACGGCCCTGGTGGAGTGCTGGCGGCGGGCCCGCAGGCCTGGCGTGCCGGCGGCATGCCGGCCGAGCAGGTCGCGGCGCTGTCCCGGACAGAGCCGCCGCCGCGGGCGCTGGCCTGGCTGCAGGCGCCGCATCATCACCTGATCGGCTGGCACGACCCGGACTACCCGCCACTGCTGCGCCGCTCGCCGAATCCGCCGCTGGCGCTGTTCGTTGCGGGGGACCCGTCGCTGCTGTGGCACCCCTCGGTCGCCGTGGTGGGCAGCCGCTCGCCGACGCCGGGCGGACGAGACAACGCGCGCGATTTCGCCCGCGCCCTGGCCGCTTCCGGATTCACGGTGGCGAGCGGTCTGGCGGCAGGGATCGACACGGCGGCCCACACCGCCACGCTCGACGTCGGCGGTCGCACGGTCGCGGTGCTGGGAACCGGCGCCGATGTCCCTTATCCGCGCTCGAACGGCGCGCTGCATGCGCGTATCGCCGACACCGGCGCGGTGGTCAGCGAGTACCTGCCCGGCACGGGCCCAGTGTCGTTCCACTTTCCGAGCCGGAACCGGATACTCGCGGGCGTGTCGCTGGGCACGGTGGTCATCGAAGCGGCCGAACGCTCCGGGGCGCTGATCACGGCCCGCCTCGCCGCCGAGGCCGGGCGGGACGTGTTCGCCCTGCCCGGCTCGATCCACAACCCGCTCGCCCGCGGCTGCCACCGATTGATCCGCGACGGCGCCGGACTGGTCGAATCCGCCGGCGAAGTGATCGCCGCCCTGGGGCCGCAGACGGCCGAGCTCGCACGGGACTTGCGCATGCGCCTGAACGCCCCCATCCAGCCCGTCCAAGGAGTCCCGGCCGGGGGCGCTGCTGGTTCAGGGGTGGGCGACCCCGACTACCAGTTGTTGTGGAATGCCCTCGGCCATGACCCAACCGCTATGGATCAGCTGGTGGAGCGGACTGGATTGACGGCCGCTGCAGTGTCCTCCATGCTGCTGCTCATGGAGCTTGATGGCCGTGTTTTTTCACAGCACGGCCGGTACTTCCGCAGTCGCTGAGGGCTCCCGTTCAGGGAATCCGGACGCGACGGCTGGTCACCCGCAAGTTCTGCCCACCGCGCCGCGTGCGGCGCAGGCCGAGGGAAATGAAAGAGAGCATCCTGGACGTCCTGCTGTACCTGTTTGAGCACTACTTCACCGACGATGCGGATCTCGTCCGCGACCGCGACTCGCTCCGCAGCGGTCCCCTTTTCGACGAACTTGGCAAAGCCGGCTTCAGCCCGGCCGAGATCAACAAAGCCTTCGAATGGCTCGATGCGCTGGCCGAGCAACGGCCCAGCCCCAGCGCCCCGCGCGCGAACGGGCCGGTGCGCGTGTTTTTCGGCCCCGAACTGGACAAGCTCGACGTTGAATGCCGCGGGTTCCTGCTGTTCCTCGAGCAACATGGCGTGCTCGACGCGGGCCAGCGCGAACTCGTGCTCGACCGCGCGATGGCGCTGGACCAGGACGAGATCGACCTGGACGACCTGAAGTGGGTCGTGCTGATGGTGCTGTTCAACCAGCCCGGTTCCGAAGCGGCCTACGCCTGGATGGAAACGCAGATGTTCGAGGACGAACCCGAGCCGGTGCACTAGCGCCGTCCGACGTCCGCACGGCGCCTGGGGAGGCGCACGCGTGGGTGGCCCATCGGCCGCCCACTGAAAACTCAGGGGATCGCGCATGACCGACTGGTACTACCACCTTCCGGGCCAGGGCCGGATCGGGCCGCTCGACGCGGACAACGTGCGCGAAGCCTACCGTGATGGGCGCGTCCAGCGCGACACGCTGGCCTGGCATGTGGGCGCCCGCGATTGGCAGCCGCTGGACCGCTTTTCCGACGCGCTGGGCCTGGATGACATGGCGCCGGCCGTGCCGCCGCCCCTGCCTGCGACCCCCGCCTCCACGGCCGGCGACCGCGTCGAGCGCGTCTCGCCCTATGCCCCGCCTCGGGCCGCGCTCAGCGAAGTCGGCGACTACTACGCCGATACCGGCGAAGTCGTCTACGCCGGCTTCTGGAAACGCACGGCCGCACTGATGATCGACGCGCTGGTGGTCACGGTCGCGTACTACGTCGTGATGATCGTCGCCGTGCTCGTCTTCGGCGTGGGCCTGTCGGGGCTGTTCACCGGCAACGGTGCCGGATCGCCAGGCACCCTGGCCCTGCTGATGGGCGCGTTGTACCTGGCCTATCCGCTGATCAGCGGGGTGTACTACGTCGGCATGGAGTCCTCGTCCACGCAGGCCACCCTGGGCAAGATGGCGGTCGGCATCAAGGTCACCGACAACACCGGCCACCGTCTCGGCCGGGGTCAGGCGATCGGGCGTTGGGCCTCCCACCTGCTGTGCTACCTGACGCTCTATGTCGGCTACATCATGGCCGCCTTCACCGAGCGCAAGCGGGGCCTGCACGACATGGTCGCCAGCACGCTGGTGGTCGACCGCTGGGCCTACACGGCCCGCGCCGATCGCCAGCAGCGCGGCCTGGGCGCGGTCGCGATCGTGGTGCTGATCCTGGGCCTGCTGGCCATGGTGGCCTATGTCGGCATCATCGCGGCGATCGCCCTTCCGGCCTACCAGGAGTACGTCCGCCGGGCCGCTGGCGCGGGCTGAATTCCAACCTGAACGGGGCAGCCGCCCCAGCCGCAGCCTGGCGGCTTCACGCCGCCACGCTTGACAGCCGCGGCCGCCGCATGGCCTCAATAGATAATGAGAAGCCCCTCGACGCCCGCGCCGCAGGCCGCGGGCGTAGTCTTCTCCCGCCTTCCTTCCGCCCCCATCGCAGCACCGGGACAGGTCCTGCGGAGCCCCCATGGCCAAGAATCTCCTAATCGTCGAGTCGCCTGCCAAGGCCAAGACGATCAATAAATACCTCGGCAAGGACTTCACCGTCCTGGCCTCCTATGGCCACGTCCGAGATCTGGTCCCCAAGGAAGGCGCGGTCGATCCCGAGCGCGGCTTCGCCATGCGCTACGACCTGATCGACAAGAACGAAAAGCACGTCGATGCGATCGCCAAGGCCGCCAAGTCCGCCGACGCGCTCTATCTGGCGACCGACCCGGACCGCGAAGGCGAAGCGATCAGCTGGCACATCGCGGAAATCCTGAAGGAGCGCGGCCTGCTCGAAGGCAAGACCTTGCAGCGCGTCGTGTTCACCGAGATCACGCCGCGCGCGATCAAGGAAGCCATGACCCAGCCGCGCGCCATCGCCAGCGATCTGGTCGATGCGCAGCAGGCGCGCCGTGCGCTGGACTATCTGGTCGGTTTCAACCTCTCGCCGGTGCTGTGGCGCAAGGTGCAGCGCGGCCTGTCCGCCGGCCGCGTGCAATCGCCCGCGTTGCGCATGATCGTCGAGCGCGAGGAGGAGATCGAAGCCTTCGTCGCGCGTGAGTATTGGTCCATCGAGGCCGAGTGCGCGCATCCGACGCAAGCCTTCACGGCCAAGCTCGTCAAGCTCGACGGCAAGAAGTTCGAGCAGTTCACCGTTACCGATGGCGACACCGCCGAGGACGCGCGCAAGCGCATCGTCGCCGCCGCCAACGGCACGCTGCACGTCACCGACGTCGCCAGCAAGGAACGCAAGCGCCGTCCGGCCGCACCGTTCACCACCTCCACGCTGCAGCAGGAAGCCTCCCGCAAGCTCGGCTTCACCACGCGCAAGACGATGCAGGTCGCGCAGAAGCTGTACGAGGGCGTGGCCATCGGCGAGGAAGGCACGGTCGGCCTGATCAGCTACATGCGTACCGACTCGGTGACGCTGTCGGTCGACGCCATCGCGGAGATGCGCGACGTCATCGCCCGCGACTACGGCACCCGCGCGCTGCCCGACAAACCCAACGCGTACCAGAACAAGTCCAAGAACGCGCAGGAAGCGCACGAAGCCGTGCGTCCGACCTCCGCGCTGCGCACGCCCTCCTCGGTCGCGCGCTACCTCAGCGACGACGAGCGCAAGCTCTACGAACTGATCTGGAAGCGCGCGGTGGCCTCGCAGATGGTTCCGGCGACGCTCAACACCGTCTCGGTCGAACTGGCCGCCGGCGGCGAGCACGCATTCCGCGCCTCCGGCACCACCGTGGTCGATCCGGGCTTCCTCGCCGTTTACGAGGAAGGCAAGGACACCAAGGCCGCCGAGGACGAGGACGAGGGCCGCAAACTGCCGGCGATGAAGACCGGCGACCGCGTGCCGCTCGACCGCATCCATGCCGACCAGCATTTCACCCAGCCGCCGCCGCGCTTCACCGAAGCGGCGCTGGTGAAGGCGCTGGAGGAATACGGTATCGGCCGTCCGTCCACCTATGCCTCGATCATCCAGACGCTGCTGTTCCGCAAGTACGTGGAGATGGAGGGCCGCAGCTTCCGTCCGTCGGACGTGGGACGCGCGGTGTCGAAATTCCTCAGCTCGCACTTCACCCGCTACGTCGACTACGACTTCACCGCCAAGCTCGAAGACGAGCTGGACGCGGTGTCGCGCGGCGAAGAGGAGTGGGTGCCGTTGATGGAGAAGTTCTGGGGCCCGTTCAAGGAGCTGGTCGAGGACAAGAACGAATCGGTCGATCGCAACGAAGCCACCGGCGCGCGTGAACTGGGCACCGACCCCAAGTCCGGCAAGCCGGTCAGCGTGCGCCTGGGGCGCTTTGGGCCGTACGCGCAGATCGGCGACAAGGACACCGACGAGAAGCTGGACTTCGCATCGCTGCGTCCGGGCCAGTCGATGCACACCATCACGCTGGTGGACGCGCTGGAGCTGTTCAAGCTGCCGCGCAAGCTGGGCGAGAACGAAGGCCATGAGGTCAGCGTCGGCATCGGCCGCTTCGGGCCGTTCGCCAAGCGCGGTAGCGTTTATGCCTCGCTGCCGAAGGAAGACGACCCGTACACCATCGACCTGGCGCGCGCGGTGTTCCTGATCGAGCAGAAGGAAGAAATCGCCCGCAACCGCATCATCAAGCAGTGGGACGAGAGCGACATCCAGGTGCTCAACGGCCGCTTCGGTCCGTACATCAGCGACGGCAAGCTCAACGGCAAGATCCCGAAGGATCGCGAACCGGCGTCCCTCACGCTCGAAGAAGTCACCCAGTTGCTGGCCGAGACCGGCAAGCCGGTGCGCGGCCGCTTCGGCAAGAAAGTGGCGAAGAAGGCACCGGTAGTGAAGGCGAAGAAGGAACCCGTCGCCAAGGCCCCCGCGAAGAAGGCACCAGCCAAAAAGGTCGCGAAGAAGGCGCCGGCGAAGAAGGCCGCAACAAAGAAGGTCGCGAAGAAGAAGGTCGCGAAGAAAGTGGCCACAAAGGCCAGGGCCTGAGGCTCGCTGACCCTCACCCCGCGCAGGCGTGTGGCGGTCCCACCTGTTGCGACAGGTGGGGGGCGCTGTCCGTGCTGGTACGAAAACTGCCGGGTCGGCCGGGCGACAACCCGTTGTTCCAGGTGCATGCCCTGCGATGTCCCGCGGCACTAACGACACGATAACCATCAGCATCGGTTGCGCGCTGGCGAGCACCATGGAGCGAACTACGCCACCCGCGTAGGAAGCGGCCAGGCCAATGAGGACGACGATTGCGGCCCTCGACGCGGCCCGGTCGGGCCGGGTTGGAGGACGATCACGGTTGCGGCGAACGTGCCGGGGACAGGGAAAACCGCTCGGTGAAAGCCTGAACGCGCCGTGGCACCATCGGCGGATGGGCGCAGATCCGCCACTGCCTGAGCTTTCGCACCGAGGCTTCCGTTCCAACGGGCCCACGACGCCTGCACGCATCGCTGCCTCGCGCATCCTGGCCCTCGACGTCGTGCGCGGCGTTGCAGTCGCTGGCATCTGCTTCGTCAATGCGCCGGCACTTCTGCACACCCCGGGAGGCATGGTCGACGGACAGCCGAACCCCGTGCGCGAACTGCTCGACATGACGGTCCAACAACGCTTCTTTCCCGTTTTCTGCCTGCTGTTCGGCATCGGCTTCGGTCTGCTATGGGATGCCGCGGTGCGGCGTGCGGCGAAACCGAAGGTCGCGATGCTCAGGCGACTGCTGTTCCTGCTCGCCCTTGGCGCGGGTCACCAGCTCCTACAGCCGGGCGAGGCCCTGCTGCCTTATGCGATCTGCGGACTCGTCCTGCTGCTGCCTGTCACGTTCTTGCCCGATACGCGGGCGGTTCAAGCCACTCTTGCCGCCCTTGGCGCCATCGGTGTCGTCATCGGTACCGTGATGGGCGGCGGGGTGGTCCTCATACCCGCCCTGCTCCTGACAGGTTGGGCGCTCGCCCGTCTCGGCGCGGTGGCCCGGTTCGCCAGCAGCCACCGTGCGTGCGTCATCGGCGCGCTCTTGTGCGCCGGGCTCGCCGCGCCCGCGCTGTGGTGGCAGGCACAGGACCCCGCTTCGGCCGGATTCACCACTTCGTCGACCCTGGCAGGGCTCCTGCTCGCCGGCGCCTATGCATGCGTCGTGTGCGCGTTGCTACCAACCGCTGCCGGGCCCGCCCTCGCGGCGTTCTTCGCTCCGCTCGGTCGTACCGCGCTGACCACCTACGTTAGCGCCTCCCTTGTCTTTGTCGCCGTGCGGGCGCTTCCCACGCGCAGCGGCGGCACCGTCGAACACACCCTTGGGCTCGATACCGGGACCACCGCCGCCTGGTGGCGGCTCGCGGCACTGTGCGCCGCCCTGGTCGCCGGTCAATCGCTCATCGCGCGCCTGTGGCTGCGCCGGTACTGGCAGGGACCGCTCGAATGGGCGTGGCGGGCAGTCACTTGGTGGCAGGTCCCGGCGTTGCGCCGATAACGTCCTTGCGGGGCGTTGAGCGGGCCGAGGCGCCCCACGGGATGTGTGCCCGGCAACCCGACGCAGCGGAGACCGACGGGGCGCGTTTCTTTGCCGTGCCCGGCGGCGCCGTATCCTTGCGCCATGAACGCCCCCCTCCTCCCCACCGACGCCGCCAACTTCCTGCACTCGGGCGGGGTGATCGCCTACCCCACCGAAGCCGTGTGGGGACTGGGCTGCGATCCGTTCGACAAAGCGGCGGTGCTGCGCCTGCTCGCCATCAAGAAGCGCCCGGTGGACAAGGGCGTGATCCTGATCGCCGGCGCCGTCGAACAGTTCGATGGCCTGCTCGACTGGGACGCGCTCAGCGATGCGCAGCGCGATCGCGTGCATGCCAGTTGGCCGGGCCCGAACACCTGGATCGTGCCCATCTCGCCGCGCGTGCCGCGCTGGATCACCGGCATGCACGACGACGTCGCCGTGCGCGTGAGCGCGCATCCGGATGTCATCGCGCTCTGCGCGGCGTTCGGCGGGCCGCTGGTGTCGACCAGCGCCAACCTCGCCGGCGAGCCGCCGGCCTTCACGCGCGAGGCGCTGGACCCGCGCGTGCTGGCGCTGGTCGATGGCGTGGTCAGTGGCGAGACCGGGGGCCTGGCCTCGCCCACCGCGATTCGCGACGCGCGCACCGGCGCGCAGGTTCGCGCCTGAGGGAAACCGCGCGCCTCCCACCGCGCTTCCGTCGGTCACCGGCCCGGCGCAAGATGCGCGCATGCCCCGCGCCCACCTCACCGCCCTGACGACCGTCCTGCGGCTCCTGATCGCGCCGACTCTGATCGCGCCGTCCCTGATGGCGGCCTCCGGCGCGCAGGCCGCCGACATCACCATCTATCGCTGCACCGATGCAGACGGTCGGTTGACCCTGCGCGACACGCCATGCCGGAAGGGCGAAAAGCAGCAGACGCAGGAGATGCTGCGCCCCACGGACGCGCCACCCGCCGTGCGCAAGGCCGCCGCTACGCCAACGCCATCGCCCGCACCGGCGACGCCGGCAACGCGCTACGTCGTGGTCGCGCCCGCGAGACCGATGTACGACTGCGTCACGCCCGACGGCAATCGCTACCTGAGCGACACCAGCGCTGGAAATCCGCGCTGGGTCCCGTTGTGGACGCTGGGCTACCCGACGCTGCTGCCGTATCGGCGCGGCTTCCATGACGGCGGCGTCCGCGCTGCGGTCAGCGGCGACTTCAATGGAGGCGACGGCCGCTTCGACGTGCGTATCGGCGACCGACCGCCGCCGCGTCCGCCCGGAGAGGTGCCACCGCCCGGCTACGCCGCCGCGTACGGCACCGGCACCTGGGTGTACGACGAATGCCATGCGCTGCCGCAGGAGGAAGTCTGCGCGCGCCTGCGCGACGAGCGCTGGACACTGAGTCGCCGCTACAACAGCGCGCTGCAAAGCGAGCGCCAGCAGATCGACCAGCAGCAGCGCGGCCTGGATGCACGCCTGGCCAGCGACTGCGGAGGCGCCTGATGCGTCGTTCGCGCGTGGTGTGCGTGGCCATGAGCGGCGCGCTGTGGCTGTGCGCCATGGCGACGCCGCAGGTTCGCGCGGAAGTCGTGATCTATCGCTGCACGGACGCCAGCGGCGCGGTGTCGCTGCAGAACGGCACGCCGTGCCCGAAGGGCAGCAGGCAACAGACGAAGGTGATGGGGACGCCGCCGCCGCCGCCGCCGGCACCGGCGCCCGCGCCCACGCCCGAACCACAGCTCATGCCGATGCCCGCGCCGCCGCCCCCGGTCGTCGAAGCGCCGTCCCCGCCGCAACCGCCGCCGCCCGTCGAGACGCCGAAGCAACCGCCGCCGGCGTTGTTCGAATGCCGCACCTGGGATCGCGAGCGCTATCTCTCCGAAGAAGCCCGGCCGCCGGCGCGCTGCGCGCCCATGCAGGTCACCGGCCTGGACGGCACCGGCGCAATGGCCGGCGGCACCGCCTGCCAGATGATGGAAGACCAGTGCCAACCGGTCGCCGACGTGGCGCTGTGCGAGGCGTGGGGCCAGCGCATTCGCGACATCGAAAGCACGGCTGCCTTCGCCTCCGGCGCTCCGAACCTGCTGACAGAGAGCGAACGCGTCCGTCGCATCGTCGCCACCAGCACCTGCACGCCCTGACGTGGCCGGGCGGCTGGCCGCCGGCCCCATCGCGATACGTTTGACCTCATGGCGGAGCGGCATCGCCGAGTCCGTGCGGACGGCCGCGCGGCGGTCGCCACGAGCGCAAGGGATCGATTCTTGGAGATGGACTTGTCCGCAGTGCGTCCCGCGCTCGGCTGGTGGACGTTGCTGGCCCTGGGGCTGGCAGCGCTGCTGCTTGCCGCTGCGGCGTTGTTCGCGCTGCGCGAGCGGATTCCCGCGCACTGGCAGCAACCGGTGCGCGCACTTGTGTTCGGCGTGAGCATCGACGACGACGTGCGCATCGCCATGCCCGACGGGGTCCACCTCGCCGCCACGCTGTATCGCCCGCGGAACATGGACGGGCCACTGCCCACCGTCTACGTACGCCTGCCCTACGACCGCCGCCGCTACGGCGAAGCACTGGGCGAAGGCATGTTCTTCGCCCGACACGGATACGCCGTGCTGGTGCAGGACGTGCGCGGCAAGTTCGAATCGCAGGGCGACGATTTCATTCCGTGGCGCCATGCCACCGGCGACGGCGTCGCCACGCTCGACTGGATCACCCGCCAGCCCTGGTCGAATGGAAAGGTCGGCACGATCGGGTGCTCCGCGCTGGGCGAGCTGCAATACGCGTTGGCACGCGCGAACCACCCCGCGCACGCGGCGATGATTCCCATCGCTGCCGGCGGTGCGGCCGGCGATGTGGACGGCCACGCCGGGTACTTCGGCGCATTCGAAGGCGGCGTGTTCCAGCTCGCCGGCGCAGCCGGCTGGTTCGCCAAGCACGGCATGAAGTCCTACCACGGTCCCTGGCCGGAGCGACTCGACATGGCCTCCGCCCTGCCCACGCTCCCGATCCTGGACGTGGTGCGCCACGTGCGCCCGGGTGCCAACGCCTACGAGGATTTCCTGCAAACGCCGTTGGGCGATGCGCGCTGGAAGCAGCTGGACTATGTCTCCAGCGACGATCGCCCGCGCACGCCGGCGCTGGTGATCGACACCTGGGGCGATCCCAGCCTCGCCGGCACGCTGACCCTGGCCGAGTCGGTGCGACGCCATTCGCCCGACGCCGGGCGCATGCAGCACGTCGTTATCGCACCGGGCAATCATTGCGAGCAGGAAGTCGTCGTCGGCATGGGCCGCTTCGGAGAATTGCCCGTACGCAATGCGGACAAGCCGTACCGCGAGTGGTACCTGGCCTGGTTCGATCACTGGCTGCGCGGTCGCGGCGATGGACTGAAGGCGTTGCCGCCGTATCAGTTCTTCGTGCTCAACGAGCAGCGCTGGCTCAGCTCGACGACGTGGCCGCCGGCTGAAGCGCGGCCGCAGTCGTGGTACCTCTCCAGCGGCGGCCACGCCAACGGCCGCGGCGGCGACGGCGTGCTCGCGCTGGAAGCCACGCGCGAGACGCGTTCGGACGACTACATCCACGACCCTGCCCATCCCGTGCCTTCGCGCGGCGGCCCGCTGTGCTGCACGGGCGATCCGAAGCAGGTCTCCGGTCCGGCCGACCAGCGCGACGTGGAGACACGCCAGGACGTGCTCGTCTACACCTCCGCGCCGCTGCGCGAACCGCTGCGCATCGTCGGCGAGCTGCGCGCGCAATTGGTGGTGTCGTCGACCGCGCCGGACACCGACTTCATCGCGCGTCTGGTGCACGTGTGGCCCGACGGCCGCGCCACCAACATCCAGGAAGGCGCACTGCGCACGCGTTATCGCGACGGCGTGGATCGCCCCAGCCTGATGACGGCCGGCGCGCGCTACGTGCTCGACGTGCCGATGCGCTCCATCGCCTACCTGGTACCGCGCGGGCATCGCATCCGGCTGGACATCAGCAGCAGTAGTTTTCCGCGCCTGGAGCGCAACCTGGGCACGGGCGGGCGCAACTACGACGAATCGATTCCGTCGAAGGCGCTCAACCGCATCTTCCACGGCGGCGATGCGGTGAGTTTCATCGAGATCCCGGTGCTCGACCTGCCGGTGCCGGAAGACCGCCCGTTCGCAGGGCCGCGCTAGAGCGCGCCAACGCTGAAGCCTGCGCGTGTTATGCGCAAGTCACGCGCGCGGCGCGATCTCTTCACCTGTTTGTTCCTCGACGCGCGCTAGTCTGCGAGTGCCTAGAGAGGAGTACCCACGAACGAGAGTTCATGTTCCTCAATAGGTAGAAGACAGGCGTTATGCCTGCCATCGGGCCGCCAGGCGATTCAGCACCGCCCGGCGGCCTTCTTTATGCGCGTTCAGAAGCCGTAGCGCAGAAAGCCGCCGTCCACCGCGATGCATTCGCCGGTGATGTAGCCCGAAGCAGGCAAGCACAGGAACGCCACCGCCGCCGCCACTTCCTCCGGCTCGCCGATGCGACCCAGCGGCGTGCGCAACAGCACTTCGTCCAGATAGTCCGGATCGGCGAGCTTGTCGGACGTACGCCGGGTGCGCACGTACCACGGCGCGACCGCGTTCACGCGCACGCCATCCTCGGCCCACTCCACGGCGAGGTTGCGCGTCATCTGGTGCATGGCGGCCTTGCTCATGCCGTACGGCGCGCCCGTGCGCACGTGCGTGACGCCGGAGACGCTGCCGACGTTGACGATGCACGAGGCCGCGTGCCGCGTGAGCAGCGGATAGGCGTAACGCGAAAGTTCGAAGGCGGAAAACAGGTTCACTTCGAACACCTGGCGCCATTCGTCTTCGGTGTAGTCGGTGGTGGCCTTGGTGAGGTTGCCGCCGGCGTTGTTCACCAGGAGGTGCAGGCCTTCGCCGAAATCCTCCACCCAGTCGAGCAGCTCGCGACGCTGCTCCTCGTCGGCGACGTCGGCGACGAACGCCTGCACTTCGCGGTCGGGGAAGTCCTCCAACAACTCGGCGCGCACCGCGTCGAGCCCGGCGACATCGCGCGCGGCCAGCAGCACGTCGGCGCCGAAACCGAGCAATTCGCGCGCCACCGCGCGGCCGATGCCGGCGCTGCCGCCGGTGACCAGGGCCAGTTGGCCGTCCAGACGCCAACGCTTCGGATCCATCGCCGTCTCCGTGATAGGGGGCACACGCAGGGAACTTGCCGCGCGCAGCGGCCGGCGTAGCATAGCCGGCGGACCAGACGAGGGGTGCGGGAATGGGGCGGAAGCTGCTGTTTGCGATGACGATGCTGGCGCTGCTCGCCGGCTGTTCCAGGCCCAAGCCGCCGGAGAAGGAACGACCGGTCGAACCACAGGCGACGCAGTTGCGCGATGCGATCAACGCGCCGCTCGACAAGGCGAAGAACGTGCAGAAGGAATTGCAGGAGGCCAACGAGCGCGAGCGCGCGCAGATCGATGCGCAGGAGATGGACGGCACCTGACGTCCGGTTCCCGGGCGTGGATGTGAAAAAGCCCGGCATAGGCCGGGCTTTTTCGTTGTCGCCGCCGCATCGCCCTCACCTCCGGCCGCGCGGCGCGGGCGAAGCGCTCAGAACCCGCAGAAGCAGTACGCCAGCGCCTTCACCGGAACGCCACGCGTCGGCGTGATCGAACCCTCGAGGAACCGCAGGTCCTGCGCGGTCTGTGGCGAGGCCTTGGCGATCAGTCCGCGCGCGATGTCCGAATCGCGCGCCAGGGACGCACCGATACGGCTGCCGATGAAGCCGGTGAAGAAGCGCTCGAACGGCGAGGCGGCCTTTTCGATGTAACGCACCTGGTAGTCGCCCGGCTCGCCGAGTTCGGCGCGCTTGGCGGCGAAGGTCACCGCCTGGCGCAGACCGCCGAGTTCGTCCACCAGCCCGCGTTCCTTCGCCTGCGCGCCGGTCCACACGCGGCCGCGCGCGATCGCGTCGACCTGTTCGACCGGCTTCTTGCGCGCGTTGGCGACGCGGCCGGTGAAGTCGCGGTAGCCCTTCTCGATCACCGACTGGATCACCTGCCCGACTTCCGGCTGCAACGGCCGGGTGATGTCGAACGCGCCGGCGAAGCGCGTGGTGCCCACGCCATCGCTGCGCACGCCGATCTTCTCCAGCGCGCGCGGAATGGTCGGGATCAGGCCGAAGATGCCGATGGAGCCGGTGATCGTCGAGGCATCGGCGTAGATTCGGTCGGCGTCCATCGAGATCCAGTAGCCGCCCGATGCGGCCAGGTCGCCCATCGACACGGCGACCGGCTTGCCGGCCTTCTTCAGGCCGACGATCTCGCGGCGGATCTGCTCGGAGGCGAACACCTCGCCACCCGGCGAATCCACGCGCAGCACCACGGCCTTCACGTTCTCGTCGTCGCGCGCCTCGCGCAGCAGCGCGGCGGTCGACACGCCACCGACGGTGCCGGGCGGCTGCTCGCCGCCGCGGATTTCGCCCTCGGCGACCACCACCGCCACCTGCGGGCGCGGATCGACCGCGGCGATTCGGCCGTCGATCTGGGTGAGGTATTCCTCGATCGAGGACTGGCGGAAGCCGCCTTCGGCATCCTCGTCGGCGACGCCGCGCTGCACCAACAGGTCCTGCACTTCCTCGTGCGTCTTCAGGCCGTCGACCAGCTTGGCCTGCAGGGCAAACTTCGCCAGGTCGCCATTGGCGGCGGCGATGCCCTCGGGCATCTGGTCGATCTCCTTGGCCAGCAGCGCGCCATCGAGCTTGCGCGCCTTCGCCACGTCGGCGAGGTAGCGCTGCCAGACGTCGTTCATCCAGTACAGGTCGGCTTCCTTGGCCTCGGGCGAGGCGGCGTCGAGCACGTAGGGCTCGGCAGCGGATTTGTACTCGCCTACCTTGAACAGATGCACGTCCACGCCGAGCTTGTCCTGCAAGCCCTGGCGGTAATAGGTGCGGTAACGACCCAGGCCTTCGAGCAGCATGCCGCCCATCGGGTCGAGGTAGACCTCGCTGGCCTGCGAGGCGAGCAGGTACTGCTTCTGGTCCATCATTTCGGAGAAGGCGACGACCTGCTTGCCGCTGGCCTTCACGCGCGCGATCGCGTCGGCCGCCTCGCGCAGGGAGGCCATGCCCCCGGCTTCCAGCTTGTCCACTTGCAGCACGACGCGCTCGATGCGCTTGTCGCGCGCGGCGGCGTCCAGCGCGCGGATCAGGTCGCGCAACTGCAGCTCGCCGCCCTTCTGGCCCAGCGCGCGTTCCAGCGCACGGGTCGCCGGATCGCTGCTGAACTGCTCGACCAGCGCTCCTTCCGGGGCGATGACCAGCGTGGTGCGCTCGAGCAACGGCCTGGTGCGCGGACCGGCGAGCATGATCACCAGGAACACGAACAGCAGCAGCAGGAACAGCAGGTTGAGGATCAGACGGCGGGAAAAATTCATCACGTCCCACAGCCCGACGAAGAAACGGGCGATGGGACCGCGACGCGGAATGTCGTTCATACGGTCTCCTGGATCACGCGATCAGCGTAAACCCTGGCGGGTTGCGGATCACCCGCCATTCGTAACACGGACCGTATGGGGGGTTCGTGATCCATTCACCCGATGGAAAGTGGGCCCGGGCGAAGGTACCGGCCCGGCTCACGGCCCGCGCATCATCAACCGGTCCGGGTGGCTGGACCGCACGAAGCGCATGCACAGCAGGACCGCCGCGAACGTGAGGCCGGCGATCAGGCCCACCCACATGCCGCGCGGTCCCCAGCCCAGGCCGAGCCCCAGCCCCGCGCCCAGCGGCATGCCGATGCCCCAGTAGGCGATGGCGGCCAGCAGCATCGGCACGCGCGTGTCCTTCAGGCCACGCAGCGCGCCGGCCGACAGCACCTGCACACCGTCGGGGAACTGGAACGCCGCCGCGTACAGCAACAGCGAGGCGGCGAGCGTCGCCACCGCCGCGTCGCGCGTGTAGAAGCTCACCAGCAGGTCGTTGCCGAGCAGCAGCGCGATGCCCGAAACCAATTGCGTACCCAGCACGATCGCGTAGCCGGCTTTCGCCGCCCGGCGCACGCCATGGAAATCCGCGCGTCCCAACGCATGGCCGACGCGAACGGTGGTCGCCTCGGCCAGGCCCATCGGCACCATGAAGCACAGCGCCGCCAGGTTGATCGCGATCTGGTGCGCCGCCGCCGGCACTTCGCCCAGGCGGCCCATCAGCAGCGCGGTGGTGATGAACAGACCGCCCTCCATCAGCACCGTGACGCCGATCGGCAGGCCCGTCGCAAGCAGCCCGCGTATGGTCGGCCAGTGCGGCAGGTCGAAGCGCTCGAACAGCTTCAGGTCGGCGAAGCGCTTGGCACGGCGCAGCACCAGGAAGAAGGCGATCGCCTGCATCCACAGCATGATCGCCGAGGCGATGCCGAGCCCGCCCGCGCCCAGCTCGGGGAACCCGAACTTGCCGAAGGTCAGCGTGTATCCCATCGGCAACAGCACCAGCAACCCGCCGGCGCTGAGCACCAGCGTCGGCAGCGTCCAATGCAACCCCTCGCTCAGGTAGCGCATGCAGAAGAACAGCGTCAGTGCGATCACGCCCCAGCGGATGCCGTGCAGGAAGGCCGTCGCGCCCGGGATGATTTCCGGCGCGATGCCCATCGGCCCCAGCGCGTGCGGGATCAGCGTGAGGAACACGAACAGCACCAGTCCCAGGCCCAGCGCCAGCCACAGCGCCTGGCGGAACAGGCCGCCGATGTCTTCGCGGCGACCGGCGCCATCGAGTTGCGACACCGACGGCGGCACCGACAGCAGCGTGCCGATCGGCACCATCATCGGCAGCCACCACAGCGCGGTGCCGATCGTGACCGACGCCAGCGTCGTGGTGCCATGGTGGCCGGCCAGGACGTTGTCGACGAAGCCGATCAGGCCCGTGGATACGTGCCCGCCCACGAGTGGCGCGGCGAGGACGGCGGTGGTGCGGATTTCGCCGAACAGGCCGTTGCGGCCAGGCGAGGCGACAGAAGAAGCAAGGGACATCGGAACAAACCAGACGCACGACTGCGGCCGCGCGACCGCATCGAATGTCGGGCGCTGGCGCCGGGTCGCGGCGGCCCGCTATCTTAACCCTTTGAAATGAACCCTCTGTCGTGCGCCGGGGAGAGCGTTGACACCATGAGTTCCAATTCCGAAACGCACGGCCCCGTCCCGACGCATTGCGAAAACTGCGGCGCGACGCTGCACGGGCACTACTGCCAGGACTGCGGACAGTCCGTCGTCAATCCGATCCGCAATGCCGCGCATGCGATGGAGGAAGTGTTCGAGGCGTTCTGGCACCTGGACGGCCGCATCTTCCGCACCCTGCGCGACCTGCTCTCGCCGGGTCGCGTCGCCATCAACTACCTCTCCGGCCAGCGCGCGAAGTACGTCGCGCCGTTGCGCCTGTTCGTGGTGCTGAGCGTGCTGACCTTCTTCGTCGCGCAGATGGTGATCCACGTCGATACACAGGACACCACGGTTCAACTGCTCGACGATGGCGTGTCGAAGAACCCCAACCGCGCGCAGAACGCGAATCGCGAGAACAAGAAGTTCTCCACCGCGGACAACATCGAGGATGTCGAGCGTATTCGTCTGACCGAGCTGGCCGAGCTCGCCGAAGGACGCGACGCGGTGTCGACCATGCTTCCGCACGTGCGCAAGCCGTTCGAGATCGCGATGGAGGACGTCAACGCCGCCGCCGATCGCCGCACCGCCGAACTGGTCCAATCCAAGGGCCTTACCGCGCGCGAAGTCGAAGCGGAGAAGGCCGCCGCCAAGCGCGTGATCGAGGCCGAGGCCAAGGACACGCGCGCGACGCCGGAGATGGACAAGGCGCAGACGCTGGCGGAACTGGAGCGCATTCGCAACGAACGCCTGCAGAAACAGCAGGCGGAGCTGGCGGCCATCCCGCCCGCGCAAGCGGCGCTACGGCGTCGCCAGGTCGGCGAGATCCGCGAGACCAACCAGGCCGCCGGCTGCCGCGCCGCGCAGTTGCAGATCGCCGTCGCGCGCGGAAGCGAAGGCACGCGCTCGCGCAAGGCCTCCGAGGACGCCCGCGTCTATGGCGAGACCAATTGCGATGGTCGGCTGACACTGTTCGGCAGCGACGATCCATGGGACGAAGAGCTCAATCCGCTGACGCTGTCGTGGGCTCCGGACTTCGTCAACAAGTGGTTGAACAAGCAGATTTCGCACGGCAAGGAGAACGTCAGCCGCATGCAGCACGACGTGGGCCTGTGGGTGCGCGCGATGCTGGGCGCGGTGCCCTCCGCGCTGTTCCTGCTGGTGCCGGTGTTCGCCCTGCTGCTGAAGATCGCCTACCTCGGCTCGAAGCGCTTGTACCTGGAGCACCTGGTCGTCGCGCTCTACAGCCACGCCTACCTGTGCCTGACGATCCTGGCGTTCTTCCTGCTGCTCGCGCTGGACCATGCGGTCACGCCGCACTGGGCGGCCTTCGGCTGGATCGCCGGCATCGTGGAATTCGCGCTGTGGATGTGGATGCCGATCTACCTGTGGATCATGCAAAAGCGCGTGTACGGCAACGGCTGGGTGCTCACGTCGCTGCGCTATTTCATCATCGGCAACGTGTATTTCGTGCTGCTCGGGTTCGCGGTGGTGGGCATCGCGATCGCGAGCATCGTGCGGATGTAGGCGCGTGGCGATGACGCGGGAAGGCACCGTCGGGCGCGTGCTGTACGAGGTCAACCTCGATGTGGACCGCGTCGTGGCCGGCAGTTTCCGCGCCTGGCTCGATGCGCATGCGCGCGAGATCCTCGGTCTGGACGGATTCCTCGCTGCGCGCGTGCTCGACGTGCGCGATCCCGCGCCGTCCGCCGGCCGCATCGCCTTGTGCGTGCATTACGTGTTGCGGGACGCCGCCGCGCTCGACGATTACCTGCGCGACCACGCACCGCGGATGCGAGCGGAGGGATTGGCGCGTTTCGGCGGACGATTCAGCGCGCAGCGGCGCGTGATGGACTTGGCGACGGAATATGAGCAACCCTAGCCTGCCCCTGCGCGCGCCTCAGTGCTGCAGGCGCGTCCACAGCCAGTCGGCCCGCTCGTTCGCGCCCACCGACAGCAATTCGCGTCGCAGCGCTTCGCGTCCGGCGGGCGGTGTGCGCTGGGCGAGCACTCCCAGCTCGCGTCGCTGCTGCGGCGTCATCTCGCGCAGAGTGCGCAGCAGCGCCGCGTGGTCGCCTTCGGGCACCTGCGCCAGCAACGGCTGCAACACACCGTAGTCCGCACCGAGCGCCGGACCGAACAGCCAGCCGCGGCGATCGCTTCGATCCATCGCGTCGAACTGGGCGCGCCAGGCGCCCTGCAGGTCAGGAGGCATGGCGGCGTACTGCGCGGCGGCGGCCTGGACCTGCGCGCGCTCGGCGGCCGACAGGGCCTGCCAGGCCAGGTAGCGTTCACGGCGTGCGTCGCGCTCGGTGCGCGGCAGGGCATCCCACTGCGCGACGCGTTCGCGGAACGCCGCCTGCTGCGCCGGCGACCAGGCCTCCCATTGCGTCGCGTTCCCGCGCAATCGGGTCTGCACGGCGGGCGGCAGGCGTTCGAGCAGGTCCGCCAGTTCCGGTGGCGTCGAACCGGCCCCGGTCGCGACCAGGAGCAGCGCGAGCATCGCCCAGCGGTGGCGCAGGCGGTCACGGCGCATCGGTGGTCTCGGTTTCGGCTTCGGTTCCGGTTTCGCTGGCGATGCCCGGTTGGGTCGGCGAAGGCGCCACGCTTTCTTCGACCGGCGTGTCGGCCGGCGGTGTCGGCACGTGGACGCCCGCGGCCTGTTGCGCGGCCAGCCAGCTGTGGAATTCCAGGTCCTGCATGGCGGCTTCGGCCCGCGGGTCGGCGAGCTGGGCGAAATCGCGGTGCGCGACGATCGCCACCTGTTCGTCGTAGCGCGCGGCGGGGGAGTCGGCCTCGGGCAGCGGCTCGACCTCGACCCGGCCCGACGCACCGGTGCCGTCCAGGGACGTGCCCCAGGGCCAGAACGTGGCCGCCAGCCCGAGCGCGCAGATCGCCAGCAGCGCCCACAGGAGCGGCAGCACCCAACGCGGCCGCTTCGGCGCGGCGAGCGCCTCGGAAGTCGGGACCGTCGGACCGACGCCGCGAAGCACGGCCTCACGCGCGGAGCTGAGGCGGACCAGGCGGTCCGGCGGCAACGTCTTGATGCGGCGATGGATCTGTTCGCGCATCTGCTGCCAGGCGACGGGATCGGCGCGGCCGTCGGCGTGATGAGGCAGCGCGCGTTGCAGGGCGAGTCGGTAGCTGGGCAGGCCGACGGCCAGCACGCCGGCCGCCTCTTCTTCCGACAGCCCGGCAGCGACCCTCAGCAGCAGCGCGGCACGCGGGCCGCCGCCGAGTTCGCCCAAGCGATCGGTCGCCTCGATCGCCACCGCGACCGCCGTGCGTTGCTGGAGCTGCGGCTGGGCCAACAGCAGGGCCCAGAAGCGCTGTGGCCACTCGGCCATCGGCACGCTTCCGGCGGCGTCGCGAAATTGGCGCATGGCGCCGGCCAGGGCGGCGTCGCCCGCGGCGGCATCGCCCGCCTGCAACTCGGCCAGGACAGCGCCGCGACGCTCCACGCCGCGCAGGAAGGCAGACAGGGCGGGCGGAGCGCCAGGACCGGGGGAGGCGGAGGAAAAGCTCATCGGGACAACATCACCATACGGGCCATCATAGCGAGCCAGATCGCGTGAAAAACCGCTTGACAACGCCGGGCCACACGCTCCGTCAAGCGCGGCGCGGCTCGTACCGGAAAACCGGTTGTGCACAGCAGTAACGTCGCCGTCATGCGGTCCATCATGAACGGGCGCTTCAGCTGAGTGACAACCATGTTTCACACTTAACTGATTGATTTGGAAAGAGAATCATGCGTTGGCACTTTTTTCACCAACGTAGCTGCGAGGCTTATTTCTAAGTTGTCGCGCCTCGCTCGCACCCGGCAATGCACAGATTTATCCACAACTCGTGTGGATAAGGACGTTTTTGCTTTGCCGTCGGGCACTTGCGTGATTTTTGTCACAAACGGGGCAGCAATGCAGCGCAAGCTGGCCGGCCGTTTTCGTGCCACCGGGGCCCGGTAGACTTCGCCGATGCCCGACGCCCATCCGACCCCGCCGCCTGTCTGGCGGCTGGCCCTTCCCGTGCCGCTGCCGCGCCTGTTCGACTACCGGCCGCCGGTGGGCGAGACAGCGGAGCCGGGCGACATCGGGCAACGTGTGCGCGTCACCTTCGGCAGCCGCGAACTGGTCGGCATCGTCGCCGAAACGGGGCCTGCGGACGCGGAAACGCCCGAGTTGAAACATGCCCTGGCCCGACTCGACCCGGAGCCCGTTTTGCAGGGCGAGTTGCTCGAATCGCTGCAATGGCTGGCCCGCTACACCCACGCGCCCTTGGGCGAAGTGCTCGCGACGGCGCTGCCGGCCGCGTTGCGCCGTGGTGATGCCCTCCCCGACACCCACACCTGGGCCTGGCAGCTGACTGAGGCCGGCCAGACCGCGCGCGAGCGCCTGCGCAGCGGCAAGCCGCGACGCCTCGCCGATCGGCTCCAGGGGGGGCCGTGCGATGAAGACATGCTGGACGGGGAGATCGAGGACTGGCGCAGCGCCGCCCGCGCCCTGGCCAAGCGCGGACTGGCTGAGCGCCTCGCCGTGCCCGCCGTCGCCCATGCGCCGGCGCCGCGCCCGGGGCCGGCCCTGAACGCGGAACAGCAGGCCGCGGTCGAGGCCATCCTCGCCGCCCGCGACGGCTTCGCGGCGATGTTGCTCGACGGCGTCACCGGCAGCGGCAAGACCGAGGTCTATCTGCACGCCATCGCCGATTGCCTGGCGCGCGGGCGGCAGGCGCTGGTGCTGGTGCCGGAAATCGGCCTGACCCCGCAAACCCTGGCCCGCTTCCGCGCGCGGCTGGGCGTGCCCGTGCACGCGCTGCACTCGGGCCTGAGCGACGGCGAGCGAGCACGCACCTGGACCGCATTCGCACGCGGCGAGGCGCGGGTCGCCGTCGGCACGCGTTCGGCGGCGTTCCTGCCCCTGCCCGAGGCGGGGCTGATCGTGATCGACGAGGAACACGACGGCAGCTTCAAGCAGCTCGACGGCATCCGCTACCACGCCCGCGACTTCGCCCTGGTGCGCGGCAAGGCGCTGGGCGTGCCGGTCCTGCTGGGCAGCGCCACGCCCTCGCTGGAATCGCTGCGCAATGCGCAGATGGGACGCTATTCGCATCTGCGCCTGCACCAGCGCGCGGGGCAGGCCCAGCCGCCATCGGTGCGCGTGTGCGACGTGCGCAAGCGGCCGCTGGAGGCGGGACTGTCGCCGGAGATGCTCGAGACCATCGGCCATGCCCTGGACGCCGACGGCCAGGTGCTGGTCTTTAAGAACCGCCGCGGCTACGCCCCGGTGCTGCTGTGCCACGACTGCGGCTGGAGCGCGCAATGCCAGCGCTGCAGCACTCCGCTGCAGGGCACGCCGATGACCGTGCACGGCGGAGGTCGTCGCCTGCAGTGCCACCACTGCGGGGCGCGCCGGCCGGCGCCGAACGCCTGCCCCGATTGCGGTGGCCTCGCGCTGCAGCCGCAGGGCGCGGGCACCGAACGCATCGAAGAAGTACTGACGGCGCGGTTTCCGGACGTCCCGGTGCTGCGCATCGACCGCGGCACCACGCAACGCCGCGACGCCCTCGAACAACACCTGGCGAAGTTCGGCACGCAGCGCGGCATCCTGGTTGGCACGCAGATGCTTGCCAAGGGCCACGATTTGCCGAACCTCACGCTCGTGGCCGTGGTCGGCGTGGACGAAGGGCTGTTCTCGGCCGACTTCCGCGCGCCGGAGAAACTCGCGCAACTGCTGATCCAGGTTGCCGGCCGCGCCGGACGCGCGCAGCGCCGGGGCGAAGTGCTGCTGCAGACGCACCACCCGGGGCATCCGCTGCTGGCGACTCTGCTCACCGGCGGCTACCACGCCTTCGCCGAGGAAGAGCTCGCGCAGCGCGAGATGGCCGGCTTTCCGCCGTTCTCTCACATGGCGATGTTCCGCGCCGAGGCCCAGCAGGTGGAAACCTGCGACGCATTCCTGCGCATGGCGCGCGAAGCGCTGCAGCAGACGCAGACACCGCTCGACCTGCATGGCCCGCTGCCCGCGCCGATGCCGCGCCGTGCGGGGTTCCAGCGCATGCAACTGCTCTTGTCCGCGGCCGACCGCCGCAGCCTGCACGCCGCGCTCGACGGCGCCCTGCCCGCGATCTACGCCGCGCCGCAGGCGCGCAAGGTGCGCTGGTCGCTGGACGTGGATCCGGTGGATTTGTACTGAGCCGGCAGATCAGGCGTTCGCATCGCGAATCGCCAAACCCGACGCCTGCCGCTCCCGCCATACCCACGCCGCGAACACATACAGCGCAAGCGCTACGACCAGCGTTGCACGCAGGCCGATGGCGATGGCGAGCAGCAGCGCCAGGATCGCCGCCACCACCGACGCGCACCCGTTGAGGCCCCACGCCCACGGCACCCACGCCGGCGCGCAGCGCGCCAACCGCGCCAGGCCGAGCGGGAACGGCATGCCCATCGCGAAGGCCAGCGGCGCGATGCCGACGAACCCAAGCAGCGCGCGCAGCGGCACCGGCCACGCGGCGGCGATGGCGTGTGCCGCCGCGAACACGACGAATTGCCAGGCCAGGCCGAGCACGATCGCGCGCACCGCCCAGCGGATGCGATGCGCGAGCACGGCGTCGTCGACATCCGGCCGCTCGAGCCAACGCTGCGCGGCCAGACTGCCCAGTCCCGCGCACAGCAGCATCGCCGCCAAGCCGACGTTCGCGGCCAGCCAGGGATGGCCCAGCAGCAGCGTGAGCCGCGACAGCATCGCGATCTCGACCAGCAGGAACGCCAGACCCAGTGCCAGGAAGTACAGCCCGACGCGGACGCGCGCAGGCGATGACGTAGCGGAAGTGCGGGGGCGAGGCAGCGCGCGCAGCGGCAGCAACACGAGCGCCAGCGCCAGCACGATCGCCTGCACCAGCGCCGCCACGAGCAGCAGGTAGCCCGAATCCAGCAGCACCGCGCTGCCCTGGGCGCGCAGGCGCAGCAGTTCGGGCAGGCTGCGCCAGCGGAAGAAATGGGCGAAGTACGGTCGATCGTCGCGCGCCGGTTCGATGTCGAATCGATAGGCGCGGATGTAGTCGCGCGTCCCGTCCGATAGCAAGGCCTGCACGCCATCGAACAGCGTCGGTGGGTCGAGCTGGTGGAAACGATCCTGCGCGCGCGTGCGCCAGCCCGGTGCGTGCACGACGTCGAAGCCGTGTTCGTCGGCGAATCGCAGGAGCGCCGTGACCGCGTTCGGCGGCAGCGCGGAGCGCGCGAGCAGCCAGGTGCTGGCGTCCCAGTTGCGGATCGCCGCGACGTTCCGCGCGGGATCCGCGACGCCGTCGCCACGCAGCGCCGCGACGGCGGTGGCGAACAGCTTGAGCTCGTCGCGCGGCGGCTGCTTGCTCCATCGCGTGGCGACGAGAATGCCGTCCGGCGTGAGCCTGGCCAGGTACTCGCCCATCGCCTCCACCGTGAGCGCGTACTGCTCGGTCGCCGACTGCACGCCTGCGCCGCCGCTGGCGAAGGATTCCCCGCCGGCGAGCACGATGAGGTCGTAGCTGTCCTTGCTGGCGCGCACGAACGCACGCGGCTCGGCCACGAACGTGCGCACGCGGCGATCGCGCAACACCTGGCCCGAATACGCGGCGAAGTCGTCGCGCGCCCAGCGCAGGCGCCGGTCCGATTGTTCGACCGCATCGACATGGCGCGCCCCCAGGCTCAGCGCCTGCAACACCTCCATGCCGCCGCCGGCACCGAGCACCAGCACGGTGTCCGGCGTGCGCACGCGGTACGGCAATGCCGAGGTCATGGCCTCCAGCCATTGCCAGCCGGCGCGGCCATCGTCGTGCACGATCGGCGACATCGCATCGCCGTCGGTGAACACCGCAAGCTGCGCCGGCGGTTCGTCCGCATGGCCAAGGCTGAGTCCCGGTGCATGCCGCAACGGCACGAGCGGGCTTTCGACCAGGGTGAAGCTGCCGTAGGGGTCCGTGCCTTCCGCGATGACGTGTGCCCCCGGCAGCAGCAGGGCCTTGCTCAAGCCCTTGAACTCGTTCGCGCGCGGAGCGAGTGCCTGCGTCGGCCATAGGGCCAGCAGGGCCAGGGCGATCACTACGGCGGCGGCACGCACCGCACGTTCGCGCGCCACCATCCAGGCCACGATCGGCCCGCACAGCGCCGCCATCAGCAGCCCGTGCTGCACCGGCATCAGGCTCGCCGCCAATGCGGCGATCGCGCCGATCGCCGCGCCCAACAGGTCCGCGCCGTACAGAGCCGGGATGCGCGTGCCATGCCGTGCGAACGCGAGGCCGAAACAAGCGGCCGCGAAAAAGAACGGTACGGACAAGGTCAGATAGAGCGCGCCGAGCCACAGCAACTGGCGCGGATTCCACACCAGCTCCAGCCCGTTGAACGGAATCACGCGGGCGAGCACGAGCGTCGCGGCCGCGCTCGCGGCGAAGAGCACCGCACACCATGCGAACGCCGCATCGAAATGGCGCTCCAGTCGGGCACGTCGTTCGTCGCGAAGCCAAAGGCTCAGCCACGTGCCGCTGGCGCCATGACCGAGCAGGGCCAGGCTGATGATCATCACCGCGAACGGGTGCCAATGCGCGATCGCCAGCCAGCGCATCAACAACAGTTGCCACGCCAGCGCCGCGGCGGAGACCAGGGCGATGGCGACAACGAGACGGACTTCGACCTTCGCGCCCGTGCGGCTTTCATGTGCACGCAGGGCGCCTTTCAGCGCCGCATCCGGATCGGTGATCGTGCTGCTCATGGCCCACCCGTGAGTGGCACGAACCGCACCGGCAACACCTGGCGCGTACGCACGCGTCCGCGCTCGTCCTTTTCCACCAGCAGCAGCGTCTGCGTGAAGAAGCTGCTGCCGACCGGGATGACCATGCGCCCGCCCGGTGCGAGCTGCTCCACCAATGGCGGCGGAATCGACGATGCCGCGGCCGTGACGACGATCGCGTCGAACGGTGCGTGTTCCTTCCAGCCGTAATACCCATCGGCGGTGCGCGTGGTGACGTTCGGATAGCGGCGCAGCCGCTGCGCGGCCTGCGTTGCGAGCGGCGCGACGATCTCGATCGTATGGACCTTCGCCTTCGTTTCGGCCAGCACTGCCGCCTGGTAGCCCGAACCGGTGCCGATCTCCAGGATCTGTTGACCCGCGCGCGGCTTCGCCAGCGTCGTCATCAGCGCGACGATGTACGGCTGCGAGATCGTTTGTCCGTAGCCGATGCCGAGCGGTCGGTTCTCGTACGCATTGCGACGCTCCGACGCGGGTACGTATTCGTGGCGCGGCACGCGCGCGAGGATCGCGAGCACCGACGGATCCAGTCGTGTCGCCGCGCCTGCGTCCTCGCGGCCCTGATCGCGCAGTTCGGCGATCAGCGCGGCGCGCGGCGCGGCGTAGGGGTCGGCGTTCTGCGCCGGCGCCGGACGCGCGGGACTCCACAGCGCCACGACCATCGCGCAGCTGACCAGGACCTGGGCGAGGGCAACGCCGCCGGACATGCCGGCGAGTCTAGGGCCGGGGGCGTTAGGCCCCCGGCAAGGGCGCGCGCCAGGCGCTAGTCGGGCTTCTTCGCGCGCGCCGTTTTCGCGACCGGCTTCGCCTTGCTCTTCTCCCGGATCCAGACGGTGAGCTGATCGCGTTTGCGCTCGAACAAGCCGATCGCCTCGACCAGGTCGCTGAGTTTTCCATAGCCGTAGTTGCGTGGATCGAACGAGGCCTGGTTTCCGATCTGGCTGCCGACCGAACTCAGACGGGCCCAGCCGTCCTCGTCGCTCGCCGCATCGACCGCGCTGCGCAGCATCTGCAGCAGGCGCGTGTCGCCGCGCAGTTCCTTCGAGTTCTTCGGCTTGGCTGCGGCTTCGCTTTCGATCGTGGCCGGGACGCCCAGACCTTCCAGATAGGTGAACTTGGAACACGCGTTGACGAAGGCCACCGGCGTCTTCTTCTCGCCGAATCCGTACACCTTCACGCCGTCGGTGAGCAGGCGCATCACCAACGGGGTGAAATCGGCATCGCTGGAGACGATGGCGAAGCCGTCCAGGTTGCGCGCGTACAGCAGGTCCATGGCGTCGATGACCATCGCCATGTCGGAAGCGTTCTTGCCGGTGCTGTAGGCGAACTGCTGGATGGGACGAATCGCGTACTCGTGGAGCGTGGCTTCCCAGCTCTTGAGGTGCGGACTCTTCCAGTTGCCATAGGCCCGCCGGACATTGGCCACGCCGTGGCGCGCCACCTCGGCCAGGATCACGTCGATCTTGCCTGCCGGCGCGTTGTCGGCGTCGATCAGCAGGGCGATGCGGCGCTCGGGTTCGGCCATGGCGGGCTCCGGGGGTGGGGATGCATTCGGCGCAGCCTAACGCAGGCGGCCTCGCGCGGCGTTCATGGCGCGGGCATGACGGCGCGGGCGCGATCCTCCACAATGGCCCGGACACTATCGACACGACCCCACGAACCACGCCATGACCACTCAGCTCGAACAGCTCCGCGCCCTGTCGGCGGTCGTCGCCGACACCGGCGACATCGACGCCATCGCCCGTTTCCACCCGCTCGACGCCACGACCAACCCGTCGCTTCTGCTCAAGGCCGCCTCGCTGCCGCGTTATGCGCCGCTGATCGACTCGGCGATCTCGCAGGCGCGCGGCACCGACCTGACCGCGCGCGTGGCCGACGCCGCCGACCTGCTGGCGGTGACGGTGGGCGTGGAGATCCTCAAGCTCGTCCCCGGCCGCGTCTCCACCGAGGTGGACGCGCGCCACAGCTTCGATACGCAGGCCACGCTGGCGCAGGCGCGCAAGCTGGTCGCGCTGTACGAACAGGTCGGCATCGGCCGCGAGCGGTTGCTGATCAAGATCGCCTCGACCTGGGAAGGCATCCGCGCCGCCGAGCAACTGGAGCGCGAAGGCGTCAACTGCAACCTCACGCTGCTGTTCTCCTTCGCCCAGGCGGTGGCCTGCGCCGAGGCGGGCGTGTTCCTGATCTCGCCCTTCGTCGGCCGCATCCTCGACTGGCACCTGGCCAACGGCGCCGAAAAGCCCGCCACGCCGCAGGACGATCCGGGCGTGCAGTCGGTCACCCGCATCTGGCATCACTACAAGCGCCACGGCTTCAACACCGTCGTGATGGGCGCCAGCTTCCGCAACACCGGACAGATCCTCGCGCTGGCCGGCTGCGACCGACTGACGATCTCGCCGGACCTGTTGTCCGAACTGGCCAACGCCAGCGGCGACGTGCCGGCCGCGCTCGTCGACAACGGTGAGCGTGCCCCGGCACCGGCGCGCCTGGACGAAATCGCCTTCCGCTGGCAGCACAACGAGGACGCGATGGCGACCGACAAGCTCGCCGACGGCATCCGCAAGTTCGCCGCGGACCAGCGCAAGCTCGAGGCCATGCTGGCCCAGCGCCTGGGCGGCTGATCGCCGGGTCGATCGAACGAAAGCCCGGCCAATGGCCGGGCTTTTTGTTTGAGCCGTCAAGGCGCGGCCGAACGCCTTCGGGCAAACTGTGCGCATGGATGCCACCGCCCCGATGACACCCACCCAGCGCCTGCGCAGCATCTTCAGCGGTTCGGTCGGCAATCTGGTCGAGTGGTACGACTGGTACGCCTACTCCGCCTTCGCGATCTACTTCGCGCCGCATTTCTTCCCCAAGGGCGATACCACCGCGCAACTGCTCGACACCGCAGCGGTGTTCGCGGTGGGCTTCCTGATGCGCCCCGTCGGCGGTTGGTTGATGGGCCTGTACGCCGATCGCCACGGTCGCAAGGCGGCGCTGATGCTGTCGGTGTTGCTGATGTGCGCCGGCTCGCTGTTGATCGCGGTTGCGCCCGGTTACGAGCGCATCGGCGTCGCGGCGCCGGCCCTGCTGGTGTTCGCCCGATTGCTGCAGGGTCTGAGCGTCGGCGGCGAGTACGGGACCTCGGCCACGTATCTGAGCGAAATGGCGCAGTCGAAGCATCGCGGCTTCTGGTCTAGCTTCCAGTACGTCACGCTCGTGATGGGTCAACTGCTCGCGCTGGCGTTGCTGGTGGTTCTGCAGCGCATGTTCCTCACCGAAGAACAGTTGCAGGACTGGGGCTGGCGCATTCCCTTCGTGGTCGGCGCGCTTTGCGCGGTCACGGCGCTCTGGCTGCGCCGCGGCATGCAGGAAACCGAATCGTTCGCCATTGCGCGCACGCGCGACGATGCGCAACGCGGTAGCCTGCGCGTGCTGCTGCAACACCCGCGCGAAGTGTTGACGGTCATCGGCCTGACGATGGGCGGCACGCTGTCGTTCTACACCTTCACCACGTATCCGCAGAAGTTCCTGGTGAACACCGGCGGCTTCAGCAAGGCCGACGCGACGTTGATTTCGGCCGTCTCGCTGTTCGTGTTCATGCTGCTGCAACCGCTGGTCGGCGCGCTGTCGGACCGAACCGGCCGGCGTCCGATCTTGATCGCCTTCGGCGTGCTCGGCACGCTGTTCACCTACACCATC
Source organism: Lysobacteraceae bacterium P (assembly GCA_005503055.1). Taxonomy (GTDB): domain Bacteria; phylum Pseudomonadota; class Gammaproteobacteria; order Xanthomonadales; family Xanthomonadaceae; genus Lysobacter_J. The sequence goes on along the minus strand of SCOX01000003.1, from coordinate 99,678 downwards.
CTGAGCGGCGTCGCGCAGGCACGCACCGTGCTGGAAGCGTTCCTCTGGGTCATGTCGGGCCTGCTGATCGTCAGCGGCTATACCTCGATCAACGCGGTGGTGAAGGCGGAATTGTTTCCGGCACACATCCGCGCGTTAGGCGTCGGCCTTCCCTACGCGCTGACGGTATCGCTGTTCGGCGGTACGGCGGAGTACGTGGCGCTGTGGTTCAAGCAGATCGGCCACGAATCGTACTTCTACGTCTACGTGACCGCATGCGTGGCGGTGTCGCTGGGCGTGTATGCGCTGATGCGCGACACCAAGCTGCATTCGCGCATAGACCGCGATCACGACATCGTCGACCACGACACCGGACAACGCGCATGACAGGTTCCACGCGACCGCACGTGATCATCGTCGGCGGCGGCTTCGGCGGGCTGTGGGCGACGCGCGCACTCGCCGACAGCGACGTGCGCATCACCCTGATCGACCGCCGCAACCATCATCTCTTCCAGCCGCTGCTGTACCAGGTGGCGACGGCCGGCCTGTCCGCGCCAGACATCGCCGCACCGCTTCGCCACATCCTGCGCAACCAGCACAACGTGGAAGTGCGGCTGGGCGAAGTGACCGGCATCGACATGAAGGCGCGCACCGTGTCGCTCGCCGACGGCGATTCGGAATCCTACGATTACCTGCTGCTCGCCAGCGGCGCGACGCATGCCTACTTCGGCCACGACGAGTGGAGCGCTGACGCGCCGGGCCTGAAGACGCTCGACGACGCGCTGGCGATCCGACGTCGCTTGTTGCTGGCGTTCGAGCGTGCTGAAACGTGTACGGACCCGATCGAACGCGAGGCGTGGTTGAGTTTCGCCGTCGTCGGCGGCGGTCCGACCGGCGTCGAACTGGCCGGCACGCTGGCCGAAATCGCACGGCACACGCTCAAGCGCGAGTTCCGCAACATCGATCCGTCGCACGCGAAGGTTCGGCTGATCGAAGCCGGCCCGCGCGTACTCGCTTCGTTTCCCGAATCGTTGTCCGAGCGTGCGCGCCGGCAGTTGCACAAGCTCGGCGTCGAAGTCGTCACGGGTACGCCGGTGAGTGCGATCGATGCGAATGGCTACACGCTCGGCAACACCTTCGTTCCCGCACGCACGGTGGTCTGGGCTGCGGGCGTTGCGGCCTCGCCATTGGGCGCACTGCTCGGCGTGCCGCGCGACCGTGCGGGTCGCGTGCCGCTGGAAGACGACCTCAGCGTCCCCGGTCATCCCGACATCTTCATCGCCGGAGATCTCGCCAGCGTGCAGCAGGGCGGCAAGCCCGTGCCCGGCGTCGCGCCGGCCGCGAAGCAGATGGGGGCGCACGTCGCGCAAGCGATCAAGGCGCGGCTCGCGGGCAAGCCCGCGCCGGCGTTCCGTTATCGCGATTTCGGCAACCTGGCGACGATCGGCCGGATGGCGGCGGTCGTCGATCTGCATGGCTTCAAACTGTCGGGCCTGCTGGCCTGGTGGTTCTGGCTGGCGGCACACGTCTTCTTCCTGATCGGCTTCCGCAACCGCCTGATCGTCCTGCTCAACTGGGCGTGGTCGTACTGGAGCTACCAGCGGCACGCGCGGATCATCCTCGAACGCGATCCGGCCTCGCCATCTGACTAGCTAGCGTGCGCGCGTGACGCTGCTCGCGTAGCAACCGTACTTGGCGTAGTGCACGTGCAGATACTCCACGTCGGCACGATCGAAGAAGCGCCCTATGGTCGGTGCGAGGTCCTTGCCGTCGGTGACATCGGCGATGCGCATCATGCCGTCGCCGCCGTAGGCGCGGACGGACAGCACGCGGCGACGCAACTGCTCTGGCACTTCATCGACTGCGGGCGCCGCGCCGATCGCACGTTCGCGCACGTAGATTGCACCCGATGCGCGATAGGGCGAGGCCACGTCATGGTGGGTGAAGGGCAACAACAGCAGGGACTCGCCGACTTCGGCGTCACGCAGGCTCACGCGGCACGGATAGGCATGGGGGCCATCGGCGACGACCCGGCGGATATCGCGTGCGGCGAGCTCCTCGTCATCCATCGCGAACAAGGGCTCGAAGGGCGAGATCGGCAGTGCATGGATGCGGAACATGGCGGCTTCCCGTGGTGGATGCCGACATGCTGCGCGCCCGAAGGCCGCTTCGATATCCGATCCTTGCGATCGATCGCGACGCTTGCCACCGCGACGGCAATACCAACGAAAACGGCCCGGTTTCCCGGGCCGTCGATACTTCGCGTGGAGCCGCCTTACGCCGCGAACAGCGCGCGCATCTTCTTCAGCGCGTTGGCTTCGATCTGGCGGATCCGCTCGGCGCTGACGCCATACTCGTCGGCCAGTTCCTGCAGCGTGATCTTGTTTTCCGAATCCAGCCAACGGCGCTTGACGATGTCGCGCGAGCGCTGGTCCAGACCGGACATGCCTTCGCGCAGCAGGGCCAGGTGGCTGTCTTCCTCATCCTTGCGCTCATAAGCCTGGGACGGATCCTCGGCATCGGTGCGCAGGTACGCGGCCGGCGACGGCGGGGCGTTGTCGTCATCCTCGTCCGGGGCATCGAAGCCGATGTCGCGGCCCGACAGGCGCGATTCCATCTCCAGCACTTCGCGCTCGGAGACGTTCAGGTCCTGGGCGACGGCGCGCACTTCCTCGGCGTTCATCCAGCCCAGGCGGGTCTTGGACTTGCGCAGGTTGAAGAAGAGCTTGCGTTGGGCCTTGGTTGTCGCGACCTTCACGATGCGCCAGTTCTTGAGGATGAACTCGTGCATCTCGGCGCGGATCCAGTGGACCGCGAAGGACACCAGGCGCACGCCCTGTTCGGGGTCGAAGCGCTTGACCGCCTTCATCAGGCCGATGTTGCCTTCCTGGATCAGGTCGCCCAGCTGCAACCCGTAGCCGTTGTAGCCGCGGGCGACGTGGACGACGAAACGCAGGTGGGAATGCACCAGCTCCCGCGCGGCGTCGAGGTCTTCCTCGTCGCGGAAACGACGCGCCAGCGCCTGCTCGTCTTCGGCGCTCAGCACCGCGATGCGGTGCACGGCGTTGACGTAGGCGTCCAGCGAGCCGAGCGCGCTCGGCACCGGGAGATTGTTGGCGACCAGGGGGAATGTCAGGCTGTTCTGGGTCATGGCGGGCATCTTAGCAGTCGATATGGGGGTCTGCTAAAGGTTGAAAGGTCCTCAGTGTTTCATGGGTGGGACAAACACCGGGCGTCAGGATATCCCTAACCGCCCGAATCTATCTTTACAGATCAATCACTTGAATGACGCCGGCAGAGCGAACCGCCCACAGGGCAGCGCCGGAAACAGCGGCGACGGGTCATAGACCCCGTTCAGGCCGGAAAGTTCATCCGGCAGCTCAGGCCGTGAGGGCGGCACGGCCCGGGAGCGACCAGTCGATCGGCGACTTGCCGTGGCGGGCCAGGTACTCGTTGGCCGCCGAGAAGTGCGCCGAGCCGATGAACCCCCGATGCGCCGACAGCGGCGAGGGATGCGGGGCCTTGAGCACCTTGTGGCGGCGCGGGTCGATCACCTTGCCCTTGGCCTGGGCGTAGCTGCCCCAGAGCATGAACACCAGGCCCTCGCGCTCGCGATTGAGGACATCGACCACGTGGTCCGTGAAGCCCTCCCAGCCCTTGCCCTGATGGGCGCCGGCGCGTCCTTCCTCGACGGTCAGCACCGCGTTGAGCATCAGCACGCCCTGGCGGGCCCACGGCAGCAGGCAGCCGTGATCGGGGCGGGCGATCCCCAGGTCGCGCTGGATCTCCTTGAAGATGTTGTCCAGCGACGGCGGCACCGGCACGCCCGGCTGCACGGAGAAGCACAGTCCGTGCGCCTGGCCCGCGCCGTGGTACGGATCCTGGCCGAGGACGACGACCTTGACCGAATCGAACGGCGTCGCATCGAAGGCGGCGAAGATGTCCGCGCCGGGCGGGAAGATCCGCGCGCCGGACGCCTTGCGCTCACGCAGGAAGGCCGACAGCTGCTGCATGTCGGGCCGCTGCAGATAGTCGCCCACCTTGGCTTTCCACGACGGATCCAGGCGGATCTTGTCCGCCGCGTCGCCCGCGTCGCTCATGCGCCCAGCGCCGCGGGCTCGTGCAGCCGCGACAATCGCAACTGGAACAGCGTCTTGGTCACCAGCAATCGCTCTTCGATCGGCTTGAGCACCAGATCGTTCGCACCCGCCCGGATCAACGCGCTCTGGTTGGCGGCGTTGCCGTCGCCGGTCATCACCAGCACGGGCAGACGGCGCTTGCCGTAACCGAAATCCTCGCGCAGGCGGGCAAGCAGGTCGTTGCCGCTCAGCGCGCCCTTCAGGTAAACGTCGGTAAGCACGAGGTCGCAACCGACTTCGTCCTGCCCGCGATGGGTTTCCAGGTACTCCAGCGCCTCTTCCACGCCGACGAAGTGCAGCACCGTCAGGCCGTGACGTTCGAGCATGCGCTTGGTCGCCAGCGCGACGACCTTGCTGTCCTCGACATAGAGCACGCGCGCGCCGGGGATCGGCTGCGGCTGCACATAGCCGCGAATGAATGCGGCCAGCGCGGTATGCCCCAGCGCCTTGTCGAAGTAGTCGGTGACGTCCTCGGTGAAGCGGCGCGATTCCAGGTGCGACTGCGCGTCGCCGGAAACGACGATGACCGGCACGTAGGCCTGCCCCGCCGATTCGCGCACGACGCGGGCAAGTGCGATGCCATCGCCGTCGGGCAGGACCAGCGAGGTGGTGACCAGTTCGACGGCACCCTCGGCCAGCGCGGCGCGGGCCTCGGCGATGCCAGCACAGGGCACGACGACGGTGTCGCTGAGCTCACGCGTCAGCACGTCACCGATGAGCTTGCGCACCAGCTTGGAGCCGTCGACCACCATGATGCGTGGCGCGGTGCTGGAGAGATGGCGTAGATCCTGGCTCATGTCGTCGGTCGCGTCTGGCGCAGGTAGTGGCCGGTGACCAGGCCGGCACCGAGCCAGCCCAGGACGCCCGCGCCCAGCACGATAGCGATGGCGTGCGAAAGCTGGAAGCCGCGCAGCGCGAACTGGCTGCCGTAGCTGCGCGCCAGTTCGGCGAGCGGCTCGCGCAATGCGTGGTCGGCCGCGGTGAGCAGGCCCAGCGCGAGCAGGCCCGCGACGAGTCCGTAGCTCAGGCCCAGGTAGAGGAATGGCCGGCGGATGAAGCCGTCGGTAGCGCCAAGCTGCTGCAGCACGGCGATTTCATCCCGCCGCGACTGGATGTCCAGCCGCACCGTGTTGCCCACCACCAGCAGTGCGCCGAAGCCGAGCAGCGCGGCGAGCACCCAGGCCAGGCGCACGCCGAAGCGCAACCATTGGTCCAGGCGCTGGCGCCATGCCGCGTCGTGCTGAACGACATCGACTTCCGGCAATGTCCGCAGCGACTCGGCCAGCATCGTTTCGTCGCCCTTCGGCGTCACGATGAGCACGCTCGGCAGCGGATTGCCGTCGACGGCATTGATCGCTTCGCCCAGGCCGCTGCTGCGCCGCAGCTCTTCCATGCCCTCTTCAGGCGTGCGCAGTTCGAGCGAGGCGATGTCACCGCGACCGCGCAGTTCATCGGCCAGCGCGCGCGCTCGGTCGAGCGCGATCTGCGGCTTGAGAAACAGGCTGATCTGCCGCGACTGCTGCACCGTCCCGGTGAAGCGTTCGACGTTGCCCAGCGCGGCCCACAGGCCCAGCGGCAGCGTGATGGCCACCGCCATCACGCCGATGGTCAGCGCAGTCGCCCACGGCTTGTGCAGCATGCGGCCGGCGCTGGCGACGAGACTGTAGACGTGGTGATCGAACCACGTGGCAAGCCGTGACTGCGCCGGCGCGTTGGGGCGTGCGGGGCGGGTCGAGGCGTTGGAGGTCGGCGCACTCACTGGGCCAGATCCTCCGGCGAAATGTCGTCGACCAATCGCCCCTGGTTGAGCACGAGCACGCGTTTCTTCATGCGCTTGACCAGCGCCAGGTCGTGGCTGGCGACGAGCACGCTGGTGCCGCGCTCGGGGAGCGACTCGAACAGCGCCATGATCTCGGCCGACAAGGTCGGATCCAGGTTGCCCGTGGGCTCATCTGCAACGAGCAGGCGCGGTTCGCCGACGATGGCGCGCGCGATGCCCACGCGCTGCTGTTCGCCGGCCGACAGCTGCGTCGGCAGCGCGTTGGCGCGCGCACCCAGGCCGACCTTGTCGAGCACGTTGCGCACGCGCTTGCCGATGTCGCCACGACGCATGCCGCGCAGGATCAGCGGCAGCGCGACGTTGTCGGCAACGCTGCGGTCGGCGAGAAGGCGATGGTCCTGGAACACCACGCCCACCTCGCGCCGGTGCATCGCGATCCGGCGGCCGCGCACCTTGAGCAGGTTGCGGTCGCTGAAGAGCACCGCGCCGCGGCTGGGTCGTTCGGACAGGTGGATGAGCTTGAGCAACGTGCTCTTGCCGGCACCGGAATGTCCGGTGATGAACAGCATCTCGCCCTGCGCGACTTCGAAGCTCACTTCGCTCAACGCGTCGTGGCCGCCGTCGTACCGCTTGCTGACGTTGTCGAAGCGCAGGACGCTCATCGCTCACCGTGGACACACTCGTGCCGCCAAGTATCGACGGCACGGGCGGCAATGGCTAGGGCGAAAGCGCCGCTCACGCGCAAACCGCGACGCGGTTCGCGCAGACCGGCACCGATGCATGGATCGGCGCCGGTTGCGACTCAGTGCTGGCTACGCGGCGAGCGCGAGATCAGCGACTTCAGGCCGCGGCCGATCCGGTGCAGCAGGCCTAGCTTGTCGCCGTCCTTCGCGGCGGCCTTGGAGCCGACCTTCTGCGCGTGCACCTGGGTCGGCGATTTCGGGCCGGCCGGCTTCGGCGTGGCGCCCGGGGCGGCCACGGCCGCGTCGGCGCCTTCGATGCGACGCCCGCCGCGACGACGACGACGCTTGCGCGGCGCCCGCTCGACGTCCGGCGTCGGGATGGTCGACGCTTCGACCGGCGCGGCTGCCGCCGCGACCACGGCCTCGGGTTGCGGGCGCGGCTTGCGTTCGCCGCGCGGGGCGCCGTCGCGGCTTTCGCCACGCCCGCCCTCGCGACGGCCTTCGCTTCGGCCACCGGGCTTGCGGCCGCCCGGGCTTCGACCACCGCCGCGACGCTCCTCGTCGGCGGCGCGCTGTTCGCGGGCCTCCTTGAAGATCGCGCCGATGCTTTCCTGCTCACCTTCGCCCTCGGCGCCTTCCGGCACTTCACGCGGCGCGCGCGGGATCGCGATCAGCAGGTCACGCTCCACCGCCGCGACGGGCAGCTTCTGCTCGATGTAGCTTTCGATGTCCGGCAGCGACATCGCGTAGCGCTCGCAGGCGAAGCTGATCGCGTCGCCTTCCGCGCCCAGGCGGGCCGTGCGGCCGATGCGGTGGACGTAGTCTTCGGCATCGAACGGCAGATCGTAGTTGTAGACGTGCGAGACGCCGTCGATGTGCAGGCCGCGCGCGGCCACGTCGGTAGCGACGAGAATCTCGAGCTGGCCCTTCTGGAACTTGTTGAGCAGCGACTCGCGCTTCTTCTGCGGCACGTCGCCCGACAGCACGCCTACGCGGTAACCGCCCTTCTCCAGCGCGCGGGCGACGCGTTCGACGAACGCCTTGGTGTTGACGAACACCATGGTGCGCGCGCCTTCGCTGCGCGACAGCAGGCCCAGCAACAGCGGGATCTTCTCGTCGTCGGCCGGGAAGTAGACCTTCTGCCTGACCTTGGCCGCGGTGATGAACTCGGTCTCGACGACGACCTTTTCCGGCTCGTTCATGTGCTCGTACGCGAGCTCGAGCACGCGGTGGCTCAGCGTGGCGCTGAACAGCAGCGTCTGGCGCTCGGTGCGGATCGGCATGCGCCGCAGCAGGAACCGGATGTCCTTGATGAAGCCCAGATCGAACATGCGGTCGGCTTCGTCGAGCACGCAGATCTCGCAGGCGTGCAGCGACACGACCTTGTGCTGCTTGACGTAGTCGATCAGGCGGCCGGGCGTGGCGATGATGACGTCGGCGCCCTTCTGCAGCAGCTCGCGCTGCTTGTCGTAGTCGACGCCGCCGTAGACCAGGGCGAACTTCAGGCCCAGGTCGCTGCCGAACTTCACCGCGTCCTTATGGATCTGGATGGCCAGCTCGCGCGTCGGCGCCAGGATCAGGGCGCGCGGGTCTTCGGGCTTGCGCTCGGCCAGCGCCGGGCGGGTAAGCAGGCGGTTCATCACCGCGACCAGGAAGGCCAGGGTCTTGCCGGTGCCGGTCTGCGCCTGGCCGGCAACGTCACGGCCTTGCAGCGCGATGGGGAGGGTCAGGGCCTGGATCGGCGTGCAGCGGGTGAAGCCGGCGGCTTCGAGCCCGGCCAGCAGGCTCGGATGCAGGTCGAAAGAAGAAAACGAAATGTCGGTTAAGGGCTTGTCGCTCATCAGCTTGGAAGTCCGCGCGCGCCGTGCAGTTGCGGCATGCAATGTTGCATAGGCGTGCTTGCGTGGGTGGCGTCCGCCATCGCAGACTGCCGGGGCCGGCCCGGGCGTGCGCCGGCTCGGAAAAGTATCGGAAACGGGCCGGGTCGGACTGCTGGACCGGGCTTGAAGTCGCCGCGAAACGCCCCAGTTTACCGTAACGACCGACCCGGCAGGCCCGTCCGCCAGGTCGGGCCCCGCATCCCATCGGTGGGACGGCCCCGGGCCGACCCCCAAGCCCCATTCGCAGGAGAGTCCCGTGAGCGAGAAAATTTTGCACGTCGGCGATGCCGACTTCGACGCCGCCGTGCTGCAGTCGTCCGAACCGGTGCTGGTCGATTTCTGGGCCGAGTGGTGTGGCCCGTGCAAGATGATCGCCCCGGCCCTGGACGAGCTCGCCCAGGCCTACGAGGGCAAGGTCAAGATCGCCAAGGTCAACGTCGACCACAACCGCGCCACGGCGATGAAGTACCACGTGCGCTCGATCCCGATGCTGCTGCTGTTCAAGAACGGCCAGGTCCAGGCGACCCAGATCGGCGCCGTCGGCAAGGCCCAGCTGAGCCAGATGATCGACAAGGCGATCTGATGCCGAGGCCGCACCACGCCCTCTCCCGCCCGGGGAGAGGGTCGGGAAGACCCGACCCGGGCTTCCATCTGCCGCACTTCCTTCTGCCATAAGGGTTCCATGGCCACCTCGGCCACGTGAACGAGTCCTATCCGGGCGCTTGCCGCCACGCGAAGGCAGTGCTAGTTTTCATATCACCCGGCGTTCCTGACCGTCCGCGACCTCAAAGTCACGCCCCGTCTTGCGCCGCACCCCACTTTCGAAACCATCGTCCCTGACGTTCCGCTCGCCCCTGCGAGCGCTCGCCGCTTAGCGAGGATTCCCTGCTTGTCCGATAACACCCCTGACGCCGGCGAAGTCGCCGAGAAGCGCGTGCGCAAGCCGCGCGTGAGCAAAGCCGCCGAAAACGCGCCGGCCGCCGCTTCAGATGCCCCGCCCGCCCCTCCCGCTCCGCGCAACGAAGCACCTGCGCGCGCAGAAGCGCCGGCTCCGGCCGGCAACGAAGCGTCTTCCGAACCCCGCGCCGAGGGCGCCTCCGCCCAGGGCGAAGGCGGCCAGTCCCAGCGCGACCGCGAGAACATGGAAGGCGGCAACCGCGGCAACAACCGCCGCGACCGCTTCCGCAACCGCCGCGATCGCCAGCGCGACCGCTACCAGGGCGGCGGCGGTGGCATGCAGGACGACGGCGGCAACAACGAAGCCTTCGTGGCGCGCCCGCACCCGCAGGTGCCGGAAGGCTTCCCGCTGTACTCGCTGGGCGACCTCAAGCGCATGCCCACGCCCAAGCTGCTCGACGTCGCCGACCAGCTGGCGATCCAGGAAGGCGTCGCCCGCGCCCGCAAGCAGGACGTCATCTTCGCCGTCCTGAAGGTGCTGACCCGCCACGGCGAAGGCGTTGCCGCCGACGGCGTGCTGGAAATCCTGCCCGACGGCTTCGGCTTCCTGCGTGCGCACGAAGCCAGCTACCTGGCCGGCCCGGACGACGTCTACATCTCGCCCAGCCAGATTCGTCGCTTCAATCTGCGCACCGGCGACCACCTGTCCGGCCGCATCCGCTGGCCGAAGGACGGCGAACGCTACTTCGCCCTGGCCGTGGTCGACACCATCAACGGCGAGCCGCTGGAAGCGTCGAAGAACAAGGTCCTGTTCGAGAACCTGACGCCGCTGTTCCCGCGCCGCAAGTTCCGCCTGGAACGTGGCGACGGTTCGACTGAAGACATCACCGGCCGCATCCTCGACCTGATGGCGCCGCAGGGCAAAGGCCAGCGCGCGCTGATCGTTTCGCCGCCGAAGGCCGGCAAGACGATGATGATGCAGCAGGTCGCCACGGCCATCACGTCCAACCATCCGGACGTGCACCTGATCGTGCTGCTCATCGACGAACGCCCGGAAGAAGTGACCGAAATGCAGCGCACCGTGCGCGGCGAGGTCATCAGCTCCACGTTCGACGAACCGGCCGCGCGCCACGTGCAGGTCGCTGAAATGGTGATCGAGCGGGCCAAGCGCCTGGTCGAACACAAGAAGGACGTCGTCATCCTGCTCGACTCCATCACCCGACTGGCGCGCGCGTACAACAACGTCGTGCCGTCCTCGGGCAAGGTGCTCACCGGTGGTGTCGACGCGAATGCGCTGCACCGACCGAAGCGTTTCTTCGGCGCCGCGCGTAACGTCGAGGAAGGCGGTTCGCTGACCATCATCGCCACGGCGCTGATCGACACCGGCAGCAAGATGGACGAGGTGATCTACGAAGAGTTCAAGGGCACCGGCAACTCGGAAGTGCACCTGGACCGCCGTATCGCCGAGAAGCGCGTCTACCCGGCCATCAACATCAACCGTTCGGGCACGCGCCGTGAGGACCTGCTGATCGAGCCGGAACTGCTGCAGAAGATCTGGATCCTGCGCAAGTTGCTGCACGGCATGGACGAAATCGGCGCGATGGAGTTCCTCCTCGACAAGATGAAGACGACCAAGTCGAACGACGAGTTCTTCAGTTCGATGAAGCGCTGATCTTCACCGGCCGCACAAGAGAACGCCCCGCAATGCGGGGCGTTTTTTGTTGCCACGACCTGGGCCTCAGCCGCCCAGCCCCGAGATCAGGCGCGGGCCGCTCGGGCGATCGCGGTAGACGCCGCCGGACGCGATGGCATCGGGCGACTGCACGTCCGCGTCCCAGTTGCGCCACGGAACCGGCTGGCGCGGGCCGGGCACGTAGGCGTACCACTCGCCGGCCTTGTCGTTGCGTCCGGTGGCGATGAAGTCCACCGGCACGCGCACCGAAATGAACGGTGCATCCGCGTCTTCGCCTTGGGTTGGGAAGTTGAACATCCATTTCCGAGCCGTCCCGATCGCCGCCCGCGCAAGCAATTCACGGTAGCCCGACATCTCGCGCTCGGTGCCGACGACGCGCAGGTTGACCTGTTCGGCCACGGCGTCCTCGACTGCGCCGTCGCGACCGACGCGCAGCACCAGATACACCGATCCGCCGATTCCCGCGAATACCGCGGACTCGGGGTAGCGCGGCGGCCTGAGCTTGCCGCGCGCGAGCGACTCTTCGCCTTCGACCTTGCCGAAAGTCGCGCCGGAGATCCGCAGCAGGTAGTTCGCGCCGTCCTGCTTGGTCACCAGGCGCAGTTGCATCGGCGAGCGGGCGGGCATCGCCTTGCCGTTCACCAGCACCGGCTCGAAACGCCATTCCCGGATGCGCCGGTCGACGACGTCGAGCATCGCCTTCGGCAGCGCTTCGGCCTGTTCGACCCTGTACGACAAGACGGCGCCTTTCGCGTCGATGTCGATCGTACCGGTGACCAACATGCTGGCCTCCACCTGTTTGCGTACCTCCTCGCGGCCTCCGGCGAACGCCGATGCCGTGCCGGCCAGCAACGTGGCCGTCAGCAGCGCGCAGGCAAGCAACGCCATTCCCGATTTCCCCTTCCACTTCCCCATGGGCATCTCCTCCTGAGAGATCATCATCTCAGCGCGTTTTAGTGTTCCCCACAAGGCAACGCCGCCGCGACGGCCGTATGGGCATAATTCCCAAACGGAGGCGACGATGCACGGCGGCGGTCTAGAACTAGCGTTGGTTTTCCTGCTGGCCGCGGTGATCGCAGTGCCGGTGTTCCGTCGTTTCGGCCTGGGCGCGGTGCTGGGGTATCTGGCCGCAGGCGTGACGCTGGGCCCCTACGGCCTGCGGTTCGTCGCCAATGCCGAGCCGGTGCTGACCGCGGCCGAGATCGGCGTGGTGATGCTGCTGTTCGTCATCGGCCTGGAGCTTTCGCCCGCGCGCCTGCGGGTGATGCGCAAGCCGATCTTCGGTGCGGGCGGTGCGCAGGTGGTGTTGAGTACGCTCGCCATCGGCGGCGCGACGATGCTCGCCGGGATGGCCTGGCAACCGGCGCTGGTGATCGGCATGGGCCTGGCGTTCTCGTCCACGGCTATCGGGCTGCAACTGCTGTCCGAACGCAAGGCGATGACCAGCGACCATGGCCGGCTGGCGTTCGCCATCCTGCTGTTCCAGGACTTGGCGGCGATTCCGCTGTTGGCGGCGATTCCGCTGCTGGGACGCGCCGGCGCGGTCGATGCCGAGCTGGGCTGGAACGAGGTCGTCAAGGCGCTGGGCGCGATCGCGGCGGTGGTGATCGGCGGCCGCGTGCTGCTGCGCCACGTGTTCCGCATTGTCGCGCGAGCGCAGATGCCCGAAGTGTTCACCGGTGCCGCGCTGCTGGTCGTGCTGGGCACGGCGTGGATCATGCAGAACGCCGGGCTTTCGGCGGGCTTGGGCGCCTTCCTCGCCGGCGTGCTGCTGGCCGATTCTGAGTACCGCCACGAGCTCGAAGCGCAGATCGACCCGTTCAAGGGCCTGTTGCTGGGCCTGTTCTTCATGGCCGTGGGCATGAGCATCGACCTCACCCGCGTGCTGTCGGAACCGTTGCTCATCACCGGCATGACCATTGCGCTGCTGGCGGTGAAGTTCGCCATCCTCTACGCCGTCGGCGGCTTTGCCGGCGGGCTGGACCGGCGCGAGTCGCTGCGCCTGGGCGCGGTGCTCGCGCTGGGCGGTGAGTTCGCCTTCGTGATCTTCAACGAAGGGGTGAAAGCCGGCCTGGTCGACGACCCCACGCGCGACCGTCTCGTCGCCGCGGTCGGCATGTCGATGGCGCTCACGCCGCTGGCCGTGATCGCGATCTCGCGCCTGCTCTCGACGGTACCGCGCAAGGAGCCGCGCGCGTTCGACACCATCCCCAACGATCAACCCGAAGTGCTCATCGCCGGCTTCGGCCGCTTCGGCCAGATCGTCGCGCGCATGCTGCTAGCGCAGCGCACGCGCTTCATCGCCATCGAGCACAGCGCCGACCAGGTCGACTTCGTCCGACGCTTCGGCAACCCGGTGTACTACGGCGATCCGGCCAAGGCCGAGCTGTTGCGCTCCTGCGGCGCCGACCAGGTGAAGGTGTTCGTCATCGCCATCGACGGGATGGAGGAAAACCTGCGCACGGTGGAGACGATCCGGCGGTTATATCCGGACGCGACGGTGTTCGCCCGTGCGCGCGACCGCCGCCATGCCTGGGAGTTGATGGACCTGGGCGCGCGCGCGATTCGCGAGACGTTCTACAGCAGCCTGAAGATGGGCGAAAAGGTGCTGGTGGAACTGGGCATTCCCGAAGATGTCGCGCGCGGGCATGCCGAGCAGTTCCGCGACCACGATGCGCGCCTGCTGCGCGCGCAGTACCTCATCCGCGACGATGAGGACGCGCTGCTGCAATCCACGCAGGATGCACGCCGCGAGCTGGAGGAGCTATTCAATGCCGACAGCGGCAGCGGCGTGCTCAACGAGATCGCCGACGCGACGCGCATGGACCTGGCGTCGGTGGACGAGGAAGAGTAGGCGCGGTCTTTCGCCCACCTGGCGCGCCAGGCACACCTGCGCGCGAGCCTTGTCGGCCCGGCGGAAGCTGCTGCTCTGGCGTCATCGCCCTTCCGCCGAAAAACGAAGATGGATTCCGGTTTTCGCTGGAATGACGATGGCTTGGTTGACGACGGCTTGAATGACGATCAGATGTCTTCCGGTGCGCCGTGCGCGCACCGCGCTCGCCTCAGCGCGGCTCGCGCAGGAACCTCGCCATCGACATGTTCTGCCCCGACGTCGGCGGCGCGAACTCCGCCGCGATGTCGATGAAGCCGCGCATCACCGCGATCTCGCGCGGCGTGCGGTTGAGCGAATCGCGCAGGTCCGGATCGGCGCCGGCGCGCAGCAGGAACTGCACCACGCGCAGCAAGCCGTGCAGCGCGGCCAGGTGCAGCGGACCGAAACCGCGCGGATCCTTCGCGTCGAGCGAGGCTTCGTGGTCGATCAGCAATTGCAGGCCGGCGATCAGCACGTCCTCGTCGGCATCGCTTCCCGGCTCGGCGCGCGCGCCCAGGAGCAGCAGCAGCGGTGTCGCACCGGCCGCCGGCTGATCCGCATCGACGCCGGCCAGCAGCAACGTGTCGAACAACGCGACCAAGCGCGAACGCTCGCGCGCGTTGAAGCCGTACATCGCCGCGCAATGGAGCGCCTGGCGGCCCTGCGCGTCGCACGCCTGCACATCGGCGCCGGCAGCGAGCAATCGCGCGGCCAGGTCGGTCAGGCCGAGCGCGCACGCGACCATCAGCACCGTCAGGTCGCCCGGAAGGCGCTGTTCCAGCGGTGCGCCCGCGGCGAGCAGACGGTCGACGAGTTCGACGTGGCGCATGCTCACGGCGGCCGATAGCGGCGTGGCGCCCGAGTTCGCCGTGCGCAGCGGATCCGCGCCGCGCGCCAGCAGCAGGTCGACGACAGCGCGATGGCCGCCGCCGGCCGCGCGCAGCAGCGCGGTGCAGCCCTGCGCGTCGGTCGCATCCACCGGCAGGCCCAGGTCGAGCAGGCGACGAACCGCATCGGCGTCGCCGACGATCGCGGCGGCGGGCACGTCCTGCGCCTGCAACGGGCGCTTGGGCAAGGGCCAGCCGCGCCAATCGAGCCAGTCGGCCAGGTCGCGGCGTCCGGACGACAACGCCACGCCCAGCGGCGTCTGGCCGTCGGCGGCGAGCAGATCGGGGGCGGCGCCGTGCGCGACAAGTCGTTTGAGCATGCCGTCGCGTCCGAGCGCGGCGGCCAGGTGCAGCGCGCTCATGCCGTGGCTGTCGCGGGCGTTGAGGTCGGCGCCGATGGCGAGCAGGCGATCGAGCAGGCGCGCCCAGCCCAGTCGCACCGCCAGCGCCAGCGGCGGGTCGCCGGCGGGCGAGCGAGCGAACGGATCGGCGCCGCGCTCCAGCAGTTCGAGTGCGAGCTCCTCGAGCGAATCGTCATCGCTGCCCGCGCCCTGCGACGCGGCGAGGAAGCGCGCCAGACCGCCGGCACCGGACGGCGATACCGCGTGCTGGAGCAGCGCGCGTACGGACGCTCCGGCTTCCGGGCCACGCGCGAGCAACGCCTGCATCGGCGTATCGCCCTGCGTATCGCGGACTTCGGGATCGGCACCTTGCGCGAGCAGCCAGCGCACGCGTGGCGCCGAACCCACCGCGTCTTCGTCGTGCAGAAGCGCGCCGCGTTCCTTCGCGCTGAGCAACTGCGCGAGCCCGCCGAGTTCTTCCGCGCGCCCATCGCGCAGACCGTCGCGCAGCAGCACGGTCGGGGCGCGATCGGGCAGCGGCGCGTCGTCTTCGCCGTCTTCGCTCAACGCGGCGGGCAGCGGGTAGGCGCGGTCGAGCGCGGAGACCAGCGACCAGCGGCCAGCTTCGGCCGCGCGATCGATCGCGCGCTTGCCTTCGGCATCGCGGTGCTCGGCGTCGGCGCCCAGGTCCAGCAGTTTCTGAACCAGCGCGGGCGACGGCGAATCGGCCATGCACGCCAGGATCAGCGCGGTGCGGCCGCGCGCATCGACGCTGTTCGCCGCGTCGGCGCCACCGCGCGGCAGATGCGGAAGCAGGCGTGCGATCAGCGCGTCGCGGGAGGCGCGCGCGGCTTCGAGGAAAGGGGTACGGCCGTCGTGGTCGCGGATGGCGGGATCGGCGTGCGCGCCCAGCAGCGTCGCGGCGATGTCCTCGTGTCCGGCGAAGGCGGCTTCGTGCAGCGCGGTACGACCGCGGCGGTCGCGCGCATCCACCTTCGCCTTGTGCTTGAGCAGCAGCGCGACGCCGGCGGGGTCGTCTTCCTCGCCGCTGGCCGCGGCAAGCAGGGCCGGCTGGCCGTCGCCCGGTTCGGGGCGTGCGCCGCGATCGAGCAGGAACTTCGCCAAGCGCCAGTTGCCCACCGCGCAGGCCACGCCCAGCGGCGAAAGGCCATCGCGATTGAGCGTATCGAGTTCGGCCGCCGCGTCGCGCAGCAGCGCCGCCACGCCGGGGTCGGAACTGCGCGCGGCGTGGTGCAGCGGCGTGTTGCCCTCGTTGTCCGACAGGCGCGGGTCGGCGCCGTTGGCCAGCAGCGTCATCACCGCGTCGGGGCGGCCGTGCCAGCTGTCGCGCGTGGCGGCCAGCAGCGGCGTCATGCCCGCGTGGCTGGCGTTGAGGTCGGCACCGTTGGCGATCAGCGCGCGCAGCAGGCGCAGGTCGGGCAACACCGCGGCGAGCACGGCGAGGCTGCGCTGGTCACGGTCGTCCGGCGGTGGCGGAGCGCCCACCTCGGCGCCCAGTTCGATCAGTTCCAGCGCGCGCTCGACGCGGCCGGAACGCGCGGCGGCATACAGCAGCGGCGACATCGGCTCGCCTTCGACCAGCGCGACGGGTTCATCGATTTCCTCGTCCTCGTCTTCGTCGAAGGCGAAGCCCGGCAGGGGGTCGGCCGGTTCGATCTGCTGCAGCAGCGCATGCAATGCGGGCGCGCCCGCCGCGAGCACCGCCGCGACGGCCCAGCGTGCGCCGCCATCGAGCAGCCCCGGCCAGGCCAGCAAGAGCACGCCCGCGGCCAGGGCCAGCACGACCGCCGCCACGCCCAGGCCACGCCAGGCGCCGAGTTCGAGTTCGCCCAGCGCGTGCCAGTGCTCGCGCAGGGGGCCGCCATCGCGCTCGAGCCCCAGCCACAGCGGCCACAGCCGCCACAGGCCGAGCAGGACGACGCCGAGCACCGCGCTCAGACCCAGCGCGGCGGGCAGCGATCCGGTTTCGCGCAACGAGGACAGCGGCCAGGCCGCGACCGCCGCGAGGACGGCGATCAGGCCCGCCCAGGCCGGCGCCAGCGCGCCGATGTCGCGCAATGCCTCGCTGCGCGTGGGCAGTCCGCCGTCGCGCCAGGCGCGCACGGCGAGCGCGTTCAGCGGCTGCGCCAACGTCGCGGCGATGGCCGCGACGATGCCGCCGAAGCCGGCCAGCAGGCCCAACGCGACACCACCGGCGAGCACGCCGGCGACCCGCATCGGCAGCGGCATGGCGCGCGATGCGCGGGAGTTCGGCGTCGGCTCAGGCATCGGTGCCCCAGTCCTCCTGCATCGGGTCTTCCACGCTGGGCGGGAATTGCATGTGGAAACCGCGCGCGACGAGGTTCTCGCGCACCACGGCCGCGTCTTCGCGGGCGAGCTTGCGCTCCGGCGTCAGGGCCACGGCCAGGACGAATTCCAGTGCGCCCAACTGGCCGCGCAGCGGCTCGGGCAGACGCGCGAAGTCGTCGCGCTTCGCGAGATAAACGTAGGTGTCGGCCTTGCGGAGGCTCTTGTATACGTAGGCTTGCATCGTTCCGGCAACGTGGCGCGCAGGGGACGGCGCGGCGAGATTCCGTCACAGCATACCGTCGCGACGCCGGGATTCGGGAATGGGGATTCGGGATCGGTAAAGCGCGTGTGTGAAGGCGCGCGGCTGCTCGCATGCATGGGTCGCCGAGCGGCCCGCGGGCCGCCCGATGTTTTCAACCGGGATCGCCGTCTGCCCCGGCCGTATCCCGACCGGTCAGTGATACCCCGCGTCCACCGCGACCTTGCCCTTGAACACGCTGTAGGACCAGTACGTGTAGCCCAGGATCGCCGGTAGCAGCACGACCAGGCCCACCAGCACGAAGCCCTGCGACGACGGCGGCGAGGCCGCGTCCCAGATGGTCAGGCCCGGCGGCACGATGTTCGGCCAGATGCCCAATACCAGGCCGATGAAGCCCAGCACGAAGAAGCACAGCGTCAGCATGAACGGCGTCGCGTCGCGACCCTGGCGCATCGCCGCGCGCCACAGCGCGAACGCATTCACCAGTGCCAGCAGCGGCACCGGCGCCAGCCACCAGAAGTTCCCGCCCTCGAACCAGCGCGCCATGATCCGCGAGTCCAGGAACGGCAGCCACGCGCTTACCAGACCCATGAACGCGACCACCACCAGCACCAGCGGACGAGTCAGGCTGCGCGCGATTTCCTGCATGCGGCCTTCGGTTTTCAGGATCAGCCACGTCGACCCGAGCAGCGCGTAGCCGAACAGCACCGCCACGCCGGTCAGCATCGAGAACGGGCTGAACCAGCCGAAGGCGCCGGCCATGTACTTGCCGTCCTGCAGCGGCATGCCCTCGACCAGCGCGCCCAGGATCAGCCCCTGCGCGAACGCGCACACCATCGAACCCAGCGCGAACGCCGCGCCCCAGGCCGGCTTGCTGCGCTGCGCCTTGAAGCGGAACTCGAAGGCCACGCCGCGGAACACCAGCGCGATCAGCATCAGCAGCACCGGCAGGTAGAGCGCGGAAAGCACCACCGCATAGGCCTTCGGGAACGCCGCCAGCAACCCCGCGCCACCGAGCACCAGCCAGGTTTCGTTGCCGTCCCAGATGGGCGCGGCGGTGTTCATCATGTGGTCGAGCTGCTGCTCGGTCTCCGCAAACGGCGCCAGGATGCCCAGGCCGAGCACGAAGCCGTCGAGCACGACGTACATCAGCACGCCGAAGCCGATCACGCCGAACCACACCACCGGGAGCACGGTCGCCATGTCCATCACACGCCCTCCTCGAGGTTTTCGCCGGCCGCCGACAGCGGACGCGCCGGGGTCTTTTCGCCGCCTTCGGTGTGCTGTGGCGGTTCGTGCGGCAGCGGGCCCTTCTTCACCAGGCGGCTGAGGTACCAGATGCCGGCGCCGAACACGATCGCGTACACGACCATGTAGACGATCAGCGACGTCAGCACGCTCGCCGCGCCGAGGATCGGACTCACGGCGTCGGCGGTGCGCAACAGGCCGTAGATGACGTAGGGCTGGCGGCCGATCTCGGCGACGTACCAGCCGGCGAGGATGCAGACGAAACCCGACAGCATCATCGCGCGCCATCCGTGCAGCGCGAAGCGCGCCTGGTACAAGCGACCGCGCCAGAACAGCCACAGCGACGTCAGCGTCAACAGCAGCATCAGCGTGCCCAGGCCGACCATCACGCGAAAGCCCCAGAACACCGGCGCGACGGGCGGCCGCTCGCTGGCGGGCACCGATTTCAGCGGTGGAATCTCGCCATCCCACGAGTGCGTGAGGATCACGCTGCCCAACCGCGGCACCGCGATCTCCATGTCGTTGCGCTCGGCTTTCTGGTTCGGCAGCCCGAACAACACCAGCGGCACGCCCTCGCCCTTGGGGTAGTGCTCCCAATGGCCTTCCATCGCAGCGACCTTGATCGGCTGGTGCTCCAGCGCGTTGAGCCCGTGCTGATCGCCGACCAGCACCTGCGTCGGCACCGTGAGCGCGGCAAAGATCACCGCCGCCTTGAGCATCCGCTTGCCCGCATCGACGTGCACGCCGCGCAGCAGGTACGACGCGCCCACGCCACCGATCACGAAGCACGTGGTGATGAACGCCGCCAGCACCATGTGCGCGAGGCGATACGGAAACGACGGATTGAAGATGATGTCCCACCAGCTGTCCGGGTGGAACACGCCGTCGATGATCGTGTAGCCCTGCGGCGTCTGCATCCAGCTGTTGGCCGAGATGATCCAGAACGTGGAGATCAGCGTGCCCAGCGCGACCATGAATGTCGCCAGGAAATGCAGCTTCTCGCTCACGCGCCCCCAGCCGAACAGCATCACGCCCAGGAACGTGGCTTCCAGGAAGAACGCGGTGAGTACTTCGTAGCTCAGCAACGGACCGAGGATGTTGCCGGCCTGCTCGCTCAACGTCGCCCAGTTCGTGCCGAACTGGAAGCTCATGACGATGCCGGACACCACGCCCATGCCGAAGGAGACGGCGAAGATCTTGGTCCAGAAGAAATACAGATCCCGCCACAGCGTGTCGCGGGTGCGCAGCCAGCGCCATTCGACGAAGGCCAGCCAGCTGGCCAGGCCGATCGTGAAGGCGGGGAACAGGATATGGAACGAGATCACGAACCCGAACTGGATCCGCGAGAGCAGGAGAGCATCCACGGCGTCACTTCCTTGGGGGATTGAGGTGCACCGGGCAGGTAGTGTGCGCCCGGTCACGCTGGCTGTCACGGGCACCCATGACGCATGACCCGATCTGGCAAAGCTTAGGGCTGGTACGCTCGGTGGGTTTTGTACTTCCGTGCCGGTACGACCTCATGCCAACGCGTTCCTTCCGTGTTCTGCCCGCCGCGTCCGCGCTGGCGGTGTCCGCCCTCTTCCTGGCCTGCGCCGCCGCGCAAGCGCAGACCCCCGTCACCCTGACCGAGGCGATGGCCGATCCGGACTGGATCGGGCCACCCGTCGAACAGGCCTGGTGGGCCTGGGACGGCCAGCGGGTGCAATACCAAGTCAAGCGTGAAGGCGCGGCGATCCGCGACACCTACCAGCAGGGCATCACCGGCGCGACCGCGGCGAAGCTCGACGGCGCCGCGCGCGCCGACCTGGACGCGCCGCGCGGCGTGTACGACGCATCGCGCCAGCGCATGGCGTTCGTGCGCAACGGCGACGTGTTCGTGCGCGACCTGCGCAACGGCACGCTGACGCAGGTCACGCGCAGCAATGCCGATGAAGCCACGCCGCAGTGGAGCCGCGACGGCAACCTCGTCTTCCGCCAGGGCAACGACTGGTACCAGTGGCGCGCCGGCGCGGGCGTCAGCCAGGCCGCCGTGGTCAAGGCCGAAAAGGATCCAGCCGCCGCGCCGAAGGCCGACGACCTGCGCGAACGCCAGCTGGCGATGATCGCCACGCTCAAGAACGACCGCGCCCAGCGCGAGGCCGCGCGCGAGCAGAACGATGCCTGGCGCCGGGCCGATCCCACGCGCGCGCCTGCGCCGACCTACCTGGGCGAAGAGGTCGCCATCGTCGACAGCGCGCTGTCGCCCGACGGCAGGTGGATGCTGGTGGTCACCAGCGCCAAGGGCGCCGACGAGGGCCAGGCCGGCAAGATGCCCAAGTACGTGACCGAATCGGGCTACGAGGAATTCGAGGACGTGCGCACGCGCGTCGGCCGCAACGATCCGCTGCCGCACAAGCTGTGGCTGGTCGATGTGAGCGGCTCCAAGGCCACCGAGCTGAAGTTCGATTCGCTGCCGGGCATCAAGGACGATCCGCTCGCGGCGATGCGCAAGGCGGCCAAGCAGGATCCGCTAAAGGGCGACCGCGCGGTCCGCATCGAAAGCGATGGCGACGGCAGCGGCCCGGCGATCCACTGGAGCGACGACGGCCGCAACGTCGCGCTGCTGGTGCGCGCGATCGACAACAAGGACCGCTGGATCGCCAGCGTCGACCTGGCGAGCGCAAAGCTGGTCACGCGCGATCGCCTCACCGACAAGGCGTGGATCAACTGGGGCTTCAACGACTTCGGCTGGACCGGCGACGGCACGCTGTGGTTCCTGTCCGAGCGCAGCGGCTATTCGCACCTGTACCTCAACGAGGGCGGCAAGTCGCGCGCGTTGACGTCGGGACAGTGGGAAGTCTCCGCGCCGACGCTCTCGGCCGACGGTTCGACGTTCTTCTTCACCTGCAACCGCAAGTGGCCGGGCGATTACGAAGTCTGCGCGGTGCCGCGCAGCGGCGGCGACGTGCGCGAGGTGACCTCGCTCGACGGCGTGGAGGACTTCTCCGTGTCGCCCGACGGCAGCAAGCTGCTCGTGCGCCATTCGGCCAGCTACATGCCGCCGCAGGTCTCGGTCGTGAGCGCAGCCGGCGGCAACGCCACGCAGCTCACCGACACGCGCAAGCCGGAGTTCAGGAACCGCCAGTGGATCACGCCCGAATACGTGCAGGTGCCGAGCAAGCACGGCGCCGGCGTGGTGTGGGGCAAGTTCTACGGGCCGAAGAACTACGAAGCGGGCAGGAAGTACCCGATCGTGATGTTCGTGCACGGCGCGGGTTATCTGCAGAACGTGTCCGAGCGCTACCCGAACTACTTCCGCGAGCAGATGTTCCACAACCTGCTCGTGCAGCAGGGCTACGTCGTGCTCGACCTGGACTATCGCGCGTCGGAAGGTTACGGCCGCGACTGGCGCACGGCGATCTACCGCCAGATGGGCCATCCGGAACTCGAGGACTACCTGGACGGCCTGGACTGGCTGGTCGCCAACAAGCAGGGCGACAAGGACCACGCCGGCATCTACGGCGGCAGCTACGGCGGCTTCATGACGTTCATGGCGCTGTTCCGTTCGCCGGGTACGTTCAAGGCCGGCGCCGCGCTGCGCCCGGTGGCCGACTGGTCGCAGTACAACCACGAGTACACCAGCAACATCCTCAACACGCCGGAACTCGACCCTGAGGCCTACAAGGTCTCTTCGCCCATCGGGTACGCCGACAAGCTGCAGGACAACCTGCTGATCGCGCACGGCATGATCGACGACAACGTGTTCTTCAAGGATTCGGTGATGCTGTCGCAGCGCCTGATCGAACTGCGCAAGGACAAGTGGGAAATCGCGCCGTATCCGCTGGAGCGTCACAGCTTCACGCGTTCGGACAGCTGGTACGACGAGTACCGCCGCATCCACGAGTTGTTCCAGCGCACGTTGAAGTAGGCCCCGACACGAACCGCTCCCGACGGAAGCGGATCGGGATGAAGGCCGGTGCGCGCGATGCGCCCGGCCTTTTTTTTTTTCTGCGCAGACGAACGACTAGTTCGTCGCGGCCGCAGCCGTCGCGTCGTCCTTCGTCTCGGTCCAGCTGCTGTCCGGATCGAAGGACTTCATCGCCTTCGCCTGCGCCTCGCCGTTGGGTCCGAGGTCCTTCTCGAAGACCTGACCGTCGGTGCCGATCATGAAGCTCATCACGCCGGTGTCGTTGTACTTCGCCGGCCAGGCGACCAGCGCGAAGCCGCGCGTCATGCGATCGCCGATGCGGTAGTCGTGCGCGCCGCCGGGCGCCGAAGGACCCTGCGCGGTGAGGATGCGGTAGCGATAGCCCAGGTAGTCGCCCTTGGGCAGATCGTCGGCGAACAACGGGCCCAGCGGGCTGACGTCGCCGGTACCGTCATCGGGCCAGTACAGGCCATCGTGATTGCCGTCGGTGCTGAGGACGCGCTGCGCGTACTCGAGCACGCCGTCGCCGTTGTGGTCGGTTTCCGCGTAATCCAGTTGCGCGTCGCGGTACGCCTGCACAGCCTGCAGCACCGCCAGCTCGTTGCGGCCTATACGGCGCACGCGCATTTCCTCGCCACCGGCCTTGGGATCGAAACGCCAGCCGGCCTTTTCCTGCTTCAGCGGAATCGGCAGCGTCCAGCCGTCGTTGCCGACCGCGAGCTGCGCCTTCTCGCCGTCGGCGACGATGCGATGCGATTGCTTCCACTGCGCGAGGAAGGCGTCGACGTCTTCGCGGTCGATGCCCTCCATCGGGATGTAGTCGCGCCAGTTCGCGCCGAGCACCTTCTGCAAGGCCGGCTGATCCTGCTTTTCGACTGCGGCAACGAACGCGTCGGCCGCGGCTTCGGCGGTCGGATACGCCTGCTGCGCGAAGGCGGGCGCGGCGGACAGCAGCGCGAGCAGGGCCAGCGTGATCTGCGTTGGACGCTTCATCGGGTTTCTCCAGGACTCCATCAGCCGCGACGATGCGCGCCACCGCCACTGCGTTGCTGGCGCTGCACCTGTTGGCCGCCACCACGCGACGCCGGCGGGCGTTGCGCCGACTGCCGGCTGGCCTGCCCGCGGTTCGCCTGCGCGCGCGCTTGCTGCGGATGGCTGGCGCCGGCGAACGCGTTGTTGCGCGAGGGCTGATGCGACGGCTGGTGCGTGCGCTGTTGCTGGTGCTGTGGACGCGGGCTGTTCACCTGCGAACGCGGCTGAGCGCGAGCCTGTTGCGCGTGCTGGCTACGGGCCTGGTCGCGTGCACGGTTGTTGGCCTGCGTGGTGCGCGCTGCGTCGCGATGCTGCCCGGTCTGGCCGCCGCCCTGGCGGGTCCGCGCATCGGCGACGTTGCGTGCGTTGTCGCGTTGTCCTGCAGGCTGCGTTCGCGCCTGCGCCACGTCGCGCGCGCGATCGCGCGATGCCTGCGTGCCACCGCCGCCCTGCCCGGGTCGAGCGTCGAGTCCGCCACCGCCCGGGCGCTCGCGGATGTCGCGACCGGCTTCGCGTGCGCGGTCCTGGGCCTGGCGGTTGCTGGCCGCCGGCGCCTCGAGGCCGCGACGCTGCATTTCCTGGCGCGCGCGGTCGCGGCTGGCATCGTGCGCCGCGTCGTTGCCGCGGAACGACTGGCGGTTCTCCGCGCCGGGCAGCCGTTGCTGGCCGAACTGCTCGCGGCTGCGCGAGTCGCGGTAGGGCGTGCCGCCGCGATAGTTCGAATCGTGCCGCCAGGTGCTGCGGTCGGAACTGATCTGGCGATTGGTGTTGATGTTGTTGTAGCGGTTCACGTCGATGTCGACATCGCCGCCACCCCAGTCCCAGTCGCCCCACAGCGCATCGGCCACGGCCACGCCGGTGCCGAAGGCCAGGCCGGTCATGAGCGCGCTGCCGGGATACCAGGCCGCCGTCGGCGGGTAGTAGGCGGGCGGGTACGACGGATACGGCCACGACCCGTAAACGGTGGTCGGGTTGTAGCTTGGCACGTACACGACTTCGGGATTGGTCGGCGCGATCTCGATGATCGTCTCGCCGGTGGCCGGCGGTGGCGGCGCTGCGGCGCCGCCGTCGACAGGCGCGGACGCCGGTGCGGGCGCGGTCTGCGCGGGCACGACGTTCACCGTCTGCTGCGGCGAGGACTGCAGATTGCCGGCGGCCTGCGCGGCGCGGCGCAGTCGCTGCACCGCGTCCATCACGTCGCCCGGCTGCGCGAGGAACGCATCGCCCAGGCGCTGCACCCAGCCCGGATCCTGCCCCAGCGTCGCCATCACCTGCGGGAACGCCACCAGCGACTGCACGCTGGGATCCCACGGTTGTTCGGCCACCTGCTTCACGGCCGCATCGCCCTTCGCATCGGGATGCGCCTTCGACCAGGCCACGGCATCGGCGACGTTGCCCGGATAGGTCGCGGCCATCAGCACCTGTGTCAGCAGGGAATCGGGATACAGCGCGATTGGCGCGACCATCTGGTCGAGTTCTTCCTGGCCGAATACACGTTCAGTGGCTGCAGGCGCCGCGGCGGGCGCGGTCGGCGGGACGGTCGCCGGGGCCTGCGCGGCGGGCGCTGGCGCTGCCGGTTCGGCGTCGCGCTTGCACGAGCTCGCGCACACAGCCGCGATCAGTACGGTGGACAGGACACACCACGGCCGGAGCATGCGCACGACACACCTCCCACACCTTCAATCCGGAACGCGTTCGGCACCGGCTCGCGACACGCTTGGCCGATCCGTCGACTGCCCCTGAACGGGCGGCGGCTATCATGCGCGCCATCCCCGCTACGTCCCCGTGAACATGACCGAGCCCGCCCCCGGCTTCGACGAGGTCCGCAACTACCTGACCGGCCTGCAGGACCGCATCTGCGCTGCGATCGAGGCCGCGGACGGCAGCGCCCGCTTCCGCGAGGATCGATGGGAGCGCACCCCGGACGATGCAGGCGCCGGCGGGCTCAGCGGCGGAGGCGGTCGCACGCGGATCCTGCGCGACGGTGCAGTGTTCGAGCAGGCCGGCATCGGCTTCTCCGACGTGTCCGGCAACAAGCTGCCTCCTTCGGCGACCGCCGCGCGGCCGGAGCTGGCCGGCGCCTCGTGGCGCGCGGTGGGCGTGTCGCTGGTGTTCCACCCGCGCAATCCGCACCTGCCGACCACGCACGCGAACGTGCGCCACTTCCATGCGGTACGCGACGGCGAGACCGTGGCGTGGTGGTTCGGCGGCGGTTTCGACCTCACGCCGTTCTACCCGGTGGACGAGGACGTGCTGCACTGGCACCGCACGGCGCGAGCGCTGTGCGAGCCGTTCGGCGGCGAGGCGCGCTACGCGAAGCACAAGCACTGGTGCGACGAGTACTTCTTCCTCAAGCACCGCAACGAGACGCGCGGCGTCGGCGGGCTGTTCTTCGACGACCTGCACGAGGACGCCGATGCCGATTTCGCGTACCTGCGCGCGGTCGGCGACGGTTTCCTCGACGCCTACCTGCCCATCGTCGAACGCCGCAAGCACATGCCGCATGGCGATCGCGAGCGGCAGTTCCAGCTGTACCGACGCGGCCGCTATGTCGAGTTCAACCTGGTGTTCGATCGCGGCACGCTGTTCGGCCTGCAATCGGGCGGACGCACCGAATCGATCCTGATGAGCCTGCCGCCGCTGGTGCGTTGGGAATACGGATTCGCACCGGAAGAAGGCAGCGCCGAGGCGCGCCTTGGCGATTACCTGCGCCCGCGCGACTGGTTCGCCGAACTGGGCTGAGGGCCGCGTTCAGACGTCCTCGTCGTCGTGCTTGGGCTCGTCGCGCAGCAGGATGGTGATGTGGCCGTTGGTTTCCAGCAGCGCGAGGTGGATCCGGTCGATCTCGCTGCAACCGGTCTCGCGCATCGACTTGGCGAAGTCGTCGCGGCTGACGAGTTCGCGCCGCAGGACATCACGGTAGACGTGGCCGTTGCGCGCCAGCACCACCGGCTCGCCTTCGAGCAGGCGCTCGGCCTTGCGGCTGCGCGCGGTGACGAAGCCGACCGTCCAGTTGAGCACGATCAGCGTGGCCGCCAGCAGCAGTCCACCGCTCATGGACGTGTCCTTGCCGAGCAGCGCGTTCTGTACCGCATTGCCGAGCAGGACGATCAGCAGCATGTCGAACGCGGTGAACTGCCCCATCGTGCGTTTGCCCGACATCCGGATCATCGTCAGCAGCACGACGTAGACCACCACGGCGCGCAGCACGAACTCCCACCACGGCATCGACATCTCGAACATGGGCGCCTCGCAATGGACCGGATGCATAGACGCTAACGGGTAACGGGTGCCCGTGGCGCGATTGCGGACGTCATGGCGGCCTTAGTCCCGCCCTGCGCCGACATGACGCTGCTCAAGACGCGCGATGACGATGCTCAGGTCGAGCCGGTCGAACTGGAGTCACAGCCCCCTTGGTAAGGGGCGCGGCCGCAGCCGCAGGGTTCGGAGATATCGGCGCGGGGGCCCGAGGTTTTGCATCGCAGAACTTTGGGTTTGTTTCTGGCGACGCCAGAAATAAAAAGCCCCGCAGGCAGGGGGGGCCGGCGGGGCTGGGGAGCGGGACCTGGGGAGGGGCCTTCGCTCCGGGATCACTCCAGGGGAGGGAGAGATCGGCGACAGGCGTTGCACCTGTCGCGACCTATATGACCATTCCATACATGGATGGTTCGTGAAGATAAGGGTTAACAATTCGTTGGGTTCAGGAGGCATTCACCGAATTGAAAACGTTTTTCCCCGCGATTCCCGCCCGAACGGGCATCCGCGCGCCCTGGCATGGAACGTGACGATAGCACTGTCCGACGAACGGTCAGTGGGCCTCGTCCCAGTTGGCGCCCACGCCGCTGTCGACCACGAGCGGCACCCGCAATCCGGCCGCCCGCGACATCCGATCCCGGGCCTCGGACACCAGGGTATCGACGAACCCGGTTTCGACCTCGAACACCAGTTCGTCGTGCACCTGCAGGACCATCAGCGCGCGGTCGCGGTGATCGGCCAGCCATTCGTCTATCGAGATCATCGCCAGCTTGATGATGTCCGCGGCGGTGCCCTGCATCGGCGCGTTGATCGCCGCGCGTTCGGCGCCTGCGCGCAGGCCCTGGTTGCGTGCGTGGATATTGTCCAGATACAGGCGGCGGCCGAACACGGTCTCGACATAGCCCTGCTCGCGCGCCTGCTGGCGCGTGCGCTCCATGAAATCGCGCACGCCCGGGTAGCGGCTGAAGTAGAGCGCGATGTAGTCCTGCGCCTCGCCGCGCGCAATGCCCAGCTGCCGCGCCAGGCCGAAAGCGCCCATGCCGTACATCAGGCCGAAGTTGATCGCCTTCGCGGCGCGGCGTTCGTTGCCGCTCACCTCGTCCATGGCCTTGCCGAACACTTCCGCCGCGGTCGCGCGGTGGATGTCGGCGCCGGACTCGAACGCGCGCAGCAGGCTCGGGTCCCCCGACAGGTGCGCCATGATCCGCAGCTCGATCTGCGAGTAGTCGCAGGCGACGATGCGGCGGCCTTCCGGCGCGACGAAGGCCTGGCGGATACGCCGACCGTCGTCGGT
Organism: Lysobacteraceae bacterium P; assembly: GCA_005503055.1. GTDB lineage: Bacteria > Pseudomonadota > Gammaproteobacteria > Xanthomonadales > Xanthomonadaceae > Lysobacter_J. The sequence goes on along the minus strand of SCOX01000003.1, from coordinate 71,222 downwards.
GCGGATCGGGATGTTCTGCAGGTTCGGATCGCTGGACGCGAGCCGGCCCGTCGCCGCGCCCGCCTGGTGATAGCTGGTATGCACGCGGCCGGTGTCGCGGTTGACCATCTCCGGCAACTTGTCGGTGTAGGTGCTGCGCAGCTTCGCCAGACCGCGGTATTCCAGGATCACGCGCGGCAGTTCGTGTTGTTCGGCGATGGCCTCCAGCGCTTCCTCGTTGGTCGACGGAGCGCCGGACGGCGTCTTCACCAGCGCAGGAAGCTTCAGTTCGTCGAACAGCAACTGGCCCAGCTGCTTGGGCGAATCGAGATTGAAAGTGCGACCCGCCATCTCGGTCGCCTTCTGCTGCGCGGCGAGCATGCGCTTGCCCAGGTCCGCCGACTGCCGGCGCAGTTCGTCGGCGTCGACCATCACGCCGTTCGCTTCCACGCGTTCGAGCACCTGGACCAATGGCATCTCGATCGTGTGATAGACGTGCGAGAGGCCCGGTACGGCCTCCAGCTTCGATGACAGGACGCGGTGCAGGCGCAGCGTGACGTCGGCGTCCTCGGCGGCGTAGCGGGTCGCGTCCTCGATGGACACCTGCGAGAACGGAATCGACTTGGCGCCCTTGCCCGCGACGTCCTCGTACTTGACCGTTTCGTAGCCCAGGTAACGCCCGGCCAGCGAGTTCATGTCGTGGCGCGTTGCCGTCGCGTTGTAGATGAAGCTTTCCAGCATGGTGTCGTCGGCGTAACCGCGCACGTCGATGCCGTTGCGACGCAGCACGTGCAGATCGTACTTGCCGTGCTGGCCCATCTTCTTGCGTGAGGCGTCCTCGAACAATGGACGCAGCGCGCCAAGCACCTCATTGCGATCGAGCTGCTTCGGCGCGCCGGGGTAGTCGTGCGCCAGCGGCAGGTAGGCGGCGTGGCCCGGTTCGACGGCGAAACTCAGACCGATCAGGTTGGCCTGCATCGGATCGAACGAGTCGGTCTCGGTATCGAACGCGAATTCCTCGGCATCGCGCAGGCGCGCCAGCCAGACATCCAATTGCTCCGGCGTCAGGATCGCCTCGTACTCGCCCTTCGCCGAGAGCGCGGGATCCAGGCCCTGCGCCGGCGCGCCCGAACGCGCATAACCGGCCGCGGTATTGCGAACGCCGGCCGGGCTGCCCGCGTGGTCCTCGACCACGGCGCCCGGACCTTCCAGTTCGCGCAGCGCCTGCTTGAAGCCGTAGCGCGCGTAGAGCACGCGCAGCTCGTCGACATGGCGATCGCGCAGCACCAGATCGGTCGGCGCGCGGTCGAGCTCGACGTCGGTCCTGATCGTGGTGAGCGTGCGGTTGAGCGGCAGGCGCGGCAGCGCGGCGCGCAGGTTCTCGCCGATCTTGCCCTTGATCTGCTCCGCATTCGCGATGACGTTGTCGAGCGTGCCGTATTCGCCCAGCCATTTCGCCGCGGTCTTGGGGCCGCATTTGTCGACGCCTGGAATGTTGTCGACGCTGTCGCCCATCAGCGCGAGCAGGTCGATGATCTGCTCCGGGCGCACGCCGAACTTGTCGATCACGCTGGCATCCGAATCCAGCCGGCTTCCGCTCATCGTGTTGACCAGCGCGATGCCGGGACGCACGAGTTGGGCGAAGTCCTTGTCGCTGGTGGAAATGGTGACCTCGATGCCCTGCTCCGCCGCGCGTATGGCCAGCGTGCCGATCACGTCGTCGGCCTCCACGCCATCCACGCGCAGGATCGTCATGCCCAGTGCATTGACGATTTCGCACATCGGCTCGACCTGCGCGCGCAGGTCGTCGGGCATCGCGGCGCGGTTGGCCTTGTACTCGGGATAGAGATCATCGCGGAAAGTCTTGCCCGGGGCGTCGACCACGAACGCGACGTAGGCAGGTTGCTCCTTCAACGTGGCGCGCAGCATGTTGACCACGCCGAACAGCGCGCCGGTCGGTTCGCCGGCGTCGTTGGTGAGCGGGGGGAGCGCGTGGAAGGCGCGATAGAGGTAACTGGATCCGTCGATCAGGACGAGGCGCGGCGTGTCGGTCATGGCGCGATTCTACGCTCCGGTTCCCCCGCGGCCGTCACTCCCGCGAGCGCTGCCAGCGCGTATCCTCTGCATGCCCCGCCCCCGCCCATCCCCGGCCAGGAGTCCGCCATGCGCACCGTTCTTATCGCCCTGCTGCTTCCGCTGTCCCTGATCGGCTGCGCGACGATGAGCGACGACCCGACCGCCGGCCTGCAGAATCCGGAAGTGCGTTCGCGCACGGTCAGCGGCGGCGACACCATCGACGAGTACTACGTTGCCGGGCAGTTGCGCGTGGTCAAGATCACGCCGGCGCGCGGACCGACGTACTACCTGGTCGACAACAACGCCGACGGCATCCTCGACAGCAGCAAGGGCGAGGGGCCGATTTCGCCGGTGCAATACAAGCTGCTGACCTGGTAAGCGCCCGCATCGGGCGGTGCACGATCCGGATATCGGACGTGCGCTTGCATGCCTAGAGTCGATCGCGTTGCTTCCACGGGAGAACGCGATGAACCTGCAACAGCCGCATTTCGATATCCAGCGCTTCGACATCGAGGGCGATCCGCGCTGGGCGGCGCTGTGCGCGCGGGATCGCGCCGCAGACGGGCGCTTCGTGTACTCGGTGAAAACCACCGGCGTGTATTGCCGGCCGTCGTGCGCCGCGCGCAGGCCGCGCCTGCAGAACGTGCGCTTCCACGCCACGCCCGGCGAGGCCGAACGCGCCGGTTTCCGCGCGTGCCGCCGCTGCCATCCGCGCGACGATGCCACCACCACGCAGACCGTACGTTTCGCCATCGGCGAGAGTTCGCTCGGGCTGGTCCTGGTGGCCGAAAGCGATGCCGGCGTGCGCGCGGTGCTGTTCGGCGACGACGCCGGCCGGCTGGTGCAGGACCTGCAGTCGCGCCTGGACGGCACGGCGCTCGCCGTGGATGCCGACGGCGTGCAGGCATCGCTGGATGCGGTGGTCGACTGCATCGAAGCGCCGCACCTCAACCTGGCGCGTCCGCTGGACCTTCAGGGCACGCCATTCCAGAACAGCGTGTGGCAGGCACTGCGGCGGATTCCATCGGGCACGACGGTGAGCTACGGCGAACTCGCGCGCCGTCTCGGCGTGCCGGGCTCGGCGCGCGCGATCGCGGCCGCCTGCGCGGCCAATCCGCTCGCGGTCGTGGTGCCGTGCCATCGGGTGATCGAGGCGAACGGCGCGCTTTCGGGCTATCGCTGGGGCGTGGCGCGAAAACGCGCGCTGTTGCAGCGCGAGGCCCGCACGTGAGCGCCGCATTGCGCCTGCGTCACGACGCCCGGGCCTTGGCCGAGCGCATCGGCTGGCAGGACTGGAACGGCGTGGCCGCCTCGCTCGACGCCTGCGGCCACGCCGTGCTGCCGGGCCTTCTGGACGACCTCGAATGCGCCGCGGTCGCTGCGCTCTACGACCGCCCGGACGGCTTTCGCAGCCGCGTGGTGATGGCACGCCACGGCTTCGGCAGCGGCGAGTACCGCTACTTCGCCTATCCCCTTCCGGCGACGGTCGCCCTGCTGCGCGCGGCGGTCTATCCGCATCTGGAGCCCGTGGCCAACCGCTGGAACGCGGCGATGGGGATCGAGACACGCTATCCGCAGGCGCATGCCGATTTCCTGCGCCGCTGCCACGAAGCCGGGCAATCGCGCCCGACGCCGCTGCTGCTGCGCTACGACGCGGGCGACTACAACTGCCTGCACCAGGATCTGTACGGCGAACACGTCTTTCCGTTGCAGATGGCGGTACTGCTGTCGCAGCCGGGCATGGAGTTCGATGGCGGCGAGTTCGTCCTCACCGAGCAACGACCGCGCATGCAGTCGCGCGCCGACGTCGTCCCGTTGCGGCGCGGCGATGCCGTCGTCTTCGCCGTGCACCATCGGCCTGTCGCAGGCACGCGCGGTGTGTATCGCGTGAACCTGCGTCACGGCGTCAGCCGGATACGTTCAGGACGACGTCACACTTTGGGGATCGTGTTTCACGATGCGCTGTAGACGTGGGCCATAGTCTCGCCACGTCGATGCGGCATCCGGCGCGGGCCGCTCAAGTTCCGTCGTCGGTCGCCGTTAACAACGCCGCGCCGCCCGCACTCGGCGCAACGGAGGGATCAGCGGAGTGTCCGGCAAAGAAAGACGCAAGATCGCGCAATCGCTCGACGCCGCCGCGCTGCGCCTGGGTCTCACCGACGCGCAGCGCCGCACGCTCGAGGAGCTGGAACACTTCCAGTGGACGCTGGAATTCGTGCGCCGCCCGCTGTTCCAGGACCCGCTTCCGGTGATGTTCGACCGCGAGCGCAAGCGCTGCGTCGCGCTGCTGCCGGACGGCTCGATCGACGAGTCGCCGAAGCTGCGCTCGTAGCGCCTGAAGCCTCTCCGCCAAGGACGGGGCGGCGCGACCGGCTCAGGCCGGCTGCAGGTTCGCGTACGCCAGCACCAGCCACTTGCTGCCGGCATCGTCGAAGTTGACCTGCACGCGCGCGTGCGCCCCGCTGCCTTCGTAATCGGTCACGGTGCCCAGGCCGAACGAGGGATGACGCACCATCGAACCCAGCCGCACCGCGGGTTGCTCGATCGCCGCATGCCCCATGTCGCGCCGCTGCACGCCGCCGCTGTACGGGCGCGACACCTGCACCTTGGGCCGCACTTCGTTCAGCAGCGCGGCCGGAATCTCGCGCAGGAAGCGCGACGGCACGCCGTACATGTCGGCACCGTGGATGCGGCGCGATTCGGCATAGCTGAGCACGAGCTTCTGGCGTGCGCGGGTGATGCCGACGTAGGCCAGGCGGCGCTCTTCCTCCAACCGGCCCGACTCCTCGGTCGAACGTCCGCTCGGGAACACGCCCTCCTCCATGCCGGCCAGGAACACCAGCGGGAATTCCAGTCCCTTGGCGCTGTGCAGCGTCATCAGCTGCACGCCTTCCACGCCGGCCTGCGCCTGGCCCTCGCCCGCTTCCAGCGCGGCGTAGCTGAGGAACGCGACCAGCTCCGGCATCGCCTGCGCGTCTTCCTCGTCGTTGCGGGTGAAGCGCGAGGCGACGGATACCAGTTCGTCGAGGTTGTCCACGCGCGAATCGAGCTGGCCGCGCGATTCGTTGAAGTAGTGCTCGCGCAGGCCGGAGCGGATCAGCACGTGGTCGATCTTCTCCGGCAGCGTCATCGTCGCCACTTCGTTGTCGACATCGTCGATCAGCGCCAGGAAGCCCGCCACGGCGTTGCGCGCGCGTGCCGCCAGGCCGTTCTCCGTGACGATGCGGCGCGCCGCGTCCCACAGCGCGATGGCGTCGGTGCGCGCACGTCGGCGGACTTCGTCGAGCGTGCGCTCGCCGATGCCGCGCGTGGGGGTGTTCACGGCGCGCTCGAAGGCGGCATCGTCCAGGCGCGAGGCGATCAGGCGCAGATACGCCAGCGTGTCCTTGATTTCGGCGCGCTCGAAGAAGCGCTGGCCGCCGTACACGCGGTACGGCACCTGCTCGGCGAGCAGCGATTCTTCGAAGGCCCGCGACTGCGCGTTGCTGCGATAGAGCACCGCGACCTCGCCGTAGCTGCCGCCGTCACGCACCCACTGGCGCAGGCGCTCGACGACGAAGCGCGACTCGTCCATCTCGTTGTACGCCGCGTACAGGTCGATCGGCTCACCGCTGCCGCTGTCGGTCCACAGGTTCTTGCCCAGGCGGTCGGGGTTGTGCGCGATCACCGCATTGGCGGCCTCGAGGATGTTCGCGCTGGAGCGGTAGTTCTGTTCCAGGCGGATCGTGCGCGTGCCGTCGCCGCCGTGGGATCCGAAATCCTTGAGGAATCGCTGCATGTTCTCGACCTGGGCGCCGCGCCAGCCGTAGATCGACTGGTCGTCGTCGCCGACGACGAACACGTGGCCCGAATCGCCGGCCAGCACGCGCACGAAGGCGTACTGGATTGCGTTGGTGTCCTGGAACTCGTCGACCAGGATCTCGCGGAAGCGATGGCGGTAATGCGCCAGCAGCGCCGCGTTGTCGCGCAGCAGCTCGTGCGCGCGCAGCAGCAGTTCGGCGAAATCCACCAGGCCGGCGCGTTCGCAGCGTTCCTGGTAGGCCTCGTAGGCCTTGTGCATGACCTCCGACCAGACGTCGCCGCTGGCCGGTTGCAGGTTCTGCGGGCGACGGCCCTCGTCCTTCTGCGCGTTGATCCACCACGCGATCTGGCGCGGCGGAAACCGCGCCTCGTCCAGCTCCAGTGCCTGCACGACGCGCTTGACCAGGCGCAGCTGGTCGTCGGAATCGAGCACCTGGAAACCTTCCGGCAGCTTGGCTTCCTGCCAGTGCAGGCGCAGCAGCCGGTGCGCGAGACCGTGGAAGGTGCCGATCCACATGCCGCGCGCGCCATTGCGCAGCTGGCCGTCCACGCGCGCGCGCATCTCGCCCGCGGCCTTGTTGGTGAAGGTCACCGCGAGGATGCCGTGGGTCGGCACGCCGTGGACTTCGTTCAGCCAGGCGATGCGGTGGGTGAGCACGCGCGTCTTGCCGGAGCCGGCGCCGGCGAGGACGAGGTAGTGGCCGGGCGGTGCGCTGACGGCCTCGCGCTGCGCTGGATTGAGCGCGTCGAGCAGGTGGGAGACATCCATGCGGGTATTGTAGCGGCGGCGGTCTCAGGGCCCGCGTCGCGCGGGCGTTGCGTGAAGGTCCGGAGGTCACGATGCATTCGATTGCCATGCCGCTGCGTGTCGGCCTGGGGCTGTTGATCGCCGCCATGACGGTCGCGTCCGCGGCACAGGAGACGGCCGCTCCGGACCGGCAGCGCGTACTGCGCGCCGGCGACACCGAGCTGCGCGTGAGCGTGGTCGACGTGGACGACGCGCGCCGCCGCGCGCAGTTGCAGGACTGGTTGGCGGAGGTCGCGCAGGCGCAACTGACCGCGTTCGGGCGCTACCCGCTGCCCCGCGCGCGCGTGCAGATCGAGCAGGTCGACCGCGACGATGAAAGCCCGGTGCCGTGGGGCCAGACCCTGCGCCGCGGCGATGCGGCGGTGTTGCTGTTCGTGCGCGGCGACGCGACCGTGCCGGAGCTGCGCGCGGACTGGACCGCGATCCACGAGCTTTCGCACCTGTTCCACCCGTACATGGGCCGCGACGGCCGCTGGCTTTCCGAAGGCCTGGCGAGCTACTACCAGAACGTGCTCCGCGCCCGCGCGGGCCTGCTCACGCCGGAGCAGGCGTGGCGTCTGCTCGACGCCGGATTCGGACGCGGCCAGCGCGAATCCAGCGGGCGGCCGCTGGTCGAGCTCAGCCGGGAACATGAAGGCACCATGCGCGTCTATTGGGCCGGCGCGGCGTTCTGGCTGCAGGCCGATGTGGCGCTGCGTCGCGACCATCGCAGCAGCCTCGATCGCGTCCTGTCGCAGTACTCGCAATGCTGCCTGAGCGGCACCGGCCAGGTGGAGCCGTCGGCGTTCATCGCCGAACTGGATCGCCTGTCCGGCACGACCGTGTTTTCGTCGGGTTATGCGCGCTACCTCGATTCGCGCCGGTTCCCGTCGCTGGATGCGACCTGGCGCGAACTGTCGATCATGCAGCGCGACGGCACGCTGGCCTTCGGCGACGCCGCACCGGGGGCCGCGCTGCGTCGGTCGATCATGGCAGGCGACGCCTCGCGGCCGGGCGCGCCCTGACGCGGCTCAGTGCGCCTTGTGCGGCTTTGCCGAGGCCAGCGCCATCAGGCGGTCGGTGTAGGCGATGCCGATCGCCGAGAGGATGAAGACGCAATGGATGATGGTCTGCCACATCACGCCCTCGGCGGTGTAGGTGCTACCCGCGGCGCCGAGGTTGCCGATGGCGATGAAGGTCTTGAGCAGGTGGATCGAGGAAATGCCGATGATCGCCATCGCCAGCTTGACCTTGAGCACGCTGGCGTTGACGTGGCTCAGCCACTCGGGCTGGTCCGGATGGCCTTCCAGACGCAGGCGCGAGACGAAGGTCTCGTAGCCGCCGACGATCACCATCACCAGCAGGTTGGAGATCATCACCACGTCGATCAGGCCGAGCACCATCAGCATGATCTGCTGCTCGGTCCACTCCGTGGCGTGCAGCATCAGGTGCCACAGTTCCTTGACGAACAGCACCACGTACACGCCCTGCGCGACGATCAGGCCCAGGTACAGCGGCAACTGCAGCCAGCGCGAGGAGAAGATCAGGGCGGGCAGGGGATTGAGCGAAGCGTTGCGCTGGTCGGACATGCGGGGGCGGGCCTGCGGAAACGGTGGGCTAGGGTAACGGCCCCTCCGGCCCCCGCCAATCCGGGGTGAATCCGGCGCCACTTTCCTTTTGCGTTGCGGTTCGGGCTTCGCGCCCGGTCGTCCGGGCTGCGGGCTGCGGGCTCGGCGGGCGATGTTGTTTGCCCGGCGCTCCGGGCTCCGAACTCAGCGTGTGGCGCTTTTTGCTCGGCGCTCCGGGTTGCGAGCCTGGCGTGCGGCGTTTTTTGCCCGGCGCTCCGGGCTCCGGGCTCGGCGTGCGGCGTTTTTTGCCCGGCGCTCCGGGCTCCGAACTCGGCGTGTGGCGCTTTTTGCTCGACGCTCCGAGCCCCGGACCTGGCGTGTGGAGCGTTTTGCCCGGCGCTCCGAGTTGCGAGCCTGGCGCGCGGTGCTTTTTGCCCGGCGCTCCGGGCTCCGAGCTCGGTGTGCGGCGCTTTTTGCCCGGCGCTCCGGGCTCCGAACTCGGCGTGTGGAGCTTTTTGCCTGGCGCTCCGGGCTCCGGGCCTGGCGTGCGGAGCTTTTTGCCTGGCGCTCCGGGCTCCGGGCCTGGCGTGTAGAGCTTTTTTGCTCGGCGCTCCGGGCTCCGAGCCTGGCGTGCGGTGCTTTTTGCCCGGCGGTCCGAGCTCCTTGCCTGGCGTTCGGAGCTTTTCGCCCGGCGCTCCGGGCTTCGGGACCAGGACGTCGTTTCGACGGCCACCGGCCCGATTGGGCAAACCGCACCAGCCCTTACACTGAGCGACCCTGCCCCCGCCGGAGTCGCCATGATCGACCTGCACTATTGGCCCACGCCCAACGGCCACAAGATCACGATCTTCCTCGAGGAAGCGGGCCTGGATTACGCCATCCACCCGGTGGACATCGGCGCCGGCGACCAGTTCAAGCCGGACTACCTGACGATCTCCCCCAACAACAAGATGCCCGCCATCGTCGACCGCAACCCGGGCGACGGCGGCGCGGCGATCAGTGTGTTCGAGTCGGGCGCGATCCTGGCCTACCTGGCCAACAAGACCGGCCGGTTCGTGCCCGACGATCTGCGCGGACGCACCGAGGTCAGCCAGTGGCTGCACTGGCAGATGGGCGGCCTGGGCCCGATGACCGGCCAGTACGGCCACTTCCATGTCTACGCGCCGGAAGACCTGCCCTACGCCAAGGACCGCTACCAGCGCGAGGTGCTGCGCCTGCTCGGCGTGCTCGACCGCCGCCTGGAAGGACGCGAGTTCATTGCCGCCGGCATGTTCTCCATCGCCGACATGGCCGCGCACCCCTGGATCAACCCCTATACCAAGGCACCGCTGGACCTGACACCCTTCGCCAACCTGCGCCGCTGGCATGCCGCCGTCGCCGAACGTCCGGCCGTGAAACGCGCCTACGCGCTGGCCGAGAAGTACGGCAAGCGCGAAATGACGCCGGAAATGCACAAGATCCTCTTCGGAACCACTCCGCCCAACGCATGAAGAACCTGACCGTCCGCGGCCTCGCCGCCTGCCTGCTCGCCATGTCGATCACTGCCTCGTTGCCCCCTTCCGCCCACGCGCAGGTCGCGCCCGCTCCGCAGAAGCTCACGCTCGAGGCCCTGGCCGGCGACGCGCCGCTCTCCGGTCCGAGCCTGATGAAGGCGAAGATCGCCCCGGACGGCAGCCGCGTGAGCTTCCTGCGCGGCAAGGACAGCAACAAGAACCGCCTGGATCTGTGGGCCTACGACATCGCCAGCGGACAGACCGTCAAGCTGGTGGACGCCGACGACATCCTGCCGGGCGATGAGGTCCTCAGCGATGAGGAGAAGGCCCGCCGCGAGCGCCAGCGCATCGCCGCGCTCAGCGGCATCGTCGACTACCAGTGGGCGCCGGACGGCAAGTCGCTGCTGTTTCCGCTCGGCGGCGAGCTGTACCTGTACGACCTGAGCAAGCCCGGCAAGGCCGGCGTGCGCAAGCTCACCAACGGCGAAGGCTTCGCCACCGACCCGAAGCTCTCGCCGCGCGGCGGCTTCGTCAGCTTCGTGCGCAACCGCAACCTGTGGGTGATCGACCTGGCGACGGGCAAGTCGATCCAGCTCACGCGCGATGGCAGCGACGTCATCGGCAACGGGGTGGCGGAGTTCGTCGCCGACGAGGAAATGAACCGCCACACCGGCTACTGGTGGGCGCCGGACGACTCGGCCATCGCCTTCGCGCGCATCGACGAAACGCCGGTGCCGGTGCAAAAGCGCTACGAGGTCTACCCCGACCGCACCGAAGTGGTCGAGCAGCGCTACCCCGCCGCTGGTGATCGCAACGTGCTGGTGAAGCTGGGCGTGATCGCGCCCAAGGCGAACGCCGCACCGAAGTGGGTGGACCTGGGCAAGGAACAGGACATCTACCTCGCACGCGTGGACTGGCGCGATCCGCAGCGCGTCACCTTCCAGCGCCAGTCGCGCGACCAGCACCGGCTCGATCTGATCGAAGCCGACCTCGGCAGCGGCCGCCAGCGCACGCTCGTCACCGAGACCAGCAACACCTGGGTTCCGCTGCACGACGACCTGCGCTTCCTCAAGGACGGCCGCATCCTGTGGAACAGCGAGCGCAGCGGCTTCGAACACCTTTACGTGCTGTCGGAAGACGGCAAGTCCGCGACCGCGCTGACCTCCGGCGACTGGCCGGTGGACAGCGTGCTGGCGGTGGATGAAGCCGCCGGCGTCGTCTATTTCGCCGCCGGCAAGGATTCGCCGCTGGACTCGCAGGTCTACCGTGTGCCGTTGGCAGGAGGCGCCATCGAGCGCCTGTCCAAGAGCGACGGCACGCACAGCGCCAGCTTCGCCAGCAACGCGAGCGTGTACGTGGACAACTGGTCGAACCCGACCACGCCGCCGCAGCTGGAACTGTTCCGCAACGACGGCACGCGCATCGCCGCGCTGCTGAAGAACGACGTGGCCGATCCGCAGCATCCGTACGCGAAGTACGCCGCCGCGCAGCAGCCGATCGAGTTCGGCACGCTCAAGGCCGCCGACGGTGCGACGACGCTGCACTACAGCGTGCTCAAGCCGGCGGGCTTCGATCCGAAGAAGCGCTATCCGGTGGTCGTCATGGTGTACGGCGGCCCGGCCTCGCAGACCGTCAAGCGCGCGTGGGCGCCGGACTTCAACCAGTACCTGGCGCAGCACGGCTATGTGGTGTTCTCGATCGACAACCGCGGCACGCCGCGACGCGGCGCGGCCTTCGGCGGCGCGCTGTACGGCAAGCAGGGCACGGTGGAAGTGGCCGACCAGCTCAAGGGCGTGGACTGGCTGAAATCGCAGCCGTGGGTCGATGCTTCGCGCATCGGCGTGTACGGCTGGTCCAACGGCGGCTACATGACGCTGATGCTGCTGGGCAAGGCTTCGAACCAGTACGCGTGCGGCGTCGCCGGTGCGCCGGTGACCGACTGGGGCCTGTATGACACGCACTACACCGAGCGCTACATGGGACTGCCGAAGGCCAACGTCGACGGCTATCGCGACGCACGCGTGCTCGAACACATCGACGGAATGAAGTCGAAGCTGCTGCTGATCCACGGCATGGCCGACGACAACGTGCTGTTCACCAACTCCACCGCGCTGATGAGCGCGTTGCAGAAGCGCGGCCAGCCGTTCGAGCTGATGACCTATCCGGGCGCGAAGCACGGCCTGAAGGGCGCGGACAACCTGCATCGGCTTCGCCTGACCGAGGACTTCTTCGCGCGGTGCCTGAAGCCCTGACTGCTTGCTCCTTGAAGGCGGAGGGGTGTGAGGCGCCTTGCGCCGAGCTCGTCGCGATGCGGCTTCGCACCCCCTCCCCAACCCTCCCCTGCAAGCAGGGGAGCGCGCGCATGAGGGCATCGGCTCGCGCTTCGTGACCTTCGAGGGATAGCCCCCGCGGCCTCCCACCCCGCATGCTCCCGGCATACCCACCCGACGCCGGAACCATGACCAAGCCGCTGACCCTCGCGATCGCCCTGTCCCTCACCCTCGCCGCCGGCACACCGATGCTGGCCCAGTCGGCGCAGCCCGCAGCGAAGTCCGCTGCGACCAAGCCGGCGGCCGTAAAGCCCTCGCCGGCATGGGTCACCAAGAGCAACGAGTACGCGCAGGTCCTGCTGAAGTCGCAGGCTGAATTCGCGCCCGAGCAGATGTCGTTCTTCGGCGTGCCCGGCTACGACGACCGCGTCGCCGACCTCAAGCCCGACGTGTCCGCGCGCTTCCGCGCCGCGACCGCGAAGGCACGCGACGAACTCAAGGCCAAGCTCGCCACCGAGCGCGATCCGAACGTGCGCCAGGATCTGGAAATCATGATCCGCGCCGCCGACGACAGCATCGAGACCAGCGAGCTCAACGAACGCCTGATGCTGCCGTGGAACGACGTGCCGCAGACCGTCTTCAGCGGCCTGCAGGGCCTGCTGTCCGACCAGACGCCGCCGGAACGCCGCGCCCGCGCGCTCGAACGCCTGAAGAACTACGTCGGTCAGGGCACCGAGAAGACGCCGCTGACCGAGCAGGCCAAGGCGCGCTACACCGAGCGCGCCTCCGACGCGAAGCTGGTGCACCCGACCAAGCTCGAGGTCGAGCAGTCGCTGGGCAACGTCGACACCTACATCGACGGCATCCGCAAGCTGTTCGCCAAGTACAAGATCGAAGGCGCCGACGCCGCGCTGGCCGCGATGGAAACCCAGCTCAAGGATTACGGCAGCTGGGCGCGCAGCAACGTGCTGCCGACCGCGCGCACCGACACGAAGCTGCCGCCCGAGCTGTACGCCAACAGCCTCAAGCAGTACGGCATCGACATCGATCCGAAGCTGCTGATCCGCCGCGCCCAGGTCGAGTTCATGGAAACGCGCGCGGCGATGCAGCAGCTCGCGCCGCTGGTGGCCAAGGCGAACAACCTGACCGTCGCGGACCCGCACGACTACGTGGCCGTGATCCGCGCGCTCAAGCAGCGCAACATGCCCAACGACCAGCTCGAGGCGCGCTACCGCACGGTGATCGACGAAATCGATCCGATCATCCGCAAGGAACGCATCGTCGATGTGCCGCAGCGCCCGATGGTGATGCGTCTGGGCAGCGAGGCCGAGTCGGCCGCGCAGCCGGCGCCGCACTTCCTGCCGGCGCCGCTGATCGGAAACACCGGCCAGCAGGGCCAGTTCGTGCTGCCGGTGTCGGTGCCCACCGCCGACGGCAAGGCGCTGGAATACGACGACTTCAACTTCGACGCGGTGCGCTGGACGCTGTCCGCGCATGAGGGCCGTCCCGGCCACGAGCTGCAGTTCACCGCGATGGTCGAGCGCGGCATCTCGCTGGCGCGCACGATGTTCGCGTTCAACTCGGTGAACGTCGAAGGCTGGGCGCTGTACGCCGAAGCCGAGATGGTTCCGTACGAGCCACTCGACGGCCAGCTGATCGCGCTGCAGTTCCGCCTGATGCGCGCCGCCCGCGCGATGCTAGATCCGATGCTCAATCTGGGCCTGATCGACCGCGAGGAAGCCGGCCGCATCCTGCGCGACAAGGTCGGCCTGTCGGAGGCGATGACCAAGCAGGAACTGGACCGCTACACCTTCAATGCACCGGGCCAGGCGGGAAGCTACTTTTACGGCTACAGCCGCATCCTGGAACTGCGCATGGAGACGGAGATCGCGCTGGGTGACAAGTTCGACCGCCTGGCGTTCAACAACTTCCTGCTCGACCAGGGCCTGCTGCCGCCGGACCTGCTGGCCAAGGCCGTGCGCGAGCAGTTCGTGCCGGCTCAGCGGAAGAAGTAAGCCCGCTGCCGTTGCCAACACGGCCCCTCTCCCGCTCACGGAGAGGGGTCGGGCCGCCGCAAGCCGCCGCTCGCGGCCTGCTGACGTTCACGCAGCGCCTACCTTTCCCCCGTCCGCCCTGAACGCCAAGCCCGCGACGACCGCGCCGCGGGGCCGCGCGCACCCCGCTGGCTATACTTTCGCGAACGCCGACCGGGAATCCTCTGTGCCGTCAACGCTGCATCCGTCCACCGCGCAACCGATGGCGCCCCTGGCGATCCGCGCCTGTACCGCGACCAGCGCCGTCGGCCCGGGCCGGGAGGCGCTCTCCGTGGCTTTGCGCGAAGGTCGCAGCGGGCTGCGCAGGAACGACTTCGGCACCGATCCGCTGGAATGCTGGATCGGTCGCGTCGAAGGACTGGAAGAGGTGGTGCTGCCCGAAGCGCTGCAAACGCTGGATTCGCGCAACAACCGCCTGGCCTGGCTCGCGCTGCAACACGACGGCCTGCGCGAGGCGATCGACGAAGCGGTCGCACGCTTTGGCGCGCAACGCGTCGCGGTGATCGTCGGCACGTCCACCTCCAGCATCGGCAGCACCGAAGAGGCCTACGCGAACCTCGAAGCGGGCGAATTCCCGGAGCGGCTCGTGCGCACGCACGTGCACACACCGCACTCGCTGGGCGAGTTCGTGCAGCGCGCGACCGGCCTGGGTGGGCCGTGCGTCACCGTCGCGACCGCGTGTTCGTCGAGCGCCAAGGTGTTCGCGCAGGCGGCGCGACTGATCGCCAGCGGCATGGCCGACGCCGCCCTGGTCGGCGGCGTGGACACGCTCTGCGGCAGCGTCCTGTTCGGCTTCAATTCCCTGCAGCTGGTCGCCACCGAGCCGTGCCGCCCGTTCGACGCCACGCGAAATGGCCTTTCGCTCGGCGAAGCCGGCGGCTTCGCGCTGCTCGAGCGCGCGCGCGAGGGCGACTCGGGTTTGCAACTGCGCGGCTATGGCGAATCCAGCGATGCGCACCACATGTCGTCGCCGCATCCGGACGGACTGGGCGCGCGGCTGGCGATGCGCGATGCGCTCGTGCGCGCTGGCATCGATGCCAGCGAGGTCGGTTATCTGAACCTGCACGGCACCGCCACGCCGGCCAACGATTCGATCGAGGCCGCGGCAGTGGCGTCGCTGTTCCCCGAGACGCTGCACGCCAGCTCGACGAAGGGCTGGACCGGCCACACGCTGGGCGCGGCCGGGATCGTGGAGTCGGTGATCGCCCTGATCGCGCTGGAACGCGGCGAACTGCCCGGCACGCTCAACAGCGCCGCGCCGGATCCCACCTGCGGCCCGCAGATCCGCTTCGCCCCGCAACGCGCCGACATCCGCTACGCGATGAACAACTCGTTCGGTTTCGGCGGCAACAACTGCTCGCTGGTGTTCGGTCGCGCATGAGCGAGTTGCAGGCGCCGGCCTTGATGGCATACGTGGAAGGAATCGGGTTCTGGACGCGCGGGCTACCCTCATGGGCGGCGGCGCGCGAGTACGCCAGCACCGGCGCGCTGCCCAGCGACGCGCCGGCGCGGCCGTCGCCGCAGGTGCTGCCGGCGAACGAACGCCGCCGCGCGCCGGAGACGGTCGCCATCGCACTGGAAGTGGCGACGGCCGCGTGCGAAGCGGCCGCGCGCGAACCGGCGTCGCTGGCGTCGGTGTTCACGTCCACGCACGGCGAGCTGGCGATCACCGACTACATGTGCGCGACGCTGGCGCAGGATCCGCGCGCGCTGTCGCCGACGCGCTTCCATAACTCCGTGCACAACGCGGCGGCCGGCTACTGGACCATCGGCACCGGTGCGATGCAGCCGGCCAGCGCGATCAGCGCGCATACGGCGAGCTTCGCGCAGGGCCTGATCGAGGCGATGGCGCAGCTGGCGAGCGGACACGACGCGATGCTGCTGGTGGCGTACGACGGCCAGGCCGTGGGCCCGCTGGCGGGCGTGGCGCCCAGCGAAGGTCAACTCGGCGGCGCCCTGGTGCTGGCGCGAACCGGCGCCGGACCGCTGCTGCGCGCGCGTCTGGTACCCGCCGGATCGCAGGCGCCCTCGTCCGGGCCGCTCGCGCGCTTTTCCGCCGGCAACGCGATGGCGCCGATGTTGCCGTTGTTCGATGTCCTCGCGCGCGGTGAAGGTTCGGCGGTGCTGACCGCCGGTCCCGCGCACGATCTGTTCGTGGAGGTGACCCAATGACCCACTACAGCCCGCACCTGAGCCGCGACGACCTGGTCGTGGTGATTCCTGCGCTCAACGAAGCGCTGCGCATCCGCGATGTGGTCGTCGGCGCACTGGCCGAATGCCCCCGCGTGATCGTCGTGGACGACGGCTCCGACGACGGCACCGCCGAGCGCATCGCCGACCTTTCCGCCACTGTGCTGCGCCACGAGACGCGCATGGGCAAGGGCGCGAGCCTGCGCGATGGCTTCGCTCACGCGTTGGCGATGGGCGCGCGCGCCGTCGTCAGCATGGACGGCGACGGCCAGCACCGGCCGGCCGACATCCCGCGCATGCTCGCGGCGGCGAACCGGTATCCGGGCCATATCGTGATCGGCGCGCGCATGCGCCGGCGTTCGCAGCAGCCGATCTATCGGCGACTGGCGAACGAGTTCGCCGACTGGGGCATCGCCTGGGGCACGGGGTACCAGCTCGCCGACAGCCAGAGCGGCCAGCGCCTTTACCCCGCCGCCGTTGCGGCGTTGACGGACATCCCCGGCGAGGACTTCGTGTTCGAAGCGCAGCTGCTGATTTCCGCCGCGCAGCAGCTGGGAACGCGCTGCGTGTCGGTGCCGATCGAGTCGCGCTACAAGTGCGTAAACAGCGACGAGCAGTTCCGCCCCAGCCATTTCAAGCCGCTGCGCGATTTCTCGCGTATCACCAGCCACGTCGTGTTTGGCGTGTTGAAGCGTGGGGGGCTGGCGCAGACGCTGCGGCGCATCCGCCTCAATCCGCCGTTGATCGACGACCCCTCGGGCGAGTTCGCCAGCGCGCAGCTCGACGCATTGCCGACGCAGGCGCCGTAACCGGAGCGCGTGATCCCGGCGTCAGCCAGGGATCACGCGTTCGACAGAAATACGAAGATCAGTTCGCCGGCTTCGTGGCCGGCGGCGGCGCCTGCTGCGGCTGTGCCGGCAGCTTCGACTGCGGCGGCGGATTGGGCACATGGATCGCCACGCCGTGCCCGAACTTCTTGGTCGGCGAGATGTTCACGCCGATACCGCCGCCGCTGAAGCTGCCGCCGCGGTAGCCGCTGGAGCTGCCGCCGCCCACGCCCACGCCGACATTGCTGCCGCCGCCGGTGTTCTCGGCGCCCACGAACAGCACGCCGTTGGCGCCGAGCTTCGCCGCCTCGATGCGCAGGTTGTTGATCACCGAATCCATCTTGTTCTGCTCGCCGTAGGTGAAGTTGCCGCTGGCGGTTTCCAGCTGGGCGATCTCCTCGTATCCGCCCGGCGGCGGGGTGAAGTACACGCGCACCTGTGACGGATCGATCGGCGCGCGCGGCGTGCCGGTGACCAGTTGCGAGGTGGACGAACAACCGGCCAGCGCGGCCAGTACGAGGACTGCGAGGATCGATGCGATGCGGCGCATGGCGGCGCTTCCGTGATGGGTTGTCGCGAATCCTACGCCAGGCCCGGTCACGTGGAAGCGAAACTTCGTCGCGTTCCGTTCAGCTCATGCCGCCGTCTATACCAATGACCTGGCCGTTGATGTAGCCGGCCGCGTCCGAGCACAGGAATCCGATCAGGTCCGCGACTTCCTCCGGCCGGCCCATGCGGCCGGCGGGCACGAGCTGCTTGATGGCGTCGGTCGGGAACGCCGCCTCCGCCATGCGGCCCTCGACCATGCCCGGCGCCACCACATTGCAGGTGATGCCGCGGCTGCCCATCTCGCGCGCCAGCGACTTGGTGGCGCCATGCAGCGCGGCCTTGGCGGCGGCGTAGTTGGTCTGACCGCGATTGCCGAGCACCGCCGCCACCGACGACACGCTGACCACCCGCCCCCAACGGGTACGCGCCATCGGCAGCAGCAGCGGCTGGGTGACGTGGAAGAATCCATGCAGCGACACGTCGATCACGCGCTTCCACTTCGCCTCGCTCATACCGGCCATCGGGCCGTCGTCATGCACGCCGGCGTTGTTGACGACGACCTGCACCGGCCCGTGCTGGAGCAGCGCCGCGATCGCCGCCTGCGAAGCCTCCGCGTCGGCGACGTCGAACGCGACCGCCTGTGCCTTGCCGCCATCCGCCGCGATCTGCGCGACCACTTCTTCGGCGCGCGCGATGTTGTTGTTGGCGTGCACGATCAGCTCGCAACCATCAGCCGCCAGGCGCCGGCAGATCGCGCTGCCGATGTCGCCACTGCCGCCGGTGACGAGCGCGCGGCGCGGACCTTCGGGCTTCCTCTGCGCGCTCATGCGTTTTCTCCCGGTAGCGAATGCAGAACCGCGGCGCGACCCTGGGCGAGCGGCGCACCGTCGTGGGTGATGAGGAAACGGTACTGGCTGCCGCCGGCGTCGGCCATCAGGCAATCGGCCTGCACCTCCAGCGCGGCGGGGAGATCGTCGATGCGCGCCACGTGCACGACGAAGTCGCGCAGCGCAACCAGCATGCCGGGCTTCACGCCCGCGCCCGCGGCCCGCGCGAGCAGGCCACCGTGCACGGCCATCGCCTGCGCGCCGTACTCGCCCAGATGCACCGCGTGCAGGCGGTTGCGGTGGCGCAATGGATGCGAGGCGTCGCGATGGTTGTGGGCGCGCAGCCGGATCGATTGCGCGTCCCACTCGACGACTTCATCCCACAGGCACATCGCGCCCTGGTGCGGCACCAGCGTGAGGATTTCCGCGCGCTCGATCACGCGGCCTCCCGGACCGGCGCGCGCACGATCAGCAGCGCCAGCACGAAGTTGAACACGACGCCGAGCGCGACGGTGCCGCCGATCGCGCGCAGCACCGGAATGCTCGAGGTCGCCAGCAGCGCGAACACCAGCAGCGTGGTGAGGCTGCACACGATGACGGCGTGCAGCGTGCGCAGCTGCTCGGCGCGATCGTCGCCGGCGTGGTCGAAGAACAGCGCGTAGTCCAGGCCGAGCCCGGCGGCGAGGATCAGCGACACCAGGTGGAACAGGTTCAGTTCGACGCCCAGGCCACGCAGCACCGCGAGGATCAGCAGCGTCGTCAGCGCCATCGGCGCGAGCACGCGCAGCACGCGGCGCGGCGAGCGCAGGGCGAACCACACCGCGCCCGCGAGCAGCACCGCCGCCAATGCGAGCGCCCACAGCACGCGTTCGCGGTATTGCGCCACCAGCGATTCGGAGGCCTGCTTCAGGTCGAGCAGCTGCGCACCGTGCGCCTGCGCGACGCGCGCGACGGCGGCGGGATCGCGCAATCCCGACAAGGCGACCAGCGCGGTGGCGTGGCCTTCGCGCTGCAACAGCAGCCCTTCGACACTGGCCGCCAGCGGCGTTCCCGCGACGTCGGCCGGCGCGAGCGGTTTGGCCGCGCGCGCGCGGGCGACATCGCGCAGGAAGTCGGCGAATGCATCCTCGTTGAACGGACCGCCGGTCATCGCGTCGGCAAGTGCGGCACGCAGCACATCGTCCTTCGGCAGCGCCGCCTGACGCGCGCGTTGCGTCGCCGCGCTGGGCAGATAACGCGCGGCGAAGTCGAAACCGGCGATGACGGTGTCCGCGCGCAGCGCCTCCAGCGCAGGCCGCAGTCGTTCGGAAGCCCGCAATGCGCGTTCGGAATCGGGTGCCTGCAGTGCGATGACGTAACGCACGTCGGGCGCGCCGAGTTCGCCGCGCAGTTGCGCATCGCGTGCCAATGCCGGGGCCGGCACCGGCGTAAGCCGTGCGAGGTCGTTCTGCCAGAACGCGCCGGGCGCGAAGGCGATCACTGCGACCGCGATCGCGGCGAGCACGGAGGCGGCGACCACGCCCATGCGCGGCCAGCGCGCCAATGCGGTCCAGCAGCGCGCCAGCCAGACCGATTCGGCGGCATCACGCGGTGCCGGATCGATCAACGCCGGGAGCACGAATCGAGTCGCCAGCGCGGCCGTCGCCAATCCCACCACGGTGAACACCGCCAATTGCTGCAGACCGTCGACGCCGGAGACGAGGAACGTCGCGTACGCGATGCAGGTCGAGGCCACGCCGGTGCCCAGCGTCGGCCACAGCGCGCGCGCACTCGCCCACGGCGAGACACCGGCGCGCTGGTGGCTGAAAAGATGGATCGGATAGTCCTGCACCACGCCGATCAGCGTGAAACCGAACGCGACGGTGATGCCATGCACGCCATCGAACGCGAGCGCGACCGCGCCCAGTCCCGCCAGACCGGCGCTCACCAGCGGCAGGCCACCGAGCAAAGGCGCCTTCCAGCTGCGGTAGGCGATCCACAGCAGCAGCACGAACACGATCGAATCCAGCGTACCGATCAGGCTGGCCTCGCGCGCGGTGCGAGTGCCAATCTCCACCGAGAACGCGCCCGGACCGCTCAGCGTCAGGCGCGTCTTGGTGTCGCCGCGTACGGCGTCGAACGCGGCATGGATCGCATCGACGGCCGCCTGCTGTCCTTGCGGATCGAATCCCGCCGCGTGCGTTTCCACCGCGAGCAACGCCTCGCGGCCGGCTCGGTCGAACCACACGCCATGCAGGCGCTGCGGCGCGTTAGCCGGCTGCCAGGCCTGCGCGAGCGTCAGCGTTTCCAGCGTGGGATCGGACGGCAGCAGCGGTTCGATCATCGCCGCCGCGGGCGAACCCAGGTCCTGCACGCGCGCATCGAGCTGCGCGCGCAGGAACGCAGCGTCGAAGCGTTGCGTGTCCAGCGTCGGCGAGAGCAGATACCGATACGGTCGCAGTCCCTGCGGGATCGCATCGAGTCCGACATCGCCGCCATTGGCGACGAGCTTGAAGGTCGCAACGCGCGGCGACGGCGCGAGCAGGCGTTCACGCATCCCTTGCGACTGCGCGGCAAGCGTCTGCGGCGAGTCGCCCGACAACGCGACGAGCAACAACCGCGACCCCGGCCCTTCGCCGAGTTCGTCGATCAGCAACTTCTGCGCCGGCGTCTGCGGCGCGGGCATGAACTTGCGCAGGTCGCCGCTGAGCTGCACCCGCGGCGCGATCAGCGCGCCCAGCAGCGCCAGCACGGCCAGCCACAGCAGCGCGAGCGCGAGCCGGCGCGTGGCGCCCATCGTCGCCGCGCTCATTGCGCTCGGTTCGTCGGCGTGGGCGAACCCTGGCAGAGCGCGGCCAGCGCCGATGCGTCGGCGACCCGCGTCGCCTCCTGCGCGGCGCCGGCCAGCAGCGTTCGCTGCGCCTCGACGTTCCCGACAGGACGCGTCTCGATGCAGCGCAATTCCGCACCGCGTCCGAACAGCACGATCGCCTGCAGCTTCGCCGCCATCGCCGCGTCCCTGGGCGTCATCGTCAGCGTCCAGCGCTGGCGCGTCCCAGCGGCCTGCAGGCGGTAATGGGCCTCCAGCATGGCGCGGTCGCCGCCCAGCAGTGCGCCGAAGCTGTTCTGCAGGCCGGCCAGTTCCGGAGCGCGCGACAGCGAGAAGCGGCGCGGCGACTGTCCGGCCCGCTCGATCACCGCCTCGCCGGCGCGGAGCGTCGTGATTTCCGCGTACGGCGTGCGCACGTCGCGCACGAGCGTGTCCGCGTCGGGCCGGCTGTACTCGCCGGTGAGTCGCAACGGCGCCTTGAGCAGCCTGGAGCCGCGCACTTCGACGAACGGAGTGCGGGCCGGCGCCGGGCGCGCGATCTTCGCCAGGATCCAGCCTGGCTCGGCGGACATCGAGCCCGCGGCCGGCTCAGCCTGCGCGGCGAAGGCCGCGGCGCTCGCCAGCAGCAGTGCCGGCGTCAGCCGCATCGCCCAGGTGCGTGAGGGAAGTGCCGGTGTCGTCCGCAGCATCGTCGCCCTGCCAGAAATCGTAGAAGTTGAACCAGTTGTAAGGCGCGCGGTGCACGTGGTGCTGCAACCGCGCGGCGTAGGCGCGCACCAGCGCGGCGACCTGTTCACGCCGGTGCTGGCGCGCGATGTCCAGCCGCTCGCAGAATTCCTCGAACACCAGCTCGTAGCGGTTGCCGCCGCGATACAGGCCGAAGGCGAGGACGATCGGCACCTTCAGCGTGGCCGCGAGCGACCACGGGCCGGTCGGAAACGCCGCCTGCGCGCCCAGGAACGGCAGCGGGACGGATGCGTCACCCGGCTCGGCACGGTCGACCAACAGTGCGACCAGCTCGCCGCGCGCCAGCGCTTCCTGGATCGCCAGCACGATCGACACGCCGTCGCGCCCGGCATCGATGACATCGCGAGAAAGCTGCGGATTGATCGCGTCCAGCAGCCGTGTGATCGCCTGGTTGTGGGCGACGTCGAGCACGATGCGCACGCGCAGCGCGGGCCGGGTGAGCGCCAGCACGCGCAGCGCGTCGAAGCTGCCGTGGTGCGAGCCGAATACCAGCAGTCCTTCGCCGCGGTCCACGCGCGCGGCCAGCGCCGGCAGGCCGACAGTCTGGATGTCGAAGCGCGAGAGCTGCCCGCTGAGCAGGAACACGCGGTCGAGGATCGTCGCGGCGAAGGTGTGGATGTGGCGCGCGACGTCCCACAGCGTGGGCATGCGGTCGAGCACGCGCGCCAGGTATGCGCGCGAGGCACGGCGTTCCGGGCCGCGCACGATCAGGAAGTACAGCGTGATCGGATACAGGCAGGCACGCGCGAGCGGGCGTCCGCCGTGGCGGGCGATGCTGCGGATCACCCACAGCGCGAAGGCGCCGCCGCCTTCCGGGCGTTGCTTCCAGTGCTCGCTCATGCGGACACCGCCGCCGCTTCGTGCGCGAGCACTTCGCCGCTGGCCAGCAGCGTCGTCCCGCGCAACACGCGAAAGCGCCAACGCGGCCAGTCGCCATCGAGTTCGATGCGCGCCGTCTCGCCCGGCAACAGCGGTTGCAGGAATTTCGCCTGCGGCAGGCGCAGGCCTTCGAACGCGCCGTGCGCGGCTTCGATCGCCTCAAGCACGCGCTCCAGCAGCATCACGCCGGGCACCAGCGGGCGGCCGGGGAAGTGCCCGGGCAGGCTGGGGTGGTCGGCGGGAATCGTGAAGTCCATGCGCTGCGACGGCGGGTGGCGTTCGGATGGGTGCTCAGGATATGCCAGCCGACCGCGCGCCATCGGGTCGATCAATCGAATAGCCCGCGCCAGAAGCGCGGGCCGAGGGCCGCCATCTGTCGCAGGAAGTCGAAGAAGTGCCGGTACGGCCGGTGCGGAAACAGCCAGCGCCGCAGCGCGTACTCGCCAACGAAGAAGCCGCCGACGATGCCGTAGTTGAGCAGGTTGGCGAACAACGACCATTCCTCCTGCCCGATCGCCACCGGCGGCACGTGCCCGAGTCGGGCGAGCACGCCATCGGGCACGGCGATCAGCGCCAGCAGTCCATTGGCCAGCGCCAGCGCCGCGGTGACGTAGGCCCAGCCGGCCGTGAGGCGGCGCGAATAGCGGTACAGCGGCCTGGGCAGTTCCGACGGCTCGCAGCGCTCCATCGCGGCCACGATGCGGGTGATGAGCGCTTCCCGCGGCGGTCGCAGGCTGCGCCAGAACATCCAGGCGACGAAGGCGACGAACAGCATCGGCGGCGCCAGCAGCAGCATCTGCGCGTAATGGGTCTGCGCCAACCAGGCCAGCCCGGCGCCACTGGCCGCGACGACCGCCCAGGCCCACGCCTGTCCCTGCATGAGCGGCGCGATCAGACACAGCGCGACCAGGTCGAGCAATGCGATAGAGGCCGATACGCCGCCGCCGTCGTGGGTGGCCCAGTGCGCGAGCAACGGGTAGGCGACGGCGAGCGCGATCGGCGGGATCGCCCGCAGGACGGCGGTGTTCATGGCGCGAGGGCGAGGGCGGCCGCGCTCAGGCGGCGCGGCGCTGCTCGATGTGCGCGGCCAGCGCGCGCAGCGAAGCAAAGATGCGGCGGTTCTCGTCGCTGTCGGAGCGCAGCTGGAAGCCGTACTTGCCGGAAATCGCCAGCGCCAGTTCCAGCGCGTCGATGGAGTCCAGCCCCAGCCCGTCGCCGAACAGCGCGCCCTCGGGGTCGATGTCACCCGGTGCCACGTCCTCCAGGTTCAGGCTGGCGACCAGCAGCTGCGCCAGTTCGCGTTCGACGGGACTTTGTTCAGACATCGGGAAATCCGGGATATGGCATTGCGAGGGACGTCACGATCCGGCATCGGCGTCCCGCGTGCAACCGTCCGGGGCGCGCCGGGCGGCCTGCCCGCCTGCGGCGCGCCGGGAGGCGCCGCTCGACGGGGTCGCCGCGGGCATTCCCTTATGATGCGCGCCATGACCGACATCGCCTCAGAGCCCGCGCCGACGGGCACGTCCCCGGCCGAGCTGAACACCCCTTCCGACGAGCATCCCCACCTGCGGCCCGACGTCCTGGTAATCGGCGGAGGCCCCGCCGGCACCACCGCCGCGACCCTGCTGGCGCGCAAGGGCTGGAAGGTTCTGCTGCTGGAGAAGGACGCGCACCCGCGCTTCCACATCGGCGAGTCGCTGCTGCCGATGAATCTGCCGATCCTGGAGCGCCTGGGCGTGCTGGAGCAGGTCAAGACGATCGGTACGTTCAAGCCCGGCGCCGAGTTTCCGATCGTCAACGACGACGGCACGCCGATGGCGCCGGACAACGAAGGTGCCGACCGCTACAACACCTTCCGCTTCGAGCGCGCACTGAACCCGATCTACGGCTACGCCTACCAGGTCAAGCGCGAGGAGTTCGACGAACTGCTGTTCCGCCACGCGCAGGCAAACGGCGTGGACGCACGCGAGCGGCACAAGGTCGAGCGGGTGGAATTCGGCGGCGACGGGCGGCCTTCGCTCGTGCACGCACGCGACGAACAAGGCGACGCTTTTACCGTGCAGGCGCGCTACATCGTCGATGCCAGCGGTCGCGACACGGTCTTCGGCAACCAGCTCAAGCTCAAGAAGAAGAACACGCTGCACCAGTCGGCGGCGATCTTCAGCCACTTCACCGGCGTGGAGCGTCGCGACGGCGAGGACGCCGGCAACATCACCGTGCAGCGTTTCGCGCACGGCTGGATGTGGCTCATCCCGCTGCGCGGCGACGTGATGAGCGTGGGCGCGGTCTGTTTCCCCGAATACCTCAAGCAGCGCCGTGGCGAGAACGAAGCGTTCCTGATGAAGACGCTCGAATCCGAGCCGCAGGTGAAGAAACGCATGCAGCACGCGCAACGCGTCGCGCCCGTGCACGTCACCGGCAACTACTCCTACACCTGCACGCGCATGCACGGTCCCGGTTGGGTCATGGTCGGCGACGCCTACGCCTTCGTCGATCCGGTGTTCTCCTCGGGCGTGTACCTGGGCATGAACAGCGCCGAGCAGGCCGCGCAGGTGGTCGATGGCGCCCTGCGCGAACCCTCGCGCGAGCGTGCCCTGCAACGCGACATGGACACGCGCCTCAGGCGCGGCCTCAAGCATTTCCAGTGGTTCATCTACCGCTTCACCACGCCGGTGATGCGTCACCTGTTCAACCATCCGCGCAACATCTGGCAGGTGGAACAGGCGGTGATCTCGCTGCTGGCCGGCGACGTGTTCGACAACAACGAAGTGCTCAAGCGCCTGCGCCTGTTCCGCCTGGTCTACACGTTGACCGCCGTGCGCATGGCGCCACTGGCGCTGGCTGGCTGGCTGCGCCGGCGTCGCCAGGTCGGCGTGGACGTCGGCCTGCATGGCGCGGCGGACACGCTGCAGCCCGGACCGGAACGATCCGGCGTGGAGCTGCGGTCGTGAGCGCAGTGCATGCCATGCCGTTCCCGGTGCCGCGCTGGTCGGTCGAATACCTGCACGCGACACCCGAATCGGTGCTCGCGGCGCCCGACGTGCTCGCGGTCATCGGCTTCGGTGCGAACGCCCCGTACTGCGACGATCCGCGCTACCTGCGCGTCGCACTGGAACCCTACGGCGACGCGCCGCTGGAAGTCTGGCGCGCCGGCGGGCCGGTGCAGCGCGGACGCGACGGCGACGTCGCGTGGGCGGAAGACGGTGCGCTGCAGTTCGGCGCGATCGAACTCGACGAAGGCGACGACGCGGCGCTGGGCCGCAGCGACATCGAGGCCACTGCCGACCGCCTGTACCGCCGCCTGGTGGAATTCGTGCAGGCGCGCGGATATCCGCACCTGCTGCGTGTGTGGAACTACCTCGACGGCATCACCGTCGGTGAGGGAGATCTCGAACGTTACCGCCAGTTCTGCGTCGGTCGCGCACGTGGCCTGGGCACGGTCGATCCGCACGCGCTGCCGGCCGCGACCGCGATTGGTCAGGTGAACGCCGACGACGCGACGCGCCGGCTGCAGGTGTATTGGCTCGCATCGCGCGTGCCGGGCACGCCGCTGGAGAATCCGCGCCAGATCAGCGCCTATCGCTACCCGCGCCAGTACGGACCGCAGCCGCCCAGCTTCGCCCGCGCGATGCTGCCGCCGCTGGGCAGCACGATGCCGTTGATGCTCTCGGGCACTGCGGCGATCGTCGGCCACGAATCGCAGCACGCCGATTCGGTGGGGACGCAACTGGATGAAACGCTCGCGAACTTCGACAGCCTCATCGCCGTCGCACGCGCGCAGTGGCCGACGTTGCCGGCGGGCTTCGGTGCGCATTCGCCGCTCAAGATCTACGTGCGCGACCGCGACGAACTGGAAGCGGTGAAGCGAGCGCTCGACACCCGCCTGCCACCGGACGTGCCGCGCGTGGTGCTGCACGCGGCCGTGTGCCGACGCGAGTTGCGAGTGGAGATCGACGGCGTGCATGGGTGACTGGCGCGGTCGAGGGCGCTCGACCGACACACTGCGATTGAGGCACCGCGATTGGCGATTGAGGCGCCGAATCGGGCGTTTCGTCGGATCCGCCCTGTTCGCCTGCCGCCGCCGCCACTAAGCTCGTGGTCGATTTTTCCCGAACACACCGGCCGTCGATCGGCCATCAACGAGGAGCCGTCGCCATGGGTCTCATCAGCCTGCTCTGGGGCATCGTCGCCATGATCTGGATGGTGATCGCATTGATCCCGCTCCTGGGATGGGGCAACTGGCTGCTCGTTCCCTTTGCCGCGGTGGGCGCGATCATCGCCGCGATCGGCATCCTCTTCACCAGTCCCGGCAACCGCGGTCGCGCCAAGACCGGACTGGTGCTCAACGGCATCGTGATCGTGGTCGGCATCGTCCGACTGGGCATTGGCGGCGGCATCATCTGACGCGTCGCGGTCGCGTCGCATGCGTTGCGCGTGATGATGTTCTTCACAAACGCAAGACCATACGTGGCCGCATTTTCCGCCTGAATACGTAGGCGACGCGATGTTGCGGCGCAGGCTTGTGGCGTGCGTGGAAGCAGGCGCATAGTCGGCACGGGTTGAAGGGGGAAGCCCACATTGCATCCCCACAGTCGATTCTTCGCGAGTCATCGCGAGGGCGGAATCGACCGGGGGTCCATCACCTTCAGATCGGGACGTGACCCATGAAAAGGATCGGATCCGCGCTTTGGCTATCCGGTGTGGCGCTTGGACTGTGCTTCAACGTCCAAGCTGCCGATGCCCAGTCCACTACCCATGAAGTAACGGTCGCCGGCGTCAAGGTCGGCGTCGACGCCGAGACCGGACAGTTGCGTCCGCTGACCGCCAGCGAAAGCGCGCAGCTCGACCAGGTGCTCACGCAGCAGGCCAAGGTCGCGCCGGCGATGGCGAAGTCGTTCGCCGCGCCGCGCGATGCCGCAGCCGCACGGTCGACGGTACGTCGCTCCGCGCACGGCGGCGTATCGGTGAAGGTGCCCGAATCGCAGATGACGTCAGTGGCCGCACGGCTCGATGAGTCCGGCCAACTGGTGATCGAACACTCCGACGACAACGGCGATTCGCACAACGCCCACAACGAGGAGCTGCTCAAATGAGAAAGCAACTTCTCGCCTGTGCGCTGGCCATGACCGGTGCCTTCGCCTTCGCCAACGCCGACGCCGCGCAGCTGGTGCTGCTCAACGGCGATGCCGGAACGGGCCTGGGCCTGGACGATCCCACGCCGGTGGCGCCGATCGGCCTCAATCCCGGCACCACGGTCGGCCAGCAGCGCCAGATCGTCTACCGCTTCGCGATGGACCTGTGGGGTTCGGTGCTCAAGAGCGACGTGCCGATCAAGGTCGGCGCTTCCTTCCAGCGCCTGAGCTGCACGGCCACCAGCGCCACCCTCGGTTCGGCCGGTGCGAACTGGATCGACCGCGACTTCCCGAACGCACCGCGTCCGGGCATCTGGTACCACTCCGCGCTCGCCGACTCTCTGGCGGGTGTGGACCTGGATCCGATTCCGGATGATCCGGCCGACATCGTGTCGCGCTTCAACGGCGACCTCGGCAAGCCCGACTGCCTGGCCAGTCAGACGTGGTACTACGGCCTGGACGGCAAGACCCCGGCGGGCGGCATCAACTTCCTCAACGTGGTGATGCACGAGATCGGCCACGGCCTGGGCTTCCAGGGCTTCCTGGACAAGTTCACCGGCCAGTTCGGCGACTTCGACGGCACCGGCCCGCGTTCGGACGTGTACACGCAGAACGCGTTCGACAACGTGCTCAACATCGGCTTCAACGATCCGGCCAGCACGGCGGCGCAGCGCGCCGAAGTGATGAAGACCTCCGGACGCCTGGTGTGGTCGGGCAATCGCGTGAAGAACGAAGCGGCGCTGGTGCTCGACAACCGCCAGTACTTCACCGTGACCGCGCCTGCGGGCATCGCGGGACGTTATCTGTACGGCACGGCGAGCTTCGGCCCGGTGGCATCGCCGGCGAACTTCACCGGCCAGGTCGTCCTCGGTCAGGATCCCGCGGACGCCGCGGGCCCGAGCACCACGGACGCCTGTTCGCCGCTCAGCAACGCGGCGGCGGTGGCAGGCAACTTCGTGCTGGTCGATCGCGGCACGTGCGGGTTCGTGGTCAAGACCGCGAACGTGCAGGCCGCCGGCGGCAAGGGCATGGTGGTGGCCGACAACGTCGCCGGCTCGCCGCCGCCCGATCTGGGCGGTACCGATCCGAGCATCACCATCCCGGCGTTGCGCATCACCCAGGCCGACGGCGTCACCTTCAAGGCGAACCTGCCCGTGAGCGTGACGTTCCAGGTCGACCCGGTGCTGCTGCAGGGCGCCGACACCAAGGGCCGTCCGCAGCTGTACGCGCCGGCGGTGGTGGCCGGCGGCTCGACGTTCTCGCACTACGACACGGCGCTGTCGCCGAACGCACTGATGGAACCGTTCGACACGCCGACGGTGCAGGCGCAGTACAACGTCGACCTGAGCCCGGCGCTTTACCGCGACATGGGCTGGAAGGTGAACCCGGGCGATGCGCGCATCGGCAAGTGCAACACCACGGTCGATCTGCTCGAGCCGGGTGGCTTCATCGTCGGCGCGAACGTGCAGGCCTGGAACAACCTGTGCAAGACGAGCACGACGAACCCGGGCAAGTACGTGCAGTGCATGGTCGATCTGCAACAGCGCCTTCGCAACGCGAAGCTGATCCACCCGCTGCAGGGCGCGGTGATCCTGTTGTGCACGGCGACGAACCTGCGTCCGTAAACGACGCGCTTCACGCCTGACCGAAACCGGCGCCGGAAGGCGCCGGTTTTCTTTGTGACGTCGGCTGGCCTGCTGTGAGGGCGCCCATCGGAGCAGCGGCGCAGGCGTTCACACCCCGTTTGTCAGGATGCCGTCCGTGGCGGTGCGTAACCGGCTCCGGGCCGCTTGGCGGGCCACGCGGCCGTGCCGCGTAGGCGGCCCGCCTCGCCTCATACCCCTTCGGCATGAGCGCATGACGCACCCGCCTTTGTTCGGCGGGGCGCGGGCGGCGACAGTCGCGCCGTGCCGCCGCTTAACTGCGGGCCGCCCACCCCACCCCAGGAAATCCCGTCATGCCCAGGTACCGAACGCGACGATTGCCCGTTCCCACCCTTGCCGGCAGCGTGCTGGCCTGTGGAATTCTCGCCGCGCTGGCGCTGCCGGCCCCCGCCTTCGCGCAGCAGTCGCAGCCGACGGTCGAGGAACTCGCCCGCCGCCTGCAGGCCATCGAAAAGCGCCTGGGCACCGCGCCGGCAACTACCGGCGAAACCACCGATCCCAACGCGCTCGCCGATCTCGACCAGCGCCTGCGCGTGATCGAGCGCCGCCTGGAGCTGCAGGCCGAAGAAGCCGACGCCAAGGTCGCCAGCACGCCGGTGGTCAGCCTCAGCGCCGCCAAGGGCCTGTCGGTGAAATCGCCGCCGCCGGGCGACGTGGAGTTGAAGTTCCGCGGCCTGGCGCAGGCCGACGGCCGTTTCTATATCGACGACGACGCCGTCCCGCAGAACGACACATTCCTGTGGCGTCGCGCGCAGCTCACCCTGGAAGGCAGCTGGGGGCCGCTGCTGGCGTTCCGCATCACACCGGAACTGGCCGGCGACAGCGTCACGCTGCTCGACGCCTGGGCCGACCTGCGTTTCAGCCCGGCCGCGACGCTGCGCATCGGCAAGACCAAGAGTCCGGTCGGCCTGGAACGCCTGCAGGCCAGTAACGCCACCGAGCTGGTCGAACTGGGCTTCCCCAGCGAACTCGCGCCCGGACGCGACATAGGCGTGCAGCTCCAGGGCGAGGTCGCCAGCAGCACGGTCAACTATGTGGTCGGCGTCTACAACGGCACGGTCGATGGCCGCGATGCGGCGACGACCAATCCCGACAACGATTTCGAGATCGCCGCGCGCGTCTTCGTCGAGCCGTGGAAGAACGCCGGCAACGCGGCGTCGGGACTGGGCTTCGGCATCGCCGGCAGCAGCGGCGACAAGGAAGGCAGCGGCAACAACTTCCTGCCGCGCTACCGCACGCCGGGACAGGTGCAGTTCTTCAACTATCGCAGCGCCGTCGTCGCCGACGGCGAACACACGCGCTGGTCGCCGCAGGCGTACTACTACCGCAACGCATTCGGCGCGCTTGCCGAATACGTCAGTTCCGAACAGGAAGTCCGCCTGCCCACCACCGGCGCGCGCGAGAAGGTCGAGAACACCGCGTGGCAGCTGCTCGCCGGCTACGTGCTCACCGGCGAGGACGCCGGATACCGCGGTGTCGCCCGGCCTAACCATCCCTTTACGGTCGGCAGTGCAGGCTGGGGCGCATGGGAACTGGTGTCGAGGTACGGTGAACTGGAGATCGACGAGGACGCATTCCCCGTCTTCGCAGACCCGAACGCCGTGGCGCGACGCGCGAAGGCGTGGGGACTGGGCGTGAACTGGTACCTCACCGGCAACTTCAAGCTCGTCGCCAATTACACGCAGACCGATTTCGATGGCGGTGCCGCCGCCGGCGCCGACCGCGAGGACGAGAAGACGTTCTTCACGCGCGCGCAGTTCTCCTTCTGACCTTCGAACCCATCCTTCGAACCCCTCCTGGAATCCGCGCCATGAAAACCTTTCTCCGCAATGCGGTGCTCGGCCTGACGGTGGCCCTCGCCAGTGGTTTCGCCTCGGCCAAGGACGTGGAACTGCTCAATGTTTCCTACGATCCCACGCGCGAGTTCTACGCCGAGGTCAACCAGACCTTCGCCGCGCAATGGAAGCAGCAAAGCGGGCAGACGCTCAACATCCGCGCCTCGCACGGCGGATCGGGCAAGCAGGCGCGCGCGGTGATCGATGGACTCGGCGCGGACGTGGTGACGCTCGCGCTCGCCGCCGACATCGACGCCATCGCCACCAACGGCAAACTGTTGCCTGCCGATTGGCAGAAACGATTGCCGCACAACAGCTCGCCCTACACTTCGACGATCGTCTTCCTGGTGCGCAAGGGCAACCCGAAGCAGGTCCGCGACTGGGCCGACCTGGTGAAGCCCGGCATCGGCATCATCACGCCAAACCCGAAAACCTCGGGTGGTGCGCGCTGGAATTACCTCGCCGCATGGGCCTGGGCCTCGCAGGAGTATCGCGACGGCGACAAGGTCGTCGACTACCTCACGCGCCTGTTCAAGAACGTGCCGGTGCTCGACACCGGCGCGCGCGGGGCGACGACGACGTTCGTGGAGCGCGGCATCGGCGACGTGCTGCTGGCGTGGGAGAACGAAGCGCTGCTCACGCTCGGCGACGCCGACACGCGCGACAAGTTCGAGATCGTCGTGCCGAGCCTGAGCATCAAGGCCGAGCCGCCGGTCGCATGGGTCGACAAGAACGTCGACAAGCACGGCACGCGCGAAGTCGCCGAAGCCTACCTGCGTTTCCTCTACACGCCGCAAGGCCAGCGCCTGGCGGCCAAGCACGGCTACCGCCCGGCCGAGCCGGACAAGGTGCCGGCGGCGGAACTGGCGCGCTTCCCGCAGGTGAAGCAGGTGAGCATCGACTCGGCATTCGGCGGCTGGAAGAAGGCGCAGGCGGAGCATTTCGCCGACGGCGGATTCTTCGACAAGATCTACAGGCCGCGATGAGCGCATGACCCATCGCCCGGTGAAACGCTGATGTCCACCCTCGCCCTCCCGCTTCCGTTCGCCCGTCGCGGACGCCGGCCGCTGCCGGGCTTCGGCCTGAGCCTCGGCCTCGGCCTGGCGTGGCTGAGCGTCGTCGTGCTGCTGCCGCTGGCGGCATTGGCGATCCGCGCGGCCGGGTTGGGGCTCGATGGCTGGCTGCGCGCGATCCAGGACGAACGCGTGCAGGCCTCGTTGAAGTTGAGTTTCACCGCGTCGCTGGTGGCCGCGTTGATCGCCTCCGTTGCGGGTGCGCTCGTCGCGTGGGTGGTGGTGCGTTATCGCTTTCCAGGCCGGCGTCTTCTCGATGCGTTGGTGGATCTGCCTTTCGCGTTGCCCACCGCCGTGGCCGGCATCGCATTGACGGCGATCTACTCCGCCAATGGTTGGGTCGGGCGCTTCACCGAACCGCTCGGGATCAAGATCGCTTACACGCCCATCGGCATCGTCATCGCGCTGATCTTCATCGGCCTGCCGTTCGCCGTGCGCACGGTGCAGCCGGTGCTGGAAGCGCTGGGTCGCGAGCAGGAAGAAGCCGCCGCCTCGCTCGGCGCCTCGCGTCTGACCGCGCTGCGGCGGGTGGTGCTTCCCGAACTTCTGCCGGCGCTGTTGACGGGCTTCTCGCTCGCGTTCGCGCGCGCACTCGGCGAATACGGTTCGGTGATCTTCATCGCCGGCAACCTGCCCTACAAGACCGAGATCGCGCCGCTGCTCATCACGATCCGGCTGGAGGAGTACGACTACCCGGGCGCGATCGCGATCGCCGCGTTACTGCTGGCTGCGTCGTTCGTGTGCCTGTTGGCGATCAACGCGATTCCGTCGCTGTTCGCGCACGAGCGCAAGGGAGCCAAGCGCGATGCGTGACGTCCGGCTCCACCTCACCTCTGTTCACCCTGAGCGTAGGCGCACAGCGCCAAGGTCGAAGGGTGGAAGGCCTGTCTGCGCGTCGCGACCGCTGATGCTTCGACTTCGCGCCTGCGACACTGCGCTCAGGACGAACGGAATTGTGCACTCGGGAAGAACCGGAGTGCTTTCGTCATGAGCTCCCGCGACGACCTCCAGGAACCGGCGTGGCTGCGATGGTCGCTGATCGCGCTGGCCGTGCTGGTGATGCTTTCGCTGGTGGTGCTGCCGCTGCTGATGGTGCTGGGCGCGGCGTTCGCGAAGGGCTTCGGCACCTGGATCGACTCGCTGACCCAGCCAGACGCGCTGTCCGCGTTGAGGCTGACGCTGTACACCGTGGCGATAGTCCTGCCCGTCAACGCGGTGTTCGGGCTGTTCATGGCGTGGGCCGTGACGCGCTTCGAATTCCGCGGCAAGCAACTGTTGTTGTCGCTGATCGACCTTCCTTTCGCGGTGTCGCCGGTCGTGGCCGGCCTGTGCCTGGTGCTGCTGTTCGGCTCCAGCGGCTGGTTCGCCTCGCTTCTGGAGCATTACGACGTCAAGATCCTGTTCGCGCGACCCGGCATCGTGCTGGCGACGTTGTTCATCACGTTCCCGTTCGTCGTGCGCGAACTCATTCCGCTGATGCAGCAGCAGGGCGCCGACGAGGAGCTGGCCGCGCGCTCGCTTGGCGCCGGCGGCTGGACGATGTTCCGCCGCGTGACGTTGCCGAACATCAAGTGGGGCCTGCTGTACGGCGTGCTGCTGTGCTCGGCGCGCGCGATGGGCGAGTTCGGCGCGGTGTCGGTGGTCTCCGGCCACATCCGCGGGCTCACCAACACGCTGCCGCTGCACATCGAGATCCTCTACAACGAGTTCGACAGCACGGGCGCGTTCGCGGCCGCCTCGCTGCTCGCCGGACTGGCCCTGATCACCCTTGTCCTGAAGTTCTGGCTGGAGTCCCGCCATGGCGACGCCCTTGCGAAATCCCATCGTCGACATTGACCGCAGCATCGGCGATGCCACCACGGCCACCGGCTCGCGCTCGGGTCGAGCGGTGCATGTGACGACGGCGCATTCGACCACGCTGACCGAACCTGTCACGCTCGGCGCCGGCATTCCCACTTCCGCGCGCCAACCCCATCGAAGCGGCATGGACCTGCATCTACGCCAACTCAGCAAGCGCTACACCGGTGTGGCAGCGCTCGACGGCGTGGACCTCGACGTCGCCGCCGGCGAGCTGGTGGCGCTGCTCGGCCCGTCGGGCTCGGGCAAGACGACGTTGCTGCGCGTGATCGCGGGCCTGCTGCATCCGGATTCGGGCCAGGTGCTGTTCGGCAAGGACGACGCCACGCGGTTGAGCCTGCGCGAGCGCAATGTCGGCTTCGTCTTCCAGCACTACGCGCTGTTCAAGCACATGACGGTCGCGGAGAACATCGCCTTCGGCCTGCGCAGCCGACCCCGGCGCCGACGTCCGGACAAGGCGACCATCGCGCGCCGCGTCGAGGAACTGCTCGGCCTGATCCAGCTGCCGGGCTTCGGCGACCGTTATCCCGAACAGCTCTCCGGCGGACAGAAGCAACGCGTCGCGCTCGCGCGTGCGTTGGCGATCGATCCGACCGTGCTGCTGCTCGACGAACCCTTCGGCGCGCTCGATGCGAAGGTGCGCGTGGAACTGCGCCGCTGGCTGCGACAACTGCACGAGCGCACCGGCCAAACCACGTTGTTCGTCACGCACGACCAGGAAGAAGCGCTGGAACTGGCCGACCGCATCGTCGTGCTGCGCGAAGGCCGCATCGAGCAGGTGGGTACGCCGGACGAGATCTACAGCGACCCGGCATCGGCCTACGTGTTCGATTTCATCGGCCGCGCGAACGTGCTCGAAGGCGAGGTGCGCGCCGGTCGCTTTCACCTCTCCGGACACGCGGGCACGTTCAGCGCGGACGACGTTGCCGACGGACCGGCGCGGCTGTTCGCGCGTCCGCACGACGTCGCGGCGGGCCGCGACGGTGAAGGCATCACGGCGCGCGTCGTCGCCGCGCACCGCCTGGCGGACCGCATCACGCTCGAACTCAACGTGCATGGACAATCGCGGCCGGCGGAACTGGACTTCGCCGCCACGCCCGGGCTGACCACGCCGGCACCCGGCAGCGAATTGAGCCTGGTGCCTTTGCGGTATCGGGTGTATTCCGCTTAGCGGTTCAGCTCCTCCCCCTGCTCGCAGGGGGAGGCGGGCGTACAATTGCCCGCCATGAGTACCTACCCCCATGCACGCCCGCGGCGGATGCGCCGCGATGAATTCTCGCGCCGCCTGATGCGCGAGTCGGTCCTCAGCACCAACGACCTGATCTACCCGGTCTTCGTGCACGAACGCGACGGCCGCGATCCCGTCGCCTCGATGCCCGGCGTTGAGCGACTTTCGATCGACGAACTGCTGCGCGTGGCCGAACAGGCCAGCGAACTGCGCATTCCCGCGCTCACGCTGTTCGGCGTGCCCGACGTCGCGGGCAAGACGCCCGACGGCACCATCGCATGGGCCGACGACGGCATCGTCCAGCGCGCGGTGCGAGCGCTCAAGCAACGCTTCCCGGAACTGGGCGTCATCGCCGACGTCGCGCTCGATCCCTACACCACGCACGGCCAGGACGGGCTGATCGACGACAGCGGCTACATCCTCAACGACGACACCGTCGATGCACTCGTTCGACAGGCGCTGTCGCATGCGCAGGCGGGCGCGGACGTGGTGGCGCCCAGCGACATGATGGACGGGCGCATCGGCGCGATCCGCGTCGCGCTGGAAGGCGCCGGGCTCATCAACACGCGCATCCTCGCCTACAGCGCCAAGTACGCCAGCGCGTATTACGGCCCGTTCCGCAGCGCCGTCGGTTCGGCTGCGGCGCTGGGCAAGGGCAACAAGTACACCTACCAGATGGACCCGGCCAACTCGGACGAAGCGCTGCACGAAGTCGCGCTGGACCTGGACGAAGGCGCGGACATGGTGATGGTCAAGCCGGGCATGCCGTACCTGGACATCGTGCGTCGCGTGAAGGACGAGTTCCGCGTGCCGACCTACGTCTATCAGGTCAGTGGCGAGTACGCGATGCTCAAGGCCGCGGCGATGAACGGCTGGCTCGACGAGCGCGCGACCGCGATGGAAGCGCTGCTCGCGTTCAAGCGCGCCGGCGCCGATGGCGTGCTCACCTACTACGCGCTCGACGCGGCGCGCTGGCTGCGCGAAGGCTGAACATGGGCGACACCTCGGCGATCGCCGCCACGCTGCGGCCTGCACGTAGCGGCGATGCCGCCGAGCTTGCGCGGCTGTCGGCGCAACTGGGCTATCCGCAGCAGGCGGTGGAATTCGAGCGCCGCCTGCGCCGTCTGCTGATTTCGGCCGACCATCGCATTGTCGTCGCCACCGAGAGCGGCACGTCGGTCGAGGGCGGTCGTCTGCTCGGCTTCATCGCGATCGAACGACGCCTGACGCTCGAGCTCGGCGAACGCGTGGAGATCGTCGGCCTGGTCGTCGACGACAGCGCGCGCCGACGCGGCATCGGCCAGGCGCTGGTGCGCACGGCCGAGGATTGGGCGCGCACGATCGGCGTGGGCGACGTGGCGGTTCGTTCGAACGTGGTGCGCGACGAATCGCATCCGTTCTACGAACGCAATGGCTTCGAGCGCACCAAGACCCAGCACGTGTACCGCAAGCGGCTGTAGCGCTTCGTCCAGGTCCGGCAGGCGTCACACGTGGAGGTCGCATGCGCAAGATCGTGATCGTCACCGGCGGCAGTCGCGGCATCGGCGCGGCGACGGCGAAACTCGCCGCGAAAGCAGGCTATCGCGTATGCATCGCCTATCGCCATCGCGAAACCGCGGCGGCCGAGGTGATCGCCGCCATCGACCGCGACGGCGGCGAAGCGATGGCCGTGCCTGCCGACGTCGGTCGCGAAGCCGACGTGGTACGCCTGTTCGAAGCCGTCGACCGGCGGTTCGGCGAGGCGACCGCGCTGGTCAACAACGCGGGCATCCTCGAACGGCAGATGCGCGTGGAGGAAATGGACGCCGATCGCCTCACGCGCGTGTTCAACGCCAACGTCGTCGGCAGTTTCCTGTGCGCACGCGAAGCGGTGCGCCGGATGTCGACGCGCCACGGCGGCCACGGCGGCGCGATCGTCAACGTGTCCTCGGTGGCCGCGCGACTGGGTTCGCCGAACGAGTACATCGACTACGCCGC
Source organism: Lysobacteraceae bacterium P (assembly GCA_005503055.1). Taxonomy (GTDB): domain Bacteria; phylum Pseudomonadota; class Gammaproteobacteria; order Xanthomonadales; family Xanthomonadaceae; genus Lysobacter_J. The sequence goes on along the minus strand of SCOX01000003.1, from coordinate 33,600 downwards.
GTCGAAGGCGGCCATCGACACCCTCACCGTGGGACTGGCGAAGGAAGTCGCCGCCGAGGGCGTGCGCGTCAACGCGGTTCGGCCCGGCTCGATCTACACCGAGATCCATGCCAGCGGCGGCGAACCGGGGCGCGTGGACCGGGTGAAGGCGCGCATTCCGATGCAGCGCGGCGGAGAGGCCGAGGAGATCGCGCGCGCGATCGTGTGGCTGCTGTCGGACGAGGCTTCGTACATGACGGGAAGCCTGGTGGATGTGGCGGGCGGTTTGTAGCGCTCGCGCGCGCCACCGTTCGCCGGGCCCCGGCCGTTCCAGCCGTCGTCCCCGCGAAGGCGGGGACCAAGGGTCCGATCCGATTCCGCCGTCCGGAAGGACTTCGACGCCTGACAGTTGGACAGTGCAGCCCTTCGGCGGCCCGCGGGCCCCGTCTTCGCGGGAAGTTCAGGCTCGAAGAAACGCGAGCGAGACTACAAGCACCCTGCCTTCCCCACCGCCACCGGCGCCTTCATCCGGTACAGGTCCATCTTCCCTGCGCGCGGCGCCTTCGCCGTGCCGCTGACGACCAACTCGCCCGGCTTGTTCCAATCCACCGCCGGCCCGAGGGTGGTTCCCTCTTCCGTGTTGAACGACAGGGCCAATGGCCTCGCATCGGCGTAGCGCGCGCCGTCGCAGTGGGCGACGAACAGCCGCACCGGCTTCGTCGCCGGGTCCTGCGAGCGCGCATACACCAGCGTGCGGCCGTCGCCGAGCCAGGCGGCGTCGAACTCGTCGGCCTTGGTGTTCACGCCGGGCACGGGTTCGGGAGCGACGAAGGCCTTGCCGTCCCAGCGCGCGACGAACAGATCGTGGCCGCCTGCGCCACCGTGGCCGTCGCTGGCGAACAGCAGGCGCGTGCCGTCGCGGTTGGGCGTGGGCGCCCATTCGTCGCCGCGCGTGTTGACGCCACGGCCGAGGTTTTCGGCAGGGCCGAAGCCGCCGTCGGGTTTCACCGCGGCGCGATAGAGGTCGTCGCCGCCCGCGCCACCGGGCCGGTTGGAGAAGAAATACAGCCAGCGACCGTCGGCACTGAACAGCGGATCGAAGTCGTTGGCGGCGGTGTTGACGGACACCGGCCGTGCGTCCTGCCAGCGGCCGTCCTTCAGTCGTGCCTGCCACAGGTCCCAGCCGCCAGCGCCGCCTTCACGATCGGTGCTGCCCCAAACGATATGCTGGCCGTCCGGACTGACGCTGCCACGGATCTCGCTGGCCCTGGTCGACACCACGCCCATGCCTTCGATGCCGAATTCGGACAGGAAGCCTGACGCCGGGCCGGACATCGCGATACCGCCCACGATGAGCGCCGCCAGTACACTCCACTGCCTGTTGCGCCTGCGTACCAAGGCCGGGCTGCGTCGCATCGTGCGTCTCCTGTCTTTGTGAACCCCAGTCTATTCGAGGCCCGCCCGTGTCCAATTTCGGCTCCGTCGCAAATCCGGTCGTGGTCAAACGCTTCGCCGTCATCGGCCATCCGGTCGCGCATTCGCTTTCGCCACGCATCCATGCCGCCTTCGGCCGGCAGGCGGGCGTCGCGCTGGAATACACCGCGATGGACGCAACGCCGGAACGGTTCGATGCGATCGTCGCCGAATTCGCGGCAGAGGGCGGCGTCGGAGCCAACGTCACGCTGCCGCACAAGAACCGGGCGGTGTCGATCTGCACGACGCTGAGCGATCGCGCCCGCCGCGCCGGCGCGGTGAACACGCTGGTGCGAACGGCCGCCGGCTGGGAAGGCGACAACACCGACGGCACCGGGCTGGTGCGCGATCTCACCGAACGCCAGGGCCTGGACCTGCGCTCGCGCCGCACGCTGCTGATCGGCGCCGGCGGCGCCGCGCGTGGCGTGGCACCGGCGCTGCTGGATGCGGGCATCGGCGACCTGTACATCGTCAATCGCACGCCCGAGCGCGCCGATGCGCTGGCCGATGCATTGGCGATGCCGGGACGCGTGCATCCGCGCTACCTGCGCGACATCGATACGCTCGGCACGTTCGACCTGATCGTCAACGCCACTTCCGCCGCGCGCGCCGACGGCCTGCCGGCACTGCCGATGGCGCTGGCCAATCCGCGCACGGCCGCGGTGGACCTGAGCTACGGCGAAGTGGCGATCCCGTTCCTCGCCTGGGCGCGTGCGGCCGGCGTGCACGACTGCATCGACGGCCTGGGCATGCTGGTGGAGCAGGCGGCCGAAAGCTTCCAGCGCTGGCACGGCGTGCGTCCGGAAACGGACGAGGTCTACGAGCAACTGCGCGAGCACCGCGCCGAACTCGTCACCGCCGACTGAACACCGCCCCGATCATGGATTGCCGCGCCCAGTGCGGCGCGTGCTGCATCGCGCCGTCGATCACCTCGCCCATTCCCGGCATGCCGCACGGCAAGCCCGCCGGAATACCCTGTGTGCAGTTGGACGACGACCTGCGCTGCCGCTTGTTCGGAAAGCCGGAGCGGCCGGCGTTCTGTGCCTCGCTGCGACCGGGACGCGAGATGTGCGGCGACTCGCGCGACGCCGCGATGGCCTTCCTGCACTGGCTCGACGCACAGACGGCGCCGTGATCGGTCACGCGTCCAGCAGGTAAGTGAAGCTCGCCTCGCAACGGCTCGGCACGGCGGCGCCGCCCGACATCGCGGGCGTGAAGCGCCATGCGCGAACTGCAGCGGTCATGTGGGCGGAGAACGACGGCGGCGTCGTGGGCGAGGACACCACGTTCCCGGTCCGCCCGCTCTCGTCGACATCGAACTTGCTCCGCACCTCCCATTCCATCGGCAGGCGGCGGATCTTCCGGTCCTCGATGACGTCCGGATTCAGCATGCTGATCGGAAACACCGGCGTCTTGCCGCTCTGCAGCTGCGGCGCCTGGTCGAAGGCTCCGTCGCAACCGACATCGAACTGCCTACCGTCGTTCAACGGCCGGTTGGGTCGGTACTCGTTGACGGACGAGGTGCAGCCTGCGACGCCGGCGAGCGCGAGCGCGAGCGCGAGGACGAGCGTCGTTTCTTTCTTCCCCGTCATAGCAATCCATCCCGTTTGACCGCCAGGTACTTCTCCACCAACGAAGCCGCCAGCTGGTCGCAGGCGACATCCAGCACCATCACGCCATGATTGCGCAGTGCATCGTGGGCCGTATTGCGCTGCTCCAGGTAATGAGCGGTCGCACTCGTGCGGATCGCGCCTGGAAGGTCGTGCACGGGCTCCTCCAGCGCCGTGTCGAGCGAGCCTTCGCGCAGGCTCGCCACGCACACCAGGTGGCGCTTGCGCAGCATCGTGATCGCGGCGAGCAGGTCGTCCATGTCTTCGTCGCGCAGGTTCGTCACCAGCATCACCAGTGAACGCCGCCGCTGGTGCAGCGACAGGCTGGTCGCCGCCGCCAGGAAATCCGTCGCCACCGGCTGCGGCTGCAAGGCGTAGGTCGCGCGCAGCAACTCGTCGATGGCGCCGATGCCGCGTCGCGGCGGCACCCATGCGCTGGCACCACCGCTGGCGAGCAGCCCGACGGCGTCACCCTGGCGCAGCGCGAGGTAGGCCACCACCAGCGCCGCATCGAGCACGTGATCGAAATGCGCCAGTGCGCCGTCGCGCGCCATCAGGCGGCGCCCGGTGTCCAGCAGCAGCACGAGCTGCTGGTTCTTCTCGTCCTGATATTCGCGCGAGATCAGCCGCCGCGCGCGCGCCGTCGCTTTCCAGTCGATCTGGCGCAGGCTGTCGCCGATGCGGTATTCGCGCATCTGGTGGAAATCGGTGCCTTCGCCGCGCCTGCGTCGCAGGTGTGCACCGACCAGCCGCGACGCCTGCTCCGCACTGAACATCGCGAACTTCGCCAGCGGCGCGAAGTTCGGAAACACGCGAACGCGCTGCGCATCGCCCGCCATGCGCGACTGCCACCACAACCGCAGCGGCGAGTGCAGCCGAAGTTGCACGCCGTCGAAGTGGAAATCGCCGCGCTCATTGGCGCACAGGTGATACTCGAAGGCGGTTTCCTCGCCGCGACGCAATGCCAGTCGGCGCGGCAGGCCGTGCATGCGCCAGCCGCCGGGGTGCAGGTCGAACACGTCGACGCGTTGGCCGCGCTCGCCTTGCAGACTCAACGTGACAGGGCGCTCGATGCCGATCGGCCAGGTGTCGGCCATGCGGCGTTGGACCTGCGGTGTCGGCGCGCGTACCAGCAGGGCGAAATCCAGTGCGAACAGCACGAACAACGCCGCACCGGTGGCATACCAGTGCACCGACTGCGCAACGCCGAAAGCCACCGCCAGGCCCGGCAACGACCACAGGACCAGCAGCGCCAAGGCGAGCGACGCGGGGCGTGGCACGGCTAGAACCACGGCTCTTCCTTCAGGACCACCTTGCGGTAATACAGGATGCACGCCCGGTAGGCATACGCGGCCGATGCACCGTAGCCGACCGCCTTCCCCAGGAAATCCATGCCGATCATCATGCTGACGAGGATGATGCCGACCGTGACGAGGAAGTACGCGATCGCCGGTCGCCACAAGCCCTTGCACAGGAAATAGATCGGCCCGAAGAGGAATCCGAGCACGCTGAAGGCGATGGATATGCGCTCGCCAAAGGGCAGGTCCCTGAAATCCTTCAGCTCCGGACCGCCCGCCTTCTCGATGATCCGGAAGCGGCGCTTCCAGTTTGCGGACACGTCGAGCGTGTCGATGATGTCGCGCTCCGTGCGCGGCGCCTCAAAGGCAACGCGGGACATCGGTGCGACTTCGTAAGGGTTGTACGACTCGTTCATGCGTTCGTTCCTTCGATGCGTGGTGGAGGAAAGCTACTTGCGCGGCGCCTCGACCTTGGCCAGCAGCGCGTGCAGCACGTCGTCGGGCTCCTGCCCTTCGATCTGCAGTTCCGGTGCCAGCGCGATGCGATGGCGAAGCGCGGGCTTGGCGATCTCGCGCACGTCGTCGGGCGTGACGAAATCGCGGCCCGACAGCACTGCCTGCGCGCGTGCGGCGCGCACCAGCGCCAGGCTTCCGCGCGGGCCGGCGCCCAGCGCGATGCCGGCCCAGTCGCGCGTGGCCGCCACTATCCGCACCGCGTAATCGATCACCGCATCGTCCACCGCCGTCAGCGCGGTGCCGAGCTGCATCGCGACGACGTCTTGCGGTCCGAGCACACGCGCCACCTGCGACAGGTCGAAGTCCGACGCGCGGCCCTGGCTCACGGCCGCGACCATGCGCTTCTCGTCGGCGCGGGAGGGGTAACCGATCAACACTTTCAGCAGGAAGCGGTCGAGCTGCGCTTCCGGCAGCGGGTACGTGCCTTCCTGCTCCACCGGGTTCTGCGTGGCCAGCGTGAGGAAGGGCGGCGTGAGCTGGAAGCTGTGGCCTTCGATGGTGACCTGCATTTCCTGCATCGCTTCGAGCAACGCGGACTGCGTCTTGGCCGGTGCGCGGTTGATCTCGTCGGCCAGCAGCAGGTTGGTGAACACCGGACCGCGGCGGATGTTGAACGTCTCGGTCTTCGGGTTCCACACCGCGTGGCCGCTGATGTCGCTGGGCATCAGGTCGGGCGTGAACTGGACGCGCGCGAAGCCGCAGTCGATCGCCCGCGACAGCGCGCGCACCAGCAACGTCTTGCCCAGGCCAGGGACGCCTTCGATCAGCACGTGGCCACCGGCCAACAGTGCGATCAGGATCTGGTCGAGAACGCCCTCCTGGCCGATGAACGCCTTGCCGACCTCTTCGCGCACGGCGGCCGCGCGTGCGGCCAACGCTTCGCCGGTGATCGGGACGACGGGGGTGGTTGCGGTATCGGCGTTCATGGCGATGGTTTCCGGGTCAAAGGGAGTTGCGCATGCGCATCAGCGTGGCGACGCGGCTGCGGAAGGCGGCGTGGTCGCGCGCGATGGGCGTAGCCAGTGCGTCGCGGATTTCGGATGGCGTCATGCCGAAGCGTTCGGCGAGCATCGCCGCCTGTGCATCGCCATCCAGGGCGGCCGCCTGCGCATCGCGCCGGCGCAGGCGCGCGAGGAAGGCATTGCGCGTGGCCTGGTGCAGCAGGTGCGCATAGCCGTAGCGGTAAACGTGTTCGCCGCTGGCGGTGATGTGCTCGAGCAGCGAACGGCGTTCCGCGGCCGGCGTCGGTACCAGCGGGCCGAAGCGCTGCATGCGTCGCCACAACCAGGCCAGCAGTGCGAGCAGCAAGGGCACCCAGGCCATCCAGCTCTCGCGCAGCAGCGTCATCCAGAACGAGGGCACCTGTGCGGCGTAGATCAGGTGCACGGTGCCGGCGCGGTAGTTGGGTTCCAGCAACTGGCGCGTCAGCGCGATGTGCGGCGCGTCCTTGAGGCCGTCGTTGGCGAGGAAATCGAATTCGCCCACGACGTCGACGACGCCATCGCCATGCGGCATGCGCACGAAGACGTTGCCGCGTGCGTCGTCGCCCCATTGCAGCGTCGATGGCGGCGCGTCTTCGGTCAGATCGAAGCGGCGGCCGTTGCAGAATTCGACGTGACCGTCCTCGCCACTCACGTCCAGACCGGCGCATTCGGGCCCTTCGTTGCGTACCGCGATGCCCATTTCGTCCAGCAGCGCGATCGGCGCGTCGACATCCAGCGGCCCCGGCGGAGGCGTGCGCACGAGCAGATGCCCGCCGCCCTCGACCCAGTCGAGCAACGCCTTCACGTCGGCGTTCGTCAATGTGCGCGGATCGTTGTAGAGAAGGACGGTGTCGCGCGCTCGGAGTGCGACGAGTTCGCGCTGCAGGCGTGGCCGAGCCTGGGCCTTCACGCCGTCGGCAATCAGGGCGAGCTTGAGCACGTAGAGCGGGTTGCGTTGCGCCTCGCCGGTACGTGGCAGGTCCACCCATTCTTCGGCGCGCTCGTAGTTGCGGTTCCACCAGGCGAAGCCGGCCGCCAGCAGCGCCACGAGGGCGATGATTCCCAGCGCGAGCAGCCCATGCCGTCCGTTCGGCTTCATGCGGGGACGCTCCCGTTGTGGGGCGGCGCATCACCGTTCCAAGCGAAGCGGATCGCGAGATCGCCGAGCAGGGCTTCGAAATCGTCGCCGCCCGGGTAACTGTGCGCGTAGGCCGCGTACTGCCAGGTGCGAACGGCACGCGCGAAGACGTCGCGATCGTCGCCCAGCGGCAGCCGGCGCGACGCGCGCAGGACCTCGGCTTCGGTCGCACCCGGCACCAGCACGGCCTGGGTGCGGGCCACCATGGTCTCGACGCTGGCGCGGTACAGCATCGCCAGGGCTTCGCGCTGGCGGCCGTCGCGCCAGAGGCGGCGGATCGCGGTGGGAATGTCGTCCGGCAAGGGTGCCTGTGGTGTTTCGACGTCGGTACGGCGGGTCTCCTCGGGTTCGCGGCCTTCGCGCGCGAGACCGCTGCGAAACCATTTCAGCCAACGTGGCGATGTCGCCAGCAGCGCGCAGGCCAGCGCGGCCACGACGATCCACAGACCGAATTCACCGATCGCGGCGAGGACCTCGCCAAGGCCACCCAGCGGCGGCGGCGAGTGCTTCTTCGGATCGTCCTTCTTCTTCGCGTCGCGCTTCTTCCACGTGACGACCTTGCGCTTGGGCGTGATCGAGGGATCGGCGTAGGCCTGCTTCACGGCGCGACGCAGGCTGCCGTCGTCGGCAAGCGCCTTTGCGCTTCCCGCGGTGCCGCCCTGCCGGCTCACCGGTCCGGCGACGCCACCGGGCGAGACTGCGATCGGCGGCGGCGCGGGCTGCGGGGTCTTCTGCGACTCGACGCCGTCGCGCAGACCGCGATCGTCGGCGAGCGTACCGAACACCTCTTCGAGCGTGACGCGCGCGACCTCGCCCCCCTCCACGTCTTCATCCGCATTCTTTGCCACGCGCGGCGCGGTCGTGCCGCCATGGTCCTGCGCGCGCACGGCCATCGGCGCCAACGCCGCGCCGAACGCGAACAGCAGCAGCAATGGCGTCGCGCCGCGCAGCAGGCGATCGCGCATGCGGCGCAGCGCCAGTTCGATGTCCCACGCTTCCACTTCGGTGCGGCGATTGAGATACAGGCCCAGGCCTGCGCCGACGTAGAACGGTTCGATGAGGCTGGTGGCGATCCATCCCAAAGCGTTGGACAGCAGCAGCAACCACGGCGGCGATTCGCGCACCACCGCCCACGCGCGGGTAAGCGCTTCCTGCAGGTATTCGTCGGGCACGAACATGATCGCCAGCGACGCCGTGCCCAGGTACACCGCGAGCTCGAAATGCAGGCACACCAGCGTGAGCAGCAGGCCCACGCCGTTGACGGGCGCGCCGAGCGCGCGGCGACGTTCGCGCGCTTCGACGCCGTGCGCGCCTTCGAGCAGGTCCACCGGCAGGTTCAGCGAGCGCCACGGGCTCAGGCGCCGCCACGTCAGGTAGCCCGGCAGCCACGACAGGCCCCAACGGCGTTGTGCGGCGAGCGTCTGGCGCGTCGTGGGCACGTCGCCGAATACCGCGCGCGAAAGCACGAACAGCGGGACGCGGTCGAAGGCAGGCTTGAGCCACCACATCGCCAGTCCGCCGAGCCACAGCGCATCGATCGACCAGGCCAACGCATTGACCAGCACGAACACCGGCAGCGTGAGCAACAGCCACGGTACCCAGATCGCCTTCGCGTGACGTCGCACGAGCGCGCTGCCGAGTTCGACGGCTTCCCACGCGGTTCGCGGGCGCAGTGCGACGGTGAGCGCTTCGATCCTCACGCGATGGCGTCCTGCGCGGGAAGGTTACGGCCACCCAGCAACAGCCAGGCGGCGATAAGCGTCCACAGCACGCCGCCGACGCTGTACTTGATCCAGGCGGGAATCCATGCGATCGACGACCAGAAGGCCTCCACGAACGCGGCGAAGACCAGCATCGCCAGCACGCCCACGCACAGCAGCGCGCCGCGACGTCCGCCTTCGACCAGCGAATCCACGCGTCGCCGCTGGCCGGGCGCGATCAGCGCCAGCCCCAACCGAAGTCCGGCGCCTCCGGCTATGACGATCGCGGTCAGTTCCGGCGCGGAGTGGCCCGCAACGAAACGCCAGAACGGGTCGCCGTGCCCCACCGCCTGCAGGTGCCCCGCGACGCCGCCGATCATCACCCCGTTGACGATCAGCACCACGACGGACCCCACGCCCGCGATCAGCCCGCTGGCGAAGGTGCGAAAGCCGATGCTGACGTTGTTCCACACGTAATGGCCGAACATCGCCACGTCGGTGCCGCTGTCGCGACCGAGCTTGCGCGCGGGGTCGGCCGGGTCGTACATGTGTTCGAACTGCATCAGCTGGACGGGATCGAACAGCGACGACGACAGCTCCGGCGTCCACTGGATCGCCGCGAACACGATCACCAGCGGCGCCCAGAACAGCACGAAGGAGGCGAGCATGCAGCCGCGTTCGGCGCGCACCAGTCGCGGGAAACCGGCCAACAGGAACTCCACTGCGCGGCGCCAGCGCGGCACCGCGGTCCGATACATCAGGCCGTGGCCGCGCTGCATCAGCACCTGCAGACGGTCGGTCACCACCGGGCTGTAGCCGCGACGACGCGCCAGTGCGAGTTGCTGGCACAGACGGCGGTAGCGCGACGGCAGTTCGGCGTCGGACAGGCCGTGCCAATTGCGGCGTTCCATGCGCGCCTTGCGCGCGCTTTCGCCGCGCGCGTCGAGCCAGTGCTCGAAGGCGATCCATTCGGCCTGGTGGCGCTGGACGAAGTGTTCCTGCTTCATGGAACAAGCCGTGATTCGGGATCCGGGATTCGGGATTCGATCGTGCGATCCGAACGGCTGAAGGAATCCGATACGTCCACGCACGCAGCGCCTCGCGCCCCGCTTTTGCGAATCACGAATCCCGAATCCCGAATCCCGGCTGTCTTCATCGTCGCCCCAGCAGCCAGTTCGCCATGCGGTACAGGCGTGTCACCGCCTGCGTGCCGCGCGCGCCGGTGAGCGGTTGGGCCAGATCGGCCAGCTCCGCCTGTCGCGCTTCGCTCAGGCGCGGACCGCGTTCGGCGAAGGCCACCAGCGCGGCCTGTTCGTAAGGACGCAGCGCGATGGACGGTGCCAGCGCGGTATCGGCCGGCGCCGGTTGCGGGTCGCGCGGACGTGCCTCGTGCACCACCAGCGTGCCGGCGACCATGTCGCCGAGTCGGCGGCCCCAGGGATCGAGCAGGCTCGCCACCAGCCCGGTCGCGTAGGCCAGGGGAAGCATGTCCACCACGCGCAGCAGGTTCCGGGTGAAGGCGGCGAGCCATCCCACCGGCGCGCCGTTGGCGGCGATCACGCGCAGCCCGAGCGAGCGCTTGCCCGGCGTGCGGCCGTCCCACATCGCCTCGAACACCACCGGGTAGAACCAGAACACCAGGAACATCGCCACCGTGTACACGCCCACGCCGGCCCGACCGAGCGCGCCCAGCACCGTGCCCATGGCGAGCATCGCGCCGGCACGGATCAGGAAGTCGATCACCCACGCCAGCGCGCGTGGCACCGGGCCCGCTGCGGGCAGGTGCAGGGCAACGCCCTCGGGGGTGACGACTTCCCGATACGTGTCGAGCATCAGGTGTTCACGACGATCGTGTCGGCGAGATGGTCATGCAGGCAGCGGCGCTCGCTTCCGAAAATCCACAGGACGTTCGCCAGCGAGAACAGTCCGCCCAGGAAGGGAACCGCGCTGACCGCGGCCGGTGCGATCAGGCGCAGCCCGAACAGGCGCCCGAAGCCGATGCGTTCGCCGTTCGTGCGGACGATGCGGATCTTCTGCCAGCGCTTGCCCAAGGTTTGTCCGTGGCGTGCGAGCAGCGTCAACTGGTAGACGACCAGTGCGATCAGCGCGATGAGCCCGATCACGATGAGGGCGATGCCGAGCGTGCGTTTCTCGCCGGCCACCAGCTGCGAACCGATCACCAGGGGAAGCCAGGCGGGCACGGCCAGCACGCCATCGGTGAGCGCCGCGAGCAGGCGCGTGCCGCGCTCGGCCTTCTGGGCGGGGACGGCGTTGGCCGCCTCCGTGATCGTGGAAGCCGGCGCGGCGTAAGGGTTGGGACGAAGGTCGTTCATGGTCGTTCACTCGGTTGGCGGTGCGGGGGACATTCGAATGTGCCCATCGCGCCTTGGCCAAATGAATCGGACGATTCGTAATTGCCCGGCCGGTTCGCGCGTGCTTGTTGCATCGCCGCCGAGCTCAGACGTTCACCACCATCGTGTCGGCGAAGTGGTCATGCAGGCAGCGGCGTTCCTCGCCGAAGATCCACAGGATGTTCGCCAGCGAGAAGACCCAGCCCACGTACGGGATCGCACCCACCAGGCCCGGCGCGAAGTAGCGAAGGCCGATCAAACGCCCCAGGCTGACGCGCTCGCCGTCGGTGCGCACGATGCGGATGCCGATGATGCGCTTGCCGAGGGTCTGGCCTTCGCGCGACAAGAGCATCAGGGTGTAGACGAACAACCCCAGCAGCGCGATCACCGACAAACCGATGAGCGAGCCGCCCAGTTCGCCGATACCGCGTTCCGGGCGGTAGCGCAGGATGCCGATCAGCGCGGGAACCATGATGGCGACGCTGATGCCGAGATCGACCAGGTACGCCATCAGGCGTTGCAGCCGGCCTGCGGTCACCAAGCCGTCGTCGTAGTGTTCGATCGGCGCGATCGGCGCTTGCGCGGTCGGCGCCGCGTAAGGATTGCGGTATTCGAAGCCTTCCATGTATTCCCCCGTCCCCTGCGGACGTCGCGTCGGACGTCCCGTGTGCGGTGACCGCGGCCCCCTGCCGCGCCCTGCCGCCCGCTACCCGGCCATGCCGAGGTAGCGGTCCTTCAATCGTACATAGTGCGCGGCGCTGTAGTGCAACTGTTCGATCTCGCGGTCGTCCAGGCGACGCACCAGGCGCGCCGGGTTGCCCAGCCACAGCTCCCCTTCGCCGACCTGCTTGCCCGGCGCCACCACCGCACCGGCTCCCACGAAGCCATGCCGGTGCACGCGGGCACCGTCCAGGATCCGCGCGCCCATGCCGATCAGACTGAAGTCGTCGAGCGTGCAGGCGTGCAGGATCACGCCGTGGCCGATGGTCACGTCGTTGCCGACCACGGTCGGCAGGCCGCCCGGGCGAGTGAACGGACCTTCGTGGGTGACGTGGACGATGGTCCCGTCCTGCACGTTGGTGCGCGCGCCGATGTGGATCGAGTTGACGTCGCCGCGGATCACGCAGCCGGGCCACACGGACACGTCGTCGCCCAGCGTCACGTCGCCGATCACCACCGCCGAGGGGTCTATGTAGACCCGTTCGCCTTGGACGGGAAAGGTATCGAGATAGGGGCGCGTGGTCATGCGCGAAGTCTAGCGCGCATGCCTTCGTCCGGCCGTGGTGGAGCGTCGACGCGCGACCGCGACGCCCCCCGGTCCGCGCCGGTTTGGCCCCTGCGGCCCTCGCGACCGAGGTCTACACTCACCCGTATGGACATCACCGCCGACACGCCGCTCGACGAACTTGCCGCCACCCGTGACCAGCTGCGCCGCGCGTGGCTGGCCCGCAAGCCCGATCTGTCGCAACGCCGCGCGGACCTCACCCGCCTGCGCGACGCGTTCCGCGCCCGCATCGACTCGATGGACGAAGCGATCCGCGCCGACTTCGGCCACCGCAGCCAGCACGAGAACCTGCTGTCGGAGATCATGATCGTGCTGGCCGAGCTCGACCATGCGCTCAAGCACCTGCGCCGCTGGACCAAGCCGCGTCGTGCCGCCGTCGGCTGGCGTTTCTGGCCGGCGAGCGCGCGCATCGTGCCCGAACCCGTCGGCGTGGTCGGCATCCTGTCGCCCTGGAACTACCCGGTGAATCTGGCGCTGGTGCCGCTGGTCTCGGCGATCGCCGCCGGCAACCACGTCTATCTCAAGCCGTCCGAACACACGCCGCGCACCGCGCGCTGGCTGCGCGAACTGCTGGCCGAGGTCTTCCCGGCCGACCGCGTAGCCGTCGCGCTGGGCGGACCGGAAGTCGGCGCCGCGTTCGCCGGGCTGCCGTTCGACCACCTGCTGTTCACCGGTTCCACCGCCGTCGGCCGCAAGGTGATGGCGGCCGCCGCGCCGAACCTGACGCCGGTGACGCTGGAGCTGGGCGGCAAGGCGCCGGCGCTGGTGTGCGCCGACTTCCCTATCGAACGCGCCGCCGCGCGCATCGCCACCGGCAAGTGGTTCAACGCCGGTCAGACCTGCATCGGCGTGGACTATGTGCTGGTCGATGCCGCGCGCCGCGACGCCTTCGTCGAGGCGCTGCGCCGCGAGCTGCAATCGCGCTACGGCGACTTCAGCGCGCCGCACGACTACACCCGCATCATCAACGATGCCCAGTACGCGCGACTGCGCGGTTACGTCGACGACGCGCGCGCGCGCGGTGCGACCGTGGTCGAACCGTTCACCGCCGATGCCGACGCCGCCGCACGCACCCGCCTGGCGCAGGACCGCCTGTTCCCGCCGACGCTGGTGCTGGAGCCGCCGATGGATTCGCAGGTGATGCGCAACGAGATCTTCGGCCCGATCCTGCCGGTGCTGTCGTATCGCACGCTGGACGACGCGATCGCGCGGATCCAGTCGATGGACCGCCCGCTGGCGCTGTATCCCTTCAGCGATGACGCGCGCAGCATCGACAGGATCGTGTCGAGCGCGCTTGCAGGCGGCGTCACCGTCAACGACACGCTGCTGCATTTCGGCGCGCACGATCTGCCCTTCGGCGGCATCGGCCCCAGCGGCATCGGCGCGATCCACGGCCGCACCGGCTTCGACACCTTCAGCAAGCTGCTGCCGGTGTTCCGCCAGCGCCGCATGGCCGGCAGCGATCTGCTCAAGCCGCCGTACAGCGGCTTCGTCGACAAGATGGTGCGCTGGCTGGCGAAGTGAGGCCGGCGATCGACGATCATCCGGGCCCGGACCGCGCCGCCCGTGTTCGGTTGTAGGCATCCTGCAGCGTCGTCATCAGCGCCGCGGTGGACACGCCGATCATCAGCACGCCGTTGACCGCCTCCAGGGGACCGAGCAGGCGGAAGCGCTCGGACATGACGATGTCGCCGTAACCCAGGCTCGCGAAGTTGACGGCCGAGTGATACACGGCGACGTCCAGCGCATCGAATTCTCCGAGCAGGCGGAACACGAAGGCCCAGATGAACAGCTGGACGAGGTTGCCGACCACCAGCAGGGTCATCACGGCATTGAGCACGCGCAGTATCGACCACGCGGTCGGGTTGTTTCCCATGACGTCATGCCGCGTGTAGTACCGCAGCGCCACCACGATAAGCACGGACTGCAGCGTCAGGCAGACCGTCATCGTCGCAAGGCCGATCACGATATTCAGCAACATGTCGCACCTCCATGGTTCAAATCATGCGTGGCTCGGATCATGCGTGGGTCGCGCGGACGGCTCGTGCGGAACGGCGGGCGCGCAATCTCTCCAGGATCAGGATCGCGAACCACGCGTACACCGTGACGGCGACGAACAGGATGAAACGCTGGGCGAATGCGCCGTAGACGTCGCCGCCGTTGCTGTCTTCGACCGCGGGGCCGATCAGGATCAGCATGGTCACCGCCACGTTGACCCAGAACGAAGGTGGGAACCGCGTGGGAATCACGCCATACAACTTGCCGCCCACGTACACGCCGAACAGCAGCATCCACAGGGCGAACATCCACAGGTTGGGCCAGAGTTTCAGCGCGAACCAGAACGCGAAGGCGAACACACCTGCCAGAAAGGTCGAGCCCAGAAGTTCGCGCCCTGCCGCGCGGGCGCCGACGTCCGTGCCCTGCTGCCCGAGCAGCACAGCCTTCATGATGATCGCCATGTACATCGATGGATTCGATAACGCCAGCAACACCGGCGGCAGCACGATGACGGTGGTGCGCAGTGCGATCCACGCGGCCTTGCGCGAATCGGTATCCGCCGGTTTGCGCGGGCGCGGCGGCGTCGGGTCTTCCGGAAACAGCGGATACACGATCCATTGGCAAATGATCGCCAGCCCGATGCCGATCATCAGCGCCTCCACCACCGACTGCGCCAACGCGTGTTCGACCAGACCCGCGGCGGGAATCATCGTCAGGCCGATCGTGAGCAGCGTCGCCACCGCGCCCTTGCCCATGCCCACGCTCATGTAGGTGCTGACGAACAAGCCCACGGCGATCATCATCACGCCCGACAGCGGGTAATACCTGAGCACCGGCGTCAGCAGCAGGCCGATGCCCAGCGTGATGGCCACGACCAGCAGCAATCCGGCCAGGCCTTTCGCTCCCATCGGCGGCGCCGGCGTGGCGGTCAGTGCGACGGCGAGCAGCGGTGCGAGGAACGGCAGCGGCGTGTCGAGCCCGTAGGCCAGCGCCAGCGACAACGACGCGATCGCGCCGAAGCGGAACGTGCGCCGTGCGGCCAGCGGCATCACGGCTTCGCATCCGTGGTTCGGGTGCGATCAGTACGCATACGTGAGCCAGCTGGCCACGCGAATGTAGACCTTGCCGAGCAGCTTCGTGATGCCACTGCCTTCGCCGTAGGCGATCACCGAGGCCTGACCGCCGACACGCAGCGCGTCGCGCAGCGCCGGATCCTGCTTCGCATCGAAGCCGACGATCACCGGGAAGCGCTGCGCCTGCCGCAACCAGTCGCGATCGTTATCGATGGACGGCAGCGTGCCCGCAGGCGGATTGCTGTCGGCGCCGACGCCCAGGCCGATGCTGCGAACTTCGCCCTTGAACACACGCCCCGGCATCGCGTCGAACACGATGTCGACCGGCGTTCCGGCTTTCATGTGGCCCAGGTTGTTCTCGGTGAATTCGGCGTTGATCCACACGTCGCGGACGGCGACCAGGGTCAGCACCGGGTTGCCGGTGCCGGCATACAGGCCCACGTCGGTGCGCAGGTCGGTGATGACGCCGTTCGATGGCGCGCGGATCACGGTGTTGGACAGGTCCAGTTCCGCCTTCTCGACCGCTGTCAGTGCCGTCTCCAGCTCGGTGTTGTCCTCCATGCTGTCGCCGCCCATGGTGTCGATGGCGCGACGGATGTCCGCCTCGGCCGCCGCCGCCTGCGCGGTGGCCTGTTGCAGCGTGGCATCGGCGATTTCCTGGCGACGCACCGAGATCGTGCCCGGATCTTCTTCGCGCAGACGACGCAGACGCATTGCATCCTGCCGCGCCTTCAGTTCGTTGGCGCGCGCCGCCTGCAGACTCGCGCGTGCCGCTTCCACCGTCGCGCCGCCGGCGCCAAACTGCTTGCGCGCGCTGGCCAGATCGGAGCGCGCCTTGTCCAGCGCGATGCGGTACTGCGAGGAATCGATCTCCACCAGCGGTTGCCCGGACTTCACCGCCTGGTTGTTGCTGACCGACATCTTCGTCACCGCACCGGCGACTTTCGGCGACACGCCCACGACGTAGCCCTCGATCCTCGCCTGCGAGGTGTACGGCGTGTAGCGATCGGCGAGCAGGTACAGCAGCAGGCTCAGCGCGATCACGCCGGCGACGATGTATCCGCCCTTCTTCACGCTTGCCTTCGCGCCAGGGGCTTTTGCTTCGCTCTGGTCATCGATGTTCGTGTTCATCTGCGCTCCCCGCTCGGGCTTGCCTGTCCGTCGGTGCTGGCCGGCAGCGGCCGGGTCAGCAGATCGCCCCAGTTCGTCCTGGCTTCCATGGTCTCGCGCACGGTGTCGGGCACGAGTTCCTCCACCGGCGTGTCCACCCAACCGCCGCCGAGCGCCTTGTACATCGTGATGACCGCGCTGATGTGCGCACTGTCGTTGAGCAGTTCGCGCTCGGCCTGCGTGAACATCACACGCTGTGCGTCCAGCACGCGATCGAAGTCGGCGTAGCCTTCCTGATAAAGCGTGTTGGCCAGATCGAGCGAGCGTTCCGCGGCACGCGCCGCGCCGCTCAACGGTTCCTGTTGCTCACCCGTCTTGACCACGGAGATCGCGGCATCGTCGATCTCCTGCGCCGCCAGCAGGGTGCTGTTCTGGAACTGTTCGATCGCCTGTTGCAGGCGCGCATCCTGTACTCGCACGTTGTTGCGGATGCGTCCGTAATCGAGGATGTTCCAGGTCAACGCGGGGCCTGCGGCGATCGTGCGCACTTCCGGCGTGCCGTCCACATCGTCCGACGTCCAGCCTATGCGGCCCAGCAGCGTGATCGAAGGGAAGTAGTCGGCCTTCGCGATACCGATCTGCGCCGATTGCGCGGCGACCTGCCACGCGGCGGTGCGCACGTCGCGCCGACGCAGGAGGAGTTGTACAGGGAGTTCGGTGATGACCGTCGGGCCGACGTCCGGAAGCGGTCCGCCCACCGCGGTCAGCTCCGGCATGTCGCCGGGCATCCGCGCCAGCAGCACCGACAGCGCATTGCGGACCTTGACCAGATTGGCCTCCAGCTCCGGAATGAGCGCCAGCGTGCCCAGGTACTGTGCCTGCGCGGATTGCAGGTCCAGCTCCGACTCCTCGCCGCTGCGGAACAGCCGCTGCGTGATCTCGAAACTGCGCTTCTGGATCGCCGCGTTGCGCGTGGCGATGTCGATGCGCAGCAGCGTGGTGCGATAGAGGTAGTACAGGTCGGCGACTTGCGCGCTCAGCAGCACCTGCACGTCCTGCTGATTGGCGATGGACGCGAAGAAGCCGGCCTCGGCCGATTCGACGCCGCGGCGGAAACGCCCCCAGAAATCCAGCTCCCAGGCGAGGTCGAAGCCGGCGCTGTAGGCCGCGAACTGCTGGTCGCGGCCGGCGCCCTGTCCGCTCTCGCGTTGATCGACATAGGTAGCCGCACCGTTGAGCTGCTGCAACTGCGGGTACTGGTTGGCGCCGGCGATGCCGAGCACGGCGCGGCTTTCGAGGATGCGCAGGCCGGCGATGCGCAACGACGGATTCTCAAGGCGCGCGGTTTCGATCAGATCGTTCAACACCGGATCGTTGAAGGCGTGCCACCAGAAGCGCAGATCGACCTGCGTCTGCAGATCCGGACGCTCGAGCTGCCCGTACAGATCCGACTGCCATGCCTTGAGCCAGGCGACGTCGGGTTCCCGGTAATCCGGACCGAGCGTCGTGCAGGCCGTCAGCAGCGCGAGCGTCGCCGGGACGAGCGCGAGTCCGATGCGTCGTGCCGCGCACGCGACCATGATCACGGCACCCCGTGGCGATCAGACGGGATGGTCGGTGTGAACGGCGTTCAACGGCGGCGGCACCGCCGCGACGGGCACGGGCTCGGGCCCGGAGACCCAATCCATGAAGATCTTGTAGCCCACGGCCAGCAGCACCGCGCCGAGGAACAGGCCGGTGATGCCCGCGCTCGCCATGCCGCCGATGGCACCGATCAGGATCACCAGCATCGGCGCATCGACGCCGCGCCCCAGCAGCATCGGCTTGAGCACGTTGTCGGCCATGCCCGCGACAACGAAGTAGATGGTGAAGATCACCTTGATGGCGGTGGACATCTCGTCGTCCGCCCACCACAGGTAACCCGCCGCGGGCAGCGAAATGATCAGCGCGGGCAACTGCAGGATGCCCAGGAACATCACCAGCAACGCCAGCACGCCCGCGCCCGGAATGCCGGCGAGCAGGAAACCCACGCCCAGCAGGATCGCCTGGATGAAAGCCACGCCCACCACGCCGGTGGCGACCGAACGGACGGTGGCGATCGTGAGCTGATACAGCCTTGGACCCTTCAGGGGATCGGTGAAGCGCACGACAATGCGTTCGATGGCGGGACCGCCGGTCTTGGCGTAGGCCATCATCACGCCGGCGAGCGCGATGGCGACCAGGAACAGCAGCGCGGCACCTGCGCCGCCGCCGGCCATCTGCAGCGCCTTGACCGCGAAACCCTTCACCAGCTCGCGATTCTTGGCCAGGAACGCGGGCAGGTCCGCGACCGCGGCGTTCCAGGTGTTGTACAGCCGCTCGCCGACGATGGGCCACTCGGCGATCTTCGGATTGGGCGCCCGCAATCCCAGCGTGTCGTTCACCACCGCATCGTGGAACTGGCCCAGTTGCGTGGCCACCGCACCACCTAGCAACGCCAGCGGTACGCCGATCAGCAGCAGCGCCAGCAACACCAGCACCGTGGCCGAGAGCCCGCGCCGTCCGCCGAACAGTCGGTTCGTCATCCATTCGTACATCGGGTACAGCGCGATCGCCAGGATCATCGACAGGATCACCAGTCCCGCGAATGGCGTGAACACGCGCGCGCACATGATCACCAGGAACGCGATCAGTCCGACGCGTATCAACGTCTCGGTCAGATCTTCCTTGAACCACCTGCGCAGCGCCGCCTGATCAACGTTCATGTTGGAACCCTCCGGGCGTCAACGACAGCCCCGTTTGGTCGGCCTCGGGAACGCAACCAGCGCGTTCCCACGAATCCTTCGTTCCGCATCGTCGGGCATCACCCAATTGCCGCAACCACATTCGGCAGTTGCTTCGCATTCGGCGTGGATGCGCATGCACTTCATTGCGACGTGTCTTCGCCCGTCGGGCTCGCTCGCGCCACGCAGGCCACTGCCCGCCGCGTCGGACAGCGTTCGCGACGTCGCGCTCTCTTATAACGCTTTACCTGACGTCATTCGACGGAATGGGCGAACCGTTCGGCGCTTTTCCCGTCGATTTACTACCGGTCGTCGGATAAGCGCGTCTTCGCCGTAAAGGGTGACCGCGGGAGACGTTCTTTCACGTTGATGGCTGGCCGCGATGACGGGTGCCTGCAGCGAATCCGGCCGTGACGTGACGTGCGGGTAACGTGCATATCGATAGTGTGGGCGATTGCGGTCGTGCGACCGCGGGTGCCCGCCAGGGGTAGCGGACGACATTGATGCTTGAACGTATCGAAAAGGAAACGTCGATGAGCACGAAAACACGCAACCTCTTGGTCTCCCTTGCAATCGCGACCGCCGCACTCGTCGGTGCGGCAGGCAGCGCCAGCGCTGCCGACGAATGGTTCGTTCTGGGCCAACAGACACTCAAGGCCACCGACCCCAGCGCGGCGATCAAGAGTACCGGTGGCCGCTGGGAGAAGGACGTCAAACAGGTCAAGCTCGCCGTCGAGGGAGCCGATGTGCAGATCACCAACCTCGTCCTGCATTGGGACAACCGTCCGGACGACACGAAGAAGGACGTCGGCATCGTGAAAGCCGGCGGCCAGACGGCGCCGTTGAATGCACCGGGCCTCAAGGGACGGCTCAAGTCCGTGACGGTCCAGTACAAGATCCTGGGCGACGCGCAGACCGCCACCCTCAAGGTCATGGGCTACGACTGAGCGCGCGCAAGGGCGCACTCCTCGAACGCTATTTTTGCTGCAGCACCCGCATCGGCCGCTGCATCACATCATCCGCCGCAAGGTGTCGTCGCGGCGGATGAAGTGGTGGTACAGCGCGGCCAGCACATGCAGGCCGATTACCCAGTAGAAGAACTCGCCGATGCCGCCGTGCAGGCTTTCCAGACGCTCAGCCAGCGCGGGATCGGGCGCCATGAGCGCCGGCAGTGCGATATGCGAGAACGGCAGGTACAGCGTCTTGCCGTCGGTCCAGGCGGTGAGCAGGCCGAGTATCGGCATGACGATCAGAAACGCATACAGGAGCAGGTGCAACAGCCCTGCGGGCAATGCCTGCCAGATCGGCAACGCGGGATGGATCGGCGGCGTGCCGTTGCGCAGGCGCGCCGCTACGCGCCATGCGATGAAGAACAGCACCGACAATCCGAGCCAGAAATGCGTCTGCATCATCGCGGCGCGCTCGGGCGTGCCGCGCTGGAAGAGACCGCGCTGCTCGATGGCGGGGTAGACCAGCAGGATCAGCATGGCCATCAGCCAGTGCAGCCGGCGCAGACCGATGGAGTAACGGCGGACCTTCTCGAACATGCGGCAGGCTCCTCGCGCGATGCGCCCGTTATCCCCCGTGCGCGGGTTCGCGCTCTTGATCCGGATCAGTTTTGACGCGCGCGGTCAGCCGCTGGCAGCGAACGCGCGCAGCGCCTGCACCGTGCGAGCCACGCCGTCGTCGTCGACGTCCAGGTGCGTGACCAGCCGGATCGCCGGCGTGTAGCCGATCGACAGGCGGATGCGCGCCTCGTCCATAGCGCGACGCAACGCATCGTGGCGTTCCAGCGGAACATCGATGAACACCATGTTGGTGTGCTGCGCCACGACCCGGATGCCGTCCGCGCCCTGCAGCCTTTCCGCGATACGCGCGGCCCGTGCTTGGTCGTCGGCCAGGCGCGCGACGTGGTGATCCAATGCGTACGACGCGGCCGCCGCGAGCATGCCCGCCTGGCGCATGCCGCCACCGACGACCTTGCGCCAGCGTTTGGCGGTTTCGATCAACTCGTGCGAGCCGAGCAGCACCGAGCCGACCGGCGCACCAAGCCCCTTCGAAAGACATACCGACACGCTGTCGAAATGTGCGGTGATCTCGCGCGCAGCGACCCGTTGTGCCACCGCCGCGTTGAACATGCGTGCGCCGTCCAGGTGCAACGACAGGCCGCGGCGATCGCACAGCGCGCGGGCCTGCGCCAGGTATTCCAGCGGCAGCGCACGGCCGTGCCAGGTGTTCTCCAGGCACAGCAGGCGCGTGCGCGCGAAATGTGGATCGATCGGCTTGATCGCGCGCTCCACCGCGTCGAGTGGCAGCGTGCCGTCGGGCGCTTGCACGATGGGCTGCGGCTGGATCGAGCCCAGCACCGCGGCGCCGCCTCCTTCGTACTTGTAGGTGTGCGCGTCCATGCCGACGACGTACTCGTCGCCGCGCTGGCAATGCGCCATCAGGCCGATCAGGTTCGACTGCGTGCCGCTGGGCACGAACAGCCCGGCCTCGAAGCCCAGCTCGTCGGCCAGGCGCCGTTGCAGCGCGTTGACCGAGGGGTCCTCGCCGTACACATCGTCGCCGACGGGCGCGCGCATCATCGCATCGCGCATCGCGTCGCTGGGCTGGGTGACGGTGTCGCTGCGAAGATCGATCCACTGCATGGTGCGGCCGGGGCGGGAAGGTGCCGTCGAGTATGCCAGTGCCGGGCGGCGGGCTGGATTGGCCGCGCTTGGCCGCTACACTTCGCCCATGAAAATCGCCAGCTGGAACGTCAACTCGCTCAACGTGCGCCTGCCGCACCTGGAACAGTGGCTCGCGCGGGCCATGCCGGACATCGTCGCGCTGCAGGAAACCAAGCTGGAGGACGAGCGCTTCCCGGACGATCCGCTGATCGCCGCGGGTTATCGCAGCGTGTTCGTCGGGCAGAAGACCTACAACGGTGTCGCCGTGCTTTCCCGCGAGCGCGCGACCGACGTGCAGATCGGCGTGCCTGGCTTCGAGGACGAACAAAGGCGCGTGATCGCCGCGACCGTCGGCGACCTTCGCATCGTCAACCTCTACGTGGTCAACGGCCAGGACGTGGGCACCGACAAGTACGCGTACAAGCTGCGCTGGCTGGAAGCGGTGCACGACTGGCTCGCGCAGGAACTGATCGCGCATCCGCGCATGATCGTGCTGGGCGATTTCAACATCGCGCCCGACGAGCGCGATGTGCACGATCCGGCGGTGTGGAACGACACGCACATCCTCACCTCGCGCGCCGAACGCGATGCGCTGCAGAGGTTGTATTCGCTGGGCCTGCACGACGCCTACCGCGCGCTCAATCCCGAAGAATCGCAGTTCAGCTGGTGGGACTACCGGCAGGCCGGCTTCCGCCGCAACCTCGGGCTGCGCATCGATCTGACGCTGGTGTCCGACGCCCTGCGCCCGCATACCGTCGCGTCGGGCATCGATCGCGAACCACGGAGCTGGGATCGCCCGAGCGACCACGCCCCGGCGTGGGTGGAACTGGGGTGAAGCCGGCGGCCGCTAGCGCGGCACTGCCGCGCGATCGGACGTGTAGCCGCCTCCGCGCTGACCGCGTGGGCCCGGCGCCTTAGCTAACCGCCACACTCTCGTGCGCATGCAGCATCGCTTCGAGGGCATGGCGCGGGAGCTTGCCGGTCTCGTTGCGCGGCAACGCATCGACACGGCGGAGCGGGCGCGGCAGGAACACCGGGTCCAGTTGCTGCCGTAGCGCGTTCTGGATCGCCGCCTCGTCGAGGGTGGGCGCCACCACCAGCGCGGCGATGCGGCGCACGCCGATGGCGTCCTCCGCATCGAGCTGGAACATCACGCCGTCCTCGACGCCCGGCACCGCGAGCAGCTTGCGCGTGAGATCGCCCAGCGAAGCGCGCTTGCCGGCGATGTCGAGCAGGTCGGCGTTGCGCCCGCGCAGTTCGAAGCGCCCGTCGGCATGGACTTCCATCAGATCGGCGAGCACGACCGGCTCGGCCAGGTGCGGCGCGTGCACGGCGGTACCGTCCGGCTGCGGCGCCAGACGCACGCCGGGCAACGGCGTCCACGCCGCGTCGCGTGCGGTGCGGCGGCGGGCGAACACGCAGGTTTCGGTGGAACCGAAGACTTCACGCACTTCGCAGCCGTAACGCGCTTCGGCCTCAGCGGCCAGTTCGGGGGGCATCGGCGCGGTCGCCGAGACGATGCCCGCCAACGGCGGCAAGGCCAGGCCCGAAGCGACCAGCGCGCGCAGGTGCACGGGCGTGGTGATCAGCAACGGCGGCGTCGGCGAATCGTGCAGCGCGCGGGCGACGTCGGCCGGAAACAACGGCCGCGCGGCGTGCACCGCGACGGGCCCGAGCAACGGCAACAGCACCGACATCTCCATGCCGTACATGTGCTGCGGCGGGACGGTGGCGATGACGTGCGTGACGTCCTCGCGCAGCAGGCCGTCCAACGCCGCCACGTTCTGCGCGGTGCTGGTGCGGAAGCTGTCCCAGGTCTTGGTGTAGGCGCGCGGCTGACCGGTGCTGCCGGAGGTGAAGCCGATCGCCACGCAAGCCTGCGCTTCGACAGTCAGCGGTTCGCCGTCGAGTTCCTGCAGTAGCGCCGGGACGTGCACGCAGTGGGCAGGCTCGGGCGAGACGTCGACGTCGCTCAGGCAGTAGCTGTCGGGATAGTGCGCGAGCACCTGTTCGACCACGCCCGGCGCGCGCGAGGGCGGCATCAACGTGGTTTGCCCGCGCGCGGCAGCGGCACAGAAGGCGACGAGGTAGCGGTAGCGGTCCTCGCACAGGTTCAGCGCATGGCGCGCGGCCGGCAGCGTCGCGGCGAGCGCACGCACGTGGCGCGCGAACGTGTCGCGGTCGATGGCATGGCCGCCTTCGTCGAAGGCGATGGGAAGCGCGCCGGCGCCGTGCATCAACGGCACGGGCGAGGACAACGCGACGATGGTGGATTCGACGACCGCGGACATTGGCTTTTGGCTGGTGTTCGTGCGGCGACGCCGCTTCCCCTGCCATTACTTTACGCTGGCGGGCGTCGACGCTTCCAAACGACCGTTTCATGTCCCTGTCCGCAGCCCCAACCGCCGAGCCCGCCCCCGTGCGCTGGGCCTGGCGGGCGCACCCGCCGCGCGTCCCGGCCGAACCCCTGGCCCGGCAGTGGCTGGCGGCGGAGTTGGGCGTACCGGCCGCTGCCCTGCCCTTGAGCCGCGATCCGCGCGGGCGACCGCGCCTGGGCGAGTCCCTGGCAGGCTGGGACTGCAACTGGAGCCACAGCGGAGATGGCCTGCTGATCGCGCTGGGCAAGGACGTACAGATCGGCATCGACCTGGAGCGCGTGCGCCCGCGAGGCCGTGCGCTCGATCTGGCCCAACGCTTCTTCACCGCGCCGGAGCTGGCCTGGCTGCATGCCGCGCCTTCGACGGCGGTGCGCGACCACGGCTTCCTGCGCCTGTGGTGCGCCAAGGAAGCGGTGTTGAAGGCGCACGGGCACGGCATTTCCTTCGGCCTGCACCGGCTGCGCTTCGCCCCGGAAGCGGGCAGACTGCGCCTGGTGGAATGCGATCCCGAGTTGGGCGCTCCGGAACAGTGGTCCCTGCGCGAACTCCAGCCCGAACCGGACTATCTCGGTGCGCTGGCGTGGCGTGCCGCCGGGCACGCGGACTGAAGCCCGCGCCCACATCGGCGATACTGCGCGCCGCATGAATACCCCCGCTCCCTTCGACCCATCGCTGCGCCGCACGCTCGACGACGGCCTGCGCGCACTGGCGCTGGACCCGGCCGTGGCCGCGCCGCTGCTGGACTACCTCGCCCTGCTGCTGCGCTGGAACAAGACCTACAACCTCACCGCCGTGCGCGACCCGCACGAGATGGTCACCAAGCACCTGCTCGATTCGTTGGCGATGCACCCGTATCTCGACGATCTGGCCGCGCGCGGCGGCCACCTGGCCGACCTGGGCACGGGCGCCGGGCTGCCGGGCATCCCGCTGTCGATCGTCAAACCGGGCCTGAAGGTCACCCTGGTGGAGAGCAACGGCAAGAAGGCGCGCTTTATGCGCGAGGCGATCCGCCAGCTGCACCTGAAGGACGCGCGCGTGGCCGAATCGCGCATCGAGGCGGTGGACGAAGCCGGCCAGTACGACGCCATCACCGCGCGCGCGTTGGCGACGTTGCCGCTGATCCTCGAACTGGGCGGACACCTGCTAAAGCCCGACGGACGGCTGCTGGCGATGAAAGGCGTGCACCCGGTGGACGAGATCGCGGCGCTGCCCGCCGGCTGGACACTGCAGGACTCGCATCCGCTGACGGTGCCGGGGCTGGATGCGGAGCGGCACCTGATCGTGATCGGCCGCACAGGTTCGTAAACCAAGCGAAAACGCCGGCCCGTGCCTGCGCCCGCAAGTGCTTGATCCGGCGCCGGCCACGACGGCATCCGCCGGCCGGTCGCCCATACAGCTACCGGCGAGGGGGCACGCGACTTCCCATCCGGGCATAATCTCCGGTCCGGCCCCACGCCGGTCCTATTCCGTTTCCTTCAGACCAGGACGAGCCGCATGGCCCGCATCATCGCCGTCGCCAACCAGAAGGGCGGGGTCGGCAAGACCACCACCGCAGTCAACCTGGCCGCCGCGCTAGCGCGCACGCCCAAGCGCGTGCTCCTGGTCGACCTCGACCCGCAGGGCAACGCGACCATGGGCAGCGGCGTCGACAAGCGCGAGCTGGAAACCTCCATCTGCGAGGTCCTGCTGGGCGAGAGCGAGGTCCGCACGGCCATCGTGCGCACCGCCGAGGACTTCGACCTGCTGCCGGGCAACATCGACCTGACCGCGGTGGAAGTGCAGCTGATGTCCGAACCCGGCCGCGAGCAGCGCCTGCGCACCGCGCTGGCCGGCCTGCGCGAGGACTACGACTTCATCCTGGTCGACTGCCCGCCGGCGCTGTCGCTGCTCACGCTCAACGCGCTGACCGCGGCGGATTCGATCATCGTGCCGATGCAGTGCGAGTACTACGCACTGGAAGGCCTGAGCGCGCTGGTCGACACCATCGAGGCGCTCAAGGGCCGGCTCAACCCGGCGCTGGAGATCGAAGGTGTGCTGCGCACCATGTTCGACGTGCGCAACAACCTCGCCAATGCGGTCTCGGCGGAATTGATCAAGCATTTTGGCGACCGCGTGTTCCGCACGATCGTGCCGCGCAACGTGCGCCTGGCCGAGGCGCCCAGTCACGGCCAGAGCATCGTCGGCTACGACCGCGCCAGCCGTGGCGGCATCGCCTACATGGGACTGGCCGGTGAAGTGCTGCGCCGCCAGCGCGAGCGCGACCAGGCGGCGAAGGCGCGCGCGCCCGAAGCGAAGGAGACCACGGCATGACGGTAGCCAAGAAGCGCGGCCTGGGCCGCGGCCTGGAAGCGTTGTTGGGACCCAAGGGCGCCGCCGAGGCGCCGGTTCTGGAGGCCATCGAGGGCGACGTGCTGCGCCACCTGCCGGTCGACGCGCTGACGCCGGGCAAGTACCAGCCGCGCAAGCACTGGGACCAGGAAAAGCTCGGCGAGTTGGCCGAGTCGATCAAGGCGCAAGGCGTGATCCAGCCCATCGTCGTGCGCGACCTGGGCGGAAAACGCTACGAAATCATCGCCGGCGAACGCCGCTGGCGCGCCTCGCAGCTGGCGGGGCTGAGCGAGATCCCGGTCGTCATCCGCGAAGTCGACGACCGCACCGTGATCGCGATGGCGCTGATCGAGAACATCCAGCGCGAGGACCTCAACCCGTTGGAAGAGGCCAATGCGCTGCAGCGGCTGATCGACGAGTTCGACCTGACCCACGCCCAGGCCGCCGAGGCCGTCGGCCGTTCGCGCGCCGCCGTGTCCAACCTGCTGCGCCTGCTTGAGTTGCCGGCCGAAATCCGCGTCCTGCTGGAAACCCATGCGCTGGAGATGGGCCACGCCCGCGCCCTGCTCGCGCTGACGCAGCAGGCGGCGATCGCGCTTGCGCGCCAGGCCGCCGAGCACGGCTGGTCGGTACGCGAAGTCGAACACCGCGTGCAACAGCTGTCGGCGGGCCAGATCCCCACCAGCAGCTCCGTCAAGCCCAAGGCCGCCAAGGCCCGGCCGCAGGCCGACATCGCCACGCTGGAGCGCGAGCTGTCCGAGTCGCTCAACACCAAGGTCAACGTGCTGCACGGCCGCGGCGGCAAGGGCCGGCTGGTGATCCACTACACCGACCTCGATTCGCTCGAGGGTGTGCTGGAAAAGCTGCGCGGTACCGTCACCGAATAAGCCCGAGGCGGCCGGCATGAACCCGTACCGCTACCGAGTCTCGCTGCGCGCCATGCACCCGCGCGATGACCTGCGTCCGCTCTTCGACCAACTGGGCCTGGCCCCGGCGCGCACCTGGCGCGCGGGGGATCGTCGCGCCACGGCGGCCGGCGTTCCGCTGGACGGGGTGTACCGCGAAAGCTACGCCTACACGAATCTGACATCGGAATCGCGAAACTGGTCGGATGAGGATCTCCAGGACTACCTGCGAGGCGTGCAGCAACGGTTGGCGATGCATCGCGACATGCTGCATACCTTCTTTATCCGCGGTGGCCGCTGCGGGCTTTTCGTCGGCTTGTTCGGCGAGAACACCTTCGGGTTCGAGCTGGACCCGGCACTCGGCGCCGGGCTGGCCGACCTCAAACTGACACTGGGTTTCGATATCCATCCGGGCCCGGACTGACTCTTCCCCCCAAAAACGACAACCGATGGCTGACACTCTCCCAGGCACCATCCTCGTCACCGGCGCCGCCGGCTTCATCGGCGCATACACCTGCCGCGCACTGAAGGCGCGGGGCGCGACCGTCATCGGTCTGGACAACTACAACGATTACTACGACCCGCGGATCAAGCGCGACCGCGTGGCCGCGCTGTGCCCGGACGTGGACATCCGCGCGCTCGACCTCACCGACCGCGACGGCCTGGCCGCACTGTTCGACGAGGTGGCGCCCACGCGCGTGGTCCACCTCGCCGCCCAGGCCGGCGTCCGGTATTCGTTGAGCCACCCGCACGCCTACGTCGACAGCAACCTCACCGGCTTCGTCAACATGCTGGAGCTGTGCCGGCACCGCGGCGTGCAGCATCTGGCCTATGCGAGTTCGTCATCGGTGTACGGCGATTCGGCCAAGCCTCCGTTTTCGGAGGATCAGCGCATCGACCAGCCGCGCTCGCTCTATGCCGCGACCAAGGCCGCCAACGAACTGATGGCGCACACCTACGCGCACCTTTACGGGCTGCGTTCGACGGGCCTGCGCTTCTTCACCGTCTACGGCCCGTGGGGCCGGCCGGACATGGCGCCGCTGCTGTTCTCGCGCGCGGTGCTGGCGGGTCGGCCGATCGACGTGTTCAACCACGGGAAGATGCGGCGCGACTTCACCTTCGTCGACGACATCGTCGCCGGCGTCCTCGGCGCGCTGGACCATCCGCCGGAAGGCGAGGTCCCGCACCGTGTCTTCAATCTCGGCAACCACACGCCGGTGGAACTGGAGCGCTTCATCGCGGTCATAGAGGCCGCCGCGGGGGTGAAGGCGCAAAAGGTCTACAAGCCGATGCAACCGGGCGACATGGTCGAAACCATGGCCGACACCCAGCGCGCACACGCGGCGTTCGGCTTCGAGCCGGCCACTTCCATCGAAACCGGTTTGCCGCGGGTCGTGGCCTGGTGCCGCGACTACTTCGGTGAGAACGCATGACCCCATGAGCACGAACCCGCACCTTTCCGTCGTCGTCCCCGTGTTCAACGAACGCGACAACGTCGCGCCGCTGGTGCACGAAATCACCGCCGCGTTGCGCGGGCGCGCGCCGGAAGACGGTGGCGATTTCGAGATCGTCTACGTCGACGACAACTCCAGCGACGACACCCTCGCGGTCCTGCGCGCGCTCAAGGCCGACGTGCCGGAGCTCCGCGTCGTGCACCACGTCACCCAGAGCGGCCAGAGCACCGCGATCCGCAACGGCGTGAAGGCCGCGCGCGGCACGTGGATCGCGACGCTCGACGGCGACGGACAGAACGATCCGGCCGACATCCCCAAGCTCCTGGCCGAGCGCGCGAAATCCGGGGACGTGAAGATGTTCGGCGGCTGGCGCGTGAACCGGCGCGACAGCGGCAGCAAGCGCTGGGCCTCCAAGTGGGCCAACGCGATCCGCGCACGCATGCTGCGCGACGACACGCCCGACACCGGTTGCGGCATCAAGCTTTTCGAGCGCGCGGCATTCCTGGAACTGCCGCATTTCAACCACATGCACCGCTACCTGCCCGCGCTGATGCAGCGCGCGGGGTTCAAGACGACGAGCGTGCCGGTGAACCATCGCGCGCGTTCGACCGGCGTGTCGAAATACAACAACCTCGATCGCGCACTCGTCGGCATCAACGACCTGCGTGGCGTGGCGTGGCTCATTCGCCGCGGCAAGGTCACGCGCACCGAAGAAATCTGATCCGGGAGTTTCCGTGGAATACGATTTCATGAATCACCCCATCGCGTGGCTCGAATGGACCGGGCTGCACATGTCGCCGTGGAAGATCATCGGCCTCACCGGCGCGCTGATGTTCGGCGGGCGCTGGCTGGTGCAGTTCGTCGCCTCGCGCAAGTACGGCCGGCCGGTGATCCCGCGCCTGTTCTGGTACATGAGCCTGGTCGGCAGCGCGATGACGCTGGCGTATTTCGTGTTCTCGCAAAAGCAGGACTCGGTCGGCGTGATCCAGAACCTGTTCCCCGCCTTCACCGCGGGATACAGCCTGTACCTGGACATCAGGCACCGCGGGTGGAAACGCGATCGCGGGACGCATTGATTGCCGGGAATCGGGATCGGGATCGGGATCGGGATCGGGATTCGGGATTCGGGATTCGGGATTCGGGATTCGGGATTCGGAAGTCGGAAGTCGGGAGTCGGGAGTCGGGAGTCGGGAGTCGGGAGTCGGGAGTCGGGAGTCGGAAGTCGGAAGTCGGGATTCGGGAGTCGTGAGTCGTGAGTCGGGAAACCAAACCACCCCGTCATCCCGGCTAAGGCCGGGATCCAGGCCAAGCGTGCGGCCGTAAGCGGAAAATCCGCCCCTGAGGGCCCCGGCGCCTTTTGCCGAATCCGGCCGTCGTCATGATTTGCGCGAGTGGCCCGTTCGGGCGCCCCTCCGGCCCATGCGTTCGGCGCGCGCCGGATGCGATGATCCGGCGGTCCATCGCCCAGGGAATCCCGTGAAACGACTCCTTCTCGCTGCCGCGCTGTCGGCCCATCTCGCCCTCGTCTCTTCGGCTGCACTCGCCGGGCCCGTCGACGACCGCTTCCAGGCCATCTACGACAAGGAATGGACGTGGCGTCAGGCCGAGACCGGCGCCGCCGACGAGGACAACGACGGCTCCAGCGACCGCCATACGCTGCCCTCGGTCGACGCCGCGACCCAGAAGGCGCGACTGAAGGTATGGGACGACGTGCTGCGCCAGCTCGACGGCATCGACGTCGCGCAACTGGGCGAACAGAACAAGGTCAACTACGCCGTCTACCGCGGTCAGGTGGAGAACCTAGCCGCCGAAGTGCGCTTGCGCACGTACGAGATGCCGTTCAATTCGGATTCCTCGTTCTGGTCGAACCTGGGCTTCATGACGCGCAAGCCGCTGCGCAGCGTCGCCGATTACGAGGCCTACATCGACCGTCTGCGCGACGTGCCTCGCTACTTCGACCAGCACACCGCCAACATGCGTGCGGGCCTGTCGCGCGGCTTCAGCGTCCCGCACGCGGTGCTGGACGGTCGCGACGTGTCGATCGCCTCCGTCGCGGACGTGAAGGACCCGCAGCAGTCGACGTTCTTCGAACCCTTCAAGCGCATGCCGGCGTCGATTTCCGCCGCAGACCAGGCGCGCCTGCGCGATGCCGGCGCCGCGGCGATCCGCGATCGCGTCGTTCCGGCCTACGCGAAGCTGCTGGTGTTCTTCCGCAACGATTACGTGCCGCATGCGCGCAAGACCCTCGGCGCAGAGCAGATGCCCGGCGGCGCGGACTTCTACCGCCAGCAGATCCGCGAATACACCACGCTCGAGCTCAGTCCCGAGGAGATCCACCAGATCGGTCTTACGGAAGTCGCGCGCATCCAGGGCGAGATGGACGCGATCATCCAGCAGGTCGGTTTCAAGGGCAGCTTCGGCGACTTCCTGACCTTCCTGCGCACCGACAAACAGTTCTATGCGACCACGCCGCAGGAGCTGCTCGATCGCGCGGCATGGATTTCCAAGCGCGTGGATGGAGAGATCGGCAAGTTCATCGGGACCTTGCCGCGCGGACGCTTCACCATCATCCCGGTGCCGCCGGACATCGCCCCGTTCTGGACCAGCGGCCGCGGCGGCGCGGGCACGTACTGGGTGAACACCTACGACCTGCCCTCGCGTCCGCTCTACAACCTGCCGGCGCTGACGCTGCACGAGTCCGCGCCGGGGCATGCGTTGCAGGGTTCACTCGCGAAGGAACAAGGTGCGCTGCCCGCGTTCCGTCGCGAGACGTACATCTCCGCCTACGGCGAGGGCTGGGGTCTGTACAGCGAGAAGCTCGGCAAGGAAATGGGCATCTACCAGACGCCCTACGAAGACTTCGGCCGCCTCACCTATGAGATGTGGCGCGCCTGCCGCCTGGTCATCGACACCGGCGTGCACCACAAGGGCTGGACGCGCGACCAGGCGCTCGCCTACCTGCGCGATCGCACCGCGCTGAGCGAGCATGAAGTCACCACCGAGGTGGACCGCTACATCTCCTGGCCGGCCCAGGCGCTGAGCTACAAGCTGGGCGAGATCACCATCGTCCGCCTGCGCGAAGAGGCCGAGAAGGCGCTGGGGCCGAAGTTCGACGTCAAGGCGTTCCACGACGCCCTGCTCAGCGAGGGCTCCGTGCCGTTGCCGGTGCTGGAGGACCAGGTGCGGGCGTTCATCGCAAAGTCCGCAGGGCCGAAGGCGGGCTGACGGCGTGTCAACGCCGCCGGCCTGGCGGCGTTGACGGCGGTCCGGCGCGCGGCAGCGTCCATCACGGGAGAGGATCGATATGCGTACCGCCATGGTGTCGTTGTTGGGGCTGATGATGTTTACGGGTGCGGCACAGGCCGCCGACTCGTATGCATTCGGCAACCGGGTCCTGACGGTCGGCGACAGCGCCGGAAAACTGATCGAATTGGCCGGCGCCCCGGTCCACAAGGAGCCGGTGGAGAACAAGTTCGGTGCGCACGAGGCCGAGCGCTGGGAGTACCGCCAGGAGGGCAAGACCCTGCTGATGACGGTCAAGGACGGCAAGGTGGCCCAGATCGACGAGGTCTTCTGATCCGGCCGGGTCGGGCGGGAGCGCCTCCCGCCTCTGTGGATAAGTGCTTGCCGGAGCCCGTCGACCTGGGCATAATGTGCGGCTCGCTGCGTCCGGTCTGCCCTTCTGGGCCACGACCGGGCGGGATCCGGAAGCACGATTCCGTCCCGCCACCGGCAGCCAGGTCTTTCACCCGTATCGTGCGCCGCCTCCGGAAGTCCGGGCGCGGAGGGGCCGCCGCCTCCCTGGCCAAGGGAGACACCATTTACCTTTCGAGGTGCGTATGGCCCGTGTATGCCAAGTAACCGGCAAGCGAACGACGACCGGCAACAACGTCTCGCATGCCATGAACAAGACCCGCCGCCGTTTCCTTCCCAACCTCCACGAGCGCCGCTTCTGGGTCGCTTCGGAGAACCGTTGGGTGAAGCTGCGTGTTTCCAGTGCCGCTCTGCGCACCATCGACAAGAACGGTATCGATGCCGTCCTCGCCGAGCTGCGCGCCCGCGGCGAGAAGATCTGAGGAGAACTGACCCATGGCTTCCAAGCGCGACAAGATCCGCCTGATCTCCTCGGCCGGCACCGGTCACTTCTACACCACCGACAAGAACAAGAAGAACACGCCGAACAAGATGGAGGTCAAGAAGTACGACCCCGTCGTTCGCAAGCACGTGATCTACAAGGAAGGCAAGATCAAGTAAGCCGCCTTCCGGCTTGTCGGATGCAACACCGAAAACCCCGCCGAAAGGCGGGGTTTTTTTGTATACGGCCAAATTCCAGGCCGATTGGAATCGAGCTGGATCCCTGCGCTCGCCGAATGACCGGCGACCGACCTCGACGACAGGCCAAAGATGCCGGCAAGCGGTCGTTTGCAGCCGAAAGTAGGAAGCCCGCCAGAGGGCGGGCTTCCTTGCTAACCAGATGTGCCGATCAGAACTTCTGCGAGTAGCGGAAGTAGAAGAACTGGCCCGGCAGCTCGTACTGCGGATCGAACGTGTTGGCGAACGCGTTGAGCACGATCGGCGGGTTCTTGT